>NZ_OZ034766.1:0-1423723 GCF_964028285.1 Wolbachia endosymbiont (group B) of Villa cingulata | reverse complement strand
ATCTACTTTATCTACTTTTTATCTAAACTAAAGTATAGTAGTAGTAGTAGTTCTATCAATAAATTGTTATTAACTTAAAATTCAGTAAAAATTAGTATTACTTAGCTTGTGGATAAATATGTTAATAACTTCTCTATACTATTGATTTTCCTTTATGATTTATGTGTATAAGTAAGATGTCTAGAATGTTAGTAATTTTCTTTTATGGAAAAAAGCTTTACTATCATGGATTGTTATATAATTATGTATATGTCATTGAAAAAATTGTTGATCAATTGTTAGTATTTTATGTCAACAAATGATTCACAAATTAATTTGACATTATTCACATGCTTATTAAACATTTAATAACAGTTTTCTTGATAGACCTTATCTAAAGATATTTTCACCATTAAAGGGAATAAATTGAATAAGAAAAGAACTTTGGTAGAAAAAATAGCATACAGAATTTTTCTCTTTCTCTTCAACAAAACTTCTGTGTTAAAAAAATGTGCGACTGAGGCATTAATGGGTGATCTGTCAGGTCTTGACATACTTAATAGTCTGTTAAAATTCCGTGATTGTAGTATCATGGATATAATGACTCCACGTAAGGAGATATGTGCAGTAGATATTGAATCGAGCAAGGATGAGGTAATAAAGAAGGTGAAAAACACTTACCATGCTAAGATACCAACTTATAAGAATAACTTTGACAACGTAATAGGCTTTTTTTACGTAAAAGATATCATTTTCAATAAGAATAAAGATTTTAATCTGAGAAATATTATACAAAATGTAATATTTGTCCCAGCCTCAATGAAAGCAACAAATCTTTTTGTTAGAATGAAATCTTCCAAGTCATATTTAGCTATTGTACTGGATGAATATGGCGGAACTGATGGTTTAATTTCGATAAATGATCTTATAGAGGAATTGATACCAAATATTGATAACGAGAATGAGTTAAATTCAGAACACACCATTACTGAATTATCTCAAAATAAGTTTGAAATATCAGCAAGGGCCCTTATAAAGGATATAGAGGAAAATCTAAAAATAGAGTTGTGTGACTCTGAAGAGCATTATGCCACACTTAGTGGTTTGGTTCTTTCAATTGCTGGTAAGGTACCTTCTGTAGATGAAGTTATAAGATATAAAAATGGTATAAAATTTATCATCAAGGATGCAAATGAACGATACATTAACAAAATAATACTAGACTTAAGTGATTACAAAAATTAAATTCAATATTTTTTAGTGAAAGGTACTTTATCTTGGAAGTAGGGGACATAGTAGCCAGGTATGCAATTTAAACAATTTCTTAATATACAAAAGTTTGTAGTTCTATACGTTACTGTTTGATAATTAAGGTGGGAATAGTTTTATTGGTATAAAGTTATAAGAATTAGTTGTTTAAATATTTTTAGCGATCTGTCCCTTTCAAAAAGGGAGTGTTAAATAAACTGTGTCAAACCACATTTTTAATTCAACTCTACAAGAAAAAAAGATATCAAGTTGAGACATAGTCAAAACCCAATCATGTATAGGCATAGCCCATTTTTCTCCTACCTTTTTTATAGCACAATATACCTGTTCATACAAGGCATTTGTGCTAGTAGATGAGCCCTTAGTCTTAGTAAATTTTCTGATCTGTCTATGTAACCCTTCAATAGGATTTGTGGTATAAATTAATTTTCTTACAGGGCCGGAATATTTAAAATAACTAGACAGATTTTCCCAATTATTCTCCCAAAACTAAAGTATAGCTGTTCTCATAATAGTGGAAACAGAGGAATGTTTTTCCTGGCTCTGTTTTTTATAGCAAACCAATGATGCTCAATTTTATTGAAATCTGGAGAATATGGAGGCAGATACAGAATGTCTGCACCAACCCTTTTGGCAAGTTCGACAATCTTTTTAGACTTATGAAAAGTTGCATTATCTAAAATCACTGTTTGTCCAGGCTGTAAAATTGGTGCCAGAAATTGCTCGAACCAGCCATTAAAAACCTCTGTATCACAATAGCCTTCAAACGTCATAGGTGCAACATTTTTCCCTTATTTAAAGCTGCAATCATGCTAACTCTCTGAGTTTTCTTACCTGATTTTAGTGCATTCTCCCTTTCTGCAATATCCGTATTGGTAATCTTCTGTATTGTCTATACCAGATTCATCAATATATGCCAAATTTTTAGGGGACTCTGCCGATATGACTTTCAGAAATTCAGCGCGTTTTTCTTCGTTTCTTTCTTCATATCCATAAGTCTTTTTTTGCGTGTAAATCCAAATTTTTTTAGAGCTCTATGAATCGTTTGACGACTTATATTGCCCCAGCACCTCTGATTGTGTTTTACCGCCGTGCTTTTTTATAAATTCTGCAAACGCATTCCAATCGGTGATTTTATGATTATAGCCTCTATTTCCCAGTTTCTTCGATTCCTGTTTCTTTCCGCCTTTTCTCCCATTTGTACAATGTTACTCTACCGATTTTGAACCTCTTTGCTACTGCTGTTTTACTCTCTCCTTCATCTAACGCCTGCATGGCTTTTTTCCTTAAGTCATAACTGTATGCTGCTGGCACTTTTATCTTCTTATTACCCTAAGTCTCTATTTTATCCTGTTTCCACTATTATGAGAAGAGTGACCTTACCCAGAAAAAGTAGACAGAAAGTTAAGACGTTTTTACTATGAGAATGATGAATCAAAAAGCTCAGGAATGCAATAGTTAATAGTAGAATGTCTACGCTGTTTATTATAAAAAATTTCTATATATTCAAATATTGCGGTTTTAGCTTGTTGTGCAGAGTGTTGTGAAGTATCAATGAGTAACTCTCTCTTAAGTGAACTAAAAAAGCTCTCTGAAACAGCATTATCATAACAACAACCTTTGTGACTCATACTAGAAGTAATATTTTTTGTACTTAGTAAAAATTGATAATTTTTAGAGGTGTATTGCGATCCTTGATCGCTATGAAATAGTAGATTTTTAGCAGATTTGCGCCTACCAATAGCCATGAATAACGCATCTATAACTAATTGCCTATTTACTGCATTACTCATTGACCAGCCAATCACCATGCGTGAATATAAATCTATTATTGCTGCCAAATATAACCATCCTTCATTAGTTTTTATGTACGTAATATCAGTTACCCATATCTTGTTAGGTTGATCAGCGATGAAATTCTGATTTAATATGTTAGGAGTTATAACTCTATTGTCTATTTGTGGTTTTTTACTTTTAAACTTTCGTCTAAGCTTAGCTTGAATGCCATTTTTCTGCATAACATTTTGCACTGTTTTGATGTTATAATTTTTACCTAAAGCCTTTAATTCAGCGTGAATTTTAGGAGCTCCGTATCTGCATTGTGATGCTCGATATACCTTCTGAATATCTTGTATGAGCTCTTCTCTTATTGATTTTTTGTTGTTTTTTTCCTTAGTAATCCATTTATAATAACCACAAGCAGATACGTTCAAAAATCTGCATGATTCCCGTATTTTATAGCATTTTTTATGTTCTTTTATAAAAGAATATTTTACTCTTTTTGGTTTGCAAAATATCCCAGGGCTTTTTTTAAAATGTCTCTTTCCCTCGTTACTCTTGCCAGCTCTTTCTTTAAATCAAACTTTTCTTTGTCACAATGAGCTACTTTCCCTTTTCCTGGAAACGCATCTACTCCAGACATTCTATCATTGTATGTTTTTACCCATCTGCTTAATGAATCACCGCTAATACCCAAATCTCTTGCTATTTTTGCTGATGATTGACCTGTTTCTTTTACTAGTCTTATAGCTTCAATTTTGAATTCTGCTGTATATTCTTTTCTTTTTGTCATACCACACCTCTTTGAAAAAACGTTTTATTTTACTTCAAAAACGTCTTAACTTTCTGTCTACTTTTTCTGGGTAAGGTCAGGGGCTAAGTTATTTAGTTTTAATTATTTATCAACCGAAAGGGAGGAGTTAATGAATGAAACAAAGTCTTTTGATATACCGAAGCAACTTATTTGGAGAGCTTATAAACAAGTATCGAAAAATAAAGGTGCAGCAGGTGTAGATGAGGTCTCGATAACAAAGTTTGAAGAAAATCTAAAGGATAATCTATACAAATTATGGAATCGGATGTCATCCGGAAGTTATTTTCCAGAGCCGGTAAAAGCTGTTGCGATACCAAAAGATACAGGAGGGCAAAGAATTTTATGTGTGCCTTCAGTATTCGACAGGATAGCGCAAACAGCAGCTACAATGTATCTTGAGCCGTTAGTAGAACCGAAATTTCACGAAGATTCATATGGTTATAGACCAAATAAGTCTGCGCTGGATGCGGTATACACAGCACGGAAGAGATGTTGGAAAAATGATTGGACGGTAGATCTTGATATATCTGGGTTTTTCGACAATCTGGACCACGATTTAGCACTGCAGGCTATCAAGAAACACACAGACTGCAAATGGGTCATACTGTATGTTGAGAGGTGGATGAAAGCCCCCATTCAGCAAGCAGATGGCAGTAGGGTAACAAGGGATAAAGGAGTTCCGCAAGGAGGTTCAATAAGCCCAATCATTTCAAGCATATTTATGCACCATGCGTTTGATATGTGGATGAAACAAAATTATCCAACAGTACCATTTGAAAGATATGTAGATGATGCGATAGTGCACTGCAGAACTAAAAGACAGGCAGGATTTATGAAAGTAATGATTGAAGAAAGATTGGCTAAGTGTAAATTGAAGTTACATCCTGAAAAGACACAGATTGTGTACAGTAAGGATGATGATAGAAAAGAACAATTTCCTAAACAAAGCTTTGATTTTCTAGGTTATACTTTTAGACCTAGAGTAGCAAAGAATAAGATGAGGAATTATTTCATCTCATTTCTACCTGCAATTAGTAACAAAGCCAAGAAGAAGATCAAGAAAACCATAAAGTCATGGAGAATACATCGGATTACATGGACCACACTAGAGGAAATATCGAAGAAAATAGATCCAATAGTCAGAGGCTGGTTTCAGTACTATGGCAGGTTTTATAAATCAGAGATGTATCCATCTCTCAGGAATATAGAGAGATACCTCATAAGATGGGTCAGGACAAAATATAAGAAACTTCGTGATCACGGAAGACTAGCAAAGCAATTTTTAGGAAAAGTGAGAAAGAGGTCTCCAAGTATTTTCTATCATTGGACACTTGGGTTAGGATCAAAAGGCTAAATAATGGGAGCTGTATAAGCCGAGAGGTTTCCGTGCAGTTCTGCGAGAGACTGGTGGGGAAGTTCCGCCGGTCTACTCTCCTTTTAGTTTTTGCTACTAAGGCGTTTAAGGAACTGGGAAAAGATGGAATGTGTCTATATAAAATGGGAGATGACAATTATCAATCGGTTTTTGTGAGAAAGAATGACGCTATACTTACGTTCTATCCTGACTTAACACCAAAATGTAATGATAAGAGTATTAATTGTAGCTGTAGCAAGTCTTGATTGGCTGAAAAAAAAGTAAACATTTTATGTGTATTATGCTAATTTAGTTATATTGAGGGCAATTTGTAGAGCTACATGAAACTTATAGTAAAAAAATGTTTGTCTGTTTTATTTCTGTTGCTGCTTGTAGCGCCTCTTGTATACGGACAACAATCTTGTTTAAGTGATATTGAGAACGATTTTCAAGATTTGAAAACATCATTAAAAAATCCAATATTTTTAGATCCTGCACCGAGTTTAAATTATGATGATAGAGAAGGCAAAAAAGTGTTGATGGTGGTGGTGCACCATACCGAATCACCAACATTAAAAAGTACAAAATACGCATTAAATTCTTCAGGGATATCAGTACAGCTTATTGTTGATAGAGATGGTAGCATTACTCTGATGGTTCCACTTGAAAAACGAGCATGGCATGCTGGTATAAGTTATGCGAAAGTTCAAGTAGATAATGTGGTTGAAGAGCTACGAAAACTGAATGATTATTCTATAGGTATAGAGATTGTAAACACAGGGCTTGAGCCTTTTCCAGAAGAGCAAATGAAATCTGTCAAAGATCTGATTTTGTACCTCATGAAGCGCTTTAAGATTAGAAAAGATATGATATTTAGTCACGCTGAGATAGGCACTATAGTGTACAACTCAGCAATTGAAGGTTACGCAATGCGTAAGCCTGATCCACATAAGTTATTTGATTGGGAGTTATTAGAGAAAAGTGGTATCGGATTGCATATAGGTGATAGAATCAGTCCTCAAGACGCAGAACAAAAAGTAAATGAGGTTTTGTATAAGGTAGGCGATAAGAGTGAAAATATTTTGAAATTAAAAAAAAGGTTAAACGGTTTTTTTTATAAAATACTGCCTTGGAATGATAGGGAAGGTAATATGATTTTTCCTGACAATAATGCTAATTACTCAAATGAGTTTGATGAAAATTTTGCGTGGGTTATCAATCAGTTTTCAATGCACTACTTGCCGAAAGAGATTAGAAAAGACTTGCCTCTAAAATTAGAACAAGAAGATATTTTGCCTGAATTTTTAGTTAAGTATAGTAATCTTGTTTTTAGTGAATTCTTATCTTTAAGTGATAAAACTAAATTAAGCTTAAAGCCACCATTTTTGAATGAAGAGGATTATAAGCATTTATTATCTTCTCTTGCAGAATATGAAAATAATATTTCTTCTGATGCATTTGCTATGCTCATGTACAAGATTAAGCTATATTATGACTCTTATCTAAGATACAATATAAGATCTTCACTTTATATTCCATTTAGACTTAATTCATTTGAAAAGCTAGATGTTTTAAAGAATGAAATATTATCTTTTAAGTCTATAAGCCCTGAAAAGGCTATAGAAGTCTCGAATTTGATTAATGAGTTTAGGTCGCAAGTTTTATCTAATTTCCAAAATTTTGAGAAGCAGTGGTTTCAAGAATTTAAGGACACTTGGAAACAAAAATTTATATCGAATATGGAAAAGCAAATGTCTTGGACTGCGCTACATGAAACTGTGTTGGAATATTTAGAAAAGGCGAAGAAAGAAGTCTAATGAGTATTACAATGACCAGATGCATGGGCAGAGAAAAATAAAGGACTGGTTTCACATGCATCTGGAAGGATACAAAAATTTCTAAATGAGATTAATATAGTATTGGGATGACAGAGTTTAAAAAATAAGTTACTTTTTTTATTTTTGGTAAAAAGTAGTCTATGGGTATTAAAATTGCACCTTCTATACTTTCAGCAGACTTTGCAAAATTAGGAGAGGAAGTAAAAAGAATTAGCGACTTGAATGTAGATTATATACACATAGACGTTATGGATGGAAATTTTGTTCCAAATATTACAATAGGTCCGAATGTTATCTCTGCGATACGTAAATATAGCAATCTTCCTTTTGATGTACACTTAATGATTAAATCTCCTGGTAACCATATTGAAAGTTTTATAAATGCTGGTGCTGATATTATCACTATACATGCAGAAGCAGAGATACATCTTGAGAGGCTAGTAAGAAAGATAAAATCATATAAAAACAATACAAAAAAAATAATACAAGTTGGAGTTTCAATTGTTCCTTCAACTTCTCCAAGCGTGCTTGAGTATATAATAGATGAGCTAGATATTGTACTAATTATGACAGTCAATCCTGGATTTGGAGGACAGGAGTTTATTCATTTGCAGTTGAGTAAGATATCTACCGTGAGGAAAATGATACAGGACCGTAATCTTAAAACACAAGTTTCAGTAGATGGTGGAGTTAACTTTTCTAACGCAGCTGATATAATAAAAGCAGGTGCAAATATATTAGTTGCTGGATCAACAATATTTAAAGCTGAAGACATGAAAAAGGCTATAAACGATCTTAAAAATCTTTCGTTATAACCCTACAGATAACACAAACCATTTTTGTTATCTTGTCAGTTTTAAAAATTCCTATTATCCCAGTGCTTCGACACTGAGATAATAGAAATTAAGTTCAACCTCAATAGAAACCTGATGATGAGTCATTATTACCAAATTTTGGTCTGTTTCTATTACTAAAACCAGAACGAGGACGAGTAGGTCTATTACTATGATAATTATCTCCAGGTTTTTTATTAAACGAGTTGTTATAATAATTATCCCTATTATTTAAACCATCTCTCCTTTCTTCATTGTAAAGCTTACCTTCAAAAAATTCACCTGTTTCTTGATCAACACGACGTCTTGATAATTTTGGACATCCACCTTTTTCAAAGTCAATTATCAAAGCTTTGAAGGTATCACCCTGTTTAAGTATATCCTCAATGGACTCTACATGTTGATTAGCTACCTCGCTTATATGCATTTTTCCTTTTCTTCCATTAAGAAGTTCTAACTCTACAATAGACTTCTCTATCTTTACAACTTTAGCATCAATTATAGAACCTTGTTCTAGCTCTGTTATTGAATCAATCATCATATTCTTTGCAGCTTCAGCTTCAGTACTACTAATGGCAAAAACAGAAACTTTACCGTCATCCCCTATTTCAATTTTTGCATTACTTCTTTCACATACACTGCGTATATTTTTTCCTTTAGCACCAATAGCTGCAGAAATTTTATCTTTATCTATATAAAACGATAACACTCTTGGTACATGATCTTTTATATCCTTACGATGTTCTGAAATTACTGCATTCATTTTTTCTAAGATATGTAATCTTCCGACTTTTGCTTGTTCTAAAGATTTTTCAACAATTTCAAAGCTTATACCAGGAATTTTCATATCCATCTGCAGTGCTGTAATCCCTTCGCTAGTTCCTGCTACTTTGAAGTCCATATCACCAAGATAGTCTTCATCGCCCAGTATATCAGAAAGTATTATATGCTCATTTTTGTCTTTGATGAGACCCATAGCAATTCCTGCAACGGGAGCCTTTATTGGCACACCTGTATCCATTAATGCAATGGAAGTTCCACAAACTGTTGCCATAGAAGAAGAACCATCAGATTCCATAATCTCAGATACTATCCTTATTGTATAAGGAAATTCAGATTTATCAGGTAAAACAGGATGAATTGCTTTCCAAGCAAGTTTACCATGACCAATTTCTCTCCTTCCTGGTGCGCGTATAGCAGAAGCCTCTCCAACAGCAAATGGAGGAAAATTATAATGCAACATAAAATGTTCACGTCTATCCCCTTCAATGTCATCCACAATTTGCTCATCTTGTGTAGTACCAAGAGCAGTAACAACTAGTGCCTGAGTGGTACCCCTTGTAAATAGTGCAGAACCGTGAGTCTTGGGTAGAATGTCAGCCTCAATTTCTATCTGGCGTATTTCATCATACTTACGGCTGTCTATCCTCACACTTTTCCTTCTAATCATTTCACGCACTAAAGATCTTTCAAAGCTTTTTACTGCATAAGTAATTAACTTTTCGTCTTTTCCAGCCTCTTTAAGAGTATTCAATATATTATTCCTGACTACTTCTAGAGCTTGAACTCGCTCTTGTTTTACTGTTTTTGAATATGCTTCTTCAAAGTCTTTTCGATATTTTTCAAGTTCTTGAGTTATATTTGATATATCAACAGGAGCAAAGCTTTCAGGTTTATTGCCTACTGTATCAGCAAATTCTTTTATAAGCTTAATAACAGGTTGAAGATGTTCATGGCCGAATTTTATTGCACTCAAAACATTTTCTTCAGAGAGCTCTTTGACTTCTGATTCGACCATTAAGATCGAATTTTCATCACCAGACAAAAACAGATCCAAGTTGCTTGCTTTCATCTCTTGAACGGAAGGATTGAGTATATAATTGTTATTTTCATCACAACCGACCATAACTCCAGCTATAGTAAAGTGGAAAGGAACACCAGAAATTGCAAGAGCTGCGACGGTACCTATCAATGCTGGTACTTCAGGAGAATTGACTGTATCGTAAGTTAATAGATTACATACTACACTAATTTCATCATGAAAACCTTCAGGAAATAACGGTCTTATACTTCTGTCTATTACTCTTGAAATTAAAGTTTCTCTATCAGATGGTTTTCCTTCTCTTTTAAAAAAACCACCAGGAATCTTACCCATGGCATAACTTTTTGCAATAAACTGCACATTCAAAGGGAGAAAATCAACACTTTCTTCCTTCTTTTTTCGTACAACAGTGACTAAGATAGAAGTATCTCCATAATTTACAACTACTGAACCATCAGCTTGACGTGCTATTTTCCCAGTTTCTAAAGATAAGGTACGCCCCTCCCAATCTATAGATTTTTTTATAATTTTAAACATACAAAATTCCTCGATTATTTTCTAATGCCTAACTTCTCTATTAACTCTTGATAGGCTTCATTACCAAATTTACGCTTTATATAATTTAAGTGCTTGCGCCTTCTACCTATCAATACAAGTAAACCGCGCTTAGAATTATGGTCATGCTTATGCGTTTTAAAATGCTCAGTTAAATTACTGATTCTCTCGGTTAAAATTGCACACTGTACAAAAGATGAACCTGTATCATCTTCTTTAATTGCATATGTACTAATCAAACTTTTTTTCTTTTGGGATGTTATTGACATCTAAACCTCATTTCAAAATATTAAAAACACGAATAGGCTTCACATAACCATGAGTAAAACTGCAAATTGCAATAGGTACATTACCCACTATCGTACAAAAAATATCATAATTCTTTAAATTACGCAAGTTATTTAATATAATTTCTTGACCTTTTCTGATTTTCTCCGCTTCCTCTAAGGAAATTTCAACTTTGAACATCGATTTTAAGGCCGATTCAATGGGGATGATGAAACTTTTTGTATTACTTCCATCATCTTCTGCCATCCCACCTCCCTCTGTCATCCCAGTGTCAAGCACTGGGATCAAGCCTATTTCATCACGAACATTGTTTTTGACATATGCTCCTAGAATCTTTTGTCCATTACATGATTTGTAAGTATTTGTATATCTGGATCCCAGTGTCAAGCACTGGGATGACATCGGAGAGTAAGTTGTTGTGTTTTTTTTAGTAAGTTGCTCAATTGTCACTGATTCATCTTCCTTAAAATCACCTACCATCGTTCTTCTTAATTGTGTAATATGTCCAAAACAATTTAATTCAATTCCAAGATCTCTTGCAATTGATCTTACATATACGCCGCTACCGCAGATCATAGAAAAATCGGCACTATTATTTATGGTGTCCAAAAATATCATCTTCAGTTCATGTATTTTGACTTGCCGGGGCTTTATATTTACCTTTTGCCCACTTCTTGCTAATTTATATGCTCTTGCTCCCTTGATTTTCACTGCTGAAAATTGAGGAGGAGTTTGTGTTATCTCACCAATAAAATCCTTAATCACACAATTTATTTGGTTATATTCAGGTTTTATATTGCTAGTTCTAATAATATCACCATCTAAATCGTCCGTAGTTGTTTGCTTTCCCCATTTGATTGTGAAATTGTATGCCTTTAAGTCACAAGATAAATACGGTATAGTTTTCGTTGCCTCGCCAAAAGCAATTGGCAACACACCTGAAGCTAAAGGATCAAGTGTTCCCAGATGACCAGCTTTCTCAATTCCAAAGATCTTTTTAACTTGGGTTACAGCTTGTGCAGAACTAATTCCTATTGGTTTATCGAGATTCAGCCAACCATGTTTCATACGTTTAATTATATACAACTGATAACAGTTTAGCTTGAAATATATACTTTATGTGAAAAGTAGCTTGACCAACATGCATTATTAATACACACTACTTAATCTTTTTATTAGCCTTATTATAAGGGGACTATTATGACTATAAAAAACGTATTGAAGTGGGAAAACACTGCACATATAACAAAAATGAGTATTGAAGGTTTAGTTGCAGCTGCATCTTTAGCAGGAGCAATAACAGCAATATTAATTGCTACTAAAGTAATTGCTGGCCCTGCATCTTTAGCACTTATTGCTAGCCCTGCTGGAATTGCAGCTCTATTTATTGCCGCTGTATATTTTGCCGCAGCAGCTTATGCTTCATATCAGCAAATGAATGCAATAGAAAATGTTAAGGGTGAAAAAGGCGATAAGGGCGAACAAGGACTTCAGGGTGAGAAAGGTGACCAAGGTGAAAAGGGTGAACAAGGACTTCAAGGTATAATTGACAAAGAAGGGCTTAAAACTATAATGCAAGAACCTGAAATCATGAAAATATTTGAAGACAAGTTTCAAGAAAAAGCAGCATAATAAATTAGCATAACCAGAGGTAGATTTTCTACCTCTTGCTTTATCTCTATCATTCAAGTGGATAAAGGCTACTGTGACTTATTCCACACCTCAACTACATCCTCACTGAACTCTATTATCTCTACTTTTTTGAATTTATGGCAGTTATTGATGGATTCAATCTCTAAATTCCCTATAAAAGGAGTGGCATCATTACCTAAAATCTTGCCACTACGGTAGATTATCAACCTATCGATTAAATCGTGCTTCAATAACTCTGTAATTAACACTCCTCCACCTTCAACTAATAACCTTGTTATACCAATTTCTGAAACAAGTTTTGATGCCATGTCTTTTAGGCAGACTTTTCGATCTGATGTCATTCCAGTGCTTGACACTGGAATCCAGTTTTCACTACGCAATTGCTTGAAGTTTTCTGGATCCCAGTGTCTGGGCACTGGGATGACAGGAGAAGGCATTGGAATGACAGGAGAGTGTATTGTAGTAACATCTGGAATAACAGGAGGTTTGTGATTTGAATTGACTATCAAATAATTAATGTTTTTTATTTTTTTCTCTATTTCTCTGTTTGTAATCACCCAAGTTGTTATTTTGTCTGCAGTCTTTGCAATATTATGCTCTTCCTGCAATTTTGCTTGGCTATCGATAATTAGCCTTATTGGCGACCTTTCTTCGAGTCCTGGTAATCTGCAAGTTAAGAGTGGATCGTCATTGATAAGGGTACTACTGCCAATCATAATTGCATCATATTTTGCTCTGAGCTCATGTACCCAATTTCTCGTATCTTTGCTTGTTATCCATTTGCTATCACCTGTAAATGTTGCGATTTTTCCGTCAAGAGTTGTTGCGATTTTGCAAGCTATAAATGGTCTATGGAGTTTCTTGGTGGTAAAAAAGCCAACATTCAGTTTCTCTGCTTCTTTCTGCATAATCCCTTGCTCAACTTCAATTCCTCCATCTACTAAGGCTTTTATGCCTCTGCCTAAAACTCTATTATCTGGATCAATTGCTGCAATCACTACCTTTCTTATTCCTGATTTTATGATTTCTGCAGTGCAAGGTTCTGTAACTCCAAAGTGGCAACATGGCTCAAGAGTGACGTACATAGTTGCACCATGAGTTAAGTCTTGAGCATTTTGCAAAGCAACTACTTCTGCATGTGGACGTCCACCGATTCCTGTGTAGCCTTCACCGATCACCATACCGTTTTTTACAATGATACATCCAACAGCGGGATTTGGTGCAACACTTCCAAGACTTTTTTCTGCAAGTTTTAATGCGATCGACATGAAATAATCATCGGTCATTAGAAAGAAGTCATTTCGTATGAGGTATCAAAAATTCTTCTGTGCTCGTGTATGGCAAATCTATCTGTCATACCTGAGATATAATCACATATTATTACTGAACGCTGAGATTCACAAGCAAGCTTGTTCCACTCTATAGGTAATAACCCTGGGTTTTCATAAAAGCATTGAAAAAGCTCCTGTACTATACGTTTTGCTTTGTTCATTGTTCTATTCAATTTATAGCTTCTGTATATTTTTTCCATGTTAAATTTTTTTATCTCTTTTGTGGCATTTGCAATTTCTGGTGAAAATGTGACTAGCATTATATTTAGACCTCTTACATCTTCTACGCTTTTTATTTTGTAGTCTTTAATATTTTTTTCAGTCTGAAAAACGACATCATTTATCATAATCCCTATAGTTCTACTCAGTGATTCATGTATGAGTTTGCTCTGAGACAAGTCTGAATATTCACTCCTTACGTTTTTAAACATTTTGCCAATTAAGGGAACATTAAGCAAATCTTCAATAGTTACTAAATTTGTTCTGAGTGCATCATCAAGATCATGCACACTGTAAGCGATGTCATCGGCAATTGAAGCAACTTGTGCTTCAATGCTTGAAAATTCCTCAAGTTTTAGATCATATTTTTCATTATATTTTAATAATAGCTGATTATTTGTAGAAGACTCTGCGTTTTGACCAAGCAAGGGACCGTTATGTTTTGCAACCCCTTCAATCACCTCCCAACTTAGATTCATACCATCAAAATCAGCATGTTTTTGTTCAAGATAAGTTAAAATCCTTATAGCTTGAACATTATGATCAAACTCATACTTCTCATTATCAAGATTCAAATCTTGAACTGATTTCTTTAGAGCATCTTCACCTGCATGACCAAATGGAGGATGACCAAGATCATGTGCGAGCGCTATGCATTCAGTGATATCCTCATTTAAGCCAAGTCTACGAGCAATGGACCTTGCAATTTGTGCAACTTCAAGGCTATGAGTAAGCCGAGTGCGATAGTAGTCGTGCTCATAATTGATAAAAACTTGTGTTTTGTACTCCAATTTTCTAAATGTATTAGAGTGAATAATTCGGTCCCTATCACGCTGAAAGCAGCTGCGATTTTCATCTTCTGGCTCTTTAAAATTTCTTCCTTTTGTTTTATTTGGAAAGCACGCGTAACTTAATAGAAAATTATTGTTTGACATGTAAAATTTCTACTATAATAGGTTATCAATAATGAACGGTGGTTGTTATGTCAACAGATTACAATATTAGCTTAACTGACAATGCATTAAGGAAAATCCACTCCCTTGTAGAACAGGAAGGAGATGAGAGTTCTATTTTGCGGGTTGCAGTTTCAGGTGGTGGATGCTCTGGCTTCAAGTATAATTTTCTTATGGATCAAATAAATAAGAAGATGTCTTTGGATGACGATTTTGACGATGATGAAGACGACGATTTTGACGATGACGAAGATAGCGAGGATTATAGAAGCCACTCCAGTTTTAGTGAAAAAGGTAAAGATATAGTAATTAATGATGAGAATGGAAACCCTGTATTAATGGTTGATAATTGTTCAGCGAAATTTTTAAATAACTCAACTATAGATTATACTGAAGATCTAAGTGGTTCTGGTTTTCAAATCAAGAATGCTCTCGCTAAGTCTCGATGTGGGTGTGGTAACAGTTTCTCGGTCTAATTCTCCCTCCTGGATCTTTTTATAATATGGGTGGTGGTGTAACACTAGAGCTAGCTTCTGTAAGTAAGAGCTTCAAAAAAAGTCCTGCTATTGTAAAAGATATCAATCTGAGTCTTACAAGAGGGCAAGTAGTTGCATTGATTGGTAGTTCGGGATCAGGAAAAACAACTATACTACAAATTGCAGGTCTATTGGATAAGCCAACTTTAGGTGTAGTGACAGTAGATGGAGTAAATTGTACGCAAGCCAGCAATAAATATAAAACTCATGTAAGAAGAAATTTTCTTAGCTTTGTTTATCAATTTCACTATTTATTACAGGAGTTATCAGTGTTGGAAAATGTTATGCTTCCTCAGCTTATTGCAAGAAAAAGCAAAACTGAAGCAAAAAAAAAATCGCAAGCAATATTAGAGAAATTTGGTCTGGAAAATAAAGCAAGTAGTATGTTATCTGAAATTTCTGGTGGAGAAAGGCAGAGGGTCGCAATTGCAAGGAGCATTGTAAACTCTCCAAAGCTTTTACTTGCAGATGAGCCAACGGGAAATTTAGACCCAACAAATTCTTTGAATGTATTTTTGCTGTTACATTCATATGTAAAGGAAAATAACAGCTCTATGCTTATAGTAACACACAACTATATTCTTGCAGAAAAAGCAGATCACATTTTTCAGCTAAAAAACCGATCATTAGTAAAGCTGTGAATGGAAGAAACAGTACAATACAAAGCTACCTATAACTTGTACTTATTTAACCAATGATCATTAACGGAGTATAATTCGCACGAAATACTTTCATTGCTTTTTATACACGGACTCTTTAATTTACGCTGTTTACTTAGGAAGCATCCTGACAGCATAAACATCGCTAAAACGAGAAATAATAATTGCCTAAACATAACAAGACTTTTTTTATTTATATTAATACATTCATTTCTCTCATTTGTAAAGTTAGGCATATTCTTTTACCCTTATCTCTTTTTTTACTTTTTTGGAGAAAGTGACTGCACTGTTTAAGCGTAGTTTTATATAATTATCTATAATTTGAGCTACTTCCTCTTCTTTATCCCTTAAAAAGTGGTTAGTATCGTCTACTATATGGTATTCCATATGGTTATTTTTTACCGAATTTATTAACCTTTGTGCTAATTCTGTTACATCGCTTTCTTCTGAAATTGTATCATTATTACTTTGTATTATAAGTCCAGGAACTGGGCAAGGAGAGAGAAAAGAGAAATCGTATTTAGTTGCTGGAAGAGAAAGGGCAACAAAACTTACTATCTCTGGACGGCGCATTGTCAACTGCATAGCTACCCATGCTCCAAAAGAAAAACCGACTATCCAAATTGGAACGTTGTTAGAGTTATGCTCCTGAAGCCAATCAATAGCTACTGCAGCATCAGTTAATTCTCCTATACCCTTATCAAAAGTTCCGGTAGATTTTCCGACGCCACGAAAATTAATTGTCAATGCAGAAAAGTTATTATCGATAAAAGATTCATATATACTATGTATAATCTTACTATCCATACTACCACCATATTGGGGATGGTGATGTAAAATTAGCACAACCGGTGCATTGGTATCTTTGCTTTGATGGTATCTACCTTCTATCTTTTTTGTTGAATTATTTAAAAAGACTTCTACCATGATGACTCCTAATAAAAACCTGTTTTGACAGGGGTTGATAATGTAAATTGTTTATTAATTATGTATTAACTTTGCTGTTTTTGCAATAAATTTTTATTGTGTTAAAGTTAACATACATAATTGGTTGATGGTAAGTGACAAATAAGCCTGTGAGTTTATTCTCCCTGGAAGATAGTAGTTACGTGTATGCTGATTATAATGCAACTGCTCCAGTGAGTAAAAATGTAAAAAAAAGTATACTTGAGATTTTGTCAAAACAAACACTAAATCCATCATCCCTGCATAAAAGAGGACAAGAAGCGAGGAAGATTCTTAAAGAGGTAAGAGATAACGTACGTGATGCTCTTAGCATTCCAGATGATAAAGAAATAGTTTTTACGTCTGGTGCAACTGAAGCAAACAACCTAGTCATGAGAGGAATGAAAGGCTATCTGCATGTAATTTCAGCTACAGAGCATCCTTCAATTCTTAATTCTGCATATAATCCACATATAATACCCGTTAATCAAGAGGGTATTGTTGACTTTTTAGAGCTAGAAAAAATTCTAAGCGAACTTGAAGGGAATAAAGTAATAATTTCAGTGATGATGGCTAATAACGAAACTGGAGTTATCCAGCCTGTTAAGGAAATAGCTAAAATAGCACATAAATTCGGGGCAATCTGTCACACTGACGCTGCTCAAAGTATTGGGAAAATCAAAGTCAATATGAAAGATTTAGAAGTGGATTTACTTACTTTATCTGCCCACAAATTTGGTGGTATAGCAGGCAGCGGAGTTTTAATATTTGACAAAAAGCTTGTAATAGAACCCATTATAATAGGTGGTGGGCAAGAAAAAGGATTACGTGGTGGCACAGAAAACATTGTTGCAATTGCAGGTCTTTCTGCTGCATTGCAAAACATTCCAGATCTTCTATCAAAAATGAATGAAGTGGAGAAGCTGCGTGATCAATTGGAGTGTGGGTTATTAAGTCTTGTCAGTGATATCAAGATCTTTGGCAGAAATTCTAAAAGATTGCCAAATACAAGTTTCATTTATATGCCGAGAGTGAAGAATGATCTGCAGCTCATGCACTTTGACTTAAATAATATTGCAGTCAGCAATGGTTCTGCATGTTCTTCTGGAAAAGTTGGACCTTCTCATGTTTTGCTTGCAATGGGAGCAACAAAAGAGCAAGCAGAATGTTCAATTAGAATCAGTATAGGTCCAGAGGTTAAACCGCGAGACATAGAAAAAATAGTGGATTGTTGGTATAGTGTCTATAAGAAGAATGCTTTAGTAAATGCAAAAACTACTTTCACCATTCCCCTTAAATCATGATAGAGGGAATGGTGAAAGTAATTTCTATTGCCAGAGGTTGTTATAATAGTTAAATGCTGCTGAAAACCGATTTGCTTATAGTTATGGAAGAAATTCTCTAATTGCATACCACACCATTCAATTGTAGTATGTCATTTTATACTTGATAAAAACGCTGTATTGTATTATAATATATCATCAAGAGATAATAAGGAGTTACATATGTCTTATATGAAAAACGAACAGGATATTCGCTCTCAGGGCGTTTATTATAGTGCTGGACTCAGGAGTTACCTAACTAAAGTATACAATTATATGGCTTTAGCTTTAGGTGTTACAGGGCTTGTTGCGTTTTTAACAGTGTTTTCTGGTCTTTTCCAGGTGATTTATTCCAATCCTGTTCTATCGCTTGTGGTAATGCTATCTCCAGTTGCATTGGTGTTTTATATGTCTTTTAGGCTTCAACACCTAAGTGCTCAGTCAACACTTACTGTATTTTTTCTATTCTCGGTTTTAATGGGAATTTCTTTATCTCATATTTTTATAATTTATACTGCAGAAAATATAGCGAGAGCATTTTTCATTACATCGATCATGTTTGGTTCTATGGCTTTATATGGTAATACTACAAAAAAAGATCTGACCAGTATGGGTTCTTTTTTGATTATGGGAATCTGGGGATTAATCATTGCATCTATAGTTAATCTGTTCCTTGGGAGTAGTCCACTCTATTTTGCAATATCATTTGTGTCAGTAATAGTGTTTACTTTAATGACCGCGTACGATGCTCAGAGAATCAAAGATGTTTATTATAGGTATAATGATGGCTCAGAGGTTGCAACTACTAAGCTGGCAATACTTGGTGCAACTAATCTTTACTTTGACTTCATCAATATATTCCTCAATTTACTCAGGTTACTTAATTTATTCAACAATAAGGATTAGATGATTTCCTTTTTAAGGGGAAATAATGAAAATTCTATAGTTTTTTTCCTAGTATCTTTAGTGGTATTGATGCTGTGTCTTGCATATGCTTCAGTGCCATTGTATAGTATCTTTTGCAAAGCTACTGGATATGGTGGCACAACGAGAAAAGCAACTAATACGACAATAAATGCAACTGACCAAAAAATCAGGGTTTACTTCAATGCTGATGTAATGTCCGGTCTGCCTTGGGAATTTAAATCAGAAACTAACTACATTGATACGAATATAGGGCAAAAAAGTTTAGTGTTTTATTATGCAGAAAATTTATCTGACCAGCCTTCGCTTGGAATGGCAGTGTATAATGTCACACCTTTTAAAGCAGGTAAGTATTTCAATAAAGTTGCATGCTTCTGCTTTGAAGAACAAATTTTGCAGCCAAAACAAAAAGCAGCTATGCCAGTATCCTTTTACATAGACCCTGAAATAATTCGTGACAATAGTACAAAAGATTTAAGTGAAATAACGCTATCGTATACGTTTTTTAAGCTTAAATAACAAACCTTTTCCTATTGTTGATTTAAATAATAGTTATGCAACAGATCTATTTAATTGGGCAGAAGCACTTATTTGTTTTTTGTACACTAAGTACTTGTGTTGCGGTTTTTGGTATTGCGAATTCCCATTCTTCACTATTTGCTTTACAAGCATTCCAGTACTCAGTTAACTCTTTATTACTTTTTATAGAGTCTGGCATTTTACTGTGAGGTTTTTTTTCTAATGTATGCTCAATTAGAATTTTACAGCAATCCTTGTATTTCGTTGACTTATCTCTACCATATAATTTAGCAACATAGTCTAAAGCGGTATTTCCACCGTAGTTTTCATTTGGGTTATCATTTACTCCCGCTTTTATGAGAGCCTTTAATATGTCCGGAGAATGGGTCAAAACACAGGTATGTAAATATCCTTTTTCGTTTTGCACATTAGCTCCTGCTTTTATTAAAACTTGCGCTAGATTTGTTAAAGTGTACGGTTTATAGTTAATGGCGATGGAAAAAAGACTACCTATTGAAAAGCCATCATAATCTTTCAAGTCAAATCTGTGATTAATATCAAATCCTTTTTTTCCCAAGAAGTATATAAATATTTACAATAGTCTCCTTTTTTATCTGATTTTTGTATTCTATATTCTAACCTTTCTTTTATTTTTTTTATTACATTGTTAACATCCAGATCATTATCTTCATCCACTTTGCACAACACATTGAATAAAACACCATAAGGACAAATTTCTCTGTTCATGATAATTTGTGCCTCAAAACTATTAACAATACGCTTATGTAGTGTATAAACTCTAAATAACATTTTGCAAAATATTAATTGCTAGATAACATAATTAAAGTTTTTGTCTTACATTTATCATGGTTAGAGCTATACAAATTAAAAAAACTGGGGGGCCAGAAGTATTAGAATTTGTAGATAAGAGCATAGGTGAGCCAAAAGATGAGGAAGTCTTAATACGTCATACAATTATCGGCTTAAATCGTTATGATTTAGAACATAGAAAAGGTATGCGCAAAATTAAAGATCTGCCATCAGTACTTGGAGTAGAGGCAGTAGGAATTGTTGAAAAACTTGGTAAAAAAATCAGTGATGGATTCAAAGTTGGAGACAGAGTTGGATATTGCACAGCTCCTCCAGGGGCATATTGTGAAAAGCGCATTATACACCAGAAATATCTGATAAAAATTCCGAATGATATACCTGATGAAGTTGCTGCTGCAGTGTTGTTTAAAGGCATGACAGCTCACTATTTAGTTAATCAATCTTATAAAATCAGGCCTGGTGCTTTTGTCTTGGTTCATGGAGCTAATGGTGGTTTGGGGCAAATAATATGCCAATGGGCAAAGGATAAAAAAGGTGTAGTGATAGGTTCTATAAGCTCTGACGAAAAAATGAAGATAGCTCTACAAAGTGGCTGCACATACGCAATAAACTACAATGATAAAGACTTCGTTTCTAAAATCATGGAGATTACGAAAAATAGAGGAGTAGGTGCGGTGTATGACCCTATAGGTTACGCTACAAGCAAGCTCTCTTTTGAATCTTTAGGTAAGTTTGGCATATATGTTTCCTATGGGCAGATATCAGGTAATGCTCCTATTAATTTCTCTTTACTTAGTTCGCGTTCGTTATTTGCAGCTGGAACTTCGATATATCACTACAAGCACAATAGACTTACGTTAGTGCTTACTGCAATGGAAATTTTTGAAATGATAAGAAAAAAACTTTTAATTGTACGAATTAATAAAAAATATAAATTTGATGAAATAATAGAGGCTCATCGTGACATGGAAAATAGAAAAGTAAGTGGGCTAAATATTATCAAAGTTTCTTAAATAACTTAGTAACCTAAAATAATTATTCATTAAGTCATATCAACAAGAATTTCACATGATTGATTCTTTCATAACCAGTAAATTCATTTGATGCAGGTATGGAAGTTGATGATGTGTAGTTTGTGTTTCTAGTCCTAGCCATTAGTCAATTCTTTCCACCTAAGAATCATTTTATTAGCTTGCCTTAATGTTTCAACAGAAGGCAAGTCTTCTGTGCTGAGTGGTAGGCGTACAGTTTTGTGTTCTATGAGCTCAATATCATGCAGAAGTGCTTTAGTAGGTATTGGATTGCTGGCAGTAAATAGAGCTTTGCAAGCTTGTTGCCAACTGTCTGCTTGAGGGTTCTTGCCACTCATGCATTGCTTAACATATTTATGTACTACACTTGGCCAAACATTGGCAGCAACAGAAACCAGACCAGCCGCACCCTTAGCAGCCATATCAAATATCATATTATCGTCCCCACAAAACACCTCAATATTTGGTGCAACTTTCTTATACTGAGTTAAAGTATCAACGGTGCCACTTGAATCTTTGATAGCCCAAAATTTTTCGTGGCTGGATAAATTACGTACAGTTTCAGCGTGAAGACTCACTCCTGCTCTTGATGGAATATTGTAAAGCATTGCTGGCACATGTGCTTTTTCAAGCAGCTTTTCAAACCATAAAGTTTGCCCCATGATTCCAGGCTTTGCATAAATGGGAGTTGTCATTAGATAGCCATGAATAGGCATACCCTTGCAAAAATCAAGCCATTCAAAAGTCTGATATAGATTCACTCCTGGTACACCAATTATAATTTTCGTATTTAATTTTAGCTCACATACAAATTCAACTAAGGTGCGCTTTTCAGAATCAGTAAGTGATAAGCTTTCACCTGTGCTACCGAGCAACACTACACCATTTTTAGCTTGAACCTGCATTGCAAGCAAGCACTGCAAACTTTGGTAATCTACGCTATCTCCATTAGAATTAAAAGGAGTAACACAAGCAGTCCATAAAAATGTAGGTTTCAATTGAAGTTATTAAAATGGTATTTCATCATCGATTAGTTCAGCTTTTATATCGTTGTCAAAACTTCCGTGTTTATCTTTTTGTTCTATTTCATTTTGTTTGTATTCACTTGGCTTGTAATCAGAGTTTGACATACTGTTTCGTGAATCTAAAAGGGTAAGGGCACTATTAAAGTTGTATAGCACCACCTCTGTTGTGTACTTTTCAGTACCATTTTGGTCAGTCCATTTTCTAGTTCTCAGAGAGCCTTCAACGTACACTTTACTACCTTTCCGTGCAAAGTCTTTAACAATTTTTACTAGTCCTTCACTAAAAATTACAATATTATGCCATTCTGTCTTTTCAGAGCGAGTACCAGAAAATTTGTCAGTCCAACTTTCAGACGTGGCTATTGAAAAACTTGCCATCTCTTTTCCATTTTGTGTAGTCCTAATTTCAGGATCTTTTCCTAAATTACCAACTAATATGACTTTATTTATAGTACCACTAGACATAATTATGCTTTAAAATAAACATCTTTATTATCTTATGTGAGAGTATTATTGTCAAATTTAATTAGAAACGCGCTTGGAGGGATTCGAACCCACGACCTTTGCCTCCGGAGGGCAACGCTCTATCCAATTGAGCTACAAGCGCAGATGTATTAGATTATTTAATAGATAAACTGTCTAAATCAAACTTTTGTTCTGGATAAAGAGTAAACATAATACCTTCATGTCCAAAATTTACATTTTTAGAATTGCTTATCCTTTCTTTTGTTATCTTTTGGTTTACAGCCCATGAAAAAGTTACATAATTTTCAGTTACTGAGTGCACTTTTAAATCCTTAGTATTTATAAACAACTTTCCATTTACCCATATTTTCCATGTATCAGGGGAAAAGTATAAAATTGAATCTAAACTGACTACTTTACAATTGAAATTTTCTTCCTCTGTAACTCCTGAAGACTGTAAGTTAAACTTTTCCATCTCACTAACTATTCTATTAACCTGCTCTTCATCAAAAAAAATGCTTTTTATGCTACCATATTGCGATAAAGTACTCTCTGCTGCCTCTTTTATTATATCGTCTCGATCTATATAGCTTAGTTTATAATTGTTGATAAAAAAACACTCCTTCGCACGCAAATTTGCTATATCAATGAAATCATTTATTTCTTGATTTCCAACTTTTAAAATACTTTTTAAGTACTTCTTTTCTATAATCATTCCATTATTGGAATAATGACAGACCATTTCATCATTGCCTTGTCTTTCTATATATACACATAAATTTTCACTATTTAACCCTAATATTTTATGCTCAATAAAATCTTCATCACTAATATGCTGTTGGCAAGAATATTTTTTACAAATCCCTATATTTTCTACAAGATCTTCACAATTGCAATATGCACTAACATTAAAAAATAGCAGCGTAAAAATAAAAAACAACTTTATATTCATCTACTTAATATGGTATACCAATCAAAAACTATACTAGCTCTCACTATCTCTATCATGTTACCACTTAAAATCTGGTTTATAGCTGCAGAATCTATATTTCTCTGCTTATTCAAGGTAAGAGATCTGATCATAACATAACCAGGAAGATTTGGAATAGACTGTAGAAATAAAAAAATATGCTTATCGCTAATTGAGCTTAAACTTAGAACCACTTCACTTCTTATTACTTTTGTACGTTCACTTTTATTGTGGAGTTCAGCTTCTTCAGGTATAGAAATTGATATTTCAGGTTCTAACATGTAGTGTTTTTTATATAGCTTGTGAAGCTCAAAATTTAAATTTGTAATATATCTGCTACTATGTAAGTTTGAAGAAGAAATTCTTTTCCATAAATCTAGATTTTTATTTAGAACGACTTCTTTCTTTTGAATTTCAATGATCTGTAAATTAATAGAGTGTATTTCCTCAGCTGCAGTTTGATTTTTATTATAAACCTTTTTGTTATAGAGAATAAAACACGTTGATAACCCTATTAATACAATAGATAACAATAAATAATATATGCACTGAATTGTAGCTTTTCTTTTTAGTTGAGAGATAGTCATCAATCTACATTGCCTCTCCTATTTCAACATCAATAGATAGATTTTTCTCTTTAGTAGTGGGTAAGCTAGAAATACTAATATCATGAGTACGGAAATTATCGTTTAAATTTTTCTGTAGTTTCTCGTATTGATAAGAAATGTCTTGACCAGATTGAAAATTAAACCTTAAAGTTGTGGTAATATAACTTTTTGCCTCATTATAATTCCACTCAAACGATTGAAGCTCTACACCTGGTACTTTTAACTTTTCTACATACTTAATTTGTGTAAGAGGAGAGTACTCTATTTTTGATAAAATATTATTTATATTAATAAAATCGTAAACTTCATCTATCTTTTTTACATTATAGCTTTGGCTAAGTTTTATTAGTTTGTTATTTAAAGCACTCCGCTTTGCAGATAAATTATCAGCAACATTAAAATTTGAATACAAATTTCGCAAACAAAAGGCGTTAATTACAACTAAAACCAAGAGTAGGTATAGAAAAATTTGAGGAGAATTTAAATAAAGATAATTAAATAGATAAAATTCTTTAGTTTCTTTTGTGTTAAAAATATTTATTGGCTTATTCTTAAAGCTATGGAACAAAATTGTAGTATCACAAAAGCTATCTTTTTCGCATATAGCTAATTCTGCTCCCAATAGTTTACCTAGCTCATATGGAGTCAATATGTTCACACTATTCTCTGAAAAATTTATAACTGATAAACTAGATTTAATAGCTTCTGATACTATGATGCAAAGGTCGATAGGGTCATTTTTTTCAAATCCAAACTTAGTTAAAGATTGAATTGTATTTTTCACTTCCTGATATATTTCACCAGCAATGATTCCTGGTAAATTATCATTAGTAAATGGTATTAAACGTGTAAATATCATTTTGTTCTCTTTAAGAACCACTTGTCTATAGCCACCTGTTTTAGTTGCAGCAACTATAATTTTCCAGTTACTAGGATCTTTGTGTAGAATCTTTTTTGCTATACTGACTAGTTCTATAGGAAACATTAATATTCCTTTAAAGTTAGAGCCTATTTCAACAAACACGTCCAACCAATATTCTATTAAATGATTTGCTTTTGATGAAACAAATAGATACCACCAGTTTTGATTAAATTTATTCGGCTTTTCGACCAAGAGAATAGAATTTATATCGTTATTATGAGCAAAATGCTCTACTTTTGTTTTTGCTGATAGATAAGCACTAATCCTATTTACTCTTGGGATAGACTGTAGCAAATAGTTCTGGTCAGTGTGATTGAGAACCAGATATAAGGGTGCTTTTTTATCTGATGAGAGACATGAAATTAAGTCAGAAACAGCTTTATTATTTTTGTCCTTAGCAAAATATCTTTTATTTAAAGTATCATTTTTAAAATATAGTAACATTGTGCCTTCTTTTCCTATAGAAAGCATAAACTTACTTTTGGGTTTTGACCAAAACATATTAACAAAGTGTATACTCATCTAGAATTAAAAAGGTAATTTATTGAAATTCATTAAACATTAGATGACAATATTACTTATATTATAAGTTTTTGATAAAATTAGTAGTAATATTAACCCTTTTGTATGATGAAGGTTTTTTATATTTTAATGTTTCTGTGCTAGACACAACTTAACCTGACAAACGAGAGTTAATTATATCTCAGCTTGATATTTTATTCTCCAACAGACAGAAAATTGAATTGAGCTAAAGACTTGATTTGACGCACTTTGTTGCACATTACCATTTAGTATACTTGAACTGAACATTTTCAGTGAATCCATCTGGCATGACTGAAACTTTTGTATTCATATTTATTTTTAAGTAATTTACTAGCTCATCAACTAATATATCAGGAGCAGAAGCACCTGCAGTAATTCCTATTTTTTCTGCGCCCTGCAACCAATTTTTGTTCATACATTTATAATTATCAATCAAATAGGCTCTTTTTCCTCTGGAAATACACAGGTCTAATAAACGGTTTGAATTTGAACTGTTTTTACTTCCTACAATTAACACTACGTCTGTAATTTTAGCCAATTTTTTAACAGCGTTCTGCCTATTTTGTGTTGCATAGCATATATCTTTTAAGTCGGGGCCTGTAATGCTTGGAAATCTGAGCTTCAGTGTAGCAATAATTTCTTTGGTATCGTCAATACTTAACGTGGTTTGTGTTACATAAGATAAATTATCTGGATCTTTGATTTGTAAATTGTATACGTCTTGCATAGTTTGCACTAGAGATATAGGATTACTTACTCTTCCTATAATTCCTTTAACTTCTGGATGATTTTCATGTCCAATTAGAATTAATTCTTTACCACTATTCTCATAACTTTTTGCCTCTTTATGTACTTTGCTAACTAATGGACATGTTGCATCAATCACTTGAACACCCTTTCTTTTTGCCTCATCCTCTATACTTTTCGACACTCCATGTGCGCTAAAGATCAATATACCTCTATTGTCTTTAATGTCTTCTATGCTGCTTACAAAAACCACTCCTTGTTTCTTGAAGTCCTCTACTATATACTTATTATGAACGATTTCGTGTAGTACATAAACTTGGCGTTCATTTTTGTATTTCTCTAAAGTGATTGCTAATATGTCTACAGCTCTTTTAACCCCTGCACAGAAACCGCGTGGTTCAGCTAAGATAATCTCCATTTTTTTTCAAATCAAGTAAGTATGTAAACATTGCTAAAAAGTAAGCTCCGCTCACTATGTTTCATATCATGACTGCTTTACTATAATTTCAAATTTATCATTACCAAGATTCTTATTAATATACCAGGAACCGTCATCTTTAATTACAAATTCAGGACCCTTGAGGTCTCTTGTTATTGTCCTTCCATCTTGGTAATCCATGGCAATATGGATATCGAATGTAACGATGTCTAGATTTATTGTAGCTTTTTCCCCACTGTATGAATTTAGACTAAACTTGCCCAACATGACATCATTAATACTCACTTCTCCTGCATAAGTATCACACTGACCATCTACACAACACTCACTTTCAATATAAAAAAGGTCTGACATATTTATATCTATAAAAAAAAGAACTAAACTTACATACTAAATATAGCTTACCGTTAATAAGCAATTACAGATTACTTTGGCTACAACAATAATGCAACTGGAAGTATAACATAATTAATTGTATAAGAAACTACACTTTAGAGAAATGGTTGTTTGGTTTTTTTATTAATTTTTTTTACCATACTGTCAATCATGTGTTTTATTCCTTGATGTACAGAGTGTGTACTTTCATCACTACGCATATAAGCAGAGCAGGAAAATATATTATGCTTTTCGTCTTCTATTGATAGCTTTGTATCGCATGTTATATGTTCGCCGCCGAGCTTCTCTATCAACTGGTCTTTGTCGTCTCCTATAGTTACCTTAATCTTACTTTCTTCTTTACCTATCTTGCTACTTAAGATTAAAACAATAATGGCTGGAGATATACATATAGTTCCTATTGGCTTTTTTGCAACAAAGAACTCTGAGACTAATCTTTCAAACTCAGGCATCACTGTTTTATTTTCAGCTAAGTCAGATAAATTTTTCGCAACTCCATATCCACCAGGTACGACTAGCATGTCAAAATTTTCAGCTTTAGCTTCTCTTAAATCATTTATCTCACCTCTTGCAATTCTTGCTGCTTCTACAAGTACATTCCTTTTTTCTTTTACTGCTTCTTTTGTTTTGTGATTCATAACTTGTGTGATATCAACATCAGGAGCAAAACATGTGACTTCAACTTCCTGCTGATCAAGCACAAGCAGAGTTAAGACCGCTTCTCTCACCTCTGTGCCGTCGAGGTGGCCGCATCCTGATAAAACCACAGCAGCTCTTAATTTTTTCTCATCCATAAAATACCTTGATTTCATATAATCTAGGTATTGTAATACAAATTCCATATTTGGGAAGGAGTAATTATTTTATGTCAATTATAATATAATTAATAATTAGTATATATAATGAGGCATATTTATAATTGATGGGAGTTGAATATGGTACAAGGTGGTGCAGTAAACCCAATTAATTCGGACGAGCTCATTGAAAATGTAGTAGAATATATTAGTAAAAAAAAAGATTTGTTACAAAAATTGCAAAGTCTGTTAACACTACGTGGCTTTGAAAGAAAAAGTGAAATTTTTGACAAATCATATATTGATAGTATGTCTAAATTTCTGATAGGAAATAAAGATATTTTGGGGAGTGTAATAGGTCTTATATTGGAGGATATTGAGAAAAACAAAATTGAATCAAAAGAATTTTTGGAGCAAGTAGATAAAGTAAAAGGCATGGAGAAAGAGCTTGAAACTTTAGGCAATCAACTGTTAGCTCAAGGATTGATAAGTGGAGCAGCATTTACAACATTGACAGGTGCACTAGCAGGTACATTGGCAATAGGAGGAGTGGCTGGTGCATTAATAATTGGAGGAGCAGCATTAGTAGGATTTGTGGCACTAGTTGCTATAGTTGCTATTGGTTATGCTATATATCAGAATAGAAGTGAGATAAAAGAAAGCGTAGGTAAGGGTACCAGTAAAACAGTCCAGGGTATAGTTGAATCGGGAAAAGCAGTGAAAAGTTTTGTGAAAGATGTGATCGATAAATTACCTACGATTCAAGACAGAGATAAAAATTTTTATAAATTATATCAGAAATTATCTCAACTTGCCTTACAATCTGGTACAGAAGGTAGTGAAATAAAAAACATTCAGGATAAAGCAAAGGTAATAGAAATGCTTCGAAATGAAGGTCAGCAATCTGCTATACAAGAGTTAGTAAAGAATGGAACTATTCAAAATTTTTCAGAAGATGATATGAGTAGACTTCTGAACAAAGGTCTTGGTACTCATCTAGATGATCAAAGAGTACTTGAGGAACTTATGGAGAAATTTCAACCTGAAATTATGGCCATTGGTGAGGGTAAAATAGAGAAGGTAGAAGAAATTATTAATGAGAAAGTTGCAGCAATGAAGCCATATTCTCAAGTAGATAGTCCAAGTTCTGAACAAGTGAGTGAAGAAGGAATCACAAGACCGAGTTGATGCATTTGAGGAGCATTTTGACGCAAAAATGTATCTGTCTATCTTATTTTGCCACCCTGCTAAGCGGACACAAAAAATTACTTCCGCATATTTTAAATCTGATTATAATAACAATTATAGATATTTTTAGAGCTCAAAAATCTATCTTTGTCTGCAGACCTTTTTTATTAAACTCATAAAAAAATGTAGCGTATCCTCTTCAGTGTATACTTAATTTCTGCCATATGTGCGCTGCATTTTTTTCTAATCTTTTTTACAGGGGGATTTTATGTCCAGAATTCCAGATATTTGACCTTTACTTTAGCTAATCAAAACCAACTGGTACCTGCGGTTTTTATAGCTACGTTTCTCAAACAAGTTTCAAATGAATAGATTTCTTGCATAACTGGAATTCAAAAGTTGATGTCATTCTAGCGCGTGACGCTAGAATCCAGTCCTTTTGTGCAAAAAACGTTGTAAAGTGTTTACCAACTTAGTTGGATCCCAGTGTCAGCTACTCTGATGACAAGAAAGGGAGTACAGGTTTCAATATTTGCATGCATCTGAACAGATAAGCAATTACTATCAGAAAGAGGGAGACTATGCTACTCCTTTCTATCCGCCTTCTTGAGCAATTCACTTTCAAATCTAACACATATCTCAGTGATTATAATATCCAATTTTTGATCATGTTTTTCTACAGGTAAATTTTTACAATATTGCTTCTCATAGGCTACACCTATAAATATTTTTCCAAGTGGCCGTAATTTTTTTATCATTTCATCATACCAACCACCGCCAAAACCTAACCTATTAAAATGATCATCAAAAGCAATAACAGGAGTAATGATTGTATCGGGGATTATATCTTCATCTGCTTTATTCCATTCCTCAAATTTTAATAACTTATTTTTATTAGGAATTGCTACTTTATATCCTAAATCGAGTAAATGATGCATCAAAGGCACAACATTAATTTCTCCGTCTGTTGGAATGTACGCTGCTATTGTTTTACCTTTAACGCAACTTAAGTTTTTGTTAAAGAGATTAATAAGAGAATTTGCTGCATAACTAGAATAACTTTCATCAACATCTTTTCTTATGGTTCTATATTGCTTCCTTAGTTCCTCTTTGTTCTGTTTAGTGTCTTTGAACATGTTCTATCCATTTTGCAGTGAGCTTTTCTTGTAAACTGTTTTGCTTCAAGCGCTCACTTAAAAAATCAAAGTCAACAAGCTCCATATCCTGGTCTTGATTACTGCAACTATAAACAAAACTTATTTCTCCTGTTTCCTTATTTATGTGTTGCTGAATACATTGAGCGCAGATTTCTTTCATCATGCACTGCATAGGAGAGTTAACTGATGATATTGCTATGTGTTTTGGTTTCAGATATGGCTTTAAAATTGTTTTTCTAGCTTCATTTATAGCTTTCATCATTTTATCAGAACCAATAGTGATGATTTTATCTATAGTGTTTAAACTAATAGTAATTTTACCTAACTTTCCTTGCTGATATGAGATTATTGCATCAACTATATTACCATGAAAGGATTTATCCTGTTCTCTGCTTGTTTCTATCAATCCTTCTTCACATGCCCAAATTACTGCACTTGATGCACGTTCTATCAGTGCTCGTTTAAATACATCACTTAATTTTTTATAGCCAGCGAAATATAAAACCTTATGATTGTTTTCAAGACATGCCTTCCCTATCGAAAATAACACTGCATTTCCAACTCCACCGCCAATGAGCATTATATTCTTCATAAACTTTTTATGGAGTAGAAAACCTCTCTAACTTCAATTAAACTGATAACTAACAGCTGCATTTTTACGCATATTATCCAATAACAGGTTGCTTTGTATCATAATCTTTTGTTGATACATTTCCTGTTTGATTGCTTCTATATCCATTGCATTATTTTTGATATCACATAACATCATCAACTTTGCAGTGCTATTTTCTCTTAATTCTACTATTTCATTCATATTTGTTTTACTAAATAAAATCTGTAAATCAGGATTTAAATTTCGCATTTTTATTTCAAACTCTTTTACGCTTGGCAACTTGAAATCATCTGCTAACTTGTCAAAATTTAAACAACTGACCTTTTGCTCCTTAAAATTAGAGAGTAAACTTTCTGAACCTTCAACTACAACCTGTTTCAGTTTTAAAGTACTTTTCAGCAGTGTATGATCGAGCTGTACCTTATCTATGACTTTTATAACAGAGTAACCTTCGCTTAAACTAATCGGACCTGCTACGTCATTGATTTCTAATCTTTCCAAAACGTCCTTGAGGTTACCTTTTAGCTGACTTAAATTAACGGTTGCTTTGCGCATCTTTATTGAAGATTCTGGATTATTACTGGTACGTAATTGTTTTATTAAATCTTCAGCCATCTTCTGATCAGGAATTACAAACTCCTGAAATATAATAAGGTAGTCAGGTTTCTCTTTTTGTTTTCTTACATCGTCCACTTCTTTATCGCTGATATTGACAAGTGGCACAATTCCTACTTCAATAATCTTGTTCCACAGTAGCTGACACTTTACTTGTTTTTTTAGGGTATTGAGATCTATATTATGCTTTTTTACGTATTGATCAACTTCATCAGCCTCAAGTTTTAAACTTTGAGTTAAGAATAACGTGACAGCATTATTTAACTCCTCGTTACTCAATTCTATATTCATCTTCTGTGCTTCGCTGACAATGATAATTTCGTCTATTAACTGTCTTAGAATTTGAGATTTTACCTCTTTTTGATTAATCTTCTGAGTGCCAAGCAATGAATTTATGAAGTTGATACGTCTTTCGATATCTAAATTTGAAATTGGCTCACCATTTACATCTGCAACAATTTCAATCTCAGTTGCAAGTAACCTAAGCGGCAGCATTATTAATATCAAAATTAGTATTTTATGCATATAAAATTATTTAGCTAATAACTAATTCTATAATAAATACTGAATAAACGCTAGCTAACTTTTTAATAATTAAAAAAGAGGGTGAAATTACTGTAATGAATACCTAAACAATAATATACGGAAGGAGAGGGATTCGAACCCTCGATACGACTTTTCAATCGTATAACGGTTTAGCAAACCGCCGCCTTCAGCCGCTCGGCCACCCTTCCAAGTTTAGAACTTAATATTATATAATATCAAGACCTTTACTGCCTGTCTAATGCTTTTAATTGCAATATTTGTATCTGTTCAGATGCATGGCTAATGTACAAATACTGAAACAAAAATTCCAGTGCTCCCTTTCTTGTCATCAGAGTAGCTGACACTGGGATCCAACTAAGTTGGTAAACACTTTACAACGTTTTTTGTGCGAAAGGGCTGGATTCCAGTGGGCTTTGTTGCATAGCACCTTAAGCAGTGATGGTTTACGACAAATTTATGTAATGATTTCAAATTTAGCCATACCAATACCAGTGAATTTGTTGAGCAAATAGCACTTAATTAGTAATTCTTTTTCACGGTTTACTTCAGATTTATTCCTAAACAAATACTTGCTTCAACCTTGAGAAAAATCCTTCTATGTAAGATCTTTTTCCATAAATTGCTTCCTTTTTCCACTCTTTTACACCATCTTGTCCATATAATTTTATTAACCTAATAGCAGCATTTCTGTCAGACATATAATCTATTTTTGAATGTTCTGCTGCATCCTTTTTTGGTAGAACTTTTGTCTTTATATCGTATTTCTTACACAATTTATAAAGTTTTTGCCTATCGTATGCCCTATCTGCATATAATGCTTTTATTTTGTGCTGAAAATTAACTTCTTCAAGCAAGCTCCATAGTGGTCAGAGTAGACGCCATTACTGTATCTTGCAGCTATAGCTTTTTTACTATTCACACTTAACATAACATGTAACTTTCTTACTTGCTCGTAGCTTCGGTACTTTCTATCTGCACTGTTTTCCTTACTGTGGCCAGGAGTGTTACTGTAAATTTGTACTATCTATGATAATTTCAATATTTTCCATGTTGCTTTTATCAATCCTGCAATCATTTATCTTAATATTAAGTTTTTTTTGATGCTTGTGAATAGCTGATAACTGCCAAATTTTTTCCTATTTGTTGCAGATATCCTTTTACAAACCCTACCGTTTGTCTTAAGCCAATTCTAAAAAGATTAACGATTATATGCACCAAAATCACAACTTTATCACTATAAATATAGTTGCCGCCCTGCATTTTTGGACTATTTTCATACCAATTTTCGATAGCTTCATCGATGTAACGAAAAATATTCCCCCTTTTTTCAAGGAATTTGTTATATTCGTTTTGGTTACTGACTTTCATTTTCTGTGGCATATTTTTTCTTCAACAGTTAAATGGCTGTTTTATAATGAATTTTGTCAGTAGCCACCAGATTTTTTCAGTTGCTATGCAACAAAGCCCACTGGGATCCAGAAAACTTAGTTTAAAAAAGTTGTCATTCCAGTTTAGGATCCATTTTTCTTCTGGATTCCAGTGTCAGCTACTTTCATGACACCGTTTGCTACGGAAATTGTCACAATGTTCGTATAGTTGTATGCTTGACACTGGGGTCCAGGAGTATAAAAATGGTGAACAAAATGTATGTTAAAAAATTGCTTGTGCTGATAATTGATTCTTAATATACTGATTACATAATATTTTAATTTAGAGGTTGATATGCATGGTAACAATGGTTCAGGCAAAAGAGTATTTGATAATACTGCTCCAGGAGGAGGAAGGGTTGATCTGAGCAAAATAGATCCAAAGAAAATAGATGATTTTAGAGACATGATTAGATGTGAAGAGGAAAGAAAGAAAAATCAATCTAGTGGTCAGGGCACCAGTAGGAGTGGTAAGTAATTATGTTGATTAATTAGAGAGGTGGCGTTATGCCTAATAAAAGTGAAATAAATCGAGAATTAGTAAAAGCGTTTAATAGTGTTCTTCTTTCTGATAATACTGCTATTACTAATCTCACTGTAGAAAAAGATCATATTGTTCTCTCATTTGATAAAAATATGAATATTGATCAGCGAAGAAAGTACTTGAGCAATATGAGAGAGAGTATAGTAAGAAAATTTTGTGGAAATAATGAAGATGAGGATGACAAAGCTGCTGCCGAAGAGGCTGCCAATGATCTTTTTTATACAGACTCTTTTCCTTTTAACTTTAATCAAGTAAAATGGATTACAGATAGTAACAGACATAGGTTTTCAGTGCCAATGGAAAAAAAGGTAGTTCGTAATCTAAAATATTTGTTAGCTAATGAACTTATACGATTCACAATAGCGCGTATTATAGACGATTATGGTGATGTAGATTATGTGAATGAAAGCGTATACGATGTGGGCTTTGACAAAAAATCTTATTTATACTGTAAGGGCTTTGATGATCCAAAATTAAAAGAATCTTTTGTCACCTCATTCTCATCGAGAATGGAAAAGCATAAAAATAGTCCTAAAAATTTTAAGGATTTTTTAGAAGAGAAGGGGAATTATGTATATTTAAAGAAAGGCGTTTTTGATGATCTTAAGTTCGTCAAAGACATAGTAAGGCATGAAGCATCCTTGACATGTCGTTGTTTTGATACTCCAAAAGGCGAGATTGGAGTTACTGACATGCTGAAATTTGCAGTGGTTGATTTGCTTCGTAAAGCAAACATACCAGTTGAGTATACTGTGCGTGACTCTTACTTGAACAGTGACGAAGATTCAGTTTTAATTCCTATTTTAAGTAGTAGTAATAGTACGAGACATTTAACAAGAGAGGAAGTGAATCACGTTAATAATATGTTTGGTATGGATGTATTAAATAATGTTGAAGCTTATACTTCGCAGAAGTCTCTATTGAATAGTGATAGTAAAGGATTGTACGGAATAGATTTTGCTAACCCAGACATTTCTTACTGTGTGACGAATAAGATCATAGAGAGCTCTGTAATCAATAAGGATTATAAACTGTCCATTGATCCTGCGCGTGTGCCAGCTATGAAACCACAAACTCTTGCCCCTTCTGAAGAAAAAGTAGGGACGGATGGACCAAGTGCAGATACAAGTGCAGATAGTGGTTTTGGTGGTTCACCTAAGAATTCAGTTATAGGTAAATCACACAATGGAAACTCAAGCAAATTCCTTAGGCCCGACTACTATGGTGAAGGTAAAGGTGGGGGTGATGCTTCGGCTAAAGATAGTGGCTTTGGCCCTTCTTCAGCACGATCTTCTTTTAATAAGCCTAAAACAACATTTAACCAACCTTCTATATCACAGCCTGACCAATGTTCTGCAAAAAGCAGACGTCAACTAATAAAAAATTAATTTGCTGTATTTTATAGCTAAAGAAAATTAGACTATTTGAGGACGAATTGTGAATGAAAGTTTATTTGCCAAGGTAGAGCTGCCTTGGCCTACAAATCTTGGTTTCTTTATCGTTTACCATTTCATACCACTGGGCAACCCAACCAGTGGTTCTTGCAAGTGCAAAAATGGGTGTAAACATACTTGAAGGGATACCGATAGCATTCATTATTATACCTGAGTAAAAATCAACATTTGGATACAACTTACGTGTAATAAAATACTCATCCTTTAAAGCTATTTCTTCAAGTTTTTTTGCAATTTTAAGCAATTCATTGTTTTGCTCTAGTTTGCTTAAAATCTCATGACAAGCATCCTTTAATATAAGCGCGCGCGGATCATAGTTTTTATAAACACGATGTCCAAATCCCATTAGCTTAAATGGATCTTTATCATCTTTAGCTTTCTCAATGAATCTATCTACACCTCCACTTTGCTCTATCTCTTTTAGCATATTTATAACTGCCTCATTAGCTCCACCGTGTGCTGGACCCCAAAGTGTAGCAACTCCTGCAGACAGGCTTGCAAATAGATTAGAACCAGCTGACCCTACCAATCTGACAGCTGCTGTAGAAGCATTCTGTTCATGATCAGCATGGAGAGTAAATATTTTATCCAGAGCTTTTACAAAAAGGGTATTATTAACAGCACTGCCAAATATCATATTTAAGAAATTCTCACTATAACTTAATTTATTATTAGCATTTATGAATTCCTGATTGTTGATATGTCTATAAATCATTGCAACAATTGCAGGAACTTTTGCTATTGCAGAAATTCCAAAATCTAAATCTTCACCATTGACATTGTTGCCATGCATTTCATGGTAAGATGCTGACAAATTTGCAAAACATGCAACTAAAATCGACATAGGGTGAGCAGTTTTTGGAAATGCTTTGATTACATTTGTAACTTGCTCTGATACTTTGGATGATTCTTGTATTTTGAGAAGAAATTTTTTGTGTTGCTCTGAACTGGGTAATTCACCATAGAGCAATAAATAAATCACAGCAGTAAAATTATTATTCTCTGCCAAATTAGCTATATTATATCCCCTATATTTAAGAACTCCTTCATCTCCATCAATGAATGTAATTGTAGAAGAGCATGAAGCTGTAGAAACAAACCCTGGATCGTAAGTGAATAATCCTGTTGTCTTATATAAGTCCTTAATATTTAACACATCAGGACCTACTGTTCCACTTAATACGGGCAGATCAATTTTTGACCCATTACTTAGTTCCAATAATGCTTTTTTATCCATCACTTGAGCTACTTAATTTTATACAGAATATACAAACTGAAGAGTATATATTAATACAGCTAACTTTACATTAACCGTATTAAGCGGTCATCAATGCTTTTACTTTTGCATTTAAGCGACTTATTTTACGCGCAGCGGTATTCCTATGAATGACACCTTTATTTACACATTTGTGTAAATTGGATTCAGCATTCCGAAATGCCAAGACAACATTCTCTTTATCACCAGACTTGATTATATCAACTAATCTTCTAATAGCAGTACGAGTTTTGCTTTTTCGCATCTTATTTACTAAAGTACGCTTTGCTATTACCTTCATCATTTTTTTAGCACTCTTATGATTTGCCATATATTAATACCTGTACTTTTCTTTTAATTATAAAGTTTTTTTGTTAATTTGCAATATCAGTTTTTTCTGCAATTAATCTACTACTTCTTTCTTCAATGATTTTTTCTAAACTTTGCAAGAATTCATTTTTGTTTAACCCAGGATATATGGGAGGTAATATTTCTATTACCGCCTTTCCGGGATTCTTTCTCAGAGAAAGTATGCTTTTTGGCCAAAACAAACCAGTGTTTAAAGCAATCGGTAACACAGGAACAGATAATACGCTATATAAAGCAGCAATACCCGATTGATATTTTATATTTTGGTTTATAGTTGTTCTTGTACCTTCAGGAAATATTATTATGCCTCTATTTTCTTTTATACACACTTTTGCTAATTTCATGATATGACGCACAGAACTAATACCATCTGAGCGGTTAATAAAAATCATTTTTAATGCCATGAGATGCAAACCAATGAATGGAATCCATTTCAATTCACGTTTTAAAATAAAAACTGCTTTTCTAAAGAGTAGTATAAAAATAAATGTTTCAAATGGAGATTGGTGTTTAGATGCAATTATAAAAGGTTGCTTAGGAATGTTTTCCATTCCCCTCACTTCATATTTAATGTCACATAATAAACGCAACATGAATAATACAACTCTTACCGAGCAAACAAGGAAAATAGTTATTACACACTCAGGAAAGAAAATTACAGGGAGAGTAATTAAAGTATAGAATACTTCCCATAATATAAGGAGTAAATTAAACAATAAACTTGCAATCACAAACACACGTAAACTTATTTGAATTTAACTTTACTACAAAACTAAAAGCAATAAGTTTAATTATTGATCATCTGAGTAATAGGATGAGAATCAGCTAATTTGTCCTTTAACTTTTCGTTAGCAATATGAGTATATATTTGTGTTGTAGAAAGATTAGTATGGCCAAGAATTTTTTGTATCAGCACAATATTTGCTCCGCTATTCAGTAGATGGGTAGCAAGAGAATGCCTAATCACATGTGGAGAGATTTTATTTTCATCAATATCGCACTTTCTTGCTAATTCCTTTATTAATTGACCAACTCTTTGCCTTGTAATTGGTTTATTAGGTTTATCACCTGGGAATAGCCAATCAGATTTTTTGTTGTTAGGGAGCAGATTGTCACGAATTGATAAATAATCTTTAAGGCTTTGCAATGCTTGCTCATTAAAAAAGATTTGCCTTTCTCTGCCACTTTTTCCTTTTATTATTATATAGCCTTCTTTACCGTTACTGTTTACTAAATGTGATACTTCACATAACTTCATATTAATTAGTTCAGAAATACGCATCCCGGAAGAGTAAAGGATATCTAAAATTGCACATAGCCTTTTACTGCTTATCTTTTTATTCGATCCGCTTGCTGATTTTTTTACTGTTTCCATGAGCAAAAATATTTCTTGAACACTTAAATACTTAGGCAAAAGACAGGAAACCTTTGGATTTCTTAATTCATTATCATTAGCCGGTGCTGGATTAAAGTCTATTATTCCATCATTAAATAGGCACTTATAGAAATTTTTGATAGCAGATATTTTTCTTGATATAGAGCTAGTTTTATATTTCTTTTGTGTACGTAAAAAGTTTACATAATCTTTAATATTAGCTTTACTTGCACCAACTAAGGTAGTGCCTCCTTCTAATAAAAATTTTTCAAGTTGGTGTAAATCTGAACGATAACTTTCCAAAGTATTTTGTGTAGAGGATTTTTCGGAAACCAAAGTATCTATGTAATACGTTATGTAAAGATTCTCTTTTTTATTTTGTAGTTGTTTATTTTTCATTATCAGCTCCTATATTTATTTCTTTGACTATAATTTTATTGAAAGTATTTTTTGTGTTTTTTATAAGAAAATATGAGATAAACAAAGCATTTATCAATAAAGTAAGTACTACAAACCTTTGTTTTAACCTTTTTTTAAAATTTGATCTTATTTTTACCATATTTCAATTATAACATTGAATCTATAAAAAACATCCTGTAGAGTAAGTTTTACTATCGTATAAAATATCCCTTAGCTATGTCTGTTTACTCTTATTACATCATAGTATTTATTATAATTTTAACATAAAGAAATAGTGATTTCAACTTCATTATTGTATGGGTATTAATAAATTTTTAATATATATAATAAATACTTTACAAAAAAAGGAATCAATTGGCACTTTTTTTTAATAAAGTGTTAATAAAAGGAATGGTTACATTTGATCCTATAGATTCATTATCTATTTTTTCTATAACTTTATTAATGCTGTGGAAAGAACGTTCTATTCTTGCTAGAATATAATCAATTACCTTTAGATCAATTTTTAACTGTTTATCTGAAAATTGTTTTATTAGCATGATTCTTAATAATTCCTCGCTTGCAGGTAAAATTTTTACGCTGATAGTTGATAATATTCGCGAGCTTAAATCTTTTAGTTTGAAGTTAAGCTTTTTCGGTAAAATCGAAGAAGTAATTAGCAGTCTCTTATCATTTTCTTTCATGTAATTATAACAATGTAACAACATTTCCTCATCTTTAATGTTTTGTACGTCTTCTAAAATAAACGCATCGCTGTACCTCATTTCGCTTACAAAATTATTTACATCAATGAAAATAGCATCGTTTTTTGATTGCCAGATATGAGCAAGGTGAGTTTTCCCAGAGTTTTTAGGCCCAAACAGAATTAAGCATTTCCAAGATAAATCATTAATTATCGAGTTATATATGTGCTTGTTTTCGTCTAAGACGATATAATTTTGCCAACAATAATCAACTTGATTATTGTTAAATAAATTTAATTGCACGTAAAGCCTCTTACATTACTACTTTTTGATAATAATTTTTGCATAAAAATTTACTTGCATCTCTCAAATGTATCAGAGGTCCTTTTTCTTTTTATCGTGAACTAATTAGCCATTTTTATAAAGCTCACTTTCAAAATATTTATTAACTGTATATTCTACTAATACACTGAACATTGCTATTATTGGAATAAAAAATAATATACCTATAAACCCAAAATATGAGGTGCATATGACAACTCCTAGAATAATGATAGTTGGATGTATATGAACTTTTTTTCCTATTAATAAAGGCACTAATATGCTTGAGTCTATTAATTGACCAACACTAAATAATAGCAAGACAGCAGCACTTTCAAACCATCCACTAAATTGAGTAATGGCGCTCAAAAATCCAATAATAGTGTATAATAATGGCCCTATATAGGGTATAAATGTTAATGTTCCTGATAAAATTCCAATAGCTACAGAATGCTTCAGCCCAATTATGCTAAGGCCCACGGAGTAAAAGATCATCATAACTATACATACGTTTAGCTGTCCCTTTAGGTAATTAGATATAATGAAATCTACTTTGGAAAAATAACCTGCAGCTTTTTCTCTGTAAAGAATGGGAATTAGTTTACTAACCTTTTCTACAATTGAAGGCCAATCACGTAATACATAAAAAAACACCATAAGCGTAATAGCTATTAATGATACCATGTAAATCAAACTAAAGCTTGAACTTAGCACTTGAATTATAAGATTACTGCCCATGCTAAGAGCATTTATAAAATAAGATATATAATCACTGTAATTTTCTACTAGATTTTTAGACAAGTGATCAAATAAACTATCTTCAGTTTTTATATTAAGAAATTCTAGCACAGAAGGAATCACTTTAAGTTTTAGTGAAGGTATCTTATTCACTAAGAAATTTAATATTAAAGTAATTTGAAAATATATAATAGGTAAAACAAATGTAATAACTAATATAAAAGCTATCAATAAGGCAAGTGTTATAAAAAATACAGAACATGAACGCGGTATTCTGTATTTTTCAAACTTGGTTACTAGAGGGTTAAACAAATGTGCAACAAAAACGGATATTAGACACGGAGCAATCATAGGACGCATCAAAAATAATGCCCCTATTATAAAAAGTAGTACACAACAAATAGTTATATGACGTTTTTGCATATGTCTAACATAGTCGATTTACCAAAAAATATACAGTTTTTTGTAAATACTATCTATTCATTGTTTTATTAAGTATTAGATCAGCTAAATTTTCATCCAATTCCCAACCAGATAAAACTCCGTTGTGCGGGTCATATTCAAAGCTTTTCAAATTAACGATTTTGGTCAAATTTCTATTTAATGATTGATTATCTTCTAGTCCTTTTGCTGATTGTGCAGGATATGGTATTAAGGTGTCTCTTTCATGATTAATGACCGCTATTGATATATCATTATTTTGTAGCTTTTGTATATTGCTTACTATATCAAAGTCTAAATTTAGGACCTTAAGCATTTTTTTTAACAAACAAGAGGGTAGTATGCTTAGAATTTTTGTCTGAGAAATTGGAAAATGCTTTATTGCATTGTAAAAAGAGCTGAAAGTGCTGGTAAAAATAATACCTCCGAGTTTAATATCTCTGTCTGTAAAATATTTCAGCACTTCTGATGCAATTGCTCCTCAAAAGGAATGGCCGAGAAGTATAATGTTTTCAGGCTTCACACCATTGTCAATTAATTTACTGATTTCTTTTATTGAAGGCTGAGACAAGCTTTGATTCTTATTTATAAACGGAATCATGAGTGGTGGTACAGATAAAAAGGTGCAAGTTAAAGCTGCTAAGATGGCTAAACTTGCTGTCCTAGATGTCATTGGATTAGTAAGTAATATTAAAGTTGGTAATAGTATTGATGTTCCTAAAAACAAGAAACTAGCTATTGCGCAAGTTATATAGTTTTGAAATGCAATTGGGTATTTATGTGCATGAGTGTGAAAATTAGACCTATGGAGATATGTAGATCTATCTTGTATATACCTGGCCGCATTCTTATAATTATCACCTATTCCATGAAAAAATATAAGATGTATCTCATTTTCTTTATTATACTTAGCAACGTGTATTATTTTCCTCTAGCATATATTACACTAGTAAAAGAATATTCTTTTTTGAGAATTGGATCAACTTTTTTAAAATGCTAGATAACTTGTATTAACACCGAAAATGGTAAGCATGCACACTAACAGACTTGAGGAATACAAGATAGCAGCATTAATAGTTGCAGCAGGAGTAGGCAGTAGATGCAATGCCAAAATCCCTAAACAGTATATAAAATTGGCAGGTAAGTCTGTTTTATTTCACACAATTAGAAAATTCTTAGCTAATCAGTACATAAGTTACATAAGAGTGGTAGTGAATGAAAGTCAAAAAGATTTCTATAAAGAAGTTACGTCATCAACTATAGATACTAAATTGCTGAGTCCAGTATGTGGAGGAAAAAGCAGGCAGAGTTCAGTTAAACTTGGACTGGAGAGTTTGCAAAAGATCAATCCAGATTTTGTTATTATACATGACGCTTGTAGGCCTTTTGTATCAAATATTCTAATAAACAACTTGATTGAATCTATGATTAATGGTCAATATACAGGAGTAGTTCCAGCAATAGAAGTCGAGGATACTATATCGTTGGTGAGTAATAATTTCATTGAATCTACGATTTCAAGAGAAAAACTTAGAGCCATGCAAACTCCTCAAATTTTTAATTTCAGAGAATTATTATCGTGCCATCAATCAGTCAAAGAATTTACTGATGATTCATCACTAATGGTGGAGCATAAAAAACATGTTGCGATTATTGAAGGTGAGAAAAAGAATTTTAAGTTAACTACAAAAGAGGATATCAATATGGCAAAACTTCTCTTTGGAGAGCCAAAATTCCGTGTCGGAACCGGTTATGATATACATAAATTTGCTAAAATTCAAAATGATGCTAAGAGCTTTATAAAAATTTGCGGTGTGGAAATTGAGCATAATATGGCAATAGAGGCACATTCCGATGGTGATGTTGCAATACATGCAATCGTTGATGCAATACTCGGAGCACTAGGATGTGGCGATATAGGAGAACATTTTCCTCCTAATTCCTCTAAATGGAAGGATTGCAATTCATCTCATTTTCTTGACTTTGCTGCTAAAAAAGCACAGGAAAAAGGATATAGCGTGTCTAATTTAGATATTACTATAGTTTGTGAAGAGCCTAAAATATCGCCTTACAAAGCAGGAATGAAGGAATTCATATCAAAAATATTAGAAATTAATGGTGAATTCGTAAATATCAAAGCAACCACAGCGGAAAAATTAGGTTCTATTGGAAGAAATGAGGGAATAGCAACGTATGCTTCTGTGCTATTGCGTGCAAATTTTTATTGAAGGTAGAAACGAAATAACTTACTTGACAAACTCCACCATTTCACTTCCATTGCAAGGAAAGTGGGAAGGTTTGTTAAGAAATTTCTATGAGCTACTTTCGACATTAATAGCTGATTCAAGTCTTCTATTCAAAATTTTCAATATAAAATCCAATTCATTTGCGTTGTTATAACGTATCATGACTTTACCCTTAGAATTACTGTCATTAATTTTGATCTTTAAACCAAGCTGAGAAGATATAGCTCCTTCTAATGCTGCCATATCTTGATTTTTAGTACACTTATGCTCTTTTCGGTCGTTATTTTGTTGTAAGTCTTTTATCAATTTTTCAGTTCGTCTAACGCTCAGGCCCTGAGAAACTATTCTTTCTGAAATACTTTCCGCATTTTCAACATTAATCAATGCTCTTGCATGACCCATAGACAATTTTTTCTCGTTGATCATTGTTTTTACTCCATTAGGGAGTGACAGCATTCGTATCATATTGGTTATGTGACTGCGGCTTTTACCTAAAGTTAAGGCTAATTCTTCGTGTGTATAGGAGAATTCATCTATTAGTTTTCTGTACGCCTCACCTTCTTCTATTGGATTAATATCTTGCCTCTGTATGTTTTCAATTATCGATACTTCTAAGCATTCCTTGTCATTTAAATCTTTTATGATAACCGGCACACTATCAAGATTTATGACCTTACTTGCTCGCCAACGACGTTCCCCTGCTACTATTTCATAACCTTCATTATTTGGATCTTTGCGCACCACAACAGGTTGTATTATACCATTTTTCTCTATCGAACCTGCAAGTTCTTTTAATGACTCCTCATCAAAATATTTTCTCGGCTGAAATTTGCTCGGGTGTAGTAATGAAATAGGTAACCGATCTTCTTTATTACCATAATTATCGCCTATGAGGCCAGCAAGACCTCTACCTAAGCGCCTATTGTCCTTCACGCTGCACCCTCACTTATCAGCTTTTTCTCTTTACAGATGCTCATGTGTTTCTTTAAAATTTCTTTTGCCAAACTTATATATGCTTGTGCACCAGGACACTTAAGATCATATACAATAGCAGGTTTTCCATGAGAAGGCGCTTCTGATAACCGTACATTACGTGGAATAATGGTCTCATACAAGGGGATAATAGTTTTATATACTTTATCATTTAAATATTGGCAAATATCATTTTTAATCTGCTCACTAAGTTTGTTGCGTCTGTCATACATTGTGAGCAATATTCCTTCTATTAACAGGAAAGGGTTTAGGTTATTTCTTTTTATCAGCTCTACAGTCTTAACTAAATGGCTCAATCCTTCCAGAGCGAAAAATTCACACTGAAGAGGAACAATAATCGAGTCAGCAGCGGTCAGAGCATTGATAGTAAGCAGACCAAGTGATGGAGGACAATCGATAATTATGTACTCATAATTATTACGTACTTTCTCTAGCGTATCTTTTAGTACGAATTTTCCCTGCTCAAGTTGTGATAGCTCAATTTCTGCAGCTGATAAGTCAACCACTGATGAAATCAGCGATAGATTTGGAATTTCCTTTATATTGAAAATTGCCGATTCCACCAATTCACTTTCGCTGCTCAGCAGTATTTTATATATATTTTTTTCTTCCCTGCTACGATAAGAAATCCCAAGTCCTGTACTAGCATTTCCTTGAGGGTCAAGATCTACCAGTAAAGTACTTTTTCCCACAGCAGCAAAGGCTGTTGATAAATTTATACTAGTTGTAGTTTTACCAACTCCACCCTTTTGATTTACTATTGCAATGATCTTGCTCACGCCTTTTATCTTATGTATAAAATAACTCTATTGTATATATGCAAGAAATTTTTGCATTAGAAAAATTTTTTTGTTGCCAATCATGCTCAAAGTAAACTGCCTTTTTTTGTCTTGTGTAACACACTTTGAACCTTATTTCCTAATTCATTCAGAGTAAATGGTTTGGGTAAAAAATGGAAGTCTTCTATATTGATTTCATCGCTCTTTAAAAAAGCATCCTCTGCATACCCAGAAATAAAAATAACTTTGATGTTTGGCCTATGTATCAATGTTTCTTTAACTATTTCTGGACCACTCACCTCTGGCATGATTACATCAGTGATTATTAGATCTATGTGTTGATTTTTTTTTCTAATGATCTCTAGTGCTTCGCTGCCTATACTCGCTTCTATTACATTAAATCCTTTTCTTGTAAGAGCCTTAGCAGTAAATTCCCTTACTGAATCTTCATCTTCAATTAATAAAATTATACCATTACCTTTAATCTCTACCGGTTTCTCTATTTCTTTACTATCTTCCTCTTTATCATTTTCATCCGATATGTAAACTATGGGCAAAAATATGCTAAATTTAGTTCCATGATTTACTTTGCTAGCAACATAGATGTATCCTTCGGTTTGTTTAATAATGCCATATACAGTAGAGAGGCCGAGACCTGTACCAGAAGTAATATCTTTGGTAGAAAAAAATGGATCAAATGCCTTTTCAATTATATCACTCGTCATTCCACATCCAGTATCAATCACTTCAATCACAACATAATTCCCATGTTCAATCGTTTCCTTATCTGGAGAAAACATATCCTGAGGTGTAGAATTTAATGAATCAACCTTTTGATTAAAGGTTCGTATAGTTAACTCTCCCCCCTTTTCCATAGCAGCACCAGCATTAACTGCTAAGTTAAGCATAACTTGCTCTAATTGTCCTTGATCAGCCCTAACAGCACCCAAATCGCTACCATAATAAATATTAAATTTTATATTTTCACCTATTAATCTTTTGATCATTTCATAAAGATTAGCTATCGTACCATTTACATTAATAATCTTTGGCTGCAAAGTCTGTCTTCTTGAAAAAGCAAGCAGTTGTCTTACTAAATTTGACCCACGTTTTGCATTTTGCTGTATCTGTATTATATCTCCAAAAGATGGATCGCTAGCTGAGTGCTGGAGTAAAAGCAAATCACAAAATCCTATTATTCCGGTTAATATATTATTGAAATCATGTGCAATACCACCTGCTAATTGCCCTATAGCTTGCACCTTTTGATAATGCTCAAGTTTTATCTCTAGTTTTTTACGTTCAGTATTATCAATAAAATAACAAAGTATGAACATCACTTTATTATGAAGAAACTTATTAAAATATATTTTCATGTTATTACCGCCATTGAGCTGCACATCAAAGGACGCATTATTTATCCTATTACTTGAAAAATATTCACGCACTTTCATATGATAACCATCTGATATCAATGCAAAGATAGAACCATTATTTGACCCCGCAAGTTTTACTAATGCTATATTTTTCTTTATAAAATTGCCATTTATGTCGCATTGTGCAATAGCAATTGACGAATTTGTAAAACAAGGGTGTAGTTGATAATCAACAATATTTGATTCAGTTGGTGTTATAAAGCCGTGTATATAGCTATGATTGTATTTATCACAAAATATAGCAGTACTCATATAAGCCTTAAATGGAGCACCGCTTATAGTAAAAAACATAATTTCATTTTTGGTTATTGTATCGTCATACTTAGATTGAGATATAAAATCATTGATTGAGCTACCTTTTTCCAATTTTTTTAGTTCAAACATGTCTAAAAATCTTTTATTTACAGATAAGATACCTCCTTTTGTATTTGCAACGTAAGTTGCTATATTGTGTTTCTCTATCAACTCTTCATATACCTGCTCTTTGTTTACCTGTGTTGCCTTCAGTACAAAATACCCATTCGGTCTTGCTATTGGGGCTAATGATAAATTTAAAGTCTTATTACTATTTATAGCAATTTGTGGATTATCCGGTATTGGTTCAGAGAGCAAAAGAAAGTTAGATATTCTACTCTTCTTGCTTAAGGAAATGCATACTTTTACAGAAGTGTTATTTCTTAACGCATGATAGAGTGATTTTCTGTCTTTTTCTGACACATCTCCTGCTTCAAGAATTTTATCTAGCGTAACATCATCGTTTATGTGATCTTTAAACCTTTCGTAGAACCTCGCATCAGCATAAATAATACCCTCATCTTTATGTAAAATGAGACAAAACTCTGTATTATGATTCAGCGCATTTGCAAATATTGCATTTTGAAACTCTATGATATTAAGTAGATACTTGTAACGTTTTATATTATATACCACAAAGAGAGTCATTAGAATGCTAATTAATAAATTAATCTCTATATTAACATGCTGACTATATACATTAGAAAAATAGAGTACTGATATTGCTATTGGAGGTAAGAACATAATGACTGCCATCACAATAATTGACACCCCATAATTTCTTAGTATGAAGTCAACTCTGTTCTCTTTTTTGTTATCTATGTATCTTTTACTCATTATTATTGCTTGGCATCCTTGCACATATAAAAATATTCTACTATATTGATTTAATTATTATAGATTTATTAACATCCTTGATGGGTAGTTACTATCCCAATCTAATTAAGTCCTGTAAATATAGAGTACAATAATATTAATAAGCCAACAGAAGGCATTATGGAAAAACAAAAGACACAAGCGTTTGAATGGTTCTGCGCACTGAGAAACAAGATCACCGAATCTTTCTTATCAATTGAGGTACAGTCATTCACACAACCAAAAATCGAAAAAAGAAAGTGGAGCCGACCAGGTGGAGGAAGTGGTGAATCTACAATTATCTTTGGTAATATTTTTGAAAAAGTTGGAGTAAACGTTTCAAGAGTATACGGAAAGCTCGAAAACTCAGCCATTAATGAAATTCCTGGTGCAAGTGAAAGCAATGGAGAGTTTTGGGCAAGCGGTATATCTTTAGTGTCTCACATGCAATCTCCCCTTATCCCTGCAGCACATATGAACACAAGGCTGATATATACCTCAAAACAATGGTTTGGTGGAGGAATGGACTTTACTCCAATTTATAAAGATGAGGGAGATTGCAAGTATATTCACGAATCAATTAAAGCAACTTGCGATGAGTTCAACATCGAATATTATCCGAAATTTAAAAAGCAATGTGATGATTACTTTTTTTTACAACATAGAAAAGAGCCACGTGGTATTGGTGGAATTTTTTATGACAATCTAACTTCTGGCAACTGGAAAAATGATTTTGAGTTCACAAAAGCAGTAGGTGAAGCCTTTTTAGAAATTTACTTACACATCATACACAAACATATGCAAAAATCTTGGACAAAAGAACAACGAGAAGAACAATTGATAAAACGTGGCAGATATGTGGAGTTCAATCTTCTTTATGATCGTGGTACAAGGTTTGGTTTAATGACTAATGGTAACCCCGATGCAATTATGATGTCGATGCCGCCTCTTGTTAAGTGGGTGTGAAAAGCGGTTATTAATATAAAGTAAATCGTTATAGTTTAAAATTGTACCACAATGGTGAGCTTTTGTATAGAGGGGTACAATCATGGGTATAGTAGATAGTTTTTTAATTAAATCCGCTAGAAATAGCAATATAAGAGGCGTGAGGCTAGCTTTAAGTCTTCATAATATAGTAAACAGCTTTGAAAAACTCTTTTCTAGAATTAATCCTTTTAGGAACAAGGGGTCATTTGACTTGAATAATGATCAAACTTTAAATCGAGCTTTAGAGTATGCAGTAACAAATCTTGATCATAATGTAATGACGTTACTTATTAGTGCTGGAGAAAATATTAATGAAATAAATAATAGTATAGGAAATGTAATCCTTCAATATAAAATAGCATCAGAAGCTATGCAGTACGGAGAGAAGGACAGTCTCAAAGATCGTAAAGAAAAATGTTGTTTAGTGCTTGGTGAGCTAATAAAAAAAGAAAGAAAAGAAATATTGGAGATTTTGAAACAAACGGAAAGTTGTGACAAGCTTAAAGAGGAAGTAGAGCTAAAATTTAAGGCCAACTCACCTAAAAAACCTCCTAGAATTTTTGAGCATGATGATATTTTACTTTTAAAAGAGCCCATTTATGATGAGGTATATGACGCTAAGGTTAGTAACTCATTAGAAGAGTTGAGCGTATCGGAAGAATCCATTTATGCTGAAGTATATGATTTGCATAAAAGATCTACTGAAAATTTATCATTGAAAGATAGTGGTTGTTCTAGTATATCAGGAGAACCTATTTATGAAGATGTAGATGATTTCTCAGAGCAAAAAAGCCCACTAGCTTAAATCATAAAGAGCAACCAGAGCCTATTTATGCTAAGGTAGATTTATCGAAAAAGAGATCAGAAAGACAAGCAAAACATATAAAAATAATTCTGGGACTTATCATGGATTAGTGCAGGATAAAGTGAATAATTTGCAAGTAAAACTAAATGAGCAAAGTGCTAATAAGCCAGCGAGTCAGCAAATCAAGACCAAGGCTGGCTTTAACGTAAAAGAAATAAGGCAAAATTTTGAGCGTAGAGATTCTGGATACGATTCTGGCTATGATTCAGATACAAAAGTTGAACAAAAATTAGAATTAGGATCTAAAGCTCCTAAATCTGAGATAGGTTCAGTAAGCATTGAACATGGGGTAATAGGAGGCTGTCGATATAAAATCACTACTCTAACTATGTGATTCAAAATAATTGAATTGACTTTATATGTATAATCGATATAACTCAGTTAGATTCAAGTTGACTCTTTCGTCTAGTGGTTAGGACACCACCCTTTCACGGTGGTAACACGGGTTCAAATCCCGTAAGAGTCACTCAAACAGAATGCAAATAACTAAAGTTTTGAATGAAAAAAATTAGGCTTTATGTTGAAGAAGCTTTATCACAAAACGTAAATTTGGCGCTTCATCCACGACAAAGTCACTATATTTACAATGTAATGCGGCTTAAGAAGCATGATAACATCTATCTTTTTAATGGAAAGGATGGAGAATGGTTAGGAGAAGTAGTGAATATATCAAGTAAATCGACAAAAATTATAATAAAAGAACGCACTAAACAACAACAACATGAAAAAGATCTATATTTGTATTGTGCTCTGGTAAAAAGCGGCGCCTTAAGCAACATAGTAAGACAAGCAACTGAAATGGGAGTAACCTGCATTCAATTTATTTCAACAGAACGTACAGTAGTAAAAAACATTAACCTAAGTAGAGCGAAATTACAGGCAATTGAAGCTGCGGAACAATCCGGTAGGACAAGTATACCACAGATTTTTCTTCCTATTAATTTTTGTGAATTATCCGATTCTCAGAATAAAAATTTTGTTTTGTGTGATGAAACAGGTGAAGGACAACCTCCTAATAAAGTTCTAAAAGGCAAGAAAAACGTTGCTATTATTGTTGGCCCCGAAGGTGGTTTTTCATCTTGCGAACTTGATTCTGCCAATAAATTTTGTCAGAAACTGAGTCTAGGAAAAAGAATTTTGAGAGTTGATACTGCTGTAGTTGCTGCATTAACCTTCACCAATTGGTATAGCTAGATTTTTTAATATGGCTAGTGCAACTTGACACTCTATATAAAGAAATCTGCATTATATTTTTCCTAAAAGAAATAAATGAAACTTGCATTTTTTCGAACTATCGATACTCTTAGTAAAGAAGTCGGGGCGTAGCGCAGCCTGGTAGCGCATTTGGTTTGGGACCAAAGGGTCGGGAGTTCAAATCTCTCCGCCCCGAGATTAGAAAAATTACAAGAGCACTGTAACCTAAGAGCAATTTTTATCAGCAAGTAAATGATTGACAGCAGAATGAAGCTTTTTTCATATAAATCACTGCATATCATATTCTATCGCTCAAGTTTATAAAATAATTGACAATGTTAATTTTCTAATTTATAAATGGATTTTGAAGTGATTACCGAAGGAGGTATAGAGTTTGATTGAAGTATCAGTCCATTATGGTGATGTAGATAGAGCTCTTCCAGTGTTGAAAAAAATAATTCAAAAGGAAGGAAGAGGGCTCAAAATGAAAAAAAAATATCACGAAAAGAAATCAGAGAAAACAGCTAAAAAAAAAGCTGAAGCAAGGAAAAAGAGGTATCAGCAAGAATGCAGAAGACAGCGTTATGGTTGGTAGCTTTTACTAAGGTTAATAATTAGTTATCTTATGAATATTCACGAATATCAAGCAAAGGAAATTTTACACAAGTTTAATGTCCCGGTACCAAAGGGTTTTGTTGCTACATCTGCAGAAGAAGTAGAAACTCAAATAAATCAACTAAAATCTGACGTGTTTGTGGTTAAAGCTCAGATTCATGCAGGTGGTAGGGGTAAGGCTGGTGGCGTAAAGCTAGCAAAGTCAACTAAAGAAGCTCAACAACTTGTAAAGGACATGCTTGGCATAACTTTAGTTACTCATCAAACAGGGCCAAGCGGACAGCAGGTAAAGAGAGTATACATTGAAGAAGGTTCAAGCATTAAAAAAGAGTACTATTTGAGTCTAGTAGTCGATCCAAAGCTTAGCAGGCTAGTATTTATATTTTCTTCAGAAGGTGGAATGGATATCGAAGAAGTGGCAAAAAATTCTCCTACAAAGATTGTGAATTTTAATATTGACCCTGCTACTGGTTTTACAGGTCTTGATAACAATAAGCTTTGCAATAGCTTTAATCTGAGTTCAGAACAAATAGGAAAGGTAACGAATATTGCAAAAAATATATATGATGCGTTTATTACAACTGATGCGAGCCAGATAGAAATTAATCCACTAGTTGAAACGAATGCTGGAGATTTTATTGCACTTGATGCTAAAATTAATTTTGATGACAATGCTCTATACCGTCATTCAGAAATCGTGAGCCTACGTGATTACGATGAAGAAGTCAAAGAAGAAATAGAAGCTTCAAAGCATGGTCTCAGTTATATAAAAATGGATGGCAATATTGGTTGCATGGTGAACGGTGCAGGTCTTGCTATGGCAACAATGGATATAATAAAGTACTATGGAGCAGAGCCTGCTAACTTTCTAGATGTTGGTGGTGGAGCAAGTAAGGAAACTGTCACTGAAGCATTTAAAATTATATTATCTGATAGTAATGTACAAGGAATTTTGGTTAATATATTTGGCGGTATAATGCGTTGTGATATCATTGCAAATGGAGTAGTTGAAGCTGCAAAAGAAATAGATATTAAGGTCCCTTTAGTGGTTAGATTATCAGGCACTAACTTCAAAGAAGGAAAAAGAATTTTAGAAGAGTCAGGGCTAAATATTATTGCTGCAGACGAACTTGACGAGGCTGCACAGAAAATAGTACAAGAGGTGAAGTAGAGTATGTCTGTTTTAGTAAATAAAGATACAAGATTAATATGTCAGGGCTTTACTGGTGCACAAGGTACATTTCATTCAGAACAAGCAATTAGCTATGGAACCAAAATGGTTGGCGGTGTAACTCCTAGCAAGGGTGGAAGCACTCACCTTAATTTACCAGTTTTTAATACCGTAGCAGAAGCTAAAGAAAAAACTGACGTGAATGCTACTGTGATATATGTACCTGCTAAATTTGCAGCTGATGCAATACTTGAGGCAATAGATGCAGAGATAGAATTAATAGTTTGCATCACAGAGGGCATTCCTATACTTGACATGGTAAAGGTAAAGCACGCTCTCGCTGGTTCAAACAGTCGATTGATTGGCCCAAACTGTCCAGGGGTTATTACACCCGAAGAATGCAAAATAGGAATTATGCCAGGACATATTCACAGACGTGGACATATAGGAATTATGTCTCGCTCTGGAACTTTAACTTATGAAGCGGTAGCACAAACAACCGCTGTTGGTCTTGGTCAGTCAACATGTATAGGAATTGGAGGGGATCCTGTTCATGGTATGACGTTTGTTGATTGTATGGAGTTGTTTTTAAAAGATGATGACACTCATGGTATTGTAGTTATTGGTGAAATAGGTGGAAACGAAGAAGAGGATGTATCACATTTTGTGAAAACAGAAAAAACTAAAAAGCCAATCGTTGGTTTTGTAGCAGGTCAAACAGCACCTCCAGGAAGACGTATGGGGCACGCTGGGGCTATTATCTCCTCTAGTGGCGGAAGTGCTGGTGCAAAGTTAGAGGTTATGCGCAGTGCTGGGATTGCGATTGCAGAAACCCCTGCTGTGATTGGTAAAAAGGTGTTAGAAGTAATGAGTGTCAGTGCCTAGCCTAGGTCATAAAAACCCTATATCCCCAGTCATCAGTATATTTTTTGACCACTCAATCAGTAACTGACCTCCTGGTAAATGCACTGAAGTTTGTTTAGTAGCCAAACACTTACGAAGTATAGATGCAACAAATGCTGCACAAGCCGCACTACCACATGAAGCAGTAATACCTGTTCCTCTTTCCCAAACTCTTAAGTTTATTTCTCCAGATTTTTCTATTTGTGCAATACTAACATTTGTTTTCTGAGGAAATAATTCGTGATTTTCTAGCTTTGGTCCTAAATTCTGCAATGGTATTTCGCTTATGTTATCAACAAAAAAAACTATATGAGGGTTACCAATATTTACTGCAACTGGCTCTTTCAGCATTTCAAGCTCTATAGGTAGATAAAGGGGATCGCATTCACAAGAAAGAGGAATTTCATTCCATTTAAGCAGTGGTTTACCCATATTGACCTTTATTGATTTATCACCTACTTTAAAACATTCTAAGATACGATTATTTATCAGCTCAATAGTGATATATTCAGTACCTTTTTCTAACATTATCAAATATCCAACACAGCGTGCTGCGTTTCCACACATTTCAGCTCGACTACCGTCAGCATTGTAGATATGCATAAAGCAGTTTGCAGCATTAGACATTGTTATAATTATCACTTGATCACAACTGCCTTGATCAGCAATTTGTCTATAATTCCAGTCTAAATTATTTGCTGAACGTGAGTCTATGATAACAAAACTATTGCCAGTACCGTGCATCTTTACAAACGGGATCTTGTCTGTTAGGTTACTTACCATTATAGCAAAATTATATAAGTGAAAATTTTTCTTCTAATTACAGCTGTTTTGTATTCTATAGTTTTCTGTAATGTGAGTGCTAAGTCAATACCGGAGAACAGCAAAATGCTCTTTTGGCAAACTGGAGTTAGAAAGGGAGCAAATGTTTTCAATAGAAAAGTTGATAGTGACTTAATCAAAGCAGCAAAGGAATACAAAATTGGTTTTATTCGTCTTGCTCCTGACAAATTTGAAACTACGCAACGTGACTTCCTCTTAGGCAATGCAGACAATTATCCGGGCCTGATTTCCAAAGACCTGAAAGTTCTGAAAGATGTTTTAGATGCTTTTCATCAACAAAAAATACCAGTAGTGTTAACGATGCTTAGCTTACCTGGATCTAGATGGAAGCAAAATAATAACGATAAAGATGATTTACGTTTATGGTCAGATCAAGCTTTTCAAAAACAAGCAGCAAAATTTTGGCAAGATCTTGCGAAAGAGCTTAAAGATCATCCTGCTATTGTTGGATATAATATCTTAAATGAACCACATCCAGAAAGGCTTTATAATACTGCAGATTCGGCTATTTATAACGTAGAACAAAGCAAAGTTCAGAAGAATCTATTTGGCTTTTATAGCAGCGTGGTAAACAGTATCCGCCAAGTTGACTCAGAGACCCCAATAATACTTGATAGCAGCAGTTATGCTGACTCTAATACTTTTAACAAATTTGAACCAGTTAGTGATAAAAATGTTCTTTATTCATTTCATATATATGAGCCCTTTGCTTATACAAACTTAAAATTAAACCAAGGTAACTTCGCCTACCCTGGACATGTTCAATCTTTTGATGCAAAAAAAGTAGAGTATTGGAATAAAGATAAGTTAAAATCATATATAGAACCTGTAAAAATTTTCCAAAAGAGGTATAATATACCAGATTATAAGATCCTTGCTGGAGAGTTTGGCGGGCACCGCTGCTCAAAAGGATTAGAGCACTATTTTCGAGATCTTACTTCTATTTTTAATGAATATAATTGGCATTTTGCTGTTTATGGCTTTCGAGAAGATATATGGGATGGTATGGACTATGAACTTGGAAGTAAGAAATTATCGTGGAAAGATTGGCAAGCAATTGAAGAGGGTAGGATGAAAAAAAATTATTTGCCAAATAATTCAATTTTTAAGATATTAAGAGAAGAATGGTCAAGTCAGCTCGCTGGCCATTCGTCATAAAAGAATATTTCTTTTATTGATCTTCTTTGTTTTTCTTTGACTTCAGCACCCTCTTTTTCGTAACCAACTGCTATCACTGACATTACATTAAAATCATCAGGTATATTGAATCTCTTAACTATTTTATCTCTATCAAATCCACCCATTTGATGAGCCATTAAGTTCATAGCTGCAGCCTGCAGCATAAGTGCATAATTTGCTGCACCAGTATCATGCTTAGCCCAAAAATTTTCTCCTTTACCTTGTTTACGGAAGTTCTTAGCGCTTAGAGATATAATTAGTATTTGTGCATCTTTTGCCCACTTTTGATTAGATTCATCAAGGCAACCGAGCAATTTTTTCCATGCGCTTTGATTGTTCTGTTTGTTGCATATCACATATCGCCAAGGTTCATCACCAAAACACGAGGGTGTTAGCCTTACAGCTTCTATTAAAATATCCATTTCTTTCTGAGATATTGCTCTTGTAGGATCGTATGAACGTCCGCTGTGTCTTTCTTTCATCAACGATAATAGATCTTGTTTACTCATCATTTTTAAATAGTGCATAAATAATTCATTGTAGCGCAATATAAGCAAAATTTAAATTGCAAAACCTCTTATACACATATATTACATTTAGTAAGTTATTTTTATTGGGAAGATATGTTTATAACACAATCAAGCAGTAGGTCAACACTGGCTGAAATATTGTCTTGTGTTTTACTTTTATTCTTGATGGCTCAAATAAGCATACCATTGCAGCCTGTGCCTATCACATTGCAAACTTTAGGATTAATGCTTGTTGGGCTTAAATTTAACCGCAGAACAGCATTCTATTCTGTGCTTACATATCTATCACTTGGTGCAGCAGGATTTCCTGTTTTTGCGAATTTTTCTGGTGGTCATCACATTTTTCTCGGGCCAACAGGTGGATATTTGATTGGCTGTTTAGTTGCTGTTGTAGTAATGAGCAGAGTAAATGAATTACTGAACTCTAAATATAAATCATTTATGTGTAATTCTTTAAGTTGTCTGGCGGGTACAGTCGTAATCTTTATTTGTGGTATTAGTTGCCTTACTATTTACGTGGGTCTGAAACAAGCAATAATGGTAGGTGTTTTACCATTCATCCTTCCTGGTTTGGTAAAAATTTTTCTACTTGTAGCAGCTTTGCAGTATTTGAAAAAGTGATAAGGTTTTGTCCTCATCATTTTATGTGCACTCTTGCATTTCAAGGGTATGGATATTCTCAGAGCTTTGTAGAAAATTACAAAAAGATAGCAAGTAAAGTAATTAGTGATCCTAATACTAAAATCGAAGTAGTTGATAATCTTGACACTATTTGCAGTGTTTGCCCAAACCAGACTAAACAAGGTAAATGTACCACACAAGCTAAAGTTTTAGAGCTAGATAGAAGGCATATGGAAATTTTAGGAATAAAAATTGGCGAGATTTTGACCTGGAGTGAAGCAGTCAAAAGAATTAGAAAGAAAATGTCTTTAGAGAAATTTGACTACGCATGTGAGGAGTGTAATTGGCAACCATATGGAATGTGTAGAAGTGACCTTACCCAGAAAAAGTAGACAGAAAGTTAAGACGTTTTTGCTATGAGAATGATGAATCAAAAAGCTCAGGAATGCAATAGTTAATAGTAGAATGTCTACGCTGTTTATTATAAAAAATTTCTATATATTCAAATATTGCGGTTTTAGCTTGTTGTGCAGAGTGTTGTGAAGTATCAATGAGTAACTCTCTCTTAAGTGAACTAAAAAAGCTCTCTGAAACAGCATTATCATAACAACAACCTTTGTGACTCATACTAGAAGTAATATTTTTTGTACTTAGTAAAAATTGATAATTTTTAGAGGTGTATTGCGATCCTTGATCGCTATGAAATAGTAGATTTTTAGCAGATTTGCGCCTACCAATAGCCATGAATAACGCATCTATAACTAATTGCCTATTTACTGCATTACTCATTGACCAGCCAATCACCATGCGTGAATATAAATCTATTATTGCTGCCAAATATAACCATCCTTCATTAGTTTTTATGTACGTAATATCAGTTACCCATATCTTGTTAGGTTGATCAGCGATGAAATTCTGATTTAATATGTTAGGAGTTATAACTCTATTGTCTATTTGTGGTTTTTTACTTTTAAACTTTCGTCTAAGCTTAGCTTGAATGCCATTTTTCTGCATAACATTTTGCACTGTTTTGATGTTATAATTTTTACCTAAAGCCTTTAATTCAGCGTGAATTTTAGGAGCTCCGTATCTGCATTGTGATGCTCGATATACCTTCTGAATATCTTGTATGAGCTCTTCTCTTATTGATTTTTTGTTGTTTTTTTCCTTAGTAATCCATTTATAATAACCACAAGCAGATACGTTCAAAAATCTGCATGATTCCCGTATTTTATAGCATTTTTTATGTTCTTTTATAAAAGAATATTTTACTCTTTTTGGTTTGCAAAATATCCCAGGGCTTTTTTTAAAATGTCTCTTTCCCTCGTTACTCTTGCCAGCTCTTTCTTTAAATCAAACTTTTCTTTGTCACAATGAGCTACTTTCCCTTTTCCTGGAAACGCATCTACTCCAGACATTCTATCATTGTATGTTTTTACCCATCTGCTTAATGAATCACCGCTAATACCCAAATCTCTTGCTATTTTTGCTGATGATTGACCTGTTTCTTTTACTAGTCTTATAGCTTCAATTTTGAATTCTGCTGTATATTCTTTTCTTTTTGTCATACCACACCTCTTTGAAAAAACGTTTTATTTTACTTCAAAAACGTCTTAACTTTCTGTCTACTTTTTCTGGGTAAGGTCAGACGAACGCAAGTGAACCACTGATGAAGTGTCGAAAGCGTAGAGACGACGTCAAAACCAGGGGGTAGTCGTTAACCTGGGATGAATCTACTGGGAGCTTGTTTACTGGGTAGGTGGCGTCCGGCATAAAAGTGGCGTGAATCTATTTTAGGCTATTGCATGGAACTACGGGAACCTGTCGTTTCGATGAAAAGGGAGAAGTCCAAAGAGCTGATCTCTGAGGATGAGAGTACCGATGCGAAAAACAGGGGCGGATTAGCTCGTAGTAGCGAAGAAGTTTCTGTAATGGAAATGGAGTGAAGGGGCTAAGTTATTTAGTTTTAATTATTTATCAACCGAAAGGGAGGAGTTAATGAATGAAACAAAGTCTTTTGATATACCGAAGCAACTTATTTGGAGAGCTTATAAACAAGTATCGAAAAATAAAGGTGCAGCAGGTGTAGATGAGGTCTCGATAACAAAGTTTGAAGAAAATCTAAAGGATAATCTATACAAATTATGGAATCGGATGTCATCCGGAAGTTATTTTCCAGAGCCGGTAAAAGCTGTTGCGATACCAAAAGATACAGGAGGGCAAAGAATTTTATGTGTGCCTTCAGTATTCGACAGGATAGCGCAAACAGCAGCTACAATGTATCTTGAGCCGTTAGTAGAACCGAAATTTCACGAAGATTCATATGGTTATAGACCAAATAAGTCTGCGCTGGATGCGGTATACACAGCACGGAAGAGATGTTGGAAAAATGATTGGACGGTAGATCTTGATATATCTGGGTTTTTCGACAATCTGGACCACGATTTAGCACTGCAGGCTATCAAGAAACACACAGACTGCAAATGGGTCATACTGTATGTTGAGAGGTGGATGAAAGCCCCCATTCAGCAAGCAGATGGCAGTAGGGTAACAAGGGATAAAGGAGTTCCGCAAGGAGGTTCAATAAGCCCAATCATTTCAAGCATATTTATGCACCATGCGTTTGATATGTGGATGAAACAAAATTATCCAACAGTACCATTTGAAAGATATGTAGATGATGCGATAGTGCACTGCAGAACTAAAAGACAGGCAGGATTTATGAAAGTAATGATTGAAGAAAGATTGGCTAAGTGTAAATTGAAGTTACATCCTGAAAAGACACAGATTGTGTACAGTAAGGATGATGATAGAAAAGAACAATTTCCTAAACAAAGCTTTGATTTTCTAGGTTATACTTTTAGACCTAGAGTAGCAAAGAATAAGATGAGGAATTATTTCATCTCATTTCTACCTGCAATTAGTAACAAAGCCAAGAAGAAGATCAAGAAAACCATAAAGTCATGGAGAATACATCGGATTACATGGACCACACTAGAGGAAATATCGAAGAAAATAGATCCAATAGTCAGAGGCTGGTTTCAGTACTATGGCAGGTTTTATAAATCAGAGATGTATCCATCTCTCAGGAATATAGAGAGATACCTCATAAGATGGGTCAGGACAAAATATAAGAAACTTCGTGATCACGGAAGACTAGCAAAGCAATTTTTAGGAAAAGTGAGAAAGAGGTCTCCAAGTATTTTCTATCATTGGACACTTGGGTTAGGATCAAAAGGCTAAATAATGGGAGCTGTATAAGCCGAGAGGTTTCCGTGCAGTTCTGCGAGAGACTGGTGGGGAAGTTCCGCCGGTCTACTCTCCTCATTCTTGTAACACTAATTGATATAATTCAACTACAATTTCAAATTTTTAACAAAATTTTCAGGAGGCACATATGAATTTTAACATTTTTCAAAGAAAGAAAAGCAATGAATACTCTGCTTTGCAACTAATGGTGGAACCAAGTTGGAGTAGGCGCGATTATGCAAGTTTTGCTGAGGAAGGCTACATAAAAAATGTCATTGCCTTTCGAGCAATTAATATGATCGCAAGTGCTGCATCTTCGGTACCTTTTACTCTCTGCCAGCTTACTGACCAGGGAAAGTTACAACTAAAAACACATCCTTTACTAAAATTACTTTATTCTCCTAATCCAATGACATCAAAATCGGAATTTATTGAAGGGATTGTGACTTATCGATTAGTTAATGGCAATTCTTATGTATTGATGATTGAGGCGCAGAACAAACCAACAGAGCTTTATCTTCTGCGCCCTGATAGAGTTGAAATTGTTCCGGGGAGAAGTAACGTTCCTTATGCCTATCGTTATACCGTAAATAACAACAGTTATGACTTTAAAGTTGATAAATTGACTGGGCGTTCAACAGTACTGCATCTTAAAACCTTTAACCCTTTGAATGATTGGTATGGACTTTCACCAATTGAGGCAGCTGCATATAGTATAGATCAGCATAATCAGGCTGGTGCTTGGAATCAGGCAATGCTGCAAAATGGAGCAAGACCAAGTGGTGCAATAGTTGTAAAATCAGAAAAGGATGGAAGTGGTGGAAACTTAAGTCAAGAGCAGTACCAACGCTTAAAAGAACAGATAAATGATCATTACTCAGGTCCTGTCAATGCTGGAAGACCTATATTGCTTGAAGGGGGCCTAGAGTGGAAGGAAATGAGCTTATCACCGAGGGATATGGATTTTATTGAGTCAAAACATAGCTCAGCTCGTGATATTGCTCTAGCTTTTGGCGTTCCGCCGCAGTTGCTTGGCATACCAGGTGATAATACTTATAGCAATTTGATCGAAGCACGTCTTTCCCTTTGGGAACAGACGATTTTACCAACGCTAGAAAATATTATTTGTCACTTAAATTCTTGGCTAGTGCCCAAGTTTGGCAAAGATTTATGTTTGTCATATGATAAAGACGCGATAGAAATTCTAATGGAGAAAAGATAAAAGATGTGGAAATACGTGCAAAACGCAAGCTTTATGACGCTCAATGAAAAAAGAGAAGCTTTTGGCTTGCAACCGTTACCCGGTGGTGATAAATTGGGTTGATATTATTTTTTTGCATATTAAATTAATTACAATGAAATTGTGGGGTAAATTATGAATGAAAGGGAACAAAGAGAATTGGATGAACTATTAATGAATTCTTCTAAAGGAGAGAATATACAGCAGGTTACGGAGTTGATAGAAGCTGGAGCAAATATTAATGCAGTAACAACTGTGCAAAAGGAGACTCCTTTACATATTGCAGTTAGGTATGGTCATAAGGAAGTAGCAGAGTTGCTGCTTAATAAAGGGGCAAATGTTAATGCAGTAGAAAGGCGAAAGTGGACTCCTTTACATACTGCAGTTAAAAGTGGCAAGATGGAGGTAGCAGAATTGCTGCTTGATAGAGGAGCAAATGTTAATGCAGTAGATAATCTGGATATGACTCCTTTACATTTTGCACTTAAGTATAATCGGGAGGAATTAGTAAGGTTGCTGCTTGATAGAGGAGCAAATGTTAATGCAGTAGACAAGAAAGGAAGGACCCCTTTATCTATTGTAGCTAGTGATGATTACCAAATAGGGTATTGCGATAAACCGATGGTAGTAAGAACTATAATTGCATATGCTGTGGTACATAGTGGTATCACAACGAAACCAGAGTGTATTGTCAAAAATATTGAATTGTCCAAATTTTGGGATGATTATCAGAATGAGATGATGAACGTCAGGCTTAGTAACAGCAATATATCATTATATCAGTTTCTGCGAGAGACTGATGAGAATAAATTAGCAGGTTATTTGTCTGAGAGAGAATATGATGAAATAAGGTGTTCTGACGCATTGGAATATATATCAGAATTTCCTGAACACGTTAATACGATAGTAAGCCAATTTGATAAGGCATCGGACAGAAGGGATTTATTAGATAAAAGTAAAGCAGCTATAGAGAATTCTAATTTGTGGGTGTTACATCAAGTTTTTGACGAAGTAACTTATCACTTAACAGATAAAGAGTTAAAGAACATTATAGAGGCATTTCCAAGTCAGAATTTGGATAATCCAAGTGCTGAACAACTTCAAGCAGCTGCTCAAGCTCGTAATTAGAGTAATGTACACAGGCCTATGCTCATTATAAAAGGAGAAACTTTTACCGTTACCCGGTGGTGATGCGTTGAATTGATATTTATATAGTGTAGATATTTATACTAAGCTGTAAGAAATTAGAGGTATTTTATGTATCAAGAACAAGAAAATTCAGTAGGTAATTCTCGATTTATTCTTCCTCATATAGAATTGTCATCGAGACGCAAAGCAAATATTAATGCAGCAGATCGTAATGGTGAAACTCCTTTACATTACGCTGCTAAAAGAAATCGCTTAGAGCAAGTGAAATTATTGCTTAAAAAAGGAGCAGTTATTGATGTAAAAAATCGTTTCGGTTATACTCCTTTATACAATGCTGTTCATTCAGGCCACACAAGTATGGTAAAATTATTGCTTGAAAAAGGAGCAAATATTAATATATCAAGTAATTCTTGTGTTACTGTTTTACATTTATCTGTTCTCAAAGACTATAGGGAGATAACACGTTTATTGCTTGGAGAGACAGAGAGTCCAAGTACAAGCTGCAGCGACGCAAGCATTGAGCAGGTACAAACAATCAGTTTTATCATTGGTGAAATTAGAACATCTTTTACTAAGGTCTAACTTAAAGACAGATGGTCCCTTAAATCCTACATCTAAATGAGTTAACTATTTTGCTTGCTAACTAAGGTGTTGTAAATTTGGTCTACATCAAAACTCATCTTAGGGCACCAAATAGGGCCATCTAAGTGTGCCTCGATATAAAGAGGACTATTATGATTTGGTAGTATGAAAAAGAGTCTGAATATAGAAGTTAAGGAGAAATTAGATAAGATTAAATTAGAAGAGATAGAACCTGATGCTTGATCGATACTAAACTGTGAACTAGTTGAACATACACCACTGTTAATACTTACTTTTCCATTAATATTTTCAAAAAGCGTACTGCCATTATATATATCAACGTAAGCAAGCTTGGAAATTTCAGGTTTATTCTTACTGCTTAACAACTTAGTGATGAATGAATTAAAATCCACATTTGTAAACTCTATTTTCTGTGCTTGAAAGTTTACATTTCCTGATAAGTTACTAGCCCAATCATCAAAGCTTGTCCCTTGAGTTTTGATTTCACCACTTAAGCTTATCTTGCCATTTATGTTATTAACTCCTATAACTTCCTTGGTGTCCAAATTTGCAATAGAAAATTTTGTGTGAATTGAGCCTGCTTTTAGATAACCCTGAAAAAACATTTGTCCATGTTCTAGTATGTAACTTATCTGTTTGATAGTGATAGTGTTGTTTCTTATCACTGTATCCAAGTTAAAATCTTTTAAGACGTTTTGCCCAATTTTAAATTCTGTAGTTTTGATTTGCACGTTTGCATCAAAATCTCCTTTCTCATCTAAAAAATTAAGCTGCTTTGTTGACCATTGAATTTGATTTATTTCATTTCTTGAGTTTCTTTTTACCTCTAATAGTTTTGGTAATTTAAAGATATTTCCATTAAATTTATTACCTGTAAGGTTTACGTCTAATAAAGGCTTAGTGTATTTTTGATCCACTAATATTTTTACACTACCGGTAATGTCGAAATCTTCTCCGAATAACTTTATTTTATCTGCAACTAGCTTGTTCTCTTGTATTTTTAATGAAAAATCCAAATCTTCAATTTTTGTACCATTGAATATAGAATCTTTAACACTAGTTCTTATATTTACATCATATTTAAGATTTTTCAGCCATTGCACTTTGCTGAATAATGAATAATCATATTTATCTATATTAATGTTATGTATGCTAAATTTACTATCGATCATATTGTGTTTTTGTGTGTGATTTACCTTAATTGATCCTTGCCAAGATTCTTTGTTATTTAGCAATCTGATATCTGAAAGAGATAGTATTCTAGGTGCTAAATATAGTTTAGAACTTGCTGTAAATTGACTTTTCTCTCTTTCTTGCATCTTGATAGAAGGTAAAATATGTGAAATGAACGACTCACCCTTTATCAATATATCACCATTAAATTCAGACAAGTTGCCATTGTTTGAAACTCTTCCTGATAAGCGAGATATATTATTGGTTCCAGGAAATTGAAGAAGAGTATCAACGTTTATTTCGCCATTAGCAAATTTTAGCGTAGCATGAAATTTGTCCAATATCCTGTTTTGATATTGAATATTTGAAGCTTCCATATTAAAATCCAAGCTCAGGTTCTTTGGCACAACCTCTCTAAAAGATTCTAAAAGACCCTTCATATCTGTTGTTTTGTGTGAGCCGTTTTTTAGGTCGACTTTACTAAAACTAATATTGATATTAGTATGATCACTTTTTCTATCATTTTGTATTATACCAGTGCCTTGCATGCTTTTGGACTCAATTTTTAAATTAGTTGCCGTAAACTCGCTTTCATTGAGATTGATATTGGATGATATCTCAATATTTTCGCTGGGAATCACATAAGAAAGGAAGCTAAGATTAATGATTTTTGCCAAGTCACTCATAGAGTCAGAATTATTATTAATCGTCAATACTAAATTGCCCTTGAGCTCTTCTTGATTTCTATTACCTTTAAATAGCAAATTTGCAAAATTTGAATCAACACTAATGTGTACATTATTTTTTGTTACATTAACCTTTCCAGAAAAATCGTAATTGTTGTCACCAATCTGTACTTCACCAAAAAACTGCTTATTTTTTTTTATAGCAACTTCCTTGATGTTAATAGTATCGGCGTTAAAACTTATTTGGCTGTCCTTTATTAATATATCAACTGTATTATCATTGGCTTTCGTATTCATAATATTGAGTAAATTTTCTTTGTTGCTTTTCATGCCCAAAAATGAGATTGACTTTGGTTGCAATGAAAATGAAAACAACGATAATAGCGATGGCCTTATTTCAATTTTTTTTGCACTAATTAAATCTGATAATTTTTGCTCCTTGTTTTTGTTATATTGTACATATACATTGTGAATAGTAAGTTTTGGAGTAATGAGCGAAACTTCAATTTTTCCTCCAACATGTACTTTAGCATCATACGTCTTCTCTAACTCTTTTACGATATATTCTCTGTAGCCACTCCAATCCTTAAAAGTTGCAGCAACGTGCATGAGAATTAATAGAAACAAGATTGATGATATGGCGTATAAAGAAAGTTTCATAATAGACCTCTCATTCCAGCATCCCTTCTCTTCTTGTCATCCCAGTCTGGGATCCAGGAAATTTGATTAGACATTAAGTTAATTAGCAAAAAAGTAGCTATTCTTATGTTAAAACACAGCATTTTTGCATGAGAAGCTGGTCTGATGAGCACTGGGTTCCCAGTGGAAATTGCTCTCAAACCACAACACTCATACAGTTGTGTGTGTGACACTGTGATCCAGTGTGACTTAAATAAGGTTTTCCAGATTATATAATCAACAAAATTTCTGGATCCCAGTGGGCTTTGTTGCATAGGTCAAATAAAAAGAACTGGCAGTTACTGACAAAATTCACTATAAGACAAGCATTTAACCTACTAAAGAAAAATATGCCACAAAAAATGAGAGTCAGTAACTGCCATGAATATAACAAATTTCTCCAAGAGAGGGGAAATATTTTTTATTACGTCAATGATGCCATAGAAAATTGGTACGAAAAAGGTCCAAAAATGGCTGGTGGCAACTATATTTATAGCGATAAGGTCGTGATTCTGGTTCACATAATAACTTGTTTATTTAGAATAGGTCTGAGACAAACAGCGGGATTTATAGCAGGGTACCTTGAGCAAGTAAGGAAAAACTTGCAAGTTATTAGCTATTCCCAGGCCTCAAGAAGGCTTAAAAAACTTAACATCAAAATTAATGATCGAAGACATGATAAAAATAATACAGAAGATATTGAGATTGCCATAGATAGTACTGGAATAAGCATCTACAATAATATTCCAGGTCATAGCAAGGCAAATGGTACAGATAGAAAGTATCGCCGCTATGAGCAAACAAGAAAACTGCATGTAATGCTAGAGATAGGTAGCAAAAAAGTTATAGCAGCAAAATACAGTGGCGGAGTTTATTCTGACCACTATGGAGCATGTGATCTTATTGCAAGGATTGATGTTAAATATAATATAAGCACACTATATGCAGACAGGGCATATAATCGAAAGAAGTTATACAAACTGTGCGATGAGCTTGACATAAAGACAAGGATTCCTCCGCAAAATAATGCAGTAGAGCATCCAAAGTTGGATTATATGGATGAGAGAAATTCTACAATCAAGCTCATAAAGTCATATGATGAAGATGGTATGAAGAGGTGGAAAAAAGAGATAAATTATGGGAAGAGATCTTATATAGAAAGTTTTTTCTCGCGACTGAAGCAAACATTTGGGTTTAGTTTTAGAAACAAATCTGAGGTTAATCGTGAGAGAGAACTGCTACTCAAGTGTTATTTGCTTAACAAATTTACTGATATAGGCATGGCTAAATTTGAGATAGCTTCATGAATTTATTCCACGTTACCTACTATCCGAAGAGTGATGCAACAAAGCCCACTGGGATCCAGCTTTTCATACAATCTAGTCAAAGGTGTTCGTTCTGGTATAAAACAGCTATGCTCACCAGTTAAGTGCGCTATCTACAATTAAATTCTTGGATCCCAGTGTCAAGCACTGGGATGACAGTGCGCCGTAGAAACACGGAAAGTGTTGAAGCTGTGCAGTAGATGAGGGAGGGCCCCTCGGAGCCGGTTTGCAAGAGCAGGCTTCAAACAGCCATAAGCTGCTTTGGTAAAGAGCTAAGGTAGTGAGCGTTATGGAAAAGGCACAATTATGTGTCATGTATGAAATAGAGAGACGAACGCAAGTGAACCACTGATGAAGTGTCGAAAGCGTAGAGACGACGTCAAAACCAGGGGGTAGTCGTTAACCTGGGATGAATCTACTGGGAGCTTGTTTACTGGGTAGGTGGCGTCCGGCATAAAAGTGGCGTGAATCTATTTTAGGCTATTGCATGGAACTACGGGAACCTGTCGTTTCGATGAAAAGGGAGAAGTCCAAAGAGCTGATCTCTGAGGATGAGAGTACCGATGCGAAAAACAGGGGCGGATTAGCTCGTAGTAGCGAAGAAGTTTCTGTAATGGAAATGGAGTGAAGGGGCTAAGTTATTTAGTTTTAATTATTTATCAACCGAAAGGGAGGAGTTAATGAATGAAACAAAGTCTTTTGATATACCGAAGCAACTTATTTGGAGAGCTTATAAACAAGTATCGAAAAATAAAGGTGCAGCAGGTGTAGATGAGGTCTCGATAACAAAGTTTGAAGAAAATCTAAAGGATAATCTATACAAATTATGGAATCGGATGTCATCCGGAAGTTATTTTCCAGAGCCGGTAAAAGCTGTTGCGATACCAAAAGATACAGGAGGGCAAAGAATTTTATGTGTGCCTTCAGTATTCGACAGGATAGCGCAAACAGCAGCTACAATGTATCTTGAGCCGTTAGTAGAACCGAAATTTCACGAAGATTCATATGGTTATAGACCAAATAAGTCTGCGCTGGATGCGGTATACACAGCACGGAAGAGATGTTGGAAAAATGATTGGACGGTAGATCTTGATATATCTGGGTTTTTCGACAATCTGGACCACGATTTAGCACTGCAGGCTATCAAGAAACACACAGACTGCAAATGGGTCATACTGTATGTTGAGAGGTGGATGAAAGCCCCCATTCAGCAAGCAGATGGCAGTAGGGTAACAAGGGATAAAGGAGTTCCGCAAGGAGGTGACCTTACCCAGAAAAAGTAGACAGAAAGTTAAGACGTTTTTGAAGTAAAATAAAACGTTTTTTCAAAGAGGTGTGGTATGACAAAAAGAAAAGAATATACAGCAGAATTCAAAATTGAAGCTATAAGACTAGTAAAAGAAACAGGTCAATCATCAGCAAAAATAGCAAGAGATTTGGGTATTAGCGGTGATTCATTAAGCAGATGGGTAAAAACATACAATGATAGAATGTCTGGAGTAGATGCGTTTCCAGGAAAAGGGAAAGTAGCTCATTGTGACAAAGAAAAGTTTGATTTAAAGAAAGAGCTGGCAAGAGTAACGAGGGAAAGAGACATTTTAAAAAAAGCCCTGGGATATTTTGCAAACCAAAAAGAGTAAAATATTCTTTTATAAAAGAACATAAAAAATGCTATAAAATACGGGAATCATGCAGATTTTTGAACGTATCTGCTTGTGGTTATTATAAATGGATTACTAAGGAAAAAAACAACAAAAAATCAATAAGAGAAGAGCTCATACAAGATATTCAGAAGGTATATCGAGCATCACAATGCAGATACGGAGCTCCTAAAATTCACGCTGAATTAAAGGCTTTAGGTAAAAATTATAACATCAAAACAGTGCAAAATGTTATGCAGAAAAATGGCATTCAAGCTAAGCTTAGACGAAAGTTTAAAAGTAAAAAACCACAAATAGACAATAGAGTTATAACTCCTAACATATTAAATCAGAATTTCATCGCTGATCAACCTAACAAGATATGGGTAACTGATATTACGTACATAAAAACTAATGAAGGATGGTTATATTTGGCAGCAATAATAGATTTATATTCACGCATGGTGATTGGCTGGTCAATGAGTAATGCAGTAAATAGGCAATTAGTTATAGATGCGTTATTCATGGCTATTGGTAGGCGCAAATCTGCTAAAAATCTACTATTTCATAGCGATCAAGGATCGCAATACACCTCTAAAAATTATCAATTTTTACTAAGTACAAAAAATATTACTTCTAGTATGAGTCACAAAGGTTGTTGTTATGATAATGCTGTTTCAGAGAGCTTTTTTAGTTCACTTAAGAGAGAGTTACTCATTGATACTTCACAACACTCTGCACAACAAGCTAAAACCGCAATATTTGAATATATAGAAATTTTTTATAATAAACAGCGTAGACATTCTACTATTAACTATTGCATTCCTGAGCTTTTTGATTCATCATTCTCATAGCAAAAACGTCTTAACTTTCTGTCTACTTTTTCTGGGTAAGGTCACTGGAATCTGTAAAATTTGACATCAATCACTGATAGTTGGAATATTATAGAGTAGGAATTACTCAAGAAGATGCATAAGTACGACGTAGTGGTAGTAGGTGGCGGTCATGCCGGGTGTGAAGCAGCTACAGCTGCAGCACGCCTTGGTGCAAGCACGCTACTTATAACTCACAAAATTTCAACTATAGGAGAGATGTCTTGTAATCCAGCAATTGGAGGAGTTGCAAAGGGTGTTGTAGTTAGAGAAGTAGACGCCCTTGATGGAATAATGGGGAGAGCTATCGACCGAGCAAGCATACACTCGGTCGTTTTAAATGGCAGCAGAGGCGCAGCGGTATGGGGCCCACGTGCACAGGCAGACCGAAAATTATACAAAAAAGCAATACAGGAAATTATTCTAAATTATAACAACTTGACAGTAAAAGAAGAGTCAATTGACGATTTTCTTATCGAAAGTGATAGCAATGGAGAATCTTATATAAAAGCTGTAATAACAGACTCAGGTGAACGTATACTGACAAGCAGAGTTGTTTTGACTACAGGGACTTTTTTACGTGGTGTGATTCATATAGGAGAGCAAACAACTCCTTCTGGAAGAATGGGAGATAAACCTGCAATAGAGCTTGCAAACACGCTAAAGAAGTATGATTTTAAACTGGGCAGATTACGTACCGGAACTCCACCGAGGCTTGATCGTGGCACTATAAACTGGTCGGTATTACAAGAACAAGTGGGTGACAATCCACCTACACCATTTTCTTATCTTACAGAGAAAATTAACCAGCCTCAGGTTTCATGTTTTATTACTCATACTAATGAACATACACACAGAGTAATTCGAGAGAATCTTCACAGATCAGCTTCTTCATATTTAGATAACGTTATTGCACCAAGATACTGCCCATCAATTGAAACTAAAGTTAAAAAATTTGCAGAAAAAAATAATCACCAAATATTTCTAGAACCAGAAGGGATTGATGATAACACTATATATCCAAATGGAATTTCAAATTCATTGCCCATCGAAGTGCAGTATGAAATGATAAAGAGTATAAAAGGGCTTGAAAATGCAGAAATATTAAGACCTGGATATGCAGTTGAATACGATTATATCGATCCACGAGAGCTATTTCATACTCTCGAAACTAAGAAAGTTAAAGGACTATATTTTGCTGGTCAAATTAATGGTACCACTGGATATGAAGAAGCAGCCGGGCAGGGAATTATTGCCGGAATCAATGCAGCACTCTCTTTATCTCAAAAAAGTTTTGTTCTTCATCGTACAGACTCATATATCGGTGTAATGATAGACGACTTGGTCACTAAGGGAATTGCTGAGCCTTACAGATTATTCACCTCGCGTGCAGAATATAGACTGGCAATCAGGTCAGATAATGCAGATAGAAGATTGACACAAAAAGGTTATGACATCTCTCTTGTGTCGCATGAGAGATACTCTGTTTTGCAGGGTAAACTTAAATCCATTAAGCAACTTGAGGAGAAATTAGAGAGCCTAACAATTACTCCTGAGCAGCTCAGGTCCTATGGCATTAAAATATCTTATGATGGAATAAGAAAAACAGCATTAGATTTGCTCGGTTATCCAAATATTGACTGGAATAAATTACGAGAAATATGGCCAGAGTTAAACATGGATTCCAGTGTCAGCTACTTGCATAACACCAAAGCACCTCTTCCTGTCATCCCAGTGCTTGACACTGGGATCCAGTACTTGAATGATGATAGAATGGATGCAGTTGACACTGAAAAAAATGTAGATTCCAGCGTCATGTGCTGGAATAACACTATAACTGATAGCATAGCCAAGAATGAAATATATGAAGCAGTTGCAATTGAAGCAAAATACAAGCCTTATTTAGTAAGACAAGAAGCAGATATGAAGTTTCTACAAGAGGAAGTTAATACTCAAATTCCAACTAATTTCAACTACTCACAGATTAAAGGCTTGTCAACTGAAGTGATAGAGAAGTTGCAATCAATAAAACCAGCAACAATTGGCATTGCAAAGCAAATACAGGGCATCACTCCAGCAGCAATAGTTAGCATATTAGTGTACCTTAGGAATAAGAAAACGAAAATAGCTGCTAATTCTGCGTAAGGTATTCCATGTCAAAAATCGAAGAATTTCGCTCTTTTATGCACGAAATAAATGTTGATGCATTTATGTTGCATACTAAAGACGAGTATTTAAATGAATATTCAAAAGAGTTAGCAGAGTTATGTGGCTTCACGGGAACAAATGGGCTACTTATCGTTACAAAGAGTAATAAGTGCCCATTTTTTACAGATGGACGCTATATCACACAAGCTCACAGTCAGCTCGATCAGGGCAGTTTTCGAGTATATAATATACAAGAAGAGGATCCACACAAATGGGTAAAAGCAAACTTAACATTGACTACCTCACTGGGTTACTATCCGCAATATTTTACTATGAAAGACATAAGAAAATATGAAGGCATTTGTAAACTAGTACCATACTTAATTGAAAAAGATAGTAGTCATAAAGCACAAACAATAGTCTCACATGTATCTGGTGAGAGTAGTAAGGATAAATGTGAAAGAGTAGCTAAAAACATAGAGGCTGAAGCAGTTCTTCTGACTGATCCAAATTCAATTTCGTGGTTATTAAATTTAAGAAATGAAAGTGCTGAATATACTCCTTGTATATTGGGTCGTGCTATATTGTATAAAAATGCCAATGTTGATTTATTTATTCAAGATAAAGAACATTCAACTATAGAAGCAAATTTTGATAACCATATAAATGTTTTTGATATTAGTGAGCTAGAAAATTCATTACATAAGTTAAATTTGGTGGTGATAGATCCAAGCACGACTCCAATGAGCATTATGAATGCAATAGATTCCTTGTATAACCATTATTTAAATGAAAAATCAGCTTTGGTGTCATTCCAGTGCTTGACCAGAAATAAAAAAGCATGGATCCCAGTGTCAAGCACTGAGATGACAATAAGTAATGAAAGAGGTCTAATAGAAAATAAGCAGATAATTGAGAAGGAGGATCCTTGTTTGATTCACAAAGCAGTAAAAAATCAAACTGAAATAACTGGAGCTATAAGTGCGCACATCAAAGATGGAGTAGCAGTTACAAATTTTCTATATTGGCTTGAAAACAATATTGACAGTGAAATTACTGAGCTTGAAGCTGAAGAAAAAGTTTTAGAATACAGAAAAGAGCAGAATTTGTTTAAGCAATCGAGTTTTCCAACAATTTCAGCATTCAACGAGAATGGAGCAATCATTCATTATCGTGCAAGCAATAAGACAAATAAAGCTATTAAAAAAGATGGACTATATTTGATCGATTCTGGTGGTCAGTACCTTGATGGTACAACCGATATTACAAGAACTATAGCAGTTGGCAATCCAACTAATGAGCAACGGGCTCATTACACAATAGTACTAAAAGCTCACATTTCGATAGCAAGTGCAGTCTTTCTCCCTGGTACCACTGGTGGGGAATTGGACATATTAGCGCGTATACATTTATGGAAATTTGGAATAGATTACATGCACGGTACAGGACATGGAGTAGGAAGTTACCTTTCGGTACACGAAGGACCGCAAGCAATATCAAGAGGAAATAAAGTGGAACTCATTCCAGGCATGATACTTTCTAACGAGCCTGGTTATTATATTCCAGGAAAGTATGGAATAAGAATTGAGAATCTGATGTATATTGAAAGGCGAGAAAACGTCTTTTTAAGCTTTAAACAATTGACCTCTGTTCCTTATGATAAAAAGCTAATAGATATACAAATGCTTACTGAAGATGAAGTTAAATGGATAAATAGCTATCACCAATTTGTTTATAAAAATATAGAAAATGGCATAAAAGATAAGGAATGGTTAAAGAGAGTATGTGAACCTTTAAAATAGTTAATTTGTCATTTAATCAAGTATTAATATAGTTGTTCTTGTATTGTTTTTAATTAAAAACAATATATAATATTAGTTTCAAATAGGTGTAATTATGACAGATAAAGTGCAAGATGATGAATTTATGAAGCAGTACATGGATACTTGCAAAGAGCAAATAGAAAAATTGGCAAGCGACCCTAATTTGCTTCAACAGACCTTAAAGCCATTCATGCAAATGTCTCAGCAACTTATGGCTGGCGGTATGCTAGAAGGAAATATGCCTAGCATGATACCTGATATGGGTGGTATGGATATCAACAAGATGATTGCTCAGATGAAGGAAATGTATGATTACATAAAGAGTAATCACAAAGAGCTCATGAGAAAAGATGTTTCACAAATTCAAGAGCTTGATGATTCCAGCAGAAGATTGAGAGGCTTGGTCAAGAAATTGATAGAGAAAGTTGAAGCTAAGTAGTATTTATTCATATCAAAGAGCTATAGCAGTAGTGAGGTCTTGTTCCTCAAATTTAGTATTACCATAGAGTTAAATATAAACATAAAGGGATGAAGAGATGATTGAACTACAAAGCCAAGAAATTTGCCCAAATGGAAATAAGAAAAATTTGATTATTTTTTTTCATGGTTGGGGCTCAAGTGGCGATAATTTCATGCATCTTGCTAAAGTTATGAGCAAGTTTTTGCCTGATTCATATTTAGTAGTTCCCAATGCTCCATTTGAAAGAGAAATAGGTGATGGTTATCAGTGGTTTAGTTTAGAGGATCGTAGTGAGGAAGCACTATATAATGGGGTGAAAAATGCTGCATCAATTGTAAATCATTTTATTGGTACAAAATTAAAGGAGCTTAATTTAAAAGATACTCAGCTTTCTTTAGTTGGATTTTCTCAAGGGGCAATGCTTGCAATGCATGTAGCTCTTACCCGGCTTCAGTCTTGTGCATCGGTTGTTGCATATTCTGGTAGGTTTCTTTCACCTTCAAAAATTGCACCGGAGATCAAATCAAAACCCAGCATATGTGTTATTCATGGTGACGCTGATGATGTGGTACCTTTTTCTTCCCTTGATTTAGCGGTTAAAGCTCTGAAAGAAAATGGAGTAAACGCTCAAGGATACCCAATTCATGGATTAGGCCATATTATTAATGAAGAAGGGATAAGGTTAGGGGTTGAGTTTATCAAGAAGAATTTTGGAAATTAATTTCCATGCACTTGTTTTGCTTTGGTTACGGATATGTAGCTAAATTTCTATCGAAAAAATTGCTAAACTTAGGCTGGAAAGTTAACGGTACATCAAGAAATAAAGATATACAACTTTTTGATTATGAAAAGGTTGATCAAGATCTGCTTAAAAGCGTAACGCATGTTTTAGTTTCTATTCCTCCAGACGGCGATGATGTTATGGAGAGATACGGTCATTGTCTGGAGAATATTAAATGGCTTGGTTATCTGTCTGCAACTAATGTTTATGGTGACCACTGTGGTAATTGGGTGAATGAGGAATCTGAAACAAAGCCTATAGAAATTAGAGGAGAAAAGCGCCTTGAGTCTGAAAAGAAGTGGCTAAGTAGCAAATTGCCTGTACATATTTTTCGTTTGGCTGGGATATATGGTCCTGGTAGAAATGCGCTAATTGACCTGCAGCTTGGCAAAGCAAGAAATGTGAAAAAAATTTTTTCTCGTGTTCATGTTGAAGATATATCGAATATTTTATTTTCTTCCATGCAAAATATAAAGCCTTATGAGATATACAATTGTGCAGATGATTTACCTGCTACGCAATCTGAAGTGGTCACGTATGCAGCCGAGCTTCTCAATATTAGCCCTCCAGAGCCAGTTGAGATTTCTTCCGTACCAAATTACGCACGGGGTTTTTATTTAGGGTCAAAAAAAGTAAGCAATACTAAAATTAAAAAAGATCTTGGTGTCTCTCTAGTTTATCCTGATTACAAGGTGGGTTTAAAGAGTTTGTATATATTAGAATAGAGAAAATAGATTGCCAGATGCAAAAAATTTTTCTTGAATGTTCCTTGTTTTGATGTAATACCACTAGGCATACTATTATATAGAGGTAAATATGTTCAGCACTCAATCGCTCCCGGTTGAAAATATTCTATTACATCAAGCCGCTTATAACGGTAACATAAATGAAGTTAGGTTATTACTTAATGTAAAAACTGATATCAATATCAAGGATAAAAAAGAATTTACAGCCTTGCATTTTGCTGCTTATTCAGGACATTTAGACGTAGTAAAGTTACTAATCAGTAAAGAAGCTAATATTCATGCAAGAACTACTAAAGGCAGTACAGTTTTACACTTTGCTGTTGTAGCTAAAAGCAAAGCTATAGTAGAGGAGTTAATTAAAGCGGGAGCTGATCCCAATATAAAAGACTGTACTGATGGTAAGACACCTTTACATATTGCTGCTCAAAATGGACTTGTAGAAGTTGTAAAGGTGTTACTTAATACTCAAGAAATTAAGATTGATGCTAAAGACAATGAATTTGGTATAACAGCTCTGTACTTAGCCTCTCAGAACGGACATACTGAAATAGTTGAACTATTAATTAGCACAAAAAATGCTGATGTTAACATGGTAGATAAAAAAAATAATGTCACACCCTTGTATCTAGCTGCTCAGAATGGGCATGCAGCAGTAGTTAAGTTGCTTCTTGATAATGGTGCTAAAGTCAATGGCTGTGATACCAGTATGAATCCTTTGTGTGTAGCTATTAATAATGGCCATGACGAGGTAGCTCAATTATTACTTAGTGTAGAAGGGGTGGATGTCAATATTGGCAATCAGCTTGGCAATACACCTCTACATATAGCAGCTATGAAAGGTAATGAAAAAATGGCAAGATTACTGCTAGAAAAAGGTGCTGATCCTAATATTAAAAACCTTTCAGGAGATACTTCCTTACAAGCTGCTTAATACGTAAGAAACATTAGCTGGCATGATAATCCTCCAAATGTACAAGGAGGATTCTTCGTGTTAGTTGGCTCGAATGGAATATATTCATTTCAGCAATTTTATGAGCAAAAAAAAATTATGGAGCTTTTGGTACAACATATAAAGGACAGCAGACCTAGCTCATCAGTAGATGAAATTGACGTATCTGTTCAGCAGAGTAGCAAAATAAGATAGATGAGAAAACTAGTTTGTGACATTGGCGTCCAGTTAAATTTACATGGATTCCAGTGGGCTTTGTTGCATAGCACCTTAAGCAGTGATGGTTTACGACAAATTTATGTAATGATTTCAAATTTAGCCATACCAATACCAGTGAATTTGTTGAGCAAATAGCACTTAATTAGTAATTCTTTTTCACGGTTTACTTCAGATTTATTCCTAAACAAATACTTGCTTCAACCTTGAGAAAAATCCTTCTATGTAAGATCTTTTTCCATAAATTGCTTCCTTTTTCCACTCTTTTACACCATCTTGTCCATATAATTTTATTAACCTAATAGCAGCATTTCTGTCAGACATATAATCTATTTTTGAATGTTCTGCTGCATCCTTTTTTGGTAGAACTTTTGTCTTTATATCGTATTTCTTACACAATTTATAAAGTTTTTGCCTATCGTATGCCCTATCTGCATATAATGCTTTTATTTTGTGCTGAAAATTAACTTCTTCAAGCAAGCTCCATAGTGGTCAGAGTAGACGCCATTACTGTATCTTGCAGCTATAGCTTTTTTACTATTCACACTTAACATAACATGTAACTTTCTTACTTGCTCGTAGCTTCGGTACTTTCTATCTGCACTGTTTTCCTTACTGTGGCCAGGAGTGTTACTGTAAATTTGTACTATCTATGATAATTTCAATATTTTCCATGTTGCTTTTATCAATCCTGCAATCATTTATCTTAATATTAAGTTTTTTTTGATGCTTGTGAATAGCTGATAACTGCCAAATTTTTTCCTATTTGTTGCAGATATCCTTTTACAAACCCTACCGTTTGTCTTAAGCCAATTCTAAAAAGATTAACGATTATATGCACCAAAATCACAACTTTATCACTATAAATATAGTTGCCGCCCTGCATTTTTGGACTATTTTCATACCAATTTTCGATAGCTTCATCGATGTAACGAAAAATATTCCCCCTTTTTTCAAGGAATTTGTTATATTCGTTTTGGTTACTGACTTTCATTTTCTGTGGCATATTTTTTCTTCAACAGTTAAATGGCTGTTTTATAATGAATTTTGTCAGTAGCCACCAGATTTTTTCAGTTGCTATGCAACAAAGCCATTCCAGTGTCAAGCACTGGAATGACATTATGGAAGCTGTGATGACAAGGAAGGAAGCACTAGAAAGAAATGGGTGTCACGCACTGGGATGACATTATGGGAACTGAGATACAAGAAAAGAAACACTGGTTTGACATGCATCTGAACAGATACTCTCAGTGATGTAAATTCAACTTTACCCCATTTGCAACAATCAGGGTCCTTTTACTATGATCCTAACAATTCGTTTTCGATTTCTTTCTTAATTGTCTCAATAATCTTTTTATCAAGTTTATTTATTAAGGAATCATCAATACCTGTGATATCATCTGGATTTTGTATCATTTTTTCAATAGCATCATCTATTTTTTTTACTCTTTTTTCATTAATTTCCTCAAATATAGGTTTAATTTTCACATAACCAGGAGCGCCCTTGCTATAATTTTTGCTGCTTTCGTTGATGCAGCCGCCAGCACCATATATTATATTAGTGTAGCTTTTACTACATTCTGGTACATTTTCATACTCAATCTTACCATTCCTTATGTATGCTATTTCATTATCCTCTCTAGAGTCTAACTTATCTCCTTTTACAACTTCTTCTTCTAGCTTTAAATTTTGCTCATGAATTATTGTATCTTTGTAATTCTTTCTCCCGTAGGTTCTGTATGTACCTCCACCTGCAACAGTAATTAAATCTTTACAAATTGTTTCTGAAAGGTCTCTGCACATTTTTATTAAAGTAGGTCCCCCATCCTTGTTAGATTTATCATTTTCTTGTCCACCACCTCCTTCTGTCACTTTTACTTTAATGTAGGGATAATCGGGGTTGATTTTTAGTTTAGCTTTAATGTAATCACCTGGCATTCCTGGTCTATTTTCTGTAGACTGAGCTTTATCAGCTATATGACCAGCTTCACCACCTCCCCATGCTTCTATTTCAACGTAATCATACATTGACAGATCATCTGTATAGCCATCTCCAAGCTCATAAAGTTTTTGATCCCTGTCTTCAATAATCTGCTTCTTATGTTTCAATTGTGCTATTATTATTTCACGCAATCTCTTTTTTAAACCATCTAAATCGAATCTGCATAATTTATCAGCAAAAAAGACTTCTGTTCTATTTGCTTTAATTGGATGATCTAACTTCTTTACAACTTCATTTTCATCCTGTGAAACTCTTAAGTAAAAAGGCTTGTTGTCCTTGTTCACATACTGTGTTGAGCGACTACACACTCCATCAAAGCAGAGGCAACCATCATCACCGTGATTACAGTTTTTTTCTTCATACTTTCCATCTGTTAACTCATATACTATTTTGCATTTGTCACAATTTTGTTTTGTATCTACCTCTTTATCCTCTTTTGCCATGCAATTATCTCTAGGCTTATTTTCTTCAGGAATAGAAATATATCCTTTCTTATTGAATATTATTTCATTCAGTGCATCTTGTGGCTTTGCTAAAACATCAACTAATTCAATAATTTCCCCTTTTTTGCAAGGAAAATAATAAGATTGATTTGATTCTTTCGAGTAAACAGTATTGTGTTTAGCATAGCTTGCTCTCATTGACTTTAGTGATATTAGCTCACTTCCTTTTTCAAGAACAAATTCCTCTGGTTCTAGCTGCCAACCAGAGAGACAGAGCATTTTACTTTTAGAATTTTCTTTATATTTTACTTCTATTTTGGGATATCCTGAGTCATCTAGCTTGCACTTACCATCCCGAGATTCTTTACATTCTGTTTCGATATCAGGAACATACCCATACTTTTTTAGCACTTCAAACTGCGAATTATTTTTTAATATACCTTCTATTACGTTATCGATATCGCTTTTTATGTTACCGTTACCAGTTGTTTTTTTTACTATTGCTGGCTTTACTACTTTTAAAGGTAGATGGCCAACATATGTAGGAGAATTCGCATTAACATAAAAAGTACATACTCCATTATTGTGAGTTCCACGTGTGTCATAAGTGCAAACGTTCTCACTCATCTTCATTTTTACTTTTAATGTATTTTCACCTTTACCCTCATCAGGCTTTGCTATGCTTACTTCTTCAAGCTCTGGAGAAGGTGGTTCTGGAAAACAGCGAGCAGGAAATTGTAATTTTCTTTTAGATTCTTCTCTCTCAGTACCATAATATTCAGTGCAGAGCTGACCTTTTTTTCTATAAGTTTTAAAGTGATGGTGGGTATCTTTATCTGGAATAGAGTATGTAGCACTTTGAATGTTTTTATTACTTGAAATAACGCGTGGAAAAGGTAGCTCCCTTCTTTCCTTCAGCTCACCAATAATGACTCCAACTCTTGGATGGAAATAATCATTTTCTTCATTTGTTATAGGAACAATTCTAACTTGTGGTGGTGACATCGCAAGTTGTTCACAAAATGGAGGTGGGCCAGGTGCAAGTTGCACAGGGGCACACTTTACTTTTGTTTGATAGCATGTATCACAAGCTTTTTCCATCTCTCCAGGACGAAAAATATTTTCCCCAGAAAATACTCTAGAGTCCCATGAAGAAATTCCTGACATACAAGCCCCCTTTTGACTACAAGCGCATATTTTAGGGGCATTAGCAAATTTTACTTTTTCTTCATCAGTAACACCATCTGCCCATTCCCATCCAAGACCTTGGGCAATTTCTCCTCCAGCTTTTGTTTTATCTCCTTCCCAATCGATAAAAGCTGCTGCAGAAATTCCAGCTCCTGTACTCTGCGTTCCATATATCTGGCGGCAGGATGTTCCACTGGATAATATATAACAGTTGTCGTTCCCTTCGTAATCGCAGACCTTAATCTTTGGATCGAAGTAACCTTCTGGTCCCTGATTATTTACTGCTGTAACTTTAATAAATTGCAATAATTTTTCGTCAAAATCTAAATCGCTCCACTTGCCTTTAAAAAAATTCACAATACCTTTTCCTGCTTTACTTCCTGTAGCTTCAATTTCAGTATTACTTTTTACAAATGTTGGACAATCAGCATATCCTTGATAAGAAAGACAAAATATCAAGGAGAATATCAATAAAAAATTAAGCTTTACATTTTTCATAGAACGCCGGTAACCACTTACTCACTTTTTCGCCTTTTTCCTTTATTGCTTCATACATATACTTTATAGTTTCTTTATTAGCTGAAAGTACATTTATTTCTTTCATATTCTTCAAATCTAGATTTAAAGTTACTAAACCTTTGTATTGCTTTATCAAAAATAAACCTTCCTGTGTTGGTGTTTGCAAAATGACATTCAGTTCCTCTTTCGACAGAGAAAATGCTTTCATGTATAACCTGTTTGCATTTATGTTCGGCATCAGGATTCTCGTATCGACATGCTTATCTAAATATTGAGTAAACTTGCTAGCAAATGCTAGGTTTAAGTTTTCAGTACTTAGAATTACTACAACATTTAACTTTGTCATTCTTTGCATCCAGTCGTCAAACTCTCCCTCTGTAGGAAAAATATTACTTATCTCCCATGCTTCATCCAAAACAAGTATTGCAGGTGAGCCATCACATTTTGCTTCGAAAGAGTATAAGAAATAGTAAAGTATCACGGACATACATTCTTTTTGCTTAGTGAGATTTGCAGTATTGAGGGATATAGTTTTTGTTCCCCAGTCAATATCTGACTCATCACCATCTTGGAATAAGTAAGCAAATTCACCTTCACCACACCATTTACTTATTTTGCCTCCAAGAAGTAAAAGCACTTCAGAAATTTGAGAAATAGATCGCGATTCTCTTGGTATAGCAAATATAGAATCTACAATTTTTTTTGTCTTTTCTTCTACGTCTACCAAGCTTGCATCTGCAACCATCCTTTTGATCAATTCAACAAGCATATTGCGATTAGAAGCACTATCTTCAATGTTCAGTGGGTTAAATTTTAGACTTTTATCTTTATATTTTGGATCAATTATGTAATATTGGCCGCTTACTGCTTTAGTAAATATTATTGATTTTCCAGTATTATCCAATATAACAATCCTAGGGTTAAATTTTCTTGATTCCGAAAGTAAGAAATTGATCAGTGAGGTTCTACCTGAATTTGGAGCTCCAAGTATTGTGGTATGACCATTATTTTTCTTTCCATGAAAGTTAAAAAAGTAAGGACTGCCTTTTTTTGAAAAAAAAACTGTTACTGCTTCTTTCCATCTTCCTCCTTTTAACGTACCTGATGTAAAATCATGCAACATAGCAAAGCTGCAAGCATATTTTTCTAATATATTTTTTGGTTGTGTAACAAAAGCAAAGTTTCCAGGAAGCTGTGCCCAAAAATGATTTTCCATGTGCAGATCAGTTCTAAACATCATCAACCCGATTAACGACATTACAGAAGATAGATCGCTGATATTTTTAGCTAACCTATTCTTATCATCTGCAAAGATTGTAACAATAATTTTCTGTTGACAAAAATCCATCGCAGAAATTTTTTCAAGCTCTATTATTTCATTTATTCCTGAGTTTTGAAGTAAGGTATTGTCCTCACTGATTTGCAGTATATTAATTTGTTTTTTAAATTCTTTTACTGCTTTATTATTACTAGTAAATATTATTATTTCTGTGATGATAAGCTCAGAGTCAAGTTGCAAACACCTATCTATATTTTCTAAGGGGATTTCTCGATATTCCTTTATGCAAAAAATAGAACCAAACTTCTGTTGACCTTCAAACGATGTTTGAAATTTATTGAAACCGAAAGCTACTTTTAGGTTTTTCACATGCTGCGATAGATCCCTTTCACATATTGGATAATCTTTGTGCGTTAATGTAATAATGTAATGGAGAAATTCCATCATTTGAGAATATATTTTGCCTTCACTAGACCTAAGGCCCAGTTTTTTAGCTCCAAAAGGTTCTAAATCTTTTTGAATCAGGTCAGTTATTTTTTGTAATTCTTGATGATTTTTTTGTAAAAATAACTTGTGCCTATTCTTTATCCCGCCAAAAAAAAATGCATTATTAATATGTTTGCCAAAATCATTAAGTAACACCACAATGTACAATTCATTTATATACTGTAGTTTACTATCAACTAGTTTATTAAACCACGTTGAGTGTAGCTGATCGGAAAAGTCTGCAGTTTTATTCCACTGTAAGCTCAGTTTATTGCGCTTACGGACAGTGTGAATCCAAACGGTAAAATATAAACTCTTGATATTTTTTGATATACTTTTTCTAATTTCAGTTCTAAGATCACCATAGTTATCAACTGAAGAATAGTCTTCTAATTTGATTATTTTTAATAATTCCCCCTGTTTTGTTAGTATAGTTTCTTCATCGTAGTGGCAAGCATAAGGGATAAAATCTAAATTAATACTTTCTAGTAACGCTAAATTGTTCTTTTTTTCAGAATTAGAGCTAGTGGCTGGTACTTTTGGTTGCATATAATATCATGCGTATTCAATAAAAAGATAATAAAGAATCATCTATCTTACTTAATCCTTATCTTCTTTTTTGTTATTGGATTGTAACTGTATGTCCTTTGCAAAGTTGAATTTTTCTTTCAGGTAATCTGTTGCCTTTTCTGTGCTTCCAAACATCATGATCAGTACGCCAAATATTATCATGAAAAAAATTAGGCCTCTGAACACTACTGCAAGTATCACTGTAGCTATACATAAACCTATAATTGTTGAGGGACTCATATTTTCTACAGTATCTTTAACTGAAAATGAAGAAATAAGTTCTTTCAACGTTCCTGGTATATTTTTCAATTCATCACTTGCTTTGCTAGAACATGACATGAAGATAAAACTTAACAGGGCTACAATAGCAAAAACTCTACCCAATTGAATATGCATCAGCTAAATACCTTTAAGATACTCCTCAAATGTAACAATTTTTACATCAATAGGCAAGAACAGAATTCACTTGCTCACCATAAGTAACTCATATTTAACTTTTATCACCGTGTTAGCTCTTTATTATCAACAAGAGGACTCACACTAATGGATGTCAATTTACTTGACAGAATATTTGAACAAAATTCAGCAGCAGCTGCTGTAGCAAACACTGCAGCCACCACAAACAGTCCTGCTCCTACTAATCCTGATGTCATTGCTCCTGCAACAATGCACCCTATTGCTAAGAGAGCAGAACTTGTTACAAGTGCGACGTGAAGATTTTTGTTTTTGATTTTACTATTATTTTCATAATTATTGGATTGCATTGTATCTTTTACCTTACTGCCTGTCACTGAGATCACACAATGAGGCCCTTCTTCAGTCTTCTTATAATGTTTAGAAGGGGGTATTCTTCCGCTTGGGCCTTTGGGTCTTGTTTTGTTCGGATGTGCTAATTTTGTTTTTCCTTCATCTTCTAGTTGCAAACTATTATCTTCCTCAGCAGGGTTTAATTTTAAGTGTACACTTTCCTCAGATGAAATGCTTGTTACTGAAGTTAAGCTGTTCCTTCTGCTACTTGATGCCAAGCTAGATGAATTTATTCCACTATCTAAATCACTACTACTACTGAGTTTAGAAGTATTTGCACCGCTTGGCACTTCTACAGCATTCACAGTTATATTAGGCTTTTCATTTTTTAAATCTTTACTATCAATCGAAAGATCAGATTGACTATTCAATTGTGATTGTGCGATCTCCTTTCTTTCTTGCGATTGTTTTGATGTAAGAAATGTTGAAGCACTATGATAACCTGAACTTCTCAAGGGATTATATATTCCAGGGGTTCCTTTTCCACTTACACCCTTAGCTAAAGAATCCTTTTCCAGAGGATTAATACCTGAATTTTTGGGAATTTCAACTTCACCAGAAAGACTTTGTTTGTTAAATAGTTCCATAGCATTACCTTGTCTATCTTTTTGATTTTGAATAACGCTACTAGAATGATTTTTGTCACTACTTTTATTAGTAATCCTTGAAATTATTCCTAATATTTTTCCTCTTTTTGTTGGTGATCTTTGTGATGATTTTTCTTCGTTGTTAAGTACTGAAGGTTTCATTAATCCCTCTGACTCTATCACTTCTTTTTCCAATGCTGGAAGAAATTTCTCGGTGTAATAATTATAATATTTTTGATATTCTTCTTGCTCTCTCAGTAATTTTGCTAATTTAATTAATATGTTAGGATCAGCTCCTTTGTTGAACAACTCTATGCATTTTGCGATAGTTCTATCTTCCTTTTTTAGATTTCCATGATTATGTGTGTTTTTTGTGACCTTTTTGTATATATTGGTGAACAGTTTACGATCTTCTTCATTACTCAAAGATTGAATAAGCGCTTCTATTTTATAAGGTAAATCATTACTTCTAGATTTTTTTAAAGTACCTAGCATAACATTCCTCTCATACAAATAAAATGTATGAATACCTCTTTAGCGTTAATTTTACATTAAAACCGGGCAGTTATGCCTTATTGCGGATAATTATAGCAATTTGCTAACTATTTTCTTTGCTGATTACCGATTTTACATTTCAACATAATTGCTTGCCTGTTGAACTAGTATATCTATTACTTCTTTTACAGGCTTTTCTCTATCAACCATTCCAACACTTTGACCAGCCATTAAAGATCCTGTTTCAACATCTCCATCAATTACTGCTCTTCTTAAGGCTCCAGCCCAGAACTTTTCTATTTCAAGCTGCCCATCTTCTTTTGAGATTTCTCCATTTTGATATTTATCAATAATGTCTCTTTGATGCTCCATAAAATCGTCACTTGCTTTGTTAACTATAGCCCTTACTGGAATTACAGGGAAATCAGCACTAATCTGCACAGAAGATACAGCATTACGCGCAGCTGATTTGATGAATACTTCTTTAAAATTTTTGTGAGCGATTGACTCATTCGTGCAGACAAATAATGTACCTATTTGACAGCCACTTGCTCCCATTTCTAGGTAGTTCACTATCATTTCGCCTCTTCCTATTCCACCTGCAACAAACACCGGTGTTTTCTCATTTTTAAAATGAGGTAATATCTCTTGTGCGAGAACAGAAGTGCTAACAGGACCGATATGTCCTCCTGCTTCCATACCTTCTATTATTAACGCATCTACCCCCATGTTTACTAACCTTTTCGCAAGGCTTAATGCTGGTGCAAAGCACATAACTTTAATGCCTGCATTCTTGATTTTTGCTATATTAGGTTTTGTTGGTAATCCGCCAGCAAGAACTACATGGCTTACTTTTGTTTCAATGCATATATCTATTAACTCACTCAAATTTGGGTGCATAGTAATTAGATTGACACCAAATGGCTTATGAGTTAATTTCTGTGTCTCTATGATTTCTTTTTTCAGTAAGTCTGGAAACATTGCACCACATGCAATTACACCAAAACCACCGGCATTTGAGATTGCTGAAACTAAATTTCTCTCTGAAACCCAGCTCATAGCACCACCCATTACTGCAAACTCACTACCGAGAAAATTCGTTCCTTTCTTCCAAAGCCTGCTCAACATATAGCCTATATCATACGTTTAAAAATGTTTTGTTTATCTATAAATGTGTGTTTTAAAGCACCAAGTATATGCAAGGTTATAAAGACTATCATAAGATATGCAAGCATCGAATGTAGCTGATTAGCTACACTAGCTAGCTCTTTGTTTTCATTGATTAACAAAGGGATATGAACAAAATATTTGATCTCTTTACTAGAAGCAGAAGACATGACATAACCAGATAATGGCATTAGCACCATCAAAAAATACAAACCAAAGTGTATCGTTTTGCTCGCATTAATTACGAACCGAGAAAAACTTGCCGGTAATGGAGGAACATAAGTAAAGACGCGAAAAAATATACGTACTATAATTAATCCAAGAACGGTGATACCACAAGCCTTATGAATAGCGTATATGCTGAATTTAATTTCACTGCTAATCGGCAAACTTTTCATGTACAGTCCAGAACAAAGCATACCAATAATAAGAGCAGACATTAACCAATGAATGATCCTTAAACCTAAACTATATTTATTGTCTTTCATTAATTTTGATTACTCTAAAGTAGAATTTATATAGTAGAAAAACTATTTCTCAATCAAAATTATCTATACATAATTTCGCTGCCTTGATCAACATAAGTGCAATAATTGTATGTGACACATAAACATTGTCTATCAGATCATGAAGAAGTGGTGAAGTTTTTGAGAGTTTTTCTATTGTAACGATGAGTTATAGCTTGTACAAGAAGCCTCTTGACTTTAAGCACATTTTACCCTATACAATTTTAATATCTTAAACTTCCAAACATGCCAGATCTAAAGACAATGATGCTAAACTTTGGCCCTCAGCACCCAGCTGCACATGGGGTGCTACGTCTTGTTTTAGAAATGGATGGTGAAGTGATCGAGAGGGCAGATCCCCACATTGGACTTTTGCATCGCGGCACTGAGAAGTTAATAGAACATAAAACGTATCTTCAAGCTCTGCCTTATTTTGACCGCCTTGATTATGTGTCACCAATGTCACAAGAGCATGCATATTCGTTATGTGTAGAGAAATTATTGCAGTGCGAAGTTCCGATTAGGGCAAAATATTTGCGTGTTCTATTTTGTGAGCTGACAAGAATACTAAATCATTTACTAAATATCTCTTCCCAAGCACTTGATGTTGGGGCGATGACTCCTCTTTTATGGCTCTTTGAAGAGAGAGAAAAAATACTCGAGTTCTATGAAAGGGCCTCAGGTGCAAGATTTCACGCAGCTTATATAAGGCCAGGTGGACTTGCAGCAGATATCCCAGAAGGTTTGATTGAAGATATTGCAAAATTTATAGAGCAGTTTCCAAAGTATATAGATGATGTTGATGAGCTTCTAACAGAAAATAGGATATGGAAGCAACGCACTGTAGGAATTAGTGAAATATCGATAAAACAGGCGCTTGATTGGGGCTTTAGTGGACCAATGCTCCGTGCTGCTGGACTTGCTTGGGACTTGCGAAAAAGCCAGCCATATGAGATATATGATCAGTTAGATTTTGATGTACCTATCGGCCAAAATGGTGACTGTTATGACCGTTATTTAGTAAGAATGGCAGAGATTAGGCAATCTATTAGCTTGGTGAAGCAATGCATAGAGAAAATTCCTAAAGGGCCAATAAAAACTGAAGATAGAAAAATTTCTCCACCGCCAAGAGCAGAAATGAAAGAATCTATGGAGGCTATGATTCATCATTTTAAGCTTTATTCAGAAGGATATCATGTGCCAGAAGGTGAGGCATATGTGGCTGTTGAAGCGCCAAAAGGTGAGTTTGGAGTATATATAGTTTCAGATGGTACCAATAGACCTTATAGATGTCGAATAAGAGCACCTGGCTTTGCGCATTTACAGGCCTTAGATTTCATGGCAAAAGGACACATGCTTGCTGACATTGCAGCAATTGTCGGTTCACTCGACATAGTCTTTGGTGAGATTGATAGGTAATTATTTTAAAATAGTAACTTAACTAATGGTTAAGACATCTTCTATCATAAATTGTATAAATTCATTGCCATTCCAGTAATTCATAGAGATTTTACCCAAAATGGCTTTAACATTACCCTGCATAATAGCAGAGCCAAGCTCAGTATTTGCACAGCGAAACGCAATAGCTTTGACCATAACATTATCGTCAGCAATAAAACATTTTATATGGTCAACTCCTATAACTTCCGGCTTTCTTATCTTTGCTCCTTGAATGATGAATCTCGGTTCAGGATTGCCAACACCAAATGGCTCTAAGCGCTGCAGTTGATTCCAAAGGGATAAGTTTATTGCTTTAGCTGTTACTATACCATCAGCTTTTATAGTTTTATCGTTTGTGGAGTTTGCAAATCTTTCAGTAAAAAAATCATGTAGATCACTTATTTTATCTTCTTCAATCGAAAATCCTGCTGCCATACTGTGACCACCACCTTCAATGATTAGGTTGGTAAATTTTGCAGAAAGAACCGCAGCACCAATATCTACTCCAGAAATTGACCTACAGCTTGCTTTTCCTATTCCATTGTTTAAAGATATCACTATCGTTGGTAAGTGAAACTGCTCTTTTAGTCTTGATGCAATGATACCAATTATTCCCTGGTGCCAATTACCACTTACCATTATAAAATTTACACCTAAGTGGGCAAAATTTTCCGCTTGTGTTGTAGCTTCCAAAATAGCCTCATTTTCTAGCATTTTTCTTGCATTATTCAAATCTATTAGTTTTAGCGCGATTGAATGCGCCTTTTCTTCATCATCAGTGGAAAGCAACCTTGCACCGAGCGATGCTTCTCCAATTCTTCCTCCGGCATTTATACATGGCCCAATACTAAACCCTAATCGTGAAACACTTGGTTTTTCAAGGATTCCCAAAGCGTCAAACAAAACACGTAAGCCAACATTTTTTCTTGCTGACATAACTTTTAATCCTTGTAAAACAAAAGCCCTATTTAGGCCTGTAATCTGCATAACATCGCAAACAGTTCCAAGAGCAACCAAATCCAGTAGATCAAATAAATCTGGTTCTTTTTTGTTGGTAAAAAATCCTTGCTCACGTAGGCTTCTGTTAAGAGCAACAATTAGCAGAAATGACACTCCAACTGCTGCTAAGTTATTATAAGGAGAGCTCTCATCAAGGCGGTTGGGATTAACAACTGCTACAGCACTTGGTAATTTTTCTATACCAAGGTGATGATCGATAACTATAATATCAAGTCCAAAAACCCTTGCCTCTTCTATTGGTTGATATGCAAGCGTACCGCAATCAACAGAAATACATAAATCAATACCATTCTTTTTAAGTTGTAATAAAGCATCTGTGTTCAATCCATAGCCCTCATCAACACGATCTGGAATATAGATTATAGAGTGTGTCCCAATCGCTCTTAGGTACCTATTAATCAATGCTGATGACGTTGCACCATCAACATCGTAATCACCAAATATTGCAATATTCTCATTATTGTTTATTGCTTTTATTATGCGAGAAACAGCTTTATCCATATCAAGGAGGTGAAAGGGATCTGGTAATAGCGATCTGATTAGTGGGTGTAAGAAGTCATGTGCATTTTCTATGTTAACACCACGAGCAACTAATATTCTTGCTAATATTTCTGGCAACTCAAATCTCTGTATAAGAGTAAAAATCTCCCTTTGATCTGCTTCTTGTAACTTCCACAGTGCATTTGTTATGCTGCGTTTTTCAATATCAAGTAGCATGCTCTTTATAAATAAAACTACTTTACCAGAACTTTTAAGCTTGTTCTATAATTGTGTTAGACTTCTATATAACCTAAAGAAGGATATAAGAGAGTGTCACTCGAAAGGAATCACATTTATTTTGACAAAGAGCATCTGTAAAATCTAATACTTCTTCTTGCATAACATGCTCTTTAATTAGTATTATATCTATGTTGGCATATAAGTGTGAACATTATATTAATGTAATTACTTTTTAAGTATGCATCACAAATTTATGCCTGGAAACAGTTTTTGGTTACTCAAACCTTTTCTACCTTTATTTCATATTCTTTAAAGTATTTTTTGCACTTTCTTTATAAAAACCATAGGTACCAATCGGTTTTTAGCTTAAGAATAAAGGTCAAGTATCTGGAATTCTGGACATAAAATCTCCCTGAAAGATTAGAAAAAAAATACAGCGCACATACTACAGTATACACTGAAGAAGATACGCTACACTTTTTATTGAGAAATTGACTGAAAAGTCTGCAGACGGAGATAGATTTTTGAGCTCTTAAAATACCTCTACTGTTAGGGTAAGGAAAGCGAGAAGGTTTGTCAAGCAATCTTTATTGGCTGTTGTACTAGAATTCAGTTTTTCGTATAATTTGCTAGAATTTGTGTGAAGAATTTTAAATATGAAAGGCCTATATATTAAAACTTACGGCTGTCAGATGAACGTTTATGACTCCATTTTAATGGAGAATATAGTTAAGCCTCTAGGATTCAACGTTGTTAGTGATGTAGAACAAGCTGATTTGGTGATATTGAATACTTGTCATATTAGAGAAAAGGCAGCAGAAAAGCTTTATTCAGAGCTTGGAAGAATCCATTCATCACAAAAAAATAAGGAAATTACTATAGTGGTGGCCGGGTGTGTGGCTCAAGCAGAGGGAGAAGAAGTGTTCAGAAGGGCTCCTTTTGTTGATATTGTTGTTGGTCCGCAGAGTATCGCTGCTTTACCGGAGTTAATAGTCAAAGCAAGCAGAAGTAAAGGTCATGTAATAAATACTGATTTTCCAGAAGTTGCGAAGTTTGATAAATTGCCAGATGAATGCTATGGCAATAGCCAGGGGTCTTCTGCGTTTCTTGCCATACAAGAAGGTTGTGATAAATTTTGTACGTTTTGTGTGGTGCCATATACTCGCGGGGCTGAGTATTCACGACCAATAAATGAAATATTCCGTGAAATATTGAAGTTAGTTGCAAATGGGGCAAGGGAAATTAATTTGCTCGGTCAAAATGTTAATGCTTATCATGGAGAGTGCGAAGAAGAGGTCTGGGATTTAGGAAAATTAATTAGTCACATTGCTAAAATTGAAAACCTAGAAAGAATCCGCTACACAACTTCTCATCCAAGAGATATGCACGAATCTCTCTACTTGGTGCATGCGGAAGAGCCAAAACTCATGCCGTTTGTTCACCTACCTGTGCAGTCAGGTTCGAATAAAATATTGCATGCAATGAACAGGAAACACACTGCAGAGGAGTATTTGGAAATAATAGACAGATTTCGCAAATTGAAACCTGAAATCGAATTTTCTTCTGATTTTATTGTTGGTTTTCCTGGAGAAACTGAAAAAGATTTTGAGGAAACTATGAAGTTAGTAGAAAAAGTAAAGTACGCTCAGGCTTATAGTTTTAAATATAGCCCAAGGCCAGGAACGCCAGGGGCGGAAAGAAAAGATCAAGTACCAGAAGAGGTTAAAACAGAGCGTCTTCTTCGGTTACAGGAATTAATTAGCAAGCAACAACTTGAATTTAATCAGAGTATGATAGGAAAAACTATTCCTGTTCTATTCAGTGATAAAAAAGGTAAACACCAAAATCAAATTATTGGTAAAAGCCCATACATGCAATCAGTATGCGTTGATGATCCTGACGATAAATACAAAGATAAAATAGTAAATGTAAGGATATTGGAAGCTCGGCAAAATAGTTTGTTGGGATGCGCTGCCTAATTAGAGAAAAGTGCTCCCATGGTCTCATGTAGAAGTACTTTGTGTGTTTTATAAGTTTATAAGCTATCTAGATTTAATCCTTAGAGGACTACAGCTCTCTGTTACGCAATCATATGAGACTTGATATAATAGATTCGCGGGATTTTTTTTCTTTTCCCACTGATAGCGTATTCTCTCAATCTCTCCAGAATTGTTGTATTCATAAGAAAGCGATTTCCAAATAAAGCTACTTTTACTATTATTTTTGTTAGCATCATGAAATTTATGATAAGGCCAACTTCTATTGTCTTTATTCATCTTCAACCTCAATAAATAAGTCTAATGAATTAATATGTTGTATAATGATGTCAATACCTATCTATGTTTATAGAAACAGAGTTTTTGAATTTGTAATTTTCCAGAAAGCTCTATATTCTTTGATTTTATCCAGTTAAAATGAATATGAAGTATTATCCTGATACAAGCAGCAGTCCTGATTTTTCATTGCTAGAAAAGGAAATCATAAAATTTTGGCAGGAAAATAAAATTTTTGAGCAGTCAGTCAAGAAACGTTCCAAGGGTCATTGTTTTGTATTTTATGATGGGCCTCCGTTTGCAAATGGACTTCCGCATTACGGACACTTGCTTACTGGTTTTATAAAAGATGCATTTGCAAGATATCAAACTATGCTGCAAAAAAGGGTTGAACGTAGATTTGGTTGGGATTGCCATGGCTTACCAGCTGAGATGGGTGCAGAAAAGGAACTTGGAATATCTGGTAGAACTGAGATAGAGAAGTTTGGCATTGAAAAATTCAATAATCATTGCCGTACTTCTGTGATGAAATTTTCATCAGAATGGGAGAAGTATGTAAATAGACAAGCAAGATGGGTAGATTTTCACAATGACTATAAGACTATGGATAAGTCATTCATGGAGTCGGTCATGTGGGCATTTAAGCAGCTTTATGATAAAGGTCTGGTGTATGAATCAATACGCGTTGTTCCCTATAGCTGGGCGTGCGAAACTCCACTCTCTAATTTTGAAACAAGACTAGATAATGCTTATAGAGAAAAAGCTAGCAAGGCTGTAACTGTTGCGTTTGAACTTTTAGAAAACCCAAAGCAATTTAAACAAAAATGTAAGTTGCTTGCTTGGACTACAACCCCTTGGACGTTGCCAAGCAACCTCGCACTGGCAGTAGGGGAGGGTATTGAGTATTGTATGGTGTTAGTAAATGGTGAAGTTTGCATCTTTGCTGAAAGTTATTTAGAGAAATTTGTCAGCCACTGTGAACAAAGCAATATTCAATATGAAAACTGTAATATAAAACTTAAAGCAAGTGATCTTGCAGGTCTTCCTTATAGACCACTGTTTGATTACTTTAAAGATACAAAGAATGCGTTCCGTGTTTTCATTGCCGATTATGTTACAGCAGAAGATGGTACTGGTGTTGTGCACACTGCTCCTGGATTTGGTGAAGAAGATTTTTACCTTTGCCAAAGCCATGATATTCGAGCTGTTTGTCCAGTTGATAACGCTGGAAAATTTACTACTGAAGTTTCAGATTTGGCAGGAGTTCATGTTTTTGATGCCAATGATACAGTAATCAAGAAATTAAAAAGGCAGGGGAGCTGGTTTAAAACTGAGCAATATATTCACAATTATCCACACTGCTGGAGAACTGACACTCCTTTAATCTACCGCACTATGCCTTCTTGGTATGTTGCTGTGACAAAGTTTAAGGGAAGAATGACAGAGCTAAATAAGAGAGTTAATTGGATGCCAAATCATATAAGAGATGGTCAATTTGGAAAATGGCTTGAAGGAGCGCACGACTGGTCTATTTCACGCAATCGATTTTGGGGTACGCCAATTCCTGTGTGGAAGTCAGACGATGTAAAATATCCAAGAGTGGATGTGTATGGTTCGATAGCAGAACTAGAGCGAGATTTTAATGTTAAAATAGATGACTTGCACAGACCATTTATCGATACTTTGATAAGACCAAATTCTGATGATCCAACAGGAAAATCAGTTATGCGTCGTGTGCCTGATGTGTTTGACTGTTGGTTTGAATCTGGATCGATGCCGTTCGCGCAAGTTCACTATCCGTTTGAAAATAAGGAGTGGTTTGAGAGTAATTTCCCTGCAGATTTTATCACCGAGTATATAGCACAAACAAGAGGATGGTTCTATACGCTTTTTGTGCTTTCCACTGCTTTATTTGACAGTGAGCCATTTAAGAACTGCATATGTCACGGTGTGGTTCTTGATGTGGAAGGGCAGAAACTATCCAAGCGTTTGAATAATTATGCAGATCCAATGGAGGTTTTTGACAAATACGGTTCCGATGCGCTGCGTTTTCTTATGCTATCTGGTTCCATCGTTTGTGGTGGCAATTTACTACTCGATAAAGAAGGAAATTCGATACGAGATGTTCTGAAAAACGTAATAAAACCTATTTGGAACAGTTATCACTTTTTTACTATGTATGCAAATGCAGATGGAATTAAAGCTGAGATTTGTAGGGATTATCAGAATACTATTGATTGCTACATGATTTCAAAATGTTTTGAAGTTGTGGAAGGTATGCAAGCTTCTATGAACAACTATAACTCTCAGGAAGCTTGCAAAATCCTGACAGATTTTTTTGAAGTACTAAATAATTGGTATATTCGTCGCAATCGCGAGCGTTTTTGGAAAAGTGATTGTGATCAGGATAAAACTGATGCTTATAATGTTCTATATACGGTTTTTTATTACATACTTCGGGCTGCAGCTCCTTTGTTGCCACTGATAACAGAGACTATATGGCAGGGGCTTAGGTATGAAGAAATATCTGTTCATTTGGCTGATTTTCCACAATCAGATAGATATAATAGTCAGCTCATTGCCAAGATGGATTTGGTAAGAGAGATATGTAACTCTGCATTATCCATCAGAAATACGTTTAACATGCGCATCAGGCAGCCACTTGGCAGTATGACTATCTACCATCAGTCTTTCTGTAGTTTTCTTGAAGGTGAGCCGTTTTCTGTCATCCCAGTGCGTGACACTGGGATCCAGTGTACTGCAGACTCAAATGAATACCAAGAGATGATAAAAGATGAGGTAAATGTAAAAAAATTAGAATTAGTAAATAGACTTGAAGATATTGCATCACTAGAGCTGAAACTAAATTTCCCTCTACTTGGCAAGAAGATTCCAGATAAAATCAAGAAACTAGTTCAATATGTCAAAGAAGGAAAGTGGAAACAAGTTGAAAATGAGCAGATATTTCTGGGGGATGAAACAGAGAACTATACTATAGAAAAAGGTGAATATGAACTATTGTTAAAAGCAAACAGTGAATATTCTTCTGTATTTGATAACAATAAAGGGATTGTTGTTCTGAGCACTGAGCTCAATGACGAACTAATTCTAGAAGGACTCGCAAGAGATGTTGTGAGGCTTATTCAAGAAACTAGAAAAAAAGCTGATTTTCATATATCAGATAGAATCAGAGTAATAATCAAAACAGAAGATGAAAAAATTAAGGAAGCAATAACTACATGGAATAAATATATAAAAGAGCAGACCCTTGCCTTATCTTTGGACACTAATAAAGAGATCGAGGCCGATTTCTATTTTAAGGAATACCAAGGTTTGACAGTTGGTATTAAGTTAATAAAGTTGCAAAGTTAGTAATGTTTATGCTATACTTAAATTGCTTTAAGTAGGGTGTGATATGAATCAAGTTGTTACAGATAGCCATAAAGAAATTGTTGATTTAAATAACAATAGTGATGGTTTAGATAAAGTACAATCTGTTTCCAATGTTGCTTTGGAAGAGGAAGAAGAGTTTTTTGATGCTGTAAGTAAGCAGGATTGGTTAATTAAACAAATAGCTGCTTTTAATGTTCCACTCAGTATATTTCATTATAAAGATTATAATTCTGACTTTTTTACCTCCTGGTATAATATGTCAAGCGAAATATTGAAAGAGATAAACATAGCTTGCCCAGAGAAGAAAATATTAAATTTAGCTCTGTCAGTTTTAATGCTCCCTTATATTGCTTTTACTGCACTGGGGTTAGTCATATACAGTAGATTTAAAGCAAATAGCAAGACACAAGAAGGTGTAGTGGAAGATAAGACAAAAAAGAGTGAAACAGGTGTGCCAAAAAGATTGGCATATGGCGCTCTTGCTGCAATGGCAATTTTTGTTAATGTGACTGTGCTTGTAGTCTTAATCGTTCCTGCAACAGTTGCTTTGGCTACTTTTTATCTTTTAAATAGAGATTTATCTCACTCTTTAGTTACTGCTCTTAAAATAAGTATGGGGCAGTATTCTAATAAGCACCAAAATATAGAGGTATCTTTTCATGAAACGAAAGTTTCTAGAACAAGCATTACATATGATATGGAAATAAAGTTTCCACCACAATTTAAACAATTACTGAGAGATTTATGCCAAAGTGAAAATGGCAAATGGTTTAATGTGATACAGGATTCAGAACGTAATGCCATACTGAAATTGTCAACTGGTGTCGATTTAAAAAATGGTCTTCAGCCCTTGCGTAATGAGATCGCAAGTGTAATTGCAACTTCAATTCAAGAATGCGCAAGAACTATGGAAGAGCTGATGAAGCTAGAAAAGAAAGATATTACACATGATAAACTGAAGGAATTATTGAGTGAATTCAGGCTGAAAGTGGTGAGTAGCATAGATTCTAAGTTGACAACTCACTTAATAGAAAATGCTTATCAAGTTGCCTTTATACAAGCAATTAAGTTTCAGCAAAATAGACGGGGAGAAGATTTTTCACTGGAAGATGAGCTAAAAAATACTTTAGTGAAACAGAAATTAGAAAGTCAAGGTAAGGAATTACCAGTTGAAAAAGAGATTATAATAAAAGATCTAAAAAAAGCAGGAGCAAAAGTGCCAGATATCTTAGAAGATAGTGAGCTTCCTGTATTTAAAGCAGAATGGGAACGGCTTATACAAGAAGGGAAAATAGCTAAAAAAGCAATAATTGATGTTTATAAAGATACAGATCCTGGAAAAACAGAGGAAGCTCTAAATGATGCTAAAAAAAGAATTGAAGATTTAAAAAAACAAGGACAGGAAAGATATACTGGGATACATGAAAAATTGAAAGCAATATATGATGAAGGAAAAAATAACTTAACAGATGATGATTTAAAAAGGAAATTAGAAGGTCTTTTTAAGTTCGAGTATGGTGATCAAGAAGTTGAGCGAAGGCTAGTAGAATCAGTAATGAAAAAAGCTAAGGATGAGTTAGGCCTGTTAGGAATACTAAGCTTAATAGACCAATTTCGAGATTTAGAAGAGGAGATAAAAGGTCCTTTGAATGGGGAAAGTTTAGAAGAAGCTTCAGGTAAAGTGAATGCTTCTATAGCAAAGATGTATTTAGAAATAACGAAACGTAAAACGCAAGATTTGTTTAAAAGTCAAGCAAAGGGTATAGAGAATTCATGTAAGTTATTAGAAAGGGAGGCACCAGATCTAGTAGAAAAGATTAATTCACATCGAGTGAGAATTGAAAAATACTTAAAAAGACCTGAACAACCTATGCTATTGAGAAAAATAATAGAAGGGAGTAAGGATTTAAATAAGTACTTAGAAGATGAGTGGAATAGAAAAGGGGAAGGGCATCCAAATACGAAATTAATACAGAAGCACTTGAAAAATAACAAAGAAATTCTAAAAGCATTAGAACAGTTGAAATTGGAAGAAAAAGGATTATTGATAAATGAAGAAACAAAAAATGATTATAGAGAAGAACTGGAATCTCGCGAAAAAATAAAGTTTGCAATAATAGAAGATGATTTACTTAAAGCATTCGAGCATGAAATTTTTGATGAAGAAGCAATTAAGAAGTTACTAGAGAGAGCAGGATTTGAGTACTATTTGGCAGAAAAGTGCATAAAAAGTCCTGTGATTAAGACAAAAGACAATATCAAACATTTTTGTCAAGATTTATTGTCTCCTTTAATAAATAGGTTGGTGGAAAATATAGTAAATAATGTACCAAAAAGTGATAAGAGTTCATGGCTGCAGCCTATAAAAGCTATTAGGACAGGCTTGGGATATATTCAAACAGGTCTTGCCGTTGCAATGCGTGGGAATAAGAGCACAGAAGGAAAAGCGTTGAGTGTGGCACATGATACTCATAAGGAAGTGGAAACATTTCTTCAACATTTTCAATCAAGTTATGAGGAAGTAGGAGTTTTTTTTGGTAATTTATTTTCTGATGATGGAACGACATTTAAAAATGATGTATGGCCTAAAGTAGAAGAGCATTTGCATGGAATGTGGGATAGGTTTTTCAAGGATATTGAATTCAAGATAGGGAATAAATTGGATGAAGTAAACGTGACACAGCAAAATCCGGAAACGGCGATTACGGCTTAATGATGAGCTCTCAAAGTTCCTTCAGTATTTTCACACACTAAGTTGACTATCATATTTGATTCTTTTTGGATTTCCTCTTCAGTTAAAGTGTGAGTTGGAGAGCAGAAAGTAACTGAAAATGCTATAGACATCTTATTCGATTCTATATTGTTTCCATGATATACATCAAATATCAAAACTTCTGTGATGAGCTCTGAGCTTTTTTTCACCATATTGATTATACTACCTGCTTCTATATCTTTATTTACAATAAACGCAAAATCGCGTTTTACACTTTGATATTTATAATTGATAAATTTTTTTCTACTTATAGGTAAATTTTCGATATTTTCTAATATCAACTCAAAGCCTACAATTTTTTGTTTGATGTTAAAAAAATCCAATATACTTGGATGCAATTCTCCAAAATAACCAACTATTTTACTTCTAAAAGATAAGGAGCCTGATTTTCCTGGGTGATAATATTCTTTTTCTGCTCTCTCTATTGCTAAATTATCACAATTGACATTAAAAAGTTCCAAAGCTGTTATGAGGTCAGCCTTTGCGTCAAAAATATCTATTTTTCTATCAGTGTTATAGTGGTTTTTCGGCGAATTATTTCCTGATCTAATTCCACTTAAAACGTACTTAGATTGAGCTTCGTTATTATAAATTGGCCCAATTTCAAAAATTGCACAATCAGGTGTACCATGGGCAGTATTATCTGCAGTAACTTTCAACAAATTTGGTATGATGCTTGGTCTCATTATATTAAAGTCATTATTAAATGGGTTGTCGATAATAAATAATTTATTCAAGTAACCAAACTTTTCAGCTATTGATTCACTCATAAAAGACCAAGTTATCACTTCATGAAAGCCTCTGCTTGCCATTAAAATGCGTAAATCATCTTGTGTATTTGCTTCTACTGTAACGTTTTCTGCTAGTGGTTCTTCCTTTATTTTATCATAGCCGTATATTCTTACTACCTCTTCAACTAGGTCAGTAGGTATAGTTACGTCTGGCCTCCAGCTTGGTACATGTACACTCCAATTATTTTCAGTTCTTTTATCAATACTAAACCCTAATTTTGTTAGAATATTGAATAATTCATCAGGTGATGCAGATACACTTCCAAGTTTGTTTACATCTTGATAATCGAAATTTATCTTGGTATCAGCCTTATTCAGATTACCAGTAGACACTACACTTGACACTTCTCCACCACATAAAGCCAAAATCATTTTGGCTGCAAGATTGAGTCCATCAAAGGTAAAATCATGGTCAACTGAACGTGCAAACCTGTAACTTGAGTCTGTGGAGATGCCTAGTTGCCTTGAAGATTTAGTGATAGAGATAGGATCAAACCAAGTAGACTCTAAAAAAATATCAGTAGTCTCAAGAGTGCATTCACTGTACTTACTACCTATAATTCCAGCAATTGCATGAACATTTTTATCATCAGAAATAACACTTATGTCTTTATTTAATGAGTATTCTTTATCATTTAAACCAATAAATTTTTCTCCATCGTTTGCTTTACGTACTGTGAGCTCTCCTTCTATTTTTTTTGCATTATATGCATGCATTGGGCGATTAAAGGATATCATGATGTAATTAGTAATATCAACTATTGCAGAAATGGAGCGCATTCCTATAGATTCCAATTTATCTTTTAACCATTTTGGGCTCTCTCTATTTTTTACATTGGTGATGTATATTCCACTAATAAAGCTCTCCCCGTCGGTAACTTTGACGTTTACTGGTGAATTTATAGAGCAGGTAAGTTGTGGAATGCTTAAAGCCTTTAACATTCCAATTCCAGTTGCTGCTAAATCTCGAGCTATTCCATATAAGCCTAAGCAATCTCCACGATCTGGAGTGATGTTTATGTCAATTACAGGATCGCAATTAAAAAATTTATCCCCTACTTTATAGTCGTCAGAAAGCTCAATTATTCCTTCACTTTCATTTTGAGTCAACGCAAGTTCGAAAGCAGAACAAAGCATTCCTTCACTTAGCACTCCTCGTATTTTTGCAGGCTTAATTGTGAAATCACTTTTTGGCAATGTGCTACCAAGAGATGCAAGTACAGTCTTCATGCCTTCTCTAACATTTTCTGCTCCACAGACTATCTGTAGAGCCTTACTTCCATTATCTACTTTACATAGTTTTAATTTATCGGCATTTGGATGAGGTGCAACTTCTAGTACTTTTGCAACAATAAACCCGGCCAATTTGGTATTGTCGATCACATCTTCTACTTCTAACCCTATGTGAGTTAATTTATCAGTAATTTCCTCTAAACTAGCATTGGTTTCTAAGTACTCTAATAACCAAGATAATGTGAACTTCATTTATCTAACAAGAAATAAAAATTCATTGTAATGTAAAATGTGATGTTTTTAAAGTTTGTTGTAATAAGTGGCTTCTATATTGCAAGAAACAACAGAGAAGCCTACTCTTTCTACAAAGAAAGAATTTTCTTTATATCACCTTTGCAGTCCATTTCCATGCAGAGTTGAATGTTCATATTGTGATCATCTATATGGAAATTATAAATGTAAGCATCACCAGTAAAATTTCCTATAACATCATGGCTTTCATTTAGCATTTCACCTGCCATGCGGAAAAGACCAGTGTCTGAGTTAGAAGAATAATCTGTAAACTTGATGTACCCGTTACCACATTCTTGTTCTAAATTTAAAGGTGGATTAGTAAAATCTATTTCGTTCATAATTGCCTCATATTAAAATTAAATTATAGTTAAAATAAGATGTTAAGTCAAGATATTAAGTAACTTAATAAGATTAGTGAATTTTTAAATGGAACGCTGGCTATAATTAGCATTCTAATCACATACTTTGTTGATATATTTATGCCATAATGGCATGGATTTTCTATCTTAATTCTTGACTTTACCCTATAAAATCTATATTTTACTTACTATTATAGTTTAAGTATATAAATCAAGATGGCGTTAAATCCGCTAGAACAATTTAAAGTATATACAATAATAGAACTACCAAAATTATTTGGGTATGACATAAACTTTACCAACTCATCTCTTTTTATGATGATCTCGGTGATATTAATGGTACTGTTTTTGCTCCTTGGAATAAGAAAAGGTGCAGTAATACCAGGATATTTGCAAGCTGCAGTTGAATATGTATATGATTTTGTTGTTTCAATAATAGAAAGTAACACTGGAAGCAAAGGTTTGGAGCACATTCCTTTGATATTTACAGTATTTATTTTCATTTTATCGTGTAATTTAGTTGGTGTTCTTCCTTATAGTTTCACAGTTACAAGTCATGTGATAGTTACCTTCGCTTTATCAATGGTGGTTTTTACTTATATAACGATTGTTGGGTTTAAAGAAAGAGGAGTAGAATTTTTACGCATATTGCTACCAAAAGGAACTCCTTCGTGGCTTGCACCTATAATCATCATTATTAAATTATTTGCTTATTTAGTAAGACCGATTAGTTTATCAATAAGGCTTGCAGCAAATATGATTGCAGGTCATACAATCATCAAAGTGATAGCAGGATTCGTCATAAATATGAACATATTTCTTACTCCTGCACCTTTTTTGTTTATAATTGCACTAATAGGATTTGAAGTTTTTGTTGCAGTTTTGCAAGCTTATATATTTACTATATTAACATGTGTATATTTGTCAGATGCAGTAAAGTAATTGACTTCCTTGCAGAATATTTTACAATTATATTATAAAGAAATAGTTAAAGGTAATATATGGACTTAGTGGCTTTAAAATTTATAGCAATTGGTTTGGCTGTGTTTGGAATGCTCGGTGCTGGTTTAGGTATAGCTAATATCTTTTCTGCTATGTTAAATGGGATTGCAAGAAATCCTGAATCGGAAAGTAAAATGAAAACTTACGTTTATATTGGTGCTGCCATGGTTGAAATCATGGGGTTACTTGCGTTCTTACTTGCAGTGTTATTGATATTTGTTGCTTAACAGATGCCACAGCTTGATGTTTCCACTTTCTTTTCTCAAGTTTTTTGGTTTTTAATTTTTTTCTCTTCACTTTTTTTTGTAGTAAGTTGTTTGTTCTTACCAAGGTTAGATGAAATAATAAACACTAGGAGTAAAGGGATATTAGATTCTTTTAATAGTTCTGTTCACCTTTTAAGACTTACAGAAGAACAAATTGCCAAGTATAATGCAGCTTTAAATCAAGCTAGAGCACAGGCAAAAAAAATCATAGATGATGCATTTGCTCAAGTAGAAGAAATGAGAGCGAATGTTAAGGATATATTGGAAGAGGAAGACAAGAAGATGATTAAACTTGTTGAAGAAAAGGTAGTACAATTTAAATCTAAGTATATTAGTGAATTAAAACAAATGGCTACTAGTATTGCTTTGATTTACTATACTAAGTTAACCAATTCTGAAATTGAAGAGGAATTTGTTGCTGACTTGGTGTCAAAAGAATTTTAGGGTTTTTATGTCTACATTACTAGTTATAAGCCTTGCTTTTTTAGTAGGTTTTATCCTCTCATATAAATTGTTAAGGAAGGTAATAAAAAACGCGCTTAACAATAAACGTAACAAAAGCAAGTTTTCAAGTGAAGAAACTGAAAAATTCAGAAAAGATATGTTGGAGTATTACAAAAAATCTTCTGAAAAATACAAAAGATTAGATGCAGAAGTTAACAAAATGATGAATGAAGCACTTGATAAGGCTAATAGTATTATTAAGCATAATAGACAGCAACTCGATCAAACGTTAGATGAAAATGCCCATTCTAATTTGAAGAAAGTTACTGACCAAGTTGAAAAAGCTCTTGGGGATTTACAAGCTAACACAGCGAGTATAGCTGCTGATGCTGTAAAAGAAATAATGCATGAACGTAAAGATGATAAGCGTAGTAGTGAGGTTATATCTTCGTTTTCACGTGACTTAAGCAAAAAGTTGCATTAAGTTTAATGCCTGTACTTCAAACTGATAATGTAGAAAAAATTAAATTTGATTCTAGTTTATGCAAAGAACAAGAGAAACTTTTCTACTATAGGTTTAATATAATTCCTTGGCAAAAATTAAATGATACTACTTTTTTTATGGTTGAAGACATAAGCCAAGATATCAACCTTTGGGTCGAATCTCATTACGGTATTGAATATGTATTAATAAAAGCGAATAGCGAACAGATTTTAAATCTTCTTAACTCGCACTTTGGTATTTCAGAATTCGCAAATAACTACTTATATTATAAGAATCCTAATTTTTCAGCTAGAAGCATTAGGCTCAGTTCAATCTTTTTTTCCTCTTTTTTTGTTATAATTTCGACTTTAACACTGACAAAAAAATATGCATATTTTGCTTTGGTGTTGATATTTATAATCGGATGTTCTAGTTCTTTATTCAAATTTGTAACTAAAATTTTTGGCTTGCGTAAAATTTCTAACCAAAAAGCAGATTATGATAAGATGAACGAACCTATATATACTATTTTATTGCCTGCTTTTAAAGAGAATGCGGTTATAAAGCAATTGATTAAGAACATTGAAAGTTTGGATTATCCAAAATCAAAATTAGATGTAAAGCTTGTGATAGAGAGCGATGACCAAGAAATGTTAGCAGCTATAGAAAAATGCACTTTACCACAGTATTTTGAAGTAATAAAAGTGCCTCATTCTCTGCCTAGAACAAAAGCTAAGTCATGCAATTATGCTATGAGCTTTGCTAGAGGAAAGTATGTGGTAATATATGATGCAGATGACAAGCCAGATCCGTTGCAGTTAAAAAAAGCACTAATTGAATTTAATAAGGGCGACGAAAAGTTGGCTTGTGTACAGGCGAAATTAAATTACTATAACTTTGGTTGCAATTTTCTTACAAAATTCTTTTCTCTCGAGTATATGAACTGGTTTCAATATTTTTTGCCTGGATTTCAAAAAATGAACATGCCAATACCTTTGGGTGGTAGCAGTAACCATTTTTCAGTGGAAATTTTAAAGAAAGTGCTTTTTTGGGATGCTTACAATGTCACTGAAGACGCTGACCTTGGTTTGAGACTTGCGCAAATGGGATATAAAACCAGGATTATTGATTCAGAAACATTGGAAGAATCACCAACTACTGTGTTTGCTTGGATCAAACAAAGAGCACGCTGGATTAAAGGTTATATGCAAACTTATATCGTTCATTTAAAAAATATAAAATTACTTTTTAAGCACACTGGGCTTAAGGGAGTTTTGCTATTAAACCTTTTTGTTGGTTCCTCAGCTTTTATATTTTTCACGACTCCTTTTTTGTTACTTTCATTGGTGCTGACTCAAATTTTGAATGAATTATTCTTATATTATTTTATAATAGTATACGGTATTAACTTGATTTTTTTGATAATAGCTATCAGACAACAAAAAATGCCTTTTTATTTTTATATAGTATCAATATTTTTTCCCGTCTATAGTCTACTACATAGCGTTGCAGCTTTTCTCGCTTTGTGGGAATTTGTTATTCACCCTCAGCAATGGAATAAAACTCAGCATGGATTATGGAAGCAAAACCTGTAGCTATTTGGCTTTTTCTCTGCTCTCTCATGGTGATTTGCATGGTGGGAATTGGTGGATTTACCAGACTTTCAAAAGCAGGATTGTCAATCACGGAATGGAAACCAATTACCGGAACATTGCCACCGCTGAGTGAACAAGACTGGCTAAAAGAAAAATCAAAATATGAAGCTACACCTGAATATAAAGCATTTAATTATGGTATGAGTATGGAAGAGTTTCGCACCATATACTTAATAGAATATGTGCACAGGTTAATTGCAAGGCTGACAGGTTTATTTTTCATCTTACCATTTATATATTTTATACTCAGAAAAAGAGTAGATAAGAAGACAATAATAAGGCTATCTATAGCACTATTATTTGGAATTTTACAAGCTTTTGCCGGTTGGTATATGGTTAAAAGCGGTTTGGTAGTCAATCCTCATGTTAGTCACTATAAGCTCGCACTTCACTTACTGCTTGCATTGGTTATCTTTGCATTATTGTCATATCAATTTTTTGATTACCAAATCAAACCAAAACAGATAATTAAAATTAATAGCAACATTACATGTTACATATGGATAATTTTAATCCTAGTTACAATACAAATAATCTTCGGTGCATTTGTTGCAGGGCTAAATGCTGGTTTAATTTATAATACCTTTCCACTAATGGATGGACAAATTGTTCCAGAAGATTTATTTTACTTACAGCCTGCTTGGCTAAATATCTTTGAAAATAGAGTAACAGTGCAATTCATACACCGGACATTGGCATTGCTGATATTAGTTCTGACAGCAATACTCACAATAAAAAATGCCAGTATAAAACCATTATATGTTATGCTATTCTCCGTCATCATTCAGGTAATTCTAGGAGTAGTCACTTTGTTGCTGCATATATCAATTGCCATTGCTATAGCCCATCAAATGTTTTCATTTATCTTATTTGGATCAGGTTTATACTGCTTGCGTTATTTAAGAAATCAGATCTAATACCAAATCACCAGCATGTATATTTTTTCCTTCTTTAACAGGGATATTTTTTATCACCATTTCTGATTCAGCACATATTATATTTTCCATTTTCATTGCCTCTACAACAAATAGAGGTTGTCCTATCTCTACCTGATCTCCAGCATTGACGTGTAATTTAACCAATAAACCTGATATTGGAGATTTTACAGCGTCTACTGAAATCCCTTCTGTTTTGTTGTTTAGCATTAATTTGCTTAGTTCAGCTACATGAGGTTTCAATACACAACATTTAGCTTTCATACCTGCGTGTCTTATAAAGTATTTGCTGCCTTGCCTTTCTATTTTAAGTGCTATATTGGTATCATCATTAATTGTTATATATAACAACCTGTAACTTGGTTTCCACTTACCTACCACGGAGTATTTATTGTGGTTATATACTGTTGTTAATGTGTTATCTTGATATTTTGCATTTACGGAGTACTCATTATCGTCTATTTTCACTATGAATGCTTCATCTATTGACTTACTGTAATACTTTCCCTCATTTTCTAAGTGGACATACAGTGCAATAAAAATAAATATTTTAATATATTCCTCTGTAATAAAATCACCTTGAAACCCGCTAGGGTAATGATCTGGAATAAATCTCGTGTGGAGCTTTGCTGCAATAAAATTTGGATTATGGAAGATGGATTCTAGAAATTCTATGTTGTTTATTACTTCCCCTATATAGCACTCAGACAAAGCTTTTTGCATTCTGCTGATCGCCTCTATTCTATCTTTTCCATAGGTTATAATTTTTGCAATCATTGAGTCGTAGAACATGCTGATTTCTGAACCGCTAGCTACTCCATCATCTATTCTTACATGACCATTTTCATCTGGTTTGTCGTAATATTTGATTCTTCCGCTGGAAGGAAAAAATCTCTTTGATGGATCTTCAGCGCAAATTCTGCTTTCTATTGCAGAGCCAATAAGTTTAATATCATTCTGACCAAATCTTAATTTTTCTCCGCAAGAAATTCTGATCATCTCTTCCACTATATCTATTCCAGTGACAAATTCTGTTACTCGATGCTCAACTTGTAATCTCGTATTTACCTCAAGAAAATAGAAGTTTTGGTTCTTATCTACAACAAACTCGACAGTACCTGCTGAAAAATAATCAACTTGCTTTGCCAAAGAAACACATTGAGCATACATTTTTTGTCTTACTTCTTCACTAATAAATGGGCTTGGTGTTTCTTCTATTATTTTCTGGTTATTCCTCTGTACCGAGCACTCTCTCTCCCCAAGACACACTATATTGCCGTATTTATCTGCAATAATTTGTATTTCGATGTGTCTTGGTAGTTCTATATATTTTTCTATGAAAATACTACCATCTTTAAAACTTTTCTCTGCTTCATTTGTTGCTGATGTAAATGCTAGTTCAATTTCTTTTTTGGAATATACAATTCGCATTCCTTTGCCACCACCACCTGATGCAGCTTTGAGCATAACGGGAAAACCAATCTCTTCAGCAACGATGGCTGCGTGGGCAGCATCTTCGATCTTACCCATATATCCTGGCACTACATTTACTCCAGCTTTTCTTGCCTCTTCTTTTGCTGTTATTTTATTGGCTGTAACTTCTATTGTTTCTGCACTTGGACCAATGAAATCTATGTTATGTTTTTCCAGAGCACGGGGAAAATCTGGATTTTCTGCTAAAAACCCATAGCCAGGATGAACCGCCTCGGCACCTGTTTCAACTGCTACTTCGCATATTTTTTCGATATTTAAGTAACTAAGATAAGCAGGCGAAGGGCCAATGTGCCTTGACTCATCTGCTTGCTTTACATGCACAGAATTTGCATCTGCATCTGAGTACACAGACACACAAGATATGCCAATCTTGTGCGCAGTTTTGATTATCCTGCAGGTAATCTCCCCTCTGTTCGCTACTAAAATCTTACTATACTTCTTTCTTATCATCTTATCAGTATACTTTCTTAAGTTAAGAAAGTAAATTTCTATATTACTACCTGCAAATACTTCACACTGGGGCTAAACCACTATCTAAAAGTTGCATAACATCAGGATCTGTCACTATAGTACTTTCGTTATAGAGACCATATACTTCATTACATGCCTTAAATAACAGATATGAAGATCCTCCAGAAGCTATTGTTGCTATTGAAGCCAATGCAAGAGATTGAGAAGCCGAAAATAGAAGATACAAAGATACACACATAGTGATAGCACACACTATAGCTCCTACTATATATAAGCATATATGAAACTTCTTATTACATATAAAGCCACATTTTATATCTGCAATTTGCTTAACTTCCTTCCGCTCTGCAGGGTCCAAGAAATAAAGGGGTGATACTGCCTTCTTCCCGTCATCCTTAATATAGCTTTTATCGAGGAGTGCTTCCTTAATATATTTCTTATTATTCTTAAGTTCCTTTTCTAATCTTTTTACTTTTTCCCAATCTTTAGCTTCTTTTGCTTTCTTGACTTTGCTCTCAGTATCTTCTTCTAAATACTTTATGATCTCCTGTAACGCAGATAATAGAAACCCTTTACTTGCTGCTATATGAAATGGGTTTCCATTTTCATCAATTCTATGCTTAGCTACACAAGCAACTCTTTTCTTGCAAGCTTCAATAAATTTATTTTCATCCTCTTTTGTTACAACTCCTCTTGCAATTTCAAATAAATTATCCATATATACACCTCACTGCATTCACTAATATTAAATTATACAATGCAGTTTGTTAAAAATAAATGTAAATTGATCTTTCAAATTTACTATAGTTCCACGTTGTTGCAAGTACAAATTTTAGTTATCATCGGTTACGTTATCACAATAGACAAATATGCCAGGTATAGTCACTAGATTCGCTCCATCACCAACAGGATTTTTACATATTGGAGGAGCTCGCACAGCTTTATTTAATTGGCTCTATGCGCAGCGTCATGGTGGCCAGTTTTTACTAAGGATTGAGGATACCGACAGAAAACGTTCAACACAGGAAGCAATTGATGCAATAATAGATGGGTTAAAATGGCTTGGAATAAACTATGATGGGGAAATAATATATCAATCAAAAAAAATAGAGCAGCACATTGAGGTTGCAAATCTTTTAGTTGAAAAGGGTAGGGCGTATCATTGTTACTGCCCCGAGAATGAAATTGCAGAAAAGAAGGCAAAAGCAAGGGAAGAAGGAAAAATATATAAGCATAAGTGTACTCATTCGACATCAAATGCAGAGCCTGTTGTTCGCTTCAAAGTGCCAGACTCAGAAGATATTGTTGTTGACGATAAAATATACGGCCAAGTTACAATAAGTAGCGACCAGCTTGATGACATAGTAATCTTGCGCTCTGACAATACTCCAACATATATTTTTGCTGTAGTGGTTGATGACCATGATGCTGGAATAACCGATATTATACGTGGCTCTGATCATCTCACTAATACCTTCAAACAATTACTAATATATCAGGCTCTTGATTTTGATGTTCCACGCTTTGCACATGTACCGCTAATTCATGGAGAAGACGGGAATAAGCTATCTAAAAGGCATGGGGCTACAAGTGTTTGCGATTATGAAAAGATGGGAATATTGCCACAGGCAATGCGTAATTACTTGCTAAGACTTGGCTGGAGTCATGGCAACGATGAGATTATTAGCGATGAGCAAGCAATAGAGTGGTTTAATTTAGAAAGCATCGGTCGTTCACCTGCACGGCTCGATTTCAAAAAACTGGAGCATTTGAATAACCACTATATTAGTAATATGAGCAATGAAGATATTCTGACTCTAATGCTTAGAGAAAATACTCTAACTGACAAAAAAAAGGGCTATTTACTGCAGGGACTGACAGAGCTGAAAAAAAGAGCAAACTATCTAACTGAACTGCTGGACTTAGCAAAGTTTTATATTCAAGTTGATTTAAGTGAAGAAGCTGAGAGAATTGTCAAGTCTAACCTCAATATAATTAAGTTACTTGCAGCATTTTTCTCGAGTATAGGAGATGAAGATTGGAATAAGAATTTTTTATCTTCTCAGATTAAGGAATTTTCAAAATTACATAATATAAAAATGAGCGATATATACCACTCATTACGCGCCCCAATAACTGGAATAATGGATGCGCCTGGAATCATCGATATCATGGTAATTCTTGGTAAAGATGAGTGTATAAAAAGATTGCGAGCAGTTTAAATAAAAAATTACTTGACAGACTCTGGTGGCTTCATTATAGTGGAGAATGAAGATTTTTTAGGATCCAAAATCTATCTTCACCTGCAGGTTTTTTCACCAAATAATCAAATTTCAGCAAAAAATATATAAGTTTATTTTTGCTAGCTCTTTATTCATATAGGAGGGTTTATGTCTAGAATTCCTGATACTTGACTTTTATTTTTAAGTTAAAAACCAACTGGCGCCTATGGTTTTAACTATTAAAGTTATTTTACCTTTTTTTATTGGTATTTTTTCATATTTTATTACACCGTTATGCTTTGGTATCATACAGTTTCATGATAATGGAAGCAGGCAGAGTAGCTCCGTCTCAGCTATGGCATTAAAAAATGACTATGCATAAGATCTAATGGTGTGTCTAATCTATAGATAATTTTTGAAATAAACTGTATTGCTAAGTTAATATTTTACATATCTGTTCAGCAAAGTGGCAAAAAAGACAACTAAATGAATGTCATGAAAGTAGCTTACACGTAGCTGTAGGAATATTCATTTTTTAAGGTAAATTACACAACAAATATTGTCATTCAAGTAGCTGACACTGTAATTCCAGCTTCTATAATGTCATGCCAGTGCTCGACACTGGAATCCAGCAAAATTTATCACAAACAAGACAACATTTTCAATTAAAAAACCAGTGTCTGGGTGCTAAGATGACACCTTCATAAGGGAGCCAGCATCAGCTACTTTCATGACATTCATTTAGTTGTCTTTTTTGCCACTTTGCTGAACAGATATGAAAATAGCAAGCCTCAAGGTCAGAAGCCTGCTATTACTTACTGGTTACTTTACATCAATTTTCTTGATGTGTTTCTCTGACTTAGGTATGGTTACATGCAATACCCCATCTAAAAAGTTGGCAGATACCTTATCTTGCTCTACATTTGTTGGAAGTTGAATAGATCTATAGAAAGAACCATAGTACCTTTCTTTATGGTAAAACTGCTTATCTTTTGATTCATTATCACATGTTTTTTCACCCTTCACTATTAAGCTATTGCCAGATATACTAATATCTATGCTTTCTTTAGGAATACCTGGTAACTCTAATGATAGGCAATAGCTTTCCTTTGTTTCATAAAAATCACAAACTGGTAGTAGACTACTGCCTCTTTTGGAAAGCTCTGGGTTCCATCCTGTAAAAAAGCTATCAAATATGTCATCAACGGCTCTTTGTAACCCTCTTACACTAAAATTATCACGATTATTGTTTTTATTTAAATGAACTATATTACTCATGTTGTACCTCCTTTTACTAATACATGCACTACATAATCATTCCACTTATTAATTTCAATCCTAAATCTAAAATTTTTTAGATGCGAAAAATTGTTCCAGTTTACTATAACTTGATTATGAGAAAAAATCTTATTTGGATTACCACGAGTAGTTCTATAAACTAGATTAACTGTAAAAAAGGGCAAGTGTATGCAAATTTATTACTTCTCTTTCCACTTCCACAATCAAACAATTTTGAATGTTTCTTATTTGACTTGCCAACAATGAGAATTGGTATAACTGCTAGCTCCGTCTTTCAGCTATGGCATTAAACAATGACATGCATAAGATCTAATAATATGTATAATTTATAAATAATTTTTGAGGTAAATTGTGAAATTGGGCGTTAATATTGATCACGTTGCAACCCTTCGCAACGCACGTGGAGCTTCTTATCCAGATCCATTAAAAGCAGCAAAAATAGCTATTGATGCTGGAGCAGATTTTATCACCGTACACTTACGAGAAGACAGAAGGCATATCAGAGATGAGGATGTATTCAATCTAAAACAAAACATTAGCACTGAGTTAAATCTTGAAATCGCAGCTACGGAAGAAATGCTCAAAATAGCAAAAGAAGTAAAACCCTATTCGATTTGTATAGTACCAGAAAAAAGAGAAGAATTAACAACCGAAGGTGGCCTGGATATCGTGAATATGCACAGTAAACTTTCTGGTATAATAGAGGAAATGCACAGCTTTGACATAAAAGTCTCACTGTTTATCGATCCAAATATTAATCAACTAAAATATCTTGAGAAGCTAGAAAGAAAGCCTGACATAATAGAAATTCACACAGGGGATTACTGTGATAATCCATCAGAGGAAAAATTAAAACTTATTACTAACTCTGCAGAATACATTAATAAGCTAGGAATAGAATGCCACGTAGGGCATGGCATAAATTATAAACATGCTAAAAGAATAAAAGAGATACCTCACATCTCAGCTCTTAATATAGGCCATTCTTTAATCAGCGAGGCTATATTTCATGGCTTACACAGTGTAACTAAAAAGATGAAAATGACTATATCTAAATAGCTGATGCTTTCTCTTTGTTATTTAAAGTACTTGAAAGAGCTTGACTTGCTTTAAACCTGACCCTTATCTTTTTAGGAACAGTCATGATATCACCGTTTTGGGGATTACGGCATTGTCTTTCCTTACTTATAGCAGTAGAGAATGTCCCTATTCCATGTAAACGTATTTCACCTTTAAGATTTAGATCGTTCTTGATTATTTCCATAAAAATATCATAAAACTTACCCAAACTAGCTTTTGTTATATCTATACCTTGACTAGAGCACTCTTTACTCAGTTGGTTTACTATATCTTCTTTACTCATAAATTACCTTAATATTGAAAAATTACATAAACAGCATATTATGCTAATGCCAATAGTCAACTAAATTCGTCATAAAAAGAGAAAATGTCATAAAACCTTGTAAGAACTTGTATAATATTTACAGAAAAATACCATTATGAAACAATTATCTCTTAGAAAACTGACATTTTTTCCGAGCTTTATGTTGACCATATTTCTTACGCTCAACAACACGTGAATCTCTAGTTAGGAATCCACCTTTACGTAATATAGAGTGTAGATCTTGACTTATACTACTTAAAGCTCTGCTTATTCCATGAGCTAAGGCACCTGCTTGGCCAGATAGTCCTCCACCTTTTACAGTTGCAAACACATCATACCTATCTAACATAGAAGTTACTATGAATGGCGCTTTAATCATTTGACACACTGATTCTCTTTTAAAATAAGAAATTAAATCATCTTTTTTATTAACACTAAATTTTCCACTTCCTGGCTTCATCCATACTCTTGCTACAGATTCTTTCCTTCGACCTGTGGCATATGAACGACCAAGTGAGTCAATCATTGCCTTTTTTGGCTGATCATTATTATTTATTTTCACTTTTTACTCCATTATTTCTTATTTTTACGATTTAAAGAGGCAAAATCTATTTTTTCAGGTTGCTGTCCTTGATGCTTATGTTCTGAACCAGAATAAACATACAAATTTTCAAACCGTCTACGTGCCATAGGACCATCATCAAGCATTCTTTTTACTGCCATTTTTATCACACGCTCAGGGAATTTGCCATTTAAAATATTATCTGGAGTAGTTTTCTTTAAACCACCAGAATAACCTGTATGCCTATAGTAGATTTTATCTTTAAGTTTCTTTCCTGTAAAATGTACCTTTTCTGCATTAACAATAATTACATTATCACCACAGTCCATATGAGGTGTATATTCAGGTTTATGTTTTCCACGCAATAATATTGCTACAAATGCTGCAAGCCTTCCTACTACTAATCCTTCTGCATCTATAACAAGCCATTTTTTATCAATTTGTTTCTCTTTTAAGAAAAAAGTTTTCATATATCAATACATAAGAGTAGATTATAATATACTAAGTTGCTTGATAGTGTCAACAACATTAGTTATTGATTATTAAAGTAATTTATGCTAATAACTTAAACAACATGCTAGAAAGCAAAATGTTTCGATTGATTATTATATTTGTAATTGCTTTTTGTACCATAGATTGCCATGCAATTGATTTAGAGGAAGCTATAAGCAAAGCTATCAAAAACAGCTCAAAAATAAAGTCTCAATTTTACCAATATAAGAGTGCTGAAAAACAACTAAAATTTTCTGGATTGGCTGGGTTTTTACCTGACATCAATTTACAATATAATTTCGATAGTAATTTTAATATTATTAACGGTCTACAAAACTCTGGAAAACGTCTAACATTAAGTCAAAGAATAATAGATGGTGGTGGCACTTTTGCTACATTCAGCCGATCAAATCATCTTCTTAAAGCAGCAAAAATTAGATTTCAGCAATCTAAGCAAGAAGTTGCACTCAGCGCTGTGAAAGCATATGTTAATGTTTTACAAAAGGTAGAAATATTAAAACTGAGAGAACATAAAGAGCGTGTTTCTTTAGAGCATTTGTCAGCTATGAAAAAACGCTTTTCCCTTGGAGAAGTTACTAATGCTGAAGTTTTATTCGCAAAAGCAAAATTTTCATCTTCTATATCCAAAAGAGTTGATGCTGAAGGTGAATTAAAGCTCGCTAATATTGCTTACTATCATTTAATTGGTGAAGATGCTGATAATCTTCACGAGACTAATGGTAAACTACCTTCTATACCAGAATTAAATGAATGTTTACAGTTAGCAAAAACCAACAACTTGTCCCTAAAAGCAGCAATTTATAAAAAAAGGGCTGCTGGAATGGAAGTGATTGCTGAAAGTTCCAAATGGCTTCCTTCTTTGAATCTAAGCGCAAGTAAAAATTTTGGAAAGGACAATATAAAATTAGACACGTTACTAGAAAATGTGAATGTTGTCTTTACTCTTGATATTCCGATCTTTAAAAGAGGAGTTAATGTTTTTGGTGTTAGTAGAGCTAAAATGGATGCAAAACAATCCACTTACGATTATTACGAAGCAGTAAAAAATATAGAGCAAGCAGTTATAAATGCTTGGAATAACGTGCTGACAGCAAAAGCTATTATTAAAGCAAGTCAAGAAGCAGAAAAAGCGGCAGCTTTAGCATTAGAAGGAGTTGAGCAAGAAGTAAACTTGCATTTAAAGAGTACAACTGATCTTTTGGATACTGAAGATGAATTATTTAAAGCACGTTCCGATCTAATTCAGGCAAAAAGCAATTATGTAATTAGTGTTTACAACTTGCTTTTTATGATAAATAGTATAAACCTTTAAATTTAATGGTATGAGCGATAATCAATCTGTAAAAGATATACTAGAAGATATAAAAAAAGCTATATCGGGTAAAAATCCAAGTGGTGATAAAGCAGAAGTAATAGATGATGATGTACTGTGCCTTGAAGAAGAGTACCCAGAAGATATCGAAGAAAAAGAAAATAGTGAAGAAGAGAATAATTGCCAAAGTGAGAAAATGAATAACCAATTTAATAGTTACAACTCAGAAGAGAAAAATTTGTATGATAATATCCAAATGAGTAGTAACAAAGTGAGCTATCAAGAACAAAGTAACGAGCATTTAGTTTTAAAAGAAAATATGGAGGAAATTAAAACATTGCTTGAAAAGATGCAAAGCGAACTACGGCATAAACAACAAAAAAGAGCGGATCTTACTGTTGAAGAATTAGTTGTATCTCTTTTAAAACCTCAGCTTTCAGAGTGGCTGAATAAGTATCTACATGCATTGGTAAAAGAAGTAGTTGAAAAAGAGCTCAAAGATATAATCAATAATAAGTAGGTTATTAGTATAAAGACCAGAGTAAAAACAGCTAGAGGTAGAAAATTATCTTCAACAAGATGGCTACATCGCCATTTGAATGATCAGTATGTGCAAAAAACCAATAAGGACGGTTATAGATCGCGCTCGGCATATAAGTTAATAGAAATAGACGATAAATTTAAACTACTCCAACAAGGGCAAAAAATTATTGATCTTGGCGCTTTTCCTGGTGGATGGTCACAAGTTGCATCTAAGAAAGGAGCGAGTGTGATTGCTGTTGACATAAAACCAATAAACGCAATTAGTGGAGTAGAGTGTATACAGTGTGATATTATCAGCGAACTTGAAATTTTAAGAGAAAAATTCAAGGATCACAAATTTGATGTAATTTTATCTGATATGGCACCAGAATCTTGCGGTTTAAAATCGTTAGATCATATCAGAATTATGCTTTTATGCGAAGCAGCGCTCAATTTTGCAAAGCATTTTTTGAATCATGATGGCAAATTTGTAGTAAAAATTTTTCAAGGAGAGTCTGATAAAGATTTCTGCAATGAGCTAAAAAAAATGTTCAAAACAGTAAGATACTTCAAACCAAAGTCAAGTAGATCTGAATCTACAGAAATGTATTTAGTAAGTTTAGGCTTTATTGGTGGCAACTATTCTGTATAGCAGATACTTACAGAAATGTTGACGAATCTTATCCTATTAAACTGAAGATTAATAACGCTCACACAAAAGCCCCTTTTTCTTGTTTAAATATTTATGATAGTTAATTAAATTCTTGACTTTATTGCTTAAGTATATGATAATTAAAGTATACTATTATTTTTATAGGAGAATTTTATATGTATTTAGCATTGTTCAAACAGATATTAAGTATAGTAAATCGTGAAGATGATTTGAATGGTAATAACATAGTTGAAAAAATAGGAAAGCAACTACAAAAAGCAGACCCATCTACTGATGCAGAATGGAAGAAGAAAAATTTTGATATAAATTATAAATTGAGTGTTGATGATTATTTTCGCAAAAAAGAATTAACATTATTACATTTAGCATGTCTATATAATCAAGAAAATGTAGTAAAAGCTCTATTAGAAGTAGAAGGTATAAATGTTAATTTTCAAGATGGATCTGGAAAAACTCCTTTGTATATAGCTCTTGATAAAGGTTATCACAAGATAGTAAGAGCTCTATTAGGAAAAGGTGCTGATACTTTAGTAAAAGGTCGTTGTAACAAAAATCTGGCAGAAATATTTACTAAAAAAGCAATTGGGAAAGCAGTAGACTTGGGTGCTCATATATTTATTATTGCATCTTGTGTAGCTGCTATAGTAGTTACTTATGCATATTTTTTTGGTGTGTCATTATCAGTAGGTGCTATGGCTGGGATAGCTGTGGCTGCTGCTGTACTCACAGGACTTGTTGCTGGTGGTATTATATATGAAGTGTATAAGCCTTGTGATGAGTTAAAGGACGCTATTGCACAAGCAAAGTCAAGTCCTGGTCAGCAGCTAAAAGGAGTTGATGTACAATCAGAAGTTTCTTCAGAGTTAGGCGCAACAGTGTAGTTAAGTAGAAGGAAGAAGTCCCTTCTTCCTTTTCTCCAAGTTTTCTTCTTTAGCAAGGTATCTAGATACCTTGCTTAACACCAAAACAGAATTGAGGTTTAAACATCCTAGCTGTATTAACATTCATTTTGAAGACAGCAAATGGTTTCATCCCAGCGCCCTCTTTCTTGTTATTCCAGTACTGGGATTCAGAAAACTGACCAGGTTGGTCACGCGCTGGCTCTCTAAAATTACTTTAGTTGTAAATATTAAGAAATTTACTAAATGAAAAAAGACAAAAGAATCCCCGTATAGCGAGTTTTAATAATGTAAATTGATAATGTGCTAACAAGCGCGATTTGGCTGAATGTAGAAAAAATAAAAAAAGCCGCTATAATTTTATGTAATTTGCCAATAAATATCTGAGTTTTTTACTGAATTTTGTCGTTGAGCCCAAAAACAAGGATAAATACCTTTATTAGTATAATAAGGAAAGTGGGAAGGTTTGTCAAGTAATAAAACTAGAGAGCTCAAATGGAAGAAGGTAAACTCTAAAGTGTACGTTCAGTAGCACTTTCTATAAGAGAGATTGTATTATCTATCCCATAAAGCTTGATAAAAGATCCCATTCTAGGACCGGTTTTTTGTCCAAGTAATGTTTCATACAAAAACTGAAACCAATCGCGTAAGTTATTGTAATTATGTTTTTTTCCGATGGAGAAAACCTGAGATTGAATCTCTTCAGCAGTGGCTGTAATAGGCAGGGAATGTAGGTTGTTCTTTAAATCTAGTAACGCTTCTTTCTCTTTTTCGTTTGAAGCTTTATACGCTTTTGTTGGCTTGATAAAGTCGTGATAATACCTAACTGCAAAATCCGAAAGCCTATCTAGCATTTTGTTGCTTTCTGGTGTAACGTTTGGTGCATAAGTTGATATAAAACCCCAAAGAATCTCTTTATTTTCAGCATTACAAGCTGCTGCCAGGTTTAAAAGTAACGAAAAATTTATGCCTGAAGTTTCTACGTTTGGAACTTTACCTTGATGGATGTGCCATACAGGATTAGACTCCTCATTAGGTGTCATTCCAGTGTCAAGCACTGGAATGACAGTAGATGACTCTGAAGTAGATGCATTATTTTTCTCATTTTCATTATAGCGCTTAACAAACTCCAAATACTCATCGGTTGATTTTGGTATCACATCAAAATGTAAACGTTTAGCTTTTTTAGGACTCTGAAAGATGTATAACGCTAAACTCTCTGTGGGTGCATAAGTTAGCCACTCCTCAATTGAAATACCATTTCCTTTTGATTTTGATATCTTCTTTCCTTCTTTATCAAGAAATAACTCATAGCAAAACAAAAGCGGTGGCTTTTCTCCAAGTATTTTACATATTTGACTTGAAAGCACAGCAGATGGAGTCAAATCCTTTCCATGAGCTTCGTAATTAACTCCGAATGCAGCCCACCTCATCCCCCAATCAGGTTTCCATTGCAGTTTACATTTTCCTTTTGTCACTGGAACTTCTATTTTTTCCCCGTTTCGGTCTTCATACGTGATTGTTCCTTTATCTGTATTTGTTTCAATTACTGGAACTTGTAAAACTTGGGAAGTTTTTGGGCATATCGGCAAGAATGGACTGTAAGTCTGCTGCCTTTCTTCCCGAAATGATGGAAGCATTACGTCCATCACTTTATCATAATTTTTCAGCAGGAGTAAAAGTTTTTCATCGTAAACGCCAGATTTATAACACTCTGTTGCACTCCTAAATTCGTATTCAAATCCAAACAAATCAAGAAATTTACACAACAACGAATTCATGTGATGACCATAACTCTCATGAGTGCCAAATGGGTCAGGTATCATGGTTAATGGCTTGTTCAGATTCTCTCTTAGCATTTCCTGATTTGGTACATTATCTGGTATTTTTCGCAAACCATCCATATCGTCGGAAACTGCAATGATTTTGGTTTTTATACTAGGAGCTATTTTTTTTAGAGCGTTTGCAATAACTGTGGTACGAAAAACTTCCCCAAAAGTACCAATATGTGGTAAACCCGAGGGACCATAACCAGTCTCAAATATTATCTCTTTTTTATTAGGGAATTCTTGTAGTATTTTTTCTGCTTCTTGAAATGGCCAGCTTATAATCATTGAATTTAAATTAATTATCTTACCTAAAGTGCTATTCATTTCAATAGATTTTTAATTAATGATGTAGTATTAGTGTTAGAGCTCTTATTAGAAGGTTAAAGATATGTCTACTGGCAGCATACAAACGAATCAATTATTTAAAGGTCTTACAAGACCTGCAATGCTCTTTGGTGTGAGTTATATGTTTGCAATATTAAACGTTCTAATTTGCATGCTAATTTTCATTAATACAAATGATCTTAGAGTAATTCTCCTGATGTTACCAGGTATACATGGACTTGGCTATATAGCTTCTGCAAAGGAACCGTTGTTTATTGAGTTATTTATGGTAAAGTTGGGAAAATGCTCCAAATGTTTAAATCGGTTTTATCATGGAGCCAATTCTTATGACATTACTTGATGTTATGCAATGTTGAGATTTAGAGCTATTCAATCAAAGAATAAATCTATTCTAAGTAGAGAGGTTCACGCTGCCGAATTTATACCTTATTCTTGCTATTGGAATAGTACAACCTTGATAACAAAGCAGAATTGGTTAGTTAAATTTATAAAATTAAATGGCTTTGCGTTTGAAACGGCCGATGATGAAGACTTGGTGATACAAAATAATATCAGAAATCAGATGCTAAGAAGCATTTCATCTCCAGCATTTAGTTTGTACTTTCATACCATCAGACGTAAGAAAAATATTTTTTCTGATGAATTTGCAAATCAGAGTTTACCAAATTTTTTTGCTAACCATGTAAATCTAAAATGGAGAGAAAAACACGCAACTAGGCAATCTTTTATTAATGATTTATACATTACGATTATTCGTAGGGCAGATACAAAGGGAGTAGAATTTTTATCACATCTACTGAAAAAATTTGGGCATGTAACTTCAAAACATGCTTGGGAAAGTGATATGCGTGATACCTATGAAGATTTAGAGGAAACGACAAATCGTATAGTAACAAGCCTTAGGAATTATTCGCCTAAAGTCCTTGGAGTAAAAGAAACTCCAAACGGACTGTTTTGTGAAATAATGGAGTTTCTGTCTAGAATTGTAAATTGTGGCTTTGTTACAAATACGCTTTTTCCACTAAAAACTGAAATATCAAGATACTTACCAGTTCATAGGTTATTTTTTGGCCATAAGATGATACAGGTTGTGACTCATAATGAAAGTAAATATGCTGGAATAGTTAGTATCAAAGAATATGGAAATAATACTTCTGCAGGAATGCTTGATTCTTTTTTACAACTTCCTTATGAATTTATTATCACGCAGTCTTTTCAATTTACAAATAGGCAAATGGCAATTGCGAAAATGCAGATACAGCAAAATCGTATGATACAATCTGCAGATAAAGCTATTTCTCAAATAGCAGAAATTTCTCATGCGCTTGATGATGCAATGAGTGGTAAAATTGCGTTTGGTGAACACCATTTAACTATCTTATGTATAGAAAAAAGTCCTAAATCATTGGACAATGCTTTATCATTGGTTGAATCGGAGCTTTCTAATTGTGGTGTTTATCCTGTTCGTGAGAGGGTTAATCTAGAACCAGCATTTTGGGCGCAAATTCCTGGTAATTTTGATTATATAGTAAGAAAAGGTACAATAAGTAGTCTTAATTTGGCCGGTTTTGCATCTCAACATAATTATCCTACTGGTAAAAAATTCAATAACCACTGGGGAGATGCTGTTACAGTTTTTGATACAACATCTGGCACTCCGTTTTTCTTCAACTTTCATATAAGGGATGTTGGACATACTATGATAATTGGGCCAACAGGTGCTGGCAAAACTGTTTTAATGAATTTTTTATGTGCTCAAGCAATGAAATTTTCTCCAAGAATATTCTTTTTTGATAAAGATCGCGGTGCAGAAATTTTTTTAAGAGCACTTGGTGGTATCTATACTATAATAGAACCAAGAACTAAGACAAATTTTAATCCTCTGCAACTTGACGATACTCCTGATAATAAAACATTTTTGATGGAATGGATAAAATCTTTAATTTTAGTGTACAACGATAAATTCACTTCAGAAGATATTGCTAGAATTAATGATGCAATTGAGGGAAATTTTAAATTAAAAAAAGAAGACAGATTTTTGAGAAATCTTGTACCATTTTTAGGACTTGCGGGCCCTGATACTCTAGCTGGAGCAATATCTATGTGGCATGATGATGGCTCTCATGCTGCAATATTTGACAATAAAGAAGATTTGCTAGATTTTTCAAAAGCAAGAGTGTTTGGCTTTGAAATGGCTAGCTTGCTAAAAGATCCTGTTGCTCTTGGGCCGGTCTTGATTTATTTGTTTCATAGGATTAGTATATCGCTTGATGGCACTCCATCTATTATTGTTCTTGATGAAGCATGGGCGTTAATAGATAATCCAGTTTTTGCACCTAAGATAAAAGACTGGTTGAAAGTGCTGAGAAAGTTAAATGCTTTTGTGATTTTTGCTACTCAGAGTGTTGAAGATGCAAGTAAAAGTGCTATTAGTGATACGCTTGTACAGCAGACAGCAACACAAATTTTTTTGCCAAATCTGAAAGCTACTAGTGTCTATCGAGATGTTTTTATGTTAACTGAACGTGAGTACATACTGATCAAACACACAGATCCAAGTACTAGATTCTTTTTAGTAAAGCAGGGAGTTAATGCTGTAGTAGCTAGAATAGATCTGAAAGATTTGGATGATGTGGTCAACGTGTTATCTGGACGTGCAGAAAGTGTCCTATTGTTACATGATATATTGAAAGAACTCGGAGATGATCCAAAGATGTGGTTGCCTGTGTTTTATCAAAAGGTGAAAAATGTTTAAAACTAAACTGTCATTACTGTTAGTTGCGATATTTTTATTAAATATAGATTTTTTACTCTCATATCCAGTATTTGCAGATGTAGTAAGTGGTACTGAAAAGACAGAATTTGTTAGCAGGTTTAATTCTAATGGTAGTTTTAGCCGTGCCTCTGATCCTGACTGTAAGGCGTTTGAAACAGCTGCAGCAGTTGCTGGGATAGCAATTGCTATTGGTGCAATATTTACTGGTATTGTTTTGATTGTCTCTTCTGCTGGTTTATTTACTGCTCTTGTTATCGTTGGAATGATAGCTGCAATTGTTGGAGTCTGGAAGGCAGTTGGGGGACTTATTGTTTGTCAGCATAGTTTTGTTAGGCATCCAGTTGCATACGATAATGATGGGAGATATAAAAATTTTAAACTAAAAGATACAGGTTATAGTGGTGATACAGATAAAAATTATCGAACAGAAGATGAATATTTTTCTGCATTACAGAAAAGATCAGGAAAAGATGGAAAACAAACAGAGAAAGATATTTTAAACTTTACTGATTGGGATGTTGTGAATGTTGATAGGGAACACTACTACTGGCCAAAAAATGGGGTGCAATATAGTGAATACATAGAAGTATGTCATCGCAATCCTTTAACATTTGGTAACCTTTTCAAGACGAATGACTTTAATTTCAGAGGGGAAGATGGATACATAGACTTTGATATCAGAGAGAAAGATACTGGATATGAAAGTGGGTCATGGTCTCCGAAGGTTGATGGTGATCTAGAATGTAAAGTGCTTAAAGCTGGGCAGAGCGAAGACATACATGGATCAACGTTCAGGGCAGTGAGAAAAATGGGTAGGTTATGTGTGGAATTGGCTGAAGTTAGGGCGGCTGGAACTGCTTGGCCGCAAGGAATTGATATAGGATGCACGGAATTACCACCTGATCCGATTGCTCCTATGTGTGAACAATCTGTGATATTATTCAAAAATAAAGATGGTACAGGTGGTGAAGAAAGGAGTTTTATCAACAGGGATGACGATTATAAAACTCTTATCAGGAAAAAAGAAAAAGAAGGAAAAATTTTTGTAGGTTATGACAATAAAAGCTGTTTTAGCTCGTATGTCTCTGAAGCTTGCTACAATCAAGCAGGGAGTAAATCATTATCTCCTATTCCTATAACTTCTATGATAGTGCAATGTATTAAGGAGTCGTTAGATAATTTAGTGGCAGGTATTGACTCAAATGGTGATAAGCTAAAATATGAAGATGGAGAAAAAAAAGGACAGGAGAAGGGTAGTTTTTTATCTGTAGCACAAGGAAGGTTGAAAAATACTGTAACTGCTGTTCTAGTTTTAGCTTTAATACTGTTCTCTATAAAAGTTATGTCTGGTGGAGTGCGTAGTCCGCAAGAAATGTACATGTTGATCATTAAATTCGCTTTAGTGATTTACTTTACGACAGGTAGCACCATGTCTCATTATTACGGAGAATTAACGAAACTTTCGAACGGCTTATCAGAAATAGTGCTTAAAGCGTCATCTGAAAGTAAAAATATATGTAATTATGAGGCAGGTACAGATTATGAATACGATCGCGCAGGAAAGAGGGTATCTTACAGTTATCTTGCACCTTGGGATAGGCTTGATTGCAGGATTTTATTTTATTTAGGTGCCCCTTTAGATGGAATTGGTGGCAAAATTGGTACTGGAGGTGTTGCAACGTTAGCGGTTTTGCTTGGCGCTGCTCCTGTCTTGTTAGTTGCAGGTTCGGTGATTGGTATTATTTTCGCTGGTGGACAGATCTTAGTAGCTCTTGTCTGTATATTTATGGCCATTTTGATGATGATGGTTATTTTGTGGATGTGCTATGTATTTATCTTATCTTTAGTTGCGCTTAGTGTAATTATCATCTTATCGCCTTTATTCATTCCTATGGTTTTGTTTCAACATACTAAGGGATATTTTGATGGTTGGCTAAAAGAGTTAATTACCTACAGTTTATACCCAGTTATCCTTTTTGCATTTCTATCTTTTATGTTCATAGCATGTGATAAAATCTATTTTAAAAATTTAAATTTTAAACTGGACGAGTCATATAAAAATGAACAACCAGACAAGTCATATGAAAAGAAACAAGCAGGAATCTCATATAGTAAGAAAAAACAGTGGTTTAAATTGAAAGATGGGGAATGTGATAAAAATGAAACTACTCTCGCATGTATGATGCAAAATTATAGCTTTAAAAAGAGCAGCATACTTGGTCTATTCGACTTTACATACATGGAGTTTGGCAGCTCTCTAATCGGAGAATTATTAAAATTGTGTTTAGTATTATTCCTCTTTTACCACTTTTTTAACGTTCTTCCCGGCATGGCTGCTGAGCTTGCTGGTAATCACAGAGCAGCACTTGGTTCAGGTAGCACTCCTGCACAAATGGTGAATAAAGCTTTATCTGCTGCCAAAGCTGCTGCTGGAGGTGCTGGTCAAGTTGCTGCTGCGGCTGTAAATAAGGCAAGAGGGGCTATTGGAGGAGGTGGAGATGATAATAAGGGATCGGGATCTTCCTCTAGTGAATCTATAAAACCAGGTGGAGAGTGAGCGCAGGTGAGTAACAGATGTTTGAACATTTGAGCAACCAAAACTTGGTTAAGCTATGCATAAGTTTTGTGATACTCTTTTTATTATCTGGGTGCGGGTGTATTAAGCCAGAAGATTCATCAGGCTTGCGTGAGAAATTGGATATAGTGTCAACAGAGCAGAAATGGGTTGATTCTGGAGTCTATATTTCGGATAAAATAAAAGTAACAGAGATTAATATAGTACCTAATAAGGTTAATTTTTGTTCGCAATATAAAGATTTTGCAATTGAACCTGGAGTAAGAAACGTTACATTACCGTTTGCGCTTAAAGCTGGCGATGCGATAAGCTTTAGTGTTGTTGGAAGTAAAATGTGTAAAAACAATAATGGCACGGTCACCTACAAAAAAATTGACGAAAATTGCGGTGAAGGGGAAAAGGAGTATTTTTCACATGTTTTAAATCAAGAGAAGTGTCAAGGTGAAATATGTCCTAATAAATATGAAATAGGCAATGCACAATGGTTAAATGGAAAAGAGTACTGGTCTTCAGAATTAGATCAAAGTGAAAGAGAGGAAATTAGAAATGTCATCGACTCTATAAAACAAAAAGGGGAAAATGTAGACTGTAGCAAGCTTTCAGAGAGCAGTGCAAGTAAGATAGATACGCGCATTTTAAATTTACTCTGTGGACGTATATGTAAATTTTCTTTCGGCAGCGGAGAAAAAGGTTGCGTATATATTGAATACAATAGTATAGAAGGTGAGATATTCAATACTTTAAATTCTAGAGGTGAATCTGTTATTGCTGAAATTATTGATAACTTATTAAAGGAAAAACGGGTAAAAACTGACATTACACTATTACGTGTTTACATGGATAATGAGGAATTTGAACACATTCCAGGAGGCGGTATATGTATTAACTGTGATCATAAGATAGATCGTAACCATCCAAAACCAGAGTTAACTTTTAGTTTAGGTGATGGTAAGGGCAAGGGTGGTTTCAACATAAGAGTAACAAGAATCCCTAATTTAGAAAAAAGCTTATATATAAGCGTTTCTGACAAATTTCCTGAGCGTGAGCCCGATGAAACTCAGGGAGATATACCTGTAGACATTAGCAAAGTTTATAATACTCAATATATGGAAGGCTTAAAAGAAAAGCTAAAGGACAAGAGTGGCACTATATATTACGGAATAAGAGATCATGGCTGTGATTATAAGAAAAATGAGGGTCAGTTTAGCATTAACCTTACAACTAAAGAGCCACCTGTAAGAACTTTTAGTGCGATATATAATTTTTTTGATGAAAAAGTAAAAACTGCATTTTTCGGTTCTAGCTACAAAGACACTAACGCGATTCACTCTGATACTAGCCCTGTGAAGTCTCTTTATCAAAGTTTTGTAGCATCAAATAGAACAAATACCATCAGATCTACAATAGTGTCGTTATTAGTATTATATATAGTTTTATACACCCTTTATTACTTTTTTGGATTGTCTCATGCTTCTATATATGAATTTTTAATTATATGTGTAAAGATAGGAGTTATTACCCAATTGCTGAACGATAACAGTTGGAGTTTTTTTTATAACAATGCATTTTCTATTTTTGTTAATGCTCCAAAACAGTTAATAGAAATAGCAAATTTCAGAGGTACAACATCAAATGTTTTTGAATTTCTTGATTTACCGCTCAATAGGTTTTTATCAGCACACTCAGTGTTACTAATAGTATCTCTTATATTCTCTGGTCCTTTGGGTATTGTATCGTTTTGCTTGGTGATTTGGGGTTTGATAACAGTGAGCTTATCGATGTTTAATGCCTTATTTTCTTTTATCACATCTATAGCAATAGTTGCATTATTGCTTTCCTTGGCGCCTCTTTTTATTATTTGCCTTCTATTTGGATATACTAGACAGATGTTTCACAATTGGGTCAAAAATTTAGCAAGATTTGCAATTCATCCGGTAGTGCTTTTAATTTTTATATCATTAATAAGCCAGGTTATGGATTATATTGTGTATTCGGTCTTTAATTTTGAGGTCTGCCCTACATGTATACTTAATCTTAACTTAAAGATTTTTAATCCTTGTATTATTTATGGTTATGCTTCCAAACATGCACCTAACATCACAGCTATGATGGCTTTTGTGATTTTGGGACATGCCATGAAAGCTTTAGTTGAGGCATCTTCAACAATATCTGATTCGTTGTTTGGTGTTTATGTAGCAAGCGAACCAGGAAGGCAATATCAGCAAAGCTTAATGGGAACAGTAGGTTTAGATGAACAAAGTATCCAAAGAAGAGCAGGTCAGCAATCTGGTACACCAAGTCGAAGACCTCAAATACCACAATCAGCTCAAAGATCAGCACCTAAAATACCGACAAACACAGGAAATCAATGATGAGCAGAAAATCATTATTATTGATACTATGTCTTGTAATTACTGGCTGCACAATGGATTGTGTTGAACCTGGGTTGCAGAGCAGAAATACTAGTGTCAGTATAGATGTTCCAGTTCGTGAAGGTGGCGAAGGAGTTAAAATTCATTGGGTTGATTCTGGTCAAGTAATTAGCAAGGATGAGAAAATCAAATTTACTCTTGGTGGGTCAGTAAATTTTTGTCCTCTTAAAGAAGGGAAAAATCCAAAGAGAGTACTTGTGCCCGCTGTATTTTGTGCTAATGATTTAATACCAAATTACAGTAATAAGTTAATTGATAATGCTAGTCTTGATGAACGAGAAATATGTGGGGATATAGGCTTTGGAAATAATGAATTCTATAGCAATAAACGTTATGTAGATACTGGAATTAAAGCAAATCCTGGTGATAAGTTAAGCTTTAGCTTAGTTCCCAGAGAGATAACGATTAATTATGACAATCCGGAAGGGAAAGGTATCAGTTTTGATGACAATTGCTATAGAGCTGAAGAAAATGGTAAAAAAGACAAAGCTACAATAAAAGACATGCTCAATGGAGGAACGTTCTTTTGTGGAGAAAGTGGTAAGAGGACTAAAGTAGAATTTCCTAAGATTAATAAAGAGAACATAGAAGAAAGAAGAGTGCTAGTTGGTAATGGCTACACTCCATATGATAATAAGGTACATTTTAATAAGGATTATATTCAAAATTCATGGATAAATGGTGCATTGTTAGATTTACGACGAACTAAAATAGGACTGGATAAATTATGTAATGGGAAAAAATGTGATTTTAATGAGATAAGCAAGTACAGCTCTTATGAGCTTAATTGTTACTATCAGAAGATATGTTATGCTAAACAAGGTATAGATTTTAATGGAAATTGTGTTTCTTCTGTAAGGTACAAAAATTATGATAAGAACAACAAATGTGATATATATTCTCATCTTAAAGGAGTTGAAGATAAACTTAAAAAGATTGAAGAAAATAAAGATAACACTGATTTTATATCAAACATTGAAGAAGAAACTGAAGATATCTCCTGGGCCGAAGCTCTTGTTGCAAAAATTGGCGATCTTGATGATCAGAATACTGTTCAATGTTTTCCAAAAAGAAAAGAAACAAGTGATGGCCTAGTATGCTCAAAAATAAGTGATAATTTTAGGGATTTTTCCTTAAAGTTAAATCATGACTACGGGGTAAATAAAAAGGTGAAACCTGGTAGTAGTGTAATGCTTGCTATAGCAAGCAATGGCAATTACTTTCTTCATAGAGGTGGATATCATGTTGAAGTAACTAGATCATGTAACTTCGATAGTGGCAAAAAATTGTATATGTACTTGGGTGATAGCCCGCCAGAAGATCCATCTGCTCGAAAGACTAATAATTTCAAAAAAGTAAAGAAATTAGATAAAATAACAGAGGATAATGTAGACTATTACATAATAGATGGAAGTCATTTAAAGGATAAAGAGTCTAAAAAGATATACTTTGGTATTAATGTAGAAAACGTAAAGAAAGATGATATTACGGACAAAGAAGGCAAATATTACGAAGATAACAAATACACAGTAAATTTATTTTTAAAAAGAAAAATAAACGATTTTATTTCATCAACTGTAAACAAGATTTTTGATTTCATAACAGACGGGGGTGAAGACGGAATTAAAATTCCATATGAAGGATATAGAAAGGGGCTTCTACAAGGAATAAGAGCTCTGCTTATTCTATACGTTATATTTACTGTTGTTGGCTATATGCTTGGAACAATACAATTAAGTAAATTCGATTTTATTATAAGAATATTCAAAATAGCATTTGTAGCTTTTGCTTTTAGTGATAGAAGTTGGGAATTCTTTGGTACAACTTTGTCTGGGCTTTTTGTTGATGGTAGCATTTATTTAGTTGATAGTTTTTCTGGCTATATAGGAGAAGGAGGTAAAAAATTTGCATTCTTAGATTTAACAGCGGGAGTATTATTTACAGGAGAAACATGGCTGAAATTTTTGTCTTTAATGCTATCAGGACCTTTTGGCTTTATTGCATTTTTGGCAATACTTTATGCTACTTTTGTGTTTTTAAGATGCATTATTAGTGCTACGTTTAAGTATGTAATATCTACTGTTTTAGTGGCATTTTTATTGTCATTAGCACCTTTATTTATCGTATTTATTCTATTTCAACAAACTAAAACATTATTTGATAATTGGATAAAAACGCTGGCTCATGTTTCATTGCAACCAGTCATTTTATTTTCATCCTTGTCTCTTTTAAATCAGTTAATGTATTCAGTTCTATACAACCTCACAAATTTTTCTGCATGCTATCAATGCTTAATTAGTGTAAATTTTTTATCGTATGATCTGTGTCTTATGAAATCAATATTACCTCTTGGGTATAGTCCTGGTAATAGTGTTGATGTTGCGCTCAGTACTGGAGAAAGGGCTGGTGGGCACTTTGCAGCATTACCTATAGATCTAATCCAGGCATTTATATATCTCATCATTGCTAGTGCAATGGAAGCTTTTGTTTCCATATCAGAAACTATGGCGCAGGTGTTGTTCAGCTCTGGTTATGGAGTTGCTCAAAGTGTTAGTCATATTTCTAGGAGCGCATCACAAGCTATGCTGTCAACTGTTGGCCTTGATGATAGAACCCAAAATATGATACATAACATCAAGCAGGGAATGAGTAAAGATCGTAGCAAAATTGAAGCTAAATTGCCTGATACACCAAAGCAAGCAGATGGGAAAGCGAGTACTGGCAGAGAAATGAGCAAATCTGAAACACTAAGTCAGCCAGATAAGCAAAAGGATTCTGATAAAACAAAAGGACAAGTCAAGGAAGATTGATGAGATATATGGAGTAACTAATTAAAAAGATATTTGAAGTAAGGTTTTAGAAATTTATTCTGTATTGGAAAAAGTTTAGGTATGCAATCACGCTTAGGCAAATGTTGGTTTAGGTTATTAATTTTGGTAATCTGTGTGCTGGTTACAGGTTGTAGTAAGAATGATATGCCTTTTCCAAGATGTATATCTGCTGATTATTTTGGTCCTGAACCGGTTGCAGTTGGTGCTCATTTTTCAAGAGATCACGATGCCTTTGTTCCCGAAGATAAGGAAATTATTGACTATGATACTGGTGAAGTCAATTATGGTTTTCACTCTAATCAAGTGGTGAAGTGGAAAGATACTGGATTTGAAACCAATGGAGATAGTTTAGTAGTACGAGTAAATGGTGCATGGACATCTTGGAGTAATAATAATAAGAAAGAATCTAAAGGTAGTTATAATTTGCAAAGCTTGGAACAGCTAAAATATGCGACTAAGTTTGAAGGCGAGTCAGGTGATAATAGTCTACCTGACTTTCACTTAGTTTGTAATGATTATAAACCTAGCATACAAAAATTTTCAAGTAAGCCTAAAGCAAGTTGCACTGTAAATTGCAAGTGCATTAATGAAGATGATAGCGCAAATACAGTATCACGTGGTGCTCCATGTTGGTTTACCAACGGTCATGGTGCTTATCTTTTGTTTAAAACGGGGAAAGATGATCCTAACGAAAATCTAAAGTTAATGCGCGATCCTCAATATCCTACTGTACATCTAGGTTACAACTCCATGGCAGAAAATGGGAGCGGTCTTTTTACTTTAGACAGAGATAGCACTAAATTAAAAGACAGAAATTGTGCCCCGGTGAAATTAAAAAAGGGATGGAAAATATATGTAAAAATATTAGATAGATATTACTTAGATAATGCAGGTGGCTACTCTTTTGAGTTCTTAAGTGGAGTGCAGCAGCCAAGTAGTTTTGGGTTTTTTGATTACATTTATAACTATCTAAAATGTGTGTTATTGATTAACGAAAATTGTAAAAAGCATTTTGATAGCAATGATCCTGCAGCTGCACAAGCGATGTTTCAAAATATAGCTGAAAAAAGTACGAGCTTTCACAATTTTGTTCTTTCCTTGCTTGTTCTATTTATAGTGATTTCATCGCTTCTTTATCTTTTTGGAATGATAAGAGAAACTAAGCATGATATGCTCATCAGAATGATGAAAATCACTCTAGTAATAGTGCTTATATCTCCTGGAAGTTTTAGATTTTTCTATGATCATTTTCTTGTTTTATTTGTTAAAGGTCTTGAACAATTGATAAGCATAATTACTAATTTTGCTCCCAACATGAACACCGGAGGTAATTCAAACGTTGCTCAAGGAAATGAAGCTAAATTGTTTAGCTTCATGGAGGATATGTTTAATAAGTTTTTTGCTTACTCTGTTTGGAAAAAGTTTGCAGCATTTTTACATTATCAAATGTGGGCAAGTCTCCTTATGATACCGGCAATTTTTATAGGGATTGTCTTATATTTCCTGCTGTGTATGTATGCTTACATAATATTCCTTTCTGGTTTTATGGGTATAGCTTTTCTTGTAGCTATAATGCCGCTATTCCTAATCTCTATTTTATTTTCACCACTGAAAAGTCTATTTGAGGGTTGGATAAAATTCTGTATTAGTTTCTGTTTGCAATCAATTATGATATTTACCCTGCTGTCATTACTTGCTGCGATGATAATGAATACCTTTTATAAACAGTTAGGCTTTACTGTGTGCTATAATAAATGGCTTGAAATAAAGTTATGTGCTCCAAAATGGGTATTTGGTGGTTTTTGTATAATTGATAAAGAATACTTTAGCTGGACTCCAGGGCAAATTTTTGTACCTTATGCTATTGGAGAGGCTTCTCCATTGAACGTAGATAAGAATATAGAAGGTATAGAAAAACTAAGCAGAATAGGTGGTACAGTAAAGTTTACTGGTGGCGCTGGATATATCCCTCTTCCACCAGATTACATTAATAAAGGTTTTCGTTATATAGATTATCCTTTCTTTAATCCAATTCCTGGAACTAAAGATAATCCAGCAGACCACTATATTGCGGAAAGTGATATGATAGTTAGTAATGGCTGTAGTGCAAAAGATCTAGTACGCTTAACAAATAGTTTATCTCATGCATCAGAGAGGGCTGACATTATATTACTGATCAACAATATAGAGAAAAGGATAGGTGATGTTAGTGAAATAATAAAACGCTACTGTCAAGATATAAATAAATGCAATAGTTATAGGGAAATAATTAATGAAATAAGATCTTTAGTGCGGAGTGCGATAAAAAAACAAGGTTGTAGAATACTGAAACTTCATGATTTATATAAGGATCCCAACAGTGAATACTGTCAGAAATGTAAAGATTGTGAGGATTGCAAAAATTATAAAGAAAATAGTGATTACCAAAGGGTGCAAGACATACAGAGAGGTTATTTAATCAACCCAGGAGAGATCTTTGTATTGTTCTTGCTTTCGTTTTTGATGTTTTCTTTGAAGGAGTTTGTACAACAGATGGGCTCAAGCATTGCCGGTGGTGGGTTTGGTGTTTACAATATATCTAGTATGTATCAAGCATCACCTGTGACTGGTTTAATGCAGGGATTAAAACAACAGATGCAAGATAAAATTGGTGGAGGGCTAGAGTCTTTAGGTAATTGGGCTACTCATGTACCGGACAGATTAGCTGGAGGTACAGCTAATTTGCTAGGTAGAATACCAGGAGTTGGGGGTGTGCTGAAATATGCTATTAATGTGCCACGTAAGCTTGTAGGTGCTACTATTGAAGCAACAAAATTTGCAACATCACCTAAAAATGATGTTGATAAGCTTGAGGAAAAAATCTACAGGGCGTTTGGAATTGATAAAGAAGATATTGCACATAGAAGAATTGATAAATATTTAGAATATTATAAAGGATATGTAGGATCACATTTGGGCTATACAATAGAAGATGCTATGAAGTTTACTTGGGAACATGGTCTCGACTCTATAGGAATTAACCCTGCTACAGGAGAAAAGGATGGTTACCAGCATAATCTACTCTATAGAGCAAAAACATATAGACGGGAATTTCTTGAGAAGCTTCATGACTACACTATTGGCCGCAAGAGAGAACCAGAAGAAGATGAATCATCAAAAGAAAATAAGCCTAATCAATCAAATCGAAAATTAGGTGCGGAACCAGAAACCCTAAAAAACACTACAGAAGCTATACGTGCCGGAGAAGATAGAGAGCGTCAAGATAATGAAAGGAATGAAAACATAGAGAATGATGAAGAATCGTAATTTCAAAGGGCTAAGTTATTATGGTCTTCAGCAAGACGAAGATGATAATATCAAGTTAAACGATTACAATGATGTTTTAAATGCGCGCAGAGCGAGGGTAGATTTGTTACTAGATAGCACTAAGCAAGGTGATGTTAGTCTTTCAAAGCTAAATAAAGCTCTGAATGAGAGACTTATAGATGATAAAGGGCTATCGTCAGAATTTGACAAAGAAGACAAAGAAATTGCACAGAAGGAGCTTAAGATGTTCTCTATTTTAGACGATCTTGATAATCTTGCAAACATTGAAAGTGAAGATCTATTAGAGGTTAGTTTGTTACTATCAGATCTTAGTTTTATAGAGAGAAATATTGTGTTGAATGCCGATCAGAGTTCTGATCTAATAGGGTTCAAAAGTCTATTTATAGAAAAAAAAGCATCTGGTGAGGAATATAGTGATGAAGAGTGTCACAATTTCCTCGATAGTATAGAGAAAATCAATACTTTAATTAAGTTAGAGTTAGAAAGTAGAATTGAAGGGATGGGTCATGATGAAAAAAACAACCATGATGATTTACAAGACGAGATTGGTCGTGCAATCAGTATAGAAAATAAATCAAAGAAAAGCGATTGATCTTGCGTTCCTCCACAAGCAACCTTCTTTCTATTAGACTGCTGAAGCTATGTTGACATTAAATGTGTATTATAAATAATTAGTTAACTTCGAACTTGTTTTATATGTTACGTGTTATTGCGGGTAAATATCGTGGAAGAAAAATAACTACAGGCAAGAATTTAGCTGCACGGCCCACTATGAGTAGTGTCCGAGAAGCAATATTTAGTATACTTTCTTCAAGAAAACCTATTTATAACCTAAATGTACTTGATTTATTCTGCGGAAGTGGCTCTTTTTCATTTGAAGCACTTTCTCGAGGTGCTAAACATGCATTCATGGTAGATTCAGATTATTACAATTTGCAACTGCCTAAAAAAACAGCAGAAGATTTTGGAATTACGAACGATATCACGTTAATTTGTTGCAATGCTAACGGATTACCAAGACCTATTTCAAAGTGCGATATAGTTTTTATGGACCCACCTTATAATATCAATCTGGTTAACTCAACTTTAGACGAGTTAGCTCACTCAGGCTGGTTAAATGATAATGCGTTAATAATTCTAGAAATGAGGAAAAATGAAGGTTTTGAGTGCAATAAAAACTTCAATATAGTTGTGGAGCGTACCTACGGTATTGCAAAAATAATTTTTCTTTCTTCACTCACTTGAATTTCTTTTGTAAACATCTATAGCTAAGCTAAGTAAGATTTTTCCGAGGACTGAAAGAAGAAATCAATTCGTTTTGGTGGGAATAGGGTGTGTAACAGCAAATCAATACGAGTTGATATACTAGAAGAAGCAGTATGGAAAGAAATGAAGATGGTACTCAAAGAACCAGAGGCAATGACAAAGGTTAGACTTTTAAAATATGAAAATAAGCAGGTAAAGGATGAGATTGAAAAACGCGCAGATAAAATAGAACAAGGTATAGAAAGATTAGCTTATGTATATGCAAGGGGTCATATAACGAAGGAAAAGTATGACTTAGAAGTTGAGAGCATGGAAAAGGAGTTAAAGGAATCAGAGATCAAAGGGAAGAAGCTATCGATGAAAAGAGGCTACAGAGAGAATTAGATTTTATCACAAACAGTGTAGAAAGTTTTTCCTCTGAGAGAGCTTAATCAAGCAGACTATGAAACTAAACTTGATATAATAAGAAAGTTAGTTCAACGCATTGAAATTGACGATGATAACGTACATATAGTGTTTCGATTGAAAGAACTTGCTTTCGAAAGGCAAAAAAAAGTGTTCAACATTGTATCGGGATTCCAGACTCATGTTTCAATGTTAAACAAGGTACAATAGAATTGAGTAGGGTAATTTCTAGGGAATTATTATATTCTAGAAAAAGTAAAATGTCATCCAGATAGACTAATATACAAGGTAAGCTGAATGTCTATAAGGAAAAACAGCAAGGCATTTTAGGATTTGCTATAATCACATCAGGAGCTCAAGAGTACAGCTTACAATTACAGATAGGTATAGTTGAGTTTAAAGTAACTACATCAATTTACTACAATTTTCAAACCTATAAGCTGCTATGCAACAAAGCCCTGTGTGGGTATAATTTTGACAGGATACAAAGCTTAATGGAGAAAGTTACGAACATCAGTGAAAAACATGGCAATTTTATTCTCATTTGCAGCTGCTATCACGTCTTGATCTTTCAATGAGCCACCTGGCTGAATTATAGCTGTAATTCCATGCTTTGCACTCTCTACTATACTATCTGGAAATGGAAAAAATGCATCTGAAGCAAGCGCTGCGCCTTTACATTTTTCACCTGCTTTTTTTACTGCAATATTCACACTATCTATTCTGCTTGTTTGTCCTGCACCGATGCCAATAGCACAACCGTCTTTTGCTATCACTATTGCATTGGATTTTACATGTTTACATATTTTCCAAGCAAAAATAAGATCTTCCTTCTCTTTTTTTGTTGTAGTGCATTCTGTCACTCGGTTTATTTCTTCTACTTTTACTGTATGGTTATTATTTTCTTGCACTAAGAACCCGCCAACAACATTTTTGATTTGATATTTTGCATTTTGCTGAAGAGATTGATGAATAATCACTCTTAAATTTTTCTTTTTTTGTAAAATTTTTAGTGCCTCATTGTTTACCGATGGTGCTATCACCACTTCCAAAAATATCTCGTTTAATTTCTCTGCTAGCTTTAAATCTATCTCCCGATTGAAAGCAACTATTCCACCAAAACTGCTTATTTCATCACATGATAGAGCTTTTTCATATGCTTTTAAAGCACTATCACTAACAGCAGCGCCACATGGATTATTGTGCTTTATTATCACTGCTGCAGGTTCTTGAAACTCAGAAATTATGTTAAGTGCAGACTCTATGTCGACTATATTATTATAGCTCAACTCTTTTCCATGTATTTTCTCCAGTGGATACTTGCTAAATTGATTGCTATAAAATGCAGCTTTTTGATGAGGGTTTTCACCATACCTGAGTCCTTGTGCTTTACATCCATATAAAGTAAAAAACTCTGGTAACTCATTGCTTTTACCCTGTGATAAAAACCAATTGTGAATATTAGAATCATACTGTGCAGTCAGAGCAAATGCTTTAGTTGCTAGATGTTTTCTATATTCTAATGTTGTCTGATTGTTATTTTTGATCATCTCAGCTTTCAGTGTTTCGTAATCTTGAATGCTAGAAATCACTGAAGTGAAATGAAAGTTTTTTGCTGTAGCTCTAATTAATGCTACTCCACCTATATCTATTTGTTCTATGATTTGCTTCTTACTTGAGTTGCTATTAACCGTTTTCCAAAATGGATATAAGTTAGTTATAAGCAGATCTATCGGCTTAATTTCTAGATTCTGCATTTCCTTTTCGTGCCTTTTTCGATCACAGAGTATTCCTCCATGAATTTTAGGATGTAAAGTTTTCACTCTGCCATCTAGTATTTCTGGAAATTGTGTGTAATCTGAAACTTCTTGCGTTTTTATTCCCGCACCTGATAGCACTTTATAAGTATTCCCTGTTGAGAGAATTTCTATTTGTTGCTGCATCAAAAACGATGCAAGTTCAATTATATTTGTCTTATCGTATACTGATATTAAAGCTCTTTTAATTTTCATATGGAAGGTTTCTTAAGATTATATCTAAGAAAAGAAAATTTGTCTATATATAGCTACTACGTCATACCGCCACGTTATCCACAACTGTACGAACATTGTGATACAAGAGACCAAGAAAGATGTCATCCCAGTGCCCAGACACTGGGATCCAGAAAACTTAACTTTAAATGAACACACCAGGTGGCTGTACAATAGAAACTGGATTCCAGTGGGCTTTGTTGCATAGGTCAAATAAAAAGAACTGGCAGTTACTGACAAAATTCACTATAAGACAAGCATTTAACCTACTAAAGAAAAATATGCCACAAAAAATGAGAGTCAGTAACTGCCATGAATATAACAAATTTCTCCAAGAGAGGGGAAATATTTTTTATTACGTCAATGATGCCATAGAAAATTGGTACGAAAAAGGTCCAAAAATGGCTGGTGGCAACTATATTTATAGCGATAAGGTCGTGATTCTGGTTCACATAATAACTTGTTTATTTAGAATAGGTCTGAGACAAACAGCGGGATTTATAGCAGGGTACCTTGAGCAAGTAAGGAAAAACTTGCAAGTTATTAGCTATTCCCAGGCCTCAAGAAGGCTTAAAAAACTTAACATCAAAATTAATGATCGAAGACATGATAAAAATAATACAGAAGATATTGAGATTGCCATAGATAGTACTGGAATAAGCATCTACAATAATATTCCAGGTCATAGCAAGGCAAATGGTACAGATAGAAAGTATCGCCGCTATGAGCAAACAAGAAAACTGCATGTAATGCTAGAGATAGGTAGCAAAAAAGTTATAGCAGCAAAATACAGTGGCGGAGTTTATTCTGACCACTATGGAGCATGTGATCTTATTGCAAGGATTGATATTAAATATAATATAAGCACACTATATGCAGACAGGGCATATAATCGAAAGAAGTTATACAAACTGTGCGATGAGCTTGACATAAAGACAAGGATTCCTCCGCAAAATAATGCAGTAGAGCATCCAAAGTTGGATTATATGGATGAGAGAAATTCTACAATCAAGCTCATAAAGTCATATGATGAAGATGGTATGAAGAGGTGGAAAAAAGAGATAAATTATGGGAAGAGATCTTATATAGAAAGTTTTTTCTCGCGACTGAAGCAAACATTTGGGTTTAGTTTTAGAAACAAATCTGAGGTTAATCGTGAGAGAGAACTGCTACTCAAGTGTTATTTGCTTAACAAATTTACTGATATAGGCATGGCTAAATTTGAGATAGCTTCATGAATTTATTCCACGTTACCTACTATCCGAAGAGTGATGCAACAAAGCCCGCTGGAATCAAGATGAAAAAAATGGATCCCAGTGTCGGGGCACTGGGACGACAGGAAAAGGAAACGCTGGAATGAAAATAGAAGATCTAATTCCTTATATCAATTAATTCTCATCCACCTTTTATGTTACATAAACTCATCACTTTTATAAAACATCTCATTAAAATCATTCAAAATTCCAAAATCTTGATTTTTAATAAATAGATGATCATTTGTAATGTATGCTTCAGAAAGAGTGATCGGCTTTCCATCAAGATTGGAATCTTGCACATAAACTTTATTATACAGAGCTATCATTTGATTATAATTGTATTTCCCAGCAGTATACTGACTACTTAAGTTTTGATAAAGATTATCTATGTCTTGACCTTGAGCTTGCAGCACCGCCTTATATTTACCATCTCCAATAGCTTCACCCACTTTGATTTTTAAAGGATGTTGTGACTCTTCTTTCACATTATCTATAACAATTGTTTCCTCTTGCTTCTCTTCGTTTCCTCTTATCGATCTTTTACTCCTTTCTTCAATTACAGGTTGATCTGCTGGCATTTGGTCTATATCGTTAGATTCTTCTTCTTGCATAGTAATTTTTTTGAGATAGCTAAGCATATCCTTTCCAGCTTTTTCCCAAGTTGCAGCTTCTTTTGAAAGCTCACGATAATAAGAATCTTTATCGCCTTTGCTATCTATTACATCTCTTGCTAGTCCTTTCTCTTCTGCCCATAACTCAGCATGTTCAACAAGTGTCCTGCCATCTTTGCCTACAACGTCAACGTCAGCTTTGTTTTTTATTAGATATTCTATTGTATCTAACTTTCCATGCCTCACTGCATGAACTAAAGGCGTCCAACCATCATTATCCCGAGCATTAATATTCGCACCTTTTTCAACTAACTGCTCTATCATCTTCTTATTCCCAAGATCAACAGCAAGATGCAAAGGTGTTAAGCCGTAGCTATCCTGAATATCAATATCCGCATTGTGCTCTATGAGATATTTAACTACTTCCATATTTTTCATGTGCATGGCAAAATGTAGTGGAGATTTACCAGAGCCAATATCACGGGTATCAACATCTATACCACGATCTATTAAGTATTTAGCAATTTCCGTATGTTTTAGCTCAATTGCATAGTGCAACAGTGTTTGAGCTGACGTGTTCTTGATACCAAGATCTGCGCCATGCTCAATTAAACTCTTAACTATTTCCGCATTCCCTAGCTTAATAGCAGCAAGTAACGGAAAAGTATAATAACTTTTACTATTAGGATCTGCGTTATGATCTAATAGATACTTCACTATTTCTGTATTACCTGAATAAATAGCACTGTATAATGGCGTTTTGGAATAAGCATCTTTAATATTAGAATTTGCACCACGATCTATTAAGTATTTAGCTATCTCTATATTTCCAGACTCAATAGCATAGTGTAAAGGTGTCTTATAATAGACATATTTAGTATTAGTTTTCTGATAATAATTGTCATGAACATTAAGATTTGCTCCATGATCAATAAGATATTTTGCTACTTCCGTATTTCCTGACTGAATGGCATAATGTAGTGGCGTTTGTCCATTATGGTCTCTTGTATCAATATATGAATTGTGTTTTAGTAGCATTGCTACTTTGCTTAAATCTCCCAATGAAGCAGCAAAATGTAAACTCGTCGCACCTGTTACCTTATTTATCTCGTTTACTTTTCCTATAGTGTTTTCTACATTATTGTCATCAATATTCACCTTTAAGAAAGGCTGTTTATTATACTTCATCACTTTTGTTGTCACAGCTTTTCCTTGTTCGTCTGTAATCACTTTTTTAGCAGCTTGTATGTTGTCTTCTCTACTAATACTTGATTTAGGTTCTATCTTGGTTTTATCACCACTTACATTATGTACTGGACTATAACCATATACACCCTTGCCTGCACTTTGTTGGCTTGTTGAACTTTCAACACTGTTAGATTCAACAACATTATATTCCATATGTTGTTCACCACTCAGCTCAGCCTTAACCCATTTTTTAAATTCTTGATCATAACCTTTCAGCTCAGCCAAAAAATCCTCAAATAATTTATTACCTTGAGACCTATTTGCACCAGATTTAGAAAGGCTCTTGAGCAAATTATCAATCATATCTGGGTGTTTATCTTCAAGAAATTTGATCACTTGTTCAGCATCCGAATGATAATGTTCCCCTTTATTACTCCAAATATTATTGCGCAATATTTCATCTGGTTTGAGACCTTTATTCTTTATTGCAATCAAGGCCTCTTTATCTCCATGGTCATTGACATGCCGACCATCTTCTAAACTTGCCATATAGTTAGCAACCCCTTCATGCATAGCCTTAGATAAGACATCACCTGTACCATAATAGGAATTAATGATAGTTAAGGCGTGTCCCAATTCGTGTTTCAAAGTTTTACACGAGTCATCAAATTGGTCTTGTAGATAAAAATAAACATGAATTTCTGAGCCACGCCCTTGAACTGTTAAGCCAGAAGCGCCTTTATAGTTAACGTTCAACTCCTTAAGATAATTTTCGTAGTCACTCTTTGTATTAAATACGAAAACATTAACTTTATTTGGTATGTTGTGCCAAGGCTGAGAATTATTAATGCCAAATGCTGAATCAAAATCTTTTATAGTACTCTCGATGGCATTTTTTACACTACTCAATTTGCTCTGAGTTAATTCCTCATCATCATATTTTATATTTATTTGAAGCTTGTGTTCGCCGAAAGTCATAACTTCACTATCTGGCACAAGATCTGCCACAATTTTATCGCCACTTTTTACATCCATCCACTGCTTAAATTCTTTTTCAACTTCTGAGTTATTCAAAAGATGCTTGAATTTTGATATCGCTTCTACTCTATCGAAGGACATCTCAGTAAGCAATTGCTCTATGAATTGAGGATGTTTTTCTTGTAGGAATGTCACTAAGCAATCTGATATTCTATAGTCGTTAGACATACTTGCTATTTTATATGGTGTATCATGCCCAGATTCATGCATTTTATTGTATGCTTCTTTTGTATAATGCATATCGCGAGTGCTTTCTTTTTTAGCTGCATCATAGCTCCACATGAAAAGCTTCATACCGGTACGTAAAACTTCAGGTACTGTATCCATATTACCGGTAGAGTACTCAAGAAATGCATCGCTCATTTTTTCCATTAAAATTTTAGATTTTGCACAAAGTAAGCCATTTACATCTCCAACAATAAAAGTCTTTGCTATCGTGCCGTCAGCTTCGTGTGTTCTTACTGTTCCACCACCCCATAATTCTCTATGGTCCTTACCACCTGAAAGTTCCTTGATGTGAGCTTTGTAATCATCGTAATTTTTCAGCACATAAAGCTGTAATTTTACTGGACCAGAATGAACGCTTTTTTGTGAATAGAAATTATCAGACCAGGCTCCGTAAGCATCTTTTACAGTTTGTTTTATATACTCAGGGGTATAACTAGCTAATCCCCCATATTTTACTTCTATTGTAAGCTGATCGTTTATTACTATACTTTCTTTATTTAGAAATAATTTTTTAATCAAAGTTTGTGATTTATCATATTCAGAATTTGTTTTAAATTTCATATTCACCTCTTAAAAATTTTCACTATAAATAAGTCTTGAGAAAAATGCGTTAACTGTAGATTCAGCCTTTACCTTGTTTTTGCACAACTGCTGAGATAGTTGATCATCGCTGAAAAGCCGATTCTTAGTATTGAGATATTTAGCATAGCTTCTAGAATTAAATTCAGGGATTGAGTAGAAACCGCTTTCAAGTTCAAGATAAGAGCTGCTATTCAGAACAAAAAATAAATCGCTCTGGTCAAGCAGTATGTCATAACCAGAGCTCGTGCAATGTAAGTATTCATTGCTTTCATACTCTGCTATGTAGTATTTACTTGCATCAAGATCACCATTAAGCTGTAAAATTGCCGCTGAACGTCCATTCCCAATACTATGGCCTTTTATTACTTTAAGTACTTTAATCTCATCATTTTCTATGAGTTCTCTTAACTTTTCATTCTTTTGATTTAATTCTTCCTCTGCCTTTCTTCTGTCTTCTTCTAATTTTGTTTCTTTTTCAACAAGCTCATTTTGTATTTGCAAAAACATATCTTGAATGGTTAAGCCATTTAGAAAGTAATCCAATACACTTGACACAAACGGCTGCAATTCACCATTATCTTCAAAGCTCTTTTCCTGCTTTTTGTCATATTGAGTGGGATTATAGATTGCATACAGAGGATAAAAACCATAATTCACCTCGTCGAATAATAACTCTATCGAAAATCCGCTCTGATCAAGTGGAAGTTTAGTAGCTAAATATCTACCATTATCATCTCTGACATATAGCTCATTTATACCATAGTGACCACTATATTTGTTGTAATAAATATAAAAATTCTCAGGATTAAGATTAAAGTAATCATCTAAATTGTTAGGTTTACCGAGCTTTTCACGTAGAAAACTCTTGCTCTTATCTGTAAGTTTGATGCGTGTAGAGAAGTAACACCGATCTATTCGGTCACCTTTTTCTATTTCAAAGTCTAGGACTATTTTATCGCTAAACATACAGAATTTCCTCACATTTCCAGTATTTATGATTATAAATTGTGTACTATGAAAAAAGCATTAAGGCTTCTCTATGTATCTAAAAACAGCGCTAACTTATGACAAAAACAGTTGACGTATTACTGCCACTTCCAATTGATCAGCTATTTTCATATGCAGTTGAGGAAGATACTGAAGTTTCAATTGGAGATTACGTAGTGGTGCCGTTTGGCAGAAAGCGTTTGATTGGAATAGTTTGGAGAGAAAGTAGCAAAAGCGATCGAGAATTAAAATTTGTTGAGCAAAAGATTGATTTACCGAGTATTAGACCAAAACTGATCGAATTTGCAGAGTGGGTTGCACAGTATAATGTAATACCTATTGGTATGCTTGCGAAAGTGATAATGGGGGAAGTGCTAAAAGTAAATCAAATAAATAAACTAGTTTATGCTGAACAAAAGCAGGAAATAAGCAAAATAGACTACCAATTAAACCCTGAACAGAAAGTAGCTCGCGATAAAGTAATAAGTAATTTGAATGAGTATTCAGTGACTTTACTTGACGGTGAAACCGGGTCTGGGAAAACGGAAGTTTATCTCTCTGTAATTTCACAGTTAATTAAGAATCATAGTATTTACGAACATTGTCTATCCTCCTCCTGTAACTCCAGTGTTTCTTTCTCCTGTCATCCCAGTGCCTACTTTTTTTGCAATTCCAATGCTCTCTTCTCTTGTCATCCCAGTGCCCCGACACTGGGATCCAGTTTTTCATATAATCTCATCACAAACATTTATTTTAATTTAAAATCAATACCAAATTTAGAATCAAAATTCCTGAATTCCAGTGTTAAACACTGGAATGACACCTTTGTATTTAAGGCAAAACCTACTGTAACACTTAGCATACTGCCTTTGCCAAGCACTGGAATGACAACAGAAGGAGGTAATGCACAAGTCCTTATCCTTCTGCCAGAAATTGTTCTAACTTCGCAATTAGTAAATCGTGTTCGCAGTCAGATATCCGGCAACATAGCTGAGTGGCACTCAGGACTTACTCCAAAAGCTCGCCGAAATAATTGGCTCAGTATCGCAAATGGAAGTGCGCAGATAATTATTGGGGCACGGTCAGCGCTTTTTTTGCCTTATAAAAACCTAAAATTGATCATCATTGATGAAGAGCATGACTCATCCTTTAAACAAGAACAGGGAATTATATATAATGCTCGAGATATGGCCATTATCTTAGCCAAGCTCGAAAATATTTCGATTATTTTATCATCCGCTACTCCGCTGCTTGAAACAATTTATCACGTTAAAAAAGGGAATTACAATCATGTAAAGCTAACCGAACGATTCGGTGGTGCGGAGTTACCGCATATAAAAGTAGTGAATAATAAGCAATGGATTTCCAATGAGCTTTTCGAAGGGATAAAACAAACCATAGAGAAAAAACAGCAAGTTATGCTCTTTCTAAACCGCAGGGGATACGCGCAACTTGCAGTTTGTAAAAAGTGTGGATACAAAATTTCCTGCTCAAATTGCGCTGTTTGGCTTACATACCACAAAAAGAAGAACGTCCTTTTGTGTCACCATTGTTCTTATCAATCAAAACTTCCAGAAAAATGCTCTAATTGTCAAAGCGAAAAGTCATTGTTCCTTTATGGTGTAGGAATTGAGAGGTTACTTGAGGAAATAGTGAAATTAATACCAAGTGCAAAAACTGCGATTATCAGCAGCGATCAGAAGTCGCTTGGTAGCGTCATTGACTCAGTGCTCAAGGAAGAGGTGAATATTATAATCGGTACACAAGTGATTGCCAAAGGGCATAATTTCCCTAAGTTAACTTTGGTTGGAGTGATAAATGCAGATTTAGGACTTGAAAATTCTGATCTTAGGGCAGCAGAAAAGACGTATCAATTATTGCATCAAGTTGCGGGTAGATCTGGGAGGTTCAACGAAAAAGGAACGGTAATATTGCAAACTAATAATCCTGAAAGTTTGATAATAAAAGCATTGCAGCAGCAAAAAAGGGATTTGTTTTATGAAATTGAACTTGAGTCAAGACGCAAAGCTAAAATGCCACCATTTAGTAGATTAATAGCGCTTATAGTTTGCGGTAAGGATCAATTTGCAACGCAGAAAGCAGCAAGTGAGATAACAAGCTTTTTGCATGATCAATGTTCAGCTACTATTCCTTCTGCGTTGTCATTCCAGTGCGTGACTAGAAAAAAAGAACTCGAAATTTTTGGCCCATCACCAGCAGCAATAAATTTCTTAAATAATAAATATCGGTATAGAGTGCTACTCAAAATACACAATAAACATAGTTTATCTATAAAGAAAAAGCTAAAATATTGGATTAAAAATTACAACTTGAATTCAAATATTGCAGTAACAATAGATGTTGATCCTGTGAGTTTTTTTTGATGAATTTTAAGAATTTATTTGATATTTACAAGAATTACTAATTAATTTTTTAATTAAAAATTTGACTTTTATTAGAATTTATCATATTATTAATATAATAAGAATAGGTAGATAATATGACTTTACTTGAAATCATCTGTAGGAAAGGGATAAAGCATAACGAAAAAATTAGAGAATTGCAGGAATTCCTTAATAAAAATATCGAAATACCTATTGACAAGGAGTTATTTAAATCAGCTTTATTTACAAAGGATATTGTAGATATAAGAAAAGAGATGGTGTATCTTATTTTGCACCACTGCATTGCACACGATAGTGCAATATCTGATAAAAAAGAGAAATTATCGTTTCAAAACGCAATGAATATTCTAGATGAAGCAGTGCATGACTATATTACTCTTGAGGATTTCTATAAATTGATCAATTTTCGAGATCAAAGTGGAAATACATTATTACACCAAGCTGTTATAAGTAATAACACTGAAGCAATAGAAGCACTTTTAAAACATGGTGCGGATCCTTTGATGGAGGGTAAAAATGAGCACACTCCATTAGATTTGGCTAAAGGAAATACAAGAAAAGTACTCATTGAATGTATGAAAGACCAAGCTCAATCGAAAAAAGAAAGTGCTAGATGTAATAGTTTGATTGGCATTATACCTGGCGTTTTTCTTGGCATTGGACTCGGTGTTGGTGGTGCTTTAGTCCCTTCAATGACTATTATATTATGCGCACTCGCAGTATCTGCTCTTGTTGCTGGAATAGCAATTGGAGTAGCTATATATTTACTAAGTCAGGACTATAAACAGGCTAAATTGATAGAAAAAGCTGTTAACCCTCAACTCTCTTTTGTCAAGCATGAAAAAACTGCAGATAATAAAGCAGTACTAGAATAACTGTGAGTTTCTTTTAACTATCCATTTGAAATCTGTTTGAGAAAACGTAGCTATAAAAACCGCAGGTACCAGTTGGTTTTTATTAGCTAAATTAAAGGTCAAGTATCTGGAATTCTGAACATAAGATCCCCCTGTATAAAAAAGATTAGAAAAAATGCAGTGCACATACGACAGATATGCTCTGAAGAGGATACGCTACATTTTTAATGAGTTTGATTAAAAAGTCTGCAGACGAAGATAGATTTTTGAGCTCAATAAATATCTCTAATTGTAATTATAATGAGATTAAAAACATGCGGAAGTAATTTTTTGTATCCGTTCAGCAGAGTGGTAAAATAAGATAGACAAAAACATAAGAACAAATGGTGTCATTTGGCACTGGCATGACAGGGAAGGGCTTTAGGAAGATGAAGTGGAACGAGTAGCAGATGGTGTCATGCCAGTGCTTGACACTGGCATCCAGCTTTTTCATAATCATCAGAAACGTTGATTACTTTTATACTCATAAATTTAACTGGATCCCAGTGTCTAGGCACTGGGATGACAGTGCGCCGTAGAAACACGGAAAGTGTTGAAGCTGTGCAGTAGATGAGGGAGGGCCCCTCGGAGCCGGTTTGCAAGAGCAGGCTTCAAACAGCCATAAGCTGCTTTGGTAAAGAGCTAAGGTAGTGAGCGTTATGGAAAAGGCACAATTATGTGTCATGTATGAAATAGAGAGACGAACGCAAGTGAACCACTGATGAAGTGTCGAAAGCGTAGAGACGACGTCAAAACCAGGGGGTAGTCGTTAACCTGGGATGAATCTACTGGGAGCTTGTTTACTGGGTAGGTGGCGTCCGGCATAAAAGTGGCGTGAATCTATTTTAGGCTATTGCATGGAACTACGGGAACCTGTCGTTTCGATGAAAAGGGAGAAGTCCAAAGAGCTGATCTCTGAGGATGAGAGTACCGATGCGAAAAACAGGGGCGGATTAGCTCGTAGTAGCGAAGAAGTTTCTGTAATGGAAATGGAGTGAAGGGGCTAAGTTATTTAGTTTTAATTATTTATCAACCGAAAGGGAGGAGTTAATGAATGAAACAAAGTCTTTTGATATACCGAAGCAACTTATTTGGAGAGCTTATAAACAAGTATCGAAAAATAAAGGTGCAGCAGGTGTAGATGAGGTCTCGATAACAAAGTTTGAAGAAAATCTAAAGGATAATCTATACAAATTATGGAATCGGATGTCTGACCTTACCCAGAAAAAGTAGACAGAAAGTTAAGACGTTTTTGCTATGAGAATGATGAATCAAAAAGCTCAGGAATGCAATAGTTAATAGTAGAATGTCTACGCTGTTTATTATAAAAAATTTCTATATATTCAAATATTGCGGTTTTAGCTTGTTGTGCAGAGTGTTGTGAAGTATCAATGAGTAACTCTCTCTTAAGTGAACTAAAAAAGCTCTCTGAAACAGCATTATCATAACAACAACCTTTGTGACTCATACTAGAAGTAATATTTTTTGTACTTAGTAAAAATTGATAATTTTTAGAGGTGTATTGCGATCCTTGATCGCTATGAAATAGTAGATTTTTAGCAGATTTGCGCCTACCAATAGCCATGAATAACGCATCTATAACTAATTGCCTATTTACTGCATTACTCATTGACCAGCCAATCACCATGCGTGAATATAAATCTATTATTGCTGCCAAATATAACCATCCTTCATTAGTTTTTATGTACGTAATATCAGTTACCCATATCTTGTTAGGTTGATCAGCGATGAAATTCTGATTTAATATGTTAGGAGTTATAACTCTATTGTCTATTTGTGGTTTTTTACTTTTAAACTTTCGTCTAAGCTTAGCTTGAATGCCATTTTTCTGCATAACATTTTGCACTGTTTTGATGTTATAATTTTTACCTAAAGCCTTTAATTCAGCGTGAATTTTAGGAGCTCCGTATCTGCATTGTGATGCTCGATATACCTTCTGAATATCTTGTATGAGCTCTTCTCTTATTGATTTTTTGTTGTTTTTTTCCTTAGTAATCCATTTATAATAACCACAAGCAGATACGTTCAAAAATCTGCATGATTCCCGTATTTTATAGCATTTTTTATGTTCTTTTATAAAAGAATATTTTACTCTTTTTGGTTTGCAAAATATCCCAGGGCTTTTTTTAAAATGTCTCTTTCCCTCGTTACTCTTGCCAGCTCTTTCTTTAAATCAAACTTTTCTTTGTCACAATGAGCTACTTTCCCTTTTCCTGGAAACGCATCTACTCCAGACATTCTATCATTGTATGTTTTTACCCATCTGCTTAATGAATCACCGCTAATACCCAAATCTCTTGCTATTTTTGCTGATGATTGACCTGTTTCTTTTACTAGTCTTATAGCTTCAATTTTGAATTCTGCTGTATATTCTTTTCTTTTTGTCATACCACACCTCTTTGAAAAAACGTTTTATTTTACTTCAAAAACGTCTTAACTTTCTGTCTACTTTTTCTGGGTAAGGTCAGTTTCTAATTCTTTATAGTCTACCAAACCGGTAGTTCTGTTTGCTTGACTCATTGTCAAACTTCCATTTTTTGTTTCTATTTTATTGTTACTTCTCGGTTTGATACAGTTTATTTAACACTTCCCTAAGTACGTAAAAAAAAACACTCCTATACTGAAAGTACAAGCATTTATTGAGATTATTAGGAATGTAAAACCTAGCAGAAATCTTGATAATTCAAACGCTGAACAACTTCAAGCTATTGATAGAAAAATCCCTTAATTGTACATAGGCCAAGTTGGCTTATGTGTTCTTATTCTCACTTTGTAAACATGCCAATAATTTTATCCACTATTCCACCCATATTTGCTTCAGCTTGAGTATGCGCTATTTTACCACCGTGTGAAATTAATTTAGGATCTGCACCAGGTGATATATTAACAAATTTACTACCAACAACTCCACTGCTAGCGATTAGAGCTGAGCTATCAATTGGCAACTTTATGTCTCTGCTTATGCACATATCGATTCGTGCTATGTAGGTAGCTTTGTCAAGCGATACACCAGTTATGCTTCCGATTTCTACACCAGAGATCTTGACACTATCACCAACCCCTACACCGTTAGCATCAGTAAAAAGGCCATGTATTTTATAGCAATCCTTATAGTTTCTCTTTATGTAAGATAGCTTATTAATAGCGAAGAAGACAAGAAAAATAGTGAAAATTAATACAAATGATCCAGCAATTATTTCAAGTATATTTGACCTTCGCATCTTTAATTATTAGGATTCCAGCTTTCATAGTAGTTTTTCACCTTTTGATTTGGGTAGTATGCACCTTTCGTACCTGTTAAATTAGGAGTTTTTCTTTTGTTATTATTAACTGGTACTTCATTATTAGTATAATGCAGCCATATATGCCATTCTGGAGGAATTGTTGTGGGCTCAGAAACATTACCATATATTACCCATCTTTTCCCTTTACTTGACTCATAGTAAGAATTTCCGTTTTCATCCCTACCTATAAGTTTACCTTTTCTCCTTAATAAGTTTGTTACTGCATTATAAATTTTAGATAACATAAAGGTATTAAAACAAAAAGTATTATATATACTAATACTTTAACGATGTATTAACAACAGTTTAATGCAATTACCAATTCTACAAGTTATTATACCAATAATTGCATCGATGTTCTGCTTTCTTACCAGGAAACATAAGGTGTCCTGGTTTATCTCTTTTTTTACAACGGCAGCTACTTTCTTTATTTCATTAATGTTGCTAGTGAAAACATACAATGGTGAAATTATAACTTATTATCTTGGAGATTGGGCTCCTCCATACGGAATAGAGTTGAGAATCGACATATTGAACTCCTTGATTCTAACTTTGGTGAATTTTATAGCGCTTATTAGCGTGCTTTATAGCTTTTATATTAACGAAAAAGAAATTAGCAAAAACAAGATCACTGGTTTTTACTCTCTATTTCTACTGTGCTTAAGCGGACTACTCGGGATTCTAGTAACAAACGACATATTCAATCTTTATGTTTTTTTGGAAATTTCATCTCTTTCTTCTTATGTATTAGTTTCAATGGGAAGGGACAAAAAAGCCCTGATTGCAGCATTTGAATACCTCATTAGTGGTACTGTAGGAGCAACATTTTACTTGTTTGGCATCGGCCTTTTATACTCTATGACCGGAACGCTCAACATGTCTGACATGGCTGAAAGAATAGTACCATTATACGATAATAACATCATAAGACTTGGTACATTATTCATTTTTGTTGGTCTCTCAATCAAAATGGCACTATTTCCACTCAGCAGATGGCTGGTTAACGCATATAGTGAAGCACCTAGCTTCGTTAGCGTATTCTTTTCAGGTACAGTAACCAAAGTGATGATATATGTTTTTATCAGAATCTTTTACACTGTTTTTCAGCAAAATTTTTTCTTACCACTGCATAATGTGATAATTATCCTCGCACTTTGCGCTATTGTATTTGGATCAATATCTGCAATAATCGAAAAAGATATAAAAAGACTGTTTGCTCACTCCAGTATCAGTCAGATTGGCTATATACTTTTAATGCTGGGTTTAAATTCAAAATCAGGTTTGTTTTCAGCAGTTCTTCACATAGTAAATCATAGCATGATAAAAACGTCTTTATTCATTGTTGCAGGGTGTATTTCTTATAAGGTTGGTATGACAAAAATAGAAAATTTATCAGGACTAAAAAAGTCAATGCCCTATACAACACTCGCATTTACTCTACTTAGTTTAGCATTAATCGGTGTACCCTTGACAAATGGCTTTGTAAGTAAGTGGTATATGATGCAAGCAATTCTTGAATCTCATGCATGGGTCTCTCTGATGGTTTTTGCTGTTAGCTCTTTTTTTGCATTAGTATACATTTGGAAAATGGTTGAGAAAATGTATTTTGAAAACAGTACAGCATCAAACGCTGGAATGACACTTAATGAGGTACCATTGCTTATGCTCTTTTGTCTATTATTTATGGCAATTTTAACGGTAATAACTGGGATATATAGTAATCCAATTCGGTTGGTAATTAATAAATTTGCTTTTTGATTTTCTTATGTTTTATTGTATCTAAAAGTCTGTAAAGTTTTCGCTGTGGATAAGCTGAAGAAGATTCACTTATTATTAGTCATGAACGTAATAGCTCTGTTTTGCGTTGGCATTGTTGTTCAATATTCTTCTGCTGGAGGAAAGTGGGCTCCATTTGCAATTCACCAATTGGTCATATTCTCTTTCTTCCTTTTGCTTGCTATAGCTATGTCATTTATAGAGCTAGATTTTTATTTGAAGCACGCTTATTTTTTTTACATAGCAGCAGTAATTGCGCTGTTAGCAGTAAATTTTTTTGGCTCGCATATAATGGGTGCAACGAGATGGATAAGAATTGGGTCAATTAGTTTACAACCATCAGAATTTGTAAAAGTGGGCTTAATACTTGCACTTGCTCGTTATTTTAATAAACAAAGTGTGTATAAAATGATGAAATTTCAAAGTTTATTTAAGCCACTTATAATTATTTTCTTACCTGTATTCCTTGTATTGAAGCAACCTAATTTAGGAACAGCTGTAATAATATTGTTTATAGGAGCATCAATTATATTCACAGCAATAATGGAAAGACCTCATTTAATAATTTTTGGAACGCTTGGCATTTTCGCAATACCAGCTATTTGGCCTTTTTTGCGCCCTTATCACAAGCAAAGGATATTATCATTTTTGGATTCATCAGTAGATCCACTTGGAATAGGTTATAATGCACAGCAATCTCAAATAGCTATTGGTTCAGGAGGTTTGTTTGGTAAGGGGTTTGTTAATGGGAGTCAAGCTCAACTTGGATTTTTGCCAGAGAAACGCACAGATTTTGCTTTTGCGGTACTTAGTGAGGAATGGGGGTTCTTAGGCAGCATGGCTTTGATTTTACTCTATACCACATTGCTTGCTATAATATTCTCCATTGCTTACAGGTCAAAAAATTACTTTTCTAAGTTAATATCTATCGGGGTTTTCGCCTTTTTTGGTGCTCATTTCTTTATAAACATTGGAATGACAATAGGCCTATTACCTATAATAGGTGACCCACTTCCATTTCTATCCTATGGCGGAAGCACAACTGCTGCGAGCTTAATATGTATAGGATTGCTACTTAGTTCCGTGACATCTACAAAGGACTTAAAGCTAAGTTTCCGATTTCACCCATAGAAAGAGCTTAGACAACCATCACTCTGCTAATGGCTAACGTCTTATTCTTCAATGAGAATCCCATTTTACGGTGCTTAAATCTATTCCCTCTTGTACCATTTCCAAAAGTGGGCTCATCTCTCTTAGCCGTCCAACATTTTTAGTAACAAGATCTGCCGCGTATAGAACTTCATCTTTAGTTGTAAATCGGCCAAGGCCAAATCTAATTGATGAATGCTCAAGATCGTGGCCATTGTTTAGTGATCTTATGACATAAGAAGGTTCAAGAGATGCGGATGTGCATGCAGAACCAGAGCTTACTGCTAAATCCTTGATTGCCATGATAAGAGACTCACCCTCAACATAAGGAAAACTTAAGTTAAGGTTACCTGGAATCCTATTTTCGTAGTCACCATTTAAAACAACATCAGGAAATGCCTCTTTTATTTTGTTGTACAAAATATCTCTCAACTCTTCTAATTTGCTTGCTTCTATTTCCATTTCTTCTTTAGCGATACGTGCCGCTTCACCAAAACCAACTGCAAGGGGAGTAGGAACTGTTCCAGAGCGCATGCCTCTCTCCTGTCCACCACCACTAATTAGTGGCGTCAACCTAACACGAGGATTTTTTCTACGGACATATAATGCACCTATTCCCATAGGTCCATAAATTTTATGGCTAGAAAGGCTCATAAGATCAATGTTCATTTCATTTACGTCTATTGGAACTTTTCCAAAGCTTTGGGCAGCGTCTGTATGAAAAAATATATTATGCTTTCTACACATTGCACCAATTTCTTTGACAGGTTGCATTACTCCGATTTCATTATTTGCCATCATCACTGAAATCAGAATTGTCTTATCAGTGATTGCCTTCTCAAGTTTCAACAAATCTATAATTCCGTTTTGCTTAACGGACAAATATGTAACTTTAAAGCCTTCATTTTCCAGATGTCGACAAGAATCTAAAACGCACTTATGCTCCGTGCAGACAGTTATTATATGATTTCCCTTATTCTTATAAAAATGAGCAACACCTTTGATAGCCATGTTATTTGATTCGGTTGCACCCGAGGTAAAGACGATTTCTTTGCTGTCTGCATTCACTAAATCAGCAATGTGCTTCCTTGCTTTTTCTACTGCTTCCTCAGCTGTCCAACCAAATGAATGGCTACGAGAGTGTGCATTACTAAACTCACCAAAATAAGGTATCATCACCTCCAAAACACGAGGATCTACTTTAGTAGTAGATTGATAATCGAGAAATATTGGTAATTTTATTTTAGCATTGCGTATTTTTTCCATATTCATAGTCAGGTTTCAGCATAGAAGTTACAATATTTAGTAGCACTAAAGCTTAATTTTTTCAAGATATAATCTTGCCTAAACTATTACAGTGTCTGTGGTTTTATGACAAGCCAACACATAACTCATTACATCCAACAATGAAGCCAGTAGAGCTAATGGAGAGAGCAATAGTAAATAGCAGTAGACCAGGAGATATTGTACTTGATCCATTTAGCGGTTCTGGCAGCACACTGATTGCATGTGAAAGAACAGGAAGAATTTGTAGGACAATAGAGTTAGATTCAAAATTTGTAGATGTAACGATAAAACGTTGGCAAGTATACACGGGAAGAGATGCAATTTTAGCCGGTACTGGCAAAACCTTTTCAGAGATTCAAGAAGAAAACTCGTAAAAAATAGGCAAAAAAAAAGTGAAAATCACGCAAACAGAATGGGCAAGAGAGATAGGAGTATCAAAGCAATATGTCTGTTATTTAGTAAAAAAAGGAATAGTTAAGTTGGAGGATGGTTTGATCGACCGAGAACAAGCAAATGAAGCAGTAGCGGCAATAAGAGATCCAAGTCAGCCACTGAGGAGGAAAAATCCAGAAAACGAAAATACAAGTAACCTTTCCACGATGTTGCTAAAAACTAGAATAAAAAATGAAATGGAACGAGGTAAACTGCTTGAGGCAAAGGCAAAAGCTGAGATTGGTGAACTTGTAGCAGTAGAGGAAGTAAACGCGAAGCATTTAATGTAGCAAGAGTTGTCCGTAATAATTTGCTTAATATTCCAAATAGAGTTTCAGCACTACTTGCATCACTGAGTGACACTGAAAAGATTCACGAAACACTAACTGAGGAAATTACAACCTCACTTGAAGAATTATCTAATATTAAGTTTTAAATAATGTCTGCTAACTTAAGTTTAGAATTAATAAAGTGTCTTATTAATCAACCAGGATGTGTAATAGTTTAGACTTAATCTGACAAGCGAATAGAGTAAGATAAAAATATAAACAAATTTTAAAGGAGTGTCAGATATGAGTACAACACAAGAAAAAATATTAAAACCAAAGTTAGGATTGCTAGAACTTGCAAAACAATTAGGGAATGTATCGCAGGCATGTAAAGTGATGGGATATTCGAGAGATACATTTTACCGATTCAAAGAACTATATGAAACAGGAGGAGAAGAGGGATTACATGAGATAAGTAAAAGTAAGCCATTATATGCAAATAGAGTATCAGAGAATATAGAAAAAGCAGTAGTTGAAATAGCAATAGAATTTCCAGCATATGGACAAGAAAGAGCAGCAAATGAACTGAAAAAGAGAGGAATTCTAATATCTGCTAGCGGGATAAGATCAATATGGCAAAGAAACGATCTTGAAAATTTTAAAAAGAGATTGAAAGCGCTGGAAGCGAAGGTAGTACAAGATGGTATAATTTTGACAGAGGAGCAAGTTACTGCTTTAGAAAAAGCTAAGGAACAAAAAGAGGCACATGGCGAAATTGAGACACAACACCCTGGATACTTAGGTAGTCAAGATACCTATTATGTAGGCAATATCAAATGTATTGGACGAATTTATCAACAAACTTTTATTGATACCTACTCTAGAGTGGCCTTCGCTAAGCTTTATACGGAGAAAACTGCCATAACAGCTGCAGATCTTCTCAATGATAGAGTTATACCATTTTTTGATGAACAGAAAGTTCCATTGCTACGCATTTTAACCGATAGAGGTACGGAGTATTGTGGCAAACCAGGGAATCATGCGTACCAGCTATATTTGGGAATAGAAAATATTGATCACTCTAGAACCAAAGCTTATTCTCCACAGACTAATGGTATATGTGAAAGGCTTCATAGAACTATGCAAGACGAATGTTACAATATTATCTTTAGGAAAAAGATTTATAGTACTTTGGAAGAGCTTCAGTTAGATGTTGATCATTGGTTGCATTCTTACAATAGAGCTAGACCTCATTCTGGTAAGTATTGCTACGGTAAGACTCCTATGCAGACCTTTTTTGACAGTATGCATATTGCTTACCAAAAAAATATTGATAACATTAAAGCAGATTCTGATATCGGTTTTGACTTCGTCGATTCTTCTGTCAGATAATTCATGCTTGTCAGATTAAGTCTAAACTATTACACTCATGTAGGTTCATGGATCTCCTGACTCTTTAATTTCCATGAATTCCCTTTGAAGTTGAATATTGAAAATTAACTGGAGAATTGTGAATTACTTTGTATATGTGATAACAAGCCATGGCGCTCTCAGCAAAGCCATTTAGTATCAATTTTAGTTTGCCTGGATAAGTAGCTATATCTCCGATTGCATATATTCTATCTCTACTGGTTCTAAGTGTAGCTGGGTCGACAGTTATGCGGCCATGTTCTAACTCTATACCCCAACTGTTTATTGGCCCAAGATTCATTGACAATCCAAAAAATGGCAGCAAAAAATCAGCGGATATTTCTTTTTCTTCCTTAGAGGCAATGTTTTTTACTATCACTGCGCTCAACTGTCCATTACCTCCTGCTAGTTCGTGTAATTGATATGGCACTACCAGTTCTATCTTTCCATTATTTTCAAGTGATTCTAATTTATTTCTAGTTTCAGGAGTGCAGCGAAATTCCTTTCTCCTATGTATCACATAAATTTTCTTTGCAACTTTAGAAAGTTCTACAGTCCAATCAGCCGCAGAATCCCCCCCTCCTGCAATGACTATAGTTTTGTCCTGAAAATCAGAAATTTTATTTACATTATAAAATACAGATTTATTTTCATATTCTAATATACCACTTAAGGGTGGACGGTTAGGTTCAAACATTCCGTTACCTGCAGCAATGATAACGGCTTTGCATTTTACCTCTGTACCTATGTTCGTTATGATAGTAAAGTTTTCACCTTCGTTATTTGAAATCTTTTCCACTTTTTGACTTAAATGGTAAACAGGCTCAAACGGTGAAGCTTGCTCCATTAGTCGCTCAATTAATTTTTGGGCAGTAATTACAGGATAACCAGGTATATCATATATTGGCTTTTCTGAGTAAAGAGCTGTGCATTGTCCTCCTGCTTGATCCAAAACATCTATTACATGACATCTCATATCAAGCATTCCCGCTTGAAAAGCAGTGAATATTCCAACAGGCCCTGCACCTATTATTACGATATCGGTTTCCATATTCAGATGGTGATCTATTTATAGATATTAGCTTTCTTTGCTAACAAGGTCAATTTACAAAGGGATGTATTTTTAAAAGATGTGGCTAGATTAGATAAGATTTCCAGCGTTATGAACCACATAGTCCAAATAAGCTCTAAAAATCAGCTATCATAGCGAGATGCTGTGCGGACGGAATGGGATTCGAACCCATGGTACGCTCATCACGTACGTCAGTTTTCAAGACTGGTGCCTTAAACCGCTCGGCCATCCGTCCATTTCTTTTCTATCACAATATTTGATTTGAAGCAATCTATAAAAGCTTTACTTGCCCACGCAAAAGTTGCTAAATATACTGTCCAATATTTCCTCAACGTTAATAATTCCAATCACTGCACCAAGTTCAAATGCAGCAAGCCTCAAGTCTTCAGATATCAACTCAATTGGATTATAGATATTAAAACGCTGTAAATGTTCCAGTGCTTTCTGCATGTGATTCCTATGTCTTTGCCGAGTAATCACAGGAGTGTCTCTATCATGCCCAAATTTTTCCTTTGCCTTCTCTTTTATGAGAGAGATCAATTTGTTTGTACCTATTCCCTTTAGAATAGAGATAGGTAGAAAATTTACACTGTCAATCAGTATACTTCTCTCATTAATTGCATTGTCAGCTTTACTTAATACATAGATAGTATCACTATTTATAGCATTATAATTGAGATTATAACGCTGCTCAAAAGGAAGTAGTTCTATTCTTAAGTCAGCTTCAAAGGATCTTTTTTTTGCTCGAGTTATACCTTCTAATTCTATTGGATCTGAACTCTCACGAATTCCAGCAGTATCAGAGAGAATGATTGGGTATCCACCAATGTCAATATGAGCTTCAAGTATATCTCTTGTTGTGCCTGCATATTCAGAAACAATAGCAATATCACGCTTGGCTAAGAAATTAAACAGAGTTGATTTACCGACATTTGGTTCACCAGTTATTACAATATGTAAACCCTCACGCAACCTTTCGCCCCGTCTATTATCATTTAAATGCTCTTGTATCAACTGCACGAGAGATTGCACTTCATTATTAATTTTTTCCAATTCACTTTTTTCTGCCCAAATGTCCTCTGGAAAGTCTATATATGCTTCGATTTTGGATTGTATCGTTATTAATCTTTGCCTCCAATTGCTGTATAGTCTCTCCAATTCTCCTGATATCTGCTTAATCGCTTGTTTAGCTTGCATTTTCGTCTCAGCATCAATTAAGTCTGCAATCCCTTCTATTTGCGTTAAGTCAAATTTACCATTTAGAAAAGCCCTAAGTGAGAATTCTCCAGGCCTGGCCATAACGAAAATTTTTGATAATTCCTCCAAGATGATTTTTATGACGGCCTTGCTTCCATGCACTTGTAACTCTATAACATCCTCGCCAGTGAAACTGTTTGGAGCAGGGAAATAGATGATTATTCCATTATCTATCAATTGACTGGAATCATCATATAGATCAACTAAAGTAGCAAATCTTGGTTTAATTTCTTTCTTAATATGAAAATGATTTAAAGCTTTAAGCGCGTAGTTGCCTGAAATTCTGATTACTGCAACTCCTGACTTACCAAATACGGTCGATAAAGCGAAAATAGTTTCATTTGTGTTTGTCATTATTGATATGAACTACTTAGCAATATTACACTTAAGAAACCAAAATACCTAAAAAGTCACCCAGGTGAAAATATTTATTTTGAAAACTGATAATATGATTTATAATGACTGACACAAGTTTTAAATATTTTATGCTCAAGAAATTAGCTTGGTACTGGTCTTTTGTAGAGTTAATTAAAGGGTTTGTTATTACATTAAAATATATGTTTAAACCAAAGGTTACTTTGAGGTATCCTATAGAGAAGGGCCCTTTAAGTCCAAGGTTTCGTGGTGAGCATGCGTTGCGTAGGTATCCAAATGGTGAAGAACGATGCATAGCTTGTAAGTTATGCGAAGTTATCTGCCCTGCTCAAGCAATAGTTATTGAAGCAGAGGAAAGAGAAGACGGTAGTCGCCGCACCACACGCTATGATATTGACATGACAAAATGCATATATTGCGGACTTTGCCAAGAAGCATGTCCAGTTGATGCAATTGTGGAGGGTCCTAACTTTGAATTTGCTACTGAAACAAGAGAGGAGCTAATGTACAATAAAGAAAAGCTATTGCGTAATGGTGAAGTTTGGGAAGAAGCAATTGCACTCAGGTTAAAAAAGAATAGGCCGTATTATTAACTAGGTATGTCAACAATTAAAATTTCTTACAGCAAGTATGTAATAGATCTCTTGTACAACTGTTATTTAACTGAAAGATCAGTAGCTCACCTTTTGGTGTCATTCCAGCGCGTGACGCTGGAATCTAGAAAAGAAAGAAACATGGATCCCAGTGTCAAGCACTGGGATGACAAAAGGTCTAATGAATGATAAAAGTTACCTTTTTATCCGAACAAAAAGTAAAAGAATACAGTGGTAGAGTCACTGGCTTTGATATATTACAACCGGATGCTTTGAGAGAAGCAATTGCCTTTAAGGTAAATGGTGAGTTGTATGATCTCTCACGTGAAATTGAATCTGATACAGAGATAGAGGTAATACAACTGAGTGACGAAGCGGGTTTAGATATAATAAGGCATGATGCTGCTCATATAATGGCGCAGGCAGTAAAAGAGCTCTTTCCTAATACTCAGATTACTATCGGGCCAACAATTCAAGATGGTTTCTACTATGATTTTGCTACAGATCGTGCCTTTACCACGGACGATCTTACTGCAATAGAAAAAAAAATGAAGGAAATTATAAAAAGTAACCACAGATTCGTCCGAGAAGTTTGGACTCGTAAGCAGGCAATTGATTTCTTTAGTGATATAGGTGAAAGATACAAGGTTGATATTGTCTCATCAATACCAGAAAACGAAAACCTAACTGTTTATAAACAAGGCAACTTTGTAGACCTATGTCGTGGTCCGCACTCACCATCAACTGGCAGAGTTAAAGCGTTTAAACTTATGAAAGTAGCAGGTGCATACTGGCGTGGCGATTCTAAGGGCCCAATGTTGCAAAGAATATATGGCACCGCGTGGAGAAATAAGGATGAATTAAATACTTATCTTAAACGTCTGGAGGAAGCAGAAAAACGCGACCACCGCAAAATTGCTAGGGATATGGACTTATTTCACATTCAAGAGGAAGCTGTTGGGCAGATTTTTTGGCATGAACAGGGATATACTTTATATGATGTTCTTGAGTCTTACATCAGAAAAAAGTTAATGAACAATGGCTACTTTGAGGTAAAAACACCTATTTTAGTAAGCAAAGAGCTGTGGGAAAAATCGGGACATTGGGATAAGTTTCGTGAAAATATGTTCATTATTGATGAATCTGAAAGTAAAAAGCTAGCAATAAAACCCATGAATTGCCCTTGTCATGTGCAGATTTTTAATTCTCACATCAGAAGCTATCGTGATTTACCGATACGTATGGCAGAGTTTGGCACATGCCATAGAAATGAAAGCTCAGGCTCATTGCACGGACTGATGCGAGTGCGTGGTTTTACGCAAGACGATGCACATATTTTTTGTATGGAAAAACAAGTGAATTCTGAAACTGTAAAGTTTTGTGACCTTTTAAAAGAAGTATATTCAGAACTTGGGTTCAATGAAATTTCTGTGAAATTTTCAGACCGTCCAGATACTAGATCAGGTAATGATGAAGTGTGGGATAGAGCTGAAAGAGCACTGCTTGAAGCAGTTAAAGAAGCAGGGCTTAGTTATGAACTTAATCCTGGTGAAGGTGCATTTTACGGGCCAAAGTTAGAGTTTGTTTTGAGAGATGCAATAGGAAGAAATTGGCAATGTGGAACATTACAAGTTGATTTTATTTTACCAGAACGTCTGGGAGCTTTTTATATAGGAGCAGACGGGCACAAGCATCACCCTGTCATGTTACATAGGGCAATTCTTGGAACTTTTGAGCGTTTTATTGGAATTTTAATAGAAAATTATGCAGGAAAATTTCCAGTTTGGCTTGCTCCAACACAGCTTGCTATTCTGACCATTACAAATGAGGCTGACGGTTATGCTACAGAAATCAGCAACGTTTTAAAAGAACAAGGTGTGAGAATCAAAACTGATTTGACCAATGAAAAAATTAGCTATAAGATACGTTTGCATAGTTCAAGTAAGGTACCTATATTATGGATCATGGGCAAAAATGAAGTTACAAATAAAACTGTGTCAGTGAGAAATTTAGGATCGGAAAAACAGGAGTCTTTTTCTTTGGAGAATGCTACTGAATTGCTGTTAAAAATTATTAATTTGAATTAATGGAGCTAAAATTTGCAAGTCAAAAAGAACAATAAAAACAGAATTAATGAACTCATCACAGCTAAGGAGGTACGCTTAGTTGATCATAGTGGTGAAATGGTCGGAATTGTTCCAATAGAACAAGCTTTGGAAGTTGCACAAAGTGTTAATTTAGACTTGGTAGAAATCGCACCTGATTCAACTCCTCCAGTATGTAAGATTCTGGACTATAGCAAACAAAAGTATGATATAAAAAAGAAGGCAAGTGAAGCAAAAAAGAAACAAAAAACATTAACTATAAAAGAAATTAAACTGGGTCCTAATATTGGTGATCACGACTACGAAACAAAATTGCGTCAAGCAAGGGATTTTCTTGTGCATGGACATAGAATTAAAGTCACAATGAGATTTAGAGGGAGAGAGCTTATAAACACTGAAGTTGGGCTGGAAAAATTAGAACGGCTAATTAGAGACGCTGAAGATATTGCAAAAGTAGAATTAGCACCTAAAAGGGAAGGAAATCAATATTCTTTAACTTTAGCTGCTAAGTAGTAAAATCATTTAAAAGTATAAGTTAAGTTACTATCCTCTCTTCAATTATATGACGAAAATGTCTGATTAATCCTTGAACTGGCCAAGCTGCAGCATCGCCAAGTGCACAAATTGTATGCCCTTCTATTTGAGTTGTAAGGTCAAGTAGCTTATCTACTTCACCAGGTTTAATATTTCCTGCTACCATTCTTCTCATAATTCTCCACATCCATCCAGTGCCTTCACGGCATGGTGTACATTGTCCGCAGGACTCATGCATATAGAAATGTGATAATCTTTCTATTGCAGCTATTATATCAGTTGATTTATCCATCACTATTACAGCAGCAGTACCAAGCCCTGATTGTGCAGCCCTTAATGAATCAAAATCCATTTCAATAGTATCACATATAGATTTTGGAATTAATGGGACTGAAGACCCACCAGGTATTACAGCAAGTAAATTATCCCAACCTCCTCTCACTCCACCTGCGTATTTTTCAATTAATTCACGCAGTGAAATTCCGAGCTCTTCTTCAACATTACATGGATTATTTACATGCCCTGAAATGCAAAAGACCTTAGTGCCAGTATTATTTGGTTTACCCAGAGATGCAAACCATTCTCCTCCGCGATTTAGAATATCTGAAACCATGGCTATAGTTTCAACGTTGTTTATTGTGGTTGGGTAGCCAAAAAGTCCAACACCCGCAGGGAATGGAGGTTTCATGCGAGGAAAGCCTTTTTTTCCTTCAATTGATTCAAGTTGAGCTGTTTCTTCTCCACATATATAAGCTCCTGCACCTCTGTGAATGAATACATCAAGATCATAACCTGATTTGCAGGCATTTTTTCCAATTAAGTTTTCTTTATAGGCTTCTTCAAGTGCCTTTTTTAGAACTAAATATTCATTATAAAATTCACCCCTGATATAAATATATGCAACTGATGCGCTGATCGCTCTGCCAGCTAGAAGAATTCCCTCAAGTAACTTATGTGGCTCATATCGTAATATATCTCTATCTTTACACGTACCAGGTTCTGACTCATCTGCATTGACTACTAAATACGCTTTTGAAGGATTTTTAGGCATAAAGCTCCACTTAAGGCCAGTAGAAAATCCTGCACCCCCTCGACCTCTCAAGCCAGATTTCTTTACTTCCTCAATGATTTTTTCTGATCCTAAATCCAGTAATTCCTTTGTTTTTTGCCAACTACCACGTTTTTTTGCACCCTCAAGTAGTGGTGTTTCTTTACCATTTAAGTTTGTGAATATTTTGTCCTGTTCTTTTAGCATGCTTTTAAGATTCTAAGTGATCCCGACGCGATTCGAACGCGTGACCCACTGATTAAAAGTCAGTTGCTCTACCGGCTGAGCTACGGGATCATTTTATTTTTCAGCTATACTAAACAGTAATATAGTTTTTATCTGTTTTAATCAAACTAAAATTTTCATGCGTGGTTAAATAAATTATATAATGTACTGTATTAGTGATAATTTAATTAAAAATTTTTGAAGGAAAACTTCTTGTTAATTAACAGATTTATTTGGCAAAGATGACATACAACTCTAAAAAGATAGAGAATTTTACATAACTGCAGAGTTTGCGCACTATTGAGTAATAGCATAACAAATAAATATTTCTTGCATTTCAGCGTGAGTGATTTATGCTTTAAGCAAGAATTGGGGGCATAGCTCAGCTGGTAGAGCATCTGTTTTGCACGCAGAAGGTCAGCGGTTCGATCCCGCTTGCCTCCACCAATCTATATTATCCCTAGGATACTATAAATCCTGTCAAAACAGCTTATTTTAATCTATTTTCCCAAAAATCCCTATTTCTTCTTATAACTTTTCCTAACACAAGTGATGTTTGTTATTATAATTCCAATACATGCCAACTTAGTAATAAATTAATCAATAAATGTTAGAATAGCTATAATTAAATTGGTTTGGTAATACCTATGAGTGGAGAAAAACATATTTTTAAGATTGTGCCTGGAGAATCTTTTAGTGATACTAACGATATTCCTATTTTTGAACAGTTTCAACAATCTTCCTACGGTACAGGGCAGAAAAAATATTCTGAATATAATCTTGCCAAAGTGAATTTTGAAGCGTTAGATGATGAAAGCGAAATAGAATTAAGTTTACCCTTGCAGATGTGCCAATTTGAAGGAGGTATTGTGCCATATAATGTTAAGACATTTACTGTAGAAATGTTGTGCCTGAAAGAAGATGGAAAAAAGCTAAACCTCTGTACAATTAAGCAAGAAAGATCTGTTGATAATAATTTTAATGATGATAGAAATTATTATAGAGTAGAATTAGATGAAGTACTATCTCTGGTAAAAGGCAAAAGTTACAAATTAAGTATATTTGATAAAGAGTCAGGTGAATGTTTAATAAAATCTAGAATTAAAACCGACTCTAGCTTCGATTTTGAATCGGCAAAAAAAAGTCTGAACGGTACAAACAACTTTTTTATTGCATTTAATATTGCAGATGATGAAATGCGTGTTCTTTACCCAAAATTTGAAGTAAGACCGGGAATAATACAGTATCCTTTCATTAGTGTCTGTGACCAAGCAAAAAATGTAATTGCTTCAATACCATGCCTTTCTCTTGCATACTTTAATGGCAGGTTGGTAAGCATAAAACCCGCATCGTTAGAAGGATCCTCATGTATTCTTATAGAACCAGTGGAATACCAATATATTACACTTGAAAATAGCGGTGATGATTATCAAATTTACTTGTCAGATTATCAAGGAAATATGATAGACAGAGATTCTGAAGAGCCTACTATTAGCCTCTTACACAGTGTAGTACTAAACAAGAGTATATCATATAATGATTATAGTAATTTGAAAGAAATAATATTGTCTAATGGATTGGAAGAAATGATGTCATCTAACACGTTTACTAAAATCTTTGCTCAGGGTCTAACAAGCAACCAACTCAAAACTCTTGCCAATACTTTTAATAATGAGCAATTACAAAAAATAATTCCTGAGCTGAGCTCAAACCAGTTGCAGGCTTTAGCAGAGAACTTAACAGACAACCAATTCCTAGCTTTAGTGGATCATCTAACCAATCATCAATTACAAGCCCTTACTCACACATTGGATTCAAAAAAGTTAGGAATAATAGTCCCCTTATTAAATAAGGATCAGGTTGCAAACTTAGTAAAAGACTTTAACCTAGATCAAGTAAAAGAAATTTTCCCTCACTTGAAAATGGATCAGTTTCAGGAAGTTATTAATACAATGAGCAATGATCAGTTTGTAGAATTAATAAAAGATGCAGATGAGAAAGCTTTCAACACTCTTTTACATGAAGCATTAAAAGATCGACTTTCAACTCTAGTAAAAATGTTAGAAGGAGATAAATTACATAATTTAATTAATAAGCTAGACCATGAGAAACTTGCAATAGTAGCTCGAGAGTTAACTGATGATTCTGATAAGATTCAGATGGTTGTTAAGTCTTTAGCTAACAACCCAGAAAAACTTAAAGCTTTTGCTCATAGTATGTCTCATGAGCAGTTTAAAGAACTTTTGGATAACGTAGATGTAAAAGATCTTAAAGATATTATTCACAAACTGCCTCATGAGAAAGTCATATCTGTGATTGGTGATCTTGGCAGTAAAGATCAGTCTAGTGCTATTATTGATGCATTGAAGGAGAAATTTAACGAGCAAAATGAAAAAATGAAAGACCTTATGAGTAAGGTTGAACGAATGCTTCCTGAGGAGAGTGAAGCAAATTGGAATGATGCACATCCATCAACTTACGTTCTTCAAGATGTTAATGCTGAGTTTGCAGTAACAGATCATTTATTGTGAACTTGGATATTGATAAATCAACAGTGTGCATGTGAAACTAAAAAATAATTTAAACTTTAATAATTTATGGAGGTAATTTATATGAGTGAGAACTCGCAAAACCTTTTACAAAGTGCTAATAATGAAGAACAACTTATAAGCGCTCTTGGTCTTATTAAACTTAAGACAGGTAGTGGTAAGGATATACAGGACTTTAAGAAAGCGGTTAGTGGTGATACTGTTAAAAAAGCATTTGATGAATTAGCTAATAATATTAATGAACAACTTATTAATAGGTTGAATAGTATGTTAAAAGAAGAGCAAGATAAAGTTGCAAGTTTGCAAGATATTATAGGCAACAAAAGTAAAGGGTTACAAAAAGATCTAGCAGATTTAACCGCTAAATTAAATGATATGTTACCTGAGGAGGCACCACCCTATTATGGCATGTTGTAAAGTATAAGAAAGTAACAGCCTCATACCAGTCTGTATATGCCATTTCAATAGGAGCTAACATGAGTAACAACAGTAAACAAGAAAGCGAAAATAACTTTGAAGCAATAAACCAAATGAGCGATTTCAACTTTGAAGAAATAGACAATATAGAAGTTAAAGTTAAGCCCACAAACTTTGAGGACATTGAAGATAAAATTGCAACAATTCATTACGTCTATCAAGTTATGGATAAGTTAATCTACGATTTAAATGAGAAGTTTGTTTCTAATTTGAATGTCTCACTTATGAAAAACATAGTACAACTTCGAAAAGAGTCTCTTGATACAAACCAACGCTTGGCCAAAGGTTTATCTCATTTGAATGAGTTAATTCAACAGGATGGATTTATTGATAATAATAAAAACTATAGAACATGGGCAGAAGAACTTGATCACCTAAGGGGAGAAGTTGAAGGATTAAAAGCAGCAATAATTGACCATAATAACGTAGAATGGGAAGCACCAACTCACTCTGATATATTATAGTAGTTAGGAAAGTATAGCTTTTCTTATAATAGTCCGAATGCGATAAGATATGTGTTGATGGCTATAGCAGGCCAGTAGCATATTACGATCTGTTCGGATTATTGTAAAAAGAGCTATAACAGCTTGCTAGCAGGCTGTTACTCTTTTCACATGCTATTTCAGTGTAGCTGAGTTGATTTTAAAATTTTACAGGAGTTAATATGAGTAATTACAGTGTAAAAGAAAGCGAAAGCAACTTTGAATTAATGAGCGAAATAGGCGGAGATAACCCTAGAGTAATAGACGACATAGAGGTCAAAATTAAGCCCAAATCTTTTGAGAGCAATAAAGGAAAGAATGCATCGGTCGATTACGTTCACACAATTCTAGATAAACTAATCGCAGATTTAAACGACACATTTATTTTTAAATTGAATGACGTGTTGAAAGGTCATCAAGATTATATGGATGAATTGTATGATAAAATTGACGAATTAAAAACAGGAACAATTGGTGGTGATAATATAGATGAATGGGAAGCACCAACTCACTCTGATATATTATAGTAGTTAGGAAAGTAACAGCTTGCTAGCAGGCTGTTACTCTCTCTACATATCGTTTCAATACAGCTGCATTAGGGAATCTATTTTAAAACTTTCGGCATATAGTTCTCATCATGTTTTGCAAACACCGTATCTGCAAGAAAGGTACTATTATCAAATATTTTACCTTGCACAACAACACCACTTTTTTCTGAAAACATTGGTGGAAGTATTCCCTGATATTTCACCATAATGCTCTTATTAAAATCTGTCATTTGAAAAATCACTTCGCTTTCGCTCCGTATCACGCTATTTTCAACAACCATTCCACCAACACGGATTGGCTTTTGATTATTTGGTAAAACTATTGCCTCACTTACTGTATAGAAAAATGAGATATTTTCTTTGAGCGTTGTTAAAATAAAAAAAACTGCACAACTTAAAAAGCAGAAAATTCCTGAAGTTATAAGTAATCGCTTATGTTTCTTCTTCATTGTTGCTTTTAAGACTTTCTAAGTTTTTTTTACTTTTTATATAGCAAGAAACGGTAAAAATCAAATTTCCACCAATCAGCATGAAACTAATAAGGTAAGCAAAAATTACATATGTATTCATAATGCACTGCCAATAAATAACTCACCTGCATCAAAATAAATTAAGCTTCCATCCTTTTGCTGCAACACCAATTTACCACTTTTATCTATATCAGCAAAAATTCCTTCATACAATTTGTCAGCTAACTTTACACTGATTTGCTCATTCATTTTGAATGCTTTTTTCAACCACATTTCTCTTATAGCATAAAACCCATCAAATAGCCATTGCTTTCTTAGCTTATTAAAGTTTATTATTAATTCTTTTAACAGATCCATGTGAGACACAGATTCACCGTAATTGCTAATGCACGTTGTGCCTGGCAGTGGCGCATGATTGACATTAATTCCAATTCCTATAATGAGCCAATTTGAATTGGATTTTTTTTCAAGCAATATTCCGCTTATTTTCTTGCCATCGATTAGAACATCATTTGGCCACTTATACTGGAGATTTAGACCATTTATAAATGACAGTATAGTATTTCCAACAGCAAGAGCAGTCACAAAAGTCAATTCTGTCAATTTGCTGACATCCTTTTCTTGGTTAATTATCAAACTCGCATAGAGATTACCCTCTGGAGAAATCCAGCTTTTTCCAGTGCGTCCCCTGCCTTCTGCTTGTTTATCGGCAATAATAATAGTTTCATTAGATATCCCTTTCTCAATTAAACCCAATGCTTCTTTATTAGTACTTGGAACTTCTTTGTAATGATAAATACGAAAACCTTCAAGGATCACCTTGTCAGCCCTTTAGTTTAATGAGTGAGTCAAGATCTTCTACATACAAGAAAAGAACGAGATTGATCAGTGAAACCACTGAAGTGATAATGAATAGACCACTAGAATAAGCAACCTTATTACCACTAGCTTTATCAAAATACATAACTTTCATGATATTTAAATAATAGTAGCATGATATCACACTCGCTATTACAAGAATCAAAGACAGGCTGATAAAGCCAGAATTTATTAAACTTTTGAATATAAAAAATTTAGCGATAAAACCTGCAAGTGGAGGTATTCCCGACATCGAGAGTAATAGTATAGAAAGATGGAATGCTAAAATTGGTTGCTTTTTTCCTATACCAGATAAATTTGCAATATCACAATCATCATCGTCAATTTGTACGAGATATGAGAATAGCCCTATGCTTGTGATGATATATATCACCAGATACATTAAGGCACTATCTGTTCCTGCTTGTGTAAAAATAGAAAGTGAAGCAAATATAAAACCAATGTGACCAATTGAACTGTAAGCAAACAGCCTTTTTAAGTTTTGCTGACGCAAGGCCCCAAAAGCTGAGATAAGCACAGACAATGCTGAAACGTATAAGAAAATAGGCTGAACATAACTTTTTACATTTACTAACTCTTCATTCATCAATCGAATTAAAAATGTTACAAGTGCAGCTTTTGGGGCCGTAGAAAAAAACGCAGTTACTATGGTAGGTGCACCTTGATAGACATCTGGAGCCCACATATGAAAAGGAGAAATAGCAAGCTTGAAACACAAACCAATAAGGATAAAAACTAACCCAAAAACTATTCCATAAGTTATCTGATGGTTTTGCAAGAATGAACCGAGCTCAGAGAAATTGACTTGTCCTGTATATCCATAAAGCAGCGACATTCCATATAGCATAATGCAGGAAGATAGTGCACTAAGTGTAAAATATTTCACTCCTGCTTCACATGAATAAGCTGAATCTTTATTAAAGCTCGCAAGAACATACAAAGATATACTCATCAACTCAAAAGCTAAGTAAAAAGAAATCAGACTATTTGCTGAAACTAAAGTTATCATGCCAAACAGTGCAAAAAGAATCAGTATTGAAAATTCATATTTATAGTCATATTTTGATAAATTCAGCATCAAAAGTATTAAAATTCCTGTGCTGAGAATTAACCCTTGGGCTGACCTGATATATAAATTGAGTTTTAACAACGAATTAAAGAGAAAAATTTCATTGTTTTCTGCCGAAATAATTAAAATAATCAAAGTTACCACTGTGCAGCCAAGTGCTAATAAGTTGATAGTTCGGCGGTTAAATATAATTCCAAGCAGTAGCAACACTAACGAGGAGATAATAGAGAACATTTCCGGCAATATCTGTATATAATTCATAGCGCATTATATTTGACTAACAAATTTGCCATACATGGCTTCAAATAATTCAGTGCAAGGGTTGGGTAGAATCCAAGCAAAATAACAAACACTGCAAGCAGAATTAAGACAGAAAATTCTATGCTATCCAAGCGATTATTTAATAATTTAGAATAGCTAACCCCCCATATTATTTGCTTACATAAATTCAGCATATAAACTGCGCTTAAAATAGTGCCAAGTGCGATAAATCCTGTAAAAAACCCTATGCTCTTAAACACCCCAATCATAGCCAAAAACTCACCTATGAACCCAGATGTTCCAGGTAGCCCTATTGAAGCCATTGAAAACAAAATGAACATAAAACCAAATTTTGGCATTGTGTTTACTATGCCAAAATATTTTGCAATCCCCAAAGTCCCAGTTCGAGTATATAGCATTCCAACACATAAAAATAAAGCAGCAGAAATAAGGCCATGACTAATCATTTGAAATATACTACCCAGTACTCCTTCCTCACAAAATGAAAAGAGGCCAGCGGTAACGATCCCCATATGTGCTATTGAAGAATAAGCTATTAACTTCTTTATATCATCTTGAGCAAACGCAACTAGCGAAGCATATATCACCGCAATAATGCTCAGCACAACAACGAAATTTGAAAAATACAAACTTGCCTGAGGAAGCATTGGAATAGAAAACCTTAAAAATCCATATCCCCCCATTTTAATAAGCAAGCCAGCTAAAATCACAGATCCAGAAGTTGGTGATTGCACATGTGCATCAGGAAGCCAAGTGTGAAATGGAAACATCGGTACTTTTATTGCAAAAGAAATAAAAAATGCAATCCACAGCAATGACTGCACTTCAAGATCAAGGTTTGGCACTAATGTAGCTAATTTTTGTATATTAAACGTCCCAAAAGTGCTATAGATGTACACCAATCCAAGTAGAAATAATAATGAGCCAGTTAATGTATAAAGAAATAACTTAAACGTTGCATATACCCTGTGTTTTCCTCCCCAAATGCCAATAATAAAGAACATTGGTATTAAAACAGCTTCAAAAAACACATAAAAGCTTATAGCATTCAGTGAAACGAAAAAACCGACTACAAAACTCTCAAGCAGTAGAAATAATACCATATATAGCCTAAGGGTTGTATAACTCATTTTGCAGTTGTAGAGTATACAAATTACAAACAAGAAAGTTGTAAGCAGAAGGAAAAGCAACGATATACCATCTATCCCTATTCCAACATTTCTAATTGGGTAGCTGACAAACTGAAAGTCCGCATCGTTATAATCAAATTCTATACAAGCTACAATGCTAAGCAAAAATGGAAGTACAGCAAAAAATAGAGCAAGGAATCTTAAGTGTATAGATTGATGATTAATCCTGATTAAGGATAAAATCAACGCTCCTATCAGTGGAAGCAAGAATATACTAAGTAACAACACCTTCTATTTAATTCCAATAATATATAAAGCACCGATTATTAAAGTAACAAACATAATAAATGCATAATCAAATATATAACCAGTTTGTAACTTTATAGAACTTTTTGAACATTCATTAACCAACCTTACAACACCATTTGGTCCAAATGAATCAATAGCCTTAACATCAAACTTCCATAGAAGCCTAGATATAAACCTTATCGGTGCAATTATAACAAACTCATACACCTCATCAAAGTACCATTTATTCTGCAAAAACTTAAGTAAAAATTTACTCTTAATTTGCCTAATTACTTGATATTGGTAAATTAGGTACGCAAGTGCTATTCCACTTAGGCTTGCTAAGGTTGGCAGTAGTTTTATAAAGAAATTATGAACTCCATGCTCATCAGTCATCACTAAACTTGATTTCCAAAACGCATTACTAGTTATGTTCAAAATATTTGCTCCCCATATTCCAGAAAATACTGATCCAAAAGCGAGTATCAGTAATGGTATAAGCATAATCTTTGGTGCCTCATGTATATTAATTTTACTTTGTTTTTGGCTGTGGAACACAAGAAGCAATAACCTCCAAGAGTAAAACGCTGTGAAGAATGCAACAACTAAGCTTATTACAAAAGCAAAGCTATCCGTGCTATAAGCATGTTCAATTATCAAATCCTTTGAGTAAAAACCTGCAAATGGAAATATTCCAGAAAGCGCAAGAGATCCAATCCACATGAGAGTATAAGTGCAAGGGATTTTCTTCCAGCAATTTCCCATTTTCTGAATGTTTTGCTCATGATGCATTGCATGAATCACATTGCCAGCACCAAGAAATAGTAGAGCTTTAAAAAAAGCGTGTGTCATTAAATGAAAAATAGCAACATTGTAAGCAGAAAGCCCACATGCCATGAACATATAACCAAGTTGACTGCAGGTTGAATAAGCAATTATTTTTTTTATATCGTTCTGAGTAATCGCAACCGTAGCTGCAAAGAAAGCAGTAAGTGCCCCAACAATAACTATTAATTCTCGTGCCACATTTGATAGCTCAAATAATGGAGAACATTTTGCTACTAAAAATATACCTGCTGTTACCATCGTTGCTGCGTGAATGAGTGCAGAAACAGGGGTTGGCCCTTCCATTGCATCTGGCAACCAAACATGTAAACCAAGCTGTGCAGATTTACCCATACAGCCAATAAAAAGTAATATGCATATTATATGAATTATTTTAAATTCACAGCAGAATGCCCTAATGTTCTGCGTGCCAAGAAGATCAGTTGTGTCAAAAACTTCAGTAAAATTCAAAGAGTGAAATGTATAATAAATAAGAAAGATTCCAATCAATAGTGCAAAGTCTCCTACCCTATTCACAACAAATGCTTTAATTGCTGCATTATTTGCAGAATATTTTTGGAACCAAAATCCTATGAGTAAATAAGAACACAGGCCAACCCCTTCCCAGCCAAAAAAAAGCTGCACGAAATTATCGCTTACAACCAGCACAATCATGCAAAACGTAAATAGCGATAGGTAAGAAAAAAACCTCGACTTCCCCTTATCATGCTCCATATAACCGATAGAGTAGAGATGTACTACCAGTGAAACGGTGGTAATAACAATAAGCATTAAGGATGAGAGAGCATCCACACTAATTGCCCAATTTACTTTTAATACACTTAATGAAAATAGAGGAAATAAACTCAAGTGATAATTTTCAGAGAAGGTGAGAAAAACATACCAAGATAAAACTGCAGATATTCCAATCCCTGCCGTTGTAACTAACTGACTTTTTCTAAAAAATGCTCCAAACAATGAACCAAAAAGTGGCAGAAATACTATTAATTTCAGTATATCCATCATACTTTCATTCTTTCATTAAATTTGCTTGTTCAACGTCTATATTGCCACGGCTTCTATAATATACAACCAATATTGCAAGCGCAACTCCTGACTCTGCTGCCGCAACAGTCAACACAAACATCACAAAAATTTGCCCAACTATATCATTCATAAAGGCAGAAAAAGCAACTAAATTGATGTTAATCGCCAGCAATAATATTTCTATTGATAACAGTATGTTGATTATGCTCTTACGGTTGATGAAAATACCACACACTCCAATAGTGAACAAAACAGCAGCAATTATCAAAAAGTGATTTAATCCTATTTCCATTCCACTCCTTTTCCAAATTTAGCCTTAATCAATTTTACAGATGAAGATTGTGTCAATTGCTTTAACACGTTCTGTTTTCTAACTCCTTTTTTCTTTTCCTGCAAAGTAAGAGCAATTGCACCAACAATTGCAACAAGCAGCAGAATACCAGAAAGATGAAAAGCGTACATGTAGTCAGTGTAGAGCAAATTACCGATAGCTTTCACATTATTGTTATTATAGTTTATAACATTGCTTATATTCGGTTCTGAACTGCGAATTACAAAGCTGATGATTAGAAAAAACACAACACATAATATAGCACCAAGAGTGAAATGCTTTGCAAAACCCTGATGCAATCTTATGTAGTCAATATCGAGCATCATAACTACAAAGAGGAATAACACTGCAACTGCACCGATGTATACTATCAGCACCATCATAGCAATGAATTCAGCTCCAAGGAGAATAAAAAGCACTGCAGAGTTAACAAAAGTGAAAATTAAAAATAACACTGCATGCACAGGATTCCTTACGCTAATTACACAAACAGCAGATAAGATGCTTAGAATTGCAAAAGAATAAAAGAAAAAAGGCATTGATACTTTAACTGCAACAATAGCTACTAACTTAAAGTAATTATTGCTGTAAAGTCAATATTATATTAAACGTTTGAAAACATTCTACTACAAGCTTCAGCTCCATTTTAAATAGAGCATTTTCTCAGTCACACAAACACTCTTGACAATTTTAATTTATTAATGTATAATATATGCATGTTAATAGTTAGTCATAGCTCAAAATGTATAACATATTTGGTTACTTCAAAACTTGTGATAAGCAAAGTGAAAAATTAAATAGAGAGAGTTATCAATATACCACAAGAGATTATTTGACAATTTACTTCAATAATACACTAGCCAGTTTAGGCAGATCATGGAGAGAATTTAAAGAAAAAGCATATGGTTTTATATATGATATTGGAGCTTGGTTGAAAGAAATATATGAGAATTTCACTGAACGACCTGAAATGCATAACTTCTATGTTTCAGAAAAACTTCCTATTAAAGCTGAGGAAATAAAGATGAAGGAACTGAATCGTAAGTCTAAGACATTTCAAACTCCACCTATTCATCAAACAAGCAGAAGTTTTGATGCCAATATCTCAAATCAAGTTGTTGTTACTCAGCATACACTTGAAGCTACCCCAACAAGATAGATCTACGCTTAAATATCTAGTACTTGAATGAGTTGAATGTTATGTTCAATAAGACCTTTACAATATTTGGATCATAGGTTTAACTTTATGAAGTTATAATCTATAGAGCTTCAATGAACGATTATCTCTCACTGTTAAATCCAGAACAGCAATTAGCTGTAACTAACATAAATGGGCCAGTTTTGATACTGGCAGGAGCCGGAACCGGAAAAACAAGAACGATCACTTCAAGAATAGCGCACATAATTAGGAACGGTCACGCTTACTCTGATGAAATATTAGCAGTTACATTTACAAATAAAGCAGCAAATGAGATGGTATCAAGGGTACTTGAGCTAACAGGCACAAACATACCATGGCTTGGCACTTTCCATGCAATTGCAGCAAAAATTTTACGTTATCATGCTGAAATTCTGGGCTTAAATTCCAATTTCACAATCATTGGTGTGGATGATCAATTACAGGTAATAAAAAATATTATTAATGAAATAAGCCCTGATTACCTATCAGAAAAATGTAAGACCATTATGAATATCATCCAGCAGTGGAAAGAGAAGTGTTTATTGCCGTCTGAAGTGGAAGATGTTCAATCATTTAGGCCAGTTTACGTAACTGCACTCAAAGTCTATTACCAGTATCAGGAAAGGTTAAAATTCCTTAACTCTGTCGATTTTGGTGACTTATTGTTATATAACATACAACTTTTTAATAAAAAGACCGAGGTTCTGTCCTACTACCAAAACAAGTTTAAGTATGTCATGGTAGATGAGTATCAAGATACAAATGCAATACAATATCTTTGGCTAAAATACCTTGCAAAAGAGCATTCAAATATTTGCTGTGTAGGAGATGATGACCAGTCGATATACAGTTGGCGTGGTGCAGAAGTTGAAAATATTTTGAAATTTTCCGATGATTTTAAAAATGCAAAAACCGTTAAACTGGAGTGTAACTACAGGTCAACATCCCACATAATTGCAACTGCATCATATGTGATCAATCACAATAAGACTCGCTTAGAAAAAAAATTGTGGACAACAAACATTGAAGGCGAAAAGGTAAATCTAATCAAATTGTGGGACGGAAAGGCTGAAGCAAGGTTCATAAGCGAACAGATATTAAAACTCAATAAATACAGATTTAGTGATATTGCAGTGCTCGTCAGGGCTACTTTTCAAACTAGAGTTCTCGAAGAGTATTTTATAAAATATTCAATTCCCTACAAGATTGTAAGTGGCGTAAAATTCTACGAACGTCAAGAAGTAAGGGATATAATTGCATATTTAAGGCTTGTTACAAATAATAATGATGACCTCGCTTTTGAAAGGATCGTAAATCGGCCAAAAAGAAGCATAGGAGCTACAACTCTAAAGAAAATATACATGACTGCTCAGGATAACAAAATTTCTTTTTTTGAGGCAGCAAAAATATTAGTTAATAGTGATCAAGTAACCGAAAGAATAAAACTCTCACTAAATGATTTTTTAAATAAAATTAAAGCTTGGGAAGAAATAGTGAGCGTAAAACCGCTGCATGAATTCGTTAAAATCGTAGCAAATCAATCAGGATATATGGAAATGCTTGAGAATGAAGGAGTGATGGATTTAGCGCGAATAGAAAATGTTAAAGAGCTCATTGCATCTTTGAAGAATTTTGACAGCGCTATAACCTTCTTGGAGTACATTAGTTTGGTGATGGAAGTGGATAATATGAATAGCGATGACAATGTATATGTTATGACTCTTCATGCGGCTAAAGGGCTTGAATTCCCGTGCGTGTTTTTACCTGGTTGGGAAGAAGGATTATTTCCTCATCAAAGATCTTTTGAAGATAAAAGTGGTAAAGCTTTGGAAGAAGAGAGAAGACTTGCATATGTTGGCATAACCAGAGCCAAAGAAAGGTTAGTCATTTCATGTGCAGATAGGAGGGAAATTAATAATCAGTGGCAACCAATGCGCACTTCTCGATTTATTAAAGAACTGCCAAGAGAAAATGTTGAGGTGATCAAGAATAGCGCCTACTGTTGAAGCTATAACTGCAGTTCTTGCGACAAACACATCTAAATTACTTCAATTATATATTTCTCCTGACAAAAATTCTCTGATGGTCTTAAATAAAATTTTCAGTGAATAATTATCAGACATGTTGTGTTTTGCTGATTTTATTAAGTGTACTTCAACGTCTGTTGATTTGATTTTTTTAGCTAAATTTAATGAAACTTGATAAGGAACATCTTGATCATTAATGCTATGCAGCAAGCGCACAGGACAGTTTACATCTATTGTTTTTTTATTTAAAAGAAGATTCTTTCTACCGTCTTCGATCAGATTTTTAGTTATTTTGTATGCACAATGCTCCGAAGTAAAATCTATTACACCTTTAGAGCTTAGCTCTTCTTTTTGCTTGTCTGACAATTGCTTGAATATTAAATCTTCAGTGAAGTCAGGAGCAGATGATATGCCGATTAATGCTGCAATTTTTTCTGGAAATTGAAGAGCAGTGAGCAGCATCAGCCATCCTCCCATACTTGAACCTATAATTATTTGTTTATTGCTAGTTAATTCACTTATCACTTTAGCACAATTTTTTTGCCAATCACTTATTGTATAATCAGCAAAATCACCACTTGAATTACCATGGCCAAAATAATCAAAGAGCACAAGTGCTATATCATTTTCTTGGCAAAATTTGTAAACGGCAGTTGCTTTAGTTCCATCCATATTGGATGCAAAACCACTAAGAAAAACTATAGAAGCCTTCTTTCCTTGTAGCTTTCGATATGCTATATGGCCATTACTTCCATCGAGTAATTTACAATAATTCATACTACTTTGGCAAGGCAACCGGACTATCGCTCATCGAACGCAAATAGCTGACTAGATCTGCAATCTCTTGTGGATTAGAAATACCTGCAAATGCCATACGTGTACCTTTTATGTAGGCTTTTGGATTTTTTAAAAAAGCAAATAACTCCTCATATTCCCATTTCCCACCTTTTTCAAGTAGTGCTTTTGAGTAATTGAATGAGCTGCTAAGATGGGCCTTTTTATTTCCAACTACGTTCCATAAGTTTGGCCCCACTTTATTCATTCCACCTTTCTCAAAACTGTGGCAAGCTATACATTTTTTTGCTGCTGACTTCCCCTTTTCAAAGCTAGCATTTTGCATGAGCTCTCCAATATCAAGTGCCACTTGTTCAATCTTTTGTTGAGGCTCATTGCTGGCTGCTACTATTGTTTGGTGTTCAATTTTATAATCCTCTGGGTTATAGAGCATATCAACTACATTACTAACTATCATAATTATTAATCCAGAAAGTAAAATCGATGCTGCAATCTTATTAAGCTCCATAGTTAATTCTTATCAAGTAATGTTACTTAAATTATGCAAATATTTTCGCAAACAGCAAACAATTACCTTTATTATACCAAAGATAGAAATTTCTATTACTTAGTTAATAGACCGCAATTCTGCTGCTGAGTAACTCCGTGGTCCAGTCACATACTGGTCCGGAATAATATATTCAAATAGATTTCCTGCAAACCTGTCTACAATGATTGAAACTGGAACCACTTCTATAATGTTCGTTTGCTTGACCTAAGATTCAGGAGCATTTAAACTGAATTTTATAAAGTACTAGAAATGATAGGAAATCTAAGAGGAATAGTTGATGAGGTGTGTAGCGATCACATAATCCTGAATGTGAATGATGTTGGCTACATAGTATATCTTTCAGCCAAAACTTTAAGTGCTTGTTCGATTGGAAGTAGAGTAAAATTACTTATCGACACTTATGCAAATAGCAGAGAAAACGTTACTCAGCTATATGGCTTTATAAGTAAAGAAGAACAGCAGTGTCTGCGTTTATTAGTTAAAGTGAGCGGTGTCAGCTATAAAACCGCAATGTCAATTTTGAGCAAATTAACTCCAGAGCAACTGTTTTTGGCAATTATAAATGAGGATAAACTAGCACTTAAGGTGAGTGGACTTGGCCTGAAACTCATAAATCGAATTATTACTGAGCTGAATGGCAAAGTAAGTAAATTAGAGACAAATAACAATCATTTTCACTCAATTAGTGAAGATGCTCTTTCAGCTTTGATCAATCTTGGATATGAAAGAACAAAAGCTTATGATACAATAAAAAAAATAGAAGATGAATCACCAAACTTGGACACTAAAGATATTATTCGTATGGCGCTTAAAACAATATGAAGTCAATATCATGTAGTAAGGAATACTCTGAAGATGTACGTAATTTAAATATCAGGCCTGAGCAACTTGATGATTTTATCGGGCAAAAAGACTTAATACAAAATTTAAAAGTGTTTATAAATGCTGCACAGACGAGAGCTGAAGCTTTGGATCACGTATTGCTCTATGGTCCTCCAGGGCTTGGTAAAACAACTTTAGCACAAATTGTCTCTAAGGAATTAAGGGTTAGCTTTCGTGCAACTTCTGGTCCATTGCTTAGTAAAGCTGGGGACTTAGCTGCAGTGCTCACTACTTTAAATGCAAAAGATGTTCTATTTATCGATGAGATCCATAGATTAAATCGTAGCATTGAGGAAGTTTTATATACTGCTATGGAAGATTTTTGCCTAGATATACTAGTAGGTGAGGGCCCATCTACCAGAACTTTAAGAATAGATTTACCACCATTTACACTGATTGGGGCAACAACACGGCTTGGACTGCTTTCTGCACCGCTGAGGGATCGTTTTGGTATTCCCCTGCATCTTGAGTTTTATTCTTTTGAGGAACTGGTTGATATTATAAAAAGAGGTGCAAGAGTTCTTTGTGCTGAAATCGAAAAGGATGCTGTGCAGGAAATTGCCTGCCGCGCCCGTGGTACTCCAAGAATTGCTTTGAGATTACTCAGAAGAATAAGAGATTTTGTTGAAGTAAAAGATGATAAAAAAATTACCTGTGAAATTGCCGGTTCTGCACTATCAAAATTGGGTATAGATAAAATGGGACTAAATAAATTAGATATGGATTATCTGAGATTTTTGTTTAACACCTCAGGACCTGTTGGAATTGACACCATATCTATTGCACTATCTGAAGATGTTGGCAATATTGAAGAAACAGTAGAACCTTATTTAATCAAGGTCAGTTTCGTAAAGCGCACACCAAGAGGACGTGTTTTAACTGATCAAGCAAAGGAATATCTCAGCATTAATTCAGTGGTATGCTAGTATTATACTATATTTTATAACATTGTATAGTATTACACTAAACATTATAATATTCTTTTATTATATGATTTGCAGGTGTTTTAGAGGCAAATAAGAAAGTCTTCATATGTTCTTGAAAAATTACGTAATATATGCTAACCTATATATAGTATAAATGTAAAAATATCAATAAGTTATTGATATTTTTTAAGATTAATACTTATTAAATACTTCATATTGTAAGATTGAATTATTGTGTTTTATAGACTTAAGATAAAATGGTAAAAAGCTTTCTCAACAATTATAGAAATAGTAATTCAATTAATGGAGAAAAAGCAATGGAAAATTTTTTAATCAATAACAACGAAGAGGACGGTAGCTCAATCTTCATTAATCGAATCAGGGAGCAAGATCTCTCTGCAGAGCAGAAGCTCAATGAATTAAAAGGATTCATGGAGGAGCTTGCTAGGAAAGCTGAGCTCAAGAGAATAGAGCTTGAGCGTCAGGCTGCGAGTTGCATTGATGAAACATTATCTCAAGTAGAGCTACAGATACAAGATAATGAGGATTACTTTACTGATAATAATCAAGGGGTATTCGCAAGTTTCTTTGAATCCCTCTTTAATCTTTTTGAAGTAAATGTAGATCCGAAAGTCTACAAAATGCTCAAGGAGAAGAAAGAGAAAAATCTGCTTCTTTCGATAATTAAGTTTTTGCGTGATAAGCTTAAGGAATTAGTTAAAAAGATCTTCAAAAAAGATTTAGATTTAAGTTGGGATAAAAGGCTAGACAAAGAGATAAAAGAATTGCAGGAGAAATTACTCAGTGGTGGGTTATCTCCGGAAGAGGAAATAGCAATACTCGAACGTTTGCAAGCGTTGCAAAATTTAAAATTGAAGCTTCAAACTTTTCTCGTGGGCTCAGTCATTGCAATGTTTGCAGAAATTTTTGCAGTTGATTTAGCAGCAGTAGTAGAGCAAGATGTAACTGAGGAAAAAAGAGACAAAAAAGCAGAAAAAACAGAATCAAAAGAAGTTCGTCAAGAAATAGAAACAAAAGTGAATGAAATCATACCAATTTCCCTATTTAATTTTTCATCTCAAGTTCCAATGCCAATTGTTCTAGACAAGCAAGAACGTGCTCTTTTACCAAAGCCTGTAGAAAAATTAGTAGACACTCTACCTAAACCTGTTATAAGTCACAAAAATAGTGAAGTACAAAAACTGGAAAAAATGAATAAAGAAAAGAAAGAAGCAAAAGAAGAGAAAAATGAAAAACCAAAATTAGCTGTCTGTCCACCCGCTCCACAGCAAAAGGAACACAGGAGAGTTAGAAGAAACAACACAGAGATGAATGCTCAGGGGAGGAAACGCAAGAGAGCAGAATCTTCTGCCAATAGTCAGCAAAAAGCTGCTAATGCTGCTGTGGAACTGCCAGGAGGATTAACTGATGGTGTAAGAGTTGAAAACCACGCTTCTTCAGTTAGCAAAGAGAGAGGTGTGTAAAGGTTTTCTTTAATTTGCGTGTGATTTTGGAGTGCTTTTTTTTAGTGTGTGCTGCTCATCTTTTTGTCATGCCAATTTTAAAAGAGTGTCATTCAAGTAGCCCTTTGAGGAGAGTAGACCGGCGGAACTTCCCCACCAGTCTCTCGCAGAACTGCACGGAAACCTCTCGGCTTATACAGCTCCCATTATTTAGCCTTTTGATCCTAACCCAAGTGTCCAATGATAGAAAATACTTGGAGACCTCTTTCTCACTTTTCCTAAAAATTGCTTTGCTAGTCTTCCGTGATCACGAAGTTTCTTATATTTTGTCCTGACCCATCTTATGAGGTATCTCTCTATATTCCTGAGAGATGGATACATCTCTGATTTATAAAACCTGCCATAGTACTGAAACCAGCCTCTGACTATTGGATCTATTTTCTTCGATATTTCCTCTAGTGTGGTCCATGTAATCCGATGTATTCTCCATGACTTTATGGTTTTCTTGATCTTCTTCTTGGCTTTGTTACTAATTGCAGGTAGAAATGAGATGAAATAATTCCTCATCTTATTCTTTGCTACTCTAGGTCTAAAAGTATAACCTAGAAAATCAAAGCTTTGTTTAGGAAATTGTTCTTTTCTATCATCATCCTTACTGTACACAATCTGTGTCTTTTCAGGATGTAACTTCAATTTACACTTAGCCAATCTTTCTTCAATCATTACTTTCATAAATCCTGCCTGTCTTTTAGTTCTGCAGTGCACTATCGCATCATCTACATATCTTTCAAATGGTACTGTTGGATAATTTTGTTTCATCCACATATCAAACGCATGGTGCATAAATATGCTTGAAATGATTGGGCTTATTGAACCTCCTTGCGGAACTCCTTTATCCCTTGTTACCCTACTGCCATCTGCTTGCTGAATGGGGGCTTTCATCCACCTCTCAACATACAGTATGACCCATTTGCAGTCTGTGTGTTTCTTGATAGCCTGCAGTGCTAAATCGTGGTCCAGATTGTCGAAAAACCCAGATATATCAAGATCTACCGTCCAATCATTTTTCCAACATCTCTTCCGTGCTGTGTATACCGCATCCAGCGCAGACTTATTTGGTCTATAACCATATGAATCTTCGTGAAATTTCGGTTCTACTAACGGCTCAAGATACATTGTAGCTGCTGTTTGCGCTATCCTGTCGAATACTGAAGGCACACATAAAATTCTTTGCCCTCCTGTATCTTTTGGTATCGCAACAGCTTTTACCGGCTCTGGAAAATAACTTCCGGATGACATCCGATTGGCTTTGTTGCATAGGTCAAATAAAAAGAACTGGCAGTTACTGACAAAATTCACTATAAGACAAGCATTTAACCTACTAAAGAAAAATATGCCACAAAAAATGAGAGTCAGTAACTGCCATGAATATAACAAATTTCTCCAAGAGAGGGGAAATATTTTTTATTACGTCAATGATGCCATAGAAAATTGGTACGAAAAAGGTCCAAAAATGGCTGGTGGCAACTATATTTATAGCGATAAGGTCGTGATTCTGGTTCACATAATAACTTGTTTATTTAGAATAGGTCTGAGACAAACAGCGGGATTTATAGCAGGGTACCTTGAGCAAGTAAGGAAAAACTTGCAAGTTATTAGCTATTCCCAGGCCTCAAGAAGGCTTAAAAAACTTAACATCAAAATTAATGATCGAAGACATGATAAAAATAATACAGAAGATATTGAGATTGCCATAGATAGTACTGGAATAAGCATCTACAATAATATTCCAGGTCATAGCAAGGCAAATGGTACAGATAGAAAGTATCGCCGCTATGAGCAAACAAGAAAACTGCATGTAATGCTAGAGATAGGTAGCAAAAAAGTTATAGCAGCAAAATACAGTGGCGGAGTTTATTCTGACCACTATGGAGCATGTGATCTTATTGCAAGGATTGATGTTAAATATAATATAAGCACACTATATGCAGACAGGGCATATAATCGAAAGAAGTTATACAAACTGTGCGATGAGCTTGACATAAAGACAAGGATTCCTCCGCAAAATAATGCAGTAGAGCATCCAAAGTTGGATTATATGGATGAGAGAAATTCTACAATCAAGCTCATAAAGTCATATGATGAAGATGGTATGAAGAGGTGGAAAAAAGAGATAAATTATGGGAAGAGATCTTATATAGAAAGTTTTTTCTCGCGACTGAAGCAAACATTTGGGTTTAGTTTTAGAAACAAATCTGAGGTTAATCGTGAGAGAGAACTGCTACTCAAGTGTTATTTGCTTAACAAATTTACTGATATAGGCATGGCTAAATTTGAGATAGCTTCATGAATTTATTCCACGTTACCTACTATCCGAAGAGTGATGCAACAAAGCCCATCCGATTCCATAATTTGTATAGATTATCCTTTAGATTTTCTTCAAACTTTGTTATCGAGACCTCATCTACACCTGCTGCACCTTTATTTTTCGATACTTGTTTATAAGCTCTCCAAATAAGTTGCTTCGGTATATCAAAAGACTTTGTTTCATTCATTAACTCCTCCCTTTCGGTTGATAAATAATTAAAACTAAATAACTTAGCCCCTTCACTCCATTTCCATTACAGAAACTTCTTCGCTACTACGAGCTAATCCGCCCCTGTTTTTCGCATCGGTACTCTCATCCTCAGAGATCAGCTCTTTGGACTTCTCCCTTTTCATCGAAACGACAGGTTCCCGTAGTTCCATGCAATAGCCTAAAATAGATTCACGCCACTTTTATGCCGGACGCCACCTACCCAGTAAACAAGCTCCCAGTAGATTCATCCCAGGTTAACGACTACCCCCTGGTTTTGACGTCGTCTCTACGCTTTCGACACTTCATCAGTGGTTCACTTGCGTTCGTCTCTCTATTTCATACATGACACATAATTGTGCCTTTTCCATAACGCTCACTACCTTAGCTCTTTACCAAAGCAGCTTATGGCTGTTTGAAGCCTGCTCTTGCAAACCGGCTCCGAGGGGCCCTCCCTCATCTACTGCACAGCTTCAACACTTTCCGTGTTTCTACGGCGCACCATCATCAGCATATCTTGCCCACTTTATACTTGGATATTCTCTCCTCATCCATACATCAAAACTATAGTGCATAAATAGTGACCTTACCCAGAAAAAGTAGACAGAAAGTTAAGACGTTTTTGAAGTAAAATAAAACGTTTTTTCAAAGAGGTGTGGTATGACAAAAAGAAAAGAATATACAGCAGAATTCAAAATTGAAGCTATAAGACTAGTAAAAGAAACAGGTCAATCATCAGCAAAAATAGCAAGAGATTTGGGTATTAGCGGTGATTCATTAAGCAGATGGGTAAAAACATACAATGATAGAATGTCTGGAGTAGATGCGTTTCCAGGAAAAGGGAAAGTAGCTCATTGTGACAAAGAAAAGTTTGATTTAAAGAAAGAGCTGGCAAGAGTAACGAGGGAAAGAGACATTTTAAAAAAAGCCCTGGGATATTTTGCAAACCAAAAAGAGTAAAATATTCTTTTATAAAAGAACATAAAAAATGCTATAAAATACGGGAATCATGCAGATTTTTGAACGTATCTGCTTGTGGTTATTATAAATGGATTACTAAGGAAAAAAACAACAAAAAATCAATAAGAGAAGAGCTCATACAAGATATTCAGAAGGTATATCGAGCATCACAATGCAGATACGGAGCTCCTAAAATTCACGCTGAATTAAAGGCTTTAGGTAAAAATTATAACATCAAAACAGTGCAAAATGTTATGCAGAAAAATGGCATTCAAGCTAAGCTTAGACGAAAGTTTAAAAGTAAAAAACCACAAATAGACAATAGAGTTATAACTCCTAACATATTAAATCAGAATTTCATCGCTGATCAACCTAACAAGATATGGGTAACTGATATTACGTACATAAAAACTAATGAAGGATGGTTATATTTGGCAGCAATAATAGATTTATATTCACGCATGGTGATTGGCTGGTCAATGAGTAATGCAGTAAATAGGCAATTAGTTATAGATGCGTTATTCATGGCTATTGGTAGGCGCAAATCTGCTAAAAATCTACTATTTCATAGCGATCAAGGATCGCAATACACCTCTAAAAATTATCAATTTTTACTAAGTACAAAAAATATTACTTCTAGTATGAGTCACAAAGGTTGTTGTTATGATAATGCTGTTTCAGAGAGCTTTTTTAGTTCACTTAAGAGAGAGTTACTCATTGATACTTCACAACACTCTGCACAACAAGCTAAAACCGCAATATTTGAATATATAGAAATTTTTTATAATAAACAGCGTAGACATTCTACTATTAACTATTGCATTCCTGAGCTTTTTGATTCATCATTCTCATAGCAAAAACGTCTTAACTTTCTGTCTACTTTTTCTGGGTAAGGTCACTGTTTCTAAATTTATATGTTCTTGAATATTCACATCAACCTCCAAAAAGTTATCAAAATTTTCTAAGTTATAAAATAAGGATATGGACCTGGTCTATTGTCGTGCTCATACCCAAAAGAATTAGGGTTAAAATTATAAAAATTTTTGCATGTGCTATTTTCATACGATATGCAACCAACATAACTATTGCCTAACTTTTTTACTGCGAAATAGGTATCTTGTGCTTTCAAGCTCTCCATTTCATGAAAAGGGAATAACTCGAATGTATTGCTTATACGAGTAAATGCTGAAAGGATATCATTCAATATGCCAACTTTTCCACCAGTTAAATTATATACCTGAGCGCTCCTATATAATTTGTATATATATCTTGATTCTTTAAACAAATAGTCTCCTATTTCTATTTTGAGTCTTTTATCAGGTGAACTTTTAAGATCTTCCAAAATAAAACTGACATTTTTGCTACTAATTATGTCTTTTGGATCTATTAAAACCTTCCTATTTTCTAGCCGTGCATTATAAATACTACATCTTTCGGGATTATATGCGTTAACATAGAAACCATATGTGTAATTCCGGGGTATAAGATCAATAGTAGCTATGATAGTAGCTTTGCCATCATAGTAATAATAATAAGGTTTATCAGAAGTAGTAACTAAAGCGAATTTGTAATCATTTCCTACCCTTTCTAGCTTTAATTGTAGCCCTTGATATAAGTCGTTTAGTATACTTACCACGTCATGCTTCGAATCCCAAATTTGAAAACTCAGATCAAAATTGGTATCGATGATAATGTAAGATACACTAGGCAGGCTAAATGTTGTTTTGTGATTTAATCTTATTTGTGCAGGTACCCTACGACCAATTCTATTATTACAATCCTTTTGTGGAATATCTTCTTTTTCTAGCTTAAAACGCATCTCCACCTCCCTTTGCGATTAGATATAATTAATTTATGGGTATTAATTATTGATTAATAATGATGATAAGTAAATATGATTACGCTTTATACTAATTTAGTTATAAATTAATTTGTGAAAGAAACTTATCCTTTTTAAACTGATTATAAAAAGGCTTTGTATTACCCAGTTTCTTACCACTACAGCTCTTTCATCTTATAGATGATATCGTTCCAGTCCTTGATACTGAAATCTAGTTCTTCCATAATCCCGTTGGAGACGTTTTCAGTATAGGGATAAATTTTATTAATCTACAGAAATACCCTTACCCTCAGGATAAAGAAGCTAGTTAAATTTGTCAAGCAGTTTTTTCATTACCAGCTAGATAAATGGCTACTTCTTCAATTTGATTGAGGTGAAAAATTGATTGCCGTTGCGGTAAATAAGCAGCATTACTGAATCTTTGCCGTCTTTTTTTACTGCTGAATCAATTTGTTTTTGAAAATCATTAGTATTTTCAATATCGATTCCATCTAGTTGGATAATTATATCACCTCTCTTAATAACACGTAGTGTAGAATTACTACTACTATCTACACTAGTAACTACTACACCCTTTGTGGGTGCATTATTTTTTAGTTCTTTTGGCAAATTTGAAACGGTTAAACCACTTATATAACTAGATGTTGATTTATTTTCTTCTTGATTATTACCTGAATCATCATTTGTAGATTCCTCGATTGCAACCTTGATATTGACTTCTTTACCTTTTCTAAGTAACTTAACCTGTACTTTCTTTCCGGGCTCAGTTCGTGAAACCATATGAGGTAATTGCGTCATTCTATCAATTTTTTTGCCGTCAAACTCTAATAGTATATCACCTACTTTGATTCCTCCTTTCTCTGCAGGACTGCCCTTTACTAAGCTTGCAACTAATGCACCTTTGATATCTTTTAAACCCAAGGATTCAGCAAATTCTTTTGTTATAGGCTGAACTTGCACGCCAAGCCAACCATGTTTTATTTTTTTACCACTTTTTAATGTGTCAATAATTGAAATAGCTAGATTAGATGGTATAGCAAAGCCTATACCCACGTTACCGCCAGACTCAGATGGGGAATAAATAGCAGTATTAATACCTATAACTTTTCCATTTAGATGAAATAGTGGTCCCCCTGAGTTACCTCTATTAATTGCAGCATCAGTTTGAATAAATTCATTCATAGTACCAATACTAATGTCTCTAGATCTTGCAGACACAATTCCTGTACTTACAGAGCCACCCAAACCAAAAGGGTTGCCTATTGCAATAACTGTATCACCAACTCTTGCTTTATCAGAATTACCAAATTCAACAAAAGGAAGATCTTTATCAGAATTAATCTTAAGCACAGCAAGATCAGTTTTTGCATCATAGCCTAAAACTTCTGCTTTGAAATAAGTATTATCATTCATAGTAACTGTAATATCTTGGGCATTTTTAATAACGTGATAGTTGGTTACTATGGTTCCACTTTTATCTATAATAAATCCAGACCCAAGTAACGTCACTTCTCTATTAATGCTAGGAGCTCTATCAAAAAATTGATCAAAATGCTCGAAAAATTCTCTAAAGTCATCAAAGAAATTATTTCTTGGCGTAAAGGGAATTTTAGTTCTACTGTTATTTTCTTGCTTAACTATTTGCTCACTTGAAATATTTACAACTGCGGGAATAAGTTCTTCCACTATATCAGCAAGCCCTTTATTACAACTACATACAGGATCTGCAACTGTTTTTGCAAACAGATTAGCATATGAAGAAAATGAAATTAAAAAATATGCAAATATAGATAAAATAAATGCTTTACTTTTCATAAACTATTTCCATCCCTTGTTCAAAATATCTAAGAAATTATTATTTGGTGAAAGCACAAATTTAGTATTACCCTCAGCAAATGATTTACTGTAAGCTTTCATAGAGCGATAAAAGTTAAAAAACTCTTCATCAACCTTGAATGCCTCATTATAGATTCTAGTTGCTTCAGCATAACCACGGCCTCTTATTTCATGTGATTCTTTTACTGCACTAGAGACAATTCCCCTTTTTAATTTATCAGCTTTTGATCTAATTTCTTGTCCAGCTTGTTCTCCTTCTGCTCTAATTTCTTTTGCTTCCTTTTCCCTTTCAGTTTGCATGCGGCGGAATATTGCAGAACTATTTTCTTCTGGTAGATCTGCTCTCTTAATTCTTACATCTATTATTTCTATGCCAAATTTTCCAGCTTCAGAATAAACTCCACGTTGAATTAATTGCATAACTTCTGATCTCTTTTCATTCAACAAACTAATTAATGAAAATCTTCCTATATTCTCCCTTATGTGAGCTTCTATGACAGGATATAATCTTCTAACTAGCCCTGATTCATTTTTCACAGTTTGATAAAAAATAATAGGATCTATTATTTTATATTTTGCATAAGCATCTACTATAATACGCTTTTGATCTGCAGTTATCACTTCCCTTGGAGTTTTATCAGGACTTAAATCTAAAATTCTCTTATCAAGAAATTCTACGTTATTTATAAATGGCAATTTAAAATATAAACCACTGTCCCTAACATCTTTTACGACTTTACCGAGTTGTATAACTATTGCTTGTTTTGTTTCTTGAACAACGAAGATTGAATTAGATAATGCAATCAATAACGCAACAAATACAAAAGCAAAAACAATTTTAATATTACTACTCATGACTATTTTCCTAGATTTGTAAGGGGTAAATAAGAGAACATACCTTTCAGATCGTCTGTTATAACAAACTTATCTACCTTGCTAAAAATATTTTCCATAGTTTCAAGATAAATACGATTCTTAACAAGAGAAGGATTTTGTCTATATTCTTCATGAAGAGATAAAAAGCGATTTGCATTACCTTTTGCTTCATTTATTATTTCATTCTCGTATGCTTCTGCATCTAATTTTATCTTTATTGCTTCACCTTTTGCACGAGGTATAATATCATTACTGTAAGCGTATGCTTCGTTTATGGTACGCTCCTTATCTGCGCGAGCACTTTGTACATCCCTAAATGAGCTAATCACCTTTTCTGGTGGATCAATTTTTTTCATTTGAACGGATAAAATCTCTATACCCATTTGATATCCATCAAGAATCTGTTGCAATAAAATTCTAGTATCTCTGGAAATTTCAGCCCTGCCTTGACCTTCGAGTGCAAAAGAGATCGTATTCTTACCTATTATTTCTCTCATAGCACTTTCAGCAGCATTTTTAACGCTAAAACCAGGTTTATAATCCCGCACTTTGAATAAATAATCTTTAGCATCCCTGACTCTCCATTGGACCTCAAAGTTAACGTTGACTATGTTCTCATCTCCGGTAAGCATCACTCCTTCACCACGATCTGTATCTCGCCCATAAGAGCTGCTTATCCCAATTTCTTCACGATTTACTTCTTTAACGTTCACTTTAAAAACCTTGCCAATAGGGTAGGGGAAGTGATAACGCAAACCAGATGTTTCTGTATTGGAATATTTGCCAAAAGTAAGTTCTATACCTTCCTCACTCGGATGGACAATGTAGAAACCAGTACAAAAATAAAACAACAAAACAATGAAAATGATGAAATAAGGTTTTTTCCCTCTATTTCTGGTTAAGCCATTAAAAAAGCATCTTATATCAGACACAGCTTTACTTAAAATATCTTCATTACCTGGACCTGACGGTTTCTTTCCAAGATTCCAAGGATTACGCTCATCCATAAAAATTATTAATTGTATAACTAATACGCTGATATTACTTAATCTTATCAAAAAATGCAAAACTATTTTGTTTACAAATTAATGATCAGATTGAAGGATGTGATCATACACTTCCTTTTTTTCTATATCTTATGGTCAATTCTACAGAATTCTAGCTTTTTTTTGAATTCTTTATTGTCGTTTTTGATAAGTATCTTTAGTTGTATATTAATTATTAACATATAAAGACAATGCCTGGGATTTAGGAAACTTAATTTTAATCAAGTAGCTGCATAATAAATCATTGTCAAGTGATGGAATGACATTATCTACTATGCAAATTACCTGCAAATTAGAATGTTCAAACAATTGTGTATCTGAGTTTTGAGATGACGAAACTAGGGTTGTATAATCTATACATATTTGTGATAACTTCTCACCTTCGCTCAAATAACTTTTCAATATCGCTTAATTTCATTTCTATATAGGTTGGCCTTCCGTGATTACATTGTCCAGAATAAGGTGTCTTTTCCATTTGCCTCAATAATTCATTCATCTCCTCCAATTTCATCTTTCTGCCTGCTCTTATTGATCCATAACAAGCAATTGTGGCTAGTATTTTATTCACCTTATCCTCTATAGGTAATGTATCTTCTATTTCTGTTAGTCTATCCACTATATCAATGAGCATTCTCTTTGTGTCTACTGCTCCTAAGATTGCAGGAACTTCTTTTACTATGATCTTATTTTCTGATTTAATTTCAATCTCAAAACCCATCTCAAAAAGTTTATCTTTATAAGTTTTAATCATCTCCATTCCAGCTTGATTTTTGATTTCAACCATTTCAGGCAAAAGAAGTTTTTGTCTTTTTATACTTGATTTCTCCTTTAAGCACTCGTATACTAATCTTTCATGGGCTGCATGCTGATCTACTATAATTAGTTTGTCTCTTACCTCAGCAATAATATAAGTATTGTAGATTTGACAGTGTGCAAACCCAAGTGGATAGTCCCTTATTAGATCGGTTTGTTTCCTTTCCAAAATTGTAGTTTCTGCTCGTGGAGGAGATTTTTGCATACCAGTATAATCAAACGATTTTGAATGTTCTGATAAGCTTTTTGTCTCTATATTTGGAGAAGTAAATTCTCTCATTAACTGGTTTTCAAAAGGATCCGACCTTCTTCCATAAAATTCATTTTTAAGACTAGACCTACTAAAAGGATCTGATGATAGATGATTCGTTGTTGTTCCAGTCTGGGCCAATACAGTTTCTACAAGATCTATTCTCTTTGATAGCACTTTTATTAGCCCTCTTCTCACTATTTCATATATTAGCCTCTTGTTCTGAAACCTTACCTCTGATTTATTTGGATGAACATTTACATCAACTTGATCATACGGTATCTTTAAGTGCAGCGCTGCAAAAGGATATCTATTGTTTGGAATAAGGTCGTGATACGCATAACGAATTGCACCAATAAGTAGATTATCTTTAATTGGTCTACCATTAACAAATGTATAGATCTGAGTTGAATTGCTACGATTGACAGTAGGTTTACAGATGTATCCTGTAAGTCTAATGCCATCTTCTTCTTCACTAATTTGCAAAGAGTTTTCATGAAATTCTTCTTCTACTTCGCATAGCCTGCTAAATAATGAGGTCTGCTTAGCATACTTAAGAAGCTTCTTATTATCGGAGATAAGAGTAAACTCAATTCCATAATTGATCATTGCTAAGTTGTTTACAATATCAACAATGCTTTGTGTTTCTGCCCTTTCGGTTTTGAGAAATTTTAGTCTATTTGGTGTGGCAAAAAATAAATCTCGTACTTCAATATATGTTCCTATCGATAAAGGATAAGGAACAAGCTCTCCTATTTTTTCTCCCCCCTCATACTTTATAGACCATGCTTGATCTGCTTTGCTTGCCTTAGATGATAATTTTATTCTGCTTACTGCTGCAATTGAAGGCAAAGCTTCTCCTCTAAAGCCAAGATGCTTGATCTCTATCAATTCACTGTCACTCAATTTTGAAGTAGCATGGCGCATAAACGCAAGTTCTAAATCATCCTTTTTTACTCCGCTACCATCATCGATTACAGTAATGAGGTTACGCCCACCACTTTCTATCTTAATTTCTATCTCTGAGCTTCTCGCATCTATTGCATTTTCCACTAATTCCTTTACCACACTTGCAGGCCTTTCTATTACCTCTCCTGCTGCTATACGATTTATGGTTTTTGTATCTAAAAGAACTATTGCCATTATAATGTTGGTTTTTCTTTTACTGCTTGAGTTTGCTCCTCTCTCCATTTTTTTAATCTATCTGCAATTTCACTATTAGAAATCGACAATATAGATGCAGCAGTAATAGCGGCATTGCATGCTCCACTCTCTCCTATAGACATTGTTGCAACTGGAACACCTTTTGGCATCTGCACTATAGATAATAGACTATCTAGCCCATTTAATTGTTTGCTATGCACAGGAATACCGATAACAGGTAAATAAGTAAGCGATGCAGTCATACCAGGTAAATGAGCCGCTCCTCCTGCACCAGCTATAATAACCTTAAAGCCTTTTTCTTGAGCAGACTTAGTAAAATTAAAGAGTCTCTCTGGTGTTCTGTGTGCGGATATTATAAATACATCATGTGAAATTTCCAATTCTTTTAATAGGTTAATAGCATGCACCATAGTGCCATAATCCGACTCGCTTCCCATAATTACAGCAACATCCTTTTTCATTTTTTCTGTATTAGACATGATTTTATTTACTAACCAAATAGTATTTCAGAAGCAACAGATATTTAAATTAAATTACGAATATGATATAGCATTCTCATTAAATAGAAACTTTAAAAATTGAAATGAATCCCTATATTAAAATATAGAGGTATAAATTTCGGATATTAAGGGTCTATTCATAATCTTTTTAGAAGCAAAGCGGTGGAAGCAAGAAGACGATTTGTAAGCTAGTATTGAATTTTGCTTATCACAATTGTCTACACTTTTCTATAAGAGTATTTAGAGACTTACCTTTTGACAATACGGCAAAGATCTCTACAGTTAAATCCTTTTATTTGTTTCTTTGCAACTACTTTTTTATATATGTTTCAAAACACTTTCTTTACTTCCGCTATGTTTTTTACTTCATTTATTAAAATAATCTTGCCATTTTGAAAACATTGTTGATTCACTGAAGCCACTTTTTAGGACCTGTAACACTATGTAAAATACATCCTAAATCTTCTTGATTTTGTTTCTTTCTACAGAACTCTACTCAGTTTTTCTCCTACTCATCTTGCTCTGTTTTCATAATTTACATACTCTATCTCCGGCTTTATTCCTTTCTTGAGATCATGTACAGTCTCTAAAACGAGTTTGTAAAATGATTATTTCTGTATTTTAAACTTTGCAATTTCAACTTATTCTCTTTAATAGTAAGTTTTTTACAAAATAATAGTTTGAAATTACTAGTATTTTGATAAAAATTATAGTCAATTTAAAATTTTGAGTATCAGATAGTTATTGACAAGTTATATACTATTAATATATTGGTATGTTAAATATTATGATATAATATTTAATAAAGCTAGTTGGTATGTGAGAGTAAAAATTATGGAAACAATATCATTAAACAATCTGGATAGTGAAGCAATAAAAAAAAAATTGCTTGGCATAATAAGTAAAATTATAGGAAAAAATACTTGGACTCAAGCTTGTGCGGCTGAGAAACTTGGTATTGATCAACCAAAGGTGTCACAAATTAAAAGTGGTAAGATAAGTGGTTTTTCTTTAGAGAGACTGTTAGGTTTTTTGAAAAAGCTTGATCATGAAATAACAATTACAATAACAGAAAATCAATCAGTAAAAGCTAAAGAAGAAAAAGTAGAATGTAGAATTGGATCTCAATAGATCTGAAGTTGACATCTTATTTTTTGTGATATAGTATAAAGCTTATCAAGGTAGTATTTTATGGTTGAGTCTATTGTAGAAAAGTGTGTAGAACAGGTACACAACCGTTTTAAGTTGGTTCTGCTAGCAAGTCAAAGAACGCATGATTTGAGTACAGGGGCAAGCGATCCCGTTGAAATGGTTAAGTTTAAAGATCATAAGGATACGATAGTTTCTTTATATGAAATAGCGGAAAAGAAGGTGAATACTCATGAGTTGTTTAACCTTTTGGTCAAAAGGTGCAAGGAGCACATGAAAGGAAACACAGATAATACTTATATTAATAGTCCAAGTAAGCTAGCGAATTTGTTAAATTTTTCTGATCATCAACTTAACACAGGTCTGGATGTAAGTCAAGAAAGCCACGATGATGAAATAGATGATCAAGATAGTGGTGAAGAAGTACCGATTTAGAAATCTGCAGAGGTTATAATAGTTTATAAATGATTAGTATTTCTATCTATGTCCTTTTGTTCTGTATGAGTGTAATGTTATGTTGTATAGTATTTAGGTCAAGTGATGTTTACAATAAGATTTTAGCATTCAATAATTTATCAACACAATTAGTTTTACTCATAACAGCAATATCGATTGTTCTGAATGATTTCTTTTTAATTGATATAGCATTACTATATGCTAGCATCAGCTTTATATCAACTATAGCGCTAATGAGATTAATGTTGTTTTGATAATTTATGGTAGCATCCATTCTCATATTTTTAGGTGTTTGTTTAATAGTCATTTCAAGCGTAGGAGTAGTAGTATTTCCTGATTTCTATACTAGACTACATGCTGCAGGTATTGCAGATTCTAGTGGCGCAATGTTGTTGTTGATTGGTTTTGCTTGGCAAAATGAATTTTCAATCAATACTATTAAAGTTATATTATTGATTTTTATAATATGGATAGCCAATTCAACTAACAGTTATATTTTAGCGCGTACTTATTATAAAAGTAAAGACTATTAAAGAAGGTTAAGATGCTAGAAACACTGAATCTAATATTACTTTTGCTGTTACTCACGGTTACAGTTTTTATAGTTCTTTCGAAACATTTGGTTGTAAGTGCTGTTCTAATGTGTGTATTTAGTGCACTTATTGCACTTATGTACTTGATTATGAATGCGCCAGATGTTGCAATTACTGAAGCTTCTGTTGGTGCAGGATTGAGCACAGTCTTTACGTTTGCAGCACTCTCTTTGGTAAAGAATTACAAAGCAAATTTATCTCATAGCCCCACAACACTTTTTTTTATGTTATTTTTGACTGCATGTTTATCATACTTTATGATTCAATTACCAGATTTTGGCAGTCATAATGCTCCAGTTCACTTGCATGTTGCTCCTTATTATGTAGAAAGTACTGAAAAAGCTATTGGTATTCCTAATATAGTGACAGCTGTTTTAGCAAGCTTTCGTGGCTATGACACATTTGGAGAAACTATAGTAGTTTTTACTGCTGCACTTTGTATAATGTTAATATTAGAAGAGAAAGAAAGTGATTAAAGATCCGGTATTAAGTGCAGTAACATTTTTGATGATACCTTTTATCATTTTGTTTGGTTTATACATACAGTTTCATGGTGACTATACTCCAGGTGGAGGTTTTCAGGCGGGAATAATTATTGCTTCTGGGATAATATTATATTCTATGTTATTTGATATACCTACAACTTTAAAAGCAATACCTTACTCTATTATCAAATTTACTAACGTACTAGGTATTTTAACCTATGGAGGAGCTGGTATTATAACAGTTTTATTTGGCCAAAATTTTTTATCCTATAGTATATTGTCAGCTGATAGTAGAACAGGTCAAAAATTGGGTATTTTCTTAGTGGAGCTGGGTGTATTGCTTACCGTTTCTTCTTCCATGTTAATCATATATATAAATTTTGCTCGCAAGAAAAAACAATGACTCTATATAATTATGTAGGCATTACTATATTAATGGTGCTAGGTTTCTATATCATTGTAAATGATAAAAACTTAATCAAAAAAATGATGGGATTAAGTGTCTTACAAGCATCTGTTTTGTTGTTTTACATATCTTTAGGGTATGTAAAAAGTTCTTTACCTCCTATATTGACTTCAAATTTTCACTTATATACCAATCCTATACCTCACGTCTTAATGCTTACTGCTATAGTGGTTGGAATTGCAACATTTTCAGTTGGATTGTCCATAGTAGTAAGAATAGAGAGATTAGTTGATTAAGAAGAGTGTGAATAAATTGATAGTATCTTAAACTATATGAAGTAGCAAGTAACTATAAATTAAGAATAAAACTATAAGCTTGCTAATTGTAAGTTTATTTGATAAATAAGAAATAAAATTATAAACTGTAAAGGTAATGATGTCAACTATTAATGGTACGGAAGATAGGAAAAAGATCATCAAAGATCTTGTAACCAAAAGTATAAGAAAGGGCGGTTTTATCGCTTTTGATGATATAAATGATAAGTTGTCAGATGAAAATTTTTCAACTGATTTTATAGATGATACTATAGCTTTATTGCAAGACTCTGGAATTAACATACTCGAAAGTAGTGAAGATGAGGAAGAAGCTCCTTCTAATGATGATGGTAATAAGCTTGATGATGATGAGACATCGTTGAATACTACTACAACTTTAGTGCAAAATGATGATCCAGTAAGGATTTATTTACAGGATATGAGCTCTGTAAAGCTTTTGTCACGAGCAGATGAAATTAAGGTAGCAAAAAAAATTGAATCTGAAAAGCATAACATGTTACGTGCAATAATTGAAACATCAGTGGCATTCAAAATAATCAAAACATGGCGTGATGATTTAAGTGGTGGAACTTTTTTACTGAGAGAAATTATAAATCTGGATGCAATTTATAACTCTGATTTTAATATGGTAGACAAAGAAGAAAGTGAAGCTGAAGATGTTAGAGATTGTGTTAATGATGAGGAAAAAGGTAATGATGAAAAGGGAAATGAGAGTGAAGACATAAGTTCAGCTAACTTAAATATTTCTGTTCTTGAAATGGAAAGTGATTTATTGCCAAAGGTTATCACGGCATTGGATGAGATCATTGCTTTAACAAATGAAGCATTGGTATTGAAAAAAAATTCTAAAGATTTCTCTAATGAGCTAGAAAATTTATATAATCAAATATGGTCTGTAGCATTACAAATTCAGTTTAGTGATGCTGCTATTACCAGAATTACACAAAAACTTTACGAAATAAGTAGACTAATCACGTTTGAAGAAGCTAATCTTATTACTGAAGCTAGAAAGTACGGTATTGATAGAGAAAGTTTTTATAATGTTTATGATGATGTGCTTTTAGAGCACGAGTTTAGTGAAATAAGTTTTCTCAAGATTGATGAAAATCAATCTCTTTTTACAGGTGAATTAAAAAATAAATTCTTAAGGTTTATAAACGATAGCTATGAGTATATAGCTAGTGCCTTAAGCAATATTAAGAGTTATGTACAAGGAGATAAAGTTCAGGAGTTTAAGAAGGTAATCAAGAGAATACAGAAACATGAACAAGAAGTCTCTCAAGCAAAGCAAGAAATGATTAAGGCTAATTTAAGGCTGGTGATTTCGATTGCTAAAAAGTATTCAAAAAGAGGCCTTGATCTGCTTGATTTGATACAAGAAGGTAATATTGGTCTTATGAAGGCTGTGGATAAGTTTGATTACAAACGTGGGTATAAATTTTCGACTTATGGTACTTGGTGGGTAAAACAATCAATCACTAGGGCAATACCTGAACAGTCTAAAGTAGTTAGAATACCAGTACATATGGTGGAAATTATCAGTAAAATCAACAAAGCATTAAGAAAGATGACTCATGAAATGGGTAGAGAGCCTACATTAGAGGAATTGAGTATAGAATTGGCGATGCCGCTAGAAAGAATACGCAAAGTTATGAAGATAGCAAGAGATCCGGTAAGTCTTGAAGCTCCAACAGGAAAGGATGATAGTAGTACCTTCGGTGATTGTATAGAAGATAAGCGAGTTTCTAAACCAGAGGATGCTGCAATACTTGCCGACTTGCGTGGCATTACGACCAATGTTCTTGCAACTTTAACACCAAAAGAAGAAAGAATTCTAAGGATGCGCTTTGGCCTTGGTAAAGATGGAAAGGAGCATACCTTAGAAGAAGTAGGAAAAATTTTTAATGTTACACGTGAAAGAATTAGGCAAATAGAGGCAAAAGCACTACGTAAGTTGAAACATCCAAGCCGTGCTAAAAAACTTAGAGGTTTCTTTTAAGGCAGAAGGGCTGCTCAAAAAATAGGTAAAATTCAGCCAAAGTTCTATAATTTTACCCTATTTTTCTTTTTTTATAGGCTTTATAGAGCAGTATGATTAGATATTGAATGTTATGGCAAATAAAAATAATAACTCTAATTCAAAGTGTAAAAATTTTTGTGTTCTGGGTGATAGTTTATCTGATAATGGTGTAATTATTGAAATTTTAATAACTTATCCTTTGTAAGAAACGTGAAACTTAATGCCCCTTTTTATTAAGGAGGATTTTTAGCAATGACCTTACTGTTGTTGAATATGTAGCAAAGTATTTAGGTTTAGAAGAATTTAAGTCATCATGGAGATGCTCATTTTTTGATCGATACTATGAACGGCAAGATCATAACTATGCGATTTTATATGCAACAGCATCTGAAATTCTTAACCCTATTTTTTCTTATTTCCTCAATAAATTTCGTTTAGTTAATCAGCTAAACGCAGTAATTAAACATCATCCAGACGTAGGTAAAGGAGATTTTATTTTTCATTATAATCGAGGAAATAATATTATGGGTGCCACTGCTTATAACAATGTTAAAGCAGAAAAAGTATTGAAATAAAGCGGTTAGTGAAATATGTAATGCATTTGGTTCTAAATGAATATGGTGTAAAGCATGCGATTGTTGCAAATGTGACTGAGGTTGGTTTGATACTAGCTTTAATAAAGACGAAAAGCAAGAGAGCTGGCTGCAAAGCTTACACAGAGTTTCAATACAAAATTAGCTAATGATTTAGATTATATGAAGAAAGGTGCAGATCTTGAAATAAAAGCATTCGATCTTAACTCTAAAATGAAAAGTATGCTTGGTAAATATAAGAGCAAAGGGTTAAATGATCGAGATGCATACCTATCAAACATCGTAGACCAGTTTGGGGTAGGGTGATTTGGAAAAAGTATGAAGATACTATTGTTGATATTTAAAGGAAGGCTTGATACTTACTATAATTCTGGATGCAGCACAGAAATACTAAAGGATTATTTCTTTTTTGATTATTTTTATCCAACTGCAGAACCTTATTGTGAAGTTGGTAATGAAATGTATGAGTTGATAAAAAATTAGATTTCTTTTAAACATCTTTACGGTTTGTAGTAACTATCTGCGTAGCTGAATGGTAAAGGGAGGGGGGTAAACAAAGTAATCTAAAATATAGAGAAAATACAACGGTGCTTGATACATAGCTATTGCGATTTTATCCTCTTTTTGTCATTTTAGTGCTAGAATGACATTCTGCTAGTGAAGTTTATTCTTTGATATATTAACTATAAATATAGAGAAGTCTTACTAAATAAAAAGGTAAAAGGAACCTCTGAGTAGTGAAATTTTGACTCTATATTACTGTAAGTGGTGCTGTAATAATGTTCTAACAAGCGCGACTTGGCTGAGTATAGAAAAAATTTAAAAAACCGCTATAATTTTACGTAATCTGCCAATAAACACCTAAGTTTTTACTGGATTTTGTGATTGATCCTACAGTCAAAAACAAATTTTGAGTCATAAATACTTTTAGTGCCATAATAAAATAGGGAGGTTTGTCAAGTAAAGTTCTTTATTTCATCAGATGCGCTGCCAAATTGTTATGCAAGCAAGTTTTTTAGTTTTCGTATATCCGAAGTAATTCTTGTGCATTGGCCTTGATTAGAGTCGGACATTCTCTATCATTTAATAATGAATGCAATATTTCAATTGCACCTTTAATGTCGTTACTGTGTATCTTTAATATAGCGATAGCTTCTTGGCTTGAATAAGGGTACACTGCATTTGATTCTAAATTACTAATTTTATCTTTATTTGTTTTTTCACCGCTGGAGTGAAGTAAGCTCATTACTTCTAAGTATTGTGCTAACTCACGCAAAACATCAGGAGCATCTTTATCGTCTGCCAAATCATTATAAATAATAGATGCTGTGTCTGTTGGCATTGAATCTGAGATATGATTGAATGCGCGTTCAAAATTTGCTAAATACTCCCAATTTGAATCTATTTCTTCTAGCAGCGACTTATTATCTTTTTTTAAGAATAATACTTCGTAAAACTTGTCACCTGCAGTTATAGATTGTTTTGTGTTATCAATGTTGCGCAATAAGTATAATGTGATGCCAACTAACATTGGCGCGAGTGCAAGCAGAAAGATGTATTTTTTCATGGTAATATTCCAAATAGTTATATATTTATACATTAATGCTTTTGATTTGCAAAAACATATTGACATAGTGATTATATCACATAATAATATTCTTAAAGTTGTTTGAATAGTTGGAGATTAAAATATTTCTAAAGTAGAAATAAAGACAGCAGTATTAAGCTAAATTATTTTTTGTCGGATTTATCCGATGTACCCTCAACCTTTTATAGGTTGAAGTCTAAATTTGAGAGTTTGATCCTGGCTCAGAATGAACGCTGGCGGCAGGCCTAACACATGCAAGTCGAACGGAGTTATACTGTAGCTTGCTATAGTATAACTTAGTGGCAGACGGGTGAGTAATGTATAGGAATCTACCTAGTAGTACGGAATAATTGTTGGAAACGGCAACTAATACCGTATACGCCCTACGGGGGAAAAATTTATTGCTATTAGATGAGCCTATATTAGATTAGCTAGTTGGTGGAGTAATAGCCTACCAAGGCAATGATCTATAGCTGATCTGAGAGGATGATCAGCCACACTGGAACTGAGATACGGTCCAGACTCCTACGGGAGGCAGCAGTGGGGAATATTGGACAATGGGCGAAAGCCTGATCCAGCCATGCCGCATGAGTGAAGAAGGCTTTTGGGTTGTAAAGCTCTTTTAGTGAGGAAGATAATGACGGTACTCACAGAAGAAGTCCTGGCTAACTCCGTGCCAGCAGCCGCGGTAATACGGAGAGGGCTAGCGTTATTCGGAATTATTGGGCGTAAAGGGCGCGTAGGCTGGTTAATAAGTTAAAAGTGAAATCCCGAGGCTTAACCTTGGAATTGCTTTTAAAACTATTAATCTAGAGATTGAAAGAGGATAGAGGAATTCCTGATGTAGAGGTAAAATTCGTAAATATTAGGAGGAACACCAGTGGCGAAGGCGTCTATCTGGTTCAAATCTGACGCTGAGGCGCGAAGGCGTGGGGAGCAAACAGGATTAGATACCCTGGTAGTCCACGCTGTAAACGATGAATGTTAAATATGGGAAGTTTACTTTCTGTATTACAGCTAACGCGTTAAACATTCCGCCTGGGGACTACGGTCGCAAGATTAAAACTCAAAGGAATTGACGGGGACCCGCACAAGCGGTGGAGCATGTGGTTTAATTCGATGCAACGCGAAAAACCTTACCACTTCTTGACATGGAAATCATACCTATTCGAAGGGATAGGGTCGGTTCGGCCGGATTTTACACAAGTGTTGCATGGCTGTCGTCAGCTCGTGTCGTGAGATGTTGGGTTAAGTCCCGCAACGAGCGCAACCCTCATCCTTAGTTGCCATCAGGTAATGCTGAGTACTTTAAGGAAACTGCCAGTGATAAGCTGGAGGAAGGTGGGGATGATGTCAAGTCATCATGGCCTTTATGGAGTGGGCTACACACGTGCTACAATGGTGTCTACAATGGGTTGCAAGGTGCGCAAGCCTAAGCTAATCCCTAAAAGATATCTCAGTTCGGATTGTACTCTGCAACTCGAGTACATGAAGTTGGAATCGCTAGTAATCGTGGATCAGCATGCCACGGTGAATACGTTCTCGGGTCTTGTACACACTGCCCGTCACGCCATGGGAATTGGTTTCACTCGAAGCTAATGGCCTAACCGCAAGGAAGGAGTTATTTAAAGTGGGATCAGTGACTGGGGTGAAGTCGTAACAAGGTAGCAGTAGGGGAATCTGCAGCTGGATTACCTCCTTAGGCTTTGTACGTAATTCACCATTTCAAATAATAGTGTCATTATGTACTATACTGCTGTCTTTACTTCTACTTTATCTTTTAATTTCTCGATAACGAAATTTTATGAGTAATAGGCCTCTTTCCCCACATTTACAAGTATATAAAGTACAAGTTACTAGTTTTTTTTCTATTATGCATAGATTGACTGGTATCTTGCTATTTCTTTTATTAATCATACTTTCTTGGTATTTTATATTATATGTTTACTCCCCTAAGTTAATTATAGTAAGGTGCTTAAATGCATTATTGTTCACTCCTGTTGCTAAATTAGCTTATATCTTATGCTTTGTAAGCTTTATGTATCATTTTCTTAATGGTATTCGTCATTTATTGTGGGATGCTGGGCTTAATTTAGAAATTGCTAGTGTTTTAAAAAGTGCTATGTTACTAACAATAATGCTATTTCTTTCTACTATGGCTTTTTTATTTATATTTATATGAGTCAATCTGTAAATTCAGTACATCATTGGTGGATCCAGCGTGTTTCTGCGGTGATTTTATTATTTTTATTTCCTTGGTTTATTTACTCATTTTCTTGCACATTTTATGTTGATAGCCCTTTATCTTTTAATGAAAAATTATTTCAGGCTATTAATCATCCACTAGAGCTTTTGTTTTTTGTTATACTGGTGTTTTGCATTTTTTGGCATGCAGTTCTTGGAATGCAGGTAGTGTGTGAAGATTATATAGACAGCGTACCTCTAAGGATTTTTACAATTACATGCATAAAATACTTATCAAGCATTACTTATATAGTCCTTGCTTTTACGACTTTTTTCTCTTATAGGCATATTTTCTTGTAGAATTGTTAGTTTTGTGTTAATATATTATTAGTTTACTAATTTTATTATTGAACTATAGCGATTTTGGTTTGACAACATGTTCGGAGTGTTAAAAAAAGCAGTAACAGATTTTACACTTAAAGCAAAAGTTTTATTTGCTTCATCTGAATCTCAAATTTATGTCAAGGATCTTAGAAAGGTAATGACCTATACAGATGGAAGAAAATGCAAATATCCAAAGAATTACGATCAGATTGTAGAATCTGGGAAAGTTATAGAAAGTAAGAATAGTGATGGTGAGACTATATATAAACTTTCATATGGCGAGAGAGATCGAAAGCGGTCAAGTTTTGAATTAACTTTTGTCAAGGAAACGGACGATAGGTCTTATTTTACTATTGACTTTTTAGTTAATCGGGAAAAAAACAAGGATGTTAAGCATTATGATGGCTACTATAAACCATTTGAGTTTTCAAAAATCGATCTTGAAAAACATATTCCAATTTTTGAAGCTAAAAAAACTAATGATCCTAAATATCCGTTTGAATTAACTCACTCTTCTGTGCTAATGAAAAAGGTAAAAAATGGAGAGGGTAAAGTTCAGGGAGTTGTTGATGAAAAGGGAAGAAATGGAGAATTACTATACACTAGTAATTATAAAAAATTAAGCACTAATTTTTCAGAAATTAGAGATCAAAATGGTAGTCTAGAGCTAGATAAAAGTCTGATATCTGTTCCTATTGTTTTTGTTGCGGGTTTAGCTAAGATTTGTGCTAGAATGCTGACTTTTATCCCTATGAAATTAGGAGAGAATTTGATAGCTAGAAAAAATCGAGTTGCAAAATCTTTTGGTTATCTTTTTTTCACTCCTGCAGTGGTAGTAAAAAATTTAGTAAATATGGGAGCTACAATACTTAAGGTTCCAATTTTATTATTTGTAGAAAATGAGAAAAAGTATGGTGATGCTTATCTTACTATGTGGAAACACCAATTGAAAGAATGTTGGAAAGAGGCAAAAAGTGACTTTAATATTATTAAAGGTGAAGAAGGGCTAAAGCCGGAGCAGAAGGATCATAAGCCACTCAGTATAGTGGGCACATGGGATGAGCTTGACGCTAGAAGTCCAGGTATTGAAAGAGACTTGGAAAAGGCGCTGAATGAAAGTAGTGAAAGTATAGATAAATCCAGAGAACCAGGTGTTGGAGAAAGCTTAAAGGAGAAGCCGCAAAACAAAACTGATAAAAAAATAGCTGCAGCCGTTAATCAAAAAAGCAGCACTCCTAATATTGATAGAGAGATAGAAAGAAGACAAGACTCATCACGAAATGTAGGGATTCCATAATGCTCATAGTCAACCATCACTTTAAATTACTTTTTACTTTAATCATCTCACAATAAAAACTTGCATGCATTTTGCTGTTAGTATAAGATATTAATCAAATAATTAATATCTTAATTAAATGCGCCCTGTAATACTGTGTGGTGGTAGTGGCAGCAGACTTTGGCCTCTATCTAAGCCAAAGCAATTTCAGAAAATATTTAGTCAGAATACTATGTTTCACAACACTTTGTTGAGGCTAAAAGGCGATTATATGCCACCCATCATTACCACAAATATATAATATGAGTCATTATTGATGCAGGAATTACATGCATTACAGGAATGTAAAGTAGTTTTTGAACCAGTTAAAATTGGGACAGCAGCAGCAATACTAATTGCTGTGCTTCTCTGCGATAGGAACGAGACAATCTTAGTTCTGCCTTCAGACCATTTTATAGGTGATTTGGATAGTTTTTATGTTTCTATTGAGAAAGCGTCTAAGCTAGCCTCTGAAACTGACTCTATAGTCACTTTTGGGGTAAAGCCTCATGAATTCAATTCTGAATACGGCTATATAAATGCAGTATATGGTCAGAAAGAAAAATGTCATATAGTAAAAGATTTTACAGAAAAACCCGAGCGTAAGGTAAGTAACGATCATTATTGGAACTCTGGAATATTTGTGTTTAGAGCAAAACGCTATATAGATGAGATAAAAAAAATTGCTCCGACTCTCTATAATTTATGTTGTAAAAGTATGAAGCATTTTGTATCACGAGAGAGATTTCTGTATTTAGAACAGCAAAATTGTGCAGAAATGGGTGATACATCTATTGATCACCTAGTGATAGAAAAAGCAGAAAATATTGTAATGATAGAAGCCAATTTTGATTGGATGGATGTTGGCACTTGGGGTTCAGTTTTAGAGTTAAGTAAGAGATTTAATAAGAATTTTGAGTCGTTTCAAGCTGTAACCAAAGGAAGAGAGCCAGTTTTGATGACAGAAAATGATGCAAAAAATTTACTAGGTAGAGTTTATAAACGGCCAAGTAAGAGCCTAATGTTGTTCATTAATAAAGTTAAGGAAGTAAAGCCAATAAGGAAAGAGATTAAGCCATGGGGATTTTATAGTGTAGTTTTAATGGGCAAGGATTTTCTTATAAAATATCTTTTTATAAATCCACTAAGCTGCACTTCTAAGCAATTTCACCACTATAGAGATGAATACCATATAATACTATCAGGAGTTGGATATGTTAGTTTAGATGACAAAACATATGCTATAACGAAAAATCATGTAATAGAGATTCCAAGGAAGGTGTTTCATAAAATTGAGAATAAAAGTACAAGATTTCCTCTTGAGATAGTTGAGTTTCAGGTAGGAAAGTTTTTATCTGATAATGATATAGTAAGATTGGACGATATATATGGAAGGTCTTAATATAGAATATTGAATATATTCTATAAGCTTGCTAAATTTAGACAACCTAATTTGGGGTAAAGGAAAAATTACAGTTATATGAAGCATAAAAAGTATGATATTTAAATCTTAGTATAATGTGTATTGCCTTTGAATTTACTATGGCTATTCGCTATTTGCGAGCAAAGAATTCTAGATTTTGCTCTATAATGGCCTTGTTTTCTATTATTGGTATTGCTCTTGGAGTTGCAACGCTAATAGTAGTAATGTCTGTAATGAATGGGTTCAGAGCAAAGCTGCTCGACTCTGTACTTGGCATTAATGGCCATATTAATGTTTACTTTGATAGAAGCATAAATTCAGATTACCACGCAGTGTTAAAATCTATTGAGAAAATCCCAGGTGTATTAAAAGCTACTTCTATGACCAATGATCAAGTGATCGTTGCAGCAAATGGTGGAATTATGGGTAGCGTAGTCCGTGGTGTGTCAACTAAAGACTTACTTAATAATACTACCGTTAAGAATAATGTAATTATGGGTAACGTGGAAAAATTCGATGAAGGTATCATAATAGGGGCAAGATTAGCAGAAGCTTTGAATATTGATTATGGTGATAACATTATGCTTATATCACCTGAAGGATTTGACGCATTGTCTGGTGAAATACCAAAAATGAAAGAATATAAAGTTGTAGCAATATTTGATATGGGTATGTTTGAGTATGATAATACTTTGGTGTATATGCCCATAAAGTCAGCTCAAGCTTTTTTTAATTATAAAGATAATGTGAGAAGTATAGAAGTGTTTGTAGATGATATTGCTATGGCTAATAAGCTAGCAAACGCTATAGCAAAAGAAACAGGAATGAGAGCTGAAAGTTGGCAATCTCAGCAAAGCCATTATGTTAATGCTTTAAAGACTGAAAGAAATGTGATGTTTTTAATTCTCACATTAATTATAGTTGTAGCAGCATTCAATATTGTTTCAAGTTTGATGATGATAGTGCAAGAAAAGAAATCTGCAATTGCAATTATGCGTACATTTGGTGCAACAAGCGGAAGCATTATGCGCATATTTTGTGCTTGTGGATTGCTCATTGGTTTTACAGGAACTTGTCTTGGCTCTATTATAGGGGTTGTTTTTTCTCTCAATATTGAAAATATTAGAGTGTTTTTAGAAAACATTACCAACATCAAGCTATTTGATCCTATGATATACTTTTTTTCAAGTTTGCCAGTGATATTAGTTTCTCAAGATGTAGTGAACATTTCTGCACTTGCATTGTTCTTGTCATTTTTAGCAACAATTCCTCCTGCATTGCAGGCAGCTGCACAAGACCCAGCGGAGATATTACGTTATGAATGATACTCGAAAAAAATGCATAGGTTGGTTCTTAATTGTATTGTTATTTGCCAGCTATATTACAATAAATAACATAATATTTTTTAAAATAAATCAGCAAGAAAGTGAAGACAGTATAAGTGTTTTAACGGAAAAGATAGATGAACTTAGAATGTTGCTTGAAATTAATCAACCTAGGGTAGAAAAAAGGATATTTGACTTAAAGAGAAATCTTCACACTCAATGTGAGCAGGGTGATGGTAGTTTAAGGCATAAGAACCTCGCAAAGTTGCTGCTACTTGTGATTAAGATGAAGAATTCGTTATTGCGAGAAGCCAAGTTTGATAATCATATAAATTCAATAAAGCCTTTGATATCAGAGCTTGACGATCCAGAAATAGAAAATGCAGTAAATGAATTGGAAAATTTGAAAGAGGTAGATACTTTACGCGGGTTGAAATTGTCTTTTGAGAAGAACATGACTGTTATTAACTACAATAAAAGTAACTTGTTTAAAAAAATCATTTCAAATTGGATAAAGATAGATGATCGTAGTGATCCACTCAGGTTAAAGCTTGCGGAAATTGAAGAATTAATAAGCGATAATGATTGGCAGAGCATAGCCACCGCAATAAGTGACTTAACATACCCAGAATTCAAACCATGGCTTAATAAATTGAATGATTTTATTGTAGCTTTCAAGAATACTTCAATAATATATCGTCACTTATTACAATACATCTCATGATTTATTTTATAATTTTTGCTTTTTCGTTTTTATTTGGCATATGGATCAAGGTAAGTGGTGAAGTAATAAAATTGGAATTAGGCAATTACACTATAAGTATTGATCTATATTTTGTTATTCTTGCTTGCGTAGTCTTATTATTTTTATTGATTGCAGTTGCACGTTTTTGTTCTTCTATTTCATCAACATTTGCTAACATAAAAAATAGAAGAAGAAGTAGGGAAGAATTGCTTCTCTTTGAAGCTTTCTTTAGCTTAGACTTAGGTAATATAGAGAACACCAATAAGCTAATTAAAAATCTAAATGAAGAAAGTGATAAATTATCTTTAGTAAAGCTCTTTAATTCAGGTAAAACGGGAAATTACAGCTTTTTCAGCCATAATTTAACGAGTATTGCAAGTAAAAATCGCAACTTAGCTCTACTTCTGATCAATAAACTGATTATTCACCTAAAGCAAGAAAGGTTAATCTTTCAAAAATTTATAGAATATTGCTCTAGTTCAATTAATGATAAAATTTTGTCTATTCCCTTTCAAATAGAGCATTGTATATTGCAAGAAGATTGGATAAATGCAATTTCAAAGTTAAAGGAAGCTATCAAATTCAATATTTTTCTTCCCTTTGATCGTAAAAAGATGTTAGCGGTTTTTTATTGCGCTTTAGCAAAGCAATACGAAAGTAAAGGAAGTTTTTACAAAGCTATAGATTATTTAGCTAAAGCACAAAGTTATTATGCAACTTTTCAGCCCATCAATTATTTAAAGGCAGAATTATATATCAAGCTTGAAAAAATCAGAAAAGCTTCCACAGTATTAGAGGAAGAGTATAGAGTAAATCCTACTCCTCAATCAGCTAGAATGTATATCAAGTTAAATAATAAAGGCGCTGAAAGACTATATAACTTACGCCCTGATTATTATTTTAGTTATTGCTTGCTTGCTTTGTCTTCAATTAGCTTAGGGAAATATGATCTTGCAAGTCAGCATTTAGATATTGCTATGAAAAAAGCTAATTACATATCAATCTACCTTGTTATGGTACAGCTCAAGATTATGCTACAAGAGTATGATCAAGCAATTTACTGGCTAAATAAGATGGACTCAGAAGCTGTGCCTGATCCAGGTTGGAAATGTGTTGATTGTAATAAAGAGCTAAAGCAATGGGATTATAAGTGCTCAAGTTGCAATAGTCTTAATTGTATTTACCTTATATTATAAGACTCCATAAGGTGTGATACTTTTACATCGAGATTGCTTTAATATAATCTTTATCTCAAAACAGTAAATCTGTGAGTTTCTTAGTTAGGTTTGACTCCAATGTCAAAAAAACTTGTTTTTAGACATTACCAGTTATATATTTTAATAAATTAGAATTATATACAAAATGAAGAGCTTAAAGGAATTATCCTTAAGAATTAAAAATATTAAGTCTGTGCAGAAAATCACGAAAATAATGCAAATGGTTTCTGCAGCAAAATTATTACAAAGCCAAAAGAAATTATCAAATTCAAAATTGCATATATCTAAGCTGCATAGCATTATTTCTTCACTAGCGCTATCAGCGGATCAAGAGTTACTAGCAAGAATTCTAAATATCAATAATGAAGATTCTTTCCTAGTATTTATTATTGCATCTGATCGTGGTTTATGTGGCAGCTTCAACTCCTCTGTTGTTAAATTCAGTCAGGAGCATATAAACAAATTAATTGCAAATGATAAGAAAGTAGACATTGTTTTTTTTGGTAAGAAAGCTTTTGAGACAGGCAAAAATAGATTTAATTCTAAAAATATCTTGAAGGTTGAAAATAGTAAGGGAATCACACTAAAGCGTGTGGAAGCCTTGGTTAGTGATATAGATCTAAGTAAATACAATGAAGTTAAGGTTTTTTACAGTAAATTCTATAATACCTTCATGCAAAAGCCAATATTAGAAACAATAAAACCATGGAGTAAAGACTCATTATTAATTGATAATTCTGTAGTTAGTCCTCTAACAGATTACAGCTATGAGTATGAACCACAAAATATTGAGTTTATTTTAAAATCTTTGACTCAAGATTATGTTACAGCTGCTCTTTATTCTGCTTTACTTGAAAGTGCAGCAAGTGAAAATAGTGCTAGGATGGTTGCTATGGAATCAGCAAACAGAAATACAAAAGAAATGCTAAATAAACTAGCATTACTTTATAATCGTTCTCGTCAAGCAGCAATTACAACTGATTTGATTGAAGTTATAGGTGGTGCAGAATCTTTATAGAAACTCAAGGAATGAAAAATGAATATATTAAATATTGCAGCAGATATCACTAAACTAATAAAAAAGCAGAATCAAGACGCAGAAGTTACAATATATGAAACTAATAAGACCTCGGTTTCTCAGCGTCTATCAAAAATTGAACAAATATCACAATCTAAAAACTGTACTGTCGGAATTAGAGCTATAGCAGGTAAGAACAAAGCTGCGTATATTTCCACAAACGATTTGAATAATCTTAGTAGTGCAGTGAGCCAAGTGGTGGAAATGGCAAAGAATGCCCAGGAAGATCCTTATATTAGTTTTGCTGTAGATGGCAGTAATTATATCTCTTCTGCAGATTTAAATATCTCAGATAATAATGTTGTAACAATTGATAAATTAAAAGAAATTACTGAAGCTACAGAAAATTCAGCTCTTGCACATAAAAATATTATTAATTCCGAAGGAGCTTCATCTTCACATACTTCAGTAAATACAGTATTATCAACCGTTTCTGGTTTTGTTGGTTCATTTAGTAAGTCAACTTTTGTTAATCAGGTTTCTGTTGTTGCTGGAGAAAAGAGTGAAATGAAAATAGGCTACGATTACGATGTAGCATGCAACTTCAGTGATTTAAAAACACCGGAGTCAATAGGGAAAGAAGCAGCAAAAAGAGCAATAGATCAATTGGATTCATGTACAATCAGGACAGGCAAATTTCCGGTTGTTTTTGAAAAAAGAGCAGCAAAAGAGCTAGTAAAGAGCTTTGCTTCTGCCATAAATGGTAGCAATATTGTAAATAATAGCTCTTTTTTGAGAAATAGTTTAAATACTCAAATTTTTAATACTGAGATTAGCATTATTGATGACCCATTGTTACCAAGGGGTATAACATCAAGACCGTTTGACGGGGAAGGAATAATGAGCAGAAGAAATGAATTTGTAAAAAATGGAGTACTGCAAAACTGGATTTTAGATCTATATTCGGCTAGGAAATTAAACTTGGAAACGACCGCAAATGCAACTCGTGCAAGTAATGCTGCAATTATTCCTTCAGCTAGTAATTTCTATTTCAAAAATGGTAATAGATCGTTTAAGGAATTAATTGAGGAAGTAAAAGAAGGAATATATGTAACTGATTTATTTGGTTTTGGTGTTAATTTAATCAATGGCGATTATAGTCAAGGTGCATGCGGATTTTTTATAGAAAATGGTAAAATAACGTATCCAATACACGAGATTACTGTTGCCGACAATTTAAAAAATATGTTTAGCAATTTAGTTGTTGCAAATGACCTAACTTTCTGTGGGCAGTTTAATTCACCAACGATTAAAGTTAGCGAAATGACAGTAGCAGGTTCACTTAGTGATTGAAAATTTTAGTTGCATTAAGTACAATAATTGTGTACTATTGCTATGTAATGTTAAGAATAGACTATGGAGTATAGAAGTTTAGTTGCAGTAACTAAGCTTAAAGCATTCTAAATCGTAATTTCAAAGTTTTTCATCACATTAATAATATTAGTTAGTAGTTTAGGAGTTATCCATATGGAATTTGGTAATATAAAATGGTTTAATGTTGAAAAAGGCTATGGTTTCATCAAGCCAGAAGGTAAAGGTGAGGACGTTTTTGTACATGTTAGTACATTAGAACGTTCAGGAATAAGACCTGATGCACTTCGAGGAGAGGATAAAAAGAAAGGAATGAAAGGGGAAAGAGTAAGTTATGAGCTTAAAGAGGAGCGTGGTAGGAACGGGGAAGATAAAAAGTCTGCAATAAATTTAAGATTAGAAGATTAGTCTATCGTGAAGCTTTTTAATAGGGTAATGTATTGTGAGTAATTTTCATGAAATGGGGCTTCCAACTTTGCTTAGGCAAGCTCTAAGTAAAAATAATCTTTGTGTTCCAACCCCGATTCAAATGCAAGCGATTCCTCTAGCTCTCCAGGGCAAAGATATTCTTGGATCTGCTCAAACGGGAACTGGAAAGACTTTGGCATTTGCTATTCCACTGGTTGCTAAATTGCTGAATGAGCCAAGCATTGGTTCAGCTTTAGTCATCGTGCCAACCAGAGAGCTTGCTCATCAGGTAACAAATGAGATAAGAAAACTCTTATCTCAAAATTCTGTACTAAGAGTCGCTTTGTTGATTGGAGGTGAGCCTATTTTTAGGCAGCTAAATCAGCTTCAGAAAAAACCACAAATCATAATAGGTACTCCTGGTCGTATTATAGATCATATTGAGCGTAAAGCTTTGATTACTCGCAATGTCAGCACTCTTGTGCTTGATGAAACGGATCGTATGTTTGATATGGGCTTTGGAATTCAAATTGAAGGGATCATGAAATATCTGCCAAAAATACGTCAGACTCTTATGTTTTCTGCAACTCTTCCTAGTGATATAGTTAAACTTACTGAGAAGTACCTTAATCAGCCAGAGCGTGTTTCTGTTGATTGTCAGGCTACAACTTCTGCAAAAATTAAGCAAGAAATTGTTTATGCATCAGAATCAGAAAAATATGGAAAACTTGTTACACAATTATGTCAGCGCAAAGGATCGATCATTATTTTTGTCAAAACAAAGCGAGGAGCGGATCAGCTAACTGACAAATTGCACAAAGATGACTATAGCGCTTTGGCAATTCATGGTGATTTAAGGCAGCACAAGCGTGAAAGAGTCATTAATTCTTTTCGTCGTGGCCGCAATCAAATCATGGTTGCAACAGATGTTGCTTCTCGCGGCCTTGATATTCCGCACATTCAACATGTTATCAATTATGATGTACCACAATCGCAAGCTGATTATGTTCATCGTATAGGTAGAACTGCACGTGCGGGAGCTGAAGGATTTGCATTATCTTTTGTTACACCTCAAGATAAGAGAAGACTGCCTGCACTAGCAGATAAAGAAGGAGAGCCAAATTTTGATTGTAGTATGCAATCTCAAAAACGTAACGGCAAAAAGATCTTTAAAAGGCCAAGTACGTTAAAGGCTAAATACGGTAGAAAAAAGATCAATGTATTTAAGAAGAAAAGCAGAGTACTAGAAAAAGCGTATTAATGTACTTAACTATTCTTCTATTCTTTAAAAGCTCCAGTAAGCTTGCTGCAAAGTGAAGTGATTGGAGGATGGTAGAAAGAATATATAGCTAGCCCAAATTAGATTTACCTACAATTTGATAATCTTAATTCTGCTGCTTATAACGTTTTGAGATTATCACAACGGTATAATGTTAGGCTGTGTGGACTATAATCTGTAGCTTCATTCAATTTGGCTACAACGAGCTGCTAGATTTCAGTTTTTTTAATAATTGTGTGCTACTAATTATATATAAATTTACACTTTTAAAGAGAATAGATGATTTCTAAAAATTTAGAGGCAAGTTTAAATAGAGCGTTACAGATTGCTTCTGATTGTAAGCTTAAATATGCAAAAGTGGAACATTTGTTGCTAGCATTAACCAAAGATGTGGATGTAAATTATGTTTTATCAAGATGTAACATCAGAGTTGGTGAAATCATAAATATAGATAATATTATATTAAGGAATGATCATGGTAATAATACAAAAGGTTTTTTACAAGACAACTCCGAATTAACTGTCAATAAAGTTGAGCCTGATGTGCTATTTCAACGCATAATACATAAAGCCATGATACGAGCTCATCGTCTGGGAAGAAAAGAAATAAATGGAGCAAGTATTCTATTAGAGATTCTGTCTGAGCAAGATTTATACATTGAAGAGCTATTACGCAAACAGAATGCAAAGGATTCTAATTTGATTTATAACATATCCAATATAAAATATTCAGGTGATATAGAAGAATATGTAACTAATCGCAAGATAAAACTTGATAAGAATAACGATATCTCTACTGTAGCAAATAAAGGTGAATTATTAAAAGATGAAGAAGTTCTACAAAATTATTGTAGAAATTTAAATGATTATGCAAGAAGCAAAAAAATAGATTATGTCATTGGTCGTGATTATGAATTAAATCGCACTATAGAAATCTTGCTAAGACGCAGAAAAAATAACCCTTTATATGTCGGAGAACCAGGTGTTGGTAAAACAACAATAGTTGAAGGCTTGGTATTGAAAATTATTGAAGGTAGTGTTCCGAGTGCACTGAGATCCAGCATAATTTATGCTTTGGATTTAGGATCACTTCTTGCAGGAACACGCTATAGAGGTGACTTCGAAGAGAGAATAAAATCTATAATAAAAGTAATTGAGGCAAAACCTGGCGCTATTCTTTTCATTGATGAAATACACACTATTATTGGAGCAGGTTCAACAAGTGGCAGCTTTCTTGATGCTGGCAATCTGCTCAAACCTGCACTTGCAAGAGGTGCGTTGCGTTGTATAGGTGCAACTACATATAGAGAATATAGCAATAGCTTTGAAAAGGATAAAGCATTAGCAAGGAGGTTTCAAAAAATTAATGTAAAAGAGTCTTCTATTAATGATACAGTAAAGATACTAGGTGGTATAAAGCATTACTATGAAAGGTATCATGGAGTATATTACACGAAACATGCCATTAAATCTGCAGCTGAACTTTCACACAAGTATATTACTGGGCGAATATTACCTGATAAAGCAGTTGATGTTATAGATGAAGCAGGGGCATATTGTAAGTTACAAAAAAGCAGGCGAAAAATTATAAACAGTAGAGACATTAAGAGTACTATCGCTAGGATTACAAACGTACCTTGCGGGTTTGATGATATGCAAAGAGTAAAATCTTTGAAAGAAAATCTCAATAGGGCCATTTTTGGTCAAGAGCAAGCGATAGAGTTTCTCGTTAATTCTATTAAAATTGCTAAATCTGGTCTGAGAAGTTACAATAAACCCTTGGCAAAGTATCTTTTTGCAGGGCCAACTGGTGTAGGTAAGACTGAGCTTGCGAAGCAACTAGCACAAAATATGGGTATGAACCTTATTCGGTTTGATATGTCTGAGTATATGGAACCTCACACAATATCTAGAATGATTGGTTCCCCTCCTGGATATGTGGGTTACGACCAAGGTGGATTGCTTACAGAATCTGTATCTAATAATCAATATAGCGTAGTACTTCTTGATGAAATTGAGAAAGCTCATAGTGATATTTATAATATATTACTACAAATCATGGATTATGGTTGTGTTACAGACACTTACGGACGTAAGGTTAATTTTTCCAATACGATTTTAATTATGACAACCAATGCAGGGGCATTTGAACGTAACAAAAGTTCTATTGGCTTTGGGTATAAAAACTTTAACATCAGTGACAGCGAAAAAGCAATGGAACGGGTTTTTAGCTCTGAATTTCGTAATCGTCTTGATGCAGTCATTTCCTTTTCTGATTTGGATGCGGATGTCATTTTGCACATTGTGGATAAATTTATTCAGGAATTAAAAAAACAACTTGTGCAAAAGGGTATAAGCTGCTCAGTGGAAGAAGAAGTAAAGTCTTATCTTGCGCAAACAGGTTATAGCAAAGAAATGGGAGCACGCCCAATAGAGAGGCTGATTGAAAAAGAGATAAAAAGTCATTTGGCTGAAGAAATACTGAATCGTCGATTAATTAAAGGAAAGAAATTAAGGATTTATATTGGTAAACACGGAATTGCTTTTGATATAGTTTAAATTTTTGCTTGAGTATTAAATTTGTAGTATAGTCAATATTTTTTAATGAGGCTATAGTGGCAAGTTTAACCAGAAATCAATATTACAGTAATCAAGATTTACAGAACTTATTTTCAAGGCTGGGAATAAAAGCAGAAGAAGTAATAAGCCAGGAGTTTGATGATGTACTTAAGTTAGTTGAGCGGCGCTTTAGAAGAGCTTCATTAAAATGTCACCCTGATAAAGTAGTAGGAGAGAAAGAGAAAAAAATAGCTGAAGAAAAGTTTAAAAAACTTAGTGCAGATAAAGATAAGCTAGAGAAATATCTTAACGACTTAAAAGCAGCTGGCATATCTATAACATTACAGCGAGAAGTGCAGGAAAAACAAAGGAGAATCAATGAGATTCTATTGCGTAGAGAGAAAGCTGTGAATAGAGCATGTTTATTTTTTATATTAGCAAATGTGGTACTTGGTCCGTCTCCTCAAGTCAAATATTGCTTATCACAACTTGCTAACAGTGGCAAAGTGCAAAATATTGCTTATAAATTTTATGCATTCAGCATCGGAGTTTGGCCATGGTTATTTATTATATCCTTTTGTAGTATTATCTATGCAGCAAGTAAACAAAGAGGCTCACAAGAAGAAAATCTAGATAGGTTAAATAGAAGATACAATCTACTTATTGCTGCTGATAATTATGTGATATGTATAGCAGCAGCGTTTGCTGTGTGCAGTTTAGTATCGGAAATTGCACAAAATGGCTGGCCTGTTCAATATGGAATGGTGCTTATGGCTAATTTAGTATTAGATTTATTACTTATTGCTTTACTTAGAACTTTTATAAAAGCTTTTGAACTATATGGTGAATACTGTATCCAGTGTTTATATGAAGAAGATGCGGAATTTAGTTATAAAGAAAAATTTGCATGGTATGACTACAAATTAGTACTTATGCCGCTCGTTCTTCCTATTGTTAAAATGTATTTTGAAGATTTAGTTCAAGAAAAACCACAACAGCATACTACTGATCCTAAAGTTACACCTTTAAATATAGGCGTAGGAACAAGAGCATAAAAAGGTCTTTGCTTCAACTATAGTTTTTGCTACACTTTGAGTAAATTTGAAGATATTAATGAGTGAAGAAGTAAAACAAATCCTAAGTTACTACGAAAGTGAAAACCCTGGAGTAAAAGCGAATCTTACTCGCATTCTTATGCATGGGAAACTTGGTGGAACTGGCAAGTTAGTAATTCTCCCTGTAGACCAGGGATTTGAGCACGGACCAATAAAAAGTTTTGAAGTTAACCCTGATGCTTACGATCCACATTATCATTTTCAGCTTGCAGTTGATTCAGGAGTAAGTGCATACGCTGCTCCGCTTGGTATGATCGAAGCTGGTGCTTCAACTTATGCTGGAATGCTACCACTTATTTTGAAGCTTAATAACGCTAACTCTTTGCACTCAAAAAGCTTAACTTCAGATCAAGCAGTAACTTCCTCTGTAAAAGATGCTCTACGTTTGGGCTGCGTGGCTGTTGGGTTTACTATATATCCTGGTTCTGCTAAGTGTTTTGATATGATGGAAGAAGCTTGCAAAATTATAGCTGAGGCTAAATCTTGTGGCCTTGCTGTAGTGCTATGGTCTTATCCACGTGGTGAAGGGATTTCCAAAGAAGGTGAAACAGCAGTTGATGTCATTGCTTATGCTGCGCATATAGCGGCTTTGCTCGGTGCCAACATAATAAAAGTAAAACTTCCAACCAACCATATGGAAAGAGAAAAAATAGAAAATATTGAATCATTATTCAAAAGAATTGAATATATTAAAAAGTCTTGCTTTGCAGGAAAAAGAATAGTAGTTTTCTCTGGTGGTGAGTCAAAGTCAGTGGGTGATATAAGTAGTGAGGTAAAAGAAATTAAGCAAGGCGGTGGTAATGGCTCAATAATTGGGCGTAATACTTTTCAACGCAAAAGAGAAGAAGCTTTATCTATGCTAAAAGATATAATTAATATCTACGCATAAAAAACGGCTGGGTGGCAGAATGGCTTATGCGGAGGACTGCAAATCCTTTTATACCGGTTCAATTCCGGTCCCGGCCTCTTACTCCAATTAGATCATTGATTTTATTTAAATCGAAATAAGATTCCTATACTAATAAAATCTCAAATTAACAAATTTGGCTACCTAGAATTACTAGATAAAAATACTGATCAAGTTGTAGTTTACCTTCAGAAAAATTAGTTTTTACTACTTATAGAAACTATATACTTACTATTTTGATAAACCTCACTTTAATCAGCTTTCTACGTTATTCTTGTTGCATGGTAAAAAATAAACTAAAAATAAGCAAAGTGTTTTGCAAATGATATTACGTAATTTATTGTTTTTACTGCCGCCTGAAATTGCTCACTCCTTGGTAATAACGGCGTTAAAAAAGATGCCCTTTAGGAAACCTATAGAGCTACCAGAGTCTTTAAATGTAAACTTTTTTGGTAATAAACTTAGAAGTCCTGTGGGTCTTGCTGCAGGCTTTGATAAGAATGCGGAAGTTCTAAGGCCCATGCTCTCATTTGGTTTTGGATTTATTGAGACTGGTACTGTAACTAAATATCCCCAATATGGAAACAAAAAACCGAGAATTTTTCGGTTAATTAAAGATGAAGGAATAATTAATAGATTGGGATTCAATAATAAAGGGGTGGACTATTTTCTTAAGCAGATAAGTGAAACTAAGCTTGATAATTGCATTTTTGGCATCAATATAGGAAAAAACAGTACATCAAAGGACCAAATCAGCGATTATGTTGACTTAATAAAGATAGTATATGGAAAGAGCAATTATATAGTACTGAACATCTCATCCCCAAATACACCTAACTTGCGTGATTTACACAACAAACAAGAATTATCCAAGTTGTTGAAGTCTATTACTCTAACCAAAAAATCAATTGATAGCTCTGAATCGATACCGATAATATTAAAAATTTCTCCAGATATAGATCAGCAAACAAAAGAAAATATCGCTGAGCTTGCACTAGAATATAAAGTTGACGGCTTAATAGTGAGCAACACTACGATAAGTCGAGATTCTTACTATAATGAGAGTGGTGGGTTGAGCGGCAGGCCATTATTTCAACTTTCAACCGAGTTATTGAGTGACATGTACAAGCTTACTAAAAGCAGAATTCTATTGATAGGATGCGGAGGAATTTCAAGTGGTGTTGATGCATATGAAAAAATAAAGGCAGGAGCCTCTTTAGTACAACTGTACACTGCTCTTGTATACCAGGGGCATCAAGTTGTGAACAAAATCAACCTGGAACTTGCGGAATTGGTAAGAAGAGATGGATTTAGTAATGTTACTGAAGCAGTGGGTTGTATACATTAGACTGTACATTTTGGAAGTTATGGATATTGTCTTAGTGAAATAGAGCTAACTTTTTAGTGTAGAGGTATGATAGAGAGTGCTTTTCTATTGAATGATTAATATGAGAGTTTTGAACGATACAATATCTAAAGTTATTAATTATAAATTTACAGATTATGCAATATTAGAAGAGGCATTAACCCACCCAAGCGTAAATAAGAGAAATAGCGAAGACCAGGTTGTAAGCTACGAAAGGCTAGAGTTTTTGGGCGATAGTGTTTTGAATATGGTTGTATCTGTTATGCTGTTTAAAATGTTTCCTGAAGAAAAAGAAGGAGCATTGGCAAAAAGAAAAACGGATTTAGTTTGTGGCAGTACCATTGCTAATGTTGCTAAAGAAATAGAGTTAGGTAACTTTATTATCATGAATAATAGTGAACGTTGTAACGGAGGAAAATGTAACTTAAAAAATTTAGAAAATTCGCTTGAAGCACTAATAGGTGCAATTTATATTGACGGCGGACTTGAGAGTGTTGAGAAATTTATTATCCGACATTGGGAAAAGCTAGCTAAGGACATCCTCGATCCTCCTCAAGATCCTAAAACTTCACTGCAAGAATGGACTCAGAGAAATAAATTACCTTTACCGAAGTATGAGCTTGTAAAACAAACTGGACCAGCACACAATCCTGAATTTACTATATCAGTTTGCATAGAGAGTTATGACAAAGTTTCTGCATGCGCTCCTAGTAAGAAAATTGCTGAACAAAAAGCTGCTGAGTTGATCCTAGAAAAAATTAAAAAAACGACTTAGTTTAATCAAAATAGCCGTTAGCATAAATTTAAAGTAAGCTAAGCTCTTTAGTTCAGCTTACATATTTTTTTATCTCAGCCAGAATCTTATCAGATTGACTTTCATCTGAATTTAAATCAGCTACAAAGTGTGTGACATATTTTCCTTCAGGGCTAATAAGGTATATCATTGAAGAATGGTTAATTTCCTCTTCTCCATCTACTTTACTTGCATATACTTTATACTTTGCAACTACTTCATCTATTTTTTGTCTTTCACCAGTTAGCATTTGTATTCTATGGTCAAATTGCTGCTGAAATTCTTTAAGCCTTTCTGTGTTATCGCGCTCAGGATCAACTGTGATAAAAAATGTTTGTAGCTTATTGTCAGTTTTCTTATCTAACTTTGCAAGTGTTTCTGAAATTATTCCGAGATTCATAGGGCAAATTCTTTTGCATGAGGAAAATCCGAAAAAAATCATCATATACTTATTTTTAAAATCACTACTGCGTACTGTTTGTCCGTCTTGATTGATCAAAGAAAAATCTCCACCTACCTTAATTTCTGTATTTTGTGAAACAAATATGCCTTGCTTGGTAAAATAACAATAACCTAAGAAGATAGCTGCTACTGTTATTAGCAAACTAGACAATAACCTTATAAACTTTATCATTAAAGCGTTTCCAATAAAGTTAAATCATATATTGATTAGTTGATTGATTCAATATATTCCTTCCAAAGTGGGTTGTTAATTTTATCTAACAATTTCTTATGCTCATCAATTTCTTTAATACTTGGTGAATGTTCTCTGCGAGCTAAATTACGCACTTTATGCTGAATAAACGTAGAGTTATTGTCCTGAGCACATTCATTATTAAATAAAAAGGTTTGCAATCCTCCTGTAAGCTCAACATAGACCTTTGCAAGCAATTGAGCATCAACTAATGCTCCGTGTAACTCTCTACCTTCTAGCGATATATCAAAACGCTTGCATAATGCATTTAAAGAAGCAGGTGATCCTACAAACTTTTTTCTTGCAAGTGGTAATGTATCTAGCACTCTATCTGAGGAAATTAACCCGGCATTCAATTTGTTTAACTCCATATTAAGGAACTTAATATCAAACTCAGCATTATGAATTACCAAGATGTCATTAGATATGAAGTCAAGAAATTCAAGTGCAACATCTGAAAATAGTGGCTTATCTTCCAAAAACTCCTCACTAATACCATGAATCTTAAATGAGTGGTAAGGTATATCTCTCTCTGGATTAAGATATCGATGAAATGTTTTACCTGTTGGAATACGGTTAATTAGTTCTACACATCCTATCTCAATAATTCGATGGCCAGACTCAGTGTCAAGACCTGTAGTTTCAGTATCAAGTACTATTTCTCGTAGCCTACTTTCCATCGGTGTAACTAATCTTACTTGTCATTTGCTGTTAAATTTTTATCGGTACTTGCCTTCTTATAGTTAATGGAAACAAGCAACCAGGTTGGATCTGATGAATTAATATTTTTTTTGAATTGCCATACATCCTCAACTTTGTTAATAGTAGACGTACTACCTGATATGATGTCTCCTTCACCATTCTTAACGAAGTTAATTTGCTCTGAAAGGAAGTATACTGCAATAAATACTACGTTTTTTACTAGCTTTATTTCTAAGATCTTTTGTGAAACGATAGAAACAATTATGGACTCATGTGTCTCTTTACGATGTTTAATCTTATCCACAAAACTGTTATATAAGTCTTTGTCCAGAAGGGATTTTAATTGAGGTAAATTTCCTTGGTTAAAATATTTTATTATTAATTCAAAAGCTATGCTTGAACCTTCTATAAAATTGGAAATAGAGAACTCTCTGTTTTTTTGTAATATTTGTTCATAAGTAGCTTCTATTGAACTTTTGTTATTGCTATAAGTATAATCTTCGATATTTTCTACCACATCCTCTTTACTTTGACTTACATCTAATACACCTGTTAGCTTTTTTAGATTGAGACTGGATGATCTTCCTAAAGAATTATATAAGCGTGAAAAAATAAACGCCGCTAGTAAAGCATATATTACAAGCTCTATCATGGTAACTTACTCCTTGATATATAAAGTATCTAAATATTATTAATTATTGATAAAAATATGTTTTTCATATTAACCTATAGTTAGGTTTACTATTCATTTGTAAATAGATATATTATATAAGAAAGTATTAAACATCTCAACTTAATTAAAGGAGACGTAAGAAATGTCACAACACAAAATGAAAATTCATGGTCAGTATGTCAAAGATTTTTCGTTTGAGAATCCAAATTCGCCATTCCTTCCTTCTAGTAGAGCTCCTGATATTAATGTAATGGTTAATATTAATTCAGCAAAATTAGAAGGAACAGAAAATAAAAAAGGAATAAGTGAAGAAAAGCCTTTTCATGAAATTACTTTGCATATAGAAGCCAAAGCAACGGTAAAAGATGAAGATGTAAAAGATGATATAGCTTTCATTTGCGAGGTAAAGTATTGCGGTATTTTTTCAATAGAAAACTTTACAGAGCTAAGTGAAGAAGAGGTGAGACAAGCTTTATTTATTGGTGGACCTACTTTTCTTTTCCCTTTTGCAAGAGAAATAATTGCAAGAACTACAAGTAGTGGTGGGTTTCCTCCACTTATGCTAGATCCTATAGATTTTGAAACTATGTATCAGCAGCAAAGTCAACAACAAAAAAGTAGCGCTAGTAATTCCAATTTTAACTAATACAGGATGAACAATTCTTTAAATGCAAAGACGACTTTAAATATTGATGGAAGGTTATATAACTACTTTAACCTAAGTAACGCTGGTAAATTCTTAGGAGTAAATTTAACCAAATTGCCTTGTTCACTCAAGGTATTGCTTGAAAATTTATTGCGCAACGAAGATGGAGTAAGCGTTAAATTAGATGATATAAAGATATTAGCAAATTGCGTCAAGAAACACATTAATCACGAAATTAGCTACAAGCCAGCAAGGGTTTTGATGCAGGATTTCACAGGAGTTCCTGCTGTCGTTGACTTAGCTTCAATGCGTAATTATGTGAAGAAAAACGGAGGTAACCCAAGCAAAATAAATCCATCTGTACCTGTTGATCTTGTGATCGATCACTCTGTTCAAGTAGATAGTTACGGAAGCACTTCTGCATTTGGTAAAAACGTTGCACTGGAAGTAAAAAGAAATTTGGAGAGATATCAATTCTTAAAATGGGGAGAGTCATCCTTCACAAATTTTAGAGTAGTGCCACCAGGTACTGGAATTTGCCACCAAGTGAATCTTGAATATTTAGCGCAAGTTGTATGTAACGATAGCGGAGTTCTATATCCAGATACCTTAGTCGGTACAGATAGTCACACTACTATGGTAAATGGTTTGTCGGTTCTTGGTTGGGGTGTTGGTGGAATAGAAGCTGAGTCTGTGATGCTTGGTCAACCAATTAGTATGGTAATTCCAGAAGTAGTAGGATTTAAATTAATAGGAAGACTTTCAGAGGGAGTAACAGCAACTGATCTAGTGCTAACGATTACTAATATCCTGAGAACAAAAGGCGTTGTTGGCAGATTTGTGGAATTTTATGGTGATGGCTTAGATTGTTTATCTTTGGCAGATAGAGCAACCATAGCTAATATGGCTCCAGAGTATGGTGCAACTTGTGGATTCTTTCCAATTGATCAGAAGACACTAGATTATTTAAACTTAACCGGAAGGCCAAAAGAGTTGGTTAAATTGGTTGAAGTCTATGCAAAAGAACAAGGGCTGTGGCGTAGTAATGACGAATTGGCGTTCTTTGACACACTGGAGCTTGATTTATCGAGCGTAGAGCCAGTAATGGCCGGTCCAAAAAGACCGCAAGATAAGGTTTTTCTTTCGCAAGTGGCAGAATCTTTTTCTAAATCATTTCCAGTTAATGAGTCAGAGGAAAGCGATAAACTCCAAGATGGAAGTGTAGTTATTGCAGCAATAACAAGCTGCACTAATACTTCAAACCCAAGTGTAATGATTGCTGCTGGACTTGTAGCGCGTAATGCAGTCAACCTTGGATTAAAATCAAAGCCTTGGGTTAAAACTTCTCTTGCTCCAGGGTCACAAGTTGTAACAGAATATTTAGAAAAGTCAGGGTTACAGGAAGATCTAAGTGCTTTGGGTTTTAATTTGGTTGGGTATGGTTGTACAACTTGTATTGGAAACTCCGGTCCGCTTCATAAAGATATAGAAAGTGATATTAAGGATAAAAACTTGACTGTTGCAGCAGTTTTATCCGGTAATCGTAACTTTGAAGGAAGAATCCATCCTTTAGTCAAAGCTAATTACTTGGCATCTCCGCCACTTGTTGTTGTGTATGCACTTGCAGGTACTGTACAAATTGACCTGACAAAAGATCCTATATGCAAAGATAAGAATGGAAGTGATGTTTATCTCAAAGATATATGGCCAACAAATAGTGAAGTTGAGAGCTGTGTTAAAAGTGTTGTGACGCGTGAAATGTTCATACAAAAGTATAAGGATGTTTTTTCTGGTGATGAGCATTGGCAAAAGATAAAGTGTGAGAAAAGTGAAATCTATGATTGGGACGCGAAAAGCACTTATATACAAAACCCTCCCTATTTTGATAATTTATCGACTAAGAACAATAAAAGCAACATAGTTGATATAAAGAATGCGCAAATACTAGCGATGTTTGGCGATAGCGTCACTACCGACCACATTTCCCCTGCTGGAAATATTGCCTCAAATAGTCCTGCAGGCATATATTTAAAAGGTCTTGGAGTTGAACCGCAAGATTTCAATTCATATGGATCTCGCCGCGGTAACCACAACGTAATGATGCGTGGAACCTTTGCTAATATCAGAATAAGAAATAAAATGGTGGGTGCTGAGGGTGGCTATACAAAACATATTCCTTCTCAAGAAACTATGTCAATTTTTGATGCAGCAATGCAATATAAAAGAGAAGCTGTTCCATTAGTTGTCATTGCAGGAAAAGAATATGGTACAGGTTCAAGTAGGGATTGGGCAGCAAAGGGTACTGCATTACTGGGAATTAAAGCTGTGATTGCAGAAAGTTTTGAGCGCATACATAGGTCCAATTTGGTCGGTATGGGTGTTCTTCCACTTGCATTTCAGGATGGAGTAACGAGAAAGATATTTGATGGTAGTGAGATAGTGAGCATAAAAGGTGAAGTAGTACCAAATGGAAATCTAGAATGTATCATTAAAAGAAAGGATGATTCAGAGCAATCCATTCAACTCAAGTGCTGTGTACAAACTGCAACTGAGGTTAAGTACTTGATGAGTGGTGGAGTGTTGAGCTATATACTTGCGCAGTCCTTTTGAGCTATCACAGTCATTAACTAGGTTTTTTGAATCGATTCTGGCTCTTTATTTAAATAATAATTTATTCGATGCAAAGTTATGATATAATCTTACCTTACATATGGTAAAGGGTGTTTTGTAGATAATTATGATCAGTTCTATACAAGAACCTAACGCATTACGAAAACGATTGCAGGCATTTTATCGTGCTGATGAAAAAAGTCACGTACGTTATCTTGTAGAAAAATCAGAACTTTCGGCTGATTCAAAAAACATAGTTTACAATATTGCAAAACAAATTGTCGAAAAGATTAGAGGTAGTAAATTAGGCATTATAGATTCTTTTATACAACAGTACTCACTTTCTAACGACGAAGGAGTAGCGCTAATGTGTCTTGCTGAATCATTACTTAGAATACCAGACGATTACACAATAGATGAATTGATCAAAGATAAAATTGCCAACCAAGAATGGAATAAACACCTGGGGCGTTCCTCTTCATTGTTTGTTAATGCTTCTACATGGAGTTTAATTATAGGAAGCAGTATATTAAGAAACAATGAAGAGGATTCAAAATTCTATCACATAATTTCCAGGTTATTGAAAAATTTAGGAGAGCCAATAATCCGCAAAGCGGTGAAACAAGCAATATCCATTCTTGGCAAGCATTTTATTGTTGGAGAAACTATAGAAAAAGCATTGGAAAGTGTGAAATCAGATGACTACAGTAAGTATTTATGCTCTTTTGATATGCTTGGTGAATCTGCTTGCACAGTTGAGGATGCGGAAGAGTATTTTAATTTATACATGCATGCAATAAAAGCCATAGGTGAATCTGCTGACATAAATGATTGCTTTAAATCTCAAGGGGTTTCAATCAAATTGTCTTCACTGCACTCACGTTATGAATTTAGCCAATTTGGTAATATAGCTGAAGAGCTGAGAGCTAAGTTGCTGGAACTGTGTCATGAAGCGAAGAAATATAACATTTCACTTTGTATAGATGCAGAAGAATCAGAAAGACTTGAGATGTCATTAGTTTTATTTGAGCAATTGCGTCTTGATGATTCACTTTCTAAGTGGGAGGGGCTTGGCTTGGCTGTGCAAGCGTATCAAAAACGTGCTTTATCTGTTCTTGATTTTGTTGAAGATGTTGCCATTCGATCAAAGCATAAAATTATGGTGAGGCTTGTAAAAGGAGCATATTGGGACTCAGAAATCAAGCGCACACAAGAATTAGGGTTAATTGGTTATCCGGTGTTTACTAGAAAAAGCCACACAGATGTATGCTACCTTGCCTGTGCGCAGAAACTTTTAAGCAAAGAGAATCACTTTTATCCATGTTTTGGAACTCATAATGCTTATACTTTTGCTACTATAATAGAGCTTGCCGATAAAAATCATCCTGGGTTTGAGTTTCAGCGCTTACATGGAATGGGTAAAAGTTTGTATGATTATGCAATTTCAGAACTTGCAACAAGCATCAATTGTCGTATATATGCACCAGTTGGTAAACATAGTGATTTATTGCCATACCTTATTAGGCGCCTTCTTGAAAATGGAGCTAATAGCTCGTTTGTCAATCAAGTAAATGATTCTGACGTTAAAATTGAAGAATTAGTCTCAGATCCATTAGAAAAAGTAAAAAGCTTAGAATATGAGCCTCATCCAAGCATTCCGTTGCCACGAGATATTTTTGGAGAGGAAAGAAAAAACTCCTTGGGAATGGATATTAGCGATTCAATTGCAGTTTCACAATTTGCAGATGATGTAAGGGAATTTAGTGAAAAGAAATGGCAAGTTGGCCCAATAATTGATGGAGAGTCGTTTCTTGACAGTGCGGAATTTACCGAAGTAGTGAATCCTGCACATTTGGAAAATGTAATTGGAGAAGTGTCAAGTGCAACAAGTGCTCAGGCTTTAAATGCTCTTGAAATAGCACATAGTGCTTTTACTAAGTGGCAGAATGTTTCAGCAGAAGAGCGCGCTAAATGCCTTGAAAAAGCTGCAGATTTGCTTGAGGAAAGGATGAAAGAGTTAATTTATATTCTGATTGTAGAAGCAGGAAAAATTTTATCCGATGCAATAGCAGAAGTAAGAGAGGCAATCGACTTTTTGCGCTATTATGCAATGATAGCAAAAAATGAACTGAATGACTGGAAAAAATTGCCAGGTCCAACAGGTGAAGATAACTTCATCTTTTTTGAAGGCAGGGGAGTTTTCTTATGCATATCACCGTGGAATTTTCCACTCGCTATCTTCATTGGACAGGTTTCAGCTGCACTTGCAGCAGGTAATGCAGTGCTGGCAAAACCGGCAGAGCAAACGCCGATTATTGCCTATGAAGCCGTTAAGATACTACATGAAGCTGGAATACCAAAAAATGTGCTACACCTTATTCCAGGGGATGGTTGGTATTTAGGTAAAACATTAGTACCAGATAATAGAATTTCCGGTGTAGCTTTTACTGGTTCAACACAAACTGCTCAAATAATTAATCGAATGCTTGCTAGTAGAGATGGTCCTATTGTGCCACTTATCGCTGAGACTGGTGGATTAAATGCTATGATTGTTGATAGTTCTGCTCTTTTAGAGCAGGTAACTAAGGATGTTTTAATTTCTGCATTTCGCAGTGGCGGTCAACGTTGTTCTGCTCTCAGAGTGCTATTTATTCAAGAAGATATAGCAGAAAAACAGATAAAAATGATATGCAATGCAGCTCAAGAACTAAAGATAGGTGACCCAATACAACTGAGCACAGATATTGGTCCAATAATTGACAAAGCATCTATTGATATGCTCACTAAACATACGGAAAAAATATCAAGGGATGAAGATTCAAACCTTTTGTCCAAGGTACCCATGGATACAAATTCTTATAATGGTTATTTCTTTCCTCCGTACATTTATGAGATACAAAAAATTTCGCAATTAAAGCAAGAAGTGTTTGGGCCTATTTTACATATCATACGTTTTAATAAGTCGCAGTTAAATGAAGTTATAAGTGATATAAACAATACAGGATATGGACTTACGTTTTCTTTGCAAAGCCGTGTACAAAGTCAGATCGATTTAATAAGCAAGAAAATATCAGTTGGAAATGTATACATCAATCGCAATCAAATAGGTGCAGCAGTTGGAACACAACCATTTGGCGGTAGAGGACTGTCAGGTACCGGACCAAAAGCTGGTGGTCCTAATTATCTGCAACGTTTTTCTATAGAAAAGGTTGTAAGTGTCAACACTACAGCATGTGGAGGTAACATTACACTTGCGTGTTTGGATTGATTTGCAATTTCTAAATTGGAAGTCCGTGCAGTTGTGTATGCAGTACTAAAACCTAAAACTCATACACTGAAAGGATAGTTGTGATTCTAAGGAGGCTTCAAAGGAAGTCTTGTCTTTAATAAAAGAAAAAGGTTGCTATAATTCTGATAAAAGCACTATAAACACAATGAATGTAAAAAATATCTTATTAGCGTTTTTAGTACAATTTATATTCGATTTGTCATTATTTGCAGCTGATCCTATTTTGCTTAATTGTATTGAAACTCCAGGGATTTATGATCTTGAAACAAGGCCAAAAAGCTTTAACTCTTCAAATAATTTAAGAAGAAAACCTGGCTCTCCAAATAATGCAGCAGGAGAATTAATAAATGTAGTGGGTAGAGTTACTGATGTAAATTGCTTACCGATACAAAATGCTGTGGTTTCTATATGGCACGCAGACTCACTTGGCATGAGCTATTATGATGAAAATGTGGAGCTTGATCCAAATTTTGCTGGATCAGGAAGATTTGTAGTAAATAACCTTGGCTATTATAATTTTATTACAATAGTACCAGGTAAAATTGGTGATAGGGCTCCACACATCAACTTTTTGGTCCAACATCCAGATTTTCCAGAATTCACAACACAAATGTTTTTTGCTGATCATAATTGCGATAACTGTGATGATCTTCTTCTTGGTAATCTTATTGAGAGTGGACTTGCAAGCCTTCTGATAGCACCATTTACTTATAACAATCAGGCCATGAAGACCTACACATTTAATATAACCCTAGGTGGGCATAACAAATTTTCTGATAAAAGATAAAGCCCTTGCATATCAGGGGAGTTCATAGTAGTCTTAAGCGCTATTGTACTTAAAATGTATATGAAAAATATCTTACTAATGTTTTTACTATGTTTTATGTGCAGCTTACAATTATTTGCAACGGAGATGTCAACGATGAAGATAACAATTTCTAAAGCTTTACCTGATTTTGAGACGCTAGTGGTAGGTTTGTTTGAGGGTGATAAGCTCATAACTAATGTTCTACAAGATAAGCAAGCTATAGATAACATCAAGAAATTTAGTGGTTTTAATGGAGATTTTGGTGAATTTTTCTCCGTTACTTCATCAGAGGGAAAAAATATTATAGTTGCTGGTCTTGGAATGAGAGATGAATGGGATGAAAGCAAAGGATTAAATATTGGTGGTAAAATATATTGTGAGCTAAGCAGATTAAGAATCAAGCGAGCAGCTATTTCAATCGAGGGCAGTACAGCAAATGTTGCATATGGAGCATTTCTGCGCAGTTTCAAGTTTAATAAGTATAAAACTAAAAAGGATGAAAAAATTACAGAAGTAGAGGAAATTACATTATTAGTAAAAGATGAACAGTTAAGTAGCATTGAAAAATCATTTGAGCGTTTAAAACACGAAGGTGAAGGCATCTTTCTTGCACGTGCTTTTACTACTGAGCCACCTAATATTTTATATCCAGAGTCTTACGCTAATCGTATAAAAGCTGAACTTACTAAACTTGGTCTTGAGGTTGAAGTGCTTGATAAAAAGCAAATGGAAGAGAAAAAAATGGGAGCCCTGCTTGGAGTAGCACAAGGAAGTAGTAAAGAGCCAAAGTTAGTGGTGATAAAATGGAATGGGGCTTCTCAAGAACAAAAACCAATAGCTTTTATAGGCAAGGGTATAACGTTTGACACTGGTGGAGTGTCACTTAAACCCTCACGCGGTATGGAGTCAATGAAATATGACATGGCAGGTTCTGCTACTGTAGTTGGAGTGATGCGTACTCTAGCTGGGCGAAAAGCAAAAGTAAATGCAATTGGTGTGGTTGCACTTGCAGAAAATGCAGTGGATGGTAATGCTCAAAGACCGAGCGATGTAGTCACTTCAATGTCTGGACAAACAATAGAAATATTAAATACCGATGCAGAGGGAAGACTAATACTTGCGGATGCTTTATGGTATACACAAGATAGATTTGCACCGAAATTTATGATCGACCTTGCAACTTTAACTGGTGCTATAGTGGTTGCACTGGGAAATAATGAATATGCTGGTCTTTTTTCAAATAACGATGAATTAGCGAATCATCTGATTGATGCAGGAAATGAAGTAAATGAAAAATTATGGCGCTTTCCTATGAATGAAACTTATAACAAAATTATTGATTCGCCGATTGCTGATGTGCAAAATATAGCTCCTGCAGGTTCTGGTGGAGATAGTATAATGGCTGCACAGTTTCTACAGCGTTTTGTAAACGACACTTGTTGGGCACATTTAGACATTGCAGGCACTGCTTGGCACGAAAAAGGCACTGATATTTCTCCAAGAGGGGCAGTAGGTTTCGGTGTAAGGTTGCTAAATAAGTTGGTTGAGAAGTACTATGAGATTAATAATTAAGGATCTTTGTATTGAGTTTATAGCTTAATTTACGGCTACATGAATGTCTATTTATAAGACGTAGAAAATGATATCATCAAAGTAACTTACATTTTCTTTTTTGGGGGTTCTAAAGTTACATACTTGAGCAGCATCAAGAGAAAGTATTTTGTTCAAGTGATGATTGTAATGATGGACTATTAAAACTTTAAAGCTATTTAGCATTGACGGTGTATACTTAAGTGTTAAAATAAAATAAGAAGTTTTTAGGAGTTTATATGGCAGCAGGCGGGAAAGCGAAAACAGCTAGTAAAAATAACCCTACTCAGCGTAAGAAAGCTGAGCAAAAAATGTATAAAGATAAACCGGTAAAACCTGTTAGATATATAGATCGTGACTCGCGCATGAATTATATGTCTGCTCAATATGACAACGGCAATCTGGTTGAAGATGAGATAAGCGGCAATCCTATAAAGTGGGAAGCTGTATAATAGTTGTGGTTAAAGTTACTATTAATTCTAAGGAATGTGAAGTAGAGCATGGGCTCACTATAATTCAAGCTTGTGAAGTTGTGGGCGTTGAAATTCCACGTTTTTGTTATCATGAGCGTTTAGCAATTGCTGGTAACTGCAGAATGTGTTTGGTTGAAGTGGAGGGTGGACCTCCAAAACCAGTAGCCTCTTGTGCAATGCCAGTTGCAGAAGGGATGGTTATTCACACTGATACCCCTAAGGTTAAAAAAGCACGTGAAGGTGTGCTTGAGTTTTTGCTAATTAACCACCCGCTTGATTGCCCAATTTGCGATCAAGGTGGTGAATGCGATTTGCAAGATATCACGATGGCTTATGGGAAAGGAACCAGCAGACTTGATGAGCATAAGAGGGCTGTGCCAAAAAAACACTTCGGACCACTGATTGAGACTGCGATGAATCGATGCATTCATTGCACTCGGTGTGTTAGATTTTTGTCTGATGTTGCATGTACAAATGAACTTGGAGGAATCGGAAGGGGAGAAAATGTAGAGATTAGCACTTACATAAAAAGGCATATTAGTTCTGAATTATCTGGAAATATCATAGATCTCTGCCCGGTAGGGGCTTTAACTTCAAAGCCTTACTCCTTTACAGCGCGTCCATGGGAGCTATCACATTGTGAGACTATAGATGTGTTAGATGCTGTGGGAAGTAGCATTAGAGTTGATTATCGTGGCCTGGAAGTTATGCGAATATTACCAAGGCTGAGCGAAGAGGTAAATGAAGAATGGATATCAGATAAAACCCGTTTTGCCTATGATGGACTAAAAGTTCAGCGTCTTGATCAACCTTATGTAAAAAAAGATGGTAAATTAGCCCCAGTTGATTGGAATGAAGCACTAACTGTTGCTGCAAAGAAATTAAAGAATACAAAATCAAATAAAATAGCTGCAATTGCAGGTGATTTAGCAGATTGTGAGTCTATGCTTCTACTCAAAGAAGTGATGCAGAAGCTCGGCTCGGGGAATATAGACTGTAGGCAAGATGGAGCAAAGCTTATACCAAATAATCGTGGGTCATATGTATTCAACACCACTATTGAGGGTATAGAAAATGCAGATTTATGTCTGCTTATAAATACAAATCCAAGAATAGAAGCACCAATAATTAACGCAAGATTGAGAAAGAGATATTTACAAGGTAATTTCACTATTGCAAATATTGGTCCTAATCTTGAATATCTATATAATGTTGAAAGATTAGGTGATGGTCCAAACGTTCTAAAAGAAATAGAAGAGGGAAATCACAAATTCTGCGAGTTACTGAGTGCCGCTCAGAACCCTATGCTAATTATCGGTCAAGATGCATTAATAAGAGATGATTCTGAATCAGTTTTAGCTCTAGCTGGCAAAATTGCAGAAAAATTTAACATGATCAGAGATGACTGGAATGGCTTTAACGTACTGCATAAGGTTGCAGCAAGGGTTGGTGGACTCGATATTGGATTTGTTCCTAGCAAAGGTGGAAAAGACATTAATCAGATGCTAAAACAGGCAGAAAGTGGTGAGATAGAAGTAGTTTATCTTCTTGGCGCAGATGAAATTGATATATCAAAGTTAGAAAGTACATTTGTAATTTATCAAGGCCATCATGGTGATAGTGGAGCACACATAGCAGATGTTATTCTACCTGGAGCTGCTTACACAGAGAAATATGCAACTTATGTAAATACTGAAGGGCGAGTACAGAGAACAAATTTAGCTGTTTTTCCTCCTGGTGAAGCAAAGGAAGATTGGTTGATTATAAAAAATTTATCCCAATATTTGGGCCTTTCCTTACTATACGATAATTTATTTGATGTGAGGAAGAAATTATACACTATTGGTCCACAGTTTAGAGATGTTGACCAAGTGGTGAAAAACAAATGGGTACCAATTACCTGTGATGAAATAAAATTAAGTAATATCTCTTTCACTCTAAAAAAGTGTAATTTTTATATGACAGACTCAATAAGTCGCGCTTCAAAAATAATGGCAGATTGTACTAAGAATTTTTATGAACACTCTACTTAATATTTTATTTATTCTAACACCATTATTACTAATAATTCTGGTATATTTTCAACGAAAATTAAACTCTATATTTTTGTGTAAAGAACAAAATACATTAGAAAAACAGTTCGTTTATAAGCTAGTTGATTTTATCAATGATATTATTGCACTATTTACGGAAGGATATGTATGGATGGCAATAACATTTATTATAGTTACCGAGGGAAGAGGGAATTATTTGCCTCTCACAATGATCTTAATTATGATGTCACTAGTGTCATTCATATGCATATCATTTTACTATTCTATTAAGCTAAATGCTGTACAGAAAAGTGTTGTCCTATTGATTTCAATAGGGACATTGTCTTTTGTGTCTAGAGCATTTGCTGTATTTTTTATTGCCACAATTATGAACTATTTTTTTGATTTAGGGTTGCATGTACTTGATATTTGATATTCTTTTTCTTCTTATTCCACTTTTGCTTTCAGTAGCATATTTAGTGTACTTTGAGCGTAAAGTTATTGGTGCAATTCAACTAAGGCATGGTCCAAGTGTAGTAGGGCCATTTGGGCTACTACAGCCATTTGCAGATGCTATCAAATTGATAATTAAAGAGCCGATAATACCATTTAGAGCAAACACCATACTGTTTATTATGGCTCCAATGCTCACCTTTATTTTAGCATTAATTTCCTGGGCAGTTATACCATTTGGAGCTGAAATAATTACAGAAAATGGACAGCAGGTAATAATCCCTAAGGTAATAGCAAATATTAATGTTGGAGTGCTTTATGTGCTAGCTATATCCTCTTTGGGAATATATGGCATTATTATTGCAGGCTGGTCTAGTAATTCTAATTATGCATTTCTTGGCGCTATAAGGTCAGCTGCTCAAATGATTTCATATGAAGTTTCAATAGGTCTAATAGTTGCTACAGTTGTTATTACAACTGGCACATTAAATCTTGGAGAGATGGTGGTAGCGAAACATAATATGCCATTTTGGATTGATTTATTACTAATGCCTATAGGAATAATATTTTTTATTTCTTTGCTTGCCGAAACTAATCGTCACCCATTTGACTTACCAGAAGCTGAAGCAGAGCTCGTCTCTGGGTATAACGTCGAGTATTCATCAATGCCTTTTGCTCTCTTTTTCTTGGGAGAATATGCAAATATGATTTTAGCAAGCGCTATGATGACAATATTCTTTCTAGGAGGGTGGTATCCTCCATTAGAGCTTAGTTTGCTGTATAAAATTCCTAGTTTAATCTGGTTTGTTTTGAAGATAGTTGTACTTTTGTTTATATTTGTTTGGATTAGAGCTACAATACCTCGTTATCGTTATGATCAATTAATGCGTCTTGGTTGGAAAGTATTTTTGCCAATATCGGTACTTTGGGTAATACTCATTTCAGGAGTGTTGCTTTTTACTGGGAATTTGCCTGGATCCAATGTTTAATTTCCCAAATACAAGGTTAAGGCGTAGGCGCTCAGGCAAGTGGATTCGCAATTTAACAAGTGAAAGCACTTTATCAGTAAATGATTTGATTTTTCCCTTATTTGTTCATGACGGAGAAGAAACAATTGAGCCAATTTCTGGCTTACCTGATATCAAATGTTATTCAATAGATGGATTAATTTCTATAATTCAGAAAGCTAAGGACTCGGGGATTAATGCTGTTGCAATTTTTCCTGTAGTTGATAGTAAACTAAAATCTGAAAACGCCGAGGAAGCGTACAATCCTGACAATTTAATCTGTAAAGCAATTTGTGCTGTAAAATCAAATGTACCGGATATTGGTATTATTGCAGACATTGCACTAGACCCATACACTACTCACGGTCATGATGGCATTTTAAAAAGCAGTAGGATAGATTTAGAAAATGACGAGACTGTGTCAGCATTATGTAAGCAAGCACTTGTTTTAGCAAAAGCAGGATGCGATATAGTTGCTCCTTCTGATATGATGGATGGCAGGATAGGAAAAATAAGAAAAACATTGGATGATAATAACTTTCAGAATGTGTCGATATTGTCCTATGCAGTAAAGTACTGTTCTAGCTTCTATGCGCCGTTCAGGCAAGTTGTCGGTTCGTGCGCATCATCAAATTTCATCGACAAAAGTGGTTATCAAATGGATTATAGAAATGCACGTGAAGCAATCTGCGAAATCGAAATGGATATAGATGAAGGTGCAGATTTTATTATGATAAAGCCGGGTATGCCATACTTAGATGTAATAAAAACAGCAAGTGAAAAGTTTAATTTTCCGATTTTTGCTTACCAAGTAAGCGGTGAATACGCAATGATAAAAGCTGCAGCAAATAATGGCTGGCTGGATTATAACAGAGTGATTTATGAGTCCTTAATTGGTTTTAAACGTGCAGGTGCAAGTGCAATATTTACCTATGCTGCACTTGATGTTGCAAAAAATTTGGTATCTACTTAGCAGTGTGGAACATCTAAGTAGGTAGCTGGCCGAAGTGACTTGACAAACCTTCCCACTTTCCTTATCATACCAATAAGAGTATTTATCCTTGTTTTTAATCTCTGCAGATTTAACAACAAAAATTCAGTAAAAAACTCAGGTATATATTGGCAGATTACATAAAATTATAGCGGCTGCATGTCTTTTTTATTTTTTCTACATTCAGCCAAAACACGCTTATTTTAAGCGTTAGCACATTATTACAATGCCAATTTACATTATTATAGGGTCAAAACTCACTACTGGGGGATTCTTTTGCCTTTTTTTTCGCCTGGTAAATTTTTTAATATTTATAGTTAAAGCTTCAGGCCAGCGCGTGACCAGTTTTTATTACCTGTTCTGGATCCCAGTACTGGGATGATGCCATCATAGAGATCAGCTGCTTGAATGATGCCCATATTCCAGTACGTATAACGGTGTTATTCCATAGTTTGAGATCAGATGTAAGAATATTGAAGATCTCATTCCAGTACTGGAATCTAGAAAAAAAGAGCCAATCCCTGGGCACTGGGATGACGATAGAAGGGGCAACGGTTATTGCTAAACTTAGATCGTTTTTAACTATTTGCCTTTTTTCTATGCAAGAAGTGTATTGATAAGTCCATTACAATTCAGTATTGTGAAAAATATAAGTCAAGTGTTAGTTAGGACATGGGGATTTTTTTTCAATTTTTAGGTAAGGTGCTAGGCAAGGTTTTTCCTGCCAAAATAGTAAGCTCTTTTTTAGGAGTGGGATATTTACCGGGTTGGCAGCATTATTGGTCTTCTTTTCTAATATTATTTATTACCGACATTATATTAATGCTTACATACGGAGGTGATTTTATACTATATAAAATGCCGAATACAGGCATAGTTGTAGCTGCCATTTTTACCAAGCTAGCAATAGTTATGTTAGTGCTGCAATTAGTTGGCATATCTATTTTTCATACTCAAGATCCTTCAGCCAGCAGTGATGAGAATATAGTAATACAAATAGCATCAGGACAGGTGATGACTGTTGCGTTTTCGATGCCGGCAATAATGTCAATTTATTATATTGTAAGTAAATTCTATTTAAGTATATGCAAGGCAATACTTCAATGTCCATTTTGGTTTAATGATCTTATGCATTTGTTCTTTTTCTTTATAATACCTTATTTATTTTTTAATATTGTAGAAGTAATAAAACCATGGCCGATAAGTACGATACAGCTTAGTTATAACAATGCAATATCAATCACATTTGAAGGGATTTTTCATGTGTTTTATGCAGTGATTTTATTGTACTTGACTGCATTTATATTCTGCGATCTGACTATGCATGATGCGATTGTCTTGAATAAAAGCATATTTGAGTATGTAAAAGAAAGTTCAATAGCCTTAAGTGACTATTTCCATGGCACTATTAAAAAAATAAGTATAGAATAGTACTTATTTGCTTATATATTTAGTTTAAAAGATATACAGTTTGCGTGAATCTACAGTATATAATAAAGGGGCTACAAGATTTTTGGGCAGATGAAGGGTGTACTATACTTCATCCATATACGTCTGAAGTTGGAGCTGGAACACTACATCCCGCAACAATCATGTCAGCGATTGACGAAAAATCAACAAAAATTGCGTATCTACAACCAGTAATCAGACCTGCAGACGGACGCTATGGCGACAACCCTAATCGTTTATATCAGCATCATCAGTACCAAGTTATAATAAAACCATCTGGCAGCAATTTGCAAGATGTTTACTTAAATAGCTTAAAAGCTCTTGGTGTATCGACAAAAGAATATGATATTAAGTTTATTGAAGATGATTGGGAAAACCCAAGTGTTGGTGCATCCGGTCTTGGTTGGGAGGTTACATGCAACGGAATGGAAGTAACACAACTTACTTATATACAGCAAGTGGGAGGTATTGACTGCAGAATAATTCCTGGTGAAGTAGCATATGGGTTAGAGCGTTTAGCAATGTGCATACAGGGTGTAGATAGTGTTTACGACATAATGTGGAACGGTAGCGGTGCAACTTATGGAGATATTTTTAAACAAAGGGAGCGAGAGTTTTCTTACCTGGCACTTGATTATTATGATACTAAAGTAGTACAACAGCAGTTTGAGGATACAGAAAAACTGTGTAAATTCCTTGTTGAAAAAGAATTGCCGATAGCAGCTTATGACCAATGTATTAAAACGAGCCATCTACTTAATCTACTTGATGCAAGAGGTGTGCTTGGTGTGAATGAACGTACAGCCTATATTAGTAGAGTGAGAGAGTTAACAAAAAAATGCTGTGAATTATATAGAGCAAAGTAGAATATGTTGTCACAATTATTGTTTGAATGTCTTTCAGAAGAAATTCCATCAAGAATGCAGAATTCATCTGCAGCTCAGGTTAAGAGCTATATCACTAATGCTTTTAGTAAAAATAATGTGAAATTTGCATCTATAGAAGTTTATGTGACTGCACGTCGCATTGCTCTTTTTATTGATGGTATAAGTGCTTTGGAGCTAAAAGATTCTAACAATGAGATTAAAGGACCAAGAGTTAATGCACCGAAAAGTGCTATCGAAGGTTTTTTGAGAAAAAATCGGAAAGGTGAAGAAGATTTACTCATTCGCAAAGTAAATGATGAAGATTTTTACTTCATTAAGAGAGAAAGCTGCTTATTTAACATCAACGGGTTTCTCAAAAATCAACTGGAGGAAATGCTAAAAAACTTTTCTTGGCCAAAGAGTATGAGATGGAGTGAAAGAAAAGAGAGATGGGTTAGGCCAATTAAAAATATTCTATGTATTTTAAATGACGAAATAATACCTATATCTTTTGCAGGGGTTACAGCATGCAACGTGACGTATGGTCATAGGTTTCTTTCAGGTGATGCAGTACTTACTGTTAAAACACCCAAAGACTATTTTGAATTGTTAGAAAAAAATAATGTCATTCTCCAGTTGGACAAAAGAAAGCAATTTATACTAGATCAGATTAATAAGTTTACAAAAGAGGAGAACTTACAACTTGAAAAAAATGATTATTTACTTAATGAATTGGCAGGGCTTATAGAGTGGCCAATAGTATTATTTGGTAAAGTAAAATCATCAGAATTACCGAAGGAAGTAATACTTAGTATAATTAATACGCAGCAAAAGTATCTTGCTTTAAGTGATGGACAGAAAATATCACATTTTGTTACTGTTGTAAATGTTAACAACAATGAAGTTGTCAAAGGCCATGAAAGAATATTAGAAGCACGTCTTGCTGATGCCCAGTTTTTGATATCTCAAGACAAGAAGGAAAACCTAGATTACTATGTCAAAAAATTGAGCTCTATTTCATTTCATGCTTCGCTCGGTAGCGTAGAAGAAAAAGTGAAGCGTATTATCGCTCTTTCAAAGTATATAGCGATATTTATTCCACATGCTTCATTAATTAAAGTTGAACGTGCTGCATATTTAGCAAAGGCAGATCTTGCAACGTTGATAGTGAAAGAATTTCCGGGATTGCAAGGAGTAATGAGTGGATACTACGCTTCTTATTTTCAAGAGGATAAAGAAGTAGTGGAAGCTATAACTGAGCACTATAAGCCAATTGGATCGGACCAAGAATGCCCTAAATCTCCTACTGCGATTGCTGTAGCTATTGCAGACAAAATGGATAGTTTGGTTGGCTTAATTGCAGCAGGTGAGAAAATCTCTGGTTCGTATGATCAGTTTGGTTTGCGGAGAATGACAATTGGTATAATTAGAACAATACTTGAAAATAATTTGCATATTCCAATTAGATTGCTGATAGATAAGTCAGTATCTTTATGTTCAAGGCTTCTATTGAATAAAAATATAACTCCAGTTGATAAGCCAAGTGAAAAACAAATTTCAGAACTAGTATTTAAATTCTGCTTAGAAAGGTTCAAGATTATTTTAAAAAATAGAAATATAAGGCAAGATGTTGTAGATTCAATACTATATAAAGTCGATATTAATGATCTGCTGAAAGCGGAAAAGCAAACTGTGATATTGGATCGTTATCTTAGTACAAAAGAAGGTGAACAGGTTCTAAGCACTTATAAAAGAGCCAGTAACATGATGAGCAAAGTGAGAAAAAGTGATGGCACTACTTATAATGCATCTTACAGTAAGAAGTTTTTGATTGAAGATGAGGAGATTGCGCTATCAAATTGTGCTATAGCTGCTTGTAAAAACATCAAACAAGCGATAGAAAATAACGACTTTAATACAGCGCTTGATGAACTTGCTCGTTTTGCTCCGTTTATCAATCAATTTATGGACAGTGTAAAGATTAACTGTGATTCTAATGAGCTTAGAATAAACAGGTTATCTTTGCTTGCAAATGTTGTTTCTACCTTTCATTTAGTAGCAGAGTTTAACCTTATACAGGTTAAACAATTGATAAATGCTCAGGCAATATAAGGAACAAATCAAATCATCTCCACAATCCTGTGGCGTTTATAAGATGGTTGGAGATAAGAATAAGGTTTTATACATTGGTAAAGCAAAAAACTTGAAGTCGAGATTATCCGACTACCTTCAATTCGAAAACCTTTCTGAACGAATCAGAGTAATGATCTCACAGGTTATTAAGGTTGAAATATTCATCACTGAGAATGAAATCGAAGCATTGCTTCTTGAAGCACAGTTAATAAAATCGTTAAAACCATCTTATAATATTTTGCTTAGGGATGGAAAATCTTATCCTTATATAACAATTTCTAAGCATGATTATCCAAGAATAGCGAAATATAGAGGTAAGTTTAAGAAGAATGAGTTTCATTACTACGGCCCTTTTCCATCTGCTGCTGCTGTTAAGAACACTATATTATCATTGCAAAAAGCTTTTCTCTTAAGAGTATGTTCAGATCAATATTTCTCTTCAACAAAAAGACCATGTCTTGAGTATCAAGTTAAGCGCTGTTCAGCACCATGCGTAGATAAAATTACAAAAGATGATTACTGCAAATCAGTAAAACAAGCACAAGATACTCTGCTAGGAAGGAATAAAGAAGTGCAAAGACAGCTATTTTCTACAATGGAAAAGTGCAGTAGGGAAATGAACTACGAGCTTGCTGCTGTCTATAGAGATCGATTGAAATTTCTTCAGCAAATTCAAATGCAGCCAATGGATTTTTCTTTTGAAGAAGATGCAGATTTCTTTAGCGTTGTACGTGAGGCAGACTTAGCATGCATTGGTGTACTATCTTTCAGAGATAAAGGTAACTATGGAAGCATTCCTTACTTCATTGAGAATTGTAGTGATCATCCAAATGATGAAATTTTATCCACCTTTTTGGTCAATTTGTATAATCCAGTTAATACACCACCAGCGCAAATTTACGTTCCCGATTTTATTAAGGATAAGGAAATTATAGAACAAGCACTTTATGCTCTTACTCAAAAATCAATAAAAGTTTTGTATGCGAAAAATAGTAAAGAGCGTGATTTGTTGAATTTTATTTACAATAATTCTAAGCATAGCCTAGAGCAGAAGCTTACTGATTATAGAAATAACCTAGAAAAGCTCGAAGAGCTTAGCAAAATCTTTTTGTTACCAAATATTCCAAAGCGTATCGAAGTTTATGACAATAGCCATATATCTGGAAATCAACAGATTGGTGTGATGGTTGTTGCAGGTCAGGAAGGTTTTTTAAAAAGTGAGTACAGAAAATTTACTATAAAAGAAGAAATTTCAGGTGATGACTATAAAATGATGAGAGAAGTGCTGACTAGACGTTTCTCTGGCAATATAAAAGACATCATTCCTGATTTTTTACTGATAGATGGTGGGCCAGGACATGTTTCCATAGTGCAGAATGTGTTGGAGATATTGAATATAAACGTTCCTTTTGCTTGTATGGCAAAAGGTCATGATCGTAACGCAGGAAATGAAAGATTTTATGTGCCGAGCAGAGAAGAATTTACTCTAGCAAGTGACAGCAAGGTCATGCTTTATTTACAATTGCTGCGTAATGAAGCTCACCGTTTTGCAATAACTTCGCACAGAAAAAAACGCGATAAACAGTTTTTTGCTTCACAATTAAGCAAAATATCTGGTGTTGGCAGTAAAAGAAAGAAGGCACTCATGTCTCATTTTGGTTCGGTAGAAAACATAAGCAAAGCTTCTCTAGCTGAAATTCAAAACGTACCTGGAATTAGTAAAGGTTTAGCAGAAATCATTCTTCAACACGTGAATTCTAAGAAAGGTACTCCTAAATAGGTACTCTAAAATTAACCTTTATTTCTTCTTAATAAGACATAAAAAGCTCCTTTGCCACCATGTTTTTTTATGGCTTGCTGATAGTATAAGATCATATTTCGAACTTTTGTGTCATTCAACCACTTATTTAAGCTATTCTTTATAGTGTCTATTTTATCTGTACTATTACCATGCCCCGTAATTACCAATAAGCACCTATTCCTTGCTTGATAATTTTTGATAATAAAATCTATCAATTTACAATAAGCATTATCTATACTATAGCCATGCAAATCGAGTTTATCGCTTATAAAATATTTGCCCCTATCGATCTTTAATTTTGTATTGTAGTCAAGACAAAATGATGAATCACCATTATCAGTATTAAGAAAATTTTCTTGTAAGCCAGAGATACCTTTATCAATCATAGATTTTATATTTACTTTGTGATCAACTTTCAAAGTAACTTTGCCACATTCTATTGGCTTAACATTTTTTTGCCAATCTAACTCATCATCCGACATAAATTCATTAATTGAACTGCATAATTTTACAATAATATATAAACACAGTAAAATATTGCTTACTCTATAAAAATCTGATTTTTAATAATGAGATGAAATCATCAAAAGCTAATGAAAACTGTTGGATATATGGAAAGCACACTTGTATTTCAGCATTAAGAAACAAAAATAGGCGGTGTATAGAACTGTTAGTAACAGAAAATTTCTACAGAGAATTTGAGAAAGAAATTAAACAATGTGCAGATAGTAAGGGCATTAAAGCTCGACTGGTAGAGAACAAAATGTTCAATGATGTTTTACCCAAAGGTGTAAATCACCAAGGAATTGCTTTAAAAGTTACTCCTATTTTTCACAGCTTAAATATTGAAAAAATAGCTGAAGGTTCAGGTGAAAACTCTACTATAGTCATTTTAGATCAAATTACTGATACACACAATATAGGTTCGATTTTAAGAACCTCAGCTTGTTTTAACATTGATGCATTGGTTTTACCGTATCACCATTCACCAAGCGAAAATGCATCTATCGCAAAAGCAGCAAGTGGAGCACTGGATATTGTCCCTCTAATATACGTTACAAACATAGTAAAGACGATGGAGTCTTTAAAAAAGATAGGCTACTGGTGTTATGGGTTTGATTGCAATGCAAAGGAAAATATAGATGAAATAAAGAATTTTGGGCAAAAAAGAGTAATTGTTTTTGGTTCTGAAGAGAAAGGAATGCGGAGACTAGTTAAAGAAAATTGTGATTATCTTTTAAAAATCCCAATGTCAAACGTAATTAACAGTCTAAATGTTTCAAACGCAGCAGCAATAGGACTATATTCCATTTACATTAAAACAAAAATCACTGCAAATTAGTTGCAATAAAACAAGGATGTCATTCCAGTATGTGATACTGGAATGACAACAGTGAATGACATCTTGCGATGTCATTCACTAGCACTTACATTACCAATCCCAAGAAAGAGGTGAACTTGAATCTGTTGGAATCTCGAAGGATGGCTGTGACACTATCTCTTTTATCTCATTTCTAAGCCATTCACTACCTTCTTGCCCAGCATCCGTGATAGCTTGCTTGAAACTGCTCTCTAGTACAGCTTTAGCAGCTTCAGTGACGTGACCATTACCATTTATAGCATTTCCTATTGTAGTTAACTTAATTAACTCAGCGTTTAAGTCAGCAGGCATCTTATCAGTCTTAGTTTGTATTGCAGTAACCTTATTTCCTAAATTAGCAGCACTTGTAGCATCTTTTATAGCAGCAACATCAGCAGTAAAGGTATCTGGAATAAATTCAGTCTTAGCCTTTATAGCAGTGACATCAGCTCCTAAGGTATCTGTGATCTTATCAGTCTTAGTTTGTATTGCAGTAACCTTATTTCCTAAATTAGCAGCACTTGTAGCATCTTTTATAGCAGCAACATCAGCAGTAAAGGTATCTGGAATAAATTCAGTCTTAGCCTTTATAGCAGTGACATCAGCTCCTAAGGTATCTGTAATCTTATCAGTTTTAGTTTTTATTGCACCTACGTTAGTTCCAATACCTAATAATGTAGCAATTGCACCTCCAGTCATGAAGTTTGTTGCTGTAGCACTGTAATCTATTTCAGCAGCACCATTAGGTTCATACCTAAAAGTGTTGAAAACACTAGTATTATCTACACCAAAGGTATACTTATTCTGTGCAGCATCTTCATAAATTATGCTTTTAATGGTAGGGGATGGTACATTTGCTCCAGAGTTGTCTTTAAAAGTTAAACTAGCCATATCACTTTCCGTTAATTATAAAAACCATAATTGTTGACCTTACCCAGAAAAAGTAGACAGAAAGTTAAGACGTTTTTGAAGTAAAATAAAACGTTTTTTCAAAGAGGTGTGGTATGACAAAAAGAAAAGAATATACAGCAGAATTCAAAATTGAAGCTATAAGACTAGTAAAAGAAACAGGTCAATCATCAGCAAAAATAGCAAGAGATTTGGGTATTAGCGGTGATTCATTAAGCAGATGGGTAAAAACATACAATGATAGAATGTCTGGAGTAGATGCGTTTCCAGGAAAAGGGAAAGTAGCTCATTGTGACAAAGAAAAGTTTGATTTAAAGAAAGAGCTGGCAAGAGTAACGAGGGAAAGAGACATTTTAAAAAAAGCCCTGGGATATTTTGCAAACCAAAAAGAGTAAAATATTCTTTTATAAAAGAACATAAAAAATGCTATAAAATACGGGAATCATGCAGATTTTTGAACGTATCTGCTTGTGGTTATTATAAATGGATTACTAAGGAAAAAAACAACAAAAAATCAATAAGAGAAGAGCTCATACAAGATATTCAGAAGGTATATCGAGCATCACAATGCAGATACGGAGCTCCTAAAATTCACGCTGAATTAAAGGCTTTAGGTAAAAATTATAACATCAAAACAGTGCAAAATGTTATGCAGAAAAATGGCATTCAAGCTAAGCTTAGACGAAAGTTTAAAAGTAAAAAACCACAAATAGACAATAGAGTTATAACTCCTAACATATTAAATCAGAATTTCATCGCTGATCAACCTAACAAGATATGGGTAACTGATATTACGTACATAAAAACTAATGAAGGATGGTTATATTTGGCAGCAATAATAGATTTATATTCACGCATGGTGATTGGCTGGTCAATGAGTAATGCAGTAAATAGGCAATTAGTTATAGATGCGTTATTCATGGCTATTGGTAGGCGCAAATCTGCTAAAAATCTACTATTTCATAGCGATCAAGGATCGCAATACACCTCTAAAAATTATCAATTTTTACTAAGTACAAAAAATATTACTTCTAGTATGAGTCACAAAGGTTGTTGTTATGATAATGCTGTTTCAGAGAGCTTTTTTAGTTCACTTAAGAGAGAGTTACTCATTGATACTTCACAACACTCTGCACAACAAGCTAAAACCGCAATATTTGAATATATAGAAATTTTTTATAATAAACAGCGTAGACATTCTACTATTAACTATTGCATTCCTGAGCTTTTTGATTCATCATTCTCATAGCAAAAACGTCTTAACTTTCTGTCTACTTTTTCTGGGTAAGGTCATGTGCATAAAAATAATATAAATTCCGTAAATACTAGATTTTGCATAAAATTCCCTTTAGGCTTTTCGCTTCAGAATTCTTCTCTTGTGATCTAAGTATGTAGCAGACGATGTTATCCTAGTAGCCCCTTTGGTGTCATTACAGTGCTTGACACTGGAATCCATTTTTCCATCATAAGAAACGTTGATTACTTTTATACTAGCAAATTTAACTGGATGCCAGTGTCTGGGCATTGGAATAACAAAAAGAGGGCAGGGCCCTCCTTGTATATTAGATATAGGCTGAGTTATGATCGTGATAAACGTGATCGCTTGCGCAGTCGAACATTTTCACAAAACCATTCTCTAGATAGAGATTATATTCATGATGTTGATCTGATAACTCAATGTTATCTTGCGTTTCTAAGCTGAAGTGACTTGAATCTGATAGCAATTCGTAATTTGGATTATCTATTTTACTAATGCTGCTTATTACTTTGCCATTACCATTTGATATAGCCAAACTATAACTATCACCATCCTTCATTATTTTGATGGATACCTTATCTTCAGGTAACACTATAAGCTTTTTCGTGTCACTATCGTGAATTAGAAATTTGCCATCTTTAAAGTAATACTTGTCTTCCGGCAAAGCACCAATCTTATAATCCGATGTATGCAGTTTGTTCCAAAAATCTAACACAGATTGCTTATCTGCTCCTTCTGCTCTATTATACAAGGCTTTCACATCATTATAATCTATGATTACATTTGCCTTATGCTTTCCTTCTACATCTCGATCATAGCTCTTTTCTATTTTCAAGATTGTGTCTTTCAACACTACCTGCTCTTTCTCCTCCACTGAAGCTGACCTTTTTGCCCTTGTTGGAATTTGTGGTTGATCAGACTGTATTTCACTATTGTCGTTTGATACAGTTCTCTCTTCAGCAACAACATTAGTAGTACTATGGCTCATGTTAACCTCTGTCTTAGTTTCACTTACTTGCCCTTTTGGACTTTCGGTTTCCCTTGTGTATATCCTTTGATAGTCAGTGTAGCCTCTATTAGTGTCACCGATATCGCCACTGCCTTGATCAAAAGTTATTTTTTTGCTTCCATTTCCCATATTCTCAATTTCAACTTGAGGAGAAACAGATGCGAGGAAATCATTATAGCTGTAGTTATAATCAGCAGAAAAGAATATTTGCCCTTTGAAGTTATGGAAGTTATTAGATAACATTCCTATTTCTTCATCAGTATCACCATCAAATAGTTTTACTTTAGTGAAATATCTTTGATTGTTGATTCTCACTATTTCACCACTCGAGTTTCTTTGTATCTGATAATCATTTGGATCATGTTTAATGGTAAAAAGTTTACCAGGGGCATATTTTTCTAAGTTTATAAGGCCCACATTTATATGTTTATGAGAATAATCTCTCTTTTCATATTCATGTGCAAATACTGGGTCAATATATTTGTATTCGTCTGGTATGCTACTGTATTCTCTTCCTTCAGAATCAGATGGTGCTAATTTATATTGTCCATCTTTTTCCACCAATTTTAGGTGAGTAACATTGCCTGGCAATTGAAACCTTACGTTTTTTCCATGATCATGAATGAACAAGTTACTTTCATTTATAACTTCACCTCTTTCATTTTTCATCTCTTCAATGATATAGAAGCCCATATTTTTGAATGCATGTAGATTTTCGCCTCCTTGCTTTACAACCGCTTCGTATACATCGTCGTCTGTTCTATCAGTCCCTTTATCATCCAATAATGTTCCTTTTTCTACGATTACGCCGCTTTCTCTTTGCTCATCAGAATATTGAGCATGCTTTGAATCCTGATGATTTAGAATTTTGGTCCCTCTAAGAAGCAGAGAATCTAAATCTTTTTGAATGTGTCCAGTGCTAGGATGCAACAATTCATTTTCATGTAAATGTGCTTCATCAAAGTATTCATCACGTTCAACTGTTCTGCCATCTATCAGAGAAGCTTTATAATGACCATTTTCTTTTGTAATAGCCATATAAGCACCACCGTCATATTGAGTATTCAAGTTGTGCAATATGTCCTCAAAAACAAAAGTTTCTTTAGTTTGACCTTCAACTTGCTTAAAAAAGCCCGATTCGCTCGACAACTCTCCAAGCTTTGTATTCCCATCATATATAGATAGTGCACCCATATCTCCGTGACCAAGAGCTTGCATAGAAAAAATCTTGCCTTCTTGTAGATCAATATGATTTGTACCTCTTATCAAGTTTGGATCGATATTGACCAGCTTTCCTAATATTTTTGCTGCCTGAGGATTATTTTCAATCTCATCAACTGTTTTGTTTTTTAGTTGATCAAACTCTAAGAATGCTGGTCTGTATTTTGTATTTTCCTCATTACGTAACTCTTCAATAGTAATCTCTCCTTTATGATATTTTTGATACATTTCACCACGTTCTTTATTCAAATTATCGAATTTGTCTGCCTCACTCTTAATTTTTGTATCATATTTTGATAATATTCTAAAAGCCTGATTTTTATACTCTTGACTGTTTTTATATTCATTACCTTGTTGGTCAGAGTAAGTTAGTTTATCCTGTCCATCAGGAGTTTTTACTACCTTTAAAAAATGATATTCCTTTGATATATCGAGGTTATCATTTGTTGCCCTATTAATAGCACGAGCAACATCATAAAATGCAACATGTTCTACAGGAGAAAAACTTCCAACGTTTTCTCCATCTATCTTTTCTATATTTGCTTTATAGTAGGATATGTTTTTAATTTCTCCACCCACTATTTCTTGACCAGTTGCTATAAAATCTCCTTTTGTAACTTGCAAAGCGTTGAGATGTTCCATTGCAGTTTCTGTATCATTCTCAGCAAGCCAACTTTTGAAGTCAGCATCATGTCCTTTTATGTCTTTCAAGAAACTTTTTGATTCATCTGAGTTACCTTGACGTAAAGCATCTAGGTAGTCTCTTAATAAACTAGGATCTTTTTCCTGTAAGTACATTATCAACGCATGACCAGTTTTATACACTAAACTGTTTTCTTCACCATTGGCTGAGTATTGTAAATTTAAAATTCCACCTAGATCCAAATTTGCGGCTTCAGTTTTATCAATGCTTGACCCTTGAGCATTGAACTTGTGATCTGAATGATGTTCAAAGTAATCTGCAATTCCCTCCATTAATACTGTAGGTAGAGATTTTCCTCCTGTAGCCAAGTAAGTTAAACCATGTGCAAATTCATGCTGAAGGTTATGAACGCCACCTTGCTGATAGACATACATCTCAGCAAAAATATCAGCTTCTCCTTTGTAGTAACATTTACCACCTTCATCTCCAAGGTAAGAACCAAAACGTTCGCTTCCACCAAGGTGAGTGTAATCAGCCTTATCATCAAACACATAAATTTTGAATGTTTGTTCTGAGCTACCAGGCTCCAGCTTAAATGCATCTTTAAAATTAGTAGCTGTTTCTTTTATCTCACTTTCAATGTGAGCAACTTTACTTGCTCTTAAATTATGAGAATAAACTTCTACTTTAATATTTAAATCTTTAACTTCTATGATATGCTTGTTGTTAAAATATTCATCTTTAGATATATTTTTATTTACTTGTTGATTAATTGTCATAATTTTAACCTCTAATTTGCTGTTCTTTCAATATCAAGAATAAGGTAATCTCTCTAAAAAAAACGTAAATACCTGTATTGACATAGTTTATATTTTAATGAAAAGATATAGGTAATTAACTTAATATGTAAAATTTAAAGTATGACTAAAATTCCATAGCCGACCTAACGCAGCTGCTAAGAGCATGTCTTCAAACTATATAGGAAGCAGTTAAGAAGCAGTGAATAATGTCATTTCAGTAAAAACTGTATGAACATTTTAGCTAATTTACATAGTGAACGGTGTTACCCCAGTATCACAACACCGGGGTAACGATAAAGGAGAGAGTAGCTATATGCTCTGTCCTGGGATATTTGGTTGTTCAGTATCAACATCTTCCAATTTTGTAAAAACAGTTCTTGACAATGCAGCACCAGCTCCACCCCCAATTGCAGCTGCAGCTACAGTTATAAGGCCAGATTTGAATGATTCTTTATGAGTATTAACGATGATGTAAGAAATCGATGTACATAATCCTGCAATAACTCCTGATAATACAATATCTTTTGTACTAATTGACTTTGATATTTTTTTTAAATTATCTGCAATTGGCGCTAACTTCTGTCTTGCTTCAGAATTATCTGACATTAACTCCAGTATGTGTTCTAAATTATTTACAACTGGCATAGATAGCAGTCCTCCAAGTGTTGCTGCAACAACTTCACCTACTTTTGATTCTCCAAGACTAGTTTTTAAGGTTATTGTCGTAGATATTAAAAATATTACTAAAGACATAGGAATTATTGGATTTTTATTTTCTTGATGTCTTTTCTCTGACTCTTGTTGTTCCCATGATGAGTGTCCATCATAAGTTTGTTGACTAGGATCATCTCCATTATCGTACTGGCTTTTTTTTCTGGATCAGATAATACTTCGAATGCTTCTGATATCTTTTTGAACTTTTCCTCGCACTCTTTAAATTTTTTTTTCAGTTGAATTAGTTGATCTCTTTCTGCTTCTGAAAGGTGCGTCTTTGCTTTTAACATATTGAGATCTACTATTTCAGGAAATTTATCTGGATGAAACTTAAGTGCTAATTTTCGATATGCTTTTTTTATCTCATCTTGAGTAGCATTTCTTTCTACTTCTAATACTTTATAATGATCAATCATTTATTCCTCTACTATTTTGAAACATTTTTCATTACATCACCAATACTACATCTTTATGAAAGCACGGTAATACAATATAAATGTGTAGCAAATATTATAACAACTGTCAAGATTTTAATAAATTAAGTAAAGATTTATAAAAAATACTAAACCCTGTAGCGTTACAAGAAATTTGTTTATTTACCTTCTTATATGTTAAAACAAGTCTTTATAAATGTTATAGAATGGCAATATAAGGACATATGGAGAAGAGGAACCGTTTCCCTTCTTGGTTATAAGAACCGTTTTTGAGCAAGGTTCTCTTCTCTGTTTTATATACTGAAAGTTCCGAACAACTGATTGAGCTTTTAGGCTCGTATATAAGGGTGGAAAATGCAGTATTCAATATTATTTTATGGAGGAATTATGAATTCACCAAATACTATTGCTGGCATTGATGTTAGCAAAACTAAACTAGACATCCACATTCATCCACTTAGTTATTATAAAACGTTTGAAAATAACGTACAAGCTATTGATCAAGTGCTTGACTTTCTACGTTTGCATAATGTAACAAAAGTTGGATTAGAAGCTACTGGTGGATACGAAAAACTATGCGCTTACACTTTACTAAGCAATGGTTTTGAAGTATATGTCATTCAACCTAGATGGGTTAGAAATTACGCAAAAAGCCTTGGTATTAGTACTAAAACTGATAAAATAGACTGTAGTATCATCTCACGTTATATTAATAATACAGACATGCGTGTTACTCCTTTAAATGTTAATAATACTGATTGTTTGAAGCAAAAACTATCTCGCAGAAATCAACTAGTGGAAATGGCAAAGATACAGAAAACCCAAGCTCACCAGATAACCGATGTATCCATAATCAAACAAATAGAAGAATTGCTTGTAATTTTACAAAATCAAATTCAAATCTTGGAAGATGAAATAATGGTATTAATTGATCAAAGTCAAGAGCTTAAAAAAAAATACATGTCAATAACTAGTATACCAGGTGCCGGTAAAACTTTGGCTATTACTATGATCTGTTACATGCCAGAACTAGGAACTCTTAAACATAAAGAAATATCTAGCCTTTCTGGAATTGCGCCATTTAATCGAGACAGCGGTTTTAGTAAAGGAAAAAGGTGTATTCAAGGCGGTAGATCGCAAATTAGAACAGTTTTGTATATGTGTATCCTTAGTGCACAAAGGTACAATTCTTATATAAAAATCTTCTTTGATAGACTATATGATCAATACAAAAAACCATATAAAGTTGCTTCTACTGCTGCCATGAGAAAATTACTTATTCTTGCTAACTCTTTAGTAAGAGATGGTAGAGTGTTCACTAAGGAATATAGCCCTAATTCTGCTTTTATCTAGTACTAGCGTAGCTGTGAATAAATACGTCTACATAAACTTTAAGTATTTATTCACAGCTACATCAATTTTTCTATTGACTTTTAACACAACTGCTTAAAATTGCAAAAAATACCCACCTTTGTAAGAGCAAGCCGCATAAATACATGGTTGTAAAAATAGAAGCTTCAAATTGCTGCAACAAAGTCAGGTAAATTAGTTCGTATATAAATGTGGCAAAAGTAGGCTAATATAGATATTTTCACGATATACTAAATTTTCCTACCATTTCCAAATAAATTACATTAACTTGGACATGAATGGAATGAAAGTGTATATTTATATAAACAGCTTCTTATTTATAAAATCAGAAGTAACTTAGACGGATTTAAGATAGCACTATTACAGTTTACATTAAATCTTAATGACTCTTTTTTTACGTTCAATTGTTTTACTATCAGGAGGTAACTTACATGTCGTTGATCACCTTATATCACGCCATTTTTGATACTTTCAACACTTATGGAAATTTGTCAAGGAGTTTCATTCAGCAAGAAGTCTAAAAGCAAATTGACTTCCATTCCACTGAAGCACTATACTAAAGCTACGATGGGTAATTAGCTCAGTTGGTAGAGCACTTGCTTGACGTGCAAGGGGTCGCTGGTTCGAGCCCAGTGTTACCCACGTTTTTTTGCTCATAAAAAGATTTTATATGACAGCAGTGCACAATGGCAAACACTCAATAGCAGAGTCCAAGCGCTTAATTTATTCCATAATAATAGTTGCAATAACAATGCTTATGGAGATAGTAGGTGGAGTAATTTCACACTCGCTTGCTCTGTTATCAGATGCAGGGCATATGCTCACTGATCTTTTTGCCTTGATTTTAAGCTGGGTAGCGCACAAATTTTCAGCTAAGAAATCTGATTTACAGAGGTCATATGGGTATCACAGATTGCAGATAATTGCAGCATTTGTTAATGGTTTAACTCTATTTTTCATTGCAGCGGTCATTATAATTGAATCAATAAAGAGATTCATTTGTCCGGTCAATGTTGAATGGAAAGTAATGCTAATAATTGCCACACTTGGCCTGATCTCTAACATTATAGTCTTTTTTATATTACATAGTAAATGCGAAAGTAATATAAACATAAAAAGTGCTGTATTGCATGTTATCGGAGATATTTTAGGTTCTGTAGCTGCTATACTTGCATCCATAATTATCATGTTTACCGGATGGCAAATAGTGGACCCTATTTTATCAGTATTTGTCAGTGTAATGATCTTAAACAGTGGCTATAAAATTCTCAAGAATTCTTGCCATATACTCCTTGAAGGTACACCTGAGAGTGTATCTGCTGAGGAGATAAAAAGTGAGATTGTATCTAAGTTACCTGAAGTGATAGATGTGCATCATATACATGCATGGTCACTATCTGATAATTATTTTATACTTACTATGCATGCCAAGATAAAGCAAAATGGACAACACACTAATATTTTGTATGAGATAAAAAAAATACTATTAAATAGGTTCGAAATTGCGCACTCTACAGTTGAAATTGAATACGATGAGTGCGTAGACAGTAAAATACTTAAGCATTGACATCTATAGGCTATTTGTTATTACTACAATATCATAATATTATAGAGAGTAGGCTATGATAGGTATTTCCCAAATACAATTTCCTGGAAAGGATTCTTACAGATTAAAGACAGCAAGTTACTTCGCAGCTTTTGTTTCTTTAAGCATTTTAGTTAATCCTGCCAATGTCTTTTTATCTTTTGCCACATTGTTTTTTAGATCTGAAATAAAAACTTTTTACGTTTATAAAGACATAAAAGCTGCAAAGCAGGAAAAAATAAGTAAAAAGGAATATTGGGAAATATTTTTTGAGAAAAATAAAATTAAGATAGCATCTTTCCTTTTATTTTTTGCTTCTGTAACATATCTAACTTTTACAATTACTTTTCTACTTGTTTCGTTACTTGCAACAATACCACTTGCAATGGTTTTAATTCTATTACAAAGTGAATTAAGGCCAAAGGATTTTAATCCATTTACGTTACTCAAAGCTGCTATAAGTTTCTTTTTAGAAGGCATAAAAGAAAATACTCGCAGTATGACAAATAAGTTTGATGGTACTTATGAGCATTTACTACCCCATCAATTGAATGACGATATTAGTAATAATATTGGTAAGTTAATACGCAAATATGATTCAGTACCAGAAGACGCTATTAATAATGAGGGATTTAAAGAATTTATTGAATATATAAATCACTTACATATGCTTGATGGCCAACCATTTAGTAATGAGAATAAGGGAAAATTAGTAATGTTTTTGCAAGATTTTTGCAAAGGTAATGAGAAACATAGCTCTGGCTTCACTGGTGGACAAATTCTTCTGTTAGTTCTTAGAGTCTGCAATGATGGAGATAGAGAAGCTGTAAAAAATAAAAAAGACGCGTTGATTGCAAATTTACTAGATAGCCAAACTTTCTCTAGAAAAGAACGAATTCCTAACACATGTTTTACTGGTGTTATCTACAGAATGTTAAGTACATTAGAGGGTATTCATTCCGATCCAGAGATTAAATTTACACCACCTAGACAAATGCTCCTTACAGAAGCAGAAAATGAAGCACGTAAGTTTATGTTAGACAGGCTAAAAAATAAGAAGAACAGTAAAGAAATTCTTAGGGCTTGGCATAACGCCCAAAATAATTATGAAGATGATAAAAGTCAAAAAATAGTTGATGATTTTATTGCAGAAGTAAGCATTACTTTAATGAGAAGATTACTGAGTTTTACTTCTCAATATAGTGAACAAATTGTGCTGACGTTAATGAAAAATATTAACTCTGTAAAGTTAAATAAATTAGAGCACTTTGCGCTGTCTCAGCACATAACAAATAAACTACAGGGGGATGGTTTAGACGATCAACTTGAAAACATCAAAGGAAAAGTCTTTTTGGAGCTTTTAAACCAAAATTTACTTAGAACAGATTTTTTTCTCAAGGACTCATCTTTAACTGAAGCTAAGAGAATAGCTAGCAAAATAATAAAAGAAGAAGTAAAAGAATTAAAATTGAAAGCCAAGAAGACTATTAAGGGTCAAGTGGCCAGAATGTTAGATAGTTTAAGAATGTTACCACTAGAGAAAAGGTGTTATAGGGTATACACAGAACTGAGTAAAAATAGCAGAGACGATAAAGAAGAAATAAAGAAAATTCTACAAGAAAAGCTAGCAATAACAGAAGCAGTGATAAATAACATGTTAAAAAAAGAAGCTTCACACAGGCTAGAGATAGAGATTGAAGATATTTATAATCAAAATAAGCGCAATGTAACCACACTTTATGAACAAATACAAGAAGTGAAGCAAAGATTCATTGAAGATGAATTTTTAATACCTCAAGAAGTAGAGAGTATAACAAGAGTAAAAATTACAATCTTAAATAAAGAAGATAAAATAATACCATCAAGCAGTTTATCTCGTAGTTTAAGTGTCAGTGATTTAACATCTCATCGCTTATAAAAACTTATGCTCTCTGCCTTGCAGAAGATTTGCAATATTTTTGTAATGCTTCAAGAAAATTAATATCGCTACAGTGAGTAGTATAAGGAATAACTCCTTTTGAAAAAAGAAAGATGCTATAACAGCTGCTGCAGTAGCAGCCAAGGAAGCAAGAGAGGAGTACCGAAAGATAAAAAATACTATTAGCCAGACAAATACAAATGCTAATGCTATAGAAATGTTAAGTGCTATCAAAGCTCCCAAAGTTGTTGCAACCCCTTTTCCTCCATTGAACCTTAGCCAAATAGGAAACATATGCCCTAGAACTGCTAAAATTGCAGATACATATATATAAAAATCGTTATTATCACAAAATTGTTGTGCTGTATAAACCGCGACAAATCCTTTCAAAGAGTCTAAAAATAATGCGAGGACAGCAAGTCTCTTATTTCCTGTTCTTGCAACATTTGTAGCACCAATGTTTCCTGAACCTACTTCTCTTAAATTTATACCATTTATTTTTGCAATAATTAAGCTAAACGTTATTGAACCTAATATGTAAGATAATATAAAGACTACAAATATCTCTATCATAGCAGAAATCTAGCTAATTTTATTATTCCTTAGCCTTTTTAGATAACATTGGACTTCATTGTTAATCTGATTGCTAAACAGTATAAGTGCTGTCATATTGATGAGTGCTAAACAAGAGAATAAAGCCCCACCAATATTAGCAATAGCCATTATATCTTTAGACAAACCTGACAAAAATGCAACTACCACCACCGCTATACGATATATTACTACACTTTTTACACCAAACAAATACAGCCATCCCATTTCACAACAATATACAAATGAAATTACTGAGGAAAACGCAAACAAAGGCGCAGCGATGGTTAAAAGTATAGGAAACCAAGAAGAAACTGTTTCAAATGCTTTTTGGGTGATCAATATTCCCTCGCCAATGCCGGTCTGGTATGCACCTGTTATTACTATTGTTATTCCTGTCAAGCAACAAATTAACATTGTATCAAAGCATGGTTCTATCATCGCAACCAGCCCAGTTCTAACTGGCTCCTCATCTTTAGCTACCGCGTGAGTGATTGCAGCAGAACCAACACCTGCTTCACTGGCAAAAATTGCTCTTTGAATTCCAGCAACAAATGCTCCTACTACTCCTCCACCAACAGCATTGAAGTCTATCATACTTGAAAACAATATTTTTAATGTATTGCTAAAATTGTGAATATTGAATGCAATAATCGTGAAACAACTCAAAATATATATGAGTGACATAATAGGCACCAGCGCAGAAGAGACTTTAGCTATTCTCCTGATTCCACCGATAATCACTAGAGCAAGTAATGTAGAAATTATGAAGGAAAGAACCCAAGGATGACTATCTATCCAGCTTGAATAGCCAGATAATATTGAAACCATTTGATTAGTCTGAAATGCTACACTTCCACCAAGACCTGACAATACAAAAAACACTGCATATATTGCAGCTATCACAATACCAAGCTTCTTAAATCCAAATTCCTCTAGTCCATTTCTTATATATTGAAAGGGACCACTGAATAACTGCTCCTGGCCTTCTGTTCTGTGTCTGAATGCTAAAGTTACTTCAGCAAACTTTGCAGACATACCAAAAAAACCTGTAATCATCATCCAAGGTACCGCTCCTGGCCCTCCCATTGAAATTGCGATTGCAACACCAGCAACAGTTCCAAGGCCTACTGTGCTTGATAGCGCGGTTACAAATGCCTGAAAATGCGTAATGTGACCATCATGATGATCTGTGTCATATTTTCCACATAAAATAGCGAACGCATGCTTAAACATCCTTATGTTGAGAAATCTAAAACGTAGTGTTAGAAATATATAACCAAAGGCCAATAAAAGAATTATAAATGGTACGTGAAAGATCTTGAAAAACAACACTTCATTCATGAAGTTGCTTACTCCATTTAATGCAGTGTCATAACTTTTATGAAAAACTGAAGCAGCGTATACATCATTAAATGGTAGGCAAAATAACACTATATAAAGCATTCTATAAATCATGTTTAATACCTTTTGTAATAAGAATCTATTGTATTTAAGACTTCCCTTCTCAGTAGATATATCGCAACAGTATTTGGAATCATAAGGCACATAAACAGGCTATCACCTAAATAAGATATAAATTCTATATTTTTTGATATACAGCTGATATACACTGAACCCACTATAAAAAACTGAAACAATATCAGTACTTTTTTGTTACCAAATAAGTACACTAGGGCAACTTCACAGTAGTAATAGTAAGCTATTATTGTGGAAAATGCAAAGGAAAACATTATCAGCGGAAGAGCTAGCTTGCTAAATAAAGGTAAGGCTGTTGAAAATGCTGAGCTAACTAACGTAATATCACCTACGGTATTAGTGATATGTATATCGGTGATAATTATCACAATACCAGTCAAAAATGAGACTAATATTGTGTCTACAAATGGTGCAATCATTGCAACACTTCCAACTTTAACTGGGTTTTTCTCTTTTACAATCGAATGTGCTATAGCTGCTGTTCCAGTACCTGCTTCATTAGCAAACACTGACCTTCTTACCCCTGCTATTAATCCACTCAATACTCCACCTCCTATAGCTGATTTGTTAAAGATATCTTGAAATATTATAGATAGAGCATTCAGTAGATTATTTCCGTTTACACAGATTAAATATATACACATGCCTATATATAACATTATCATGATCGGCCCTAAACCTGTTGCAACTAAAGCAATTCGCTTTATTCCTCCCAGTATTACAATTAATACAAATAGCGAGATAATAACAGATGTGTTGTATTCAAATAAGTTACTTGACAACGCTGCAATTTGATTTGCCTGAAATGGTATGCCGCCTAGAATCATTGCAACAAGCAGCATAACTGCGTAGATAAATGCAAGGAATTTGCCAGTCTTCATAAATCCAATCTTTGCAAGTCCATGTTCCATATAATAAAAAGCCCCACCAGTTGTGTTTTCAGAGCGATGAGTAAATGCAAGCACTACTTCAGCAAATTTTATTGACATGCCAAGTACCCCGGTAATTATCATCCAAAAAACTGCACTTGGCCCCCCTATTGTAATAGCTATTGCAACTCCTGATATTGTTCCAAGACCAACTGTTCCTGAAATTACCGTTGCAAATGCCTGAATGTGGGTGATTATGCCGTTATTATTATGGCTCTCTAGGTTGAATAGTGTTTGTATCCCATATTTGAACAACCTAAAGTTAATGAATTTGAATCGAATCGTACAAAAAACCCCAGTTGCAATTACCCAAATAATTATAAATGGTATGTTGAATATCTTTATATATAAAAAAGAGTTTAATAGATCAGTTACTTTTATAATCATGCTGCTCACTATTTTTTATATAGCTGGCTAGTTTTATATGCGTAATGTATATAAAGTCCGGTACTTATTGGAATAGTCAAGATATAAACTGCACCTAAAATTGGTAGTGTTATCCAGGGCTTACTTATAAAAAATATGATCAATATTCCAAAAAATGACACAAATATATAGGATAAACTTTTAGGGACATAAATGTATTTTGCAGAGAAAGTTGGAATATGACTTATCGAAAAAAATGAGATGGTCAAAAAGTAACAAGCTGTATTCTTTACGTTAAAAAATTGCTCTATAAGAAGTAGATATTCACTTTCATGAGATTGAAAGGTAATAATTATTGGTAACAGAGCGAGTAAAGCACATACAGGAGCTGGAACACCAGAAAAGAAAATTTTTTTCCAGTATAATTGCTCTGAGTGTAGCGAAACATTGAATCTTGCAAGTCTTATTGATATGCAGATTACATATATCATTACTAAGATCCATCCTACAACTTTAATTTCATTTAACTTCCAAAAATATAAAAGAAAAGCAGGTGCTGAACCAAAATTTAGAAAATCTGCAAAAGAATCGAGTTGTGCTCCAAAATCGCTAGTTGATTTTAAAATTCTGGCTATCCTGCCGTCCATTCCATCTATTATTGCTGCAATGATAATAAAAATTGCTGAAAATTCCCATTGTTCATTAAATGTGAATTTAAGTGAAGTAAGGCCAGCACATAAACCTAATAAAGTTATAAAATTTGGGAATAACTTGGTAATAGGTAAAAATTTACTGTTACTTTCATCGTTATTCATATAACATCAAAAGTAAGCTTTTCTTGTTTATTAAAATCTGCTATAATTGTTTCACCGCCAATAACAGTTTGCCCTTCTGAAACTCTTACTTCTATGCCAATGGGAATATAAATATTTACTCTGCTACCAAATCTTATAATTCCAAATCGTTCACCTGCTTTTACACCCTGAGATGTCCTCAAATTACAAACAATACGGCGTGCAATAAATCCAGCTATTTGCTCTACAATGATTTCTTTTCCCTTCTCATATTCAATTGCAATAACCTGCTTTTCATTCTCATTACTAGACCTATTGCTTATTGCGGAAACAAACTTGCCTTTTTTATAACTCATTTCCTTTATTGTACCAGATATTGGTATACGATTCACATGAACATTCAAAACACTTAGAAATATGCTGACGAGTGTAAACCTCTTCTCTTCTTCATTTTCTGCTGACAAAGGGTAACTAACTTCTTCAATCTTTGAAATCACACCATCAGCGGGGCTTAATATAAAATCCTTATTGCTTGGTACAGCTCTTGCTGGATCACGAAAAAAATAGGTACATAATAACGTTGGAAATAAGCAAGTAATTCCAGCTCCCCAAGATATAGAGAATGCTATACATGTTACGATAAAGGAAACAACTATAAATAAATAACCTTCTCTGTTTATGTTAGGTAAACCAAAGCACATAATTTATTCTCGATAATTCATTATTAACAATTTATCATTTATAATTTCTCATGAAAAGCTTTTTTTCACTTCTTCACTTTTGGAATGCTTATATAAGCATTGATGGATATTAAATCTTTAATAAAAATTAAAGATTTTTAGCTGTTGCTAATATTATTTTAATAAAAAATTAACAATAATTCTTAATAATGTATGAATTATTATGTTCGTAATTTCGTATGACAGGGGAAATAGAAAAAGATGAATCTCCTTCCTTATACTCTGCAATTCGGATGGGTGATATTGAAGCTACAGAGCTGCTAATAAAGTTTGGTGCAAATGTCAATGATAATTATGAACGTAATCGTACACCACTACATATTGCTATCGGGTATAAGCAGTTTGAAATAGCGAAATTGCTGATAAATAACGGAGCAAACGTTAACGCAAAAACTGGAAATCATTGCAAAGATGACTTAACACCAATGCACCTTGCAATTTTTGCAAACACGCCAGAGTTTATAGAATTGCTAGCTAGCAATGGTGCGTCAATTGATGAAAGAGAAAGCACTGAAGGACATACACCTTTTCACCTTGCTACTTTATATGGAAATAAAAGTGTAATACAAGCCTTAGTTGACAAGGGACAGAATATTGAAGATATTGATAATAATGGGCGTACAGCTTTATTTTTAGCTATTAGGCAATGCACTGAAGCAAAGGATGATAGCAGAGTAGAAGTTATCGAGTATTTGATAAATAAACTCAAAGCAGACATAACGAAAAAAGATAATAATAACAACACAATACTTTTTCCTGCTGCTAATAATTGTCCTGGAAAAGTAGTGGAACTCATCATTAAACAATATATAGAAAGCTTTGGTAGAGATCGGTTGAAGAATTTTATCAACCACAAAAATAAAGCTGGAATGGATGCCTTGGATATTGCACTCAATAGTGGAAATGAAAAGGCCATTGAAGTACTTAGCTCATATGGAGCAGATATCGAGAATAAAGTAACTCCCAAGATTACTGTAGAAAAACCAAATAGTACCTTAGATGGAGTGGAAAGTATAGAAGTGGTATCCCCAATCAAACAAAAATAAAAGCAGCTCTAAATTCCTTGCTTTATTTACATTCTTTCTATAGCATGACATATTAATGTTAGAATAGGGTGTGTGTTATGTTTGCAGGTCAAAATAATAATCAACAGCAAAATAGAAATAGAGCACAGGCTTTAATAGAAAGAGTGCAAAATGCTTACAACAACACTAATAAAATTAAAAGATTCATTAATATAGTTTTATTAGTAAGTATGATTCCTTCATTTTTTCTTCTTGTACAGCTCTCTTTGTATTTATCATTAGTAAATTATTTTTTCAAACCAAGGGAAAATGAAAAAAGATTATCAGCGTGGCCAAAAAATGTTATTAGAATAACATTAAGCATTTTTTTAATTATACACATTATTAATTCCTGTGTGCTTTTGGTACTGCCTATATTGTGCTTATGGTTGCTAAACAAATCACTCATTGAAGAAATACAGCAGTTTAACGATTTAATACAACAAATTCCAGAGGAAGAAAGGCCTATTTTCTTTCAAGATTTAGCAGCCATTCCTTTTATGGCACAAACTACTCATGACCCAAGTGCAGTTGCTAGTATAAACTTGAGTGTTGATAGACTCATAGAAAAGTATAAAGAGAATTTAAGCAAAGATGAATTCTATGTACAGCTAAATAGAGGCAACACAACCGACATTGAAGAGTACATCAAACAGTCAAATGAATTTACAGAAGGCGATAAATCTCATGCACTTGAATGCTTAAGATTTATCAATAGAACAGGAGATAATTTTAAAGACAATCATAGTAAGTTAACACTAAAGCAAGCAGCTATTTTATGTTGGAAAGCCTGCAATGATAGAAATACAGGAACAGAGAATCAAAGAACTCCTTTGAATGATGAAGACATAAAAAACAGAAAAGATATGTTTTTAAAAGGTCTTGTAGACGCTGCAACAACTTACGGTAATCAAGGTCAAAGTTGTGCAGGTGGAACATACAATAAATTATTTGAGTCTTTATCTGGCTTACATCCATCAGTGGTTATTACACTCGATGGAGAAGAGGCTAGAGAAATGATAAAAGAAACGATCACACAAAAATTCCCTGAAATGGCCAGAGCCAATTTCACCAATTTCTCTGGAACAGAACAAGAAAGGATCCGTGGCGAGTTACCAGAGTTATCATCTGAAACAGTAAGGTATATTATGACTACGCATTCAGCTCTTGAGAGAAGGTGTCAAGAGTTCAGCAATAGATTAAACAATGATAAAAAGAATGAAATATTAGAAGAGTGTATGAGTAACTTATCCTATGTTAAATTGGAAAATCTAAGTGGAAGGAAAAGGTAAATTGTATTTGATTGTGGCCATTTATTTTGAAATATGAAGCAGAGTTTTGTATGATTATTTGAACTTAAGTTTATGTATTGAAATAACATGTAAAACCACTTCGTGTAGGTGATGTATTATATTTTATCTACATGTCAAGGATCCTTCTTTCAACTTAAAGATGTTGCTAATCAGCACATACAAATGTAATATTAATTAATATTTATAAATAAAGCAATTCCATGGAAAGTAACTACAACGCTGATGTAATAAAAATCCTAAGAGGTCTTGATGCTGTAAGAAAGCGTCCAGGTATGTACATTGGTGATACTGATGATGGATCTGGTCTGCACCATATGGTGTACGAGGTTGTTGACAATGCGATAGATGAGTCTTTGGCTGGGTATTGCAGTAAGATTGAAGTTAGCATAAATGAAGATGGTTCAGTTTCTGTAACCGACAATGGTCGTGGCATTCCAACAGACATTCACCCAGAGGAAGGGATATCAGCAGCAGAAGTGATAATGACCCAATTACATGCAGGAGGTAAATTTGACAGCAATACCTATAAGGTTTCTGGAGGATTACATGGTGTTGGAATTTCAGTTGTTAATGCGTTATCGAGTTGGCTGGAATTAACCATCTGGCGCAATAAGAAGGAATATTTCATACGCTTTGAAGATGGTGAGTCTGTTGAATCTTTAAAGGTAATTAATGAAAACAAAAATAAAAGAGGAACTAGAGTAACGTTTATGCCATCAACGGGGACTTTTAGTAGTATTGATTTTAGTTACTCCACTCTTGAAAGTCGCATCAGAGAATTGGCATTTTTAAACTCAAATATTGAGATCATTTTGTGTGATCTCCGTAATAAACCACATGTAAAGTCTCATTTTAACGATAGTAAAGAGTCTGAAGATAATTTTGGTACAGCTAATTTTGTACGGTACTTAGACAAGAATAAGACACATGTTACTAAAATTGCCAGCATTAGAGATAATGTAAAAGATCTAGGTACCAGTGTAGAAATATCAATGGAGTGGAATGATTCCTACTATGAGAATATGCTATGCTTCACAAATAATATAAGACAACGGGATGGTGGTACGCATTTGGCAGGGTTTAGATCTGCACTAACCAGATGTATCAATAACTATGCAAACAATGAAGGTTTTTTGAAGAAGGCAAAAGTGAATTTGACTGGAGAAGATGTTAGAGAAGGCTTAACTTGTGTTTTATCTCTCAAGATGCCTGATCCTAAATTTTCTTCACAGACAAAAGATAAATTGGTCAGTTCTGAAGCGCGGGCAGTTGTAGAGAGCATAGTTTTTGACAAGTTGAGTACAATACTTGAAACTGACCCCAAGTTAGCAGCAAGTATAGTAGAAAGAGCGATTAGGTCAGCAAAAGGAAGAGAAGCCGCAAGAAAAGCACGAGAGTTAGTTAAAAATAAAAACAATATTAATATTGCAACTCTACCTGGAAAGCTTGCTGATTGTCAGGAAAAAGTTCCTGAGTTATCGGAATTGTTTATAGTAGAGGGTAATTCCGCAGGTGGTACTGCAAAGCAGGGACGTAATCGTAAAACACAGGCGGTACTTGCTTTAAGAGGGAAAATTCTAAACGTAGAACGTGCAGGGCTGGATCGTATTTTTTCATCTGCAGAAATTGGCTCTCTGATCACGGCAATTGGAGCTGGAATAGGGAGTGAGCACTTCGATATTGAAAAAACTAGGTATCATAAAATTATCATTATGACAGACGCAGATGTTGATGGCTCGCATATAAGAACTTTGATTCTAACTTTCTTTTTTAGACATATGCGTGAAGTAATTGAAAAAGGATATTTATACATAGCGCAGCCACCGCTCTATAAAGTTACAAAAAATGCTAAAGATACTTATATCAAAGATGATGAAACTTTTGAAGAGTATATAGTAAATTCAGCGATTAAAAAATTAACATTAAATGGTGTAGGCAAAGATTTGCGTTTCGTTTTGAATAAGTGCCTCAGTATTTCAAACATTAGCAAAAATTATGATAGGGAAATACCAAAAGATCTCTTAGAATCATTGCTAATTTTAAGCAAAAAGAATGCTCTATTGTCTGCTGATGAGATATTAAAATATTTAAAATTGATGTATAGTGAATATAATTGGGAAGTAGAAGTAAAAGATGAGGAAATTCACATTGCTAAATTGTTTCAAGGGTTAGCAGACAAATATGTATTCTCGCTTAGTATGCTTGAAAGTAAAGAAATACGGAATATATTGAGTTCTCTTGATAACATAATTGACTTATTTAATGGTGATTCATTTTTACAGTCGCAAGAAACTGAAATAAAAATAAAGTCTCCAAGTGCACTCGCAAAAATAGTGATGGATTATGGTAAAAAAGGTTTAACTCTGCAGAGATTTAAAGGCCTTGGTGAAATGAATGCTGATCAGCTTTGGGAAACTACACTCAATCCAGAAACTAGAACTCTGCTAAAAGTTGAAATAAAAGATTGTGAGAAAGCAGATAGCATATTCTCGGTGCTAATGGGTGATATAGTTGAACCACGTCGTGACTTTATAAATAACAATGCACTTAACGTGCATGATGTTGATATTTGATTTTAGAAACGCTAAACCCTTATGGCTTAGCATTGTGTGCCAAACCGGCTATTTAAAACGTACTACTAACCAATCCATTTCAGAAATCTGAATTGATCTCGGTTGTATTCCCGTTTTCGATCATAAATATATAGATTTTCTGTCCTATTGTTGTTATAATTAATGCCTCGCTAAAATTGAATATTAATGAATGAATTGAGAAGGCTCACTATTACAGAGATGCATGATGGACTTAGGCGGGGGGATTTTTCTGCTATTGAGCTTGTAGAGACGCATGTTAATGCAGTTGAAAATGAGCAACTGAATGCATTTGTAACAAAAACCCCAGAAATCGCGATAAAAGCTGCTAAAATAGCAGATGAATACTTTTTGAAACAAAAAGATAATATTTCATCACTTATGGGCATACCAGTTGGTGTTAAAGATTTATTCTGTACACAAGGAATAAAAACAACAGCATGCTCAAAAATGCTGGAAAATTTCATCCCGACTTATGAATCTACGGTATCTAATGTGCTTTTAAAAAGTGGAGCAGCCATGCTTGGTAAACTTAACATGGATGAATTTGCTATGGGCTCTGCGAACACAAATAGCTATTTTGGTCCTGTTAAAAATGTATGGATTAGAAAAAGTGACGGAGAAAAAGTTGTTCCTGGTGGATCATCTGGTGGATCTGCAGCATCAGTTGCTGGGTTTTTATGTGCTGGAGCACTAGGAAGTGATACTGGTGGTTCTGTACGCCAACCAGCAGCTTATTGTGGAGTTGTTGGAATAAAGCCAACTTATGGAAGGTGTTCGCGTTTTGGTATGATTGCGTTTGCAAGTTCTCTCGATCAAGCAGGAGTAATTACTCGTTCCGTTTCTGATTCAGCGTTAATGCTGGAAACAATTTGTGGCTATGATGAAAAAGATTCAACATCGAGCGAAAGACCAGTGCCTAAATTCTCTAATCTTATAAATGGTGATATCAAGGGTAAGCGCATTGGTATACCAAAAGAATATAGAATGGATGGAATTTCAGAAGAAATCGTTCATCATTGGGAAAAAGTTTCTTCCAATTTAAAAGAAAATGGTGCTGAAGTTGTTGACATTACTCTGCCTCATACTAAATATGCGATACCGGTTTACTATCTAATTTGTTCTGCTGAAACTTCATCTAACCTTGCTCGCTATGATGGTGTACGTTACGGATTCAGGGTTGATGCTGATACCCTTGAAGAAATGTATTCGCTAACAAGAGCAGAAGGTTTTGGTAAAGAAGTGAAAAGGAGAATTTTAATTGGTGCTTATGCGCTTTCTTCAGGTCATTACAATGAGTATTATGAAAAAGCACAGTGCATTAGGGCATTAATTAGAAATGATTTTATAAAAGCGTTTGAAAAAATAGATTACATACTTGTGCCATCTGCTCCAACAGAAGCTTTTGGCTTAAATGAAAAGCCAGACCCGCTAATTATGTGCATCAATGATGTGTTTACCGTGCCGGCAAGCTTAGCGGGGTTACCTGCTATTTCTGTTCCTGTTGGACTTTCCAATAAAGGCTTACCACTTGCTTTGCAAGTAATTGGAAATTATTACGATGAAGCTGGAATATTAAATATGGCAAGTGTGATAGAGCAAAATTGTGGCAGAATAGTTAATTCCCTTACGTAATATGTTTTCTTATAGTAACTATAGCATTATGATTATTTTGGCTATAGGAAACAAGAGCTTGATTTTTATAGCTAAATAACAGACCATCAAAGGCACACATAAATATCTACAATGAAAGAAAAAACTTTCACAATCATTGATGGTTATGGTTTTCTTTTCAGGGCTTACTATGTCTTACATCATTTAACTACCACAGCTGGTATTCCAGTAGGTGCTGTGTACGGTTTTCTTAATATGGTTCTGAAGTATATTTCCCATTCGGACTACTTAACTATAGCACTTGATTCTGGCAAAAAAAATTTCAGGCACAGTTTATATTCTGAGTACAAAGCAAACAGAGTAACACCTCCTGAGGATCTAATTCCACAATTTACAATACTGAGAGAAGCGGTAGAAGCTTTTAACTTTAGCTATGAAGAGATTGAAGGCTATGAAGCAGATGACATAATTGCAACACTAGCTGCAAAATATGCCAACCACGAAGACTTTAAAGTAGTAGTAGTCTCATCAGATAAAGACTTATTTCAACTTTTGAATTACAACATTCTAATATTTGATCCTATCAAAAATATATACGTAGATGAAAAACAAGTGATAGAAAAATTTGGTGTAAATTCAAATAAGCTTCTTGATTTATTTTCTCTAACTGGAGATGCATCTGATAACATTCCAGGCGTTCCAGGAATAGGCCCAAAAACTGCAGCTAAATTGCTGGATAAATTTGATTCGTTGGATAACATTATAGAAAACATCAATAACATTGAGCAAACAAGAGTTCGTAATATTCTTACTGAGCATAAGGAAAAAGCACTAATTTCAAGAGAACTTTTGTCACTATACAAAAAAGTAGATCTTCAACATGATATTGTAAAATATGAAGTCCATCCTCCAAATATGGAAAAATTGTTATCCTTTTTGAAGAAATATGAATTTAATTCATTGATAGGAAAAGTAGAAAAGCTCTTTTCTTATAGTGGATCTAGCACAAAAGAGAAAATAGAATATAGTAGTGAAGAATTAGAAAAATTTTTGGAGCATTGCAGATATGAAGGTAAAATTGCAATTCATTGCCACTTTGAAAACAATAGATTGAACAAAATCTCCTTATCTTGTAGTGAGGATAATATTTTCTACATAGATCAAAGCTGCCTACAAGATGCACTTACTATAATAAATTCAACTTTATTTTCAAATGGGGTGCTTAAAATAGTACATGATATTAGAAAGATCAGAGAAATATTTCCTACAATAGAGAGAGTGCTAGACTCAATTGATGACCTGATGATCATGTCATACAGCCTTGACACAGGTAAGCATGATCACAGCATTCCAAACATAATTGCACACAATTTAAGTAAAAATGTAGAAACTTTCTCGGCAAAAATTTTAATAGCGATCCATGAGAAACTGACACAAAGATTATTTCAGGAAAAACTTTTTACGATTTACGAGCGCTTTGATAGACCTCTCATGAAAGTAATATTTGATATGGAGCAAAATGGAATACTGCTCAATATTCAAAAACTACAGGAATTGTCTGATAAGTTTGAGCAGCTAATTGCTGTACTTGAAAACGATATACATAATTTAGCAGGAGAAAAATTCAACATTGCATCGCCAAAACAATTAAGTGATGTTTTGTTTAATAAAATGGAGCTAAGTAAAAAGAAAAAGTCAAAATCTGGGTCTTATAGCACAAACTCTGAAGTTCTAGAGGCACTTGAAGAGGAGGGGACAGAAATCGCAGGTAAAATTTTAAGTTGGCGACATTCAAGTAAATTAAAGGGTACCTATACTGACGCGTTAATAAAACAGGTTGATCCGCTTGATGGTAGGATACATACAAGCTTTTCAATCACTGTAACTGCAACTGGAAGGCTGAGCTCTAGCAATCCTAATTTACAAAATATTCCTATCAGAAGCGAAGAAGGTAGTCTTATCAGGCAAGCGTTTATTGTGCCAAAAGGGTGCAAGATAATTTCTGCCGACTATTCGCAAATAGAATTAAGACTCCTGGCACATGTGGCAGATGTTGCGGCATTTAAAGAAGCTTTTGCAAATAGGGAAGATATTCATGATATTACCGCAAGACAAGTTTTTGGAGTTCGAGAAATAGGTGAGCAATTAAGACGCAAAGCAAAAACCATTAATTTTGGAATTATATATGGAATTAGTCCATTTGGCCTTGCAAAGCGACTTGGAATTACCTTTCAAGAGGCTGCTGAATACATTAATTATTATTTTTCTTGTTACCCAGAAATAAAGGTCTATATGGAAAAAGCAGTATCTATTGCTAGACAGCATGGTTATGTAGAAACTTTGTTTGGCAGAAGATGTTTTGTAAGAGACATAAATAATAAAATTCCTTATCTAAGACAATTTGCAGAAAGGGCAGCAATCAATGCACCGCTGCAAGGAACCGCCGCTGATATAATAAGACGTGCAATGATTCAGCTTTTTGATCAATTGAAAACAGGTAAAATAATCCTGCAAGTCCACGATGAGCTACTAGTTGAAGTAGAGGACGACAAGGTACAAGAAACAGCAAAACTTATGAAAGACGTAATGGAAAATGCGATAGAAATCTCTATACCACTTGAAGTAGAAATAAAAATTAGCGACAACTGGGGCTTTTCTTAATTATACCGTAGACCCTAAGAACCTGTCTTAAAAGGACTTAATTAACAAGCATAGTCATATTAAAGAGTTCTTGAAGTAAGGAGAGCACGCTCATACGTCAAGCAAACAACGTTTGGGAATAATCTAAGGTTCTGTGATATCAGCAGCTTTCTTGGCAATAACATCCCGCTTTCAGTAAATAGTGATTTTGTAATTTTCCTATATATTGGAAAAATTTTTATTTTAATTAGCCATAGGCGCCTATTGATTTTTAGCTAAAGTAAAGGTCAAATATCTGGAATTCTGGACATAAAATCTCCCTGTGTGAAAAAGATTAGAAAAAAGTGCAGCGCACATACGACAGAAATTAAGCACACTTAAATGCTCTAAAGAAGATACGCTACGCTTTTTGATTAAAAGTTTGACTGAAAAGTCTGCAGACAAAGATAGATTTTGAGCTCTTAAAATATCTCTAACTGTAATTATAATCAGATTTAAAATATATGGAAGCAATTTTTTACGTTCCCTTATCACTTATATCATTTGTTACTCTTCTATTTTTTGCTTTATTCTTTTCTTTTTTCCCTTTCAAGATAGGTTCTAAGAAATTTGAACTAATGTGAAAAATATGCTATAATTAAAACATAGGTTAGTACAAGTAGGTCATTATGACGGTTCCAAAAGCAAAAAATAAGCCTTTAGAGTCATCTACTCAGGTGACCGAGCAAAATGAGATACTCTTCAAGAAGGAACATAAGGAAATTTACGATTGCTTTGTAAAAGTATTAGAAGTTAAAGCCGAATTAAAGAAGGACAAAGGAATAACTGATTATTTTATATCAGCTTATAAGGACATACTACTTAATAATGTCAATCCAAAAGATATAAAATCACTCAGTGAGGAGAATTTTTGTCAGTTTTTACTTTCTGTATTTAAAGAAGTTAGAGAGAAAAAATTAGCGAACAAAGAGAGTGTCAAGAATGTTGAAATAAAGAAATTAGTAGATGATTGTGTAGCTGATATACGTGGTACAGAAGCTAAGGATTCACTAATAAAACTTGTTGGGTTACTATTGGGAATAAAAATAGACCCGAAAAATATTTATGGCTCCTTTATGGATGGAGTGAAAGAAAAAATACCATTTTTAGGTGGAGATAAAAAAGAAGAGGATGAACCACTACTTAGTGATCAAGAGATGGTAACAAAGTGCTTACGTAAGGTTTTTCTGCCTATTCTTTTTTCCATTGCTTCAATATTAATTTTTGGTCCTACTACACTTGCGATAGTTGCTGCTGTTATTGGTACAATATTTGCTGTAAAGGGAGGAGTTGAGGTTCTTTTTTCAAATAACAAAAAAGGTACTTTATATGATCCTAGTTCACCAGATAAAGATGATACAGAAAAGAGAGCAAAATTGAATGAAAAAATTTACAAGGGTATTGATGATATTTTAAAAACCCCAATTGAAAGCTCTCTTGAAACAATTGCTGACGGGAGTAAAAAACAACCTACTCCGGAACAAGCTCCTCAGGTAGGAAATAAAGGGGGTGAGCAGCTTACTATGCTTGATGGAAAAATTACTATAGATCAGCCAGCCAAAAGCACAGAAAAGACAGCAGTCAAGTAAGACCTATTTGCCAAAGGTGAATTGTGTAATAGGTCTTTTATTGTTTTATAACACATACAACGGGAGTATGATCAGATGGGTTTTCTAGTTTACGCAACCTATCATCTATGTAACATATTTCTAATTTATCTGCAGCTTGTGGCGATAATAGCATATAATCTATTCGCATTCCTTGATTGTTTCTGAGTGAATTGCCTTGATAATTCCACCAAGTGAATTGTTGCAAATTTGGGTGAGATATTCTAAACGCGTCTTTAAATCCAAGATTCAAGATTGTTCTTAACTTCTCACGCTCTTTTATATGAAAGCATACTTGGCCATTTAATAAATTTGAATCAAAAACATCAATTTCATCCAGTGCAACATTATAATCGCCAGCTATAATAGTTAACTCTTCATTTTTCAACAAAGTGCCCATCCTTTCATATAGGTTATCAAAAAACTTGAGTTTATACTCAAACGTATGAGAGTCTGGGCTTTGACCGTTTGGAACGTATACACTTCCTACCCTTACCTTATTATTGGTGTGTTTTATCACACACTCTATATAACGTGCTTCTTGATGACTTTCCACAATATCAATTTTAAACTTCTCCAGTATTGGATATTTAGATAAAACACAAACGCCATTTCTTGCAACCTGTCCATAGATAGCATATTCATATTCTAATTCTTCTATTTCTGCATAAGGAAATTGCTCTTCCGTACATTTTATCTCTTGCAGCAAAACTATATCTATCTGACTATCAACTATAAAACTACAAAGTTGGTTAATTCTTTTACGTATGGAGTTTACATTCCAAGTTGCAATCTTTAGCATCAACAATCCTTATTAATTATATCAATTAAACTCTCCCCTGTAGGCAACCTCGATGTTATAATTTTTTTCCACTTGATTAACTTTAAACTATCAGCAATGTTTTTACTCATGGTATATGCAACTGTATTATTCATCACAGGAGATAGCCCACTTTTTAGAACTAATGAACAAAATACCCTTGCAGTTTGTGAGGAAAAAAAAGCAACGCTATCAATTTTACCGTCCAATAGTAAATTTTTACACCTATTAGTTAGACTCCTTTTAGTAATTGTTTTATAGAGTACAACTTCTCTTACGTTAAAACCTTCTTCAGATAATCTCTTTTTTAGGTCACATGATACTTCTTGTCCCCTTATATATAAGAACTTTATTGCATTTGAATAATGAGATTTTATGAATGATATCAGACCATCAACGTTGCTGTCTGCTGAGATTATATCGGAAAATCCCAAATTTTTTGCAGCCTGCATGGTTGAATTACCAACCGTAATAATTGGAAAGCCATCCTCTTTGCATATTTGACTGAAAGCCTTTACACTGTTTTTACTTGTAGATATCACAACGTCAAATTCATACGTAGATATATCAGGATTTAAGTACTTTATTGTGAATACTGGTTCTATAAAAACTTTGTATCCATATTTTTTTAGCGTGCTTCTTGTGCTCAACGAATCTAATAAAGGCCTTGTCAATAAAATAGACTTCATTCTGGTTTATTTCACTAGCAGTAAAATAATATCCCTTATACACAAATTATTGAATAAAAACTTTTATTTTTTAAGTTTCTTGCGTAACCTATGAAAAAGGCAAGAGAAACTCAATAGTTGGCCTAGTAATGAAAAATTGATCAAAAACAAGCGAATGTTTTTGATCAAATGAAAAAAAGATGTTACTCACTGAGTAACATCTTTTTTAAGAAGATAGATAGTTTTGTTTACTCTCTATATCTTCATTTTTGGAGCTTTATGCTCTACATCAACTTCAGCAGTTACTGTTGAAGAAGGTCCCACCAATTTGTCCAAAGAACCTGTCTTTCTTAAGTCAGCTTGGGTTTTTAACTTGCCATTTTTCTCAGTGAACATACCATGTTGCGGAGAAGAACTTGGTGAATTGAACCCACTATCAGAATTACGACGGTAACTGGCAAAGCTAGAAGTTGTAGCAGTACTGTCAGTGCTTAAAGAACCCATTGAATTGCTTTTTGGTAGTTTATGAATTATTATCTCCTTTAACTCAAAAGGATCTTCCATTGAATTGCTTCTTGGTGGTTTTGGTGGAGCAACATAAAAACGGCTATTTCCTATCTCCGCAGATTGTATCTGATCCAACTCAGAATCTTGATATCTTATATAAGTAGCTTCCTTTGGCTTTTTGCCACCTTTTAGTGATGATGACAACTTGCTCCAAAGTGAAGTAGGTGCTTTTACTTCCTTATGCTCACTAGGATTTAATAATTCTGCTTCGCTGCTAACAGTACTTATAGAACTCGTTGAACTACTACCTGATAAGCTATTTTCCAGTGAATTCATAGAACTTGCTTTATGCCTTTTTGCTGACTTATTAAGCCTTTCTAAAGTATTAAAACGAGTATGCTCTTCCTTGCATTCTTTAATAACTTCCTTAATCTCATCATGATGTTCAGAGAAAATACTGTCTCTAAAGTATTTATCTTTATCTGATAGTCTTTTTGTAACTAAGTTACGCAAACCATCTGCGTCCAAGTTATCAATAAATTTTTTCTGCTCTCTCCATTTATCTACTAGCTGGTCTGGCAAATAATCTCTCCAATCAAGATATGTTTCTTTTGCTATTTTTCCTTCTATTTTTTCTGATATTCCAGAAAGTATGCTCTTTATTAACGTGGAATTATTTTTTCCATCAGTACAAATTGCTCTAAGATCTTCTTTCACTTCTTGAGCTCTCTTCTTTTGTGGTGAATCAGGAATAAGCTCATTATCTATTCTATCTGAATAATTCTCATTACCAGCTGCACGATATAATTTATTCGCTGTTGCAGTGAGCACATTACTTGTCTTTTCCTTTGTTTTTTCACTTACAAAACTAGCACCTCTCTTCAGTGAATCTGCTGAATACTCATAGCCATCCTTAATTTTTCCGCCAATATGCTTCGCTCCTTCAACTGTTTTTTCTGCTGACCATTTGAGCCCTTTATATCCAGATTGAACTGCTTTTACAGCAACTTTCGCAGCGTAAAATAGAGTAAGACCAACTATAGCACTTGGTATAGCAAGTGTTGCACCAACTGCCAAAAGTGGTAGCACTGCTGCAAATAATCCACTTGCTGTACCTACTACAAGGGCCTGATCTCCTTGCTTCATTTTGGAGAATTCTGTATCTCCTTTTAACAAGTCAGTAATTCTTTCCTTTAGTTTTTTAGAATTATGAACAATATCTGCACTTAATGAATCTTGCATAATTGTACTAACACCCAAATTATCTTGTTGAGCTTCAACAGGACGTGAGTTAGATTTTATTTCACTAGGTGACATTTTTAACCTCACTATTAATTAAACATACTAATATTGTATATACATGATTCTTAAGTTAGGGTTAATTCACCTAACAATGTCCACTTGCTTTCAAATGATTTTGCTTGATGTGTTTTTTTGAAAGCACAGAAAATTAGTGATTGTTGCAATATAATATCTCGTTTGGATTAGCTATAATAGTTTAGACTTAATCTGACAAGCATGAATTATCTGACAGAAGAATCGACGAAGTCAAAACCGATATCAGAATCTGCTTTAATGTTATCAATATTTTTTTGGTAAGCAATATGCATACTGTCAAAAAAGGTCTGCATAGGAGTCTTACCGTAGCAATACTTACCAGAATGAGGTCTAGCTCTATTGTAAGAATGCAACCAATGATCAACATCTAACTGAAGCTCTTCCAAAGTACTATAAATCTTTTTCCTAAAGATAATATTGTAACATTCGTCTTGCATAGTTCTATGAAGCCTTTCACATATACCATTAGTCTGTGGAGAATAAGCTTTGGTTCTAGAGTGATCAATATTTTCTATTCCCAAATATAGCTGGTACGCATGATTCCCTGGTTTGCCACAATACTCCGTACCTCTATCGGTTAAAATGCGTAGCAATGGAACTTTCTGTTCATCAAAAAATGGTATAACTCTATCATTGAGAAGATCTGCAGCTGTTATGGCAGTTTTCTCCGTATAAAGCTTAGCGAAGGCCACTCTAGAGTAGGTATCAATAAAAGTTTGTTGATAAATTCGTCCAATACATTTGATATTGCCTACATAATAGGTATCTTGACTACTGACCTTACCCAGAAAAAGTAGACAGAAAGTTAAGACGTTTTTGCTATGAGAATGATGAATCAAAAAGCTCAGGAATGCAATAGTTAATAGTAGAATGTCTACGCTGTTTATTATAAAAAATTTCTATATATTCAAATATTGCGGTTTTAGCTTGTTGTGCAGAGTGTTGTGAAGTATCAATGAGTAACTCTCTCTTAAGTGAACTAAAAAAGCTCTCTGAAACAGCATTATCATAACAACAACCTTTGTGACTCATACTAGAAGTAATATTTTTTGTACTTAGTAAAAATTGATAATTTTTAGAGGTGTATTGCGATCCTTGATCGCTATGAAATAGTAGATTTTTAGCAGATTTGCGCCTACCAATAGCCATGAATAACGCATCTATAACTAATTGCCTATTTACTGCATTACTCATTGACCAGCCAATCACCATGCGTGAATATAAATCTATTATTGCTGCCAAATATAACCATCCTTCATTAGTTTTTATGTACGTAATATCAGTTACCCATATCTTGTTAGGTTGATCAGCGATGAAATTCTGATTTAATATGTTAGGAGTTATAACTCTATTGTCTATTTGTGGTTTTTTACTTTTAAACTTTCGTCTAAGCTTAGCTTGAATGCCATTTTTCTGCATAACATTTTGCACTGTTTTGATGTTATAATTTTTACCTAAAGCCTTTAATTCAGCGTGAATTTTAGGAGCTCCGTATCTGCATTGTGATGCTCGATATACCTTCTGAATATCTTGTATGAGCTCTTCTCTTATTGATTTTTTGTTGTTTTTTTCCTTAGTAATCCATTTATAATAACCACAAGCAGATACGTTCAAAAATCTGCATGATTCCCGTATTTTATAGCATTTTTTATGTTCTTTTATAAAAGAATATTTTACTCTTTTTGGTTTGCAAAATATCCCAGGGCTTTTTTTTAAAATGTCTCTTTCCCTCGTTACTCTTGCCAGCTCTTTCTTTAAATCAAACTTTTCTTTGTCACAATGAGCTACTTTCCCTTTTCCTGGAAACGCATCTACTCCAGACATTCTATCATTGTATGTTTTTACCCATCTGCTTAATGAATCACCGCTAATACCCAAATCTCTTGCTATTTTTGCTGATGATTGACCTGTTTCTTTTACTAGTCTTATAGCTTCAATTTTGAATTCTGCTGTATATTCTTTTCTTTTTGTCATACCACACCTCTTTGAAAAAACGTTTTATTTTACTTCAAAAACGTCTTAACTTTCTGTCTACTTTTTCTGGGTAAGGTCATACCTAAGTATCCAGGGTGTTGTGTCTCAATTTCGCCATGTGCCTCTTTTTGTTCCTTAGCTTTTTCTAAAGCAGTAACTTGCTCCTCTGTCAAAATTATACCATCTTGTACTACCTTCGCTTCCAGCGCTTTCAATCTCTTTTTAAAATTTTCAAGATCGTTTCTTTGCCATATTGATCTTATCCCGCTAGCAGATATTAGAATTCCTCTCTTTTTCAGTTCATTTGCTGCTCTTTCTTGTCCATATGCTGGAAATTCTATTGCTATTTCAACTACTGCTTTTTCTATATTCTCTGATACTCTATTTGCATATAATGGCTTACTTTTACTTATCTCATGTAATCCCTCTTCTCCTCCTGTTTCATATAGTTCTTTGAATCGGTAAAATGTATCTCTCGAATATCCCATCACTTTACATGCCTGCGATACATTCCCTAATTGTTTTGCAAGTTCTAGCAATCCTAACTTTGGTTTTAATATTTTTTCTTGTGTTGTACTCATATCTGACACTCCTTTAAAATTTGTTTATATTTTTATCTTACTCTATTCGCTTGTCAGATTAAGTCTAAACTATTATATCCCCCTGCCAGCGTTTGCTGCTCGTTCACACTTTTGCCCATATCAGTGAAAGCTTGATGTAGAGTTTTGCCGTTGATAAAAACTTCTTTATTCTGCTCAATTAATTTTAATACCTCTTCTGGGTCGGTTATTCCTCCAAATTTTGGTTCATCAACTACATTTTTTATGCCACTAGAGTCTATTTTCACAGTCATACTACAGTTTATGTTATTGCCTTTAGAATCCTTAGCTTGCCAGTTGATGGTCATTTCACATGAGCTTGAACCAGTAAAATTATAGTGTCTTTCGCTACCTTTTTTGGTTGCAGTTATTTGACTATCTTTCCCTAAAGATAGGTTATAAACCTTACCTTCGTCGCTGGCTCTTAAAAGGGTACTAATCTCTATTGGTTTTTCTTTATTTTCAAACCTAATTTGAAAGTCATTATCTTTTGTTGTATATGCTAAGAAATTTTCACCTGGTAGAGATGCTTCAAATTCTTTATGTGTTTCATTTATTGATTGCTCAAATTTTTGGAAATCTGTCTTCCACTTTGAGCTCATTTGTTCCTTAATGTCTTTATTTTGTAGTAAAGGACCAATAAAATACCAGATTAAGTTTTTTTTCTCCAATTGTTTTATAGTCTCCTGAAAGCTGCTGCAGGATTCAATTACATCTAAAATATCTTTTTTCTGCTGTTCATCTACATTTAAACCTTGATTTTCAGCTATAAATAAGTTTTCTTCTAGCATAATTTCTATTTTTATAGAACTATGTTATAATATTAACACATTTTCTTAAAAAATCAACTAATTTTATAGTTAAATAAACTTGAGTATTTGGCGGGAATGTTATATATTAACCACTCCAAGAAGTGCAGTATGGACAATACTATTATAAGAAAATACGATATTAGAGGTGTGGTAGGCAAAGACCTGCAAATCAGTGATGGGTATGAAATAGGTAGAAAATTCGGTCAAACTGCAGCTAACGTTTGTGTAGGCTATGACAGCAGGATAGATTCACCAAGTATAGAAAAAGAATTAATCAGAGGCTTGATTTTATCCGGTGCAAATGTTATACGCGTTGGACTCTGTTCTTCACCTATTCTCTACGCTGCAACAATGAATGCAGATCTTGGGATTATGATCACTGCTTCTCATAATCCCAGAGAATATAACGGCTTTAAATTTTTCAGTAGTAAAAAAGTTTACTCAGATCAAGAAATGAAGGAAATTATAGGCAGTACAATTAAAAACAGCACGAAAATTGGAAGCTTAATTAACACGAATATATATAGTGAGTACGTTAACATATTAAAAAATGCGCTCAAGAATAACGCTACACAAAAACTAAAAATAGCTTGGGATTTTGGCAATAGTCCAACAATTGTAAGGTATATTGAAAAGATTTTACCAGATCATATACACATCGTAACCAATAGCTTTATAGATGGAACGTTTCCACTGCATGACCCAGATCCCATAGAAGAGAAAAATCTTGCTCAGTTAATAGATATTGTCAAGAAAGATAAATGTGATCTTGGTATTGCACTTGATGGTGATGGTGATAGGGTACGCTTGATTGATAATAAAGGTAATGTTGTTTCCAATGATCACTTGTTTATGATTTTTTCACGTGAAGTATTGGCGGAACACCCAAAAAGCAAGGTTATTGCCAACGTAAAAATGAGTATGAAAGTGCATGATTTCGTTAGCAAATTAGGAGGGCAAATAATTACCTGTGCCACTGGACACTCACTAGTTAAGAAAAAGATGGTAGAAGAAGGAGCAAAGTTTGCCGGTGAACTGAGTGGACATTTTTTCTTTTCTGAGCTAGGTTTTGATGATGGACTATATTCTGCTATTAAAGCCATTGACATTTTACTTAAGAAAAACCAAAGCCTATCTGAGATGATTAAAGATTTACCAAAGTTATATATCACTCATGAAGTGAAAATTGTAGTGAAGGATGAGAAAAAATTTCAAATAATTGAATCAATAAAGGAGACACTAAAGCAGAAAAATATTGTATTTTCAGAGCTTGATGGTATTAAGGTAACCGATAATAAAGGTTGGTGGCTTCTTAGAGTATCAAATACGCAAAACTGTATTACAGCAAGATGTGAAGGAAATACCTTAGAAGATTTTGAACTCACTAAAAAAGTTTTGTTTTATTACATTGATGAACTAAAGTTATACATTTAAATTTTTTTGATGATTTACTTATTCGTCAATGTCTGCAGTTTTGTTTGATTAGTCATAGGAATTGGTAACCTATGGCGAATTGCTGTGGATAATAGATGTCTAGGCTAGTTTAGCTATAGAAAATCAACACTCACTTTTCTTTATTGTTTTGAGGTTTTTCTTGATCAACCATTTCCTCACCGATCTCTTTTATTTTTAGTATCAATGACTCTGGCACATACATGTTAATTACTTCTTCTGTTGTCACAAATAAAGCCTGATAAGAGTGTGAATTTGTTATCCAATTGGGCAATATGTCTTCTGCTTCTACTTTAGACTCTCCCTCTTTTTTATCATATACTGTGTGGCAATATAAGTGCACAGCAAAAAATAGTACATAAGAAAGCAATATTCCTCTAAGTGCTCCGACAAAGATTCCAGTAACTCTATCCATTAATCCCAACCTTATAGGTGATAATATGTACATTAGCCAGTTATTCATTGTCATGAATGTAAGATTAAGTATAATAAATACAGAGATTGTAGAAAGTATGTTTTGTGTAACTTTAGAGTCAAAATACTTACTATAATTTATAATAAAAAAATCATAGTAACTAGCTGTCAAAAAGACTGATAAGAGCAAGAACATTAATGCACATAGCTCTTTTATAAAACCTCTAGTTATCGATATTATTACACACAAGACAATAATAAAGATAATTAGGCTATCGAAAAACATATTTTGTATCTATATGATTTTCAAGATATAATAGTTGTAAATAACAAAGTTGTAAAATTAATTGTGTTGATATTTTATCAGCTGGTCTAAGTACCGAGCAATCATATCAACTTCTAAATTTAGGTAATTACCTGTTTTATTATGCTGAAAAGTTGTGTTTTTCCATGTATAGGGAATTATATTCACAGTGAATTCTTGATCGACAACTGAATTTACTGTAAGGGAAACTCCATCTAGCGTTATAGAACCTTTTTTTGCAACAAATTTAATTAATTCTTGTGGGCATGATAGTCTGATTTCATGAGATTCTGAATTTTGATTGATTATTAAAATTTCTGCTGTGTTATCCACATGACCCTGAACCAAGTGACCGTCAATTCTGTCACTCAGTTTCATTGCTTGTTCTAGGTTTATTTTTTTCCCTGTTTCCCACATATTTAAGTTAGAAACCTTCATAGTTTCTTGAGATACTTGAACTATGAATACATCGTTCATTATGTCGACAACAGTTAAACACACTCCGGAGCAGGATATTGAATCTCCTTTGTTTATAGAGGATAAATTTTGTGTCTCAATATGGAAGATTTGATCAGAGTTAGGGTGGATAGTGATACCAGTTATAGTGCCAATATCTTTGATAATTCCTTTAAACATGCAATAAAATAAATAATTATATCACAAAAGATCTTATTTGTTAGGTGCGCAAAGGAAGATCTTTTTTACTTATCTGCTCAATAGATTCTACAGAATATTCAGAATATAGAAAGTAAGCCAGGTTCAAAATGCACAGTGTAATTAATATTGGTAACCCTATGTTTAATGTTAGACCGATACTTTCCCTTTTTTCTGTTGGCACCAATTCCTTTAAAATTGACACTTTTCCCAGCGGCAAGTGCCATAGGCAGAGTGCTGATATAGAAGCTGCTACTAAAAATAGACAAAAATAAGTCTTTTTCGAAGAAAACATAGCTTTTAATGGTGATTTGAGCCTAATATTAGTAGGCAATCGAGTTTTCGCTTCATTTGTTTTTGGTAAATGGTCTACAGCTTTGCTTGGTAAAATTTCATGAGAAACATTTTTAGGCTGTGGAGAAGGTTGGCCTGAAACTAATTTAATCAACTGCTCTTTTTTTCTATATACTTGCTTTTGTAAATATTCTTTACCTAAAAGTGAATTATTAGGGGGTTGTGGCCTTTTGAGTACCTCTAGCACTTCTGATATCTCATCTGGTTCTAATACTTCATGTAGTTGTTTATCTTGGAAATAAATAATATTAAACACTGAGTTGAAAATATTGTGAAATATTTCTGGATCTTGATTTGTATATTCACTTACTACTTCTACGAATATTTCATCGAGTTTTTTTCCCTTGTGCTCAGCCAAATTATCTATCATAGCTACTCTAGCATCAATTTGAGCTTGTTTTATGATTGATTGTTTTTCTTCTTGCAATAATTCTTTAGCCTGCTTTTTGGATTTCTTTTTTCTATTAGCATTAAAATAATCTGTGTGTGACCTAGTTTGACCTATATTCCGCTCTATTTCTTGAGACACTAAATTTCTTGTAGTATCCTCATTTTTAGCTTTTTCTGCATGTTTTAGCTGCTCATCTAAGAATATCTCGATTTGTTGCAAGCTATCGAGGTTAATGTTTTTAACGTTTGTTTGTAGCGTTATCGTTATGCCCTGTAGGAGGATTTGAATTGGAGCATTACTTATGCATTCTTCTACAGTTTTATTAGCTTTATGGTAGTTGTTGTATAGTTCTTCGCTTTCTTTTGCTACTTTTATATTGGCTGTGAAGTTTTTCTCCTGAGAAAGGCAGATTTTAAAAAAGTCAATTAAATGTTTTATTTGAGGTAATATTGTATTAGGGTTTACCTCTGTCAGCAGCTTGATCTTAAATGAAAACTCTTGCTTATCACTTGTAATATTTTTTGAGCGAATGGTGCTAATCTCCAGTACTTCGTTAGAAAATGCCTTACTTATGTCTTTGGATCTATTCTTAAAAAACTTAGGTAAATCCTCGATTTCGTATTTTTTCTTAGTTTCTATGTTACTACTATACATGAGTAAATTTTTTAATATAAAGTGAAATAAAAAATATAATTAGTCAATAAATTAATAATTATAGCACTCTTACATAACAGTAGCGTGTTGGATTCAATAAGAGCAGAAAAAGTTACTTTACAAACCTCATCAGTCTCCTTATTATGATAATAAGAGTGTTTATCCTTGTTTTTAATCTCTGCAGATTTAACAACAAAATTCAGTAAAAAACTCAGATATTTATTGGCAAATTACATAAAAATTATAGCGGCTGCATGTCTTTTTTATTTTTTCTACATTCAGCCAAAATGCGCTTTAAATAAGCGTTAGCACATTATTACAATGCCAATTTACATTATAAAACTCACTACTGGGGGATTCTTTTGCCTTTTTTTTCGCCTGGTAAATTTTTTAATATTCTGGATTAGTTAGGAGTCCTATAGAGATGTCATTCCAGCACTTCTTATTACCTGTTCTGGATCCCAGTGTCAAGCACTGGGATGACAAGAAGGAGAGCACTGGGATGACAAGAAAGAAAGCGCTGATTTCATATGCATCTGATAAAAAAGATGATGTCATGCCAGTGCCCAGACACTGGCATCCAGTTTTTTCATGATCATCAAAACGTTGTATTTTAACATAAAACGGCTACTTTTATGCTTACCAACCTAATAAAATTCCTGGATTCCAGTGGGCTTTGTTGCATAGCAACTGAAAAAATCTGGTGGCTACTGACAAAATTCATTATAAAACAGCCATTTAACTGTTGAAGAAAAAATATGCCACAGAAAATGAAAGTCAGTAACCAAAACGAATATAACAAATTCCTTGAAAAAAGGGGGAATATTTTTCGTTACATCGATGAAGCTATCGAAAATTGGTATGAAAATAGTCCAAAAATGCAGGGCGGCAACTATATTTATAGTGATAAAGTTGTGATTTTGGTGCATATAATCGTTAATCTTTTTAGAATTGGCTTAAGACAAACGGTAGGGTTTGTAAAAGGATATCTGCAACAAATAGGAAAAAATTTGGCAGTTATCAGCTATTCACAAGCATCAAAAAAAACTTAATATTAAGATAAATGATTGCAGGATTGATAAAAGCAACATGGAAAATATTGAAATTATCATAGATAGTACAAATTTACAGTAACACTCCTGGCCACAGTAAGGAAAACAGTGCAGATAGAAAGTACCGAAGCTACGAGCAAGTAAGAAAGTTACATGTTATGTTAAGTGTGAATAGTAAAAAAGCTATAGCTGCAAGATACAGTAATGGCGTCTACTCTGACCACTATGGAGCTTGCTTGAAGAAGTTAATTTTCAGCACAAAATAAAAGCATTATATGCAGATAGGGCATACGATAGGCAAAAACTTTATAAATTGTGTAAGAAATACGATATAAAGACAAAAGTTCTACCAAAAAAGGATGCAGCAGAACATTCAAAAATAGATTATATGTCTGACAGAAATGCTGCTATTAGGTTAATAAAATTATATGGACAAGATGGTGTAAAAGAGTGGAAAAAGGAAGCAATTTATGGAAAAAGATCTTACATAGAAGGATTTTTCTCAAGGTTGAAGCAAGTATTTGTTTAGGAATAAATCTGAAGTAAACCGTGAAAAAGAATTACTAATTAAGTGCTATTTGCTCAACAAATTCACTGGTATTGGTATGGCTAAATTTGAAATCATTACATAAATTTGTCGTAAACCATCACTGCTTAAGGTGCTATGCAACAAAGCCATTCCAGTGTCACGCACTGGAATGACAAGAAGGAGAGTACTGGGATGACAGTGCGCCGTAGAAACACGGAAAGTGTTGAAGCTGTGCAGTAGATGAGGGAGGGCCCCTCGGAGCCGGTTTGCAAGAGCAGGCTTCAAACAGCCATAAGCTGCTTTGGTAAAGAGCTAAGGTAGTGAGCGTTATGGAAAAGGCACAATTATGTGTCATGTATGAAATAGAGAGACGAACGCAAGTGAACCACTGATGAAGTGTTGACCTTACCCAGAAAAAGTAGACAGAAAGTTAAGACGTTTTTGCTATGAGAATGATGAATCAAAAAGCTCAGGAATGCAATAGTTAATAGTAGAATGTCTACGCTGTTTATTATAAAAAATTTCTATATATTCAAATATTGCGGTTTTAGCTTGTTGTGCAGAGTGTTGTGAAGTATCAATGAGTAACTCTCTCTTAAGTGAACTAAAAAAGCTCTCTGAAACAGCATTATCATAACAACAACCTTTGTGACTCATACTAGAAGTAATATTTTTTGTACTTAGTAAAAATTGATAATTTTTAGAGGTGTATTGCGATCCTTGATCGCTATGAAATAGTAGATTTTTAGCAGATTTGCGCCTACCAATAGCCATGAATAACGCATCTATAACTAATTGCCTATTTACTGCATTACTCATTGACCAGCCAATCACCATGCGTGAATATAAATCTATTATTGCTGCCAAATATAACCATCCTTCATTAGTTTTTATGTACGTAATATCAGTTACCCATATCTTGTTAGGTTGATCAGCGATGAAATTCTGATTTAATATGTTAGGAGTTATAACTCTATTGTCTATTTGTGGTTTTTTACTTTTAAACTTTCGTCTAAGCTTAGCTTGAATGCCATTTTTCTGCATAACATTTTGCACTGTTTTGATGTTATAATTTTTACCTAAAGCCTTTAATTCAGCGTGAATTTTAGGAGCTCCGTATCTGCATTGTGATGCTCGATATACCTTCTGAATATCTTGTATGAGCTCTTCTCTTATTGATTTTTTGTTGTTTTTTTCCTTAGTAATCCATTTATAATAACCACAAGCAGATACGTTCAAAAATCTGCATGATTCCCGTATTTTATAGCATTTTTTATGTTCTTTTATAAAAGAATATTTTACTCTTTTTGGTTTGCAAAATATCCCAGGGCTTTTTTTAAAATGTCTCTTTCCCTCGTTACTCTTGCCAGCTCTTTCTTTAAATCAAACTTTTCTTTGTCACAATGAGCTACTTTCCCTTTTCCTGGAAACGCATCTACTCCAGACATTCTATCATTGTATGTTTTTACCCATCTGCTTAATGAATCACCGCTAATACCCAAATCTCTTGCTATTTTTGCTGATGATTGACCTGTTTCTTTTACTAGTCTTATAGCTTCAATTTTGAATTCTGCTGTATATTCTTTTCTTTTTGTCATACCACACCTCTTTGAAAAAACGTTTTATTTTACTTCAAAAACGTCTTAACTTTCTGTCTACTTTTTCTGGGTAAGGTCAGTGTCGAAAGCGTAGAGACGACGTCAAAACCAGGGGGTAGTCGTTAACCTGGGATGAATCTACTGGGAGCTTGTTTACTGGGTAGGTGGCGTCCGGCATAAAAGTGGCGTGAATCTATTTTAGGCTATTGCATGGAACTACGGGAACCTGTCGTTTCGATGAAAAGGGAGAAGTCCAAAGAGCTGATCTCTGAGGATGAGAGTACCGATGCGAAAAACAGGGGCGGATTAGCTCGTAGTAGCGAAGAAGTTTCTGTAATGGAAATGGAGTGAAGGGGCTAAGTTATTTAGTTTTAATTATTTATCAACCGAAAGGGAGGAGTTAATGAATGAAACAAAGTCTTTTGATATACCGAAGCAACTTATTTGGAGAGCTTATAAACAAGTATCGAAAAATAAAGGTGCAGCAGGTGTAGATGAGGTCTCGATAACAAAGTTTGAAGAAAATCTAAAGGATAATCTATACAAATTATGGAATCGGATGTCATCCGGAAGTTATTTTCCAGAGCCGGTAAAAGCTGTTGCGATACCAAAAGATACAGGAGGGCAAAGAATTTTATGTGTGCCTTCAGTATTCGACAGGATAGCGCAAACAGCAGCTACAATGTATCTTGAGCCGTTAGTAGAACCGAAATTTCACGAAGATTCATATGGTTATAGACCAAATAAGTCTGCGCTGGATGCGGTATACACAGCACGGAAGAGATGTTGGAAAAATGATTGGACGGTAGATCTTGATATATCTGGGTTTTTCGACAATCTGGACCACGATTTAGCACTGCAGGCTATCAAGAAACACACAGACTGCAAATGGGTCATACTGTATGTTGAGAGGTGGATGAAAGCCCCCATTCAGCAAGCAGATGGCAGTAGGGTAACAAGGGATAAAGGAGTTCCGCAAGGAGGTTCAATAAGCCCAATCATTTCAAGCATATTTATGCACCATGCGTTTGATATGTGGATGAAACAAAATTATCCAACTGACCTTACCCAGAAAAAGTAGACAGAAAGTTAAGACGTTTTTGCTATGAGAATGATGAATCAAAAAGCTCAGGAATGCAATAGTTAATAGTAGAATGTCTACGCTGTTTATTATAAAAAATTTCTATATATTCAAATATTGCGGTTTTAGCTTGTTGTGCAGAGTGTTGTGAAGTATCAATGAGTAACTCTCTCTTAAGTGAACTAAAAAAGCTCTCTGAAACAGCATTATCATAACAACAACCTTTGTGACTCATACTAGAAGTAATATTTTTTGTACTTAGTAAAAATTGATAATTTTTAGAGGTGTATTGCGATCCTTGATCGCTATGAAATAGTAGATTTTTAGCAGATTTGCGCCTACCAATAGCCATGAATAACGCATCTATAACTAATTGCCTATTTACTGCATTACTCATTGACCAGCCAATCACCATGCGTGAATATAAATCTATTATTGCTGCCAAATATAACCATCCTTCATTAGTTTTTATGTACGTAATATCAGTTACCCATATCTTGTTAGGTTGATCAGCGATGAAATTCTGATTTAATATGTTAGGAGTTATAACTCTATTGTCTATTTGTGGTTTTTTACTTTTAAACTTTCGTCTAAGCTTAGCTTGAATGCCATTTTTCTGCATAACATTTTGCACTGTTTTGATGTTATAATTTTTACCTAAAGCCTTTAATTCAGCGTGAATTTTAGGAGCTCCGTATCTGCATTGTGATGCTCGATATACCTTCTGAATATCTTGTATGAGCTCTTCTCTTATTGATTTTTTGTTGTTTTTTTCCTTAGTAATCCATTTATAATAACCACAAGCAGATACGTTCAAAAATCTGCATGATTCCCGTATTTTATAGCATTTTTTATGTTCTTTTATAAAAGAATATTTTACTCTTTTTGGTTTGCAAAATATCCCAGGGCTTTTTTTAAAATGTCTCTTTCCCTCGTTACTCTTGCCAGCTCTTTCTTTAAATCAAACTTTTCTTTGTCACAATGAGCTACTTTCCCTTTTCCTGGAAACGCATCTACTCCAGACATTCTATCATTGTATGTTTTTACCCATCTGCTTAATGAATCACCGCTAATACCCAAATCTCTTGCTATTTTTGCTGATGATTGACCTGTTTCTTTTACTAGTCTTATAGCTTCAATTTTGAATTCTGCTGTATATTCTTTTCTTTTTGTCATACCACACCTCTTTGAAAAAACGTTTTATTTTACTTCAAAAACGTCTTAACTTTCTGTCTACTTTTTCTGGGTAAGGTCAAACAGTACCATTTGAAAGATATGTAGATGATGCGATAGTGCACTGCAGAACTAAAAGACAGGCAGGATTTATGAAAGTAATGATTGAAGAAAGATTGGCTAAGTGTAAATTGAAGTTACATCCTGAAAAGACACAGATTGTGTACAGTAAGGATGATGATAGAAAAGAACAATTTCCTAAACAAAGCTTTGATTTTCTAGGTTATACTTTTAGACCTAGAGTAGCAAAGAATAAGATGAGGAATTATTTCATCTCATTTCTACCTGCAATTAGTAACAAAGCCAAGAAGAAGATCAAGAAAACCATAAAGTCATGGAGAATACATCGGATTACATGGACCACACTAGAGGAAATATCGAAGAAAATAGATCCAATAGTCAGAGGCTGGTTTCAGTACTATGGCAGGTTTTATAAATCAGAGATGTATCCATCTCTCAGGAATATAGAGAGATACCTCATAAGATGGGTCAGGACAAAATATAAGAAACTTCGTGATCACGGAAGACTAGCAAAGCAATTTTTAGGAAAAGTGAGAAAGAGGTCTCCAAGTATTTTCTATCATTGGACACTTGGGTTAGGATCAAAAGGCTAAATAATGGGAGCTGTATAAGCCGAGAGGTTTCCGTGCAGTTCTGCGAGAGACTGGTGGGGAAGTTCCGCCGGTCTACTCTCCCCTTTTTATCCAAATAGTTTTATTGATGATATTAAAGATTGCACTATAATGAAAGTTTAAGCTAGCGTTTTTAAGGTGAATAAAGAGCTAATAAGTGAAATACCTTTACTTGAAGATAAGGCAGTTTCTGAGATTGAAAATGCTGCTTCTTTGAAGGATTTAGAAAAAGTTAGGTTGTCATACTTGGGGAGAAAGGGTGTAGTAAAAGCTTATTTCGATGACTTAAAGAATATAGATGATGCAGGAGAAAAACGCGACCTAGGTGCAGTGATTAATGTTTTACGCAATAAGATAGACCAGCTTATAACAAGCAAAGAAAATGAACTAAAAGATAAAGAAGTTAAGTTAAAACTGCAAAATGAAGCAGTTGATATCACACTGCCTGTCAGACCAGAAAGAATTGGCAAGATTCATCCACTGAGCAAAGTTATAAGTGAAGTAAAGCTCATTTTTGCACATATGGGCTTCAAAGCAGTTGATGGTCCTGATATTGAAGATGAATTTCACGTGTTTGATGCGCTAAATACTCCAAGTCATCATCCTGCGCGAGAGGAGCAAGATACCTTCTACTTAAAGAATAAAATAAACGATAAAAGAATGGTGCTGCGCACTCATACCTCATCTGTGGAGATCAGAGCTATGGAAAAAGCGAAAACTTTTCCGATTAAAATCGTATCTCCTGGTAGAGTATACAGAAACGACTTTGATGCAACTCACACTCCTATGTTTCATCAGATAGAAGGGCTTTATGTTAATGAAAATGTCAATATGGGCCAATTAAAATTTACTATTCATCGCTTCCTTAGTAAATTTTTCGGAGATAAAGGTCTAAAAATACGCTTTCGTAATAGTTTTTTCCCTTTTACCGAGCCTTCTGCAGAAGTGGACATAAGTTATAAAGGTAGTAAATGGATAGAAGTACTGGGATGCGGTATGACGCATCCAAATGTATTTCAAAATGTTGGAATAGATCACACTAAATACAGTGGCTTTGCATTTGGGATTGGTATAGAAAGGCTAGCAATGCTGAAATATCAAATTAGTGATCTAAGGAGCTTTTACGACAATAGAGTTAGTTGGCTCAACCATTATGGTTTTCATTTTTCGTCTTTAAGATAAGTGACAAATAAATCTTATACATTTGTTGTACTTGCTGCTGGGCATGGTAAACGAATGAATTCAAGCTTGCCTAAGGTTCTGCACAAAATAGGTAATTTCTCCATGCTTGAGCATGTCATTTACAATGCAAAGCACGTGAATCCTGAAAAAATAGTTATTGTAGTCGATTTGCCTTTAACTCAAAGGCTGAAATGCTTTGAGGGTATAAAACTAATTACACAAGAGTCAACGCTCGGTACAGGGGATGCAGTCAAAATTGCAATGAGAAACCTGAAAGAATTGTCAGATATAGTTGTTGTGCAGTATGGGGATACTCCACTAATAAAAAGCAGCACAATAACTAAAATGATAAGCTGCTTAGGAGAGAGCAATGCTTTAGTTTGTCTTGGGTTTAAAACTAATAATAAAGGATACGGTAGACTAATTATTGAGAACGGTTCCCTAAGAGAAATCGTAGAAGCACAAAATGGTAGAAATAATGATGAGGAATTTCTTGCTAATGCCGGAATAATGGTTGCACGTGAAAAGAATCTACGTGAATTGGTGGAGAAAATAGAGTGTAATAACCAAGCTCATGAATATTACTTGACCGATATCGTTGCCATTGCAGTAAAGAGTAATTTAAATGTCGGCTATGTTATTGCTGATGAGGAGGAGGCAACTGGCATAAATAATAGGAATGACCTTGCAACGGCCGAGTTTTACTTTCAAGAAGAAAAAAGAAAGTTTTTCACTAACTCTGGAGTAACGCTTGTTGCTCCAGAAACTGTTTTCTTCTCTCTTGATACGCAAATTGGTATGGATTCGATTGTTTACCCATACGTTTTTTTTGGTCCTGGAGTAAAAATAGGATCTGGTGTTAGGGTTGGTCCATTTGCCAAATGTGAAAATACAACAATAGGTGATGGTGCAATCATAGGTAATTTTGTTGAAACAAAAGCAAGTGATATAGGTATAAATACTAAGATAAAGCATTTAAGTTATATAGGAAATACTCAGGTAGGGCAGGGGAGTAACATAGGTGCAGGTACCGTTATTTGTAATTATGATGGAAAAAAAAAACATAAAACAAATATTGGAAGCAATTGTTTTATTGGTGCCAATAGTTCATTAATTGCACCGCTTAATGTTCATGATGACTCTCTAGTTGCAGCAGGTAGCGTTATAGTAGAGGATGTGCCAGAGAAAAGTCTTGCAATTGCAAGAGAAAGGCAAATAACTAAGAAAATAAAATAACTCTAATTTTTATTACGCGAATTATGTTATTTTTAACATATGCATTAGTATACATGTATATCAATATACATGTTAAAAATGAAAAAGTTGCTTATTTTGGTGGTCTGTTGTTTCCTGTCAGTACCGTCTTTTGGAGTTGATTGGATTAAAGATAGAATCTATACTTCTTTGTCATATAGCCGGCTTGGTATTAATTATGATGTTGGTTTTCACTATACAGATAGTGTTAAAATTTCGGTTGGTTCTGTAGTTAAACCTACTCTCAATAGTCAGTATAACCCTACTGGACTAGAGGTGGGACTTATGGCAAAGCTTCATTATCATCATCAATTTGAAAGCACGGATATTACTCCTTATATTACTTTTGGCACAGGAGGCATTATTGCAATGTCTCAAGAACGAGAAGGATTTTTTTCCTACCAGATAGGTTCTGGTATTAATCTTCCACTTTCTGAGAGAACGAATGTTTTCGCTGGCTATAAACTTCACAAGTTCAGTAATTTTTCTCATGGGTTTGAACTTGGAATGAGTTTTAATTTATAAGCTCCGATTGAATGTTTTTAGTGAAAGCTTGAGTTTTTATTAACGTCGTAAAGTTTTCATGAGACTAAGAGAATTTGAGAGTAGTCAAGTTTTAAAACTTGACTACTCTCCACGAGGAAAAGCAGATAAAGGTAGAAGTATTTCATGTTTTTATTTATATTGACAGTATGTGTAACATCATTTACGATTAGTGTTAATAACAATAATTGATATTTGTCATGTTTGCAGTAATCGAAACTGGTGGAAAGCAGTATTTAGTAAAAAAAGGCAGCATAATTAAAGTAGAAAGATTACAAGCTGAAGAAAAAGAGGAAGTGGAAATCAATAAAGTGATTTGTGTTTCAAGTAATGGCTTATCTTGTTCATCTAATGCTGTTGTTAAAGCTGAAGTACTGGAGCAGTGTAGAGATAAAAAAATTATAATCTTTAAGAAAAAGAGAAGAAAAAATTACCGTAGGAAAAATGGTCATAGGCAGTATATTACTGTTCTTCGTATCAATGAAATTAGTCTTCAAAAGTAAGAGGTAAGATATGGCAACTAAAAAATCAGGTGGTAGTTCCTGTAATGGTAGAGATTCGGCAGGGCGTCGGCTCGGGATAAAGAAGAATGGTGAGGTTATTCCAGGTAACATAATTGTACGTCAAAGAGGTACAAAATTTCATCCTGGAAAGAATGTTGGTATGGGTAAAGATCATACGATTTTTGCTAAAACGAAAGGCTGGGTAAGTTTTAGAAAATCAGCAAATAAAAAGACGTTTATTGATGTTGTGCCTACAGATGATATGCAAGCCTTGGCTTGAATAGATACGGGTCTGTAGCTCAGGTGGTTAGAGCGCACGCCTGATAAGCGTGAGGTCGGAGGTTCAACTCTTCCCAGACCCACCATTTAAATTTGCAATAGTTTTGATATTGTGTAACTAAACGATGGTTTTACATAAGAATTCAGTAACCAGTGAATCAGTAGCAGCCGGTCATCCAGACAAAGTAGCAGACCAGATTTCAGATGCAATACTTGACGAATACCTTTTTAATGACTCTTCCTCTCGTACTGCAATAGAGACTTTAGTTACTAAAGATAATGTTATTATAGCTGGGGAAGTATTTGGGCCGAACATTGAAAATAGCAAGATTGAAAGTATTGTATGGAATACAATAAAAGATATTGGTTATGAGCATGATGGTTTCCACTGGGAAACAGTGAAGGTAAATATATTGCTACATGAACAATCAAATGACATTGCAATAGGTGTGGATCAAGGTGCTGGGGATCAGGGCATAATGTATGGCTATGCAACAATAGAGACAGAAAGCCTCATGCCAGCACCCATTTTTTATGCACACTTGATTCTGAGAAATATCATGAGTATGGTCAAAGAGGTAAAGCTTGGTCCGGATGCAAAATCGCAAATCACTTTGGCGTATGAGAATAACCTTCCAGTGCGTGCTGAAAGTATTGTTGTTTCAATACAGCATCTTGAGGATCTGAGTCAATCGAAAGTGAAGGAAATAATTTATCCTTACATAGCTTCATCTTTACCTGAAGGGTGGATGTGCCCTAAAGAAAATCTCTTAGTCAATCCAACAGGTAGATTTGTTATTGGTGGACCAGTTGGTGATTGTGGATTAACCGGACGAAAAATTATGGTTGATACTTATGGAGGCTATATTCCACACGGTGGAGGAGCGTTTTCTGGAAAAGATGCAACAAAAGTTGATAGATCCGCAGCTTATATGGCGAGATACCTTGCTAAAAATATTGTCTTTGCAGGTTTAGCTGAACGTTGTCTTGTGCAGCTTTCTTATGCAATTGGTGTCTCAAAACCTACTGCATTTTACATTGATACATTTGGCACGAATACAATAGATGAAGAGAGGATTAAAGGGTTTATTGAAGGTAACATAGATTTATCAACTAAAGGCATAATAAGACATTTATCACTTAATCGTCCTATATATAAACGTACAGCCTGCTATGGGCATTTTGGTAAAGAATCGGAAAGTGATGGTGGATTTTCTTGGGAAGGTGTGGACTTATCTACTGATTTTTGTAAAGAATTTAATATAGAAGAAAAAAAGAGAGAATTTCTTTAAACTATTAAACTCTTTTATTTCTAGCTTGATACTGATATAATAACTTATTATTAAATTGTAAGTAACTTTTTAGTAATTATACCAGTTTTAATATTTATGAGGCTTACAAGATGTCCGACAAACCAAAAGAAGAATTTTACGATATTGCTGTAAGAGAGTCATCTAGCCTTATTGAAAAAATAATAAAACATCCTTTCAATGTTGAATTGATGAACAATACGCTAGATTATGAAAAGTTCAAATTTTATCTTCAGCAGGATTTTTTATATTTAGTGGACTGTACTCGTGCTTTATTGATTATTGCAGCTAAAGTTCATGACATTGAAATAATGAGCAGCTTAATAAATGTGGCAAGAGGAACATTTGATGTTCGGAGGCAATATAAAGAACATTTTGGAGATTGTGATTTATCTGATAATCACAAAAAATCAAGAGCCTGTTCTGCCTTTACTGACTTTTTCATGCGCGTTGCATATCACAGTTCTGTTGCTGAAGCTTTATCAGCATCTTACCCTTGCTTTAACATATACCAAATCATTCTACATAATATGATGAGTGAGGTAACACCTGATGAGGTTAAAAATAGCAAGTACGAAGGATGGATCAATATTTACAATAGCAAAGCAATGAATGCTGCAATTGATGAGTTTACTAATGTTACGAATAAATTTTATAAGAAAGCTGGCGATTGTGAAAAAAGAAGGATGCATGAGTTTTTTAAGAGAGGTTTAGAGCTAGAAATATTGTTTTGGGATGAGATGTATTCTCTAGCATAGTCTGTAGTATTAACACTAAATTATATTCTAGTTTATGTGATGTTCAGTGGTATAATTAAGAGCTATTATGGGTCAAATCTTTTAAAGGATATTATTGAGCATCCTTTCAATGTTGAATTAGCAAATAATACTTTAAACATAGAAAACTTCAAATTTTATATACAACAAGATGCATTCTTTTTAGCTGATTATATTCGTACTGTTTTAATGATTGCATCAAAAATGGAGAGTTGTAACAGCATTGTTCCATTTATTGAGGTGGCTAAAGGGGTAATAGAGATTATGAAAGTGTTATACAACCACTACTTTGCTGTGTATTCCATAAATCGTGGAGAAAAGTCGCTTGAGTGTTTCAATTTTACTAACTTTCTTTTGTCTACTTCATATAGCGATGTTTATGAAGCTGTAACAGTTCTTTACTCTTGCCATTTCATATATAAAATTGTTGTTGATAATATGAGAAATAAAATTAAAAAAAATAATAGGTATAAGGATTGGCTTGATTTTTTTGGCGGTAGTTTGATGGAATCTGGATGTGTTGCTTTGGAAGATATTGTTGACGAATATTGTAACAAAGTAGGAGAAAGTGAAAGAACCAGAATGCTTGAATTATTTAAAATAACTGCACAATTTGAGTTAGGCTTTTGGAATAGCGCATATAATTTTTCAAAATTTGATCAAGATTTTAAGAAATATTGACAATTTTAAGCTAATTTGTATGCTTGGTACGTATTTTTGAAGATGATATGAAAAGTAAAGAACATGATTTTCATTTAGTAGACCCAAGTCCCTGGCCAATTGCTATATCAGCAGCAATTCTTGTTCTTGCACTTGGATTAGTTGGTACACTCCATAAACAAATTTCTGGAATATTTGGTTTAGTTTTAGGAATCTCTGCAGTATCAGGTGTACTGTTTTATTGGTGGAGAGATGTAATAAGAGAAGCAATTTATGATAAATGCCATACTGCCATTGTAAAACATGGACTCAAGCTTGCAATGTACTTATTGATCCTCTCGGAAGTTGTGTTTTTTATAGCGTTCTTTTGTTCATTCTTTAAAGCCTGGCTTGATCCGGTTTTTTTATTTGAAGCGTTTTCTCCTACAAAAAAAATTGAATGGCCCCCTGAAGGAATTTTACCACCGGATCCGTGGTCGTTACCATTCATGAATACACTAATATTATTACTTTCTGGTACAACAATTACTTCAGCACATCATTTTTTACTTGAAAATGATAAAAAGAGCATGATTAAAATGCTGTTTATAACTATATTGCTTGGAGTATTCTTTATAATAGTGCAAGCAATCGAATATCATGAAGCAAGTTTTTCTTTGCGAGAAACAGGAGAAAAACTTATTTATACATCTAACTTTTACATGATTACTGGTTTTCATTGTGTGCATGTTATAATAGGAATAATATTTTTGTCAGTATGCTTATTTAGAGCTCGAAAAGGTCAATTTACACCTCAAGATCATTTATGCTTTGAATTTGCCTCTTGGTATTGGCATTTTGTTGATGTAGTCTGGATATTTTTATTTTTGTTTATTTATTGGTTAAGCCTTTATTAAGTGATTAAAATAATAGGCCTAGATCCAGGGATGAGTAAGACTGGTTGGGCCATTATTAGACTGGAAGAAAAGAATAATATTAAATTTTTGGGTGGCGGTACCATATCAACTGATGGTAAATTGGGTGTAGGTGAACGTCTACATATAATTTTTGAACAATTAAAGAAAGTAATTTTCCTATACTCTCCAAATGAAGCTGCTGTAGAAAAAATCTTTGTTAATAAGAATCCAAAATCTTCGCTAACTTTAGGATATGCAAGAGCAATTGCAATTTTAATATTACGAATGACGGATTTACCCATGAATGAATATGATGCAAACTATATAAAAAAGAGCATTACTGGAAATGGTCATGCTGATAAGGGTCAGATTATATTTATGGTAAAGCAAATAGTTAAAAGCTCAAATATAAAATGTCACCATACTGCTGATGCTCTTGCTACAGCAATTTGTCATGCTTATACGAAAAATTTTTGTTTTATTGAGTAGTTTTACATGAATTCAGTTTAAAAAACTATTTGATGGCGTTTATCTTATCTAATGTTTGTTGTAGAATAATACATGCAGCAATTTTATCATCTATTTTTTTTGATTTTGTGATTGATATTCCAATAATTTTTAGTGCGTGAGTTGCAAGAGATGTTGATAGACTTTCGTCTTGTAGGTATATGTGTACTTTGCATTTTTTTATTATTTTATTTGCAAACTGGATTATTACTTTGCACCATTCGGTCTCTTGTTCATCTATTGTGAATGGTAGTCCTATTACCATTGATCCAGCTTCATTTTCTTTAAGCACTCTATTTAGATAACCTAAATCTTTGCTTATATTTCTTCTGTAGTATATACTATGAGCTGTAGCTATAAGCTGTGTTTTATCACTAAATGCTACGCCTATTTGTTTTTCTCCCATATCAAGGCACATTATACGTTTATCTCTTGGAATAGACTTTAGAAATTCATCTGGATTTCTATGTAGCATCTATGAAAACATAACTTTTGTACAATTGTATTTTTGTGACAGTAAGGTATGTACAGTCTACTGGCATGATAGACATTCATCATAATTAATATCTGTTTTTTGTTGCAATATTTCACTTTTTTTGAATATGTCATGTGAGACCTTGTCAGCTCTCTGCATTGATTGTGATCTGCAGTAATATAAGCTCTTTAATCCTTTTTTCCAAGCAAGCATGTGTATTTTATGTAAGTAACGTTTATGCACATTGGCAGGTAAGAACAGATTTACTGATTGAGATTGACAAATATAAGAAGTTCTATCACTTGCATGTTCTATGATCCATTGTTGATCAAGTTCGTATGCTGTTTTAAATGTCAGTTTTTCATGCTTGCTAAGAAAATCTAAATGCTGAACAGAACCCTCATTTGTTGAAATTGAGGACCATGTTTCATCATTGTCTTGATTTTTTTCTGCTAGTAGTTTTTGCAAGAATTTATTTCGTACTACAAATGAACCTGTCAATGTCTTCTGTATAAATACGTTTGCTGCATATGGCTCTATTCCAGGGGAAGTGTTGCCTGCGATAATCGAAATTGAGGCAGTTGGAGCAATAGCGAGCTTATGTGTGAACCTTTCCATTAGATCGATTTCTTTAGCGTCAAGACATGGCCCTTTTTCTTCTGCTAATTTTTTAGAAACTACATCTGCTTGCTCGCGCAAATGCTTAAATATTTTTTTATTCCATTGTTGGGCTGTTACTGATTCAAAAGGAACCATTTTACTTTGTAAAAATGAATGAAAACCCATCACGCCAAGACCGATACTACGCTCTCTTATTGCGGAATATTTTGCTCGCTGTATTTCATTTGGTGCTTGGTTTATGAAATCCTCTAATACATTATCAAGAAAACGCATTATATCTTCTATGAAAAGCTCATTATCTTTCCATTCTTCGTAGTATTCAAGATTTACGGATGATAAACAACATACAGCAGTGCGTGACTTGTTCAGGTGATCGTAACCTGTAGTTAAAGTTATTTCACTGCATAGGTTTGACATTTTGATATCTAAATTGAGCTTTTTGTAAGGTTCTGGTTTATTGTTATTTGTTGCATTAAGAAAGATAATATAAGGTTCTCCAGTTTCAATTCTTGCTGTTAATATTTTAATCCATATATCCCGTGCTTTTACTGTTGAAATAACTTTATTGTTATGAGGGCTTATTAAATCCCATTCTTGATCATCTTCAACAGCTTGCATAAACTTATCTGTTACTATTACAGCATGATGTATATTTAATGCTTTGCGATTTGGGTCACCACCAGTTGGCTTACGTAAATCTAGAAACTCTTCTATTTCTGGATGCCATACAGGAAGATAAACTGCTGAGCTTCCTCTTCTTAAGGATCCTTGGCTGATTGCAAGCGTCAGAGCGTTTTGTACTACGATAAATGGCACAATTCCTGATGTTTTACCGCTACCTTTGACACTTTCACCAATTGAACGTAAATTTCCCCAATAACTACCTATTCCACCACCACGTGCAGCGAGCCAAACATTTTCATTCCATAGATCAACTATTCCCTTCAAGCTATCTTCAGTTTCATTAAGAAAGCAGGAAATAGGCAATCCTCTTTTGGTACCGCCGTTACTAAGTATTGGTGTTGAAGGCATGAACCACAAGTTGCTCATGTAATCATAAAGACGTTGTGCATGTTTTCTATCATCAGAATAGTAATTAGCAATACGTATAAAGAGATCTTGATAACTTTCATTTTCTATTAAATACCTATCCAATAGAACTGCTTTTCCAAAATCGGTTAATTTACTATCTTTTGCGTAATTAATAGTAATGTAATTCATAAGGCTCCTTTTATGATAATATAGAAATTTATTTGAGCGATTTCTCGATTAAGTTGTTGAATTTGTTTGTGGATGTTGTAATGCAAATAAGATACCATCAACCTGACTGCCATATATTTTACAGTAACTCATTTGACTTATTTGCATATTTGTTTCTTTTGCAACATGCTGAATATAATCTTCTGAATGACGAAAATAATCTCCTTTGTTTACAAAGTCAATACCTTTACCTTCCTTTCTTCTTACTAAACATACAATAACCCCTTTTTTGTTTGTCAATCCTTTTGCTAGTTCCAATTCTGCTAGAAAATCATGTAGATAGTGTAGCACTTCAACAAAGATAATTACATCATACTGCTGGTTCTTCTCTTGTTTAAGAAACTCTTTCATTTCTGTATGTATTAACTCATTGTAAACAGGTTTACCTTTTATAAGACATCCTCTTGCAATATTGAGCATTCTATTTGAGATGTCAACTCCTGTTATGCGACTTCTAATATTATTTATTTTTAGGAAGTGACCACATATTCCAGTACCGCAACCAAGGTCAAGTATATTCAGTTCAGAAGTGGAGTTGTGAAAGATTTTTTTGATTATCATATGTACTAGTTCATGTCCTCTGTATTGTTTGGCAATCAACCAATGTTCAACAAAATATTCACCTGTGTAATCAAAATATTGCTTTATGAGATTTTCAGGCAATTCCACAATATCTGATGTGTTTGTTATTTTCTTTATATAGTAAGAAGCTTCTTTATGACTACTATCTAATTTTAGGGTTTTTGTTAAATAATTATAAGCTTTGTTAGTATTGCCTACTGCAAAATGACATCTTCCGATATTATACCAGACTAGAGGTAAATTAGGGTAGAATATGCTAATTAACCAAAATCTTAACTTTGCATCTGATATATTACCTTTATAGAAGTGATATAACCCGATTTCAGTGTTGGTATTTAACAGGTTTTTAGATTTTTCAAGAAACACTACAATTTCTTTATGGAGAGTACTGTATTTATCCATAATGAAATCTTTTACTTTTTTACTATTTAATAAGCCAGTGAGCTTGGATATACAATTTAAAGCAAAGTTTTTTATAAAAGATAGATTACTTTTCATACATTAGAAATACTCCAAATGTTCATTTTCATTTTTAGGTAACTAATTTTAACACATTTTATCTTACAAAATATCTTTTTCATTAATTTTTCTGTACATATCAATTTGTCGAATATTTCTCAGATTGTACTGTTTAAGATTGCTGGTATATTGTTGTTGATAATAATAGGTAAATGTTTTGTGTAAAAAGGCGTTGACATATGATTTATCAGATTGTAACATATAAAAGATTAGTTTTTAGATGTTTGAAAAGTTTTATGGTAGAGATTATTTAATCTCAATTCAATTGTAAGTTAATATTTAACTCTGCATATTCTACATATAGTCAGATAGATAAATTATTAAGAGCACTTGATGGATGCCTTGGCGTTAAGAGGCGATGAAGGACGTGGCAGGCTGCGATAAGCTGTGGGAAATTGTCAACAAATTTTGATCCGCAGATTTCCGAATGGGGAAACCCAACTAGCTTAGCTAGTTATTATATACTAAATATATAAAGCAAACTTGGTGAACTGAAATATCTAAGTAGCCAAAGGAAAAGAAATCAACCGAGATTCTGTTAGTAGTGACGAGCGAAAGCGGAAAAGGCTAGTGATTTAAAAATAAGAATTAGAATACTCTGGAAATGGTAACCATAGAAGGTGATAGTCCTGTATAAATAGAAAGTTTTTAAATCCTTGAGTAGAGCGGGGCACGTGAAATCCTGTTTGAATATGGGGGGACCATCCTCCAAGCCTAAATACTCCTTAACGACCGATAGTGAACAAGTACCGTGAGGGAAAGGTGAAAAGAACCCCGGGAGGGGAGTGAAATAGAATCTGAAATCAAGTGCTTACAAACAGTTGGAGCTCTATATCAATTTATTGATATTTAGAGTGACAGCGTACCTTTTGCATAATGGGTCAGCGAGTTAATCTATGAAGCAAGCTTAAGCCGGTAGGTGTAGGCGTAGCGAAAGCAAGTCTGAATAGGGCGTTTAGTTTTATGGATTAGACCCGAAACCAAGTGATCTAGTCATGACCAGATTGAAGGTATGGTAAAACATACTGAAGGATCGAACCAGTTAATGTTGCAACATTATTGGATGAGTTGTGATTAGGGGTGAAAGGCCAATCAAACTTGGAAATAGCTGGTTCTCCGCGAAATCTATTTAGGTAGAGCGTTGTATTTATGTTGTTGGGGGTAGAGCACTGGATAGACTAGGGGGATTCATCATCTTACCAAATCTAACCAAACTCCGAATACCAATAATTAATTATACAGCAGACACACTATGGGTGCTAAGTCCGTGGTGGAAAGGGAAACAGCCCAGATCACTATCTAAGGTCCCAAAATTACAGCTAAGTGGGAAAGGAAGTAGAAAAACCATTACAGCTAGGAGGTTGGCTTGGAAGCAGCCATCCTTTAAAGAAAGCGTAACAGCTCACTTGTCTAAATAAGTTTTTCTGCGCCGAAAATGTACCGGGGCTAAAGCTGTATACCGAAGATGTGGGTGCTTATTGATTTCGATTAATAGGCGCGGTAGCGGAGCGTTCCGTAAGTCTGTGAAGGTGGTTTGTAAAAACTGCTGGAGATATCGGAAGTGAGAATGCTGACATAAGTAGCGTAAAAGAGTGTGAAAAACACTCTCACCAAAAATCTAAGGGTTCCTACGTTAAGTTAATCTGCGTAGGGTTAGTCGGTTCCTAAGGCGAGTCCGTAAAGGAGTAGTCGATGGCAATTAGGTTAATATTCCTAAACCTCTTAAGTGTGACGGGTTTTGTATTTGTATAGGTCTTATTGGATTGATCTATGCTTAAAAGAAGCTCCAGGAAATAGCACTTATATTTATGAGGCCGTACCGTAAACCGACACTGGTGGATGAGTAGAGTATACTAAGGTGTTGAAAGAATGATGTTGAAGGAACTCGGCAAATTATACCTGTAACTTCGGAAGAAGGGTAACCTGCTTTTAGGCAACTATGAGTAGGTGGCACAAAATAGGGAGTAGCGACTGTTTACTAAAAACACAGGACTCTGCAAACACGTAAGTGGAAGTATAGGGTCTGACGCCTGCCCGGTGCTGGAAGGTTAATAGGAGGGGTGCAAGCTCTGAATTGAAGCCCCAGTAAACGGCGGCCGTAACACTGACGGTCCTAAGGTAGCGAAATTCCTTGTCGGGTAAGTTCCGACCCGCACGAATGGCGTAACGATTTCTCCACTGTCTCCAACATCACTTCAGCGAAATTGAATTCCCCGTGCAGATGCGGGGTACCCGCGGTTAGACGAAGAGACCCCGTGCACCTTTACTATAGCTTTACATTGCTATTAAAAGTGTGATGTGCAGGATAGGTGGGAGACTTTGAAGTTATGGCGCTAGCTATAATGGAGTCAACCTTGAGATACCACCCTTTACACTTTTGATATCTAACTATGTTTCATTATCTGGAACTAGGACATTGTATGGTGGGTAGTTTGACTGGGGCGGTCGCCTCCTAAAAAGTAACGGAGGCGTGCGAAGGTAAGCTAGAGCTGGTCGGAAATCAGCTTGATAGTATAATGGCATAAGCTTGCCTGACTGCGAGGCTGACAAGCCAAGCAGAGACGAAAGTCGGTCATAGTGATCCGGTAATTCTGTATGGAAGGGTTATCGCTCAACGGATAAAAGGTACGCCGGGGATAACAGGCTGATGGTGTTCGAGAGTTCATATCGACGACACCGTTTGGCACCTCGATGTCGACTCATCACATCCTGGGGCTGGAGAAGGTCCCAAGGGTTCGGCTGTTCGCCGATTAAAGTGTTACGTGAGTTGGGTTTAGAACGTCGTGAGACAGTTCGGTTTCTATCTGCCGTGGGTGAAGGAAATTTGAGAAGATCTGACTCTAGTACGAGAGGACCGAGATGTATATACCTCTGGTGTACCAGCTGTTATGCCAATAGCATCGCTGGGTAGCTATGTATAGATGGGATAATTGCTGAAAGCATATAAGCAAGAAACCCTCTTCAAAAAAATTTCCCAATTAAGGCCGTGGGAGACTACCACGTTGATAGGCTAGGTGTAGAAGCATGGTAACATGTGAAGCTAACTGGTACTAATAGCCTGATTGATTTATTTGCTTTCTATATGTGCATATGCAGTGTTAAATATTAAATTAAAATTTGTTAAGTCAGAAATTTTTGTTGACTTGGTGGCTATAGCAAAAATGAACCACCCGATCTCATTTCGAACTCGGAAGTGAAACTTTTTAGCGCCGATGATACTTAAAAAGGGAAAGTAGGTCGTTGCCAAGTTTATAAAAATTTCTTCTTATTTATATCTTCTAAGTAGAGCGATGAAATAAGGTAAACATAGAGTAGCTGTGAGGTAATATAACTGATCTTTTAGAACTCTGCGAAAACTTTAAGATAAAAGTAGAAAATTTAAAAGTAGAATTTGTCACCTATTTGCAAATTAGAAGGAGAGATAGTAACATTTAACAAATCATCAAACAATTGATCTTTCGAAAATCAAACTTTATATAATTGAATATTAATTAAGTTGTTGGAGATGAGGAGAAAGAAGAAGTAGCAAACTACCAAGAAGCAGATACATTCGGTCCAAGAGTTAGTTGATAATTGTAGTACTCAGTGGATTTTATAAAAGTTCAAAACGTGAGAATTGTAAGTGATGTTTTTAATGTGAATTGAAAGCGTATCAAATAGTGAATATAGAGTTCCTTCAAAATGCAAAAAGGTGTATGAGCAAATCGAATAAGAAAAGTGAGGTTTTGCGCATCAACATGTTATAATAAAGGTAAACTTGGTTAGTGCTGAAGCAATACTGCAAGTTTTAAAGGGAAAGAAGATTTAAAAGACAGTGTATGTTGCAATCGTAATAGTCGCTGACAGGTACTTTGAAACATAGCTGAACTATTGAAGTTAAAATTCTGGGCTGTTACTTAAAAAACGCATCCACTGAATTATTTATGCTAAAAAAAGCTTTATTAAAAAATGAAACAGAAGTGTAAGAAAGTTGCAAAACGTATAAGGTATTACTTGAAGCTACCTATCTGAAGCAACTGGAGCTTCTCAAGTTGCGAAAAATATTTTAAAATCTGAAAGAATGATGTGAAATTTTTTAAGTAAACCAGAAAGTATTCCACTATCACGCTGAACAGCAAATTAGGCATTATATCGTTTACTGTAAAAGCTCATATTTTACGTAATCAGAGCTACGAACTTGAAAGGATAATTTCATTATACTTAACATGGAAACAAAGAGAACTATATAATCCTCTGCCTATCGTTTTTTGAACCACTTCCCTGAACGGGTACTTTTATCAAACTATTCTCTTATTGTAATGAGTTGCTTCTATATTAAAATTTAGCAATTTTCCTCTAGGATTATCTTTATTTTGTTCTAAGTATTGGCTTTGTTCAAATGCCATTCCCCATTGTGTACGATAGCTAGACTTTCTATATTCATAAAAACTCTCTTCAGCATTATTTGTATCGAGCTTTTTATCTTGTTTTTTTATACTCTCTACCTCAAGCACCCACATCTATTAATTTATTTTAAAGACTTCACTTATCTTATCATAAAAAATATAGCTGTAAATACTTTAGTGAAAATTCCTTCTTATTTTATCTTTCTTTAAGCAAATATTGAGGTCTTTTTGTAAATTTTTATAGCCTGCTTGCATAATGTTTTTATGGGTTAGTATTATGTAATAGTATCCTACATTACTTATATTAGAAATGCTAACTTTAGCTAGCATTCGTAATTGCCTTTTTATTTTATTTCTTTTTGCTGCTTTTCCGACTTTTTTACTGATAGCCAGACCTACTCTAATAACATGAATATACTTTTCAGGTTCTCTTTCTTTTATAGCATATAGTGATATATATACCCCTCGATAAAAAAGACTGTAAGGTGCTAATCTGTTTTTAAAAGCAAAGGAAAACTCTTTTTTTTTATACTTACTATGCGCATAATTTATTACACCCTAATGAGCGACGCTTATTAAGAATTTTTCTTCCAGCTTTTGTTGACATACGTGAACGAAATCCATGTTTGTGCTTTTTTTTTAAATTTTTTGGTTGAAATGTTCTTTTCATTGTTTTTATATTAATATGACTATTTATTTTAAACTATTTTGCTCTATTGTCAAATAATGGTCAACTTCTATGGCATTCTTGTTGAATAAAATTTGATATATGGAAAAATGAATTTAATTATAGGCGTACCTGTTTTACTAATCCTTTTATTTTGTTTGAGTAAGTTTCAAGCAGTAAGTAAAGTTAAGTCTTATATATATTTGAGTTGTATGTGGATGCTACCTTGTTTGTTAGCATTCTATGATGGTTATTTTATAACTTCTATTTCTATAGCGTTACTTTTTTTTATGCTGATTTTTATCTTTAAAGGTAAAAGAAATAAGATGGTAAAATTTTTGTTATTTATGGCTTTAGCAATATCACTTTTTATCACTTTATTTATAATGCTATCTATTTTTGTTCAGTCCATTTCTTTTTTTAATAAAGTAGCTATTTCAGAATTCTTATTTTGCTTAAAATGGAAGCATAATGTAGCTATTATTGGCGAAGGAGAGGTGGGATGTTTTGGTATAGCGCCACTTTTAGTGGGGACATTACTTATAACTATTATAGCAATGTTAGTTGCGGTGCCGCTTGGTTTATTTTCTGCAATATATATTAGTGAGTATGCGAGTGAAAAAGTGCATTATGTTATTAATACAGCCTTACAGGTTTTGTCTGCTATTCCTACTGTTGTATATGGATACTTCTCAGTTGTATTTTTGTCTTTTTTTATAAAGCAGGTAGCAAATTTTTTTAATTTAAGTATACACTCAGAAAGTGCTTTGATTGCTGGTTTATCGATCGGGGTAATGATTCTTCCTTTTATTATTTCTTTGCTTGAAGATGCTATAAGATCTGTTCCAAAAAGTTTACGTTATGGTTTTATGGCGCTTGGCGCAACACCAGCGGAAACTATATGGCATATAACAATACCTTATGCAATGCCTACAATTTTAAGTGCAATTTTATTATCAATTTCAAGAGTGATAGGTGAAACAATGATTGTACTAATGGCTGTGGGAATCAATGCAAATTTGACCTTTAATCCTCTCAATTCAGTTACTACTATCACTGTACAAATTGCTACATTACTTACCGGAGATCAGGATTTCAATAGTGTGCAAACTCTTGCTGCTTATGCGCTTAGTTTGGTGCTGTTTGTTATTACTTGGCTATTGAATGCATTTGCATTGTTTATAATGAAACGTAACTAGTGAGTGTTTTAATATTGCAAAATTTCTGTTAATAATATAAGATTTATTTTCTTTAGAAGTTCTTTTATAGAATTGTAGTGTTAGGTGATGAAAGAGATGAGTACAGGTAAAGTAGTTAAAATAACTCAAGCAGTTGTTGATTTAAAATTTGAAGGCGAGTTACCTAAGATATTTAATGCTTTAAAAAGCAAACTAAAATATAAGTGCAAGGAGCTAGTTTTAGAGGTTTCACAGCATATAGGTGACAATATAGTTCGTTGCATTGCTATGGATAGCACAGATGGTATGTCAAGAGGTGATGAGTTTGTTGATACAGGTGCACCAATATCAGTTCCGGTTGGACGCTCAACTTTAGGAAGGATTTTTAATGTTGTAGGAGAGCTTATAGATGAGTGTGGTCCTTTAAAAGGAAAGTATAATTTAGAACCTATACATAGATCACCTCCAAGTTTTACCGAGCAGAAGATACAGGAAGAGGTTTTAGTTACAGGAATAAAGGTTATAGATCTTCTTGCTCCTTATCTTAAAGGAGGAAAAATTGGCTTATTTGGTGGAGCTGGTGTTGGTAAAACAGTTCTGATAATGGAGCTGATTAACAGCATAGCAAAAGCTCATAAAGGATTTTCTGTGTTTGCTGGAGTAGGAGAGAGAACACGTGAAGGTAATGATCTTTATAACGAGATGATTACTTCGAATGTAATAGATATAAATGAGCACGAAAAATCTCAAGCCGTTTTGGTTTATGGTCAAATGAATGAACCTCCTGGAGCAAGGGCTAGGGTTGCTTTAACAGCACTAACTATGGCGGAGTATTTTCGTGATCATGAAAATCAAGATGTTCTATTTTTTGTAGATAATATCTTCCGTTTTACTCAAGCTGGCTCTGAAATTTCTGCTTTGCTTGGAAGAATACCGTCGGCTGTTGGTTATCAGCCAACTCTTGCGACTGATATGGGCGCTATGCAAGAGAGAATAGCCTCAACTACTGCTGGTTCTATTACTTCTGTACAGGCTATATATGTTCCTGCAGACGATTTGACCGATCCAGCTCCAGCAACGACATTCTCTCATCTTGATGCAACCACAGTGTTGTCAAGGCAGATAGCTGAAATAGGTATATACCCTGCTGTTGATCCACTTGACTCAACTTCTCAGTCTTTATCTGCTGAAATCATTGGTGAAGAACATTATAATGTGGCTTCTGAGGTGAAACGTATATTGCAAACTTATAAGTCGCTGCAAGATATTATCGCAATACTTGGTATGGATGAACTATCTGATGAAGATAAAATTATTGTTGATAGAGCTCGTAAAATTCAGAAGTTTCTTTCTCAACCTTTTCATGTTGCGGAGGTATTTACTGGCATGTCTGGCAAATTTGTTTCACTTTCTGATACTATTTCTAGTTTTAAAGGAATTATTGAAGGTAAATATGATCATCTGCCAGAAGCTGCTTTTTATATGGTGGGAAGTATAAGTGAAGCAATAGAAAAGGCTGAATCAATAAAAGCTGAAGTTGGAGCCGGACATTAAAGATTATGAACACTTTTAAGGTGCAGTTTTTTTCTCCTGATAATCGAATTTCATTCGATGAAGTGGTTTCGCTTTCAGTGAGTGGGCTTGAAGGGGAATTGATGATTTTAGCCTGCCATTCCCCTTATTTAATTTATTTATTGCCTGGTATAATTACTGTTCAAATGAGTAACCAGATAAAGGAGAAAGTTGTAATTGACAATGGTGTATTAGAGGTCGTAAATAATGATTGTAGCATTGTAACAAATCAAATTCAGGTTTTTGATCACCTGACTCATGATGAGGAATCATTAAAAAATAAGAGAGTTGGTATATATTTAAGTTATCTTGATGTCAAATCTCTTTAGGGGCTCTTTTTTGTTCAAGAAATGAGTCTATTTTTGTCATCTCTACGTTTGTCATTCCAGTGCGTGACACATAGCTGTACGAACATCAGAAGGATGTCCCCAGTATCTTCTTTCTTGTCATCCCAGTGCGTGACACTGGGATCTAGATATAAAAATTTGCAAATTATGCAGTAAACAATAGTTCTTCAGGACATATGTCAAAAACAATGTCCAAAAACTAGATCCCAGTGGGCTTTGTTGCATAGGTCAAATAAAAAGAACTGGCAGTTACTGACAAAATTCACTATAAGACAAGCATTTAACCTACTAAAGAAAAATATGCCACAAAAAATGAGAGTCAGTAACTGCCATGAATATAACAAATTTCTCCAAGAGAGGGGAAATATTTTTTATTACGTCAATGATGCCATAGAAAATTGGTACGAAAAAGGTCCAAAAATGGCTGGTGGCAACTATATTTATAGCGATAAGGTCGTGATTCTGGTTCACATAATAACTTGTTTATTTAGAATAGGTCTGAGACAAACAGCGGGATTTATAGCAGGGTACCTTGAGCAAGTAAGGAAAAACTTGCAAGTTATTAGCTATTCCCAGGCCTCAAGAAGGCTTAAAAAACTTAACATCAAAATTAATGATCGAAGACATGATAAAAATAATACAGAAGATATTGAGATTGCCATAGATAGTACTGGAATAAGCATCTACAATAATATTCCAGGTCATAGCAAGGCAAATGGTACAGATAGAAAGTATCGCCGCTATGAGCAAACAAGAAAACTGCATGTAATGCTAGAGATAGGTAGCAAAAAAGTTATAGCAGCAAAATACAGTGGCGGAGTTTATTCTGACCACTATGGAGCATGTGATCTTATTGCAAGGATTGATGTTAAATATAATATAAGCACACTATATGCAGACAGGGCATATAATCGAAAGAAGTTATACAAACTGTGCGATGAGCTTGACATAAAGACAAGGATTCCTCCGCAAAATAATGCAGTAGAGCATCCAAAGTTGGATTATATGGATGAGAGAAATTCTACAATCAAGCTCATAAAGTCATATGATGAAGATGGTATGAAGAGGTGGAAAAAAGAGATAAATTATGGGAAGAGATCTTATATAGAAAGTTTTTTCTCGCGACTGAAGCAAACATTTGGGTTTAGTTTTAGAAACAAATCTGAGGTTAATCGTGAGAGAGAACTGCTACTCAAGTGTTATTTGCTTAACAAATTTACTGATATAGGCATGGCTAAATTTGAGATAGCTTCATGAATTTATTCCACGTTACCTACTATCCGAAGAGTGATGCAACAAAGCCATCCCAGTGTCACGCACTGGGATGACATTGTTTATTATGTGCCGTATTGCAATGTTCGTACAGCTATGTGTCACGCACTGGAATGACAAGAGTTGAATGACAGGAAAAAAAGCACTGATTTCACATGCATCTAAATAAGTATGTTTATTAAACACTTCCGTGCTGACTTTGGCTACACACCTTTGAGGGACTGCTGATGAAGTCTAGAAGTGAATTACAGCAATCATCATCACTATAAAATGCACTATCAGAGCTTGAAGATCTAGATTTTCTTTCTGCATTATCAACTTCCCCTACAAGCTGATCAGATATTTTTGCACGATTGTTCAAAGGTTCCTGTTGAGAAATCTCTGTACTTAACATTTCTACTTGGTTATTTAGATGTTGCTCTTTACCGTTTAGCTTTTCTCTTTCTCCCGTTATTCTTTCAATTTCCATATCTTTAATCTTTTCTTTCAATATTTCAATCTCATTCTCATACTCTTCAAACTTTGATTCTATAAATGAACGGCATTGATCCATTATTTCTTCTTCCATCTCCTGCCGTAACTGTTCTCTTTGCCTCTCAATTTGCTCATCTTTAGTCTCTAGCTCTCCCTCTGACGATTTAAAATCCCACTTTTCATCCCACTCTAGCTAACTTACCTCTTGTTCATCAGATTCTAAATGTGCGTTGTGCTCACTTTGCAAATTTTGCATTTGAGGTTTTAAATTCGTTAAACGTTCATCCTGCCGTAACTGTTCTTCTTGACTCTTAATCTGCTTATTTTTAAGCTCTACCTCGTTCTTTAACTCTTCATATTTCCACTTTAGCTGATCTACCTCTTGTTTATAAGATTCCAGATTTGTGTTTTGCTTATCATCTAAGCTTTGCATTTGAGATTTTAAATTCATTAACGATTTACTGTGTTCATCTCTCATGCGTTCTACTTCCTTTTCATTTTCACTTGCATCTTCTTCTAACTTATTCACTTCACCTTTCAGTTTCTCTCGTTCTGCATTAGCAACTTCCAACTTTTTCTTCAGGTCTTTCTTTTCTTCATATGCACCTTCAAGTTCTTGTATTTTCCCTTGCAGCTCTGTTGATATATTTTCTAGCTTCTCATCTTTTTGTGTTAGTCCAATTTGCAATTTTACGTTTTTTTGCTTTTCTTCTTCAAGTTCATTCTGTAAATCACTATTATGCTTTTCTAACTCTTCAAATTCTTGCTCAGCCTCATCGAGCCTATATCGTAATTCGTTCCTCTGCTCATTTAATTCTCTAATTTCTTGTTCAGCTTTTGTAAGCTCTTGATCTAATTGTTGTGAATTAACTTCTGTCTGAATTGCAACCTTTTGTAAATCAACTTTATTCTCAAGATCTTTCAGCTTTTCGTCTTGATTGATTACGATATGTTCGTTATTTTGCAGATTACTAACAGCTGGAGCATTTTTATTCTTTTCCAATAATGCTTTTACAGCATCGTGTAGAGAGAGGCCTTGAATATATAATTCCTCATTTTGTCTTATTGATTCCCAAAACTCCTTGGATGGCGATTCAAAATCTTTACCATTAAATTGCAGTACTTCAGTTATACCAGAACTACTTACATTCATAACCATAGTACAGGTAAAAATTTTCCCATGTTTGTCCTGCACAGGCCAAGTGCTTGTTATTTCATAATATGCATCCTCTTTAAATTCATAATGTCTTTCCTTACCTTTTCGATAAGCGTATATGTCATGCTTTTTATCGCAATAAATATTCAACTCGCTAATATCCCTTTCTTGCTGCAAGATATCGCTAATTCTTATTGGCTCACTTTTATTGTAATTAATAAGATTAATGTTTAACACTCTATCAGAATTGTTAGTTTTTACATAAAAAGCTCGAAGGTCTATGTCTTTGTTTCTAAAGTACTTACTTACAGCTTTTTTTGCCTGATTTGCTAATTCTATAAGGTCTTTATACGCTTTTTCATTATTTGCCAAATCCATTAACGAGTCATAAAACTCCCATTTGCTCTGATAGTATTCTTCTAGAACAGTAATGCTATTTTTTCTTTTCAATTCTGCTAATATATCTTTCAATATCAGGAATTTTGGTGACATAGTGTACCCCACTTACTATATTGTTCTGGTAATATATTTACTTTAGGAGTGATTAAGCTATCAAAACTCCTTTTACATTAACCTTTTTAGTTGAATTTAACTGCGAGCGTTAAACTCGACCTTAGTCATTTTGTTTATTGTTCCTCACTATCTATTTGTGTTACTATACTAATAGTAGCACTAAGTTTTAGGCTATGCAAGAATTTCTATTGGACGTAAAGCTAGTAAACTTCAGAAATTGGTTATGCTAATTCTGTTAATAAAATGCAACCAATTCATGTTTATTACCAGGGGTATACTATGTCTCAGTTCAATATTTTCTTTCCTAACAGACTTAGAATTGAGTTGAGTTAAAAATCCGATTTTATTTAACACTTTTCAAAGATGACAATATTTTGTAAAAATGGGTTTTGAATAGGACAATAATATGGAAATTTTTCTTGATAGTGTTGATTTGAATGAAATTAAGGAGCTAAAAGAGTTCATTGATGGCATAACAACTAATCCTTCTTTAATAGCAAAGTCCGGGCATAAGGACAAATACGAAGATTTAGTAAGTGAAATATGCTCTGTTATAAAAGGGCCTGTTAGTGTTGAAGTTGTTGCAGATAGCCATAAAGAGATGATTAAAGAAGGCCTTAAGTTAACGAAAATCGCTAGTAATATCGTAGTAAAGTTACCCCTTACACATGAAGGATTAATTTCTTGTAAAAAGTTGTGGACAGAACATAAAATACCTGCTAATATCACATTATGTTTTTCTCCTGGGCAAGCACTGTTTGCCGCTAAGGCCGGTGCTTGTTTTATTTCTCCCTTTGTTGGTCGCCTTGATGATATAAGCTATGATGGCTTATCGCTAATAGAAGATATATGCACTATATATTCTAATTATAATTTTAAGACAAAAGTTCTTGTTGCATCAGTAAGAAGTCCAGCACATGTAATAGAAGCTGCACGGCTTGGTGCTCATTCAATTACTGTACCAGCAAAAATACTTAGACAGTTAATTAATCATCCACTTACTGATCAAGGGCTCGCAATATTTGAAAAAGACTGGGGTGTAAAGTAATACATGATATTGCTATAAAATATAATATAAAAAGGACATAGGTACCATCTGTCCCTTAAAGACATGCAGGTTAATGATATGCGTAATTCAGAATTTTAAAGATAATGATCCTCCTGTTAATAAAAAAAGATTCAGAAAAATGTATACAGCTACGACCGAAGTATAGCTAAAATATATTTTAACTGAAGATTATAGATTAATTGAATTGAAAAGTCTGCAGACGAAGATAGATTCCGAGCTCTAGAACGCCTTCACTGTGCATGGTAACAAAACTATTAGAGTTTGTCAAGTAATTTTTTATCGTAATTTTACGAACGTGCCATGCAAGTAATTATATCTAGTTAAATTTGTAAAGTAATACAGTGTTTTCGATAGTTATAAAAAAGCTGGATTTCAGTACTGGAGTAACATTTTGGAAATTGGGATGAAAAGAGGGAAAGTACTGGTTTGAAATTAAGTTTTCTGGATTCCAGCGGGCTTTGTTGCATAGGTCAAATAAAAAGAACTGGCAGTTACTGACAAAATTCACTATAAGACAAGCATTTAACCTACTAAAGAAAAATATGCCACAAAAAATGAGAGTCAGTAACTGCCATGAATATAACAAATTTCTCCAAGAGAGGGGAAATATTTTTTATTACGTCAATGATGCCATAGAAAATTGGTACGAAAAAGGTCCAAAAATGGCTGGTGGCAACTATATTTATAGCGATAAGGTCGTGATTCTGGTTCACATAATAACTTGTTTATTTAGAATAGGTCTGAGACAAACAGCGGGATTTATAGCAGGGTACCTTGAGCAAGTAAGGAAAAACTTGCAAGTTATTAGCTATTCCCAGGCCTCAAGAAGGCTTAAAAAACTTAACATCAAAATTAATGATCGAAGACATGATAAAAATAATACAGAAGATATTGAGATTGCCATAGATAGTACTGGAATAAGCATCTACAATAATATTCCAGGTCATAGCAAGGCAAATGGTACAGATAGAAAGTATCGCCGCTATGAGCAAACAAGAAAACTGCATGTAATGCTAGAGATAGGTAGCAAAAAAGTTATAGCAGCAAAATACAGTGGCGGAGTTTATTCTGACCACTATGGAGCATGTGATCTTATTGCAAGGATTGATGTTAAATATAATATAAGCACACTATATGCAGACAGGGCATATAATCGAAAGAAGTTATACAAACTGTGCGATGAGCTTGACATAAAGACAAGGATTCCTCCGCAAAATAATGCAGTAGAGCATCCAAAGTTGGATTATATGGATGAGAGAAATTCTACAATCAAGCTCATAAAGTCATATGATGAAGATGGTATGAAGAGGTGGAAAAAAGAGATAAATTATGGGAAGAGATCTTATATAGAAAGTTTTTTCTCGCGACTGAAGCAAACATTTGGGTTTAGTTTTAGAAACAAATCTGAGGTTAATCGTGAGAGAGAACTGCTACTCAAGTGTTATTTGCTTAACAAATTTACTGATATAGGCATGGCTAAATTTGAGATAGCTTCATGAATTTATTCCACGTTACCTACTATCCGAAGAGTGATACAACAAAGCCATTCCAGCATCAAGTGCTGAAATGACAAGAGAGGAGTTCCAGGTACAGCTGTTACCTATAGAATGGCAGTACTAGAATGATAACAAAGAGGCTACCTGAATGACATATTTAATCTCTATACAGATGTATATCACGCACCGATTTCCATTCAGGGTAATGTCATTCCAGTACTGGAATTCAGTTGGATTTGCGAGTATAAAAGTAATACAACATTTTTGATGATGGAAGCCATTACTAGGATCACAAGAAAGGAAGTGCTGATTTCAGTGTTTATACGTTAGCCATGCATCTAAAAATTTATAAACAAAAGATTACACTTCACAACTTTGTGATGGAATAAGTTTTTCAATGCTGTTGACGCAAAACTCAGTTGTATTATTAGCTATTTCATCGAATTTATCATTTATATCCTTACCTATTTTTTCATCTTTAATATATTCGTACAGAGCTAAAATAGCTATAGTTGAACATATTGCGATGAAACCAACTTTTGCTGTAATAAGTAATGATAGCCCACCTGCAAGTATGGACACCGCTCCAATAGCTAGGTTTATAATTTTGTTTTGTGTTGATTGATTCTCTTTATCCTCTAAAACGTTTGATATTGCTTTTGAGGCAATTTTTATTGCTATTGCTGTAGTTGAGATTATAACAAACATCATAGCTATTTTTGCTAAGAGAAAAATTGATGGCAGCATTATTACAAGAAACAATGAAGCACCTCCTATAAATAACCATTTCTCATTTATTTTTTTAGACTGATCTGTATTATTAGGCATTGCGAACCTCCACTTTCATTAACAGTTTATTCATATAATATGAAACATGCGATAGTCAAGATGTTTTTGTGTGGAGAAGCTTGCGATTGAGTTTTGAAGAGCTTTAGCTTTACAAGATGGTAGATTTGGTGATTATCGTAAGATTCTTGCAGTCATTTTAGTGGGAAGAATTTGTAAAATATGAAAAAATAACCGCCAGAAAATTGGAAAAGCTATAACTTTCTTTCCTTTAAATATACTTTTTAAAATATATGCTGCAGCTTTTTCTGGCTCCCATATGAAGGGAAGTGGTTTATTAGACTTAAACATATCTGTTTTTACTGGCCCTGGCATTATAGTGATAAACTTTGTGCTACTGTTAGCATATTGGATTTTTAGTGATTGAAAACAACTTTTTAGTGCTGCTTTGCTGGCACAGTATGCAGAAGCATGTGGTGTTGCATGCATAGCAACAAGAGAAGATATAACCGCAAAAGTTGCCAAGGAATTATGATGAATCCATTCTTCAATCCAGTTGATAACGCCAAAATAATTGGTTTCAAATGTTTTTCTATGAATGTTGGTATGAAACTTATCTTCTATTTCGCCACATCCTGCATTAAGAAAAAAGAGATTTGGTATAATATTTTGCTTTTTTAAAAAATCAGACGAGTTTTTAATATTTTCACTTTTGCTTACATCACACGTTATAGGTAAAAAATTACTACCTAATTCTTCTTTTAATTTTTCCAGTTTTTCAGTGCGTCTTGCAATGCCAATCGCAAACCATCCATCTTTAATGAGCAACCGTGCTAGACTTTCTCCAATGCCAGATGATGCTCCTGTAATGAGACAAGTTTTTCTATCCATGTGAATTTACATAACGTGAAGTATGAATGTAATGACTATTGCCTATTCACACAAGTTAAGTTTGCTATAATTTTGCTAAATAATAAAAAAAGAAAGCTACTTATAATTTTGAATTTTATATAAACTTAAAGGGAAATTTAGTATTTGCTTACTTGTAATTTAAAATTCTTATATAATATTTTAAATGAGTTGAGAGAATTAAATGCAGGATGCAGCTTTAGTTTTACAAGATGGCAAGTGCTTTTGGGGAAGATCGGTAGGTAAAAAGGGCAAATGTATAGGTGAAGTTTGTTTTATCACTGGTATGACCGGGTATCAACATACTATAACCGATCCTTCTTTTGCTAATCAAATCATAGCGTTCACTTTTCCTCATATTGGTAATGTTGGAATAAATCACAAAGATAATGAAGGAGAGAAAATTTTTGCAAGTGGTGTGGTTATGCGTGAACTTTCTATTATGTCTCACTCTTCTTCATATATTAGTTTAAATGATTGGTTGGAGAAAAATAATGTAGTTGGGATATCGGGAATTGATACTAGAGCTTTGATGAGATATTTGAGAAAACATGGATCTCAAAATGGAATGATATGTCCGTCAAGTGAGGCACATATATTAGATGAATTGAAGAAATACAAATCTGTAAATGGAATAGAAATAACTAAGAAAGTCAGTTTAAGTAATAACTTTCAAAGCGCTCTTAATGCAAAATATAGGGTTGTAATTGTTGATTTCGGTATAAAAAATAGTATAATCTCACGTTTAGTAGAACTTGATTGTACGGTTGAATTAGTCAAACCAGATACAGGTTTTGCTCACAAAATATTAAGCATGAATCCAGATGGTATAGTGCTTTCAAATGGCCCTGGTGATCCACAAGAGATAGGGGAGAGTGTAATTTCAGAAATAGAAATTATTGTGAAATCTAAAATACCAGTTTTTGGCATATGCCTGGGCCATCAATTACTTGCAGTTACTTTGGGAGCAAAGACTGTCAAGATGGATATTGGTCATCGAGGGAGTAATCATCCAGTTTATGATCTGGAGAGTAAAAAAGTTGAGATAACTAGCCAAAATCATGGTTTTGTTGTTGATTCAGCTTCTCTTCCAAGTAACGTTGAAGTTACTCATATTTCTCTATTTGATAATAGTGTAGAGGGGATAATGATGAAGGATTACCCAGTCTTTTCTACTCAATACCATCCAGAAGAAGCGCCAGGTACACATGATTCACATTATTTATTTAGGCGTTTTATTGACAATATTTTGTTATATAAAAGTAAAATCTAACTGAAATCAGTTAGATTAGCTTTTATTACTTGATCTTTTGGATTTGGATGTTTAATATTAGGAATAATAAAACTTAAGTTAAGGTAGTGTTCTCTTAACAGATTTTTGTGGAGGAGTGACCGAGTGGTTAAAGGTAACAGACTGTAAATCTGTCCGCATTGCGTACGTAGGTTCGAATCCTACCTCCTCCATTGTGCGGGTATAGCTCAATGGTAGAGCTCTAGCCTTCCAAGCTAGTGACGTGGGTTCGATTCCCACTATCCGCTCTTTTTTTTGTTGTATTTATATAAAATCAACATATTATTTATTGATGTATTTGTATTTTAGGTAGAAGAGTTAAGATTATGACAGCGATAGTAGAAGCATTTGGAAAGCCGCATGTAAACGTGGGAACGATAGGACATGTGGATCATGGGAAGACAACGTTAACAGCGGCGATAACAAAGCATTATGGTAATTTTGTAGCATATGATCAAATAGATAAAGCGCCAGAAGAAAGAAAGAGAGGTATAACAATAGCAACAGCGCATGTTGAATATCAAACAGAAAAGAGACACTATGCACACGTTGATTGCCCTGGACATGCTGATTATGTAAAGAATATGATAGTAGGTGCAGCACAGATGGATGCAGCGATATTGGTAGTGTCAGGGGTTGATGGGCCGATGCCACAAACGAGAGAGCATATATTGCTGGCAAAACAGGTGGGTGTTGGATATATCGTGGTATATATAAATAAAGCTGATGTTGCTGATGCTGATATGATAGATTTGGTAGAAATGGAAGTGAGAGAGTTGCTGAGTAAGTATGGATTTCCAGGTGATGAAGTGCCTATGATAGTTGGGTCTGCGTTAAAAGCATTAGAGGATGATAGTAGTGAGTATGGAAAGAAATCAATAGATAAATTGATGGAGAAGTTAGATGAGTATGTGGCAGTACCTCCAAGGCCTGTAGATTTGCCGTTTTTGTTGCCAATAGAAGATGTATTTTCAATATCGGGCCGAGGGACGGTAGTAACAGGAAGAATAGAGAAGGGGGAGATAAAGACAGGGGATGAGGTAGAGATAATAGGTCTGAAAGCGACGCAAAAGACGATATGTACTGGTGTTGAGATGTTTAAGAAGTTGCTAGATAAGGGAAGTGCAGGACTCAATGTAGGAATACTACTAAGAGGAACAAAGAGAGAAGAAGTGGAGAGAGGGCAAGTATTGGCAAAACCAGGGACAATAACCCCGCATAAGAAATTTAATGCGGAGGTGTATATATTGAAGAAAGAAGAAGGAGGAAGGCATACACCATTTTTTGGAAATTATCAGCCACAGTTTTATTTAAGGACAACGGATGTAACTGGGAGTATAAAATTGCTAGATGGAAAGGAGATGGTAATGCCAGGGGACAATGTAAGTATAGAAGTGGAGTTGCAAGTACCAATAGCAATGGATAAAGGATTGCGTTTTGCGATAAGAGAAGGTGGTAGAACTGTTGGTTCTGGCGTTGTTTCGGAAATTTTAGAATGAGTATAATAACTAAGATGAAGCAAGATATATATATTAGAATCAAAGCTTTCGATTGTTCTTTATTGGAAAAGTGTATTCGCGAGTTTGTTGATCAATTAAAGCAGTTTAATGCAGATTTATCTGGTCCGATTGCGTTGCCAAGAAAAGATTCTAAATTTACTGTTAATAGGTCTCCTCATGTTGATAAAAAATCTCGTGAGCAATTTGAAATGAGAATTTCTAAGCGGTTAATTATTGTACATAATCCTACTTCTACTATGATGAAGATGCTTGCAGATTTATCTTTTTCTGCTGGTGTAGAAGTGGATTTAAAGGTTAAGGAAGTTAATATTTAGGAAAAGGAAATGAAGAGAATAAATTCGCTTAGGAGAATTGGTTTGTTAATGACGAATGTTGGCCATACTGCTATGTATTTTGATAATAGTCGCATGGCTGTAACCTTATTGCATCTCAGCGAAACTTATATTATCGATATAAAAGGACAAGATAAATGTGGCTACAATTCAGTCATTTTAGGCACAGGAGATTTAAAAAAAATAGCAAAACCTCAGTTGGAATATTTAAAGAAAAAGGGTATAAATAGTAAATGTAAATTATACGAAAGTAGATTAACTGATCTATTCGGAATAGAATGTGGTAAAAAGGTGGGGGTTAATCATTTTGTAGTTGGTCAATATCTTGACATTACGGGTTATTCTTTAGGCAAAGGGTTTGCTGGTGTAATGAAGCGGCATAACTTCAGTGGGCTTAGGGCATCTCATGGCGTTTCTATTGCTCATAGATCACAAGGTTCTACTGGTCAATGTCAAGATCCTGGTAGAGTATTCAGGGGGAAGAAAATGGCTGGTCATTTAGGTAATAGCAGAGTAACTGTACAGAATATGAAAATATTATCCATTGATTATGAAAATAGCATAATTGCTGTAAAGGGTAATAATGTTCCTGGGTTTAAAAACTCTTATGTTTTTGTGAGAGATGCAGTTAAAAAGCCTTTACATAAAGATGTTCCTTTTCCAGTAGGTCTGCTGTTGAATATGAGTGATGATGCTAATAATTTGGTGAGTTAGTTATGGAATGTGAATTAGTTGATCTATCTAACAATAATGTAGGTAGTGTTGAGCTTAATCCCTTGATATTTTCTGCCAAGCAAAAATTGAGTATTTTGCATGATATAGTGAGATGGCAATTAGCAAAGAGAAGAGTTGGTGCTCATAAAACAAAGGGTATCAGTGATGTTTCTGGTACAACAGCTAAGCCGTATGGTCAAAAACGTACCGGTAGGGCGAGACAGGGGAGCTTGCGATCTCCTCAGTTTAGAGGTGGTGGAATTATTTTTGGTCCTGTTGTGAGGAGTCATGCTTATTCTCTTAATAAAAAAGTACGTAAATTTGGTTTGAAAATTGCTTTATCTCTAAAATATTTAAATAATCAAGTTATTGTTCTTGATAGTTTAAATGTTGATGTGAAGAAAACATCTAAAATGTGTGAATATATTAAAAATTTTAAATTTTCTTCTTTTTTAATAGTTGGCGATTATGGAGATGATTTGTTACGTGCTGCTAAAAATTTGCATTATGTAGATTTAATCAAACCTATTGGGTTAAATGTTTTTGATATATTGAATCATGAATGCGTGATGTTAACAAAAGACACTTTAAAGCATCTTGAAGGTAGATTGTTATGATTAAATATAATAATATAATAAAATCTCCTGTAATCACAGAAAAGGCTTCTCTTTTAAGAGAGAAGTTTAATAAATACTCTTTGTATGTTTTTGTAAATGTAAATAAGCGTCAAATAAAATCGGCAATAGAGTCTTTATTTAATGTCAGAATTTCTTCTATAAATGTTATTAGAGTTAAACCTAAATATAGACGTTTCAGGGGTGTGGTTGGTTGTAAAAAACAGAGAAAAAAGGTTTATTTTTCTTTGATAGATGGTCAAAAATTAGATATAATGAGCGTTTAATATGGGTATGAAATTTTTTAATCCTGTTACTCCGTCTTCTCGTGGGACTATATTAATAAGTAAAATTGGTTTATCAAAAGATAAGCCGGAGAAGTCTCTTGTGTTTGGTAAGAAATCCAGTGGTGGAAGAAATAATCATGGTAGAATTACAACTCGTCACAGGGGTGGTGGTCACAAGAAGAAGTATAGAGTTATAGATTTTAAACGTAATAGAAGTGATCAGGGTATAGTTGAGAAAATAGAGTATGATCCAAATAGAAGTGGGTTTTTAGCATTAGTATCATATAAGGAAGATGATACTAAATCTTATATATTAGCTCCTCAAGGTATGAAGCCTGGTGATGTTGTGATAGCTGGAGATGATGCTGATATTTTGCCAGGGAATTGTTTACTACTCAAGCATATACCTGTTGGTTCTTTCGTTCATAATATTGAGCTGAAGCCAGGTAATGGTGCTGCGATTGCTAGAGCTGCTGGTTGTTATGCACAAATCGTTGGTCGTGATGGTCAATATGTTTTATTGCGGCTTAGATCTGGTCAAGTTAGGTTGATTTTATCTTCTTGTAAAGCTACTATTGGTATAGTGTCTAATCTTGATCATAAGAATAGAAAGCTGGGTAAGGCTGGGAGAAGTAGGTGGCTTGGAATTAGACCTTATGTGCGTGGAGTTGCAATGAATCCGATTGATCACCCTCATGGAGGTGGAGAGGGAAAAACTTCTGGCGGTCGTCATCCTGTTACTCCTTGGGGTGTTGCAACAAAAGGAAAGAAAACTAGGAAAAAAAATAAATCTAGTGATAAGTATATAAAAAAATTGAAAGGTTAATTTATGAGTAGATCTGTATGGAAACCACCTTTTTTGCACCCATCTGTACTAAGATTAGTTCAGAGAGCTTTAAAAGAGGGTTCTATCAATAAGGTGATAAAAATTCATTCCAGGGCTTCTGTAATTCTTCCTAATTGTTTGGGTTTAAAGTTTGCTGTTTATAATGGTAAAGATTACATTCCTGTTAGTGTTGATAATCAGAATATGATAGGTCATAAATTTGGTGAATTTTCACCTACTCGTAAATTTACTGGGCACGGTGGTGATAAAAAGGCAACAAGAAGATAGGTAATTTATATGAAAAATAGGGATATAATAGTTGAGGCTGGTTCTAGGGTTTTAAGATCGACTCCTCGCAAATTGAATTTGGTTGCTGATTTAGTACGTAATAAAAAAGTTTCTTTTGCTAATGTACAATTAAGATTTTGTGAAAAAAAAGCTGCTGGTTTTATAATGAAAGTGTTGAATTCTGCAATTTCTAACGCTCAAAATAATTATGGATTGAACATTGATAATTTATATATAAAGGAAATTTTAATAGGTAAGTCCCTTACTTTGCGTAGAGTATATCCAAAAGCTATGGGTAGGGCTAATAGAATGAGTAAATTTTATAGTAATATAACTATAAAATTGAAAGAAATTGTATGATTTATAGAAATGGAAAGTTAATAAGGAAAGTGTAAAAATATGGGACAGAAGGTTAATCCTAAAGTATTTAGATTACAAGTAAATAGTAATACCTGGGATTCTGTTTGGTGTGCTACAGACGATTATAAACAGAGATTGCATCACGATCTATTTATTCGCAGTTATATAAATGAATCCTTTAAGCATGCTGGTATTTCTAAAGTAATTGTAGAGCGTACAGTTAATTTAGTGTCTGTAATAATACATTCTTCTAAGCCTGGAGTTATAATAGGTAAGAAGGGTTTAGATGTTGAGAAGATAAAGCAAAAAATAGCTAAAAAAGTAGAAAGTAGTGTCGAAGTGAATGTAGTAGGAGTTAAAAAGTCTGAAATAGATGCAGCTTTAATATCAAGGAGTATTACACATCAGCTAGAAAAAAGGATTTCATGTAGAAGAGCGATGAAAAAAGCTATTCAAAATTGTTTGAAGATGGGTGCTGAGGGTATTAAAGTAAGTTGCTCTGGGCGTCTTGGTGGAGCTGAAATAGCTCGTACTGAATGGTACAAAGAAGGTCGTTTGCCTTTACACACTTTGCGTGCTAATATAGATTATGCTTTTTGTGAAGCGAAGACTATATGTGGTATTATAGGAGTTAAAGTTTGGGTTTATGTTGGTAGTTAAGGTATATTGAAATGTTTGTTCCCAAAAAGAGTAAATATAAAAAGTCATTTAAGGGGAGAATCAAGGGTAATGCTAAGGGTGGTAGCACGCTGTCTTTTGGAGATTATGGATTAAAAGCTATGGAAGTAGGTAAGGTTCAGTCTAAGCATATTGAAACTGCAAGGCGCGTAATATCTAGAACGTTAAAACGCTCTGGTAAATTGTGGATAAGAATTTTTCCTGATACCCCAGTTAGTAAAAAGCCAGCAGATGTACGTATGGGTAAAGGGAAAGGTAGTGTTGAATTTTGGGTATTTAAAGCTAAGCCCGGTAGGGTTTTGTTTGAAATTAGTAGTGATGTTCCCATGCATTTAGCAAGATTGGCGCTTGAAAAAGCGACTGCTAAGCTTCCTATGAAGTGTAAATTTATATCTAATCATGATTGAATGGAGTTGCAATGGATATAGTTAAATTTGAATCAGAATCTTCACAAGGATTACATGAACTTCTTGTGAATTTGAGGAAAGAATTTGTTAATTTGGCTTTTCAAAAAAAGCTGGGCCAGTGCAACAATTTTTCACGTTTTAGCTTAATAAGAAAGAGCATAGCTCGTAGTCTAACTGTATTGAATAGAAGAAAGAAAGAGGGAAAAAATGCCTAAGAAGGTTTTTTGTGGTGTCGTAACTAATGCTGAGTCTGATAAGACTGTAAAGGTTTCGGTGTTGCAAGTGTATAAGGATAGGCTGTATAAAAAAGTTATTAAAAAATGCAAGAAGTATACAGCACATGATGAGAATAATAGTTGCAAAAAGGGAGATAGGGTTTTAATACAGGAACATAAGCCTATTTCTGTTACTAAAAAGTGGGTTGTTATCAATAGCTAAAAAGGAATAGGTATTTATATGATTCAAAAAAATACATTGTTAGAAGTAGCTGATAATTCTGGTGCGCGTGCAGTGCTTTGTATTGGCTTGTTAGGTGGTAGGAAATCTGCATCTGTAGGTGATACGATTATTATATCTACTAAGTCTATTAACCCAAAAGGTAAAGTTGAAAAAGGAAAAGTATATAAAGCAGTTGTTGTTAGAGTAAAAAATAGTGTTAAGAAATCTGATGGTTCTGTAATTCGTTTTTCTAGCAATGCTGTGGTTTTAATTAATGATCAAGGTGAACCACTTGGCACTCGGGTGTTTGGTCCAGTAAAAAAGTTATTATCTGGTTCTTTTATGAAAATAATGTCATTAGCTGATGAGGTTTTATAATGAGTGCTAAAATAAAAAGTGGTGATGATATTATAGTTTTAACTGGTAAAGATAAGAGAAAAATTGGTAAGGTAATCAAAGTTATAATACGTGATGCTAAAAAGAAAGTAGTTGTTTCTGGCGTAAATGTGTGTAAGAGACATACTAAACCAAGAGCTGGTAGTGGTGGTGGTATATTGAATAAAGAGTTAGCTATTGATGTATCCAATGTTGCAATATTGGATCCTAAGTATAAAACTCCAACTAAAGTAGGATTTAAGATTATAGATGGTAGAAAAGTGCGTTTTGCAAAAGTTTCTGGAGAAGTGATAGATTAGGTTGATATGTTTAAACAATTGTATAAAGATAATATAGTAAAATCCTTAAAGGATAAGTTTAACTATGGCAATGTAATGCAAGTGCCTAAACTTGTCAAGGTCTGTATCAATATGGGCGTTGGAGATGCTGCTACGGACAATAAAGCGATAAATGAGCCATTTGATAATCTACACTTGATTGCTGGGCAAAAGCCTGTGTTAACCTTTGCAAAAAAATCTATTTCTGGTTTCAAAATTAGAAAAGGTGCAACTGTAGGTTGTAAAGTGACTTTGCGTAGAAATAAAATGTATGAATTCTTAGAAAGATTAATATATATTGCTTTGCCAAGGGAAAAAGATTTTAGAGGGTTTAGTGTGAAGCAATTTGATGGTCATGGTAATTTTTCCTTTGGTATCAAGGAGCATATATCATTTTTAGAAATAGACTATGATAAAATAAGTAAAATTAGAGGTATGGATATTAATATTATAACAAGTGCAGTTAGTGATAAGGAAGCAAAGGAATTATTACTGGCTCTTAAATTCCCTTTTTTTGATAATTGAGAGAAAATATATATGGCAAAAAAATCCATGATACAGAAGAATCTTCGTAGAATAAAGTTATGCGATCAGTATAGGGAGAGAAGGGAAGAATTAAAATCTATAATGAATAATAAGGATTTATCTATTGCAAAAAGGTTTGCAGCTCAAAGTAAGCTGATTGAAAAATTGCCTAGAGATTCTTCTAAAATCAGAATTAGGAATAGATGCGCTTTAACTGGTAGGCCGAGAGGAGTATATAGAAAATTTGGTTTATGTAGGATTGTTTTACGTGATTTGTGTTCTTTTGGACAAGTTCCAGGGGTTACAAAATCTAGTTGGTAAATGTGATATAAGGAGTGTAATAGTGTCGTTATCTGATGGTATTGGTGATTTTTTAACAAGAATACGTAATGCTCAATTGGCAATGCATAGGGAAACAAGAGTCCTATTCTCTAAAGTGAATTCTTCTATATTGAAGATCTTAAAAGAGGAAGGGTATATTCTTAATTATAAAAAGCAAGAGAGTGATGGTGTCCCTTCGCTTGTTGTGCAGTTGAAGTATTATGATAAATCACCTGTGATTAATGATATAGCTAGGGTATCAAAGCCCGGTTGTCGTTATTATTCTAAGTGTAAGGACATTTCTAAAGCATATAATGGTCTTGGAATTTTTATTATATCTACGCCGAAAGGAGTGATGACCGATTATAATGCACGTAGATTAAAAGTTGGTGGAGAAGTTTTGTGTCGTGTATTTTAAATGATAGGAGAAATGTATGTCTCGTATAGGTGCCGCACCTATCAATATTCCTGCTGATCTTTCAGTTGAATATAATAATGGTAGGGTATTAATAAGAAGTGTTAGGGCAGAAAAAGAGCTGAACTTGTGTAGTGGCATTCTGTGTCAGATAGTTGATAATCAATTGTTACTTTCTGTTGATCAAGGCAGGGATGATTATAATAAAATAAAATCTATATGGGGCACTTATAGAAGTAATATTAATAACATGATTAACGGTATGGTTAATGATTTTTCTGTTGATCTTGAGATTAATGGTGTAGGGTATAAAGCAGAATGTGATGATAAGTATTTGACTTTATATCTTGGTTATAGTCATAATATTAAGTATAAAGTGCCTAAAGACGTTGAGATTAAGTGTATAAAGCCAACTCATTTAGTGATTCGCGGTATGGATAAGCAAAAAGTCTATATGGTGGCCTCTGATATATGCAAAATTAGAAAATATGATCCTTATAAAGGTAAGGGTATTGTAATAAAAGGCAAATTTATGCTGCGTAAAGTTGTAAATAAAAAGAAGTAATTAAAATGAAAAGATTGTATAATTTTTTAAGTAGCTATGAAAAAAGGAAACTTCGTAATAGAGCGAAGCTCGATAAGAGCGCTGGGCGTTTACGTATATCCATATTTAAGTCTAATAAACATTTTTACGTTCAGTTGATTAACGATGCAAAAGGAACAACCCTAGCTTCTGCTTCTACTTTGGATGATAAAATTAGGAATGTATGTAAAGGTAGGGTCAATGCTGAAACTATAAAACAGGTTTCTTCTTTATTGATTGAGCGTCTGCCTAGTACAAAATTGCAGCAGCGGTTCGTCTTTGATCGGGGGGCATGTAAGTATACAGGATTGATTTCTCAATTTGCTGAAGCTTTAAGAAGCTCTGGATTTGAATTTTAGAAGGTTTGAAGTATGGCTGTAAAGAATTTACAAAATAATAATGATTTATCAGAACTTTTGGTTTCAGTCCGAAGGGTAACAACGGTTACTAAAGGTGGTAGAAGATTTTCATTTTCAACTTTGGTTGTTGTTGGTGATGGTAAGGGTAGGGTAGGATGTGGAATAGGTAAACATGCAGAGGTTGCTGAAGCAAGAGTGAAAGCTGTAAATGCTGCAAAGAAGTCGATGATTAGGGTGTACTTACGTGAAGGTAGAACTTTACATCATGATATTAAAGCTAAATTTTGTTCTGGTGAGATAGTTTTAAGAGCTGCAAGAACTGGAACAGGTATTATTGCTGGTGGAGCAATGAGGTCGGTTTTTGAGGTATTAGGTATAAAGGATGTGGTAGCTAAGTCTACTAGATCAAATGATCCTCATAATATTATATGTGCAGTATTTAAGGCTTTTGATGTTATGTTATCTCCTCGCCAAGTGGCAGGTAAGAGGGGTAAAAAGATTAGTGAGATAGTTGGAAATAGGTAAACTATGAATGATGCTGTAAAATTAAATTCTATATTTACCAAATTATCTGAGAAAAAGAAGCCTAAATTATTAGGTAGAGGTATTGGTTGTGGTAAAGGTAAAACATCCGGTAGGGGGCATAAAGGGCAGAAAGCGAGAAGTGGCGTTTCTATAAATGGTTTTGAAGGTGGACAGCAGTCTATATATACTCGTTTACCTAAAAGAGGTTTTAAGCCTATACGCAAAAACTTATACTCTATATTTAATGTTGGTGATGTACAGTGCTTAATGGAAGCTAAAAAAATAGTCAAGGATTCTATAATAGATAAGGAGCTACTGCATAAATTAGGTTTTATCAGATCTGTAAAAAGTAAAATCAAACTTCTTAATAAGGGTAAATTAAGCGAGAAATTTGTGTTTCATGTTGATTTTGCATCAGAAGCTGCAAAAAGATCTGTAGCTTCAGTTGGTGGTAGTGTAGAAATACTATCATGAATTATGAACAGTAAATTTGCATTTGATAGTTTGGATTCTACGTTATTATATAAAACTGATTTACTAAAGCGTATATTTTTTACGCTGATGGCTTTAGTTTGTTATCGTTTAGGCACTTATGTTCCTATTCCTGGAATTAATCTTGATATAATCAATGATATATTTCCAAAAGAGAGTTCTGGTATTTTTGGAGTATTTAATTTATTTTCTGGTGGCGCTTTAGCTAGAATGACGATCTTGGCGTTAAACGTTATGCCATACATAGTTGCATCCATAGTTATGCAATTATTGTCTTCTGCCGTTAAAGGAATCAATGAAATTAAAAATGACGGAGAGTTGGGACGTCGAAAGATGAACTCTTATATACGCTATATGACTATAGTGTTTTGTATCTTTCAATCAATTACGATCTTAATAGGGTTAGAAAGAATGAATAGAGAAGGGGTATTAGTTGTAGTTGAACCTGGTATTATGTTTCGTACTATAGGTGTCTTTAGCCTTTTAGGTGGAACTATATTTTTAATATGGCTTGGTGAGCGGATCAGTGTGAGCGGTATAGGCAATGGTATCTCATTAATCATTTTTACTGGCATAACATCTGAATTACATAATGCTTTATCATCTCTGCTAACATTAAATAAAAATGGTAGTATGTCGTTTTTCATTACCCTTTTTGTTATAGCATTGTTTTTTTTACTGCTCCTTTTAGTCATTTTTACAGAATCTTCTTATAGAAAGGTAATTGTTCAATATCCCAAAAAACAGTTTAAAAAATTACATAATGATGATTTTACTTACATTCCATTGAAGATCAATTTATCTGGTGTAATACCAACTATTTTTGCTAACGCAATTTTATTAACGCCTATTTCAATTGCAAATTTCTATAAAGGTCATGCCATTGCTGATTTTATTTTAAACTACTTTATGGCAAATAAAGTGATGTACATTATAACTTACTTAATACTCATAGTACTTTTTAATTTTTTCTATACCAATTTTATATTTAATCCAGAGGAAAATGCTGATTTTCTTAGGAAAAATGGTGGTTTTATTCCTGGTAGAGGGCCTGGAAAACATACTTCTGATTATCTTCAAGATATAGTTTTTAAATTAACATTTATTGGGTCTGCGTATTTGGTGGTAATATGTACTATACCTGAAATTATGAGGTATCATTATGATATACCATTTATTTTTGGTGGGACGAGCTTGCTGATTATAGTTAACGTTATTACTGATACTATTATGCAAGTACAATCTTATGTTTTTTCAAATAGGTACGATAGTTGGATAAAGAAATATGAGTCTAAAACAAGGAGACTAAAGTGATTATTACAATTTTTGGTCCTCCTGGCTCTGGTAAGGGTACTCAGTCCAGTTTGTTAATAGCAAAGTATAATTTTAAATTAGTTTCAGTAGGAGATTTATTAAGGAATATTATATCTAGTGGGAGTAAATTAGGTAAAGGAATAAAGGATACTGTTGAATCTGGTAATTTAATTCAAGATGAAGTTATATGTAAATTATTGTGTGACCAGCTTGCATTAATAGATGGTGATTTTTTGTTAGATGGTTTTCCAAGAAATTTAAATCAAGCTCATTTTTTAACTCAAGTTTTGCAAAAAAGATGCAATAGGGATGTTGATCTTGTAATTGAGTTGCAGCTTGACGATAATATTGCAATTGATAGATTAAAAGATCGTCTTACTTGTTTGGATTGTAAAAGTATATATAGTATATCTTCTTTTAAAAATACTACTTGTGCTAAATGTAAAAGTACGAGATTGGAGAAGAGAATTGATGATGCTAATATGCTTGCAATTAATAAGAGGATAAGAGAATATCATTTTCAGATGAAGGGTTTGCGCGAGTATTATAAGGGCAAGTTGTTAACAATTAACGCTAATTTGAGTGTTGATAGAGTAATGCAAGAGATTGAAAGTAAAATTTCTTGTAATTTGATTTGACTATAAGTTGTTTTATGGTATAAATTAAGAGTTATTATTAATAAAGTATCGAGGTATCAGTGGCACGTATTGCAGGCATAAATGTTCCAGTGAAGAAGTGTATTCCTTTTGCATTAACTTATATACATGGTATAGGTATTACTACTGCGAATATAATTTGTCGTAGCTGTAAAATTGATGAGCGTAAGCGTGTTTCAGAATTACAGGATGAAGATATAGAGAAAATTAGTAGTTTTATTAGGCAAAAATATGTCATAGAGGGTGAGCTCAGAAAAAAAGTGGCTATGGATATAAAATCTTTAATGGAAATCGGTTGCTATAGAGGATTAAGGCATAGAAGAGGTTTGCCTGTGAGGGGACAAAGAACCCATACTAATGCTAAAACTCGTAAAGGCAGATCTAAATTGCCTATTGCTGGGAAAAAATAAAATTTGTTATTATCGTGAGTTTTTATGAAAAAAGTTAAAACGGTTGGTAAGAATACAAAAAGGTTTATTACTGGTATTGTCCATATTCGTGCAACTTTTAATAATACTTTTGTAAATGTGACTGATGTTTGTGGTAATACGCTTTACCAGACTTCTGTTGGTGCATGTGGTTTTTCTGGTTCGAGAAAATCCACACCTTATGCTGCAGGTAAGGTTGCCGATTCTGCTGCGAAGAAAGTAATAGAGAGATTTGGTATGAAGGTTGTTTCTGTAATAATTCGTGGTCCTGGTTTTGGTGCAGAAGCTGCAGTTAAAGCACTTCGGAATTGTGGATTGACTGTCACTTCAATTGCAGATAAAACGGCGATACCTCATAATGGGTGTAGATTAAGGAAAAAAAGAAGAGTATAGGATATTTGGAAGGTTTTTGTATGTATTATAGTGATAATGTCTCTTTCTGTGGAAATTTAGATAGATTAACTAAGCCTAATGTGATTAAGGTAATATCAGGTGATTCAAGTAAAAAAAGTGATATAGTTCTAGAACCTTTGGAAAGTGGTTTTGCTTTAACGTTGGGTCATGCATTAAGGCGTGTAATGTTATCTTCTCTTCGCGGTAGTGCTGTTTATGGAATAAAAATTGAAGGCGTGAATCATGAATTTACTTCGATCCAAGGAGTTAGGGAAGACATAACTGATATAGCATTAAATATAGGCATGTTGAGATGTAAGCTAAATAACACGTCTAATAAGTGCTTAAATTTGAGCGCTAAAGGGCCTTGTCAAGTATTAGCTGGAATGATAGAAACTGATGACCAATGCTCTATTGTTAATAAAGATTTGGTGATATGTACACTAGGTCAAGATGTGGAGCTTAACATTACTATATATGTTGCTAGTGGAAAAGGTTATCTTTCTGTAAATAAATATAAAGAAAATGAATTTTTAAAGTCTATGAATGAACAAGATTTAATTGGTTTTATTCCAGTTAATGCTTTATATAGTCCTGTTGAGAGGGTTTCGTATAGAGTAGAGAATAGTCGTGTTGGTCAAGTTACTGATAAAGATAAGCTGATATTGTCAATTGAAACTGATGGTACAATCTCTCCAAGTCAAGCTGTTGACTATGCTGCAAGGATATTACAGGAGCAATTTCAGCCTTTTATTAGTTCTGATATGAGTTATAAAAAATCGCAAGTTTCTTTGTCTAGTGGTGCTAAAGATTTGGGCTATGATCCTGTTCTATTGCGTAAAGTAGATGAAATGGAATTATCTGTTAGATCCCATAACTGTCTGAAAAATGAAAATATCACTTATATAGGTGATCTTGTGCAAAAGACGGAAGTTGAAATGTTAAGAACTGCTAATTTTGGCCGAAAGTCTTTGAATGAAATCAAGGCAATTTTAAATAATTCAGGTTTGTCTTTGGGTATGAATATACCAAATTGGCCGCCTAAGGATATAGATGAACTGGCTAAACAACATACTGATGAGGATTAGGTAGTATATGAAACATGGAATAAAGAAAAATAAACTGTCTCGTTGTACCGAGCATAGGTTATCAATGTTAAAGAATCTATCTATCTCGTTAATTAATCATGAGCAGATTGTAACTACTTTACCAAAGGCTAAAGCACTTCGTCCATATGTGGAAAAGTTTATTACAATTGCTAAGAATAAAGATTCTTTACATGGTAGAAGGCTTTTGCTTTCACGTCTTCATAATAGTAAGTTAGTAGTTGATAAATTATTAAGCGTTCTAGCTAATCGTTATCAAGACCGTAAAGGTGGATATTCTAGAATAATAAAATTTGGTACTCGAAAGGGTGATTGCGCTCCAATGGCAGTGATAGAGCTAGTTGATAGAGATATTTCAGCAAAAGGTGAGATTTATAGTAAAAATAAAAAAGGAAGCAAAGTAGTTACACAAAGCTAATTATTCTTTTTATGGTAAGTAGGTTACGCTATTTTGTAGGTTACTTTGGAGAATTGTTAGTTTCGATATATTTAAAGCTGAAATTCTATAATGTTATAAAACGTCGCTTCCGTTGTAAGTTGGGTGAAATTGACTTAATTGTATCTAAAAAAAAGGAGCTGATTTTTATAGAAGTTAAAACAAGTTTATTTGGAAAAGAAGTACCGATATCTCATTTTCAGTGTCAGTCTATTATAAATTCTTCTAAATATTTCTTAAGTAAAAATCTTGATTTTTTAGATTATTCAGTCAGATATGATTTATGTTTTCTTTCCTTAAGAGGAATGGTAGCTTAAATAACTTAGATTTACTAGAATAGGTAATTTAATATGAAAAACAATAATTTAGTTTCATCTTATGCTAGAGCACTGTTTCATGTCTCAGGAAGCAGATTAGGTATTATAAGAAAAGAAGTAGAATTTTTGTTAGCTTTTTTTAAAGATCAAAGTAATGTTTTTGTGTATCTATCTCATCCTATGGTTTCTCTTTTGCACAAAAAAGAAGCGATACTTTCTATAAATGAGAACTTGAGTGAAAACTTAGTCAAATTTATTATGGTTACACTTGCAAACAAGCGCTCCCGTTTATTAATCCTTATATTAGAAAAATTCTTAAATCTTGTAAGGGAAAGTGAAAACGAATTGGAAATTACTATAAAATCAGCAGAGGTTTTAAAGAAACCTGATATAAAAATAATTACTGAATCTTTGAACTTTCTTGGTAAAATAATAAAAGTCAGTAATGTGGTTGATCCTTCTATACTAGGTGGCTTCGTAGTTAGGTATGGTTTTAACTTGATTGATGCTTCGCTTAAGAGTTATTTGGATAGATTGGTTGATTTTAGTAAAATGGAAATGTTGAAAATAAGGAATTATATATGAAGAATAGCATAAATGCCTCTGAAGTAGTAAACATAATAAAAGAGAAGGTTGAGACATTTGATAATCCTATAAAACGAGAAAATATAGGTGAAGTAATTTCAGTAACGGATGGTATCACATTGGTCTATGGGCTGGAAAAAGCAAAGTTTGGTGAAAAGGTATCTTTTGCAAGCGGTGTAGAAGGAATAGTTCTTGATTTAGATCATGATACAGCTGGAATAGTTGTGCTTGGCAATGACCGTGATGTAAAAGAAGGGGACGTTGTAAAATGTAGTGGTGATGTTGTACAGGTGCCTGTAGGTCATGAATTATTAGGGAGAGTTGTAAATGCATTAGGCGATCCTATAGACGATGGCGGAGAAATTAGAGCCAAGAACAAAATGTATATAGAATCTAAAGCGCCAGGTATTATTGACCGTAAATCTGTGCATGAACCTCTGCAGACAGGAATTAAAATTATAGATTTGTTGATTCCTATAGGTAGAGGGCAACGTGAATTAATTATTGGCGATAGACAAATTGGTAAAACCACTATTGCGATTGATACTATTATCAATCAGAAGAAGATTAATGATGAGGTAAACGAAAATCAAAAAATTTACTGTGTTTATGTTGCTATTGGACAAAAAATTTCGACGGTAGCAAAAGTGGTGAATAAGCTAAAAGAAAGTGGAGCATTAGAGTATACAACCGTAGTTATGGCTAGCGCATCTGACTGCGCGCCTATGCAATTTTTAGCACCTTATACCGGTTGCACTATTGGAGAATTTTTCCGTGATAATGGAATGCATTGCTTGGTGGTATATGATGATTTATCTAAGCATGCTGTGGCATATAGGCAGATGTCCTTATTGCTCAGACGTCCTCCTGGTCGTGAAGCTTATCCTGGAGATATATTCTATGTACACTCTCGCTTGCTTGAAAGAGCTGCCAAAATGTCTGATGAAAAAGGACAGGGATCTTTGACTGCTTTGCCGATTATTGAGACTCAGGCTGGTGATGTATCTGCATATGTTCCAACTAATGTGATTTCAATTACCGATGGACAAATTTTTCTTGAGTCTGAATTGTTTCACAAAGGATTTCGCCCTGCAGTGAATATAGGTTTATCGGTTTCTCGGGTTGGCTCTGCTGCACAATTGAAATCTGTGAAAAAAGTTGCTGGTTCTATAAAGCTGAGTTTGGCCCAATATAGAGAACTGGAAGACTTTGCTAAATTTGGTTCTGATCTTGATGCTACTGTTCAATTGTCCTTAAACAAAGGTAAATACCTTGTTGAATTATTAAAGCAAAAACAGTATTCACCTATGCAAATAGAAGAGCAAGTATTGCTTATGTATATCTTTTCTAATCTGTATGGTCAATTAAATAAGGTACAGGTGAGCAACATCAATAGGTTCGAGTGTGATCTTATCAATTATTTTCAAACTGTTCACCCTGGAGTTTTAAAAAAGTTGTCGGGTGACATGAATGATGATATAAAAGATGATATTCTTGGTATTGTGAGTGATTTTGTCACTCAATTTAATTGTGTTTAGGCGGTGATTATGACTTCATCCATTGTTAACAAGTTTCCTATTACAAGGGAAGGTTTTGAGAGTATGCAAGTCGAACTTGAGAAATTAAAGGAAGAAAAACCTTCTATCATACAGGCTATTTCTGATGCTCGTGATCAAGGCGATTTATCCGAAAATGCAGAATATCATGCAGCACGGGAGAGATTAAGTTTTATTGAAGGCCGTATAATTGAGATAGAAAGTAAACTTTCACATGCAGAAGTGATAGAAGTAAAAAATTTGTCTGGTGATACAGTAATGTTTGGTGCAACTGTTACGGTAAGCATGTTAAACGATGATAACAGTGAAATTGAATATGTTTATAAGATTGTAGGTGGATATGAAGCTGATGCTTCAAAGCAGTTGATCTCTACGGATTCACCACTCGGTAGTGCTTTAATTGGCAAAAAAGTTGGTGAGTATGTGGAAGTGATAGTGCCAAATGGAGAGAAATTGTATAAAATAGTTAAGATTGAGTTTAAGTAAATCATGGTACAAGTAACTTATCCTTCAATTAGTCTACCCGGTATTTCTTCTGTGGAAGATGTATTGAGGGATGCTAGTTCTGGTAAATTATTCATTTTAGTTGACGATGAAAACAGAGAGAATGAAGGTGATTTGGTTATTTTAGCTGAAAAGGTGAAACCAGAACATATTGCTTTTATGGTTAGGTATGGCACTGGTATTGTGTTTTTAGCTATGACAAAGTTTTACATGAATAAACTTAACCTTGAATTTATGAAGAGAAGTAATGTAGATGAAGCACTTATTCCTCACACTGCATTTACTACGTCAGTCGATGCTCGTTATGGTATTACAACGGGTGTTTCTGCTCATGATAGAACGCATACGATACTTACCGCTATTGATGGAAAAAGTACTAAGGATGATATTATTACTCCTGGTCATGTTTTTCCTATTATTGCAAGTGAGGGCGGGGTTTTAGCACGCAACGGTCATACTGAGGCAAGTGTTGAGATAGCAAAATTGGTTGGATCTAGTCATGCGGCTGTAGGGTGTGAATTAGTGAATGATGATGGCTCTATGATGCGCTTACCCCAGTTGCTTGAATTTGCTGAACAACACAAAATTAAGTTAACTACCATTGATAAACTTATCAGTTACGTTCAAAATTTAAACTAGCGTTTATAAATTCGTATAGTTTAAATGTTAAAATGTAAAATTCCTAAAAGTTATACAAACAAGGAACTTCCATGTCTAAGCTTTTTGTTTTACTATTTTTTTTCGTATACTGTAATAGCGCTTACTCTGTTAGTATTATTAGAGATAGTGAAGTGGAAGCGGTAGTGAAGGATCTAGCGCAACCTTTATTTTCTGCTGCGGGTATTGATAATGATAAAATAAAAGTTTTTATAGTTGATGATAGATCGATTAATGCTTTTGTAATTAACAATAATAGCATTTTCATTCATTTAGGGCTTTTACAATATTCGACTGAACCTTATGTCTTACTTGGTATATTAGCACATGAAATTGCTCATATATCTGCTGGTCATGTATTACAAATGAGTAGTGCTGTAGGTTATTTTCAATCAATAGCAATGGTTAGTTATATGGTAGGATTAGTTTCTAGTATTGTCATTAACCCTAAGGTTGCGAGTGCAATCTTGCTTAGTGGTGTAACGCTTAGTTCAAGGTTGTTTTTTAACTATTCTCAAGAGCAAGAGAGTGTAGCAGATAGCTATGCTTTAAGATACCTAGATGAATCTGGCTATGATAATTTGGGTATGAAAGAGATTTTTGACTATTTTAAGAGTATTGAGCATGAAAACACTGAAGAGTATTTCCGCACTCACCCACTTAGTGATAAGCGTATATTTGCTGTACAGAATTATAAGGTTAAAAACAATATAAAACCAATCCTTGCAGATAAATTGCTGAAGTTTGAGCGTATGGTTGCAAAGCTAGACTCTTTCTTTGCTCCTATTCATGTGTTATCTAATAAATATGAAGGTAGTTCTAAGTATGTAAATGCTGTAATTCACTATAGGCAAGGAAAGATAGAAGAGGCTATTACTAAAGTTAATTCATTGATTCAAGAGTCACGCAATGATCCTTATTTATATGAATTAAAAGCGGAGATGTTATACAAAGCTGGAAATTTAAGTGAAGCAATAAAAATGTATGAAGAATCACTTAGATATTTATCTGAGAAGAATAACTATTTAGTGAAACTTGCGTTATCTCATACTTTATTATTACACGGTGAAATAGAGAAGGCAATTTTTTACCTAGAGCAGGTTGCAAACGTAGAAACAAATAACGCCTTTGTCTGGAAGTATTTAAGTATTGCATATAAACGTAGCGCTGATATGGCAATGTATTATTTTGCTTTGACGAAAAAGGCTTGTATTGAAGGTAATTTAGAGAAATTTATGAAGTACGCTGAGTTAGCTATTAAAACTTTACCGAAAGATAGCTCTTGCTTGCTGCAAATTGAGGATATGAAGGAACAATACACACAAAAACACACTTATTTTTAGGTTATTTCCCGCACTTATCCAACATATCTTTTACTTCAGTACTTATATTGGGTATAATTTTCATTATAATCGTTTTGGCGCCAAAAAATACACCACAAAACATACCCAAGGCAAAGAGAGCTGGCCATGGCATTCTACCAAATATTGCAAGCAAAGCTGCACCTATTATGACTACAGTCATAAGTGGCCCACCTATTCCCCAAATATAACCAATAATATTGCATATTACCTGGGCAGTTGTATCATCTATATTATCAGCAGCATTTGCGTAATCTGAAAAAGAGAGAAACAGCACTATACATAAAGCATTAAAAAGTTTTTTTATTATATAGCTCATTCTTTTGCCTCCAAGTAATAAACTAGTGTGAATCTAAATTTATATATATTTATTTTAAGGTAAAACTCATAGTTTGTCCATAAATAAGTGTTGCTACATAAATAGCCCACCATTGATGTTAAGCACATGCCCCGTTATATATCTTGCTTCGTCGCTTGCTAAAAACAATACTCCTGCTGCTGTTTCTTCTCCTGTTCCCATTCTTTGCATTGGAATATTATCTAATATTTTTTCTTTTTGTTTTTCATTTAAAACTTCAGTCATCTTAGTATCTATAAACCCAGGAGCAATGCAATTTACTGTTACACCGCGACTTGCAACTTCTTTTGCTATAGATTTGCTCATAGCTATTATTCCAGCTTTTGATGCTGCATAATTTACTTGCCCGGCATTTCCTGTCAATCCTACTATTGAGGAAATATTTATGATTCTTCCCCAGTTGTTTTTAATTAATTTTCTGCATGCTTCTCTATTTAGTTTAAATGTAGAGTTCAAATTAATATCAATTACCTTTTGCCATGCTTCATCTGTCATTCTCAACAATAAGCTGTCTTGTGTAATTCCTGCATTGCATATGAGTCCATCAAAGCCTTTCATCAACTCACTTGCTTTATTTATTAGTTGATTTACCTCTTCAGGATTTGATAAGTTGCAAGGAAGTACGTGAATGTTTTTTTCATATTTTTTAGCAGCTTCTTCGAGTACTTCTTTTTTTGTACTAGAAATACATAAAGTTGCTCTGGCCTTATGCATAATTTCTACAATTGCCTGGCCTATTCCGCCTGATGCACCAGTAATCAGAAATTTCTTATTCTCTAATCCAAACATAATAATTTTTATATTGCTTCAGCCCTTAACAGAATATTAAAAGACTTGCAATAGATTTTTTTCATAACTTTCATTTAATAGAAGCTTCTTGACAAATCTTGTATTTATTGGCGAAATTATGGCGGCTGCATGCCTTTTTTATTTTTTCTATTCAGCCTAACACGCTTCGTTTAAGCGTTAGCACATTATCAATTACAGTAATATAGGGTCAAAAAGCAACATGGGGTTCCTTTTGCCTTTTTTTGATTGGTAAATTTCTTAACACTTGTAGCTAAAGTAATTTTAGAGAGCCAGCGCGTGACTAGTTCTTATTACTTGATCAGTCTTCTGGATCCCAGTGTCTGGGCACTGGGATGACAGGAGTGTGAGATAAGGCTACATTCATACTCCAACAGGTATGACGGTGTCATTCCAGCACTTGATGCTGGAATCCAGAAGTCTTTACTACAAATAAGCATATTGAGCACAAAATTATGCTAAAACACAACGTTTTTGGTGAGATTATGGACAAACTGGATTCCAGCGGGCTTTGTTGCATAGGTCAAATAAAAAGAACTGGCAGTTACTGACAAAATTCACTATAAGACAAGCATTTAACCTACTAAAGAAAAATATGCCACAAAAAATGAGAGTCAGTAACTGCCATGAATATAACAAATTTCTCCAAGAGAGGGGAAATATTTTTTATTACGTCAATGATGCCATAGAAAATTGGTACGAAAAAGGTCCAAAAATGGCTGGTGGCAACTATATTTATAGCGATAAGGTCGTGATTCTGGTTCACATAATAACTTGTTTATTTAGAATAGGTCTGAGACAAACAGCGGGATTTATAGCAGGGTACCTTGAGCAAGTAAGGAAAAACTTGCAAGTTATTAGCTATTCCCAGGCCTCAAGAAGGCTTAAAAAACTTAACATCAAAATTAATGATCGAAGACATGATAAAAATAATACAGAAGATATTGAGATTGCCATAGATAGTACTGGAATAAGCATCTACAATAATATTCCAGGTCATAGCAAGGCAAATGGTACAGATAGAAAGTATTGCCGCTATGAGCAAACAAGAAAACTGCATGTAATGCTAGAGATAGGTAGCAAAAAAGTTATAGCAGCAAAATACAGTGGCGGAGTTTATTCTGACCACTATGGAGCATGTGATCTTATTGCAAGGATTGATGTTAAATATAATATAAGCACACTATATGCAGACAGGGCATATAATCGAAAGAAGTTATACAAACTGTGCGATGAGCTTGACATAAAGACAAGGATTCCTCCGCAAAATAATGCAGTAGAGCATCCAAAGTTGGATTATATGGATGAGAGAAATTCTACAATCAAGCTCATAAAGTCATATGATGAAGATGGTATGAAGAGGTGGAAAAAAGAGATAAATTATGGGAAGAGATCTTATATAGAAAGTTTTTTCTCGCGACTGAAGCAAACATTTGGGTTTAGTTTTAGAAACAAATCTGAGGTTAATCGTGAGAGAGAACTGCTACTCAAGTGTTATTTGCTTAACAAATTTACTGATATAGGCATGGCTAAATTTGAGATAGCTTCATGAATTTATTCCACGTTACCTACTATCCGAAGAGTGATGCAACAAAGCCATTCCAGCCTCATGCGCTGGAATGACATCATAGAGGTCATTGAGATGACAGGAAAGAATACTGGAATGAAAGGAAAAGGGACTATTTAATGTATTGGCTCTGCTGAATTTTACAAAATTTATTACTCCTGCCTGATAAATTTATTAGAATAGTATGTATATTAGTGAAAATCCGAAAAAAATGCAAGAAAAGTTAATATATTACTTTAGCCAAAGCAACTGTGAAGGCAATGCAGCAATGAGAAATCTACTAGGAGGGAAGGGAGCAAATCTGGCAGAGATGTGTAACATTGGCATTCCTGTTCCACCTGGTTTTACAATTTCCACTGCTGTTTGTCAGGCCTATTGTCAAGATAATGAATTGTCTTGTGATCTACGTAACGAGATAAAAAACTACATGGCGATGCTCGAAAGTGACATCGGTTGTAAATTCGGGGATTCAAATAATCCTTTATTAGTTTCCATACGCTCTGGTAGTGTGAATTCAATGCCGGGCATGCTTGATACTATTTTAAATGTTGGTCTAAATGATGAAACCGTTGTTGGGCTTGCAAAAAAAAGTGGCGAACGTTTTGCTTACGATAGCTACTGCCGTTTCATCATGATGTACTCCAATGTTGTACTACAGCTTGATCATCACCTATTTCAAGATGTTATTGATAATGAGCAGCAAAAGAGTGGAGCAAAAAGCTTAGCTGATCTTGATGTTGATGTTTTAAAGAGAATTGTTAACGATTTTAAAAAGATAGTATATGAAAAAACTGAGAAACATTTTCCGCAGAACGTTGAAGAGCAATTGTTAAACTCAGTTAATGCAGTATTTGCCTCTTGGAAAAATGATAGGGCTGTTTCCTATAGAAGAATACATAATATTCCTGAAAACCTTGGAACAGCGGTCAACGTGCAAGCAATGGTTTTTGGTAATTTAAATGATAATTCTGCAACTGGTGTGATATTTACACGAAATCCTTCAACTGGAGAAAAAAAGCTTTTTGGTGAGTTTTTAGTTAATGCTCAGGGTGAGGATGTGGTTTCTGGTGTTTATACTCCTATGCCAATTGACGGGGAGCAAGAAAGTACCATGGAGAAGTTGCTACCAAGTATCTACCGAGAATTATGCGCGGTATGTGCAAAACTTGAAAGGCATAATAAGGACATTCAGGATATCGAATTTACTGTACAAGACGGTAAGTTATGGATTTTGCAGACTAGGTCTGGCAAGCGCACAGCCGAAGCTGCTATTCGCATAATAGTTGATATGGTAAACGAAGGAGCGATTACAAAAGAGGAAGGAATATTGAGAATTGATCCAAAAACTTTTGACAATTTATTGCATCCAGTTCTTGACGTTAAGGGTGACCAAAAAGTAATAGGGAAGGGGCTGCCGGCTTCTCCAGGGGTTGCTTCTGGATATGTAGTGTTTAGTGCAAGTGATGCTGAAAAAGCTGCAGAGCAGGGCAAAAAAGTGATTTTAGTAAGGTCAGAAACGAGTCCTGAAGATATTAATGGAATGAATGCTGCAAGTGGCATAGTAACAGCACGGGGAGGGATGACCTCGCATGCTGCTGTTGTAACCCGTGGAATGGGTAAGCCATGCATTTGCAGTGTGAGTGGACTTTATATCGATAAAGATGGAACTTTCTTTTCTGTAGGGGATACAAAAGTAAATAAAGGTGAACCAATTACCATCAACGGAGGAACAGGGGAGGTTATGCTTGGCATTCTCCCTACAATTTCACCTGAATTATCGCAAGAATTCAAAACGATAATCAACTGGATAGATGAAATTAAAACGATCAAAGTGAGAGCGAACGCTGATACTCCAAAAGATGCAAAAATTGCAAAAGGATTCGGTGCAGAAGGTATAGGCTTATGTCGCACAGAACATATGTTTTTTGCTAGTGATAGAATCGAATTCATTCAAAAATTGATAATAGCTGATGATGAAAATGAAAGGGCAAATGCATTAAATAAACTCGAAGAAATGCAAAAGTCTGATTTCAAAGAAATGTTTTCTATTATGGAGGGCAAGGAAGTCACTATACGATTACTTGATCCACCTCTACATGAGTTTTTACCTCATGATCAATCCATTATAGAAAAAATCGCCAGATCACTGAATAAGTCAGTTGAATCGGTAAAAAATAAAATAGTACAGTTATCAGAAAAAAATCCAATGCTTGGCCATCGAGGGTGTAGGCTTGCTATTTCTCATCCTGAAATATATAAAATGCAGATTAGGGCAATACTCAGTGCTGCAAGTGAATTAAGGAAAGAAAAGAAGATAGAAGTGAAACCTGAAATCATGATTCCTTTTATCATGAGCGAGAAAGAGTTTGTTCTGATATGCGAGTTAGTAAAGAAAGAAGCTAAAAATTTCGATGTGAATTATTCAATCGGAACGATGATAGAACTGCCAAGAGCAGCACTTATTGCTGACAAACTCGCAAAACACGCAGAATTTTTTAGTTTTGGCACTAATGATTTAACACAAACAACTATGGGACTTTCACGAGATGATTCAGTTAATTTCCTCGATTCTTATAAGGAAAGCAACATATTCAAAAACGATCCCTTTGAGGTGCTAGATGTTGAAGGGGTAGGGGAATTAATCAGAATAGCTATCGAAAGGGGCAAAAAAACCAGAAAAGAAATTAAACTTGGTATATGTGGAGAGCATGGAGCGAATCCACAGTCCATAGAGTTTTTCATCAAATCAGGGGTTGATTATGTGTCATGCTCGCCCTATAGAGTACTGGTTGCAAAATTAGTGGCAGCACAGCTTAGCATAAGTTTGTTGGGCAGCACAACTGTACGAACATAGATTTCGCTAACAAGTAGCGGAATGATGATTTTTCAAATTGTCGATAAATCTAAGTCAGTTTAGCTATTTTGCTGCTACTTTTTTCTTAATATCTTAAGAAAGATTGACTTTTTGTTTAAAATAATATAAGATAAAATAATAGTGAGTGAGGTAAAAATGTCAGTATCAAAAGAACGTAAGGAATATTTACTAGAAAAGTTTAAATATGCTGCCAAAGAATTTGGCAAATCTGGTACAAAGTCCAATCATCTAGCAGTACCAAAGGAACAGCAACTCTCTATTGATTTAGGTAATAGAAAGGTTTTTGGTATCATAAATAAGATTCTGTATTGGATAGAGAATAATTTTACTTATTTTTTTCCACGATATAATTTGTTTCCAGAAGTTGGAGTTGAAGGAAGAAAAATTCCTGGAACTAATACAAGGGTTAAGTATTTTACTCCAGATGACCAAGCAGAATATACTAAAATTCCTTATAAAGGAAAATTATACGTGGACTTAATGCCAGAAGTGGAAGGTAACAAGTTAAAAGGCTTTAAAGGCAAACTATATGATACAACTGATAAAATTAGTAAGGGTAAAAAAGGTTGTGTAGCTTATGTTATCACGCTTGATGGAAAATTAGTAACTCATGAACATATTAATGTTAACAAAAGCGAATGGGCTTATCGTCATTCAACTCTTGCAGGTGGTAGGCCAGTTTTATGTTCTGGTTTAATGAAAGTGGTAAATGGTAAAATAACTTATATAGACAATAATAGCGGGCATTGTAAACCAGAATCAGCAAACTTATACAATGCAGTGAAAAAGTTAGAAGGTCTATTTTCGAAAGATGCGAAAGTTGTTTGCTTACCATATTGGATTAGCTTGAAAAAACAAATTCCGCTTACACGCAAAATTACTCTAGCCAAACGAGAGCCAGTAGAGGAATTCTTGAAAAGGATGGAGAAAAAAGGGAAAGATGGATTGACTCAATATGAAAGACATTTTGAAAAGATAAAGGAATTTAATGAGCAGTATGAACAAAAATTGCTTCTTGCAAACTATAAGTCACCTACAAATGAACTGTCCTACAAACCAACTATACATAAAAAACACAGATTGAAATACTCTGAATATATTAACTTACACCTTAATTTTTTGAAAGAGTTTGATGAAAATCCTGAAGTGCAAAAAATAGCAATAGAACATTCAATAAGAAGGGTTATTGGAGCAAATTATGGCCATAAACCTACAGTTGCGCTTGCTAAGGCACAGGTAATAGATAAAGATGGAAAGCTGCAAGAAACGGACGAAATAGTAGGTATAAATGTTGCTTTTCACCATTAGAATGATCGTGATGGCTTTGCTAAACTTCTAGATTTTAAAAAGTATAGCTATATTTGCGAACCTCATTTGCAAGATAAAAAAAATAGAGCCGATATGGAAAAATTAATGCCCAATAAACATACAGTTTTTATGAGTACAGACCAGGCTAATAAATTTATAAAGGGCACTTTACAAATTAAAATTGATAGTGTTGAGCAATTGGGTACCCGTTTAGTGAAGAGCTAAACTGATCTTACCTTATTTTGCCACTCTGCTGAATAGATACCTTTATTTTACTATAAAACAGACACTGAATCTGCAAGATCATAGAATTTATTTCCAATCTCTCTGAATGTACTACTTATATCAATAGGTGTCGACTCTTCTTGTGAATCAGATTTAAATAAGCCATGAGTATCTTTCAGACGACAGTACCACTTGCAATTATTTCGCTCTGCTATTACCCACCAACTATTACCTGGGGACTTTTCTTCACATTCTCTATAGCAATCATGAAGTGCCTTCCATTGAAATGGAGGGTTTAGTATAGAGTTTGTCATAATATACTCCTTAATTATAAAACTAACAGCACGTTAGTACTTATATGCTAATATAATGTTAATTGACCTTACCCAGAAAAAGTAGACAGAAAGTTAAGACGTTTTTGAAGTAAAATAAAACGTTTTTTCAAAGAGGTGTGGTATGACAAAAAGAAAAGAATATACAGCAGAATTCAAAATTGAAGCTATAAGACTAGTAAAAGAAACAGGTCAATCATCAGCAAAAATAGCAAGAGATTTGGGTATTAGCGGTGATTCATTAAGCAGATGGGTAAAAACATACAATGATAGAATGTCTGGAGTAGATGCGTTTCCAGGAAAAGGGAAAGTAGCTCATTGTGACAAAGAAAAGTTTGATTTAAAGAAAGAGCTGGCAAGAGTAACGAGGGAAAGAGACATTTTAAAAAAAGCCCTGGGATATTTTGCAAACCAAAAAGAGTAAAATATTCTTTTATAAAAGAACATAAAAAATGCTATAAAATACGGGAATCATGCAGATTTTTGAACGTATCTGCTTGTGGTTATTATAAATGGATTACTAAGGAAAAAAACAACAAAAAATCAATAAGAGAAGAGCTCATACAAGATATTCAGAAGGTATATCGAGCATCACAATGCAGATACGGAGCTCCTAAAATTCACGCTGAATTAAAGGCTTTAGGTAAAAATTATAACATCAAAACAGTGCAAAATGTTATGCAGAAAAATGGCATTCAAGCTAAGCTTAGACGAAAGTTTAAAAGTAAAAAACCACAAATAGACAATAGAGTTATAACTCCTAACATATTAAATCAGAATTTCATCGCTGATCAACCTAACAAGATATGGGTAACTGATATTACGTACATAAAAACTAATGAAGGATGGTTATATTTGGCAGCAATAATAGATTTATATTCACGCATGGTGATTGGCTGGTCAATGAGTAATGCAGTAAATAGGCAATTAGTTATAGATGCGTTATTCATGGCTATTGGTAGGCGCAAATCTGCTAAAAATCTACTATTTCATAGCGATCAAGGATCGCAATACACCTCTAAAAATTATCAATTTTTACTAAGTACAAAAAATATTACTTCTAGTATGAGTCACAAAGGTTGTTGTTATGATAATGCTGTTTCAGAGAGCTTTTTTAGTTCACTTAAGAGAGAGTTACTCATTGATACTTCACAACACTCTGCACAACAAGCTAAAACCGCAATATTTGAATATATAGAAATTTTTTATAATAAACAGCGTAGACATTCTACTATTAACTATTGCATTCCTGAGCTTTTTGATTCATCATTCTCATAGCAAAAACGTCTTAACTTTCTGTCTACTTTTTCTGGGTAAGGTCAAATTCTTATATTGACATAATAACTTTTCGGATAAGGTTTCTTAATTAAAAATTTCATTTTGGCAAACTTACTTATTGTAGGAAAATTTGCTTACGTAAAACTGTTTATAGAGTGACAATAGATGTATTATACTTATACTTCTGATATTTGAAAATTTATGCAGTTATTTCTAACAAGATTGGTCAATAAATTTTACTGTTTAAGGATGAGAAACAAAGTAATCATCGTTTCCAGTATTGCTCTTATTCTACTGTTTTTTATCAACAGTACATTTTTAAAAAAAGATCAGGCGGTTCATAGTGATAATCCAATTAGTAGTTTTTCAGTAAAAACTCAGGATTATACTCCACAAAATCGCATTGCTATTTATTTGTCTGATGGTGAAAAAGTAAAAAGAGGCGATGTAATTTTAAAGATAGAAGATTATGACAGAGTTGCACAAGTTGAGAAAGCCAAAGCTTTGTTAAATCAGCGTGAAATTGAGTATCATTCCTCTAAAAAATTGAATACAAAAGGGTATGGAGCACAAATAAAAGTGGAAGCAGCTTTTACTGCATTGCAGAGTGCAAAAGCTGACCTAAAAAGGCTAGAGTTGGATTTAGAAAACACTGCGATTAAATCTCCTATTGATGGTTATGTAGATAAGATCAACGTAAATGAAGGGGATTTTGTTAATGTTGGACAGAAGATAACTGACATAGTTAATTTTGATCAGGTTCTTGTAGTGTTGTATGTTTCAGAAAATGAAGTAAATAAAATAAAACTGGATAGTGCAGCGCAAATTAATTTGCTAGACGGAAGGGAATTAGTAGGTGAAGTAAGTTTTATTAGTAAAATTGCTGAGCCTAAAACTGGATCTTATAGAGTGGAGGTAAAGGTAACTGATAATGAGATTATATCCTTGCAAGGACTGACTGCTAGTGTAAGCCTCCCTTCAGGTGAAAGATTTGCATATAAAATTCCTTCTTCGGCCTTGAGCTTAAATGACGATGGTATTCTTGGAATAAAGATTGTTGATGACAATAATTATGTAGTATTTACAGCAATAGAAATTGTTGATTATGAAGACGATGGAGTTTGGGTAGTCGCAAATAATGAAAGTAAGCCTATAAAGTTAATAACATTGGGTCATCTATTTGTTAAGCCTGGTGATAAGGTATAACTCGAATGTAACATGAAAACGAATCCTGTCATCCCAGTGTGTGGTGCTGGAATCCATAATCTCATCAAAAACTCAAAATTCCTGGATCCCACCTGGGATGACACCAAATGAGCTACTCGCATTTTTGAGGTATAAATCACAATATTTGTACAGTTGTGTGTGTGCTACTAAAAGGGTGTCATTCAAGTAGCTGACACTGAAATTCAGAAAAGAAGGCAGTGTCTGGACACTGACACTATGTTTTTATTTTGCCACTCTGCTGTGTAAACTTACTCGGCAATAACCTTTTTTTCTTTTAACAAATTTTGTAATTCACCGTTTTCATACATCTCGCGGGTTATATCACAGCCACCAACAAATTCTCCCTTTATATATAATTGTGGAATTGTTGGCCAATCAGAAAAACTTTTTATGGACTGACGTATTTCATCATTCTCAAGTACGTTGATGCATTTAAACTTTACATTCAATTTTTTGAGAATTGACACGACGAGCCCAGAGAATCCGCATTGAGGAAAGTCAGAGGTGCCTTTCATATACAGCACTACATCGTTTTCTGCTATGTCTTTTTTTATTTGTTCAAAGTTGTTCATAAATATCACCTTAATTTTAAGCCCCAGTTTCTAGTTGCAATGCATGTATAGACTGACCTTCAAGAGCCTTATATACCATTCTATGTTGTTCTATTTTTGTCTTTCCAGAAAAGCACTTGGAAGTTATTTTTAAATGGTAGTGATCATCATCTCCAGCAAGGTCCTTGATCTTTATATCAGCATCAGGAAATGATTGTTTGATAATTTTCTCTAACTCATGAATTGTAATAGTCATCAGTTTATTTTAATTATAAGTCTAAAATATGCAATTAATTATTGTGAAGACAATAGATTCAGCGTGCTTAGAGCACTAGCAAGACGAGATTTTAATTGGCTTTCATACTTATTCCAGTTCTCTATTTCCTTTCTTGCCACACCTGAAGTAACTGCAGCTTTTGCAACAGCAGGAGATACTATAGAAATTAATCTTGGATCAAATGGAGTAGGTATTATATATTCACGTCCATAGCTCATTTTACGACCGCCATAGGCTGCAGATATCTCATTTGGCACTGATTCGCGGGCAAGCTTTGCTATTGCATCTGCAGCAGCAATTTTCATTTCATCATTTATTGTCATTGCATGTACGTCGAGTGCTCCTCTGAATATGTAAGGAAATCCCATTACGTTATTGACTTGGTTGTTATAGTCTGACCTACCAGTTGCAATTATTGCATCTGGCCTTACAGATTTTGCAAATTCAGGCCTTACTTCTGGATCAGGGTTAGCAAGAGCAAAAATGATTGGGTCTTTACCCATGCTTTTTAACATTCCTTCACTGAGCACATCCTTTGCAGAGAGTCCGATGAATACATCAGCATCTTTTATGGCATCGAGCAAGGAACGTTCTTTAGTGTCAATTGCATATTTTTCTTTCCACTCATTCATATCCTCTTTTCTGTCTTTGTGTATTACTCCTTGTTTGTCACATAGTACTATGTTCTTAGCACCCATAGACTTCAGTATTTCCAAACACGCAATACCAGCTGCTCCAGCACCATTCATGATGATCTTTACATTTCCTAATTTCTTTCCAACAATATCGAGGGCATTTTCTATACCAGCTGCAACAACTACTGCAGTGCCATGTTGATCATCGTGGAACACCGGAATATCCATCAACTCATTTAGACGTTTCTCTATTATAAAACAATCAGGAGATCTTATATCTTCTAGATTTATTCCCCCCCAACTTGGACCAAGATACCTTACTGCATTGATGAAATCTTCTATGTTTTCTGTGTCAACTTCTATATCAATTGCATCAATGTCAGCAAAACGCTTAAATAAAACAGCTTTGCCTTCCATGACGGGTTTTGAAGCAAGAGGACCGATATTGCCCAATCCCAGCACTGCGGTGCCATTTGAAATGACAGCCACATAATTGCTTTTTGCCGTGTAATCATAAACAGCTTTAGGATTTTTAGCTATTGCAAGGCATGGGGCTGCAACACCAGGGGAATAAGCAAGTGATAGGTCATGCTGTGTGGATAAGGGTTTTGTTGGTATAACCGATACCTTACCAGGTTTACCACTTTTATTATGGTACTTAAGTGCTTCTTGTTTTGTGGTGTTATCTAAATCATTATTCATGCTTTGAGCTTATTGTTAGTAATTTTTTAAGTATATGGGGTTTTTATGAATGTTCAACTATTAGCTTGTGAATTCTGCTGTACTTCTGTATAAGTTTATCTACCAATAGTGTGACTTACATGCTTAAGAAAAACGTGCCTAATTTGCTAACAATTTCTCGTGCGCTCGCGATACCGGCAATAATATCAAGCTTTTATATAGAAAGTAAATATGCAAGTCTAATAACAATATTGATCTTTATGTTTGCGTGCATTACAGATTTTTTTGATGGTTATTTAGCACGTGCATGGAAAGTCCAATCAAATTTTGGCAAATTATTTGACCCAATTGCTGATAAGTTAGTAGTAGTTTCAACAATAATCATGCTAGTTTACAAGCAAAAAATAGATGATGTTACAATCATACCGTCAGTTGTAATTGTTTGTAGGGAGATATTAGTTTCGGGTTTACGAGAGTTTTTGATAGCTACAAACGTTAGTCTACCTGTGAGCAAAGCTGGGAAAATTAAAACATTTTTTCAGATGGTTGCTATAGTGGCGTTAATAATGAGTGATTATGAAACAACTAAATACATAGGTGTGATTTGTTTGTGGGCTGCAGCTGTTATGACTATGTGGTCAGGCTATAATTACGTTCTAGCTGGCATCAAACAGATTGACTAAATTGCTTAAGAGTATACAAAGAAAGTTAATAATTTCACAATATTGACTGATTGGTTAAAATCCTGTATAATGTATTAGTTTATAAATTAGTCAAGTTTGTATGACTGGTATTATTATAGATAGCTTTAATACTGAGTCTTCCTTTAAGAGATCAAGTTCTGAGAAAGATACTAAAATAGAGGATTTTTTTCGAGATTTCTGGTCAACAGTTGATGAAGAAGAAAAAAAGAGAAAAAAACTTGAGCAAGAATTATTAATACTTGAAGAAGGAAAAAAAAAGCAGAAGCTGGAACAGGAGTTATTAACGTTAAAAAAAAGAGAGCTAAATAGAAAATGTGTATCATTGGCAACAATGGTTCCATTTGCATTGCTGATGGCAATTGAGCTCGAAAAAACATGTAGCGATCAGGTATTACTTGGCCTTATAAGTAGCGCATTGAGCCATACTATATTACCTTTTACAACTTTATATCTTATTTGCACACTATATTTAATTTATAATAATAGAAAAATAGCAGAAAAAGAACGAGAGTTGGGGAATATTGAAGATGGAGAAAAAGAAAAGAAAGATGTTCCTTATACAGTTGATGATTACCTTAACTATGCTGATGCTGCTTTAGTTACATTAGTTATTGTGGCTAAAATAGTAAGTGAAGCATTGGAGCAAGGAATAATAGAAGACGTAGCTTTTTCAATTTCTAGTCTATTTTACTTTGTAGCGAGTGCTACTTTTTGCTATCGTGAGTACAAGAAAAATAAAAATTCTGAAGTAGAAAAAGAGCAAAGCTTTGATGAGAAATCTGAAAAAAAGACAAGCAATATGTCTGCAGCTAAGTTAATGCTCGCTGGTTCTTCTTTATTACTAATCAGGAGAATAATATTGATTTCTGGAGTAGCATTAGCATCGTCTACTGTTGGGCCTGCTTTAGGTCTAGTAGGTATTGCTCTTTTGATGGTAGGAAGTGGATTGATCACACATTCTTATAGTAGAAAGCTAGAGAACGTAGAAGTGAGTGGAAAGGGTGTTGCAATAGGTGGTGGTGCGAGCAATATAGGTAATGGTGGCCAAGAGCCGCTTTTCGTTCGATGATAATGCCAAAAATTTGTTTATTTAGGTAATATTTAGTCTATACTTTATTTTGATCAAAAAAAATCTTATGTATAAGACTTTAATCATATGCTTTTTTCTTCTGACTTGCCCCTTCACGCAGTCGTATGCGAATGATCTTGAACACACTGAAACTGAACTATATGAGGAGGCAGTTAAGCTTTATGATCAGAAAAAATATAAGCAAGCTATTAGAGCATTTCAAAAGATAGAGGATTTGTATCCTTTATCTTATTGGGCAATGAAAGCCAAATTATTGTCTGGGGTTTCTCACTATAATATGGGTAAATACAGCGGTGCTGCAAGTGATATGGATGATTATATATACGTTTATCCAAATGGTGAAGATTTGCCATATGTATATTACTTAAGAGTATTATCTTATTACATGCAAATTAACAAAGTGCAGCTTGGGCAGCAAATTGCATATAAAACTTTAGAGCTAGCTACTGAATATATTAATCTTTTTCCGAATAGCGAATATATAGAAGAGATCAAAGAAAAAGAAAAATTAATCACAGAACATATATCAAAAAAAGAGTATTCTATTGGTGAATTTTACCTAAAGCGTGGTGAATATTTAGCAGTAATTAAGCGTTTTCAAAATATGGTAAGCGATAAAGATTCTAAATATTCTTCTAGAGTTATTAGTTATTTAATAACAGCTCACTTAGCTCTTGGCCTTGACTTAGAAGCTGAGCAGTATGAAAATATGTTAGCAGGAGGGGTGAATTAGTTTTCTTATGGCTGGTCATTCACAGTTTTCAAATATAAAACATCGAAAAGGTGCTCAGGATGCAAAGCGCTCGCAAAAATTTACGAAGCTCATTAGGGAAATAACAGTTGCTGCAAAACAAGGGCTGCCTGATCCCGAACTCAATCCACGTCTTCGCTCTGCTATCTTTGCTGCGCGAAAGGAAAATCTACCAAAAGATAAAATAGAAACAGCAATAAAAAATGCAGCTGGTAACGTTGCTGGAGAAAGTTATGAAGAAATACAATATGAAGGCTGCGGACCTTCTGGTGCTGCACTTATTGTCCATGCTCTGACAAATAATCGCAACCGAACTGCTTCTGAGATACGTTATATCTTTTCTCGCAAAGGCGGTAATTTGGGAGAAACAGGATGTGTGAGTTACCTTTTCGATCATGTAGGCTTAATTGTCTATAAAGCAGAGGGTATAAATTTTGAAGATTTATTTAACTATGGAATTGAATTAGAAGTATTGAATGTTGAGGAAAATAACAAAGAAGAATTATATGTTATAACTTGTGAAGTGAAAGATTTTGGTAGAGTGCGTGATGCTTTCTATACAAAATTTGGAGAACCAGAACTTGCTCGTCTTTCATGGCAACCAAAGGACCTGATTGAAGTTAGTGACAAAGAATTAATTGATAAATTATCTACATTAGTTGAAGAGCTAGAAGATAATGATGATGTGCAGTATGTTGAAGGTAATTTTATTTTTGCTGATAAACTATGAGGCTGGTAATACTTCCACTGCTTTGTATTTTACCAGCATATGCAACTGAAACATTTGCGCAGAAAGACTATTGTCATTCCAGTGCCCAGACACTGGAATTCAGCAAAATTGATTGTAAACAGCACGCTATACAACATTTTCGATTAAAAAGCTGGATTCCAGTGTCAAGCACTGGAATGACACTAATCCACTCTCCAGTGTTATTCCAAGACGGGATCAGGAAAAAAAAAGCTGCTTTGGTGACAGAAAGTGATAGAAAGCTATCATTCATATCCAGTGACATAAAATCCTCTTTTTTTGATGCAGAAGGTTTGGCGCCAGATACAATAATGAGATTAATCGGCATATATAAAGATTATGGTGTAGATTTTAAAAAAGACATTGTGCCCAAAAGCAAGTTGGAAGTTCTGTGTGAGAGTGATCAGAAGGCTGAAGAAAAAATTTTATATACTTCACTCACAACAAGCAATAAAGCTATAAGTTTATATTATTATGAGTCACAAAACAGCAAAGAAGAGTATTTTAATAAAGAGGGGGTAAGCTTGAAGAGTAGCGAAATTTTTGTAAGTCCTTTAAACGGAGATTTTCGTATATCCTCGAATTTTGGTAATAGAAAGCATCCCATTCATGGTAAAATTGCTTTTCATAAAGGAGTAGATTATGCAGCTAAACTTGGCACTCCTATACACGCCACTGCAGAAGGTGTAATAGAATATATAGGAAAGAATGGTGGCTATGGGAATTACATCAAAATAAAGCACAACAATAAATATTCAACTTGTTACGCACATATAAGCAAATTTAGTAGCGATATAAAGTTAGGCTCTAAAGTAAAGCAGGGACAAATCATTGCTTATGTTGGCAGCACTGGTGTTGCAACAGGACCTCATTTACATTATGAAGTTATATATAATGGTAAACATATTGATCCGCTTACGATAGCTCATGGCAATGAGATAAAGTTGCCTGATCGTGAATTAAGAGAGTTTAAATTATTTGTAAGTAAGGTAGATGAAATAATCAGCAGAGAGGGTGCAAGTGAAAAAGCAATCTGATAAAGACAGCACAGATAAAAATACGATAAGTGATAGAAATTTAAGTAAAATTCAGGCTTTTCCTGTACTAATAGTACTAGGATTAGTTTTATTGGTACTTTTTGTGTATGACAGCACAATTGCACTTGGAGTTGCTGCTGTTTCAATTTTGACTTTTCTTCAGGCACTTTTCGTTAATGACCCTAATGAAGCAAGAGTGATAGAGTTTTTTGGTCATTATATTGGAACTTATTTTAAGTCTGGAATATGCGTAACGCTTCCGTTTTCGAGTAAATATAGAGTTTCTCTGAAATTTCAGAATATCAATACAGAAAAAATTAAAGTTAATGATGCTAATGGAAGTCCGATAGAGATTTCAGTAGTAATTGTTTGGAGAGTGAGCAGTCCTGCGAAGGCATATTATAATGTTAATAATTATCATAATTTTGTTTTTGTGCAAAGTGACTCGGTAATTAGAGAACTGGCAAGTAATTATCCGTATGATAGCGAAAACGATGAGGAATCTTTGCGTAAAAATTCTGATAAAATTTCAAATGAATTGAGATCAATGCTACAACAAAGATTGAATATTGCTGGAATTGAAATTGCAGAAGCAAGAATATCGCATTTGGCCTATTCATCTGAGATTGCACAAGCAATGCTGAGGCGTCAACAAGCGCATGCCATCACCTCTGCAAGAAAGCATATAGTGCAAAATGCAATAGGAATTATCGAAGAAGTAATAGCCCATTTTGAAAAAAATAAAAGCTTACAATTGGATGGAAAACAAAAGGTTCAATTGATAAACAATTTGCTAGTTGCTCTGATCTCTGAGCAGGATGCACAGCCGACTATTAGTTTGGATAATAATTAGCATAGAAGCCGATTGGGTTTCATAAATGCAAGTCACTGTTAATTTCTTGATTAATAGACTAAATGATGTTATAAATTACACGCATTAGGGGTGCTCTAAAAAAGCCGAGAGTACATAAAGTACAACCCTTTGAACCTGATCTTGTTAAAACAAACGTAGGAAAATGTATGTATATAAATATTGAAGAATGCTTTGGCTTCATCGCGTTCATTACATCTCTCATTGGGTTATTGCCTCAAGTATATAGAGCATATATCACAAAACTTACTCGTGACGTATCGATGCTAATGTTGGTGAATTATCTTATTTGTTCATCATCTTGGCTTATTTACGGTATTTGTCAGGGTTTAACTTTTGTGATACTCAGTAATATTGCTGGATTAGTGATCAGTATAATATCAATTGTTCAAAAATGTTACTACGATGCAAAAACTGCACGAAGCGTTTTATAACCATATGCTACATTGTAGCGTGGAGCAAGAATATCGTTCTATTGTAGTACTAAATGGAGAAATACCTGATTCATCGTTTTTTAAACAAGATATACCTGTTATTGCTGTAGATGGAGGAGCAAATAAGCTTCTATCAATTGGCGTAAAACCTGATCTTGTAATAGGAGATTTGGATAGTATAAATCCGAATTTACGTGCTAATTTAAATACAGTATATCTGACTGACCTTACCCAGAAAAAGTAGACAGAAAGTTAAGACGTTTTTGAAGTAAAATAAAACGTTTTTTCAAAGAGGTGTGGTATGACAAAAAGAAAAGAATATACAGCAGAATTCAAAATTGAAGCTATAAGACTAGTAAAAGAAACAGGTCAATCATCAGCAAAAATAGCAAGAGATTTGGGTATTAGCGGTGATTCATTAAGCAGATGGGTAAAAACATACAATGATAGAATGTCTGGAGTAGATGCGTTTCCAGGAAAAGGGAAAGTAGCTCATTGTGACAAAGAAAAGTTTGATTTAAAGAAAGAGCTGGCAAGAGTAACGAGGGAAAGAGACATTTTAAAAAAAGCCCTGGGATATTTTGCAAACCAAAAAGAGTAAAATATTCTTTTATAAAAGAACATAAAAAATGCTATAAAATACGGGAATCATGCAGATTTTTGAACGTATCTGCTTGTGGTTATTATAAATGGATTACTAAGGAAAAAAACAACAAAAAATCAATAAGAGAAGAGCTCATACAAGATATTCAGAAGGTATATCGAGCATCACAATGCAGATACGGAGCTCCTAAAATTCACGCTGAATTAAAGGCTTTAGGTAAAAATTATAACATCAAAACAGTGCAAAATGTTATGCAGAAAAATGGCATTCAAGCTAAGCTTAGACGAAAGTTTAAAAGTAAAAAACCACAAATAGACAATAGAGTTATAACTCCTAACATATTAAATCAGAATTTCATCGCTGATCAACCTAACAAGATATGGGTAACTGATATTACGTACATAAAAACTAATGAAGGATGGTTATATTTGGCAGCAATAATAGATTTATATTCACGCATGGTGATTGGCTGGTCAATGAGTAATGCAGTAAATAGGCAATTAGTTATAGATGCGTTATTCATGGCTATTGGTAGGCGCAAATCTGCTAAAAATCTACTATTTCATAGCGATCAAGGATCGCAATACACCTCTAAAAATTATCAATTTTTACTAAGTACAAAAAATATTACTTCTAGTATGAGTCACAAAGGTTGTTGTTATGATAATGCTGTTTCAGAGAGCTTTTTTAGTTCACTTAAGAGAGAGTTACTCATTGATACTTCACAACACTCTGCACAACAAGCTAAAACCGCAATATTTGAATATATAGAAATTTTTTATAATAAACAGCGTAGACATTCTACTATTAACTATTGCATTCCTGAGCTTTTTGATTCATCATTCTCATAGCAAAAACGTCTTAACTTTCTATCTACTTTTTCTGGGTAAGGTCACTCTTCTCTTATTGATTTTTTGTTGTTTTTTTCCTTAGTAATCCATTTATAATAACCACAAGCAGATACGTTCAAAAATCTGCATGATTCCCGTATTTTATAGCATTTTTTATGTTCTTTTATAAAAGAATATTTTACTCTTTTTGGTTTGCAAAATATCCCAGGGCTTTTTTTAAAATGTCTCTTTCCCTCGTTACTCTTGCCAGCTCTTTCTTTAAATCAAACTTTTCTTTGTCACAATGAGCTACTTTCCCTTTTCCTGGAAACGCATCTACTCCAGACATTCTATCATTGTATGTTTTTACCCATCTGCTTAATGAATCACCGCTAATACCCAAATCTCTTGCTATTTTTGCTGATGATTGACCTGTTTCTTTTACTAGTCTTATAGCTTCAATTTTGAATTCTGCTGTATATTCTTTTCTTTTTGTCATACCACACCTCTTTGAAAAAACGTTTTATTTTACTTCAAAAACGTCTTAACTTTCTGTCTACTTTTTCTGGGTAAGGTCAATCTACCTGATCAAGATTATTGCGACTTTTCTAAAGCAATGGCTCACTTAAAAACAGTAAAGTTATTGCCATCAATTACTACAAAATATTAACTTTAGTAACGGGTATTACTGGAGGAGCAATTGATCATATTTTTAAGTACAGATAGTATCTTTTATATGCCTTCGCCTCCCATGGTGGGGTACGCCTTACAAAAAGGTATTAGCTATTTTTCCTCTTTGCTAAAAAATACTAAAATATCCTTACTTGGTATACCGAAAGCTCAAATATCAACTAAAGGATTACAATGGGAACTGTACCTTAGTCACCTTGCTTTTCCAGGAAAGAATTCTTGCTTTAATCGAAGTTTAGGCAATGAGTTATCTATAGAAATATACAGCGGCGTGTGTTTAGCAATGATATATTTAGAAGCAGTAAATGATGATGGTGTGTATTGAGTTAAAACATTAGGAAAAAAAAAGTAGAAAAACCGTGTTAACACTAATTATAAAAACTACAGGCGCCTGTTATTAGCTAAAGTAAAGGTCAAATATCTGGAATTCTGGACATAAAATCCTCCTGTATAAAAAAGATTCAGAATGTACACACAACAGATGTGGCTGAATTTTTATTGAAAAATTGGTTAAAAGGTCTGCAGACTGAGATAGATTTTGAGCTCTCTAAATATCTCTACCATCATTATAATGGCATCTTGAGTATGCGGAAGCAATTTTTTCATTAAAATAAAAAATTTTATTCTACAGCGCGGCTACTTGAATGACAAGGAAAGGCCACTCGGATAATAAGAAAGGAACCAATGAAAGCAAATAGGTGTCATTCCAGCGTGTGACGCTGTAATCCAGCTGAGTTGATAAACACGAGGCGCTTTTTTGATGACGAAAAGAGTGGATCTCAGTGGGCTTTGTTGCATCACTCTTCGGATAGTAGGTAACGTGGAATAAATTCATGAAGCTATCTCAAATTTAGCCATGCCTATATCAGTAAATTTGTTAAGCAAATAACACTTGAGTAGCAGTTCTCTCTCACGATTAACCTCAGATTTGTTTCTAAAACTAAACCCAAATGTTTGCTTCAGTCGCGAGAAAAAACTTTCTATATAAGATCTCTTCCCATAATTTATCTCTTTTTTCCACCTCTTCATACCATCTTCATCATATGACTTTATGAGCTTGATTGTAGAATTTCTCTCATCCATATAATCCAACTTTGGATGCTCTACTGCATTATTTTGCGGAGGAATCCTTGTCTTTATGTCAAGCTCATCGCACAGTTTGTATAACTTCTTTCGATTATATGCCCTGTCTGCATATAGTGTGCTTATATTATATTTAACATCAATCCTTGCAATAAGATCACATGCTCCATAGTGGTCAGAATAAACTCCGCCACTGTATTTTGCTGCTATAACTTTTTTGCTACCTATCTCTAGCATTACATGCAGTTTTCTTGTTTGCTCATAGCGGCGATACTTTCTATCTGTACCATTTGCCTTGCTATGACCTGGAATATTATTGTAGATGCTTATTCCAGTACTATCTATGGCAATCTCAATATCTTCTGTATTATTTTTATCATGTCTTCGATCATTAATTTTGATGTTAAGTTTTTTAAGCCTTCTTGAGGCCTGGGAATAGCTAATAACTTGCAAGTTTTTCCTTACTTGCTCAAGGTACCCTGCTATAAATCCCGCTGTTTGTCTCAGACCTATTCTAAATAAACAAGTTATTATGTGAACCAGAATCACGACCTTATCGCTATAAATATAGTTGCCACCAGCCATTTTTGGACCTTTTTCGTACCAATTTTCTATGGCATCATTGACGTAATAAAAAATATTTCCCCTCTCTTGGAGAAATTTGTTATATTCATGGCAGTTACTGACTCTCATTTTTTGTGGCATATTTTTCTTTAGTAGGTTAAATGCTTGTCTTATAGTGAATTTTGTCAGTAACTGCCAGTTCTTTTTATTTGACCTATGCAACAAAGCCATCCCAGTGTCAGCTACTTGAATGACAATAAGGGGTCACTTGAAACTGATTTTTTTTTGCATTCCAGTTATGCAAGAAATCTATTATATAATATTATTATCACCCTCTTGATAGTTTGTTAGCTCCTCTCCTCCTGAGTTATAGCTCTTCTCATAATAGTGGAAACAGGATAAAATAGAGACTTAGGGTAATAAGAAGGTAAAAGTGCCAGCAGCATACAGTTATGACTTAAGGAAAAAAGCCATGCAGGCGTTAGATGAAGGAGAGAGTAAAACAGCAGTAGCAAAGAGGTTCAAAATCGGTAGAGTAACATTGTACAAATGGGAGAAAAGGCGGAAAGAAACAGGAATCGAAGAAACTGGGAAATAGAGGCTATAATCATAAAATCACCGATTGGAATGCGTTTGCAGAATTTATAAAAAAGCACGGCGGTAAAACACAATCAGAGGTGCTGGGGCAATATAAGTCGTCAAACGATTCATAGAGCTCTAAAAAAATTTGGATTTACACGCAAAAAAAGACTTATGGATATGAAGAAAGAAACGAAGAAAAACGCGCTGAATTTCTGAAAGTCATATCGGCAGAGTCCCCTAAAAATTTGGTATATATTGATGAATCTGGTATAGACAATACAGAAGATTACCAATACGGATATTGCAGAAAGGGAGAATGCACTAAAATCAGGTAAGAAAACTCAGAGAGTTAGCATGATTGCAGCTTTAAATAAGGGAAAAATGTTGCACCTATGACGTTTGAAGGCTATTGTGATACAGAGGTTTTTAATGGCTGGTTCGAGCAATTTCTGGCACCAATTTTACAGCCTGGACAAACAGTGATTTTAGATAATGCAACTTTTCATAAGTCTAAAAAGATTGTCGAACTTGCCAAAAGGGTTGGTGCAGACATTCTGTATCTGCCTCCATATTCTCCAGATTTCAATAAAATTGAGCATCATTGGTTTGCTATAAAAAACAGAGCCAGGAAAAACATTCCTCTGTTTCCACTATTATGAGAACAGCTATACTTGGTGCAATTATTTGATCAGATTCAGTTGATGGTTCATCAGATCCAAACAACCATGAAAAAATCCACCTAAAAATGATCCTATTAAAGAAAAAGGTTTAATCAGTATACCAAACAAACTACTAAAAAAAGAGCTTGGCTGTTCTTCATTTGTTGATGATTAACTTCGTGGACTAACACCATTTTGTGTAAGTGTTATGTCAATAGAATGTCCATTATCAGCAGCTTCAATTTTTACATCACTTTCTTCTTCTGCACTGATCTCCTGTTGTTCTTCCTTTTGTTCTTGTAAACTTGGTTGGACATTACCTTCTTGTCTAGCATCTTCCTCTTGACCTACTTCATTATCTTTTGATGCTATACTGTCATCAATTTTTTTGGGGGGTTTTAGTAATAGAGTTTTTATTTCTTCTGTGCTAGCTAAATCTAAAGGAGTCTTTCCATATTTATCTTGTGCATTAACATTTGCTTCTGCGTTTATTAGAGCTTCTACTATCTCTTTTCTATCATAGTTTGCAGCCCAATGTAAAGGAGTCCTCTCATCCTTATCTACTGCGTTAACATTTACTTCTGCGTTTATTAGAGCTTTTACTATCTCTTTTCTACCATATCCTGCAGCCCAATGTAAAGGAGTCCTCTCATCCTTATCTACTGCATTAACATTTGCCTTCATTTCTATTAGAATATCGACCATCTTTTCACGGCTCCACGATACATTAGGCAATGTATTCCAGTTGTTTTTTTCAATTACCAGGTGTAAAGGAGTCTTTCCATCTATATTTTGTAAATTAACATTGATACTTTCTACTTTCAGTAGATCGTCCAATTCAGGTATCTCCATCGCTTTCTTTTTTAAAAAAAAATGCAAAGGAGTCTCTTTATTTTTATCTGTTAGATTAACATTGATGCCTTTTTTGTTCAGTAGAGTGTAGAATTTATCTGTATCTATATCTAGGTCTATTTTTTGAAGAATTAAATGTAAAGGGGTTTCTCCTGCATTATTTTGTGCATTAACGTCTGCTCCTTTATCAAGTAGAAATTCTACTATCCTTTCTGTATCTTTATATCTACTTTTAGCAGCAAAATGCAGAGGAGTCTCTTCAAATTCATTTTTTACATCAACCTTTGCTCCTTTGCTGAGTAGAAATTCCACTACGTCTTTATGTCCATTTTGAGCAGATAAGTGTAGAGGGGTCTCTTCAAATTCATTTTCTGCGTTAACCTGTACTTTTTCTTCTCTATTTAACAGATTTTCTACATCATCAATATTACCGCTTTTAGCAGCTTCAAGCAATTTGTCATTGGCATCTTTTATGCTTTGTAATAGATTTTTTATTTCTTCTGTCTTAGCTAAATCTAAAGGAGTCTGTCCTTTATCATTTTTTGTATTAACATTTGCTTCTTTCTTTAATAGGTCTTCTACTGCTTTCAAGTCGCCAAGTCTGGCAGCCAGATGTAGAGAAACCTTACAATGCTCAGCTTTTACTTCTTCGTATTTATTTAACACGTGGCGTTCTCGAGAAGAGTCATAAGCAATAAAATCTGCTCCATTATCTAATAGAACTTTTGCTATATCAGAATGATTATTTTTAACAGCCCAATATAGAGAATTACCTTGAGATCCATCATATGCATATTAACATCAGCTTCTTCAATTATTAGGCGCTTTGCTTCATTAAGATCACCTCTTTTAGCAGCATCAAGTAAAGCAGCATCTATATTTCTGATTGAATAATTCATTTAACACTTCTCTATAAAATTGCATTACTATAGTAAGGTAGTTAATAATTCATGAACTCTTGGTTGTAGAAATAATGATTATCCTTCGTGTTTTTCAGTGTATTTAAGTAAACTATATATAAGAATTGCAATTATAGAACATACAACTGTTAATAGTAAATTTGGTAAAATGCCATAAGAAAAGAATTTTCCTACTATGTATATTCCAACAGCCCCAAACATCATATTGCAAAATGAGAGAACTGCACTACCAAGCCCTATACTTTTGACCGTTTCTAAAGCAGAAGTTACGTTATTGCTGATTACGAGTGCAAGTCCTATATTGCTTGGAATCCAAAGAACTTGAAGAATAAGTACGTTCAATTTGTTCATGAAATAAAAATATACCAATAAACCATCAGATATTATTGGTAATACCAAACCTATGATTAGCATCTTGCTCACTCCTATTTTTGGTACGTACCTTCTATTAATTAAAGTTCCAATTATGTAAAATATAACTATGATTGATATGAGATAGCCAAAATATTGTACTTCGACGCCCATTGATTCAAATATGAACGGGTAGTTAGCAATGTATGCCCAAAGCCACATGAAAGTTAATCCATGAATGGTTGAAAATCCAAGGAAACGATAATTCTTAAATATTAATATATACTGCTTGAAGATATTAATACTGGCTTTACTTTTATTTACGGTCAGCGTTTCTTGTAGCTTCAAGTAAATAAAAATGAGCATAACAATTGCGGCAAGTGATATGATAAAAAACAAAAACTTCCAACTATATCCATGTGAAATCATATAACTGCCTATTACTGGAGCTATTCCAGGTGAAAGCGCTACTACCATATTTAACTTTGAGATTACTCTTGAGTATTCACTACCTGAGTACATATCCCTGATTGCTGCATATCCGACAACGCCTGCAACACCAGCTCCAGCTCCTTGTATAAACCGGATTAATATTAAAAGTATAATATTATCAGCTATACAACATACAATACTTGCCAAAGTAAAAATTGTCATACCAATCAGCATTATTAGGCGCCTGCCATAATAGTCTGACAATGGGCCATAAATTAATCCAGATATTGCAACTCCTACTAAATTTAAACTGATCGTAAGCTGCGCTATATTACCTTTCACCTTAAAATAGTTGGCAATACTTGGCAATGCAACTGAGTATAAGTCTGTTGCCATATCAACAACTGCTACAGATAATATCATAATAAGAGAGATGATATTTTGTGAAAAAGCTGTCGACACTAATGATTTACTGGATTAAATATGTTTAATTGTAGTATATTTTTCTCATTAGTATATTAATTTAACTGCTAATCTCTGTATAAAATATGGATAAATCACAATTAGTTAAAGAGGTTTTCGATTCTGTAGCAAATCGCTACGACATTATGAATGATATAATGAGCCTTGGAATGCACAGGCTATGGAAAGAGAAGATGGTAAGTAGTGTGCATTTTAAAAAGAACTCCAAGGTTTTGGATATTGCTGGAGGAACCGGAGATATAGCTATAAGAATAGCAAGAGGTGAACCAAGTACTCAAGTTACAGTATGTGATATAAATCAAAACATGCTGGACAAAGGGCGTGATAAAGCAATAAATTCAAATCAGCTAAATTTCAATTGGGTATGTGCAAATGCAGAGAGTTTACCATTTGAAGATTCTGAATTTGATTATTATACAGTAGCTTTTGGTATTCGAAACTTTTCTGACCGTAAAAAGGCTTTAAGTGAAGCATATAGGGTATTGAAGCCAGATGGGAAATTTATTTGCTTGGAGTTTGCCCCTATGCATTATCAAAATGAGATATTCACCAAATTTTATGACTTATACTCATTTAAAGTAATTCCTAAAATTGGTAGCATAGTTGCTAAAGATAAGGGTTCTTACGAATACCTAGTAAGAAGCATAAGAGAATTTCCAACTCAAACTAATTTTAAAATGGAAATTGAAGAGGTAGGCTTTAAGAATGTTGAGTTCTATAATATGAGCTATGGAATAGTGGCGTTACACATTGGAATAAAATGAATATTAAACTCTGGTCTGCTCATCCTTCCAACAGTTCTTTTGCTATCTTCCTGTAATTGCGCAGCGTTTTTCCTTCAGTAGAAATCAAGCTAAAGTTTCTTGAACGTATTGCTCTCAGGAGGTACACTGTGGACTAATGCTGTACCTTTTTCCTGAACTAAAATCTATATACTTAACTTTAAAATAAAATGCGATCTAACATTAAGCAGCTATTTTACTATATAAAACCTAGTCTACATTATTTTAGCATAGCTTTTATTGCAGTTCTATTTTCAGCTTTAACGATTCTTCTTTTTGGTAGGGGCTTAAGCAACATAATTGATTCTGGCGCAGAGCATAACTTTACTACCAAGCTCGTAGTTTCAATACTGATAGTTTTGGGCATTTCTTTCACTGCATTTATTCGGTTATATTTCATTGGCATTGGCAGCGAGAAAGTTATCGCAAGAATCAGATACGACTTATATAGCAGTATCACTGACTTGCAACCGAGTTTCTTTGAGAACACAGGCGTACAAGATGTTATCTCAGCATTAATTACTGATACCTCTGCATTGCAATCGATAATAAACAGCAGCTTACTGACAATATTGAGAAATTTTGTTGTACTGACTGGTAGTGTTGCAATGCTATTATACACAAATCTGCACCTCACTGCATATGCAGCTGCAATAATACCCATACTGCTCATTATCATGACTTCACTTGGAAAAAAAGTTCGCAATTATGCACGCTTTGCTCAGGATAAATTAAGTGAGCTTGCATCATTTAGTGAGGAAAATTTTAGATCTATAGTAACTATCAAATCGTTTGTACTCGAAGAAAATGAAAAAATTCGTTTTCAGAAACATCTAAACTCAGTATCAAAATCATACGTAAAATTAGTACTCTTGCGTGCTATTTTAGTAACTCTAGTTATCACGTGTGTGATAGGTTCGCTAGTTATTTTGCTTTTTTTTGGAATAAAAGAAGTCTTAAGTAATAATATGACCATTGGAGAACTCTCCTCATTTGTGTTTTATTCAGCGCTTGCTTCAGGGGCTGTAAACAATCTAAGCGATAACATCAGTGATTTGCAACGAGGTCTTGGAATTGTAGAGCGTTTATTTGAATTTATGAACATGAAAAGCTCTATATTAGATAGTGATAATCCTATAAGGATCAATAGTGTTCAAAAAGGAATTTCGTTTAATGATGTAACATTTTTTTATGCTGATAAGCCAGCATTAAATAACGTATCATTTTCTATAGAGGTAGGCCAATCAGTATCAATTGTTGGACCATCTGGCAGTGGCAAGAGCACCATTTTAAAGCTTCTGCTCCGTTTTCATGATCCAAACAAAGGTAGCATTACTATCGATGGACAGAATATTAAGACAATTGCGCTAAATGATCTAAGATCGCTGTTTGGCTTAGTACCACAAGATCACATGATATTTTCTTGCTCAATAATGGAAAATATACTATATGGTAAACCAGATGCTGAATATGAAGAGGTGAAGCAAGCAGCTATCAGCGCTTATGCGATGGAATTTATTGATAAGCTGCCTGATAAATTTGATACATTTGTAGGAAAAAGAGGATTAAAACTTTCTGAAGGGCAAAAGCAACGTATTATAATAGCAAGAGCCATACTCAAAAACCCTCAGGTTTTAATACTGGATGAAGCAACCTCTGCTCTTGATTATAAAAGTGAAAACCTAGTGCAAAAAGCACTTAGCAAGTTGATGCAAAACAGAACAACAATTATAATTACGCACAGGCTATCAACCGCACTCAAAACTGACAAGATTATAGTGATTAATTGCGGGAAAGTAGAAGAAGTGGGAACTCATGATTCTCTAATGAGTAAAGATGGGCTGTATGCAAAATTGGCGAAGATATAGTAAAAACTGAAGGAAAATTTGAGTCATACTTGTTGGTTGTTATGCTAGATTAATAATGAAAATTATTAAATCTTTAATCATTTTAACTTATAATAACATCATAGTATTTTTTTAAGGATTATTATGGTTTATAATTATAGTCATTTCCCAAAATCACCTTGTACGGCTTTCAATTTGCCAACACAAGTTTTACCAGCACCAATTTCGCACTGTAATAGTTTAGACTTAATCTGACAAGCATGAATTATCTGACAGAAGAATCGACGAAGTCAAAACCGATATCAGAATCTGCTTTAATGTTATCAATATTTTTTTGGTAAGCAATATGCATACTGTCAAAAAAGGTCTGCATAGGAGTCTTACCGTAGCAATACTTACCAGAATGAGGTCTAGCTCTATTGTAAGAATGCAACCAATGATCAACATCTAACTGAAGCTCTTCCAAAGTACTATAAATCTTTTTCCTAAAGATAATATTGTAACATTCGTCTTGCATAGTTCTATGAAGCCTTTCACATATACCATTAGTCTGTGGAGAATAAGCTTTGGTTCTAGAGTGATCAATATTTTCTATTCCCAAATATAGCTGGTACGCATGATTCCCTGGTTTGCCACAATACTCCGTACCTCTATCGGTTAAAATGCGTAGCAATGGAACTTTCTGTTCATCAAAAAATGGTATAACTCTATCATTGAGAAGATCTGCAGCTGTTATGGCAGTTTTCTCCGTATAAAGCTTAGCGAAGGCCACTCTAGAGTAGGTATCAATAAAAGTTTGTTGATAAATTCGTCCAATACATTTGATATTGCCTACATAATAGGTATCTTGACTACCTAAGTATCCAGGGTGTTGTGTCTCAATTTCGCCATGTGCCTCTTTTTGTTCCTTAGCTTTTTCTAAAGCAGTAACTTGCTCCTCTGTCAAAATTATACCATCTTGTACTACCTTCGCTTCCAGCGCTTTCAATCTCTTTTTAAAATTTTCAAGATCGTTTCTTTGCCATATTGATCTTATCCCGCTAGCAGATATTAGAATTCCTCTCTTTTTCAGTTCATTTGCTGCTCTTTCTTGTCCATATGCTGGAAATTCTATTGCTATTTCAACTACTGCTTTTTCTATATTCTCTGATACTCTATTTGCATATAATGGCTTACTTTTACTTATCTCATGTAATCCCTCTTCTCCTCCTGTTTCATATAGTTCTTTGAATCGGTAAAATGTATCTCTCGAATATCCCATCACTTTACATGCCTGCGATACATTCCCTAATTGTTTTGCAAGTTCTAGCAATCCTAACTTTGGTTTTAATATTTTTTCTTGTGTTGTACTCATATCTGACACTCCTTTAAAATTTGTTTATATTTTTATCTTACTCTATTCGCTTGTCAGATTAAGTCTAAACTATTACATAAATTCCACTCCACCATCAGGGCTTATATTATTAGAAATTAAATCAAGCTTAACAAGATTTGGAAAGTTACCATTCTCTAATAATTTAGTGATTGCTATTGAACCTTGATTACCCATAATACTAGAAGTTACTTTACACTCAGTAAGATTCGGAGCATTAACATTCTTTAATGTCTCATCTAAAACTTCTGCACCCTCAGCATCAATATAACAGTCGTGTAAGATAAGGCTTGTAATATTTGGATTCTCTTGTAAAAAGTTTATTAACTTCTCCATGTGTATATGTAGACTATTTAAGTCTAAGGTATTACCATTAACATATTTATTAAGTTCTACTTCCATCATGTTTATAACTCCTCTGTTAATATAATTCTTATTATAGCATAGACTTCAGTCATTGTCAAGTGTATTAACAAGCTGACACAAGATAACCCTTCAACTTCTCCCATTTATCCACTATACTGCTACAGGTCTTATAGCTTTTTAGTTAATGAATATTTTCAAGCAGGTTTCCTCTCTCATTTCCAGCAAGTTAAATGAGTTGAGGCAAAGGGGTGTTATAAGCACGAATGCAACAAACTTTATCATAGAGCCTCCAAGCAATAGAGCACATGGTGATATCTATACAAATGTTGCTATGGTGCTTGCAAAACATGAAAAGAAGAATCCCATTGAAATTGCAGAGGTTTTAGCCAAAGAATTTGAACTTTTTGATGAAGTTGCAAAAGTGGAAATAGCAGGCCCTGGTTTCATCAACATACACTTAAAAATAGAAGTGTGGCATGGAATTTTAAAACAAATAAATGAGCTAAAAACAGAGTTTGGCACCCTAGATATAGGGAACAATCAGGCCATTAATGTTGAATTTGTATCTGCAAATCCAACTGGTCCACTGCATATTGGTCATGCAAGAGGAGCAGTGTTTGGTGATGTTCTGGCAAATTTACTAAAGAAAGTTGGTTATAAAGTTACTAAGGAATACTATATTAATGATGCTGGAGCGCAGATAGATACACTAATAAAGTCAGTATATTTGCGGTATAAGGAAGCTCTGGGAGAAAAAATTAGCATCGAAAAAGGTTTATACCCAGGTGAATATTTAAAACCAATAGGGGAGGGGCTAGCTAAAAAATATGGCAAGGAGCTTAGAGAAGAGGAAGATAATCGAGTAATTAGAGAATATACTTTAAGTTCTATCTTAGAACTTATAAAGGAGGACATGAGCTTGCTTGGAGTCAATCATGATATTTTTACTTCAGAGTATGAGCTACAAAAAAATGGCAAAATCGAAGAGAGTATAAAGATATTATTTGATAAGGGTCTTGTGTATGAAGGATACTTGGAGAGACCAAAAGGCAAAGAAAGTGAAAGTTGGACTTCCAGGAAAGAAATGTTATTTCGCTCTACAAAATTTGGTGATGATGTTGATCGTGCATTGAAGAAAAAGGACGGCAGTTGGACTTATTTTGCCTCGGATATTGCTTACCACTTTGATAAGATATCACGTGGTTTTAACAATATGATCGTAGAGCTCGGCAGTGACCATGGCGGTTATATTAAAAGGCTTAGAGCAGTTGTCTCTGCGCTCAGTGATGATCAAGCAAAGATAGAGGTAAAACTGCATAATATTGTGAATTTTTTTGAGAATGGCAAACCTGTTAAGATGTCCAAAAGATCAGGAAACTTCCTCACAGCAAGAGATGTAGTGGAAGAAGTTGGCAAGGACATAACTCGTTTTATAATGTTAACACGCAAGAATGATATGGTCTTGGACTTCGATTTTGCTAAAGTTAAAGAACAATCAAAAGACAATCCTATTTTTTACGTGCAATATGCGCACGCTCGTGCTCATTCACTAATGCGTAATGTTCCAAAAGAGCTCCCAACAGCAGACCCTTCACTTTTAAAGACAGATGGGGAGCTATTCCTCATAAAAACCTTAGCAAAGTGGTCAGATGTGGTAGAAATATCTGCAAGGCTTTGTGAGCCACACAGAATCACTTTCTATTTACTTGAAGTTGCAGAAGCGTTTCACGTTTTATGGGGATATGGCAAAAGTGATTTAAATATGCGGTTTATACTGGATAATAACTTAAATCTTACCGCTGCAAGAATGTTTCTCGTCCAAGCCTTAGCATACGTCATTGCTTCTGGACTTTCGATTTTTAATATAGAGCCTTTGAAAGAGATGAGTTAATTTTAATGCGTAATATTAAATGTGATAATAAATTATTGATGTAAGTACAATAAGGCCAAAAATTATACAAGAGGTCTGTTAAAATCACGTATGTCGATTGTCTTGAAGTCACACAATTGTTCTGTAGAGCTATGTCCTGTAATAATTACTATACCGTTTTGCTCAGAGCGTATTGAGATTAGATTTAATATTAATTCACACGTTGCACTGTCGAGATTACAAAATGGTTCGTCTATCAGCCAAACGTTTGCATTAGAAATTAAGAGGCGAGCAAGCGCAACTCTTCTTTTCCAGCCTGCAGAAAGTTCACCATATCTAATGTTAAATACAGGTTGCAACTCTAAACAATAAGCAGTTGCCATAACTAATTCTCTAGTGTTCCGTATTCTTGCCCAGAATTCTATGTTTTCACCAATTGTTAAGCTATCTTTACAGGCGTTTTTATGGCCTATATAGACCATGGAAGGTATAAAGGATTTTGGATCATCATATATGTCTTTTCCGCAGTATCGCATATTGCCTGATACTGGTGGTAAGAGTCCAGATAAACTTCTGATTAAGCTGGTTTTGCCGCTACCATTTGGACCAGTGATTAAGATTTTTGATTTTGGCTCAGCTTTAAAATTGAGGTTTTTAAATAATACTTTGTTATTACGAGCACAGGATAGATTTTTACATTCAAGCATGGATTATCTGCCTTTTCCTTTATGTTTACCCTTAGTTGAAGACTGAGCTTTTATAAATAGCTCCCAAAATCCTTTTTTATCGCCTTCTCTGTGTATCAATTGTGCAAAATGCTTCATTAAACCACTACCCATCATAACCATCTTTGTCCATTTACCTAGTGGCTTTGTTATATCAACTATTTCTAGATCTTCTTTGTAAACTTGAATATCTTTTTGCTTCTCGCTTAGCATTTCCTGTTGTTTCATCAACTCTTTTTGCTTATTTTTTTGATATAATTCATTAAATTTTCTATTTTCTTCCCATTCTTCTTTGAGAACTTTTAGAGGAAATATAATTTTTCTAATATGATTTTTGTATATTTTTCTCAAAAAGAGAAATACTGCAATTATAGCAAGTAATATCGTGCTATATGTAATGATTTGTCCGAACGGCATTTTTATACTCAGCTTATTGGCAAGCGGTATTTACAATTATACCATAACTATAGAAATTTTACAATTTTTTTCTGGATAAAGATAGTAGACTAAAAATTTCTAAAGGACAAAAGCAACGTATAAGCTTAAAAATCCTCAGGTTTTAATACTAGATGAAGCAACTTCCGCTCTTAAGTGATAACCTCGTACAAAGAGCAAGTGAATGCAAAACAGAACAATAACCACACATCTTAAACTAAGTTCTCAATTTCTCAAAGAAATCTTTTAACAAAAGAGAACATTTTGTTTCTAATATTCCACCATAAACTTCAGGTATGTGGTTACAGAATTGAAATATTCTAGTGCCGTTTTCAACTCCTCCACCTTTGGGATTGTAAGCCCCGAAGTACAGACGTTTAATTTTTGCAAAAGAGATAGCTTGAGCGCACATCGGGCACGGCTCTAACGTTACGTACATTTCAGCTTCATAAAGCGTGGAAGTTGAAAATGCTTGTCTAATTGTTAACATTTCTGCATGTGCAGTTGGATCATTAGATATATTGTGTGCAGAGGAGATGATATTGTTTCCATTAACTATTACAGCACCTATTGGCACTTCGCCATCTTTCTGAGCAAGTTTTGCTTGCTCTATGGCAAGTTCCATATATTGGTACTTAAACATTAGGTGCTTGGGTAAATATAATTTTCTTTTCTTGGCTTTTCTATTTTTTCTAGGTTATAGAATTCACTAAGGACTATTGTCCTTTTTACAAGGCTATCTATTTCTCGCTTTAAATATTTTTTTATTTCTTCTACCGATTTTAGTTCGTTTATAGCTACAACTACTTCTTCCATTATATCCTCTATAATTTGATCCTCCTCTAATTTATGTATTATTTGTTCTACATGCCTATTCAATTCCTCGAAGGTCGCAGATCCATATGTAATGCTATCTTTACTATTTCTTAGTAACATTTTTTACCTCTCTATTAGAATATAGTTTATTCAGTTCTATTAAACTCTATTGTCAATAGCTGCCTTAATAAATGATGTAAAGAGAGGATGAGGAGAAAATGGTCTTGATTGAAATTCTGGATGAAATTGCACACCAATAAACCATGAGTGATTTTTTAGCTCCACTGCCTCTATGCATGTTTTATCTTCTGATATACCACTGCATATCATTCCATTCTCTTCTAAGTTATTTTTATAATCTAAATTAACTATATATCTGTGTCTGTGTCTTTCTGAAATAGTGACACTACTATACACATTTGCCATTTTTGAATTTGGATTTACATTACACTTGTATGTTCCAAGTCTCATGGTTCCACCAAGATCAACGTTCTTACCATCAGCGAGCTTGATGATTGGGTGTTTGCAAGTATAAAATTCTTCAGAGTGTACATCTTCAAGCTTAATAACGTTACGAGCAAATTCAATCACTGCAAGCTGCATACCAAGACATATTCCTAAAAAAGGAATGTTATTTACACGGGCATAGTTTATTGCTAATATTTTACCTTTTATTCCGTTATCACCAAATCCTCCTGGAACAAGGACTGAATTAGAGCTTTGTAATTTTCCTCTGATAAACTTTGCATCTATAGATTTTCCATTCTCTTCTCTTGAGTTGACCCAATTTATCTTCACTCTAGCTTTATTACTAATTGCACCATGGTTTAATGCTTCAATCAGTGATTTATATGCGTCAGGAAATTCAGTATATTTTCCTACTATGGAAACGATAACTTCTTGTGTTGGATGTCTCATAGAGTGTACTATTTGGTCCCATTCAGGTAAGCTTGGTTTTGGCTTACTTAAGTGAAAGTGATCCAAAATTTGTGTCCCGAGCCCACATTGATTATACAAGGACGGTAACTCGTATATATGGTTTACATCAGGAGCAGGTATTACGTTAGATAAAGAAACATTGCAAAGATTGGCTATCTTTTCTTTTTGATTATCGGAAATTTCTTTTTCACTGCGACATAATATAATATCTGGTTGTAACCCCGCAGAGTTTAACTCTCGAACTGAATGCTGTGTCGGTTTTGTCTTTAATTCTTGTGCTGCAGTGAGATATGGTATTAAAGTTAAGTGAATAAGGATAACTTTTTGCTTTCCTAGTTTATAATTAACTTGGCGTATAGCTTCCAAAAAAGGTTGGCTTTCAATATCACCTACGGTTCCGCCTATTTCGCATATTACAAAATCTAAATCTTCTGTACCATTAAAAATGAAAGATTTGATTAAATCTGTCACATGAGGAATGATTTGCACAGTTTTGCCTAGATAATCACCACACCTTTCCTTCTTTAATAATTTATTATATACTTTACCAGTTGTTATATTGTCGTCCTTGGTTGCTTTAATTTTAGTAAAACGCTCGTAATGTCCAAGGTCTAAATCAGTTTCAGCACCATCCTCAGTAACAAATACTTCCCCGTGCTGAGCTGGGCTCATTGTTCCAGGATCAATGTTGAGATATGGGTCAAGCTTTCTGATGCGAACATTGAATCCATGAGCTTGAAGAAGTGCTCCCACACTTGAAGCAACTAAACCCTTACCAAGTGATGAAACAACTCCACCTGTAACAAAGATAAACTTGGTTTCTTTCATTAATTTTCAAATGGAACAGAAGTTGATTGGCCTTCTTGCTTCTTTTCTGATATAATCTTCTCTGCAATTGATTTTTTATGTACATCTTTTGAACATAATCCTGATAGTAACAGTGTATTTATAATGAACAGTCCAGCAACTATAGAAGTTATTCTACTGAGTGGATTTTCAGAAGACTTTACCGGAATTATTGAATTCATTCCCTGTTGTGAATTACTAAAGCCACTTAATGAACTACTTCCAGGTGGCTGCAGGAGCACTAAAATTACCAATACAACAACTAATATTATTTGAAGTACACTAAGTACTGTTACTGACATTATGAATAGAGCTAAAAATAAAGATTTTAGGAGCATAAGGATCATAAGTCAAGAATATCTTTACCCGAGTAACTTGACTACTGGAATCCAAGTATGTATTAAACCTTATTTAAATTATGAGCTATCACATTTTAAAATACAAAGATTATGAACCAAAAATGGATGAAAGTTCTTTTATCGCAGATGGTGTGCGTATCATAGGTAACGTTGAAATAGGAAGGAATGCGAGTATCTGGTTTAATTGTGTGATCAGAGGAGATGTTGGATCAATTAAAATAGGTGATGAAACGAATATTCAAGATGGCACCGTAATTCATGTAGATAGAAATCCAGGCGGTGACACGATTATTGGTAGTATGGTGACGGTTGGACATTTTTGTGTGTTACATGCATGCACGATACATGATAAAGCATTTATTGGTATGGGCTCTGTTATAATGGATCATGCGATTGTCGAGTCTGAAGCTATGGTAGCTGCTGGTTCACTGGTGACACATGGAAAAGTGATAAAAAGTGGTGAAGTATGGGCTGGCAGGCCAGCACAATTCTTCAAAAAAATGTCAGATGAGGAAATTAAATATATTATGCAGTCAGCACAAAATTATGTTGTATTGATGAAGGAGTATAAAGCTACATGCTAGACTGAAATCTTTGACTCTGATGATATTCTACGTTAACTACTTCAAAAGTTTCTTCAACTCTAGATTGTTTATCAATATGTTGATTAATAAAATTACCTCTAACTAAAATATCCTTTATTGGCCAGTTTGTTTCTATCGGAGTACCTGATAATTTAGCTGCAAATTTTGTCGGTGCTGACGTTAGAAAAAGAGATATAGTATTATTTGAATTAAGATAGAAGTTTACATGATCTTTACAATCTTTTAGATTTATACCTCCCGGAAAATCTGATATTTGAGATTGTATATTTGCTTTTATGAAGTTCATCCGGCCGAATTTTTCAGTAAGTATCCCTACCTCTTTTGGAACTTCTAATGGGATGATAATATCATTGCTAATTCCATTTTCTTCTTGAGAAAAAAGTTCAGTGTATGCTCCTTTTTTTCTGTGTTTCTCAAAATACTTAGGAAAATACATATTAAGGTATTCAGAGTGTAGCTCTATAAGATTTTTCTGGTCATCCTCTAGAGTAAATGTATATTTACCACCATTTTGCTTAAGCTCGCACAATTTAAATTTACTAAGGTCAGAGTCTGGAAATGGCTTTTCAATTTCAAAAGCAAGTGTAAGAGTGTGCGTTGTGTGATCAAATTCATTTTTTTCTTGTAGACTATAGTACTTATTTTTTTCATATTCCTTTTTTTCTCTATTAGCATTAATTTCCTGTTCATTAAAACTTTCAACAGCATAAAAAAATTCTTCTTCATCTAGCTCTTCTCCTGTTAGAGCATCCTCAAACACATCCTGTTCATCCTCTAAATCAATCTCATTACCTTTCGTTTCTATTTTATTCTCTATACTTATTTTTTTTGTATGGTCATTTCCATTGCTAGCAGTTGTTTGATGATGTGTATCGTTAGTTTGAAAAAAGCTCTTTACTTTTGATATTAAGCTAATCCATGAAAGTCTGACTTGATTAAGTAGCCATTTAAAACTCTTCATTGTTTTACCTCAACCTAATTATTAAAAATTGTAACAGAATAAATTAAATATGTCAATAAGATACACAAATTGTACTAACTGGGAATTAGTGGCAGCACTTAACATCTGTGTAAATTTTGACATAGGCGTTTTCTGCATTTTAACCAAATCAGTAAGGAGAACACCATTGATATTCTCCTTTTAGAAGCAACTTGAATAAAACTGATAAAGTTTGAATTAAAGTGTGATTAGGAAAGTGAGTGATGAGAACTCTTTATTTGGACTTCTTTTGATTCATCTATTTTAGTATTAGGTCTTAGTGCTTCATATGTAGCACCACCAGCTACGAGTGCAGATGCTGTAGCTATGCCAATTATTGCTAATATACTTAGTCTAGTTGTATGTTCAAGTATAGTACTTGCTACCAGCCCAACAGCAAGACCAACACCAATAACAGCAGTGTACAACATTCTAGGATTATTTGAATTAGGCATATAGCTCACTAACTCTCTGCAACACTTTTCTGATTCTTTCTTTATGTCCTCGAGCTTATTTAGATCTTCTTTTTCTATTTTAGCATTTAATTCTAGTTTCTTACATAATTCTTGCATTTCTTTTACTTGTTTTTCTAATTTTTTTAAAAAATTTATTATTTTTGTTCCTTGTAATTTTATTATTGTTTCCTTAAGTAGTAACGTTGATATTGGCATTGCTATTTCTTCTATCTCTTTTTCTGTTTTCCTTTCCAATTCCACTACTTTTTCTATTCCTTCTTCTGATATTTTAGTGTCTTTTTTTAGTTCTATTTCAAACTTTCTTTTTTTTAACTCTGATTTTGCTTCTTCTAATGATTCTAATGCATTCCATAGCTTTTCACCAGAATTCTGACTCCGTTTTGGTGACATAGACTGACTGCCTTTGAACTTTTTTGGTGATATGGGCTGATTTTTACCATCTTTAAGCTTTTTTGAGTTTTCACCAGCACTTACTTTAGCCATAATAAACCTCACATATTAAATAATGCTATTACATAATATCTTTAAAGCTCAATGTCAAATAGTATCTTTACATAATATAACTCATAAACAGAAAATTTTAGTATAAAATGCCGTATTTACTTTGTGCTATGGTTTGAGGTAGAATAACAACTTGCTTCAAATATGGAAAGGCAGTACAACTCTATGATCAAGTTACTGAACTCTCATTTACTCCTCTTTTTTTGTAAAACAATCTACAATTCATTAGAAGATCTTCAGATAGACGTTGATCATTGGTTGTGTTTTTACAATGAGACAAGACCTCATTCTAGTAAATATTGTTATGGCGATGTAGACTTTCCTGAATAGAAAACATATTGCTTTTTAGAAAAATATTAGTAGCATTACATAAGAGACTGATATTAGTTTTCAATTTTTCTGTTAGTTAATTCTTGCTTGCTAGGTTAAGTTGTGTCTGGTAACCATAATGGCAAATCTTGTTAATTTGAGGCGTAGATTTTAGCCTCTCTCATCCTTACATTAGTTACATATTCTTTCGCAGAGGGCTAATGATAGCAATGAATTTATTAGTAAAATTCAGTAATTTATAACTGACAATTAGAGCTGTTAATTAGCAACTCACTTTAAATAAGTTACTCAACTGTGACAGATTTAGCTAAATTTCTCGGACAATCTACATCTAACCCTTTTTTTTCTGCAATAGAATAAGCAAGAAATTGCATAGCAACACTGTAGATAATTGGAGAAACAAAATTGTCAACTTCTGGAAGTTGCACCACATCTATGCAAATTCCCTTTAAGAGCGGTGCTCCTTGCTTATCACTAAAGGCAATTACTTTACCTTTTCTTGCAATAATCTCTTGTATATTGGATAGCGTTTTAAAGAATAAATTATCGTAAGGAATAATTGCGATAACAAGTACAGTAGAGTCTATCAAGGCGATAGAACCGTGCTTCATTTCTCCCGCTGCAATACCAATTGTGTTGATATATGAAAGCTCTTTTATCTTCAATGCACCTTCCATTGCAACTCCATATGAGCTTCCTCTCCCAATTATAATTATATTATTGTGCTCTAATATACTGCCTGATATATGTTGTATTTCCATCACATTCAAAACATGCTCTACATGTTCGGGAATGGAATTAATAGCACCGCTTAATTTCTTTATCCTCTCTCTACCCAGTATACCTTTTATTTTTCCAAGCTCTACAGCAAAGCATGCTAAAATTGCAAGCTGCGTAGAAAAGGTTTTTGTCGAAGCAACACCAATCTCAGGTCCAGCAAGAGTATGCAATACAATATCTGAGGCTTTTTCTATGCTGCTATTAAATGTATTAATTATGCTAATGATCATTTGTTTCTGCAATCTCGCATAACGTAGTGCTTCCATAGTATCTGCAGTTTCACCAGATTGAGAAATGAATAAGCCAATACTACCTTCTTCGAGCTTGACGCTGCTATACCTAAATTCTGACGAGATTTCTAGATATACCCGAATTTGAGCAATACTTTCCAGCCAACACTTTGCTATTAGTCCAGCAAAATAGGATGAACCGCATCCAACTATAGTAATGTAACCTAGTTCAGAAAATAATTCTTTGTTGATTTCTTTATATTGTTTATAAAATTGATTTATTGTTTTGTTTAATGCATACGGTTGCTCAAAAATTTCTTTTAGCATAAAGCTAGGGTAACCATTTTTACTAACTAGAAAATTTCTTGGACTGCTATTTTCTGTTCTGCGTTTAACTTGTATACCATTATTATATATACTGAATTCGTTAGATTTTATTACTGCAATATCATTATCTTCTAAATGCAATATTTTTTCTACAAATGAATTCAAAGTATTAGTATCAGAAGCAGCAAACACTTTATTACAGTTATATCCTATTGCTAAAGGCAAATTTCTTTTTGCAACAAATAAAGTATCTGGATATTCTGCAAATAATAAAGCCAAAGCAAGTGAACCTTGTAAATTGTTTAGACACTGTAATATAGAATCAACTGGTGACAATCCTTCATTAAGATATGCAGTTAATATGTTTGGTATTACTTCTGTATCAGTGTCGGTATGAAAAGATACTCCCTTTTCCTCCAGATCCTTTTTTAATATATTGTAATTTTCAATTATGCCATTATGAGCAACAACAACATTATTTATATAAATGGGATGAGCATTTTTAAGATTTGGAACTCCATGTGTAGCCCAACGAGTATGTGCTATACCAACTTTGCTACTAGATATCTTGCTCTCATGAATAACTTCACATAATCTTTCAACTTTACCTTCTGATTTTTTGACTTCTATCTTACCTCTATTATTTATAATTGCTATACCTGAAGAGTCATACCCTCTGTATTCCAATTTTTGCAACGCGGTTAGTAAAGTTGGTATTACTGAATCACCGCTACTTACTATACCTAATATTCCACACACTTCGTAAATTATGAAGCATTTTTGTCTTTTTTACTTTCCTCTAGTTTATTTTTCTTGCCATTCTTTTCAACTTTGCTTTTTTCAATAGATTTAGCTACTGGCTTTTGAATTTCTTTATTTAAGATTTCAGATATAGCAGACTTTAGGATTTTTATTTCAATTTTTGGTGCTATTTCTAGTATTAGTTGTGCATTTACTTCGTCAACTTTGTTTACTTCACCTATTATTCCACTAGAAGTAATAACCGTATCACCACGTTTTATTTGATCTATCATCCTTCTATGTTCTTTGAGTTTTTTGTGATTGGGGCGAATAATGAGAAAATAAAATACTACAAATATTAAAATGAGTGGAATAAAGCTAGCAACAGATGCTGATACATTGTTAGTCGCATCTGCCGCAAAAACCTCAGAAATGAACATATTTAATCCCAATTATTAACGATAAAGTTAAATAGATTAAGCAGCAATTACAATATCATGTCAAGTCTCTGAAAGAAATTAATTCAAATTAATAAGAAACTTAAAGAATTTTAAGGTGTTTCTGCTGTAATGGCGGGAGTGATGAGACTTGAACTCACGACCTCATGCGTGACAGGCATGCGCTCTAACCAACTGAGCTACACCCCCCATTGCTTTTTAACGTTTGCAACTTTAAAGCTAATCAACGTGTTGCCACTTGTCAATATTTTTTGTTTGCGCTTTTTTGTCTTTTTTATTACTATGTAAATAACTTAATTTCACACATGGCTTATGCAAGTAGTCCCGTTAGGGTTATGCCATGGAGGATAAACTATTTGGAGGAATAAATATGACAAATTTGCCTAAAGTTACTATACGTGATTTAGCTGAATCTGGTGTGCATTTTGGCCATAAAGTTAGTCGCTGGAATGCGAAAATGGCCCCATATATATATGGTATACATCAACAGAATCGTATACACATAATAGACTTACGAAAGACATTACCATTGTTAGAGGCGGCGATGAAAGCTTTATACGATGTTGCATCTCAAGATGGTCGCATTTTATTTGTTGGTACGAAATTTCAAGCTTTAGATATTGTTGCAAGTGAAGCAGTTCGTTGTGGTCAGTATTATGTAAATGATCGATGGCTTGGTGGTATGCTTACTAATTGGAACACTGTTTCTTCTTCGATAAAAACTTTGATACAATATGAGAAAATATCCAATGATGAAGATAGCATCTTAACAAAAAAAGAATTAGGAAACATTGAAAAGAAAAGAAAAAAGCTTGATAAAGAATTGGGTGGAATTAGAGAAATGGGAGCAGTTCCTGATATTTTATTTATTATTGATACTAACAAAGAGCATATAGCGGTTAAAGAGGCTAAAAAACTGGGTATTCCTGTAGTTGGAGTACTTGATACCAATTCTGACCCAGATGGTATTGCCTATCCTATACCAGGAAATGATGATTCAAGAAAATCAATAGAGCTCTATTGTAAATTAGTTGCTGATTCTATATTAGCTGGAATAGAGTCTAGTTTGACAAGGTCTAGAGTTAAGGATGATGAGCTTATTCAAGAAAAAGAAGAGGATATTGTGCAAACTAAAAAGAAGCGTATTAAGGTTGAAACAGAAAGGGAGGTAATAGTAAGTAAATGAAGATGGATTCAAGTAGTATAAGGGAATTACGCGATAGAACAGGGCTTGGCTTAAGCGATTGTAAGAAAGCGTTAGAAGAGTGTGATGGTGATATTAAGAAAGCCGTTGATAGGTTACGTACAATAGGATTTGCTAAAGCTGACAAAAAGTCTGATAGAGTAGCTTCCGATGGGCTTATTGCTATGTGCTTGGCTAAAAATTATGGTGTATTGGTTAAAGTCAATTGTGAAACTGATTTTGTTGCTAGAAATGAGAAGTTCATAGCATTAGTTTCAAATTTAGCATCAATTGCTTGTCAAGAACGTTGTACTAGTCTTGATGAGTTAAAAAATGCCAAATATGAAGATGTTGGTACAGTGCAGGAAGCTATTATGAGTGGTACATCGGTTCTTGGTGAGAAGTTAGAGTTAAGCAATCTTTGCTACCTAGAGACTAAGGATGGGATTATTGCTGGCTATGTACATGGTAATATGCATGGCTTAGGTAAGATTGGTGCTTTAGTAGCATTGCAATCATCTGGTGATAAACAAGAGATTGGAAAGCAAATAGCTATGCATGTAGTTGCTATGAAACCTGAAGCTTTATCTATAGATGATTTAGATCAAGAAAAATTAAACAATGAGCGTTCTATAATTGAGGAGCAAGTAAAGAGCTTAAATAAACCTGAAGAGGTAGCGAAAAAAATAGTAGATGGACGAATGGCTAAATACTATGAAGAAGTTGTTCTGCTAGAGCAGAAGTTTATAAAAGATGATAAAATGAAGATTGCTGATTTTATAGAATCAAGTGCTGTTAAATTAGCTAATTATAAGTTACTTACTTTGGATGGTGCAAATAAGTAACAAAACTTCAGAAGTAAAATACCCCAGAGTGTTATTCAAAATCTCTGGGGAGGCTTTGATGGGATCAAAGCTATTTGGCCATGATATGGAAGTGATAGATAAACTATCCAAAGACATAGTTGAAGTTTGTAATCTCGGAGTTCAAGTTTGTATTGTTGTTGGTGGTGGGAATATTTTTCGTGGTGCATCAGCATCTTTAAGTGGCTGTGAAAGAGCAAGCAGTGATTATATTGGAATGCTTGGTACTGTCATTAATGCTTTAATTTTGCAAAATTTTTTAGAAAAAAGCTCTATAGTCTCTAGGGTGTTGTCTGCTATACCTATGACTACTATATGTGAACCTTATATAAGAAGGAAGGCTATTCATCATTTAGAAGAGGGCAGGGTGATAATTTTTGCAGCAGGAACGGGTAATCCATTTTTTACTACGGATACAGCTGCAGCTTTACGCGCTGTTGAAATGAATTGTAATGTTATTTTAAAAGGTACGCAAGTAAGTGGCGTGTATTCTGCTGATCCAAAAAAAAATGAGAATGCTATAATGTACGATAGGCTTTCTTACACAGATTTGTTAACTCGTGATTTGAAGGTTATGGATGCGTCAGCAATTTCACTTGCTCGTGAAAATTCTATTCCAATTGTAGTTTTTTCTTTGAAAAGTGAAAAAATGGTCAATATTATTAAAGGTCAAGGTACTTATACTATAGTCTCAGATTATAAACATTAGGTAATTTATGTTAAACGAAATAAAAGCTAAAACAAAAGAAAGAATGCTAAAAACTATTCAGTCTTTTCATGATGATATGAAAGGTGTACGTACTGGTAGAGCTAACTCATCATTACTTGATGGTATAGTTGTAAATATCTATGGTGGACATCAAAAACTGAACCAAGTTGCAGGCGTTTCAGCTATAGATAACAAAACTCTATCAGTTAAAGTTTGGGATGCTACTGTTATCGGTGAAGTGAAAAATGCGATAATCAATGCTAACCTAAATTTAAATCCTGTTGTTGAAGGAAATACTATACGTATAGTTCTTCCAGACTTAACACAAGAAACTCGTGAAAAATTAGTGAAATTATTGCATCAATTTTCTGAAAATGCACGAGTTGCAATTAGAAATATACGCAGAGATGTTATGGAAGAAATAGAGGAAATGAAGAAAAATAAGGAAATCTCAGAAGATGATTTTCATGTTGCCAAAAAGGAAATACAAAACATTACTGATGATAATGTAAAAAAAGTCGATGATGACTTATCTATTAAAGAAAAGGATATATTGCATCATTAAGTTAATATGAAAGAATTTTTCAGTATTGAAAAACATAAGAGGATTCGATATAGATACAGTTGTATGAATGCTGTGATTCAGATCTCATCATTACGCACACATTTGATCGTTATACCTTTTGAAATCTAGAAAAAAAGCTTTTCAGTTTGATTTTTTATTACGATAATTAAGTTTACACTCTTGAGCGAAAACGATGCTGAAACGCCTTTTCCTTATCTTTGCATTTGTATTACTCATCCCACTGTCAAATGTTGATGCCAGAAGATATATCAGAATTGTTGGATCTTCAACTGTTTTTCCTTTTATCTCATTTATATCTGAAGAATTCAGCCGTATATTTTCCTTTAAAACTCCAGTTGTAGAATCGATAGGAAGTGGATCAGGGTTCAAAATGTTTTGTTCAGGAATAGGGGAAGGCACACCAGATATCACTACTTCATCTCGCCCTATGAAGGAAGTAGAGAGAGAATTATGTAAAAGAAATAAAGTGAATGAAGTAATAGAGATCATAATTGGCTATGATGGAATTGTTATTGCAAATTCAAATCAAAGCCATAGATTTGATTTTACAAAAAATGACCTGTTTGAAACTTTATCTTCATATTCTGAAGACAATGATAGATTAGTAAAGAATAACAAGAAATTTTGGTCTGATGTAAATCAAGCTCTACCAAAAACAGAAATTAAAATCTATGGCCCACATCAAAATACAGGTACACATGAAACTTTGATTAATTTTATTATGCTTGATCAATATTCATGTATGAACTCAAGGATTTTCAAAGAGAATTATCAAGACCAAGAAAAAAGAAAGAAAGCATGTAGTAATATCAGAGATGATGGAAGATATATAGAAGTTGGAATTAATGAAAACATAATAATACAAAAATTGAAGAGCAATAAAAATGCTTTAGGAATATTTAGCTTCAGCTTTTTAGCGAAAAACCAAGATGAGATTCAAGGAAGCACAATCGCAGGAATTGAGCCAACTTATAAAAATATATCATCGGGGGAGTATATGTTAGCAAGGCCTTTATATCTTTATATAAAGAAAGAACACTTAGATACTGTTGATGGATTAAGGGAATTCATTAGAGAAGTTGTAGACTCTATTAGTACTGAAGGTGGATATTTATCTAGGCTTGGCTTAATTCCACTTTCAAGCGAAAATATGAAAAAAGTCTTGGAAAAGGTTCGTGATATAATATGATGACTTTGATATTTTTTTATTCTGGATACTAGGTTAAAAATAGAACGTTTAAATTTCTTGTTTTTATTGTTATCATACTTAGATTTCCTAAGAACTTATTTACTACAAAATACAACAAGTTCTATTTATTTGAGAAAGTTGTGCGTCTTGTAGAACAGATTTTGTTGTAGGTTTCTCTGTAGCTATTTCAAGGTTTTCTTCTGTGCTTTTTTGTTCTGTGTAATCTTTAACTTCTTGAATGAAATCTTCAAGCCACTTTTCACTACCTATCTTGGCATGTCGTTGTTGCTCACCTTTAAGAAGTTTTATTACAGCTGCATCTTGATTTTCAGGCACTCTTTGATATTTAAGCCACAAGTCACGAATATCAGGAGGAGCTTTTTTCAAATGAGCTTCAAAGGTTGCTTTTGTGTCTTTTGTACTTTCTTCTTGTTGATCTTGATGGAATTTAAACCAGAAATTGCGAATATCAGGAGAAGCTTTATCCCAAAGAAGTTTAGTAATTTCTTTTATATTTCTCAGATCTTCTTGTTTCAATCTTTTACCATCACCTATATATCGTTTATTAAGACCAACTTGCAGAGGATAAAGTAAAAGGGTAGTTTTGCTCTGTGAATGTATAGGTCTATTTAAAATCATTGCTAAATTTGTATCACAATCTTCTAATACTGCTTTAACTTTTTTAACATCTAAATAATCTATTGCTTGACGTAATTTGTGGTGAAGATCACTTGTTCTCTTTAAGTTTTTCACTTTTTGCATATGCGAATCATCATTTTCTTCCTCTTCTTGCATAGCTATATCATACGAAATACTCTCAATTTTTTGCTCCATTTTCTGTATACATTGATTAATTTCCTTTTGATTTTTTTTGAATATAATCAACTGTGAAATGGTACAAGGATTAGGTAGATCGTCTTTAAACTCTTTTTGTATATTACTAGGTAATTCGCTTTTCAAAACTTCTTGTATATCGCTATCGTAATTATTTTTTATATTCTCAAAGTTGCCTTGTATAGCTTCACTAATTAATGAATCTCGAATGTTTTTTTGTCTTTCAGTTAATAACATACCTTACCTCTACCTCTTATGACAAATTTAGCGCTATAATTATACGTATTTATACTCAAGTCAAGAGAAAAAATTAGCAAAGCGGTTGAAGTTTTAATAACATATAGCTTTCAAAGTACTGTCTATGGAAAGTCTGCAAGTTTTACGTTCAATTGCGTTTATTGTGGGAATTTTTCTATTGTTGTTTGGCGTAGCAATGCTTATTCCTGCTATTACTAATAATTATCTAGGTTACGAATGGAAAAATTTTCTGGTTGGATTTATAGTTACCTGCATATTTAGTGCGATTTTTATTCTACTGGGTAAACTAAGTAGGTTACATGGAATGCCGGCAATTTTTGCGATTACCAGTTGTACCTGGATTGCATTATCTCTATTTGCAGCTATTCCATTTTATCTTGATAGTTTAAGCTACATTGATGCACTGTTTGAAGCAGTATCTGGGATTACAACCACAGGAGCAACTGTTCTAAGTTACATCGAGCAACAATCTCCGGGGATACTACTGTGGAGAGCAATGCTGCACGGTATAGGTGGTTTTGGAGTAATTACAGTAGGAATTGCAATTTTTCCCATATTTAAGGTTTTGAGCTTAAATAATTTACTCTATTCTGAGTACTCAGATGCTCTTAAAAGAAAGTTACCACATACGCGAAGCGTAGTAATACATATTGCAGAAATATATTACTGCCTAATTTTATTGTGCATATTTTCCTACTATCTAGCTGGCATGCCATTATTCGACGCAGTATGTCACGGAATGTCCGCTGTATCAACTGGTGGATTTGCTAACTATAACGATTCTATAGGCTACTACAATAACCCTATATTGGAGGTCATAACAATTATCTTTATGATTTTAGGCTCTTTACCTTTTCTGAGCTATTTAAAAATTATAAGACGATTAGACGTTTGTTATGATGAACAGGTCTCTTACTTTATTAAGATAGTTGTTATCTCATCTTTGCTTGCTTGTTTTTGGTTATATAAAAATTTTGACTTAGGAGTATTTTTATCATTTAGGTACAGCACATTCACCATTACCTCCTTTATCACATCAACTGGCTATGTAATGTGCAACTACTTGAATTGGAGCTTTATTTCAGTCTTAGCTTTCTTTTTAGCCTTTATTGGTGGATGTGGTGGTTCTGCTAGTGGTGGAATCAAAATCTTCCGTTTAGTCATTTTTCTAAAGTCTATAAGGAATTACTTTAGCTCTTTATTAAATCCAAGTGAAAGCGATAGAGTAAAACTCAATGGTAAAATACTGGAAAATGATGAAGTTCAATCCGTCTTTACGTTTTTTGCGATTTACATGTTAACGTTCACTATATCATCAATAGTGATGTCTTACTTGAGCAATGCGGACTTTATAATTAGCATCAGCTCTGTTTCTGCAATGCTTACAAATTCTGGCCCAGGGTTTAGTAACCTAATAGGTCCTTCAGGTAATTATTCCTCCTTTAGTGGTGGAGTAAAGCTATTTCTATCGTTTTTGATGCTGCTTGGCAGGCTTGAAATATTGCCAATTTATTTTTGTATAGGTAGTTTATACTGGAAACTTTGCCATTCCAGAGTGTAACGCTAATTCAGGTTTACATTTAAATTCTATTACATATTATTATAAGTATTACAAAACTTTAAAGGACAATTATGGCAGTTATGCCAGATAAATGGATAAGGGAAAAGGCTGAAAACTCTAGAATGATAGAGCCTTTTGTGAATCATAAAAGCAGTAAGGGTGTTGTATCTTTCGGATTATCATCTTATGGCTATGATGCAAGAGTTAGTAATAAGTTTAAGATTTTTACTAATGTTAATTCAGCTATTGTAGACCCCAAGAATTTTTCTGAGAATAGTTTCATAGATAAGGAAACAGATGTATGTATAATCCCACCAAATAGTTTTGTACTTGCCAGCACGGTGGAATATTTTCGTATACCAAGGAATGTACTGGTAATTTGTGTTGGTAAATCAACTTATGCAAGATGTGGTATTATAGTAAACGTCACACCTTTAGAGCCTGGATGGGAAGGTCACGTCACACTTGAATTCTCTAACACTACTCCACTTCCTGCAAAAATTTACGCTAATGAAGGAGCATGCCAATTTGTGTTTTTAAGCGGCGAAAGTGAGTGTGAGAAGTCATATGATGATATGAAAGGAAAATATATGAATCAACATGGTATCACTTTGCCGTTAGTTAAGTGATTACTTTAGATAAAGCTAGATATTGATTCTTTGTATTGAAGATTAGCAAAATTTTCTTTTATTAGTTCATCACATTTTTTATCACCTAAAACTGCACGTGCAGAGTGATTTTTAAATGATTCTATAAAGCTAATAAAGAAATTTGTAGAAGGATTACTTAAAGCTTTTGCAACTTCTTTTTTTTCTTCATCATTGGCAAGCTGATTAAATAATTCTTCACCTTTTTTTTGTAGCTCATTTTGGAATTCTTGTTTTACAGTAGCCTTATCCGCTCTTTGCAAGAAGGAAAACTCTTCAAAAGTGTACAAGGAAGAGACAATACTGTTAAAGGTACCAGTAAAATATGCACTGCCAACAAGTACTCCGTATTCTGTTTGCGATTCTACTAAATGTTTAACCAGTTGATATTTTCTCTGTGATATGCGGGTATTAATATCTATATTATTATCAGTACTTTTTTTATTTTTATCCTTACAAGCTTTCCAAACCAAACTTAAAACTTGCTTCAATCTTAATCCACTTCCACTATGTGAATCAGGGTCATTTTTTATACGCTTTAGGCACTCAAGTGCATGTTTTTGCTCATCTGCTGTGAGTTGATCTTTATCTACAGCTTTTTGTGTGCCATTTGCTATGCACTCCAACTGATCAATAAATCCTTCTATTTCCTCTATAAACTTATCATCAACATCAGGCTCGCCATAGTTTTCTTTTAGCTTTTGAACGTTAATATTAATTGCATCATTTACATTAGTATCATGCGTTGTTTGTGGGATACGCGCTGCCTCCATAAATGCTTCAGTTCTTTGATCTAACCATTCTGGTAATTTGCCTCCTGCAAGAACATATAGCTTACTCAATGCTTGAGCGACTAGAATTAATGCTAGAACAAGAACAATAGATGCTATGAGTAATACTACAGCTAAACCAATGACTAGCCACCTCACAGGGGCTAGTAAAATATCTCTTAATTTTGACGTTCTTTGTATGTTACCTGGTGTATTTACTATTACTGGCATAATTAATTTTAAATAGTCTCACTATCGTCAATATATTATATTTCTCTTATTTTGTCAACTCACATTTCTACTTCTGTACTTTTTCATTCTTTCTTCTAATTACTATAGATGCATTTCTTTATTAATTGATATCCTCTCAAGCAGCTAAAACTGATTGCATTCGCCTAGTTACAAAAAAATGTCTGTATCGCAGTAGCCTTCAAAAATCATGGGCACCATAATTTTTCCCTTATTCAAAGCTGCAATCATACTAATACGCTGACTTTTGTGTTATCAATTCCAGATTAGTCGATATATACAAGAATTTCAGTGGTTTTTGTTGCTATGAGTTTTTTAAGCTCAGCACGTTTTTTCTGCGTCCTTAAATAGTCCTAATTTTAATTTGTTTTAAGTTTAAAGTCTTTCGTTAGGTTTGCAGAATACATTTCCTTATTATCTTGGTTATAGAAAGTAAATTTGTGATCGTCTAAACCTAATATTGCAAAGCCAAAGCCGAAAAAGTTTCTAACTTCGTGTGCTAAGTAATCTCTACTATTTGGATAGTTAAATTCTACGTTTTGATAAACAGGTTCTTGATCTTGAGCGTGTAATAATGCACCGCCGTTTCCAACTATAATCTGATCTGGAACATTATCCATTAATAAAATCTGGGCTATATGAATGTGGCCAGAAACTATGGTAGTAACATTGCTTGGAAATTTATCTCCAAAAGCTTCAATTTGTGTAAGATTACCATGGCTTTTTAATGTCAAAAATTCTTTTTTTGGAGATCTCCAAAGTGGTTTATGAGTCAAAAACCACGTGGGCTTATCTTGTATCAATTTATCAAACTGCCTCTCAAAAGCATCAACTGTGCTTTGGGTTGTAAAAATTTCCTCACCGGATGAAGAGTCGAAGATAAAAAACTTCATCGGCCCAGCATCTAAGAACCAACTGGAAATAAGATCTTCACATTTTTGAGGGAAAAAGGGGTATGAATCTAAATATCTGAACCATCCTTCATAAGCTCTATTACAACTCTCATGATTTCCACGAACAAAAAGAAAAGGAGATTGTGTTAAAATATCTTTTGCAGGCTCAAACCAATCAGCGTACCAAGCTTCTTTGCTATATCCATAAATATCGCCGCACTTTTTTGTGTTTCTACATTTTGTTTGTCTATAATGATAATCACCAACATGGATAATTAAATCTGGTTTATGAAAAGCGATTGAATCTAAATTTTTTTTCAAAGGCCAGTTATCTACAGAATTACATTCTTGCTGAAATAACATATTTATTCTACATCCTGTATCGCCAATGAAGGCAATTTTGCTGATCTTTTCCGCTAATACGGGAACTTTTATATTGTCAATACTAATGTTTTGAGCATTTGTTTCTACTATCAGTTCACAAACTGTTTCGGTATTGTTAATTGAGCTGCGACTTAGCATTTCTACTGCCTTATTATCGACGTAAGCAATGGGACACATGTTATTGTCTATAATCGCACGTATGCTTAATTTATTTTCTGGAATGATTTGAGACCATGTGTACAATATTTGTGCATGAGTGGGGTAAAAGCTAATTGTAAGAGATAGAATTAAAAAAATGAAGATATTAGCTATTTTCATTTGTATAAAGACCTAAATTAAGAATTAGTAGTAAGATTATCTTAAATGATTAAAGTTTGTAACCATAAAATTCATAGTTAAATTATACAGGCATTTCCTAAATTATCCTAGTATCAGATTGACACTTTAGATGAAAAATCCTAAAATGATTAAGTAATTTAAAGTAATTATATAGAAACTAGAATAAAGTGCGGTCGTGGTGGAATTGGTAGACACGCAGCGTTGAGGTCGCTGTGGCTCACAAAGCCTTGGAAGTTCAAGTCTTCTCGACCGCACCAAGTTGTTTGGTGTAGGTGAAATGTTTATAGGAAATCAAAGTAGAAATAAAGTAGAAAGGGCCATCAGTGAAGTCAGGCGTGGTCTTCCAATTTTAATATATGATGATGAAAATAACTATCTATTGCTTGCTGCTGCTGAAACTTTAGAAAAAAATTTATTTAGTCAATATAAGCTTATATCAGGTAATGTGTATGTTACTTTGACTGCAAGTAAGGTAAAATACATATGTCAGAGTAAAGAACATAGTAGCAAACGTCTGTTGATAAGCAATTTTGATGAACTGCTCTATTTAATAAACTGTTCAAAGGAAGATTGGATAAAAGAGTTGCAATGCTCAAAGACAATAGATGCGTATGCTGTTGCCTTGCTTAAGTTCTCAGAATTATTGCCATACGCGTTAGTGGCTGATATGACTTTTGAGAATAAACATGAAATGCGAAATTGGTGTGAAGAAAATGACATTATTGCACTAAATACGTTACTTGTGAATGATTTTCAACAAAATCATAGTGTGTATGAAGTGTGCAAAACATCATTATTTTTAAAACAGACTCAAGAAGTAGATATCATATCTTATAGAACCAAAAGTGGCGGAAGAGAACATTATGCAATTATCATTGGCAATCCAGATAAAGATAATGAGCCATTAGTGAGAATTCATTCTTCATGCTATACAGGAGACTTATTAGACAGCTTATCATGTGATTGCAGAAGCCAGTTACATCAAGCGATTCAAATAATGACCGACTTTGGGAATGGCATTATATTATACTTGATGCAAGATGGGAGAGGCATTGGTTTAACTAATAAGTTAAGAGCATACAGTATGCAAAGAAAATATAATCTTGATACTGTTGATGCAAATAGAGTATTGGGTTTTGAAGATGATGAAAGGAGCTTTGCTGTTGCAGCTAAAATACTTAAGAAATTGAACATTAACAAAATACAATTACTTACAAACAATGGTAGAAAGTTATCAGAGTTGAAAAATAACGGTATAGAAGTTACAAAGTGTATACCACTTATTATGGAACGCAATGAATATAATGATTCATATATGGAAACAAAATTTGGCAAGTTAGGCCATGGATTAAGGGTTTATTAGCTTTTTTGTTATAACTACTTTGTTAGCTTGCTATGTTAATTAATATAAGTTAAGATTTTTAAGAATATTGAGATGCTGAAATTTTTAAAACAAGGAAAAAGTAATGAGTCATTGGATAAGGATATAAATTGGAATTCAAGTCGCTATAGCACAGTTGTTGCTCAGAGAAATACTTTACTTTTATTTACATTAATATTACTAGTTGCAATTTCTATAAGCATATTAGCTATATTTAAAATTAGCACAAGTAGCACTATTGAGCCATTCGTTATAGAAATTGACAAAAAGTCAGGAATAGTGCAATTGGTTGATCCTGTTACAGTAAAACAATATTCTGCAAATGAAACGCTGAACGATTATTTTATTTCAGAGTATATAAAAGCAAGGGAGGTTTTTGACCCGTATAATTATAATTATAATTATTATACAAAAGTAAGGTTGTTTTCTTCGCCTAGTGTATATAGTGAATTTAGCAATTATATAAAATCGCAGAATATGAATGACCTTTTTAATTTATATTCAGATGCTAAAGGTGAATTGAAAATTCGTTCAATTCAAAAATTAGGTAATGATGCTCTTCAAGTGAGATTTTCTATAGAATTTACACGAAAAGATGGAAATTCCTCAAGGAAAAATAAGATAGTTGTGATGTCGTATAAATATGCATCGCTTGAAATGAATGATCAGCAAAGATATATTAACCCGTTAGGGTTTCAAGTTATTTCATATAGAGTAGATGATGAATATGTATAGGATATTGTTAGTTTTAGCTTTACTAATAAGTTGCAACTTAAATGCATCTATTAATAATAAACCTATTTCTGTAGATAGTAGAATAAAGACTTTTGTATATAGCCCTAATGAGGTGTTTACAGTAATTTTTAGTCAAGGTTACTATTCTTATATTGAGTTTGCAGAAGGGGAAAAAGTCAAAAATATTGCTGTTGGTGATGCATCAAGTTGGAAAATTAATCCTTATGATAATAAACTGCTTGTCATGCCATTTGAAGTCAGTAGTCGCACTAACATGATTATTACGACAACTAAAAAGAGAAATTACATTTTTGATCTAATTTCAAGACCAAATTACGATAAATACCCAGATACTGATGCTAAAAAAGTGGATCATGACTATTCCGTTGAAAAGGATATATCTTACGTAATACGTTTTTATTATCCTCAAGAAGAAGATGAATTTGATGTTGATTTAGATGAGGTTTCTTTACCTACTCAAATGCAATACATTACAGAAAAGCCAGAAAAAATAATACAAGAAAATAATACGAGGTACAACTATACATATATTGATGAAGGTGGTAACGTAGATATAGTTCCAATTGAGTTATTCGATGATGGTTATTTAACCTATTTAAAGTTTAGAAATAGTAATAAAATTCCTCAGATTTTTATAGAAGGCGAATCCTGTAAAAGGCTGTTATTTGATGATTATGTTGTAATAAAAGGAGTACATAAAAAGCTATTAATGCGTTATGAAGGTAGTGAAGTTGAAGTTATAAATAGGTCACTTTAGTTGTGGTACATATAATATGAGTAAAGAAAGGCATAATAGTGTAGAAGATGAATCAGAGATAGAAAGCAAGGTAGTAACAGTTGGCTCTAATCAAGGTTATAAGGCATTGATGATAGTTATGGTAGCGCTCTTAGTTGGTGGAGTGTACTATCTTTATTTTAGTCCTTCTAATAAAGAGGGTCCAGAGATTGTTAAAAAAGAGGAAACAAAGCAAAACATTCAAGAATTGAAAGGAAAGTTAGAACAAGTTCCAGATAATGCAATAGTTTCCGAAAGAGTAGTAACTGATCTCTTGCCACCCTTACCTCCTCTTCCTATTCCACAAATCATACCAGAAGTAAAACAAATCAAAAAAGAGGAAGTGACAAAAAAAGAAGAGCAACTAAAAGAAATTCCCTTGTCAAATATACCTGTTTTACCAAAGCAAAATTTTCCTTCTGGTAATGTTATTAGCAATTTGCCTACTTCATTTCCTACAATAGGGGGTGGCGGTTATCCTAGAGACAGACGTAGTGCACAAATGTTAGCAATTTCAGGTAGTAGTGGGGAAGGTAAAGCTACAGATGCTGTTTTATCCAATACCTCAGCACAATCGAGCAAAGCTACCAAAGTAGGAAAGCTTGGTTTAATGATTATTCAAGGTAAAGTTATTGACGCTATTCTTGAAACTGCAATAAGTTCTGACTTACAAGGAATGCTCCGTGCTGTTGTTAGTAGAGACGTTTATGCAGAAACTGGTGATACAATTTTAATACCAAAAGGCTCAAGGTTAATAGGTGGTTATTCATTCGACTCAAATGTTGCAAAAGCCCGCGTGAACATAAATTGGAATAGGATCATTCTTCCTCATGGTATAGATGTTGCTATTTCATCATCTGGTACCGATGAGCTTGGAAGGGCAGGGATAGCTGGAATAGTTGATAATAAAATAGCAAGTGCATTATTCTCTTCAGTGGCACTTGCTGGTGTTTCGATTGGTTCAGCTGTTGTAGGACAAAAAGCCTCTAATCTTATCGATGCGCTAACTGCCATGGATGCAGTGAAGTCTATTACTGCAACTGAAATAGATATTTCTTCTCTCAAAGGGGCTATTGTTGAGAGATTGGAGAATTCTATAAAAACTGAAGTTGGGAAGGTAGGAGACGAAAAATGGAAATTGGGTATTAGGGCTATTGAAAAAATTCGAAATGCTAAAAGTGATCAGGATTTGCTGAGAATAATAAAGGAAGAAATAGTAAGTGTGATAAAAAGTTCTGGAGCTAGTGGAGTTGATGCAATTACTAGTGACAATATCGGTATAACTTTAGACGATGTACGTCAACTGTTGAGGCAAACTCAGAAAAGAAGCAAATCTGTTTATGATGAAGCAATAGGGAAGTCAATCAATGATTTTTCCAAAGACATGCGAGATATAGTTGATAGGAGTGTAGATAAAAAACCAACTATTTATGTTAATCAAGGAACTGCATTGAAAGTATTTGTTAACCAAGATATAGTATTTCCTCCACAGTCAATATTAAATAACTGAAATGAGCTATGCTGCACTTGATACATACTTGGAGCCATTACAAGGTATATTTCAAGAAGAAGGTGTAAATGAGATATCAATAAATAAGCCGAAGGAAGTATGGATTGAAAATCGCGGTGAAATAAGATGCGAAAAGTTAGAAATATTTGATCTTAATCATTTAAAATCTCTTAGCAGGTTGATTGCTCAAGCTACAGAACAAAAACTGAGCGAAGAGACACCGCTGCTTTCAGCTACATTACCAAATGGTTATCGTATACAGATAGTGTTTCCTCCAGCATGTGAGCCTGATAAAGTAGTCATTTCAATTCGTAAACCTTCTTCTATGCAATTGGCATTGGATGATTATGAAAAAATGGGGGCTTTTTCTGAAACTGTTATAGGAGTGACCGATAATCCAGTAGATCGTCACCTAGATTTGCTACTGAAACAAAAAAAAATAAAAGAGTTTTTAGAATATGCTGTAATAAATAAGAAAAATATCATAATTAGTGGTGGAACTTCCACTGGTAAAACCACTTTTACTAATGCTACTTTGCGTGCTATTCCATCTGAAGAAAGAATTATTACTGTTGAAGATGCAAGAGAGATAGTTTTGAATGATCATCCGAATAGAGTACATCTTATTGCTTCTAAAGGAGGGCAGGGCAGAGCAAAAGTAACCACTCAAGATTTGATAGAAGCGTGCTTACGTTTAAGACCAGACAGAATAATAGTTGGTGAGCTCCGTGGAGCGGAAGCTTTTAGTTTTCTCAGGGCAATAAACACTGGCCACCCAGGGTCAATATCAACTCTTCATGCGGATAGTCCGGCAATGGCTCTTGAGCAAATAAAATTGATGGTGATGCAGGCAAATCTTGGTATTCCCCCAGACCAGATTATACCATACATTAGAAATGTAATTGACATTGTTATTCAACTCAAAAGGACGAGTGGTGGAAAAAGAAGCATTTCTGAAATATTATTTACTAGATCTTCAAATGAAAATGCTTAAATTTATACGTAAGTTAAGAAAAAGTAGTTTATGAGTAATGGAAATCACCTACGCAATATTCTCATAGGAGGTGTAGTATCTTTTAGCATACTTGAATTTTGCTTTTATTTGTCTGGTATATTATTCTACCTGTTTGTTGACGGTCCAGATGGTGTAGATTTTAGAGCAATTAATCCTAGCTTGACACCTTTTCCTCAAGCTCTCTGGCCGACAATTTTTGATCATATACAATATTGTTGGCATCATCCAGAGCTATATAGCTTTGAGCTCAAAATTAAATTAGTTGTATCTTCTGTACTGCCTCAAATTGTTTTGATGATTATTTTGTGGAATGTGAGAGAAAGACTAATTGAGTGGCGGCCATTTAAAAAGAAAGAATCACTTCATGGAGATTCACAGTGGGCATCAGAGAAAGACATACGAAAAGCGGGATTAAGAAGCAAAAAAGGTCTATTGCTTGGTAAAGATAAGAGAGGATATTTTATTGCTGATGGGTTTCAGCATGCATTGCTCTTTGCACCTACAGGCTCTGGTAAAGGTGTTGGTTTTGTAATTCCTAATTTGTTATTTTGGAATGATTCGGTAATTGTGCATGATATAAAATTAGAAAACTATGAAATAACAAGTGGTTGGCGAGAGCGACAAGGACAAAAAGTATATGTATGGAACCCAGCGCAGCCAGATGGGGTAAGCCATTGTTATAATCCACTGGAATGGATTAGTGAAAAACCTGGACAGATGGTTGACGATGTGCAAAAAATAGCTAACCTAATCATGCCTGAACAAGATTTTTGGCAAAACGAAGCAAGAAGCTTATTTGTTGGGGTGGTACTATATTTACTTGCTGCACCAGAGAAAGTTAAATCTTTTGGTGAGGTTGTGCGTACGATGCGTAGCGATGACGTAGTTTACAATCTTGCTGTAGTTTTGGATACAATGGGTAAAATAATACATCCGGTAGCGTATATGAACATTGCAGCTTTTTTGCAAAAGGCTGACAAAGAAAGATCAGGTGTTGTGTCAACTATGAACTCGTCGCTTGAATTGTGGGCAAACCCATTGATCGATACTGCAACTGCATCAAGTGATTTTAATATTTTGGATTTTAAAAAGAAGAAAACTACAGTTTATGTTGGTTTAACTCCTGATAACTTAACTAGGCTCAGGCCTTTAATGCAGGTTTTTTACCAACAGGCAACTGAGTTTTTATGTAGAAAATTGCCATCGGATGACGAGCCTTACGGCGTATTATTTTTAATGGATGAGTTTCCAACACTTGGAAAAATGGAGCAATTTCAAACGGGCATCGCATATTTTCGTGGCTATCGAGTAAGGTTATTTTTAATCGTTCAAGATACTGAACAGCTTAAAGGAATATATGAAGAAGCAGGAATGAACTCCTTTTTATCAAACTCAACCTATAGAATAACTTTTGCAGCCAATAATATTGAAACGGCTAATTTGATATCTCAGCTTATAGGAAACAAAACTGTACAACAAGAATCATTAAACAAACCTAAATTTTTAGACTTGAATCCTGCATCAAGATCATTGCATATCTCTGAAACACAGAGAGCATTGCTCTTACCTCAAGAAATTATTATGCTGCCACGTGATGATCAAATAATTTTGATAGAATCGACTTATCCAATTAAGTCAAAGAAAATTTTGTACTATAGTGATAGCACATTCACAAGGAGGCTGATTAAACCAACACGTGTGCCTACACAAGAGCCATATGATCCAAACAAGGTCTTTTCTGCTGCTAACAAAGATAAGATTAGTAATGAAGAAGAGAGTAATGCTATTGAAGCTGCTGATTATCCTGTTGAAGCTAAAACTGAAGATGCAGTATACGATGAGCCAGAGATTGAAGATGGATTTGAAGACGAGGATATTGATGATAAATTTGAAGGTGGTGATGGGTTTGATGATGAGGAAGACGATGATGGGTTTGATGATGAAGACAGTAAGGATGAATTTGACGATGAGGACAAACTAGACGGCAATAAAATCGAGGATAGAGGTTAATTTTACCTATTTTTTAGCTTAGAAAATAATTAGTTTTTTCATATTAAATCATTTTTAATTAATTAGTACTAGATTAGCTATTTTAACTAGAGGAATAGTCATGATGAGTAAAAAAACATTAGCAGTTACGGCACTTGCTTTATTGTTGTCACAACAATCTTTTGCAAGTGAAACAGAAGGATTTTACTTTGGTGGTGGATATTACGGTCAATATTTGAACTTGGGTAAGTTGAAAGCAAAAATTGGAGGCAAAGATGCTACAGATGATAACCGTGTATCTATAAATGACATAGACGCTCAGAGAACAGAAGGTCAGTTAATAAGTAAGTATAAAGGAGATTATAACCCACCTTTTGCTGCAAATGTAACGTTTGGTTACACAGGAGAACTAGGCAATAATAGCTATAGAGCTGAATTGGAAGGGATGTACTCTTCTGTAAAAGTAGATAATGTTGGTTTATCAAGTAATCAAGTAACTGTTTCGTATCTAAAAGACGTTGGTGAGAGTGCTAATAAAAAAACTTATATGTATAAAACTGTAATTAATTATGACCAAGTAGAAAACGCATCTGTAATGGCAAATGTTTATCATTATTGGAAAAGTGATAGTTTCTCTTTTTCTCCTTACGTTGGTATTGGAGTTGGTGGAACAAGAATGACAATGTTTGAAAAATCGTCAATAAGACCTGCAGGTCAATTGAAAGCTGGCTTTGATTATCGTATAAACGAAGATGTAAATATGCACATCGGATATAGAGGTTTTGGTGTTCTTGGTAGTAATGTTGATTTTGAAGCAGAGGTGTTAGGAGAAATGAAAGAAAAGCAACAGGCAAACCCAGATGGAAAAAAGATATTAGAATTGAAGAAAGGTCAAAAACCATCGGACCAGAAGTTACACAAAGAAAGTATCAGTATAGGCAATCAAGTGTTTCACACACACGGTATAGAAGCTGGTCTTACTTTTCATTTTGCCAGCAAAGCTTAACTCTGATAGAGACTATTTTCCTGGTAGCACGTCTGCGTCACACGACTGTAGCTGCTAACCAGGTGACAACTTTCTCGTTATCTGAATATTTTCTTTCTTGTAATTCAGGCTCTTTTTTCTCAGTTCCAGCGTGTAGGGCTGGAACAACAATAAAGAACATATAAAGAATGGTTATGCAAGAAGTCTACTTTTTATTCTTAATTAACTCTAAAGCCTTCTTCAGATCTATACTTTCAATATCTGCATTCTTGCCCAAAGCAACGTTTGTTTTACCGCATTTTATATAGAATCCGTACCTACCGTTGCAGATAAAAACTTCTTTTCCCTTTTCATTAAAACCAAGAGATTTTAGCTCTTTGCGTGGGCTGCTCTCAATAATTTGTATAGCTTCGTTTAATTGTGTGTCTAATACCTCCTTAGAGCTTTTTTTAAGAGAAAAGTATCGACTATCATAGAGAATATAGTACCCAAATCGTCCAAGACCTATTTTTACTTCCTTTCCAGTTTCTGGGTGTTCTCCGATTATTTTCGGCAGGGAAAGTAATCGAGTGGCGGTATTTAGATCAATATCATTAACATTTATATCTTTTGGTACAGAAATCTTTTTTTTCTTTTCTGACTCACTATTAAACTCCAGATAAAGTCCAAAAGGACCTTTTTTGATCATTACCTCTTGGCCTGTCACATCATCTATACCCAAACTTTTTGGATATTCTGAATTGTCATTACTGCCCGTAATTTCTTTTGTATGATTGCATGCAGGATAGTTAGAACATCCAAGAAACACACCGGCTTTTCCAAAATTTAATTTCAATATACCACCAGAGCAATTAGGACATTTTTTACCTATTTCTTCCTTTCCTTCCTCTGAGCAAAACCAATTGACTACCAAATCATGAATACCACTAAAAATCTCATCATGTGTCATTTGCTTAACAGAATTTACATGATTAAAAAATGGCACCCAAAAATAGCCTAGTTCTTTTTTCCAATCTGCATGTCCATTTGAGATTGAATCAAGCCTTTCTTCCATTTGTGCTGTAAAGTCATACTCTACACAACGCTGAAAAAAAGTTTCCAAAAATATAGTCACGATCTTACCGCGGCTGCTTGGAATAAATCTTTTATTATCGAGTGTAACGTATTCACGATCTTGTAATACCGAAATAATTGTTGCATAAGTTGACGGGCGACCTATACCGACTTCTTCCATTTTTTTTACTATACTCGCTTCACTATAACGAGGTGGCGGTTGAGTGAAATGCTGTTTCGGATCAACAAAAATCAACTTACATGCTTCCTCTTCTTTCATGGCAGGTAGCAGGCCTTCATTTTCAGCTTCTATGTTATCTTGGTAGACTTTATAAAAACCATCAAAGAATATACTCGACCCACTTGCTCGCAGAATTACTTTCTGGTCAATAGAACTAATTTCAACTACCACTTGATCAAGAATCGCCGATTCCATTTGACTTGCAATGGTTCTTTTCCAGATTAAATCGTACAGTTTAAATTGCTCTGGCGTTAAGTAATCCTTAATACTACCCGGCGTTCTATTAATATCAGTTGGCCGGATTGCTTCATGTGCTTCTTGAGCATTTTTGACCTTTTTTACATATTTACGAGGAGACTGCGGTAAATATTTATCACCATATAATGACTTAATTGATCCCCTGATTGAGTTTATAGCCTCATCTGCAATATGAAACCCATCTGTACGCATGTAAGTTATCAACCCTACGGTTTCACCACCAATATTGATACCTTCATATAAATTTTGCGCTACTCGCATAACATTTTTCACATTAAAATACAGTTTATTCACTGCATCTTGCTGAAGACTTGAGGTGATAAATGGAGGAAGCGGGTTTCTCTTAACTTGCTTGCGTTCTACTGTGCTTACAGCATACTGCCTTGACTCGATCTCCCTGACTAAGTTCTTTGCCTCTTCTTCATTCTTAATATCAAATTTTTCTAGCTTTTTATTGTCATAGTGGCTTAGCATAGCAAAAAAAGCCTCATCTTTGCTATTTTGCATTTCTGCCTTTATGCTCCAATACTCCTGTGTTATAAACTTACTGATTTCATCCTCTCGTTCGCATATAAGCTTTAATGCAACAGACTGCACTCGCCCTGCAGATTTGCTTCCCGACAATTTTGTCCACAGCAGCGGTGACAAGCTAAATCCAACTAGATAATCCAACGCTCTGCGTGCTTGCTGTGCACGCACTAAGTCCATATTAATTTCACGTGGATTTTTTATAGCTTCTTGCACTGCTCTTTTTGTTATTTCGTTAAAGACTACTCTATGAATGTTGCTTTCATCATTGATTGCTTTTCTTTCCTTTAGTGCCTCTATCACATTCCAAGCTATTGCTTCCCCTTCTCTGTCTGGATCTGTTGCAAGGTATATATCTGATGTTTTACTAGCTTCCTTGACTAACTCTTTTACATACTTTTCTGCTTTTTCAATAATCTCATACTTCATGGCAAAGTCATTATCAGGATCAACAGAACCATTCTTCGCTGGCAGATCTCTGACGTGGCCAAAAGATGCAGCCACTTTGAATTCTTTACTCAAATATTTACCTATCGTCTTTGCCTTTGCTGGCGACTCAACTATTAATAATGCCATAATTATTAGTACTTAAAGGTAATATGTTGAAATATATAGAATAAAAAGTAAAAAAATATTTTAATGGTCTTTCCAATTTTTCTAAGTAATTGTTTGATGTTCGCAAAAAAACTAATGAAAGAACCTGCTTTATAAATTTTTTCAACTCCCTTACCATAAGGATAACGCTATACTATTTATCTTCGTCTGTGCAGATTAAACGACAAAAGCATAACGCAGTTGTCGTCTTATTTTTAATTTTTTGCACTATGTGCATCTTATTTCTTTACAAAACTTCTAGTTTTTTAACCATATAAGCTGAAACGGGCTGTTTAAGACAGGCCAATTTTCAGGATTAGAGCTAGCTAATAGGGGGTTTCTTTTGTCTTTTTTCTACTTGGTAAATTTCTTGATATTTGTAGCTAAAGTAATTTAAGAGAGGTGTCATCCCAGTGCTCCGACACTGGGATGACAAGAAAAGGAGTACTGGAATGACAAGAAGGACATTCCACCATGTCATTCCAGCGCATGACCTTACCCAGAAAAAGTAGATAGAAAGTTAAGACGTTTTTGCTATGAGAATGATGAATCAAAAAGCTCAGGAATGCAATAGTTAATAGTAGAATGTCTACGCTGTTTATTATAAAAAATTTCTATATATTCAAATATTGCGGTTTTAGCTTGTTGTGCAGAGTGTTGTGAAGTATCAATGAGTAACTCTCTCTTAAGTGAACTAAAAAAGCTCTCTGAAACAGCATTATCATAACAACAACCTTTGTGACTCATACTAGAAGTAATATTTTTTGTACTTAGTAAAAATTGATAATTTTTAGAGGTGTATTGCGATCCTTGATCGCTATGAAATAGTAGATTTTTAGCAGATTTGCGCCTACCAATAGCCATGAATAACGCATCTATAACTAATTGCCTATTTACTGCATTACTCATTGACCAGCCAATCACCATGCGTGAATATAAATCTATTATTGCTGCCAAATATAACCATCCTTCATTAGTTTTTATGTACGTAATATCAGTTACCCATATCTTGTTAGGTTGATCAGCGATGAAATTCTGATTTAATATGTTAGGAGTTATAACTCTATTGTCTATTTGTGGTTTTTTACTTTTAAACTTTCGTCTAAGCTTAGCTTGAATGCCATTTTTCTGCATAACATTTTGCACTGTTTTGATGTTATAATTTTTACCTAAAGCCTTTAATTCAGCGTGAATTTTAGGAGCTCCGTATCTGCATTGTGATGCTCGATATACCTTCTGAATATCTTGTATGAGCTCTTCTCTTATTGATTTTTTGTTGTTTTTTTCCTTAGTAATCCATTTATAATAACCACAAGCAGATACGTTCAAAAATCTGCATGATTCCCGTATTTTATAGCATTTTTTATGTTCTTTTATAAAAGAATATTTTACTCTTTTTGGTTTGCAAAATATCCCAGGGCTTTTTTTAAAATGTCTCTTTCCCTCGTTACTCTTGCCAGCTCTTTCTTTAAATCAAACTTTTCTTTGTCACAATGAGCTACTTTCCCTTTTCCTGGAAACGCATCTACTCCAGACATTCTATCATTGTATGTTTTTACCCATCTGCTTAATGAATCACCGCTAATACCCAAATCTCTTGCTATTTTTGCTGATGATTGACCTGTTTCTTTTACTAGTCTTATAGCTTCAATTTTGAATTCTGCTGTATATTCTTTTCTTTTTGTCATACCACACCTCTTTGAAAAAACGTTTTATTTTACTTCAAAAACGTCTTAACTTTCTGTCTACTTTTTCTGGGTAAGGTCAAACAGTACCATTTGAAAGATATGTAGATGATGCGATAGTGCACTGCAGAACTAAAAGACAGGCAGGATTTATGAAAGTAATGATTGAAGAAAGATTGGCTAAGTGTAAATTGAAGTTACATCCTGAAAAGACACAGATTGTGTACAGTAAGGATGATGATAGAAAAGAACAATTTCCTAAACAAAGCTTTGATTTTCTAGGTTATACTTTTAGACCTAGAGTAGCAAAGAATAAGATGAGGAATTATTTCATCTCATTTCTACCTGCAATTAGTAACAAAGCCAAGAAGAAGATCAAGAAAACCATAAAGTCATGGAGAATACATCGGATTACATGGACCACACTAGAGGAAATATCGAAGAAAATAGATCCAATAGTCAGAGGCTGGTTTCAGTACTATGGCAGGTTTTATAAATCAGAGATGTATCCATCTCTCAGGAATATAGAGAGATACCTCATAAGATGGGTCAGGACAAAATATAAGAAACTTCGTGATCACGGAAGACTAGCAAAGCAATTTTTAGGAAAAGTGAGAAAGAGGTCTCCAAGTATTTTCTATCATTGGACACTTGGGTTAGGATCAAAAGGCTAAATAATGGGAGCTGTATAAGCCGAGAGGTTTCCGTGCAGTTCTGCGAGAGACTGGTGGGGAAGTTCCGCCGGTCTACTCTCCTTTTGCTTGTTCGTGGTGTTGATCAGGCAAATGATTCGGTTCCAATTATAATTGAGTTGAAGGTTGGTGATGAGGAAGGGTTAGAGCAAGCTAAAGATTATGCTAAAAGTTGTTCTGTTTCGTCTTTGCCTATTCATACCTCATCACCAAATGCTGTTTGTGTAGCGTTAAATTTTCAATTACGTGGAGGTGCTGGTCTCCGAACTTCTGTGCAGCCCTTTTCAGAAGGTGGTCTTTCCTTAATACCGGGTTTACTACATCCTCATGGAAATGGAGTTAGGGGAAATGTAAAACGTTTCTTACAACCCATAGCATCAGAGTTCACTCAATCTCCTCATTGTAACACTTTTTCCTGTACGTCATCGTTTGTTTTTGGAAATGTTTTATCTACAAGGAGAGACTTAGAAACAGATGATGGGCGGGAGGTAAGGGTTACCAAGTATCTATTTAACCACTCTCAGGGAGAGAAAATGAAACGTACAGGTGGTAGGGGAGATGCAGCAGATATTGTAAGCCATGCATTAACTTTAGCTCTATTTTTATCAAATATTGGTTTTGTTGTGCTTCACATTTTTCGTCCTTTAAAGTGGCAGACTTTACCAGATAAGGCATTGAACCTGTCGTTACTACCTCAAGCCACAGATGATGCTAAGATGCGTCAAGTACTTTGTGAAGTAGATGTCCAGGGTCATCTGGAAGTGGCTTCTGCAAAGAAATTCGAATCACTACGTGCTTACTCACGTTCTCATAGTGAAGGTTATTTCGAGGGAAGGTTTTCAGAACAAATGGGTAATGTTAGGAACTTACATCAATTTGCAGATCAGTTGATGAGTGCTGAGCCTAATTTTGGTAATGATGGTAATGTGAATGGTGAGTACAGGGCTAGGTATGAAGTTTTATTTAATGAGATTTCTCGTCTGTTGTCTCCGTTATTAAATGGAAACCGTCTACTCGTGAACAATGAAGCTAAATTTCAGGCTTTGTTGCGTGGGATATTTCAAAGTTGCGATAATCCTGCCAAGGTAATTATTGAGTTCCAGCTACAGAGAGGAAGGAAAATAGACCTAGTATTATCAAAATCTGCGGAAAATGATGATACTCATCCAATTGGAATAGAGTTGAAGTATGCTAACACCGTAAAACAAGTTGAACGAAAAAGGGTGGAGGCAAATCGACAGTTAAGTGAATACGAATTTTGTGGAGGATGCAAGCGTATTACTGGGGGAGATGCGATGGTTTTGTTATACGCTATATTGAATGCTATAGGACAAGAGCAGGATCTGATATTGATTGGTGGGCTTCGTAGAGCATCTGGGTTTTCTAGATGACTTGTAACTAATAAATGTACCAAAGATAAGGTTGTTTATGGGTAAAATTATGCATTAAGCTAGAGTGCGTTTGAGTAAGGTTGGAGAGAAAGTAAGGTCTTTTAGCAAGAAAATTTGATTTATGTTTTCTTAAGCTCAAGTTCACCTTAGAAAGTTTGTATAATTTTTTGTCAGAGTTTTTTTTATTCTCTTTTTACTGTAGGTTCACTCTACTTTGTCTTCTGTATTTTTAAGCAGATTAATTATTAACTCATTAGAGTATATTACTAAAAATCTAAACAATATAGTTATTTCTAGCTCTCAAAATCAAGAGACGTGAGAAGTTTTTTCTTTGGGATCCATTGTTCTCGCATAGCATTTGAACTCTTTATTTTAGTATAAATCAATTTAAACTATATCAGTACTCATTTCTTAAGTATGGCTAAATATCAGATTATAACACCTAGAGAAAATAAAGAATCTATCGATGTTTTATACGGGTACCACTCTACTATCTTTGGAAAAGTGCTTATTGGAGTGACTACACAAAGCATCTGTCATATTTCTTTTTGCAACACCGAAACTTCAGCTATTGAGATAATTAAAAAAGAATGGCCACAAGCCTGCTTAAAAGAGGATAGGCTCACAACAGAGAAAATTGTACACAATATCTTTGACACACAACTTCCTGAGAAGCCATTCTCTTTACTTGTTAGAGGAACAGATTTTCAAATTAAAGTTTGGCAAGCATTGATTTCAATCCCAACAGGTACAGCGATAAGCTATGCCAATATTGCTCACATTATTGGCAAACCAAAAGCTATACGTGCTACTGCAAATGCAATTGCAAATAATCCGATTTCTCTTCTCATACCTTGCCATCGTGTTATTTGTAAATCTGGAAAAATTCATAAGTACCGCTGGGGAGTAGAGCGTAAAAAGGCTATTCTTGATTATGAATTTACCTTTACAAGACATAATATCAATCAATAAACTAATCTTCCCGTAGGAGAGTTTATTGATTAAGTTATAGTAGCTTAAAGAGAATATTTCCCTTTTTTAGGATATAGAGATTTTCTGGAAATTGTCTTCTTGAATTCTATGGTATTTTGTTTAACATTGACGCATGAGTCTGGGATCCATTGTTCTTTATTTCTGGATTCCAGCGGGCTTTGTTGCATAGCAACTGAAAAAATCTGGTGGCTACTGACAAAATTCATTATAAAACAGCCATTTAACTGTTGAAGAAAAAATATGCCACAGAAAATGAAAGTCAGTAACCAAAACGAATATAACAAATTCCTTGAAAAAAGGGGGAATATTTTTCGTTACATCGATGAAGCTATCGAAAATTGGTATGAAAATAGTCCAAAAATGCAGGGCGGCAACTATATTTATAGTGATAAAGTTGTGATTTTGGTGCATATAATCGTTAATCTTTTTAGAATTGGCTTAAGACAAACGGTAGGGTTTGTAAAAGGATATCTGCAACAAATAGGAAAAAATTTGGCAGTTATCAGCTATTCACAAGCATCAAAAAAAACTTAATATTAAGATAAATGATTGCAGGATTGATAAAAGCAACATGGAAAATATTGAAATTATCATAGATAGTACAAATTTACAGTAACACTCCTGGCCACAGTAAGGAAAACAGTGCAGATAGAAAGTACCGAAGCTACGAGCAAGTAAGAAAGTTACATGTTATGTTAAGTGTGAATAGTAAAAAAGCTATAGCTGCAAGATACAGTAATGGCGTCTACTCTGACCACTATGGAGCTTGCTTGAAGAAGTTAATTTTCAGCACAAAATAAAAGCATTATATGCAGATAGGGCATACGATAGGCAAAAACTTTATAAATTGTGTAAGAAATACGATATAAAGACAAAAGTTCTACCAAAAAAGGATGCAGCAGAACATTCAAAAATAGATTATATGTCTGACAGAAATGCTGCTATTAGGTTAATAAAATTATATGGACAAGATGGTGTAAAAGAGTGGAAAAAGGAAGCAATTTATGGAAAAAGATCTTACATAGAAGGATTTTTCTCAAGGTTGAAGCAAGTATTTGTTTAGGAATAAATCTGAAGTAAACCGTGAAAAAGAATTACTAATTAAGTGCTATTTGCTCAACAAATTCACTGGTATTGGTATGGCTAAATTTGAAATCATTACATAAATTTGTCGTAAACCATCACTGCTTAAGGTGCTATGCAACAAAGCCCGCTGGAATCCAGAAAAAAAAGAAAAATGGTTAAGCACTGGGATGACACCCATTTAGTTATCTTTTCTCGTCTACCTTGTTTTGCCACCCTGCTGAACGGATACATACCGTTTGTTGCTTTTACCCTATGCTACCTTATCTGCCCTGCTTCAATCAGTAAGGGATTTCAATATTAACTCTGCACTACTTGCGGGATTGTCACTTTTTGTAATGGGTCTGCCAATTACGATATAATCAGCTCCTGAATTTATTGCTTCTTTTGGTGTTGCTGTCCTTTTTTGATCATCATGACCTCGATTCATACGGATTCCTGGAGTAATAATCTTAAAATCCTTACCACATTCTTGGCGCACTTCTTGAGCTTCTAGTGCAGAGCAAACTACTCCATGTAGTCCAATCTTTTTTGCAAGCTTTGCTAGCAAAATTACCTGTGATTTTGCTTCCCTTGCTACTCCGAGTTCACTCAGATCTTCATTGCCCATACTAGTTAGTACTGTTACTCCAATTAGCTTTATTTTCTTTCCTTGCACTATACTTAGCGCTTCTTGAAGCATTTTTGTTCCACCACTGATATGCAATGTTAGCATTTCAACATTTAGAATCTTGATTGCTTCAATCGTTCTAGCGACAGTGTTTGGAATATCATGCAATTTCAGATCTAAAAAAATTGGTATATTGCATTTTGCAACTTCTCTCACTCCAGAAGGGCCATGTGCAGCAAAAAATTCTAACCCAAGTTTTACCATGCCAACCTTATCACGCAGACCATTAGCCCAAGATATGGCTTCATTCAAATCTTGTGTATCCAGTGCGCATATTATTGGGTTCATTATCTTGTATAATTTTTTTTATAATAAGAGTAATTGTTGCATTTTACAATCCATATTCAGGGATTGGTCCACTTGCAATGCTTTGTACAGACACTGAACCCGATAATCTGGTCGGAGTGGGTGAACGACTGGCATATCCAAGATCTTCCTGTAAAGAATCAGACGTTTCCTCCGATGTTTTGGAACCTTTCATTGGCTTGAATTGCACAAGCTGCCCTAATATAAATTTTATTTTCTGAGTCTCCCCTAATATTATTTTTTTGCTATAATCTTTAATTGTTTCATTTTCTCTTATCGATTCTTCTATCTTATCTATCACATATTGAAGTTGTTTTATTTGACTGTCTCGCTCTAAAAGTGAATTTCTTAAATTTTTCACTTCGTTATTACAGTCTTGTCTTATTCTGTCTAACTCAAAAGATTGATTTTTAATTAAACCGTCTGCTTTATCTAGCTCTTCAAATTTCCTTTTTAACTCTTGAGATAAGTTTTTATTTTTCTGATCAATTTCTTTAAATTTACATTGTAATTCATCTAATTTCACACAAAGTTCTTCTTTTCTTTTATGTAATTCTTCTTTTTTCATATATAGTATATGTTTCTCTTTACGTAATTTGTCTATTTCCTTAGATAATTCTTCCTTTTCTTTGGATAATTTTTCTATTTCCTTATGCAATTCTTCATATTTATCATTGTCTATTTTTCTTTTCAATTCCATTATGCGTTTTTCCCTCTCAGTTAGATTAGCTTCTTTTTCCTGTAACTGTTTACACAAATATGAGATTTTATCGAGTAGTTCTTTTTCTTGTGCAGCAAGCTCATCTTTCTCCTTCGTTACTTTTTCTAATTCGTCTGTTATTCCAATTATATGGATCATTTTTGCTTCTAATTTCTCCTCCAAAGATTTTTTTTCTTTAAGAAAAGATTTCCTCTCAGCTTCTATTTTTTGACCAAATTTTCTTTCTTCCTCGTATAAATTGTGCTTTTCTTGAGTCAACTCACGCTCTTTGTGAGCAAATTTCTTCTCCACTTTACTAGTGTCAATAATTATTTTATACAAAATCATAAAAGCCAAAACAGATAATACAGCTAAAGCGAGAATTAAAGAACTAGGTACATTAATAAGCATTAAAGATGTAAGTAACGTGAGAGTAGCCAGAGAACTAGCTATAAAATAAAATGTATTATATTTATTAAGTAAATTGCTCATCACCCATATACAAAACTTCAGCAGTCTTGTATATATTGATTAAAATTGTCTTACCTGTAGAGGAGAACACTTATCACAATTGTACCAGTGATAAACTTTAGTTGATATGCTAACTAAACTCAAAATGCAAGGTGGAATCAGACGGGAGTAGAACATCTAGGAGTAGAACATCTACTAGAATATCCAAAATCTTCTGAATATGAAGCTTCATCCAGCTCTTTATTTGGTAGTGCTGATAAATCTCCATTACTTATATCTGAAGGAGCAAGGCTATCATTAGTTTGTACAGATATTTCTTCAATTACTCCTTTTATTTCTTGATCACTGACTCCAAAATTCTTGATTAATTCCTCCAATCTATTCAAAATCTCTAATACAGTTTCCTGCGATATAATCACTTTATCTCCTTCTCTTATATTCTCTTTGAACAAATATATCATGTTTTTTGCCAAATCTTGTGCTAAGCTCACACGATTCTGATGAACTAATGAAGATTGATCATTCAAATCTGAAATTTCTTCTTTTATAGAATGCTTCTCAAATAGTAACTCTTTGTACTTTTCATGTTGAATTTGACTTTCTTCCTCCAGATTGATGCTATAATTTTCCAACTCTTCACTGTTTTTTCTTTCTTTATTAAGAATTTTTTCTAACTCTTTAATCCTACTGAAATATTTAGTTTCTTTCTCTTCCGATTGCTTACTTAGTTCTTCTAAATCTACAGTTAGTTTAATCACTTCTTGAGTTTTTTCATTTAACTTTTCTTGTAATCGTCTTTTTTCTTCTTCTAAATCCGATGATTTAAGTATTAAATCATAAGTTTCAGAACTTTCTTTTTGCAACTGTGCTTCTAACTCTGCTATTTTTTTCTCTTTCTTTTCTAAACATGTCATCAATTCTGTTACTTTTTTAGATTCTAATTCATGTGATTGACTTTCTAATCTCTGGATTTCACTATATTTATCACCTAAATCTTTTTTAGTATCATTCAATTCTTGTTCTAACCTTTTATTTTCATTTATTGATTCATCCAGTTTAAGATCTGATCGCCCTATTTGATTAACTAGTTTTTGTATTTTGACAACTAGAATTTTAGCATATTCTTCCAAGCCTTGCTTTTCTTGCACTAATTCAGCTTTTTCTTTACTTAACTTTTGTATCTCTTTTTGCGCTTTCCTTAACTTCTCCTCTAACTTTTCCTTCTCTACTTTTCTCCTTTCAAATTCACTCTCTACCGAATCACTTAGCTGCTTGAGTTTTTGTGTTACTTCAGCCAAAACTTCATCTTTTTCCCTTACCTTTCCATTTAATTCCTCCACCTCTCTCATTTTTTGCTGTAATTGTTCTAATATAGTTTGATTATTTCCAGTTAATCTTGTATTTTCTTTTTCCAATTTATTAATTCTTTCGTTTAAGCTGTCATCTACAACTTGTGCAATTTTGTCTTGCATTTTAGTACTGCCTATTTGAGCTTCTTTGCTGCCACGCTCAATTTCTTGAGTTGTTTGAATGTTAATATTTCTATTACTATTTTCTATCACAATCTCAGATGATTTATGATTGCCTTTCTCCTTATTTCTAAATTTTATTTGATACAAGAATAAGTTACCTATTTTTACATCTTTATTTGCTTTCAATTGATCATCAGTAACACGATTACGCTCGATAAGTTCTATACCATTAGCATCAATATTAATTATAATAGTGCACTTTTTTCCGTCCTCATCACACCAATTCAGAGTCATTTCGTATGCACCATCAGTTACAACATAGTGCCTTATTCCTTCTTCAGAAACAAAACCGTGCATTCCATTTTTTCCATTGCTATGCAGAGTTGAAAACCCTGAAATTCCATTATCTTGGCAGAAATTACTATTCAAAAACTCACTGACTTTGAATTTGTTTTTATTAGCTCCCAATTTAACTTCTGCACAACTACCATATATTGACACTGTTTCAACGCCACTTTCAATATACCCATTCAATACTTTTTAGCCTTATCTTGAAGCTCTAGTCTCGCCTCCTTTACATTATTGAAACCTTGGATAACGGCTTTATACACTTCATCTTCATTAAAATTGGCATTGTATTTTATTAAAAAAGATAATATGCGAAAACTAGCTACAGCAGTGTGAATTGATTTATTCTTTTCTTTTATCTTACCGAGCAAAAACAAAAACCTTTGAATGAAGTCATGATAATCATCTTTTTGTTCTTCAATTTTATTATCATATGAATTACCAATCATTATTATCTCACAACTAAATAATTAGTATAGTAATACGAATGCTAAGTTACATCAATCAATAAACTTACAGTAAATTTTCCATTCTCAGTTATAATCTCTGCTTCTGTACTCTCAACCCATTCTATCACTTCAGCATTGCAAACTGACTGCAAATCATGCTGAGCAGAATAATTTAACTCATCCTCTTTTACACTCGCTTTTATCATCAACTTTTGTATAAGATGCTTAACTGATACGTTATTATCTGCTTTTATTTTTCTCACAAGGTTTAATATCTGCACGAAATTATCTCCCATTTCCTCAGAATACTTATCGTAGATAAGTTCTTCCTTGTTAGGCCAATTACTTTTATTGTGAACAGAGTTATAACTATACAACTGATGATATATTTCCTCTGTAATGTATGGCAAAAATGGTGCAAATAACCGCAAAATAATATTGAGTACATATGCCAAACTCTGTTTCGCACTCATGTTTGCCTCGCTGTCCAATGCATCTCCATATGCACGTTTTTTAACTAACTCTAAGTAATTATCACAAAAATCTTTCCAAAAAAATTCTTCTATTGCGCTCAAAGCTTCGCAGTATTCAAACTGTAATAGGTTGTTCGTCGTTTTTTCTATCACTTTATATAATTTGGACAATATCCACTTATCCATCGTCTCACTGATGGAATTTATGCTCAATGCTTGATGTTTTTCCATAAACATGGAAACAAATTTGCTAGCATTCCAAAGTTTCGTAACAAGTCGTTTGCCAATTTTGAAGATATTTTCAGAGTAGACTGTGTCAACTCCAAGTCTTGAGTTTGCTGCCCAATAGCGTACTACGTCAGCTCCATAGGTTTCAAGCATTACATGAGGAGTGATGATATTACCTTTTGATTTACTCATCTTTTTTTTATCATCGGCCAAACACCAACCACTAATCATGATATTTTTCCACGGCAGTGAATCTGCATGATAATGTGCCTTCAAAATCGTATAAAAAGCCCAAGTTCTTATTATCTCATGGCTTTGGCTGCGCAGATCTGCAGGAAATATCTTATCATACCGATGGCTTGGTAAACCGAGCTCACTGTTTACTGCCAGTGCACTTAGTTGGGTAGTGATCGCACTTGTGGCCCACGTATCCATTACATCTTGGTCTGGGGTAACCTCTTCTTTAATATACCCTTTTGGCAAATCTTTGAGTGGATCGATAGGCAAATCCTTTACTTCAGCTAGAATGATTTTACCCTCCTCCCCTTTACGTTTTGAATACCACACCGGAAATGGCACACCAAAATAACGCTGTCTTGAAATGCACCAATCCCAATTTAGCCCTTCTATCCATACCTCCATGCGTTTACGCATAGACTTTGGATGCCAACTACACTTTTTTACTTTATCTAACACTTGAGCTTTTTGCTCTAAAGTCTTGATAAACCATTGATAAGTTGGTAATATTTCAAGTGATGCACCAGATCTTTCTGCACACTTTACGGAATGAGAAATGTTAGTACTTTCTATCAAAAGGCCCTTTTCAGTTAGGATTTCAATAATTCTCTTTCTTGCTTCTTTAACCCTTAGGCCATTTATTTCATCGTAGATTCCAGCGTCACGCGCTGGAGCGTGTGTCTCCTCTAATGGCTGGATTCCAGTGTCAAGCACTGGAATGTCACTCCCCTTTGTTATCCCAGTGCCTTGACACTGGGATCTATTATTACCATACACTGAATCTAGACTTATCCTACCATCCTGATCGATAATAATTTTCATCGGCAGACCATGCTTTTGCTGCCAATATATGTCGAGCTCATCACCAAACGTACAGCACATAACAAGCCCAGTACCTTTATCTATTTTAACTTTATCATCAGCTATTATTGGAACTTTTGCTCCTGTTATTGGCACCACGGCTATTTTTCCAATCAGCTGAGTGTAGCGTGCATCTTCTGGATGGCAAAAAACTGCAACACATGCTGGAAGCAACTCAGGCCGTGTAGTTGCAATCTTAATCTGCTCATTTTCTTCAGTGGAAAAAACTATCGTGTTCAAAAATGACTCAAAGACTTTATCCTCTATTTCTGCTTGTGCAATTGCAGTTTTATCGACTGGGTCCCAAAGAATAGGTTGCATTTTTCTGTATGCATACTCTTTATTATATAGATCAATGAATGACATTTGAGAAAGTGCCACAGCTTCCTTGCTGATCGTGTGGTATTCCAAATCCCAGTCATAGCTAATGCCAACAGATTTAAACAATTCCTTGAATTCTTGCTTTGATTTTTCAATAACCTCATGGCACATCTCTATAAATTTTTCTCTGCCAACTTCTTTTGCGCGGGTTTTATAGGTTTGCTCAACTAACCTTTCAGTCGGAAGGCCATTATCATCAAACCCAATTGGATAAAATACATCTTTTCCCAGCATACGCTGAAACCTTGCAATAAAGTCTGTGTGGCAATAGCTGAATATATGGCCAATATGCAACTTTCCTGATATCGTTGGTGGGGGCGTATCTATAGTGAAAGTGTTACCCTTTTCACTACTCCATTTATAAACTTTACTTCCTTCCCATAATACATTGTATTTGTCTTCAACTTCTCTAAAGCTGTATTTTTCTTCCAACATAAATATTTTTCAGTTTTAAGCTTTAAGTTAGCACAATTGAGCAAATACAGCAATTTTAATGTCTGACATTTTAGTTTATAATACAAAATTTCTTGATTTTAGTTTTTTATGTATTACACGATAAATTTTTAGTATTGAGGTTTATTATGCCTGATTTTAAATTTTCTGATTTACAAGATCTTGTTAATGCTCTATATGATCCATACTATCTGCCCTCCAACGAAAAAATAAAACTAGCAGAATTGCTTGAGGACGTGTTGGAACTAGAAGTTAAAAAAAGCCCAGAAAAGGCAATATCTAAATTAAAAAATAAAATAAAAAATGAACTAAAAAGTGAAGTATCGAATGAACTGAAACAAAAAATAAATACTCAAATCCAGCAGTTACAGCAAGAAAAGAAAATATTAGAAACCAAAAATGAAGCAAATAAACAACTAAAAGAAAAAGCAACATACATCGCTACTGCTAGTACTGGTCTTGCTGTTGGGTTAGTAGTGTATATTACACTTGGACATACAACTAAATTGGACATGTGGTTAATCGTTGTTATAGCAACAGTATCTGCATTCTTAGCTGGTGGTTTAATAATGAAACCTAGCTCTCAAGTAAATGGAACACAAGAACCACAAGGAGTAGCAAATAAGAATTCAGTCTAGCTTGATATAGTTTTTTTCATTTCATTGCCTTTCCAAATTTGAAGCAGGTTATTTGAGCCATAGTACAAAGTAAATATAGTAATTTTACACTAAAATTTTTAGTTTTGTTTCTGTGGGTTAGTTGGTACGAGCCTTGCCTTTAAGAAGATGTAAAATCACAATTATTACGAATAACATTCCACCAATAACTGATATAGCTCCACCCGTAATAAAACAAGCACGTGCCAACATTGATGAAATACTTGGCAGATCTGCAACTTTTCTTAAGGCACCATATCCACCAAGCCAAACAAGTCCAGTAATGTGGAGAAAATGTCCCAAGCTATATGCATAAATCTGTAATCTTACTATGGAGCTTTTTATTTCTTTACAGCCCAATTTTGGTAACAGCCAGTAGACAAAATTCATAAAAGCTATAGTAATACCAACCACAGAACCGTGATAATGCGCAGGGATAGTGACATTTCCTTCAATAGTTAGCACTCCAAGCACACCTCCATAAATGAACAATACAAACGAGTGGAGAAGATAATTGCCCTTATCATTGAGCAGAGTTTTTGTGTTGCAATACACTAATATTGTTAAAAAGCACGGCAGAACTGCTCCAGCAATTCTCATATGCCAGGTAAAAAACTGTATCAATTCAGCACTATCCGCCGAATAAATAAAGTATATAAACGGCGCACCTACGGTCAAAACTGTGTTTATAAATAGTGGTAAAATGGTAATTTTATTTAGACTAATATAGCGAGCATTCAGTATGATCAAATAAACTAAAAACATTGCTTGAGCAAAGGCAAACTGCAGTAAATGTCCGCCTCCCCAAAAGAGATATTCATAAAATAAATTCTTGTCTGAGTGATATAGACCTGGAGGCATATTTTTATGTGCTAAAACAACACAAAGAAATGATGACACAAGTATAATGACCAGGCCAATTTGTCCGATTGAAAGATATGAGTCTTGTTTATTTGATATGTAGGCTAGAGCTGTATTTATCAATATGCTGGTAATGAAAAGACTGAGTCCAAGTAAAAATAATTTGTTTTGTAATACAGGTATATAGTTACTTTTGATAACTTCAGTATTTGGAACAAATGCAGATATAAACATTAGCAGCATGGAAAGGATTGAGAGAATCCATGAGAAGTTAAACCAATGATTGGTGTTTTTTAAGTTTATGATGAAGAGCAGAGATATTATAGAGCACATCCATACCAAAATTGACAAATTTACGTGTATCACCAGTGCATTATCAAAGATATATTGTGCAGAAGGAATGAGAGAAGAAATAAAAGGCAATCGTAGAAAAATAACAATTATTGACAGCAGTCCAGAACAAGCAAGAGCAAGTACTGCCAAGAATATCCATTGCCTGCAAAGTGAAGCGTTATTTTGTATGTTGAGCATTTACTTTTAGGTACTATAGCATAAGACAATGTACATTTTTCAAATTGATATGCATAGTTTAAATGAATGACATTACAACAATATCTTTCATCGTGAAAATGCTGCGTCCATTTCCATTTCATATTATGGTAATATTACTGACAGCGTTAGTCTGGGCTATCGAAATGTGTTTTAATCAATACTTGATAAAAATTATTACAGTAAGAGAATCTTTACATAATGGCATGACATTACGTTAATGCTTTTGATCCACAATTAAGAACATTTTCGTTGTGATTTACGTTTCTAGTATGTATATTAATGAATCTTGTTTTCACTAAATTATGAAAATAATAATTGTCATGATAATGTTATTGTATAGTAACTATACAATGGCAAGCGAACGAATAAGTTTAGTAGATAAAAAATTATCTCAAGGATATGTAGCTCCAATGCTTACAGAAAATAGCGTTATTTTACCAGACAAGCACGGTACCTTATATTCCTTTGATATCGATAACCCAAGAGTTATAAATTGGAAATTATACCTCTCAAGTAGGAAAAAAATTGGTAATATGAGTTTATCGAGCTACAAAGAAAATGTTTTCTTTGTAGTGGATAACATTCTACACACAATAGATGCGAAAACAGGGGAGATTCAATGGGAAAAAGAATTAAGAGCTCCGGCAAGAGGGAAAGCAATAGTAATAAACAATAAGTTGGTAGTATTGACTATTGATAACTATCTACATGTATTTGATATAAAAGATGGCAGCCCCATTTGGGCTTATCAAAATGGTATAAATGAGGTTCGAGGTTTATATTCCATCTCACCAGCAGTTTCTAATGATAAAATAATGGCACCATTTTCAAATGGCGAGTTAATAGCTTTTAATGAAGAAGGTAAAAAACTATGGAGCCAAAAATTAGCTACAAATCTTTTAGATACACAGCTTACAGATGTAACTACTACACCTAGAGTACACGATAATATCTTAATAGCTACAAGCAACTCTTATATTTATAGCATTGACGTAAACTCAGGAAATATTTTATGGTCAAGGCCACTACAAGTAAAAAGTATATCAAACATTGAGTCATATTATAGCCCTCTTATTCCTGCAGAGAAACAAAAAGAAGGCGGAAGAATTTTCATGGTGACTAAAGATAATAAGGTAATTGGCATCGACATACAAAGTGGAAAAACAGTTTGGACATCTGATTTTATAGAGAATGTGCAATTGTTTGTTCCAATTATGTATGCCCATACGCTTTGGGTAACAAGTAATAAAGGTTCAATATTTGCTTTTCCTGGATCTGAAAGTACAGGAAGGGTAATTAAAATACCCGGTAATGTGTTTCATGCTCCAGTATTTACCCATGGTAAGATGTATATAACGACTGAAGGAAATGGTGTTTATTCTTTAGAAAATAGGTTTGTTTTTTATGACTGATTATGATTTGATTATTATAGGTGGTGGTCCAGGTGGTTACAAATGCTCTATTGCTGCTGCAAAACTTGGACTCAAAGTTGCTTGTATAGACAAAAATAGCATTTTTGGTGGCACGTGTTTGCGAGTTGGGTGTATACCATCAAAAGCATTACTCCATTCCTCTTATCAGTATGCTAGCGCGAAAAATAATCTATCAAAACTTGGCATAAAAGTTAAGGATGTAAGTCTCGATTTGAGAGAAATGATAGGCTATAAAGACGCTAGAGTTCAGGAACTTGGAAAAGGCATAGAATATCTGTTTAACCTTTACAAAATTACTAAGATCAATGGACTTGGAAAAATTACTTCTTTTGATCAAGGCAACCTTGAAGTTTCAGTTGAAGGTAAGGTGCTGAAGACAAAAAATATAGTAATTGCAACCGGTTCTGACGTTATTTCTTTGCCAGGAATTAATATCGATGAGAAAAGTATTATTTCATCAACTGGTGCATTGTCTTTAACTGAAGTACCAAAAAAACTTGTCGTAATCGGAGCCGGGGCAATAGGGCTTGAAATGTCTTCTGTATGGAGGAGGCTAGGGTCTGAAGTCACTGTAGTAGAATTTTTTGACAGAATCGCTGCAGCAATGGATGGAGAATTAAGTAAGTCTCTACTTTCTAGTCTACAAAAACAGGGAATAAAATTTTTACTTAGCACTAAAGTTGAGGGAATAAAACAAAGTAGTAACTCTTTGAGTGTGAAAGTTTGCTCTGTAAAAGATAATCAAACAAACACTATAGAGGCGGATAAGGTATTGGTGGCAGCAGGACGCAAACCATGTACTGATGGTCTTGGTATTGATAAAAAAATAGAAAAAGATAATCGCGATTTCGTTCAAGTTAACAACAGATATGAAACTAATGTGAAAGGAATATTTGCTATTGGTGATGTGATTGGTGGAGCAATGCTTGCTCACAAAGCTGAGGAAGAAGGGGTGGCAGTTGCAGAGATACTAGCAAGGCAATTGCCTCACGTTAATTATGAAATCATACCGTCAGTCATTTACACCCACCCTTCAGTTTCTTCAATCGGTAAAACTGAAGAAGAACTAAAAAGTGCTGGTCAAAAGTATAAAGTTGGTAAATGTCAATTTGCTGCAAACGGTAGAGCAAAAGTCACTGACGATGTTGAGGGATTCGTGAAAGTTCTGACTTGTAGCAAAGCAGATACAATACTCGGTGTACATATCATAGGAGCATACGCTGATACGCTAATCAATGAAGCAGCGGTTGCAATGGCATATGGTGCAGCAGCAGAGGATATATACAGAATTTGTCACTCTCATCCTGATATAAATGAAGCCTTTAGGGATGCGTGCATCGATGCTTTCTTTAAAAAGTAACTGTGGACCTCGGTTCAATCATTGAAAAATGGTATGATTGGCTAAAGTACAACAGGTCTTACTCACCAAACACTTTGGAGTCATACATGAGGGACCTCAAAGATCTTATAAGTTTCCTAAATACTCACATTGGTGAAGAAGTAAATGTTGGCTCTTTAGAAAAATTAAGCATACCTGAACTGAGAAGTTGGTTTACCTCTCGTTATGCAAGAGGTGTAAATGCGAGATCTAACACTCGCGCATTGTCAGTAATCAGAAATTTTTTCAAATATATAAAAAACAATTATGAAATAAATAATGAAGCGGTATTTTCTTTATCAAGGCCAATTCAGAGAAGAACTCTACCTAAAGCACTTTCAATATCTAACATAGAAACTCTATTGAAAGAAATGAAATTGCCTGATCTAGGCGAGCCTTGGGTGGTAAAAAGAGAAATTGCAATTGTTGTTCTGCTATATGGTACGGGCTTAAGAATCACTGAAGCACTGAATCTTAAGGTTAGTGATATTAGCAATGAAAGTTTAATAGTAACAGGTAAGGGAGATAAACAAAGGCAGGTATTTATTCTTCCAGTAGTAAAAAAGTGTATACAAAAATATATAAAAGCTTGTCCCCATTTTGACGAAGCGGGACATCTTTTTGTGGGGGTAAGAGGAAAAAAATTGGGAAGAACTTATGTTGCTAATCGTTTGCAAAAAATAAGAAGATTTTTAAACTTACCAGAAATTTTATCTCCACATGCATTTCGCCATAGTTTTGCTACTCATTTGCTTCAGGAAGATATTGACATAAGATCAATACAACAGCTCCTTGGCCACTCAAGCCTTGAAACTACTCAAGTTTACACTCACCTAAATTATCAAGATGTCTTCAATATGTATAAAAACTTTCAGAAGAGTTTGAATAAAAAATCGAAATCTTAACTTCGTCTTAAATCGATAATATTGCCGAACTGAGTGCTTGCAACATCATTCAGTACTGTACTTGCTTTATATAAGCAATAGTGACCAGCAGAGAAGAAAGCAAAAACGTTTTGCAAAAGGTTATGAATGAAAGAGAATAGACAGCAGAATTTAAATTAGAAGCTATGTAAAGAAACAAGTCAAGCAAATAGCAAAAGATCTGGGACCGTACACCTAGGCACTCAATTTTAATTTTTCACTCAAAACCAAGTTTACGACATCAGGGCTGGCTTTTCCTTTGGTGGATTTCATGACTTCACCAACAAAGAACCCATACAATCTTGTTTTACCACCCTTATATTCTTGAACTTTATCTTGGTTGTCATTGATGATTTTATCTATTACCTCTGAGATTTGACATGTGTCAGTTATTTGCTTGAGATTCTGCTCTTCTATAATAAGGGATGCAGGCTTTCCAGTTTCAAACATAATATCAAAAACTTGTTTACCAAGTTTAGCAGAGATCGTTCCATCGACGATAAAGTCGAGGAGCTCGGATAAATCATCTGCTTTAATTGGAGAGCTAACAATATCAATATTTGTTTTATTTAAACGACCGAAAAGCTCAACGGTTAACCAGGTAACTGCAATCTTTGAATCATGCTTTTTTGCTAATTTTTCAAAATAATCGGCAATTTCTTTATCAGAAGTGATAACGTCTGCATCATATTCATTGATACCTAATTCCCCTATGTATCGAGGTTTTTTTTGATCTGGCAACTCGGGTAAAGATAATTTAATAGAATCAATTTTGTCTTGGCTTATTTCAACAGGTAGCAAATCAGGTTCAGGGAAATATCTATAGTCACTTGAATCTTCTTTGCTTCTCATCACTTTTGTTTTTCCTAAAGTGACATCAAACAATAAAGTATCTTGACTTATTTCTCCTCCGCTTTCTAAAATTTCGATCTGCCTTTGTGCTTCATAATCTATAGCTTGTACAATATAACGTATTGAATTTAAGTTTTTTATTTCACAACGAGTGCCAAATATGCTACTACCCTTTGGGCGAACAGAAACATTTGCATCACAGCGAAGTGACCCCTTTTCCATATCACCATCACATGAACCGATGTAACGCAAAATCTGCCTCAATTTTTTCATGAATTCTGCAGCTTCTGCAGATGAACGAAGATCTGGCTCTGAAACAATTTCCATTAAAGCAACACCTGCACGATTTAAATCTATGTAAGTTTTGCTTTCTTCATGAATACTCTTTCCTGCATCTTGCTCTAAGTGAATTCTTGCAATTCTTATTTCTTTTTCATTATTATTGATAAAAACTTTGCCATTTTTAACTATTGGCTCAAAGAATTGGGTTATTTGATAACCTTGTGGTAAATCGGGATAAAAATAATTTTTCCGGTCAAAGTAAGAGCATTTATTAATTTCTGCAGAAATTGCAAGACCGGTACGTATTGCTTGCTCTATGCAGAAATAATTTAATATTGGCAATGTACCTGGCATTGCTGCATCAACTAGAGAAACTTGAGTGTTGTGCTCAGTGCCAAATTCCGTTAGTGAACTAGAAAATAGCTTTGTCTTAGAAGAAACCTGAGCGTGTACCTCAAGTCCAATTACTGTCTCCCAGTTTTCTTTTGTCATGTATTTTATTCAATTAATAACTTTATATTCTGCAAACTAGCACAAAAAGTCAAATAAAACTCATTTAACCTATGATCCAAGAGCGGTGTATATCAATAATATAAGAGTTACTACAGTTTCTATTGACTAGGCTGTTATATATTCAACCACTATGGATTGAAATCCATAGATTGAGAGAGAGCATGGAATGCTAATTTTCGACTTGAAAGTCACCAAATTTATCTTCTCTTTTAGAGTGATTCTCAATGTAGTCCTTTATCATTTGATCAGTCACATTTCCGGTAGTCCTGACAAAATAGCCAACTGCCCACAAATGATTCCCCCAATATTTTTTCCTCAATTCTGGAAAATTCTGCTGTATTTTCCTCGAGCACCTTCCTTTTATCAGTTGTACTAATTTGCTGATACTCAAATATGGTGGTACTGAAACATATATGTGGACATGGCTTGATGCTACTTTACCTCTGATAATTTCTACTTGGTATACCGCTTGCTCTTGCTTTTAGCCCTATGTCTCCAACAAGAACTGGGTATCTGTATTTAGTAATCCATACTATATGATAAGTGCAATCGTATACCGAATGACTACTCTTTCTATAATATTTCACATTCTTCTAAATTTTTCACCTTTCAAATTATATTCTTGAAAGGATGGACTTCAAGTCCAGGGTTTTTCTCCCAAATTTGGGACAATAAAGTTAAGTGCTGCCAAAAAATATCTATAGTAGGCCAAAACATAATTTTGATGGCAACTGATTAGCTAACAAATTTATAAACATCAGTATATAGTTCATCAATGCCTGGCTCTTTACTATTTTTAGCAAAATCTTCTGACTTTTTTACTAAATCTCGTATTTCCTTATCAATAGCTTTGCATTCTTCATCAGAAGCGATTTTATTGTCTGTTATATACTGCTTTAAGGTGCTTATAGGATCATGATTTTGCTTCATATCTTCAACTTCTTCTTTTGAGCGATAAGTAGCAGGATCTGACATCGAATGGCCACGATATCTATATGTCTTCATTTCAAGCAAGAGAGGTCCTTTTCCCCCACGTACGTGCTCAGCTATTTCACTTGTTACCTCATAAACAGAGAAAAAATCCATTCCATCAACTTGTTTTCCAGGAATACCAAAACTCTCTCCTCTTTTATATAGTTCAGTTACTAAAGTTGATCTTTGCACAGAAGTTCCCATTGCGTATTCGTTATTTTCTATGATATAAACCACAGGTAACTTCCACAAAGATGCCATATTAAATGATTCATATACTTGTCCTTGATTTGCAGCACCGTCACCAAAATATGTGAATACAACGTTATCTTTTTTCTTGTATTTATTAGCAAATGCTATTCCTGTACCAATTGGGACTTGTGCACCTACTATTCCATGTCCACCAAAGAAATTTTTTTCAACATCAAATATGTGCATGGAGCCACCTTTGCCTTTTGAACACCCTGTTTCTTTGCCGGTTAGTTCTGCCATCACAACATTCGGATCAGAATTACATGCAAGCATTAAGCCATGGTCTCTATAGCTTGTGATAAAAGCATCACCAGATTTTGATGCAGCTTGAGTCCCAACTGCAACTGCTTCTTGCCCTATTGATAAGTGACAGAATCCGCCTATTAATCCCATTCCGTATAATTGTCCTGCTTTTTCCTCAAATCTGCGTATGAGAAGCATTTTTCTGTAGAATCCAATCACCTGTTCTTTAGTGAAATTTTCTGCTTTCATATTGACTTTCTTTTATTAAATTGAGATCATACCAGAAATTTTTAACATTTTATAATACTATCTATATGGACTACTATCACTGGCTTGAAGCTTTTCACGTTATCTCTGTAATTATGTGGGTGGCAGGTATGCTCTATTTGCCAAGGCTTTATGTTTACCATGCATCTGTAAAACCAGGGTCAGAAAATGACAGCTTACTTCAAATAATGGAGAAGAGACTCCTTAGATATATCATAAACCCTGCAATGCTTTTCTCCCTTAGTTTTGGAATTATGCTAATGATTATTAGGGAAGCATATCGCGAAGGGTGGTTTCATGTAAAAGCGCTAGCATTATTCTTAATGTTTGCTATTTATGGTCTACTTGCAAAACATAGGAAAAATTTTTCAGTGGGCTTGAATAAGAAAACTCACGTTTATTTTCGTGTTTTAAACGAAGCAGTAACAGTGTTAATAATAATTATAGTTATTATGGTTATTGTAAAACCTTTTTGATTTTCTAGCCTAATGCTGAACCATTCAATAGAGTATAAGAATTGTTACTAAATAGTTTATTCTGATGTTCCGTAGTCTAAGTAAAGTACTTAAGGTATAGATTCTTTGTTTTTGTGTGTTATCCTGGTTAACAAGAATTCGCAGTAGTATTATAATGAGTAAGTTAAAAAAGCTTAGTGCTGGACTTTCTTTGACAGGCTTGATTGGTAGTGATGATATAGACATGCAAAGGGCAGGAAATAGAAAGAAGAAATATCAGTTTTTGGATAAGACGTTCGCATGGATTGATGCGATGATAAATTTTATTTTTAAACGTGAGAGTAATAACGTAAATGAAGTCCTAAAAGTCACATGGGGACCACTATTTTTTGGTTTAGTGGTGATATTCATCTTTTTTGGAATAGGTGGTATTTGGTCAGCTATAGCTCCAATTGACGGAGCAGTACATGCAAGTGGAGAAGTTATTGTCTCTTCAAATAGAAAAATAGTGCAACACTTGGGTGGGGGAATAATAAGCAAAATTTTAGTAAAAGAAGGTCAAGAAGTTAAAAAAGATGAGCCTTTAGTTTTATTAAGTGATGTTAACGAAAAGGCAAATTTGAGTATAATTAAAGAAAAACTCTTATCACTTTTGGCAACTGAAGCAAGACTTATTTCAATTAGGGGAGACTTAGATACGCTAGAATTTTCTGATGAGGTTAAAAGATTATCTAACGATGAACTTGTAAATAAAGCGATAAAGAATCAGGTAAAGTTGTTCAACTCTCAGAGAAAGAGTATATTAGGAAAAACTGACATACTGCAACAACGTATAAAGCAGTTAAATGATGAATTAGCAGGGCTAAATTTTCAACTAAATGCAGCCCATAAGCAATATGACTTGATAACTGAGGAGTTAGAAACAAAAAGACAATTACTTGATAGTGGCCATATAAGCAAACCACACATTTTAGCTTTAGAAAAACAGTTTGCTGAAATTGAGGGTAGAGTTGGACATTACCGTTCTGCAATATCTCAAGTACAGCAAAAGATTGGAGAAAATGAGTTAGAGATTATAAATGTGAAGAATGATGCTCAAGAAAGAGCAAATGCTGAGCTTAAGGAAGTTAATACATCTATTGCAGACTTAAAAGAGAGGCTGATGGTTGCTGAAGATTCGTTAGCACGTACAATAATTAAATCACCTCAAGATGGTATAGTTACAGATATAAGATACCACACTGAAGGTGGTGTTATACAATCTGGAGTTCCAATCATGAGTATAGTACCATCAGATGATGATCTAATAATAGATGCTAAAGTTCTAACCAGAAACATAGAAGAGATACTGTCAGCAAAAAAGAAAGATAGCAATATAGTCTCTATTGACGGACTAGAAGGGTTGAAAGTTAAAGTAAGGTTGAGCGCTTATAGTGCACGTCGCTTAAGTTTAATTAACGGTATAGTAAACCATATTTCCCCTGATGCTCTTGATGATCCAAGGATGGGGCGTTATTATTCAGTGCGAGTGGTGATACCAAAATCAGAACTTGCTCAATTTAAAAACGTATACCTATATCCTGGTATGCCAGTAGAAGTATATATAGTTACTCAATCCCGCACTCTTTTATCGTTCTTGTTTACACCTATAATTGCAACATTCGATAGATCTTTCATAGAGAGATAATTTATTTGGCTTTTCTAAAAAATTTGTTTACAGAGTTTGATATGCAAAAAAAAATTTATACACAAGTAGTGTATTATTTTATAATTATTTTCTATAATATGTAAATCTTTGATTTAAGATGCAAATGCTAACGTAAACATTAAAGGTTAATTAGTAAACTCAGCTGTATAATAGAATTAAAGGAATTAGTAAGATTTTTACCTTAATGAATTATAAATAGACAAACTTACCTAAAGTTTAATAGTGTCTGTTACTGCTTTTAGGTGTGAGGCTAGAGGGTTATTAGCAATAACAGACACTATTAAACTTATTATAGAATTTCCTTAAAGTAAATACCTAACTTAAAATAGATTCATGTAAATGCTTTTTCCTCAAGTTAGTATCGTATTATTATATTTATTAAATGCTAAAAAAACATTAATCATCATTTACTTTTGATTCAATATTTAGCAAAACACTTGTGTACATTCTATAATCTCTGTTTGCATAGTAAGTTTATATATATTATTATACAGTTAGTTTTACAGCAAAAAATATGGTGAAGTTATTTGCATTATTGATAATGTTTTACTCAAACATATCAATTGCTTCTGCTCCTACTTCTTGGCAATTTGGATTTCCTGCGCCTGCAACTGAGATAATGGAGGTTGTAGTTAAGTCACATTCGTTTGTGATGAGTGTAATGATTGCAATTATGCTTTTTGTATGGGCCCTGCTTGCTTATGTAGTATTTCGCTTTCGTAAGGGCAAAGTGAAAAATGTTAGTAAAATAACTCATAATATCTTTGTAGAAATTATCTGGTTTGTTATACCAACGATTATTGTTGGGGTATTGGCTTTTAAAAATGCTGAATTAATTAAACTACAGGAGAAAGTGCCAAAAGCTGACATAACACTAAAAGTTATTGGTCATCAATGGTATTGGAGTTACCAGTACCCAGAATATCAAGGTATTTCATTTGACAGCTATATAAAAGGAAAAGAAGACTTTACCGAAAGAGATTTAAAACTATTCTCTGTTGATAATAACGTTATTTTACCTATCAATACTAATATTCGTTTACAAGTGACAGCAGGAGATGTAATACATAGCTGGGGAATACCGGCTTTTGGTATAAAAATTGATGCAATACCAGGTAGGCTGAATGAAGCATGGTTTAACGTTACAAAGCCCGGTATTTATTATGGGCAATGTTATGAACTATGTGGTCAAGGTCATGGATTTATGCCAATTGTTGTTGAAGCAGTGAGTAAAGAAGATTTTAATAAGTGGATTGAAGATAAAAAATTAGTAAGTTAAGTTTGGAGTATAGATATGAGTGATGTACCAAAAGGTATAAGACGTTGGCTGTTTTCTACTAATCACAAAGATATAGGGACACTATACATTATTTTTTCCATATTAGCTGGAATTATTGGTGGATTATTATCGGTAATTATTCGTACTCAGCTAATGCACATTAATATACTTAACAATAATTACCAGCTATATAACGTAATGATTACAGGGCATGCGGTAATAATGGTGTTTTTTATGATAATGCCAGCCTTAATGGGAGGATTTGGTAATTGGTTCGTACCTCTCATGATTGGTTCACCAGATATGGCATTTCCTCGTATGAATAATTTAAGTTTTTGGTTGTTAGTTTCATCTTTTATTTTGCTTATCTTCTCGGTATTTGCTGGCGAAGGTCCTGGAACAGGATGGACTTTATACCCACCTTTGTCGCAAATTATGTCCCACCCAAGTGCAGGAGTTGATCTTGCTATACTTGCACTTCATATTGCTGGTATGTCATCAATTGTTGGGGCGATCAACTTTATAGTTACCATATTCAATATGCGTGCAAAAGGTATGTCACTCACTAAGATACCACTATTTGTTTGGTCTATTTTACTCACGTCATTTATGTTAATTGTTGCCTTACCGGTACTTGCTGGTGCTATAACTATGCTGCTCACTGATCGTAATATAGGTACCTCCTTTTTTGATCCTGCTGGTGGTGGTGATCCTGTGTTATTTCAACATCTGTTTTGGTTTTTTGGTCATCCAGAAGTTTACATAATTATTTTTCCTGCATTTGGTATCATCAGTCAGATTGTGTCAACTTTTTCTCATAGGCCAGTATTTGGTTATATGGGAATGGTTTATGCTATGATAGGAATAGCAACGTTTGGCTTCATGGTTTGGGCTCACCATATGTTTACTGTTGGGCTTAGCGAGGATGCTGCTATATTTTTTAGCACTAGCACAATTTTCATTGGTGTTATAACTGGTGTAAAAGTCTTTAGTTGGATTGCAACTATGTGGGGTGGAGCGATTGAATTGAAGACACCAATGCTATTTGCATTAGGTTTTATTTTCATGTTTGTTGGAGGTGGTATAACAGGGATAATTCTTTCTCACGGTGGAATAGATAAGCTTTTGCACGATACCTATTATGTCGTTGCTCACTTTCACTATGTCATGTCGCTTGCTGCATTATTTGGAGCTTTCGCCGGTTTTTATTATTGGATAGGCAAAATGTCAGGTAAGCAATATAAAGAGTGTTTAGGAAAGATACACTTTTGGCTCACTTTTATTAGCACCAATGTCACTTTCTTACCCCAGCATTTCCTGGGATTAGCAGGTATGCCAAGGCGTATACCTGATTATCCCGACGCGTTTATCCCTTGGAATTATATATCCTCAATTGGCTCATATATGTCCTTTGTTTCAGTTATGTTTTTTGTATTTATAGTTATACATCTCTTTAAGTGGGGCAAAAAAACTGGAGATAATCCTTGGGGGGGTGATACCTTAGAGTGGACGGTATCTTCACCACCACCTTTTCATACTTTCGAAAAGCCACCAGTGGTAAAATAAAGTGTATACAAGTGCTTTGTTAAACGTTGAATCGACAATATTGGACTTTTGGCATTTGCTGAAGCCAAGGATAATGTACCTTGTAGTGTTTACTGCAATTGCTGGGATGGTTGCTGCACCAGGTAGCATTCATCCTTTCCTTGCACTAATATCTCTTATGTGCATTGCTCTTGGTTCAGGATCTGCAGGTGCAATAAATATGTGGTATGACAGAGATATAGATTTGGTTATGGAAAGGACAAAAAATCGTCCTATACCTGCACGTAGAGTTTCTGCAGAAAGCGCGCTTGAGTTTGGTATAACTCTTGGAATATTGTCAGTATTTATCATGGCAATAGCAGTGAACTATGTTTCTGCTGCTTTACTTGCAGTTAGCATATTATTTTACGTTTTCGTATATACAATTTGGCTAAAAAGGCGTACTCCGCAGAATATCGTTATCGGTGGTGCAGCAGGTGCTTTTCCTCCAATGATTGGCTGGGCGGTTGTAACTGACTCTGTAAGTTGGGAAAGTTTTATTCTATTTTTAATAATTTTTATGTGGACTCCACCACATTTTTGGGCTCTATCTTTAAATAGATCTGAGGACTATGTAAAAGCATCGATACCAATGTTTAATGTTATCCATGGACCGAAAAAGACAAGAAAACATATATTAATTTATAGTGTATTGTTGGTATTAACTAGCTTACTCCCAGCACTATTTTTGAAAAAGTCATTATTCTACCTCAGTATGGCAATTATTGAAGGTTGCGTTTTTATTTGGTTTGCCATATCAGTTATAAGGCTTAAGAGTCATAGCTCGCAGAAAAAAATGTTTTCTTACTCAATTTCTTATCTATTTTCTCTATTTGCTAGTATTATTTTTTGTTCTATTGACTTATTTTAACTATGAAAGAACATAAAAACTATCTTTTACTTTCTCTTCTAATAATACTCGTTGTAGCACTTTTTTTTGTTTCCATAATAAAATTTAAAGGTGTGGCTTAAATTGCCTCTATATCTATAAAAATAGTATTTTCATAGAAGTAACGGTATACTTTAATTCATTCACTACAGTAAAGATGAATAAAAAGGAAGTGACAATATATACAGATGGAGCATGCCTTGGTAACCCTGGTTTAGGGGGATGGTCAGCAATCATATTATTTCAAAATCATAGAAAGAACATCTGTGGTAGAGAAGAAAATACTACAAATAATAAAATGGAGTTAACAGCAGTGATCAATGGACTGAAGGTATTAAAATTTCCTTGTAATATCAGTTTGTATACGGATAGCCTCTATGTTAAATACGGTATAACAGAATGGATAAATAAGTGGAAAATGAACGGCTGGAAAACAAGTAATAAGAAGTCAGTAAAAAATATAGAATTATGGAAAGAATTAGACGATGTTGCTTTGCAACATGAGATTAGCTGGAAGTGGGTGAAAGCGCATAATGGTGATAAATACAATGAAGAAGCCGACAGCTTAGCAAGAAAAGCAATAATCGATGCTTAAAAAAATAGCTCTATCATTTTCTATAATTTTATTATTTATATTCTGCTTCTTTATCCCTTTTAAAGGGGAAGGTCCTTTAGAAATCAATATTAGTTATATTAATTTTTATATAAAGAAAAAAATATTAAAGATATTTACCAATTCGGATGTCAGCATGGAGAGTACCTCGGTTATTTGGCAGAAAGATGGCAAGCTAGTCATTACAGATTTAAAAATAGCAAATCCTGACTTTACCATAGAAGTTCCTGAGCTTTTCGTACACTTTAAGTTAAGTTCCAAAAAGTTCTCTCAGGTTTTAGCTGGTAATGTACACATATATATCAAGAAGGAAGAGACCAGAGGAATAACAACATCTGTAATGACAGATAAGATGAGTAGTACAAAAAATCTGCTGAAGACAATAAGAAAAATTTTTTTCTACTTAAATGCAGACTCAAGGATTGAAATTACTAACATTGCTATCAATAAAAATATGGAAGGTGAATTCTTCATTGATAAAGTATATGTAGGAAAGGAGGAAAATTTTAATGTTTTGGATATTCGTGTTCATACAAAAGATAAAAAGGGGATTCTAGATGATTTATCTATTATGATAAAAAATCGCAATAATTTGTTAAATTTGTATGGAACATTTTATAACCTAAAGTTGGGGCTATTTAACGAGTTTTCCACACTAGTTAAAAGTTATAATTTGGACAAAGAAATAGGGTTCAAAGGGAACTTCTCAATGAGAATTAATGGAAAGGATGAAGTTATGGATGGAAACATATACGTGTTAAATACAGAGAGTCACTCAGGTAAAAACTTAGCCTTGACTAATGTAAATGTAAATTTGACATATAGTGATGAAATCATTAGCGTAAAAAACTTTCATTTTAAGTTAAATGATACTTACCTTTCTTTGATTGGCAAAATGAACTTTGGCACAAATCATGCTTTGCTTAGAGTTAATATTAGTAAACTTGTTGCAAGAGATTTATGTACTTATGTACCAGATGGTCTAGTGAACAATGAATTTAGAAAGTGGTATTGTAATAATATTGATGGGAATATTATAAATACAATTATAAGTTTTAACGGTAAAATCGATAGTTTAATAAATGATGATCTGTCAGATATTGTAATTGTTGCTGATATAGAAAATGGCAGCGTTCAATTTGATGAGGATTTTGAACGAGTAGAGAACTTGAACGGTGAGTTAACTCTCAAGGATAACAATCTCAAAATTATTGTAAATAGAGCTAAGTTTCAGAATTTTACTATCAATAGTGGTCATATTGAAATGAACTCTCTCAATAAAGAAGATTCTGTTCTTACCATTAATGGTCAGGCTGTAAGTGATGCTTATGGGTTATATGAGCCTATAAAATTTAAGCTGGATGATGTGGTAAAATTTGAAAGAGATAAAGTAGGTGGAATAGCAAATTCTATATTCAATTTTCGTATTTTTAATCTAAATGGTGATAGTAAAAAAGTGGACTTCTCAGCAAATTTCTATTCTGAAATTGATAATTTGGTCGTATATAATGAAAGTCTTGGTAAGTATGATATTAAGCTTGATTTCGGCAGAGATTTTATTGATTTAAATGGCAGTGGTATGGTAAATAATACACAGCTGCTATTTGACCTCAAAAGTAGCAATAAAAATGAAAATTTTGCCTGGAGTTTGACTGGAGATTTACCTGCTCAAATACTTAATTTCGGTGATGGTTATATCAATGTAAATATAGAGTCAGTAATGTATCAAGACAAAACAGGATATGTTAATGGTAATATAGATTTATCAGAGCTCGAGTTGCGTTCAAGCTACTTAGGGTGGAAAAACCATTTTGAAGATCACAATGAAGTTTTATTTTCTACAAGGCTAAAAGGAGCAGGTAAGTTACTAATAGATAAACTAGATGTTGTAGGAAATGATCTAGACATAAAATTTAGCGGAAGAGTAGAAAATGGAAATCTATATTTAAATTCTAGCAACTTTAAATTACCTGATAATAATTTTAGTATAGAAATTGAATCAGGTAAGGAGAAAAATTCCATAACTATTCACGGTGAGAAAATCAACTTAAGTGATGTGTTAGGTTTACTTGGCAAAGATAGTAATCGATTAAATAACAAAATAGAAGTTACTATGAATGTTGATAATATAATTATGAAAGAAGGAATTATCATAAAAGATGCTAAGCTAAATGTAACTTGTGCTAAAGGTGATTGTAGTGGAAGTCAATTCACAGGACAGTTTTTAGAAGATAACAGTAATATACTAGTAGAACATAGTGAAATAGGGCTTGAAATATACGCGGATAATTCAGGTATGCTTTTGCGTTCTTTAGGTATTGGTAAATCAGTTAAAAATGGCAAATTATCTCTTTATCTATCTTCTAAGAGAGAAAATGGAGAACATTATGGTATGTTATCTATCAGCAATTTCTATATCAAAGATGCTCCACTGCTTACCACTTTATTATCAATGTCTTCACTGCCTGGTATTGTAAATGCTATAAAGAACGAAGGTGTACATTTTTATAAGTGTAATGCACCTTTTTCATATAAAGATGGCACTGTTGAAATTGAAGAATCTTGGCTTGAAGGAGCGGAACTAGGCATTAGCACTAGTGGTATGCTCGATATTAAGGGTTATAAATTCCAGGTTGAAGGACAAGTAATACCGGCATACTCAATTAACAAATCTTTGTTGAAAATCCCTATAATCGGAAAACTTCTGACTGGTGGGAAGAGTAGGGGGATTATTTCAATAGACTACAAAGCAAATGGTGATGATAAAAACAACAACGTATCTGTTAATCCTATCTCTTCGCTAACCCCAAGCTTACTTAAGAGGTTATTAGGAGTATTTGATCGTATTATGACAAAAACTAATAAAAGCATTTTAAAAGGTAGTTTGAAGAAGAAATTTAGCTCAATATGACCAGAAGAAAAGTTGTTTATTGATGTTTAGTTAGATGGTAAACGTTAGATACAACAAACAGAGGAAGTTAGATAAAATAATTAAGGGAACAAGAATATAAAGGTTTAACTTGAAGTAACCGGATAAAATCTGAGTCACACTTCCAAGTGCTGGTACCCACGAAAGCAATGCAACTGCACAAATCAGTAGGTGCCTTACAATTTTTGGTGTTTTGTCTTCATTCTCTAATTTGTGATGTGATCTTCTGATAAAAATTGTTATTCTACCTAAATACCAGTTAGCTATTCCACCAAGACTGGATCCTAATACTCCAAAAAGTAATATAAGTAGTTGATCGTAGTTTGACCTAAAGCATAACATAGTGTAAAGTACAAAACCTTGATGTATGGGTAAGATAAGCGATGATACTAGGCTATCTATAAACAATAGGAGATAATTTTCCATACCAAGTTGTTGTACCATCTTCGTTGTCAGAAATTGTAACCCCCATTTGTTTCAATTGCTCTCTTATTTTGTCTGCAGTATCATAATCTTTACTTTGTTTTGCTACTTTTCTTAAGCCTATCAACCTTTCTATTTCTTGATGACTCACACCACTTGCAAACCACTCTTGATAACTTGACTCAAGAAGACCAATGAACCTTGCGCTTTTAACAAACTTCTTAGTTAATTTGAGCCTCTCACATTCATTACTTGTCTTATTGATTTCTGTAGCCATTTCATGCAATATAGCTACAGCTTCAGGAATGTTTAAATCGTTTTTCAAAGCCTCTATAAAATCTTTAGAGACTTCTGCATCACTTTCCTCAATACATGTACTACGTAATAACCGATAAAACTTGTTTAAAGTTTCTTGCGACTCAGAGATAACATTTTCTGTCCAATCAAGTGGTTTTCTATAGTGAGTTTTGAGCAGTGCATAACGTATTACTTCACCTCTGACTCCACTATCTAGCAAATCCCTTACTTTGACTATATTAAATAAGGATTTGCTCATTTTCTCTTCATTTACCGTAAGAAAACCGTTGTGTATCCAATATTTTGCAAACGTTGACTCAGCAAATGCAGATTTACTCTGCGCAATTTCATTCTCATGATGAGGAAATTGCAAGTCTATACCGCCACCGTGAATATCAAAATCTTTGCCAAGGTAAGCATATGACATTGCTGAACATTCTATATGCCACCCTGGTCTTCCTTCTCCCCATGGACTATTCCAGTGACTTGAAAGTTTATAGTCAGTTTCGTTTGCAGGTTTCCAAAGTACGAAGTCTCCTGGGTGTTTTTTATTTTCACCCACTTCAACTCTATTACCATGATCCAACTCATCAATTTTTTTTCCTGATAAAACACCGTACTCAGGGTAAGATTCTACACTAAAATATACATGTTTATTTGATTCATAAGCATGACCAGACTGCAGCAAAGATTCAATTAACTCAATAATTTGGTCTATATTTTCTGTTGCTTTTGGTTCATGTGTTGGTTCTACGCAATTTATGCTTCTCATATCTTCATGAAAAGTTTTAGTGTAATATTTGCTAATGCTTTCTATATTACTATTTTTCTCATTTGCTGCATTGATTATCTTGTCATCGATGTCGGTTATATTACGCACATAAGTAACTTTTCCATAACAAAATTTAAGCAGTCGAAATAATACATCGTAAACAACAATAGAACGTGCATTACCTATATGTGCTGTATCATATACTGTTGGCCCACAAACGTACATTTTTATATGATCTTTATCGATCGGTGTAAAGGGCTCTTTTTTTTTTGTTAAAGTGTTGTAAAGCTTAACCATATACAAAGCTTTTTAGAAAAGAAAATGCTCCAAATATAAGCTGTGGTCCTTTAACTATTACGACAAGAGTAAGTAATAACCCACACAATGATACTAATACTCCCATTATAGAGAGAAATCCATCTTTGCTCATGATACCCAGTGAAATGAGAGTTGTACCAATTGCAGGAATGAAGTTAGTTAAAGGAAGTGGGATTGCTATCGATAATGCACAAAGCAGCATTATAAATGCTAAAATATTTTCACCAGGACCACGAAAAATGAAAGACATTCTTGGTTTCATGAACTTTTCTATTTTTTTTAATGTAGGTGAAGTTTTCTCTACCACGAGAGCTAGTGTTGAACGTTGAAAAGATTTCCTTTCTAGCCAATTAGGCATCCAAGGAGAATCAAACCCAAATAGAAGCTGCAGTGAAAATAAGATTAAAGGTATAGAAAGAATGGTTGTATAGCCAGGTGGAACAGGTATAGGTACTGATAGCGGTAAAGAGAAGATGATTATTAAAATACCAAAACCACGCTCATGTAAAGCTGTTTTAATATCAAATAATGTTACTTTATCATTATCGTTATTATTAGTATCTGCAACCTCTTTTAGAATATCAGAGGCCAATTTTTTATCTTCAGTCAATTTCACACTTTTTTCCACAGTTACCCTTTAATAACAATATAACTTCTAACTAACATAGTTATTGCTATATTTCAATATCAATTATTCATTTCATGCTGTACTTCATTCTTTTATTAAAGTGTTTTAAAGCTTTTAAGTTATAAGGCTTTTAAGAAGAGAAAGTGTTCCGGCTATAAGTTTTGGTCCTTTAACTATTACAATAAGGGTAACCAATAACGCACAGAATGAAAATAACACTTCCAGCGTAGATAAAAATCCATCTTTACCCATAATGCCGAGTGAAATAAGAGTTATACCAATTGCAGGAAGGAAGTGAGTAAAAGGTAATGGAAGAGCTATTATTATTGCACAAAGCAACATCATAAAAGCTAGAATCTTTTCACCCGGACCAAGAAAAATAAAAGACATTCTTGGTTTCATGAACTTTTCTATTTTTTTTAATATAGGTGAAGTTTTCTCTACCACGAGAGCTAGTGTTGAACGTTGAAAAGATTTCCTTTCTAGCCAATTAGGCATCCAAGGAGAATCAAACCCAAATAGAAGCTGCAGTGAAAATAAGATTAAAGGTATAGAAAGAATGGTTGTATAGCCAGGTGGAACAGGTATAGGTACTGATAGCGGTAAAGAGAAGATGATTATTAAAATACCAAAACCACGCTCATGTAAAGCTGTTTTAATATCAAATAATGTTACTTTATCATTATCGTTATTATTAGTATCTGCAACCTCTTTTAGAATATCAGAGGCCAATTTTTTATCTTCGCTCAGTTTCGCACTTTTTTGCATAATTGCCCTTTAATAACATTCTAACTAACGTAATTATTAATATATTTCAGTTATACCTCTTCAATTCTTTAGCCTTGTTTAAACAAATGACACGCACTAAAGTGCGTGTCACGAAACATAAGGAAGCTAACGATCTGGTTCATTAGATGATAGTTTCTCTGAATCCTTAAGTTCTTGTTTAAGGTTTTTAATGCCTTTGCCTAAATCACCCATAACTTGTGGTAACCTACCTGCACCAAACAGAACTAAGATTATTATTAAGACTAGAAACAGCTGCCATGGACCTAAACTCATTTGTACCTCCGTTGAAAATATTAACTTTTAGGTATTAAAACTTGACTGAAGCCAAGTGATACATAAATTATATCACTTTTATTGAATTATAAATCAAGAGTTTTTAATTATCTTATAATAGTTTTAGCCTAACATTAAGTTTAGTTTAGCTGTAGAGTAAAAGGAAGCTCACTAAAAAATTTTGCTAACGTATCATCTTTAGGTCTGTGGTATATGTAGCTAGGAACTCCTGATTGAATAATTTTACCATTTTTCATCACGTAAATAAAATCTGCAACTTTCAACGCTTCTTGCGGATCATGAGTTACCATGAGTACAGGAATATTTTTGCTTCTAAAAAGTGACAATATATGGTGCCTTATTCGATATTTGAGCAGTATATCTAAATTAGAAAATGGTTCATCGAGCAAAACAACATCAGGATTTTGCGCCATTACTCTTGCTATTGCAACTAATTGTTGCTGTCCTCCTGATAAAGCATGAGGGTACATGTTTTCATATTTTTCTATATTAAATAGCTTTAAGATTTCCAATGCAGTAAGGTATTTTTCTTTCTTAGAAGTACTGCAAATAGCAAAAGTTATATTTTCTATTACTGTTTTATGAGGAAATAATGCAGAATGCTGAAAAATCAATCCGATATTTCTACGCTCTATAGCAATTGACACTTTGTTACTTGCAACTAATTTATCATTTATAACAATGGTTCCAGATTTTGGATTTTCTATTCCTGCGATTAATTTTAGAATTGTTGACTTGCCACAGCCAGAATGACCTAGTAAACAGGCAACACTTCCTTTCTTCACTTGAATGTTGATGTTGCTTAAAGCAAAGCCATCTTGATTACTATAAAAGTAACTAATATTGTTAACTAGCATTAATCTTTCAATTGGAATCGTATTATTAAATATAACAGTATTACATTCAAGAAATACAGAAATATTTTTTATTATTGTGAATTAATTGTACAGGGTGCCTAGAAAAATGCGAGACTTTTTGCTATAATTTTGCATAAATAGCAGAAGACATGGGACTATAGCTCAGTAGGATAGAGCGTTGGATTCCTAATCCGAAGGCCGTGCGTTCGAATCGCACTAGTCCCACTTAATTTTGATAAAGTGGTTTAACAATCAAGAAATTATAATTGGTTTGAAAAGTGATTCTAGGAGCTAGATTGCATGGTTTCTCAAACTTGAATTTACAGGTTCAACCTTATTTTCTCTCATTTCGCTGTAACTTGGAAGTGTAAAATTTTTTACATGTAATCCAGTTACCATTACAACTAAAATAGCTAGGACACTGCAAACTAATGCACCAGCTAAAGATGGAACCGTCACAGCAGCAGCAACAAACAATCCTGCAATAACAACTCCAACAACATCACTCCTTAATGAGGTGTAAAAACTCTCCTTACTTTTTTTGTATTTAGTTTCTTTTTCATGTGGTGGAGAAAATTGAGCCTTTACAAAGCCGTTAGCTTTCTTATCATTATTTGGTGTGACAGTTGGGCCAGTCCTTATTGATACAGGTGCTTCATTTTTGTTATTATTACCATTAGTACTAACTGGAGGCGCTGTTGCTACAGATCTATTACCAACGTTTCCATTACTGCTGCAAGGTTTTGCTCTATTTTCTTTTACATTAGGTGTTTCTGGTGTAATAAAGTTTAAAAGCACCTGAGTAATTTCTTCTTGTGTATTATTCATAGCCAACTCTAAAGCTGCTTGTCTGCTTTTATCATTTACATAACTTAAAAATGCTTCAACTTCTTGAACATTACCTTGGATAATAGCAAGACGCAGAGCGTTAAATTTTTCTTCTTCATTAAATTTACCACTATCCAAGAGTATCTTTATAACATCAGCTTGTTTATTTATTGCAGCTGTACCCAACACAGTTTTGGAAGCAGTATCTTTAAAATCGATTCCGATATTTAAATTTGTGAGTAACTCAACAGTCTTTAAAAATATACTACGATCTTCGGTAATATAAGGTCCTTCTGAACGGACAGCATAATAAAGCAAGGTCCAACCATCTTGGTTTGTTATTTTTATATCTATTTTCTCTTTTTTAAGCTCATTACTAAACTCCTCAGCAGTTATATTAGAATTATTAGTTACAATTTTCCTTATCTTATTGTATGACATAGAAAATTGATCATCTTCATTTTTGTTGCTAAGTTCTGCTCTATCTTCTTCTACATTAGGTGTATTTTGCTCTTCCTTTTCCTTGTTTTCATCAGCAGTTACTTGTTCTTGCTCAGGAAGCTTGAATCCATTTTTAAGGAAAAATTCCCTAACACGTAGGTAGTCATTTTCATATGCAAGTTTTAAAAGTAAATCTCCTAATGAATTGTTCCCTTCGCATTTACTTTGCAAATCAATGTCTTTAAATTTAGCCTTTCTTCTTAACCTATTTTGCAAGCTTTCAAGGGTGATTTTATTGTTGTACCTATTATCATTAATTAAAAAGCTATCTGCATCTAGACATAACTCTCTGATGTCCTCCTTACTGTACAGCATAATTAAACCTACTATTACGATGTTTTATTATATCAATTCCATCAAAATTAGTCAAGGAATCTTGCAGTCTCAAATGGCATGATATATATTGATTTATCATTCTCAAGTAAATGATGGAAGATTTAGCCTATAAGTTAGTGAAAGTAACCGAAGCTGCAGCACTTGCTGCATATAAATTGGCAGGCCTTGGTAATGAAAAAAAGGCCGATCAGGTTGCAGTTGATGCAATGCGTACGGTGCTAAACTCAATGGAAATAAATGGTACAATTGTGATTGGGGAAGGGGAGAGGGACGAAGCACCGATGCTATATATCGGAGAAAAAGTTGGCACAGGAAGTGGCCCTGAGATTGACATCGCTGTTGATCCACTTGAAGGCACTACGATTTGCGCTCATTATAAACAAGGGGCAATGTCTGTTCTTGCTGCAACAAAAAAAGGTAATTTTTTACATGCACCTGATGTTTATATGGAAAAGATAGCAGTGGGAAAAAATCTCCCAGAGGGTGTAGTCTCACTAAAAAATAGGATTGAGAAGAATCTGGACAATTTAGCCAAGGCAAAAGGATGTAAAGCAAGTGATCTTATAGTAACTGTACTTAAACGTGAAAGACATGATGAATTAATAGCAAAAATTAGGAAGCTAGGAGCAAAAGTGAAATTAATAGATGATGGTGATGTTGCAGCCATAGTTTCGCTAATAAATGGCAATCACGATATGTATATCGGCACAGGAGGAGCTCCAGAAGGAGTGCTTGCAGCAGCAGCGCTAAGCTCAATCGGTGGGCAGATAGAAGGAAGATTAATATTTGACACGGATCAATTAAAAGAAAGAGCAAAAAATTTGAATATCACTGACCCAGAAAAAATCTACACCGTGAAAGACATGGCAAAAAGTGAATCAGTGTTTATTGCAACTGGAGTAACAAATGGAGAGTTTGTGGATGGAGTAAAGTTTGGCCAAGATATTTGTCTGACTAATTCATTAATAATATTGCCTGGTAAAGTAATAAAAATACAAATAAAATCAATATCTTAAACATTTGTTATATGCTAATTATAAAATTTTATAGAAGGAAGACTTATAATTGTCTTAAAAAAATGAATTTACATATTAATTTTAGCTTTACAACATTTGGCATTAAGTTATAGTTAAATAGTAATACTAAGAGGTGCTTAATGTTTAGTTCACTAATTAATTTTTTTACTAATACGTCTAAAAAGAAAAGTTCTCAACCTGAAGAAAATAATAATTCTTTCTCTAACAGCACAGAAAGTTTATTAGTCCAATCTACTAAAAAAAATCCTCAACTTGATGATCAAAGTAGAACTAACCCATCTCTTCAAACAAATCTTCAATTTAGTGAGGATGATGTAAAAAACGTGCTCCAAGACTTCAAAAAATTGGATTATAATGATAGTAAGTGTTTTAACAAAATAGCAGAGAAGTATAAAAAAGAGAGAGGCCTTTTTGACTATGTAGTGTTAAGCAAGCAAAAGGAGATAATCAATATATTAGATAATAAGCTTCCTGATCTCAAAAGACAAGAAGAGTTTAGAAAAAGATTGGGTGAGTATATTTATTCTAGTATTAAAGATGGAATGAGTTATGGAGAAAAGCTCCAAAGTACACTTCAGTTTCTTAAAGGTAGGGCAGAAGAAGTATTATCAGATTTTAAAAATTTGAAATTCGATTTTAAGGATAATAAATGTGAAGACCCTAATGATTATGTAAATTATAATAGCGGCCGGCCGGCAGATCCATTTGATAAAATAGCAAATTATTATCGAAGAAAAAGGGATATTTTTCTTTTTAACTATGCGATATTGAGTCAGCAAAAAGAAATAATGAATATATTAGATAAGAAGTTTACTAATGAAGATCAGAAAAAGAATTTTGAAAATAGGTTAGGTAGATATCTTATTCGAATTGAAGAAGGGATGAATGATGCAAAAGAATTTCTAAAAGAAAATGGTCTAGTAGGCTTTTTTGATGGACGTTATTGGCCAGGCGAAAATGCAGAAGTTAATCATTATGATAATCTTAGTGTAAATATTATTAAACCTGAAAAGAGTTTAGAAACAAGCCATCTTTTCACTAACAAAATTGAAAGGATGGAAAGAAATAAAAATGAGGTAAAAAGAGCAAAAATATACAGCGATGGTAAACTAATTGTAACGATTGAAAAGAATGATAAGCAACAAAGAAATTACCGCTTTGCAAAAGATGCAACATGCGATATGAAAATTAGGTGGAGTGCAGAAGATGAGAAAGGTAATTCTATTAAATGCTTTATTAGTTTAAATGTAAATCCTAGTGAAATTGAGATTGGTCAGGCAACTATTAATGGTGAAAATGTTCAAGTAAGGGAAATTTTAGAATTAGCTAAGCAAAATAAGGATATGCTTATAGAAAATCAAGCTTTATATGAATTTTTAGAAGAATGTCTGGAGAACGTATTATGTGAGGAAGAGAAGAATATACAACCACAGGGAAAAGAAGTTGTTACAACACCTAGCTCCATTCTCCATGGCGTGGAACTAGATAAGATCAGCGAAGAGGAAGCCATAAAGAAAGGCTGGACTCCCGGGTACTTTGGTAATTAGATGTATACTACACATTAAACCTAAAGTGCATTATATCACCATCTTGCACTATATAGTCTCTGCCTTCGAAGCGAGTTTTCCCTGCATCTTTGCAAGCTGATTCGCTTCCATATTTTATATAATCTGCAAAGCTTATCGTTTCTGCTTTTATAAAGCCTTTTTCAAAATCAGTGTGAATTACACCTGCTGCTTTGTCAGCTGTTGATCCTATCTTTATTGGCCATGCCCGTGCTTCTTTAGGGCCTACAGTAAAAAAAGTTATCATACTCAGCACTTCATACATAATACGCGCTACTCCATCAAGTCCTGATTCTTGTAAGCCAAATTCTGACAAAAAACTCTGTTTTTCTTCTTCGCTACCAAGATTTGCAATATCTGCTTCGAGTTTTGCTGAAATACAATAAAATTTGCTTTTATTTTCCTTCGCCATTTTTTCCACTCTTTTAGATAGTTCATTGCCAGTTATGATATGTGTATCTTCAACATTGCAGACGTACATAACCGGCTTTGTTGTTAGCAATTGAAGCAACTTCATTTCATCTTCATCAATATTCTCCAAGCTTCTTGCCGGTTTACCTAATTTTAAAGTAGCTAATACCTCTTGCATTAATTCAAGTTGTCTCTTTAGCTCTTTATCACCTTGCTTTGCTTTCTTTTCCAATTGAGGAAGCCTTTTTTCTATGCTATCAATATCAGCTAGAATTAACTCCATTTCCACTATTTCAGCATCTGATATTGGATCTATTTTACTGTTTACATGGCTGATATCGTCATCCGTAAAGCACCTGAGCAGATGAACAATGGCATCAACTTCTCTGATATGACTCAAAAATTTATTTCCTAGTCCTTCACCCTTGCTCGCACCCTTAACCAAGCCGGCAATATCGACAACTTCCAGTTGATTGTAGATTATTTTCCCTGAGTGAGCAATCGCGACAATTTGTTTCAAACGCTGATCTCGTATTGGCACTTTGCCAACATTTGGCTCGATTGTGCAAAAAGGATAATTTGCAGCTTCAGCTGCACTTGACTCTGTAAGTGCATTAAATAAAGTTGATTTTCCTATATTTGGTAACCCAACTATACCACAGTTAAAGCTCATATTTGCTATTTAAAGCCTTAATTATTGCATAATTTAAAAATTTCTGCTATACTTAATTAGTTACAATTTTGTTGGTATATAGCTTAAATTAAGGTAAAAACTATGACTACAGCTAAGAAACGGAAACTACCAAGTGACTTTCATGATGTTGAGGTTGGAATAGAAAGGCCCAGGATATTAGGGCAAATGAATGTACCTAGGAAACGGAAATCATCAAGTGGTCTTCACGGTGTTGAAAGTCCGAAAAGGTTCAAGAGCTTTGGGCAAGAAATAACTCTTTTAAATAGTAATTCTTACACTAACGATTTCTATGAAGGTAAACTTAGTGATGTTGTAGGGCAGTCCGTTAGTGATGTGGAACAAAAACTTTCTAGCAGTCAAGTAGCTAAGTATGATACTGCAGGAGATGGCAATTGCTTTTTCCATGCCGTGTTTGGTGAAAATAGTTCTGATGTATACAAAACTGACAAAGCTCAAGCAATGCGTAAAGAGTGGCGCGAATTTTTAAATCAGTTTAAATCATTGAATGATCCGAAAATGCCAAATGCTCTTAAGCAACACTTGAGAACATTCTTTGTAGATCTATTGAGTAACACTGGGGAAGTGCTTAATGTACCAAAAGAGATGAAAGAGCTCATTGAGGAAATAAATAAAAAAGTTGACGATATAATAAATGAAAGTGTTGAAAGAACGAAAGCTTTAAAAAATAACATTATAGAAAAGTTTTCTGAAGATGAAAAATTTTGTAATGAGATATATGAAGTAATAAAGCAAGCTACCAATGCATATAATGAGCGTAATGCGCAGCAAAGAGATTTACTTAGTATTGAAGATTTACTAAAGAAAGAAAATGAGAAAACATTGTATAATAGAGTAGAGGAAGAGCTTGAGTCTTGTGCATATAGACTTGACACCACGCTTACTAAAGAAAAATATAAAGAGGAATATATAATTAATAACGACAGAATATTAGATTCAGTTATTGGTCAAAAAGACTTCTATCAGACTTATCTCAAAGCAATACAAAAACAAGGGTATTTTGTTTTTCACGGTGAAATCCCTATTTTAGCTTCTTTATCTAATACTGAAATCGAAGCATATTTTGAGGGTCAGGAAGGTATGACAATATATAAACCAGACCCAAACATGATAAATCCTGAGTATGTAAGGAAAGATGAATTATGGGGCAATAAGAAGAAGGAAGTAATATACCTGGGTGGAAACCATTACTCTAGAGCTAGGGTTATAACTAAGGAAATTCAAGAGCAAGAAGACTTTCAATTAGCAAAAGAACTTCAATTAGATGAAATTTTGGAGTATTGTAACCTTTCAAAGGATATCTCTGAGAGAGCAGAGGTTGAGAAGAGGCTTGATGAGTTATTGGCAAAAAATGCTGATGGAAAAATTGGTGATGTTATAGGGCAGTGCATTAGTGATGTACAGCAACGTATAAAATGCCTTGAGGAGCCAGTCTTATCAAGAAGGTGCAGTGTGGAAGAAGCACGTGTAGAAAAAACATTTTATCAACAACAAGTACCACAACCTGTAAGATAAGTCTTCATAGTCTATATACTTCTATAGGGGGCATTCTATAATAAAAGCCATGCTCATTTTTAACCACTGCTTAATAAGAATAAAGTCTTAGCAAAACAAACATAAGAACAATAGGATTTCTTGCTTGCAAAGCAACTCCAAGATCGGGAGGAAAAAGACTTTTTCCTTGCAAGGCAACTTCAAGAGCAACCCTCACGCACAATCTCTTAACCCAAATGGAAGAAGTAAAAATAGAAGATCAGCGGCAACAAATACTTGTAAAATAATAACTCTATGGTTAATATGCGAAGATTTAAGTAAAAAATGTTGTCATTCTAGTAGCTGATACTAGGCTCCAATGTCAATTACTCGGATAACAAAAAAACACAGGCTTCACATGCATCTGCAGTACTGTATTAGTCTACTATCTTCATTCCCACAACATTATACCCTGAATCAACATGTAAAATTTCTCCAGTTGTACCACTACTCAGGTCGCTTAATAAGTATAGTGCTGCCTTGCCAACATCTTCTATTGTAACATTGCGTCTAAGTGGAGAATTACTTCTATTCCATTCCGATATGGAGTGAAAGTCACTTATTCCAGAAGATGCCAAAGTTCTGATTGGACCAGCAGAAATTGCATTTACTCTGATGTTCTGTGGTCCGAGATCACATGCTATATATTTTACACTTGCTTCAAGTGCTGCTTTACATAAACCCATCACATTATAATTTGGCATAACTTTTTCAGCACCATAGTAAGATAAAGTAAGTAAACTACCGCCATTTAACATCATTTTTTCCGCTCTTTGCGCTAAAGCAGTAAAAGAATAGCACGATATATGCATTGCATTAATAAAGTTGTTTAGTGAAGTATTGACATATTTACCATTTAGCTCATTTTTATCGGAGAATGCTATTGCATGTACCAAAAAATCAATAGCACCCCACTTCTCCCTTATTTCCTTAAAAGCATTATCTATAGTTTCCTCATTTGAAACATTACAGTGCAATATTAACTCTACATTTAATTCACTTGCTATTGGTAATAATTTCTCTTTTATTGTTTCATTTTGATAAGTGATTGCAAGCTCAGCTCCATGTTCTGAGAGGGTCTTTGCTATACCATATGCTATTGACCTCTTATTTATTATTCCGGTTATTAACCCTTTTTTGCCCTGCAATATCATAGAATTATTTGCCTTTTTTATAATTTGAAATATTAACTAGGCAAAGTCAATTATGTTTTAACTGTAGCTAACGTATAAAAATTACTTCCGCACATTTCCAATCTCATTATAATTACAATTAGAGATATTTTAAGAGCTCAAAATCTATCTTTAGTCTGCAGACTTTTTAATCAAACTTATTAAAAAATATATTCTTCAGTGTATATCTGTCGTATATGCACTGCATTTTTTTCTAACTTTTTTTACACAGGAGGATTTTATGTCCAGAATTCCAGATACTTGACCTTTACTTTAAAACCAACTGGCGCCTATGGTTTTTATAAAAAGATTACAGGAAATAAAAACACTCTAGAGAACATGAAATAAGGATACTGAAATATAAGCTGCCTACATTTGCAAGCAGCTCATAAAGTCTTCTTATTTACTTACTCCTTGAGCAGAAGAAAGTTGTTTTGATATAGTCACACTTTCCATACTTGTTGAAGGATTCTGTGAAATTTTTACTATTTCAGAACCTTCTTTACGTAAGTAGGATAGTGCATCATACAAGGACTTCGCTTCGTATTGTTTTCCTACTTTTACTTCTTTATGTGCAGCTATTTGCTCCCAAGTGATATCATTGCTTTCAATAAGCTTGATAGAACCGTCATCACTAATATTAATTTTCATTTTACACTCTTTTTCTTCATCGTACCAATTCAAAGTCATGTTATATGAGCCATTAGCTACTTCATAAATTCTTACTCCATGCTCATCAACTCGTCCACGCATTCCTCTTTTTTCATCTCCAGGTAGCAACAATGTAACCGCCGTTATCCTATTGCTTTCAAAAAAATCATTAGTTAAAATATTACTAATGTTTATTTTTCCTTTATTATCATTCAGCACAATTCTTGCAGTCAACATAGTTCTAATTGGACTTCTCACTCTAAGCTGTACAGATTCTACATCACTGTTTTCTATGTGTTGAGCAATTTCTTGCTTAGTTTCATCAATAATCTTGCCTTTTAGATATTTACCGTGATTTTCATTTTCTGAATTATAAGGAGAGCTATCAGCATCATCACAATCTAAATATTCAATTTTGCGGTCATGCTTGGTACCTAAAAATGGATGATCATCTTCTCTCACCCTATTATTCGGAGGAAAATTGAAAGTCCTATTCCATTTATCACTTGACACTGGTCCAGGTGTTCCTTGAACAGCCTCAGAGTTTTTTTCTTTAGAAGAATTACTTAACATTATATACCCCCTTATTCTATAAAGTGCCTTATCTTAGAATGTTTTTAACATATGTCAAATAAAAATTTTGACATATTTGGCACAAAAGCGTTTTAAATAATAAGAGCAAAATGGACAAATCTATTTCGTGAGTAACCAAAAACCGTTTTGTATTCATTCAGACAAGGAAAAATAGCAGATAGTGTCATGCAAGTAGCTGACACCCTTTTGGTGGACCACACACACAACTTTACAAACATTGCAATATGTCACATAGTAAATGACGTCATTCCAGTGCTTGACACTGGAATGGCTTTGTTGCATAGGTCAAATAAAAAGAACTGGCAGTTACTGACAAAATTCACTATAAGACAAGCATTTAACCTACTAAAGAAAAATATGCCACAAAAAATGAGAGTCAGTAACTGCCATGAATATAACAAATTTCTCCAAGAGAGGGGAAATATTTTTTATTACGTCAATGATGCCATAGAAAATTGGTACGAAAAAGGTCCAAAAATGGCTGGTGGCAACTATATTTATAGCGATAAGGTCGTGATTCTGGTTCACATAATAACTTGTTTATTTAGAATAGGTCTGAGACAAACAGCGGGATTTATAGCAGGGTACCTTGAGCAAGTAAGGAAAAACTTGCAAGTTATTAGCTATTCCCAGGCCTCAAGAAGGCTTAAAAAACTTAACATCAAAATTAATGATCGAAGACATGATAAAAATAATACAGAAGATATTGAGATTGCCATAGATAGTACTGGAATAAGCATCTACAATAATATTCCAGGTCATAGCAAGGCAAATGGTACAGATAGAAAGTATCGCCGCTATGAGCAAACAAGAAAACTGCATGTAATGCTAGAGATAGGTAGCAAAAAAGTTATAGCAGCAAAATACAGTGGCGGAGTTTATTCTGACCACTATGGAGCATGTGATCTTATTGCAAGGATTGATGTTAAATATAATATAAGCACACTATATGCAGACAGGGCATATAATCGAAAGAAGTTATACAAACTGTGCGATGAGCTTGACATAAAGACAAGGATTCCTCCGCAAAATAATGCAGTAGAGCATCCAAAGTTGGATTATATGGATGAGAGAAATTCTACAATCAAGCTCATAAAGTCATATGATGAAGATGGTATGAAGAGGTGGAAAAAAGAGATAAATTATGGGAAGAGATCTTATATAGAAAGTTTTTTCTCGCGACTGAAGCAAACATTTGGGTTTAGTTTTAGAAACAAATCTGAGGTTAATCGTGAGAGAGAACTGCTACTCAAGTGTTATTTGCTTAACAAATTTACTGATATAGGCATGGCTAAATTTGAGATAGCTTCATGAATTTATTCCACGTTACCTACTATCCGAAGAGTGATGCAACAAAGCCATTCCAGTTTCACGCACTGACCATTTGCTGTTTTTACTCATAACTACCTTGTCTGGACGAATACGAAAACAAGTAGCTAATTATCGCATAAAAAAAAGAAGATGTAGAATATCTTCTTTTTTGTGATTAAAGATACATTAAATCTTGATTGTGTATTTCCTCTTCTATAAGCAATAATTTTTCGCTCTCATCAAAGAGACTTTTTGCGCTAGCTGCTAATTTCTCACTAATTTGTGGTAGACATTGTCATAATATACTCCTTAAATTTTTAAAATATATTTATGTTGGTATACAAGTATCAATATTACATTAATATAATTACTTTTTAGGCATGAGTGACAAGCTGAAGTGGTTTTTGGTTGCCCACAAAACATATTAGATCCTTATTTCATATTCTTTAAAATATTTTTTTTCTTATACTTTCTTTATAAAAACCATGGGCGCCCATTGATTTTTATTGGCTAAAGTAAAGATCAAGTATCTGGAATTCTGGACATAAAATCCTCCTGTATAAAAAAGAGTTAGGAAAAAATGCAGTGCACATACGACAGACATACACTGAAGAATACATTTTTTAATAAGTTTGATTAAAAAGTCTGCAGACTAAAGATAGATTTTGAGCTCTTAAAATATCTCTATTTGTAATTATAATGAGATTGAAAATATGCGGAAGTAATTTTTATACGTTAGCTATCTATAACGGCTCACCCAACTCACTTGCAATCTGGATCCCAGACTGGGATGACAAGAAAAGGCTACTCAAATAGGAAGTACTGGAATGATACCATCTAAAAACGGCTTCTCATGATAATTAAGCTTGGTCATATGAGAAAATTAAAGAGATCTTCAATCACATTTAAACAGCGCTTCAGCAAACTCTTTGCCAGTAAATTCCCTCAGGTCTTCTATACTTTCACCAATTCCTATAGCGTGTAATTTCACCTTATAAGCTTCTGCAAGCCCAATCACTACTCCACCTTTGGCAGTACCATCTAGCTTCGTTACAATTAACCCGGTAACACCAACCATTTTACTAAAGGCCTCTAATTGGCTATAAGCATTTTGGCCAGTAGTTGCATCAAGAACTAAAATAACATCATGAGGAGCAGTATCATCCAATTTCTTTATCGTTCTATGTATTTTTGACAGCTCTTGCATGAGATTTACATTGTTTTGTAGCCTTCCTGCTGTATCAATTAAAACAACATCAACGCTATCTTTTATCGCTTGATTTACAGCTCTATATGCCACACTTGCAGAATCGCTACCGTGCTCTCCAGTAACAATAGAGCAATCAGAACGTTCTGCCCAAATATTTAATTGCTCACTCGCAGCAGCTCTGAATGTGTCGCACGCAACAAGCATAACGGATTTTCCTTTTTCCTTATATTTATAGGCAAGTTTACCTATAGTTGTAGTTTTTCCATTACCATTCACTCCGCATACCATTATTATGTGTGGTTTTTTATTCAAAATGAGCGGCTGCACAACAGGGTTTAATATTGTTTCTATTTCGCTCATTAACTGCTGTGTGATAATGTTATGTTCAACTTCTGATTCAAATTTGATACTTGCGAGCTTATCAATAAGCAATCTAGAAGTTTTATGACCTATATCCATGCTAATCAGCAGCTCTTCCAGATCATCTAAAAGCGACTGATCTAATTTTTTTTTGCCAGAAAAAATATTTTTTACTCCATCACTAAAACGGGAGGAGGTTTTTAATAGTCCTTGATAAAGATTACTGAATAAACTCAAGAAATACTCCTTCTAAAATTACCATATAAAGAATGACATGCACTATATGTATTTGTAAAGTAAATACACTCGTAACCTATATATTTTGTTAGTAAAATGTACCGCTTGCTAGTGTATTTTACTTTAGTTTTTAACCTAAATATGTTATAATGTAAGTAATGGTTTACGGGTAATCTATGAGTTATAATGAGAAAATTTTAGATCATTACGAAAATCCAAGGAATGTTGGTTCTCTGGATAAAAATGATCCAAATGTTGGTACTGGTTTAGTTGGTGCACCATCATGCGGAGATGTAATGAAACTGCAAATAAAGGTCAACGATAAAGGTGTTATTGAAGACGCAAAATTTAAAACTTTTGGTTGTGGTTCTGCTATAGCTTCAAGTTCTTTGCTTACAGAAATGATCAAAGGAAAAACTATTGAGAATGTAACAAAGATAAAGAATACTCAAATAGTGGAAGAATTGTCTTTGCCGCCAGTAAAGATACACTGTTCAGTACTTGCTGAGGATGCTATAAAAGCTGCTATTCATGATTATCAAAATAAACAAAAAAATTGAGGAATATGAGTGAATTTCAAGGAGTAAATTCTGTTAAAAAACCTATCACTCTAACTGCAAATGCAGTAGAGAGGGTAAGGTTTTTATTGGACAAAAAGAAGCATGCTAACCTTGAAGAAGCAATAGGAATAAGAGTTCTAATTAAGCAAAAAGGATGCTCTGGTTTAAAATATGATATTGAATATGCATATGATGTTCGTCCTTTGGAGTCGGTAATTGAAGAAAGCTGCAGTGATGATCAAAAAGTCAAGGTGCTGATCGATCCAAAATCTATTATGTTTATCCTTGGCTCTGAAATGGATTATGTAGAGGAAAAATTCTCATCAGGTTTTATTTTCAAAAATCCTAATGAGAAAGGAAAATGTGGTTGTGGAGAGAGTTTTCATGTCTAGCAACCATTTTACATTATTTGGAATTGAACCGGCTTTTAACATCAGCTTTGATGAGCTGGAGAAAAAATATATTGAGCTAAGCAAAACTGATATAAATGAAAGAGAGTCCAAAAATATGGAAAATATCAACAAAGCTTATCAGGTACTGAAGTCACCGCTAAAGCGTGCCGAACATTTGTTGGATCTTTTTGACGTACAAAGCAAAAAAGAGCATCTTGATCCTGAAATATTAAATGAATCAATGGAAATAAGAGAATACTTTCTAGACTGCGATGATTTACAATTTGCAAGTAGGATGATTGATGAAAAGGTAAAAGATTGTACTAAAAACCTAATTAATGCTTTTGCTACAAAAAATTTTGATGAAGCTGCTACGCAAGTTTTTAGATTGAGATATTTATATAAGTCATTTGAGGAGATGAAGGAAAATGCGGCCAGTTCAAATTTCTGAACCAAGTTCAAATGAGGTAGTTTTTGGTATAGATCTTGGAACTACTAACTCTTTAATTGCCATGGTAAATAAAGCTGGCAATGTAGAAATATTTAAAGATGAGCAAGGTCGTGAACTATTACCTTCTGTCATTTCATATGAAAAGGATGTACTAAAAGTAGGCTACGATGTTGGCGAAAACGCTATCTGCTCTATAAAACGCTTAATGGGTAAAAGTGTTAAAGACTTGCATAAAGAAGGTATCAATTGTGAAATAGATAACGAAAGTGAAAAAGTTATTAGGGTAAAATGCTCAGAAGAAAAGTATCTCACTCCTATTGAGATCTCTGCTGAGATACTAAAAACTCTATGCAAGAGGGTAAAAAAATTCACAGGGATGAAAGTTAACAAAGCAGTGATTACTGTACCAGCTTATTTTGATGATTCAGCACGTAACGCAACCAAATATGCAGCAAAATTAGCTGGCATAGATGTTCTTCGCCTCATTAATGAACCAACCGCTGCAGCACTTTCTTACTCCATTGAAAAGAACAATAACAGTGGCATATATGCAGTTTATGACCTCGGTGGTGGAACATTTGACATTTCAATATTAAAATTACATCAAGGAGTGTTTCAAGTTCTTGCAGTTGGTGGTGATACTAAACTTGGTGGTGATGATTTTGATCATCTGCTTAGTTTAATAGTGCTTGAAAAATATAGAGAAAAGGTAGGTTTAAATAAAAAATGCTCTAGTGTCATCCCAGTGCTCCGACACTGGGATCCAGAAAGTTTGATTGCAAGTGAACACACCAGAAAGTTATATAATAAGAACTGGATTCCAGTGTCAAGCACTGGAATGACACCATCTGATACAACTACCTACAAATTACAACATTCATACACTAAAACTGGTATCTGCAATATACGTGCTGTAAAAGAGTACCTAAGTGAAGATACCTCTGGCACTTTTGAATTCAGCATCAATGGTGAATTATTTAAGTGCAAAATTACCAAAGAAGAATTTGAGCAAGCAATCAGTCCTTTGGTTAATAAGACTATAAATATAGTTACTCGTACTATAAGCAACATAGATCTTAAAATCGATGATATAAAAGGGGTAATTTTAGTTGGTGGTGCAACTAGAGTGCCATTAGTGCAAAATTCACTAATCAAACTCTTTGGCAATAAAGTGCTGAATGATGTGGATCCGGACAAAGCAGTTGCCAATGGGGCAGCTTTGCAGGCTCATTATTTAACTTCAAACTCAAAAGATAGGAATATTCTCCTTGATGTGCTGCCTTTATCACTTGGCATAGAAACTATGGGGGGAATAGTTGAAAAAATTATACCAAGAAATACACCACTACCAGTTTCAGAAATAAAAGAGTTTACAACTTACGCTAACGGGCAAACAGCAATGAAAATTCACGTTTGTCAAGGAGAACGTGAAATGATAAAAGATAATAAATCTCTAGCACGATTTGAACTCAAAGGTATACCACAATTGCCTGCAGGTTCTGCAAAAGTTGAAATAGGATTTACAGTTAGCATTGATGGAATATTGACTGTCACTGCAAGAGAAAAAACTACTGGAGTCGAACAGACAGTTGAAATAAATTCAAGCTCTGGCTTAAGTGAAGAAGATATTCAAGATATGGTCAATCAGTCAGTAAGTAACTTTGATGAAGACATGAAGGCTCGTTCCCTTGCAGAGGCTAAAATTAACGGTAACAAGCTCATACATCTAGTTGAAAATGTTTCCACTGAGCAAAAGTTAAAAATTTTACTACAGAACGCAAAAGACGCTTTACAGGAAAATGACTTAGACAACATTAATAATGCTATCTCTGAGTTAGAAAACTCTGCTTTAGAATTATGCGAATCAGCAGACAGATAGAGTTCATAAAACTTTGTGAAGTACCCTGTCAAATCTCAGAGCAATAGGTAACCTAAAATCAAACGGCAACCAATCAACTTTGCCTAATTTAAACGATAAACCAACCATGCTTACGCGCCCAACTATATTTTCAGTTGGTATTAACCCAATTTCAGAAAACCTGCTATCAAAAGAATTATTTCTATTGTCTCCCATAACAAAAAATTGATCATCAGGCACATAATAAACTGGAGTATTGTATGATAACTTATTAGAAAGATTATCTATTAGAATTTCATGCTCCTTGCCGCTCGGGAGTGTTTCGATGTATCTTGCTATATTACGCTTTGACTCATAATCAAAAAAATTTTCAATTTGTCTTCGCTTTACTTTCTGATCATTTAAATATAACTCCCCCTCTATCATTTGCACTTTATCGCCCGGTATTCCTATTACCCGCTTAACAAATCTAATGCTGTCATTTCTTGTAGACTTGAAAACTATTATATCACCACGCTCCGGAGGGGTATAAAAGATTCTATCGCTAAAGATGTTTGGAGAAAATGGAAAAGAGTGTTTACTATAACCATATGAATATTTACTAGTAAAAATATAATCTCCCTCAAGTAGAGTGCTTTTCATTGAACCAGAAGGAATATGAAATGGCTCAAATAAAAAACTACGTATTGATAGCGCAATTATTAGCAAAAAAAACAGTGAAGATAAAAACTTTCTCGTTCCTGCTATCCGGTTCTCTCTCAATTCTTTCAATTTTATTTTCTTTATAAATTTAAGCTTATCATAACACATAAAAGTGGTAATGTGAAATTTTACTCATGGGTGTTATTGCTCTTTTTCGAAAGTCGAAATAAGCTCTCAAGTAATTGGCAGTGATTGATAACCAATAGACATCATTTGCTATGCAATATTGTATAAATCACAATGCTAGTTTTACTGAAAATTATACTATTTTAGATATAATTATAATATTTAAACTTAAGGTATAGGGATGAACCCTACAATTAGAAAGGTTTTTTGTATTCTACTTATAGTATTATTTATTTCTTTTTCTCATGTTGGAAGTGCTGCTAACTCTAATGACGATACAACTGCTCAAGTAATATGTAATATTATTGGCTACGTTTGGGGAATAGGTGGACCGCTTATGACCGTAGTGATAATAGGAGCAGCTTTACTTGCAATATTTGGTAGAATGCCGTGGCCTGCTCTTTTCGCCCTCGGTGTATTTTGCGCTGTGTATTTTGGCGCTAAAACTATTGTCATAAAAGTAATGGGTGGTATAAACTCTACAAATGCCTCTTTTATGGAAGAATGTGGAACGGGAGATAAAAAAAAGAGTCAATAGGACTATTTCTTTCTAAAGCAGACTTGGTGCACAGCTTCAACTATATCTTCCACTTGTGGTAATGCTTTCTTTTCTAGGTTTGCAGCATAAGGTAAGGGGACATCCTTGCCGGTTACCCGTACAACCGGAGCGTCAAGGTAGTCAAATCCTTGTTCCATAACCATGGCTGAGAGTTCTGCTCCTATTCCTGCAAATGGCCAACCCTCTTCTATGCTTACTAATCTATTGGTCTTCTTAATAGAGTTAATAACTGTTTCAGTGTCAAGTGGTCTTAAGGTTCTGAGGTCGATAACTTCAGCTTCTATTCCTTCACTAGAGAGTAAATCTGCTGCATTTAACGCATCCATTAGTTTCAATGAAAAAGCAGTGATAGTTACATCCTTTCCTTCCCGTATAACAGCAGCTTTGCCTATCTCAAGTAGATAATCTTTATTTGATAGCTCAGAATCAGGAATCTCATGTTCATGCCCATAAGCGATCTCGTTTTCTAGAAATATTACTGGATTAGGATCACGAATTGCAGCTTTAAGCAGACCTCTGCAATCAGAGGCAAAGTAAGGTGCTATTACTTTCAAACCTGGAACATGCGAATACCAAGATGCAAAGCACTGAGAATGTTGTGCGGCAACTCTTGCTGCAGCTCCATTTGGTCCACGAAACACTATAGGGCATCCAAGTTGTCCACCTGACATATAATTTGTTTTTGTTGCGGAATTCACAATTTGGTCAATAGCTTGCATAGAAAAGTTAAAAGTCATAAACTCAACAATAGGTTTGAGCCCAGCAAACGCTGCTCCAACAGCAAGACCAGCAAATCCATGTTCGGTAATAGGTGTATCAACTACCCTATTTTCTCCGAACTCTTTCAGTAATCCTTTTGTTACTTTATAAGCACCATCATACTCTGCAACTTCTTCACCCATGATAAATACATCAGGGTCATTTTGCATTTCTTCTCTGATTGCCGTGCATAACGCTTCTCTTACACTTAAGCTTGCCATTTGTAAATCTGTAAATTTCAACTGAAATAACTATATCAAAATTACCAGGAAGCGCACAAGTTAAGTTTTACAAGCATCATGTTGCATTGAGCATTGAATACTTACTTCTTTTAATTCAGTAGGTTGCGGTGATAGTGCGTATGTAACTCCACCGACTATCAATGAAGACATCACAGAAGTTGCAATCATCAATAGAATTGGTAATTGGAAGGCTATACTAAAGGCAACACCTACTGTCAACATGATTGCAAAGTTTACAGAAGCAATTTTTAAGAAAGACAGTTGTCCTTTTTCTGTTTTTTCTAGTAATACTTTATTTGCTTTGGTTTTGCTTAATTCACTATTAAGTGTTGTATTCTCGTTTTCTATATCTTTTATTTTTTGCTTTAGTGATTGATTCTCTTTGTTGAGCTTGCTAAGTTCTTCCAACTTAATCTTATGTTCATTTAAATCATTAGAGTGCTGACCTTTTATTTTTTCTAATTCACTATTAAGAGTTGTATTTTTACTTTTTAGATCTTGTATTTGTTGTTTTAGTGATTGATTCTCTTCACTGAGTTTATCAAGTACTTCTAACCTATTCTCATGTCCAGCTAAGTCACTCTTTAATTTTTCTAGTTCTTTCTCAACATGTTTTAATTCTTTACCTGGCTTTTCTAACTTCCGAATTTGTCTATCTTGCAACTGAATTTGAGGTTGCAGACTTTCTAAAATTTGGTCATTAACTTCATTAGCTGCTCCGTCGTTATTTATTTCAGAGCAGAAAGAAGTATCAAATGTAGCTTCAGACTCTAGACCGCTGTCGTCACTACTAACACTTTCACCAGTAATAGAATGAGAAGCGATTTGCTCACTCTGAATATTATCATTATTCTCTTTCCTTCTTTCATTCCACATTTGTATTTCCACTGCTATTGATTTTTCTCTATCATTTCCTAATTTAGTAATTCCATTCACAAATGAACTGACTCGAGTTATATTATCATTCTGAGATGAGTGGTCACAACTTCCTTCTCCAACTTGGATGTGAAAGCCTTTTATCTTCTTTCGCGAATGATTTTCTTCTGCTTCCTCTAACATTTGTACTATCGCTTCCTTATTTTCTGTATTACCTACCACCTCCCTTGGAGTCTTATTTTTACTTTTTAATGAAGGATTCACTCGATCATCACTTAGTAGTTGTTTTACCATGCTTTCATGTCCACAAGAAGTAGCAATATGCAAAGCAGTTAGCCCATCATTTTTAGAACCATCTTTTACTCGAGCGCTAACACTTGCTTTCTTTTTTAGTAAAAGTTCCACTATTAACATATTGTTGCATGCTGTAGCAAGATGTAACAACGTCCAATCTTCTGCAGCTTCTTCTGAAATTTTTATACTAAATTGATGTTCTTTACTAAAATTTTTACTAAACTTGTTGTACTCTCCTGCATCTTTTCCTTTTAACTCATTCTTTATTTTTTCAAGTAAATTATCTTCATCTAAATCGCTACTTTCACTTACCTCATTTATTATTTCAAAAAACTTCTCCTTCTCTATTGCCATAACCTTTCCCTCTAAATTTATTTTTATCGCTGCATAATCTCACAAAAAAGTTAAATTTATCAAAATTCTATATTTTATATAAAATAAAATTTGCTGTTTCCAAAAATTGGTAAGCATGTTTTTGATGAGATTGTAGAAAACATACTTTTATGACACCATTTGTTGTACGAACTAACTTGGCGAAAACAGATGTTTATATAGTTGTGTGGCAAAATGTTTTGCACTAGTTGTGCTATCTCGTTTTCCGTAATAGTTGAAAAAATTAGTAGAAAGTTGTTGTAAGTTTATGTATTTTGGGGCTGTAATGGTCAAAGGTACATGAAGTATGATCAGAGTTAAAGGTGCAAGAGAGCATAATTTGCAGGGTATTGATGTCAATATACCAAAAAATAAGTTAGTTGTTATAACTGGACTAAGTGGTTCTGGTAAGTCTAGCCTCGCATTCGATACGATTTATGCAGAAGGCCAACGCCGATACGTCGAAAGTCTATCGGCTTATGCACGTCAATTTCTTAATATTCAAGATAAACCAGATGTTGAGTCAATCACAGGCCTCTCTCCTGCAATATCAATTAATCAAAAGTCGATCTCAAAAAATCCAAGATCAACTGTTGGAACCGTTACTGAAATTTACGATTATGTACGTTTGATATATGCACGAGTAGGAATACCTTATTCGCCTGTAACTGGGTTGCCAATAACGAAACAGGCTGTATCTCAAATTGTAGATACTATTATAGCATTACCTTTAGAAACTAAAATATATATACTTGCTCCTATTGTGCGTGGTAGAAAAGGAGAGCACTTCAAAGAGATATTGGAAATTAAAAAGCAGGGTTACGTGAGACTAAAAATAGATGGTGAAACATACAATATAGATGACTTGCCTAAACTCGATAAAAACAAGAAACATGATATTTTTGTTATTGCAGATAGAATCTCCATATCAGATGATATAGGAAATCGACTACCAAGCAGTGTAGAATCAGCATTGAGTCTGGGCCATGGCTTAATGTATGCAGAAATAGTGAACTTACCTGATAACCACAATTCCGAGTATAAAAATGGTCAAACTTTAACTTTCTCAGAGAATTTTGCATGTCCTGAGTCTGGCTTTACTCTTGAAGAAATAGAGCCAAGATTGTTTTCTTTTAACAGCCCCTACGGTGCATGCAGTTCATGCAATGGGCTCGGTAAAAAACTAAGTGTTGATGCAAAGCTAATAGTGCCAGATGAAACGCTCTCGATATCTGAAGGTGCTTTAAAGCCAATTGGATCAATATTCCGTCAAGTGCATACAAACTATGGATTGCTAAAAAATGCAATTCTATCACTGGCTGAAAATTGCAAATTTAGCCTTGATGTTCCGTGGAAGAATATAGACCAAAAAGTGAAGGATTTAATACTTTTTGGCTCTAGAGAAATGAAATTTCAAGGTTTGGTCAGTATCCTAGAACGCCAGATGGATTACGATGCATCACTTATTGATAGGTATTGTTCTGTTACTGACTGCAAAGAATGTGCTGGCTATAGATTGAGAAAAGAAGCACTTACAGTGAAAATTGACGAAAAACATATAGGTGAAATATCAAGGCTCAGCATCGATGAATCCCTTAAGTGGTTTGGAAATTTATCAGATAAACTTACAGAACAACAAAGGCAAATTTCAAATAAAATATTAAACGAAATAATCAAAAGGCTGACATTTTTAAAGAATGTAGGGCTAAATTACCTTACACTTGACCGTGAATCTAGCACTCTCTCTGGTGGTGAAAGCCAGAGGATCAGGCTTGCTTCGCAAATTGGCTCTGGTTTAACAGGAGTGCTATACGTGCTTGACGAACCCTCAATTGGCCTTCATCAATGTGATAATGATCGATTAATTGCCACACTTAAAAATCTGAGAGACATGGGTAATACTGTGATTGTTGTTGAACATGATGAAGACACAATAATGGCTGCTGATTATGTGATTGATATTGGTCCTGGAGCTGGTGTGAATGGAGGAAAAATCGTTGCAGAAGGAACACCAGATCAGGTACAAAAAAATTCAGAGAGCATAACAGGACAGTATTTAAGTGGAAAGAAGGAAATTTCAATTTCAAAAAGAAGAAAGCAAACAACTCAGTTCATAAAGGTAGTTAACGCATGTGAGAATAACTTAAAAAATATAAATGTTGAATTTCCTATAGGGAATCTTATTTGTGTTACTGGAATATCAGGAGGAGGAAAATCAAGTTTAGTAATAGAAACACTATATAAATACTCAGCACAGAAGATAAATCATTCATCTGCAAAGCATGGTAAATGCGATAAAATAGAAGGCCTTGAGTATATAGATAAAATTATAGAAGTTGATCAGTCACCAATTGGTAGGACCCCAGCATCAAATCCAGCAACATATGTTGGTATGTTTACTCACATCAGAAATTGGTTTGCAGGTCTCCCAGAGTCGAAGGCACGAGGTTACAATATAGGCCGATTTTCATTTAATACCAAGGGAGGAAGATGTGAAGCTTGTAAAGGTGATGGGCATTTAAAGATCGAGATGCATTTCCTACCGGACGTTTATGTGAAATGTGAGCAATGTAGAGGACAGAGGTATAACCGAGAAACATTGGAAGTTACTTACAAGGGAAAATCAATTTCTGATGTGCTTGATATGACAATAGATCAAGCATGTGACTTTTTTGAAAATCTTCCAATGATAAAGGAAAAGTTGATTTCTTTACAGGAAGTAGGGCTTGGTTATATAACGCTTGGACAGTCGTCAACAACGTTGTCCGGGGGTGAAGCACAACGAATAAAGCTGTCTAAGGAACTATCAAAGCGATTTACCGGGAAAACATTGTATATTCTCGATGAGCCAACAACTGGGTTACATTTTGAAGATGTAAATAATTTACTGAAAATACTCCATAGGCTAGTTGATTTAGGAAATACTGTTATAGTTATTGAGCACAATTTACATGTTATAAAAACTGCTGATTACATAATAGATATTGGTCCAGAGGGTGGAGTAAAAGGTGGCGAAGTGGTTGCTGTAGGAACTCCAGAAAAAGTTGCACAGACTCCAAAAAGCGTTACAGGCAAGTATCTTAAAACATATTTATTGGATCAAGTATCGACTATTTCTTAATAATTAGGTTATGAGGAGCATTTTAAAAGGTATACCTAACATATTCATGTAATAGTTTAGACTTAATCTGACAAGCATGAATTATCTGACAGAAGAATCGACGAAGTCAAAACCGATATCAGAATCTGCTTTAATGTTATCAATATTTTTTTGGTAAGCAATATGCATACTGTCAAAAAAGGTCTGCATAGGAGTCTTACCGTAGCAATACTTACCAGAATGAGGTCTAGCTCTATTGTAAGAATGCAACCAATGATCAACATCTAACTGAAGCTCTTCCAAAGTACTATAAATCTTTTTCCTAAAGATAATATTGTAACATTCGTCTTGCATAGTTCTATGAAGCCTTTCACATATACCATTAGTCTGTGGAGAATAAGCTTTGGTTCTAGAGTGATCAATATTTTCTATTCCCAAATATAGCTGGTACGCATGATTCCCTGGTTTGCCACAATACTCCGTACCTCTATCGGTTAAAATGCGTAGCAATGGAACTTTCTGTTCATCAAAAAATGGTATAACTCTATCATTGAGAAGATCTGCAGCTGTTATGGCAGTTTTCTCCGTATAAAGCTTAGCGAAGGCCACTCTAGAGTAGGTATCAATAAAAGTTTGTTGATAAATTCGTCCAATACATTTGATATTGCCTACATAATAGGTATCTTGACTACCTAAGTATCCAGGGTGTTGTGTCTCAATTTCGCCATGTGCCTCTTTTTGTTCCTTAGCTTTTTCTAAAGCAGTAACTTGCTCCTCTGTCAAAATTATACCATCTTGTACTACCTTCGCTTCCAGCGCTTTCAATCTCTTTTTAAAATTTTCAAGATCGTTTCTTTGCCATATTGATCTTATCCCGCTAGCAGATATTAGAATTCCTCTCTTTTTCAGTTCATTTGCTGCTCTTTCTTGTCCATATGCTGGAAATTCTATTGCTATTTCAACTACTGCTTTTTCTATATTCTCTGATACTCTATTTGCATATAATGGCTTACTTTTACTTATCTCATGTAATCCCTCTTCTCCTCCTGTTTCATATAGTTCTTTGAGTCGGTAAAATGTATCTCTCGAATATCCCATCACTTTACATGCCTGCGATACATTCCCTAATTGTTTTGCAAGTTCTAGCAATCCTAACTTTGGTTTTAATATTTTTTCTTGTGTTGTACTCATATCTGACACTCCTTTAAAATTTGTTTATATTTTTATCTTACTCTATTCGCTTGTCAGATTAAGTCTAAACTATTACAGAAGCAGCAGGTAGAAGAGAATCTTCCACAAGAATTACAGGAAGATGAGGATCTGGACTGGGAAGAGTATAAAATATTTCGGTTTGGAGAAGAATGTAGGTTTATTCATGAAATAGATATATTTCCTCAACGTGATGAACCTGGAGCTCCAATTTTTCATGAAATTAACCCAATCAGAGAACAAGGTGAATTGTTAGACCTGATGAATGAGTTGGCAAATGATGATGCAGGAGAAGTGCGTACTAATGTTAAAAGAATTTTGGAATATGTTATTGATATCCATGATGAACATGAAGATAGCTTAGTGTTTCGTGCAGAGTCTGATTACCACGGTTTTCTGTGTGGTTTTTTAGTAAATTTTAGATACCGAGCTGTGGCTGACTTCTACCCAGAGCTGCTTATAGGAAAAGGTTATGCAGATGTTGGTGCGCCGTAGAAACACGGAAAGTGTTGAAGCTGTGCAGTAGATGAGGGAGGGCCCCTCGGAGCCGGTTTGCAAGAGCAGGCTTCAAACAGCCATAAGCTGCTTTGGTAAAGAGCTAAGGTAGTGAGCGTTATGGAAAAGGCACAATTATGTGTCATGTATGAAATAGAGAGACGAACGCAAGTGAACCACTGATGAAGTGTCGAAAGCGTAGAGACGACGTCAAAACCAGGGGGTAGTCGTTAACCTGGGATGAATCTACTGGGAGCTTGTTTACTGGGTAGGTGGCGTCCGGCATAAAAGTGGCGTGAATCTATTTTAGGCTATTTGACCTTACCCAGAAAAAGTAGATAGAAAGTTAAGACGTTTTTGCTATGAGAATGATGAATCAAAAAGCTCAGGAATGCAATAGTTAATAGTAGAATGTCTACGCTGTTTATTATAAAAAATTTCTATATATTCAAATATTGCGGTTTTAGCTTGTTGTGCAGAGTGTTGTGAAGTATCAATGAGTAACTCTCTCTTAAGTGAACTAAAAAAGCTCTCTGAAACAGCATTATCATAACAACAACCTTTGTGACTCATACTAGAAGTAATATTTTTTGTACTTAGTAAAAATTGATAATTTTTAGAGGTGTATTGCGATCCTTGATCGCTATGAAATAGTAGATTTTTAGCAGATTTGCGCCTACCAATAGCCATGAATAACGCATCTATAACTAATTGCCTATTTACTGCATTACTCATTGACCAGCCAATCACCATGCGTGAATATAAATCTATTATTGCTGCCAAATATAACCATCCTTCATTAGTTTTTATGTACGTAATATCAGTTACCCATATCTTGTTAGGTTGATCAGCGATGAAATTCTGATTTAATATGTTAGGAGTTATAACTCTATTGTCTATTTGTGGTTTTTTACTTTTAAACTTTCGTCTAAGCTTAGCTTGAATGCCATTTTTCTGCATAACATTTTGCACTGTTTTGATGTTATAATTTTTACCTAAAGCCTTTAATTCAGCGTGAATTTTAGGAGCTCCGTATCTGCATTGTGATGCTCGATATACCTTCTGAATATCTTGTATGAGCTCTTCTCTTATTGATTTTTTGTTGTTTTTTTCCTTAGTAATCCATTTATAATAACCACAAGCAGATACGTTCAAAAATCTGCATGATTCCCGTATTTTATAGCATTTTTTATGTTCTTTTATAAAAGAATATTTTACTCTTTTTGGTTTGCAAAATATCCCAGGGCTTTTTTTAAAATGTCTCTTTCCCTCGTTACTCTTGCCAGCTCTTTCTTTAAATCAAACTTTTCTTTGTCACAATGAGCTACTTTCCCTTTTCCTGGAAACGCATCTACTCCAGACATTCTATCATTGTATGTTTTTACCCATCTGCTTAATGAATCACCGCTAATACCCAAATCTCTTGCTATTTTTGCTGATGATTGACCTGTTTCTTTTACTAGTCTTATAGCTTCAATTTTGAATTCTGCTGTATATTCTTTTCTTTTTGTCATACCACACCTCTTTGAAAAAACGTTTTATTTTACTTCAAAAACGTCTTAACTTTCTGTCTACTTTTTCTGGGTAAGGTCAGTTGGTAATATCAAAGGTATTGGACGAATTTACTAGCAAACCTTTGTTGATACCTATTCCAGAGTTGCTTTTGCTAAGCTTTACACAGAAAGGACTGCTATCACAGCTGCAGATCTTCTTAATGATAGGGTAGTACCGTTCTTTGATGAACAGAAAGTATCATTGCTACGTGTTTTGACGGATCGTGGTACAGAGTATTGTGGCAGACCTGAAAATCACGCTTACCAGCTATATTTAGGGGTAGAAAATATTGATCATTCTCGAACCAAAGCTCGTTCTCCACAGACTAATGGCATATGTGAAAGGTTCCACAGAACTATGCAAGATGAATGTTACAATATTATCTTTAGAAAGAAAATTTACACCTCTTTGGCAGAACTTCAGTTAGACGTAGACCATTGGGTGCATTCTTACAATAGATCTAGACCGCATTCAGGTAAATATTGCTATGCCTATGCAAACCTTTTTTGATAGTATGCATATTGCTTATCAGAAAAATATTGATAGCATTAAACAGGATGCTGATTTTGGTTTTGACTTTGTCAATTCTTCTGTCAGTTAATTCATGCTTGTCAGATCAAGTCTAAACTATTACATATTCATATCTGACACTCCTTTAAAACTTGTCTATATTTTTATCTTACTTTGTTTGCTTGTCAGATCAAGTCTAAACTATTACACTTCCCACTAATTAAAACTACTCGTGACATTTTTACTTCTTGACTACTACTGTGTAACCTTAGGTTCAAATTTTTTACCACCTCTTTTCTTTCAATGAAATTTTCTGGTGTCTTGTCAAAACTATAGGAAAATTGACGCCTATCTTCATCTTGTTTTCTAAGATGTTCTTTTACATCTTCTATATCTTTCCTTTTCACAGGATCTTGTCCATTAATCTCCTTTAATATAAAACGAGCTAATTCTTCTTTTTTTTCATCATTTAAAATATACACATATCCTTCTATGGGTGCTTTAATGGATACATACTTTTGTTTTACCTCTTCCCACTTTCTTAACTCCCATTCAAAGGGAAGCCGATAGCCGTATTTTTCAGCACATCTATATTCCTCTAGATTATGTTCCTCAGAATTATATTGATAATAATTAACAGTTTCATCTTCTTCTTTTTTCTTTATTCCTACCCATTCATACAATTCTGAGGTTACTAAACTTTCACCACCTTGCTCATCTTTTATTTCATATCCAGGACGCGTAAAATATCCTTTCTTTTTTGACTTATCTAGAACAACACCTTGTGTTATAAGATCAACAGAAAAGTCTTGTTCCTCAGAAGTTAAAAGGTAATTCATTGTTCTATGTACAGCATCTATTGCTAACTTCTTAACTCTCCTATGATAAAAAGAGGGATTGATATCTACAACCTTTATGAATGGTTCCTCAAACCTGTGAAAAATTTCTAAGCCAGCTTTTACTAAAATCTCTCTCATTTCAGCTTTGTAGCAAGGTATAATTATTGTAAAAATATTTTTCGCTCTTTTCTTATGCTGTTTTCCTATAACACAATAATTGATACTCTCATTAACTTTAACACTAAATAATTTTAGTGGACTTGCTGGAATAGTATTATTCAAAATAGAATTAAAGCTGGCTGAAGCTTTGCTTATTTTTTGTATATTTGAATCTGGTTCTGCCTCCTCAAAATATTTAGATAATTTTTCCTCGAATTCTTTAATAAAAGTCTTAACAAAAAAAGTTGCTTTTTCCACTACTTCATTATCTGTAAGACTTATAACATTGGCTGTATCATTCGATGCGCTATACCATACACTACCGCTGCTTATAGATGAAGATCTTGTTACTCCAAGACTCTCTTGACTTTGTCCACACTGAAGTTCTCCACTAGATAATCTATCTTCATGATCAAGACCTCCTTTTGCTCCTATTGTTGACTCATCATCTACATAATCCATTCGATCATCTGCTACTTGTTCTCCTATATTTCCTTTACCTAACATAAAACCCCCTATATTTTAATATTCATACTTGATTATTTTACCGTAAATCTCTTTTCTGAAGATTGGTTTTAATATCTAATTCATTTGATTCTTATACAGCTGTACTAAACTGCTCTACAAATTTACTGTAGAAACCTCACGGTAACCCTAGGTAACTTTGATTGCTGAGTAGCAGTGTGTCTTTCTTTTGATTTCTTACTAAATTAAATACTTGCTTAAAAAAGTCAGGATTGCTTTCCGAATGATGTATATAATACAATGCATCTAACTCACATTCCATGTATTCATTACATTAAACTGTATTATAGCTAAAAAGATCTAGCAGAGCAAGAACTCTTTTACATGTTTGAGCATTTTATTTTAGTTTGTATTTTAAAACTAAAGCAGCTCAGTTTCATGTACTTTTATTTCTTTATCGACTGTTATTTTTCTTCTTCAATGCACCTGTGAGTAATGATAACGTGGCAGTTAAAGCTTGTAAAGCAATTTTTATATAGCAAGATTCAGCTATTTAATAAAAAGATCGTGGCTAGACCAAAAAATATAAGAGCTGAGAGAATATCAGTTGTTGCTGATGTTAAGATTGAAGACGAAACAGCAGGATCGGATCTTAAACGATGAAGCATTATAGGAATAAAAGTGCCGATAAATGTTGCAATGATCGACATTGCAATCATGGAAACTACGAAAATGATCTCTACTTTTAAACTATGGAACCTTATTGCTAATACTACAAGCGAAATTGTAGATAAAATCACTCCATTTATAAGACCTATTAAAAATTCTTTCATCAGTATTCTTTTTGCATTTTGCTCAGTTAGATATTTTGTTGCGATTGCCCGGATAGTTAGTGTTACTGTTTGGGATCCTGCATTTCCGCTCATCGATGCAATGATTGGCATAATTATTGGCAGTACTATAAAACTTTGTATTACGTTATCGAAAAAGCCAACTACTATAGAACATATTGTTGCAGCTAAGAGGTTAAACAGTAACCAAGGTAGTCTTTTAATTATAGTTTTATGTATAGGGGCATTTATATCAGATTTAGAAGATACACCGCTTATTTTAAGCACATCCTCTTCTGCTTCTTGTTGAACAATTTTGATTACATCTTCAATAAGGATTACACCTATAATTTTACCATTCCTATTTACTACTGGAGCTGATAATAGAGCGTAATCTTTAAATATTCTTGCTACTTCTTCTTGGTCCATTCCAGTTTTAATTATTTTTATATCTTGACTCATTATCTCTTTTATTATTGTTTCTCCTGAGTGAGATATTACCTTATTTAAGTTGAAAATGCCTATGGGTTCTAATTTTGAGTTAATGATGAAAATTTGATAAAATGTTTCTGGTATTTTTTTATAGTTGCGCAAGAATTCCATTAGCTGATTTATCGTCCAATAATATGGAGCTATAACCATATTTTTATGTATCAACCTTCCTGCACTTTCTTCTGGGTATGATAACAATTCCTCTACTAATTTTTGAGTTGCATTGGGTAAGTAGTTAAGTATATTTTCTATAGACTTTCTATCTAAATCTTTCACTATGGCTACTATGTCTTCTATATCAAGAAGCATTAGTAACTTTGCTGTATTTTCTATTCCCAATATTTCTATGATCTCTACTTGTAAATCTGGTACTACATGTACTAAGGCATCACTTAACAAATGTTGATCGAGGATATTAACTAATTTCTCCCTGTGATCACTGATCGAAGTAGATAAAAAATAAGCTAACTGAACGCTATCTATCGTTTTTACAATATTACGAACATTCTCTAATTCTTGATTATCGAGAGACTCTATTAAATCATCAATAGCCTTTTTATCTAAACCATAATGAGAACTTGTTTTAATATTCATTACTTTACCTTATTTTTTTAATAAATATACACACTTGATTTTATTGAACATTCAAGTATAATAAAATTATTTTGAATTAACTATTATATGGTTAAATTTCTATTTTGTTTGCTGTTATTGTTAGTGGTAATAAATATATTAAAGTCTAAAGTATAATGAAAACCCATCCAGAAATCCTTGAATACTTTCAAGGCTTAAATAAAAGTATTTCTCTTATCAGGAGGTGTCTTTGACATAGAAAGATTGAAGTTGCGTCTTGAAGAGCTGGATTCTCAAGCGTCGAATGATAATCTGTGGCAAGACAATCAAAAAGCACAAGAAATTTTAAAAGAACGCTCTAAAATTAAGCATGACATAGAATCGTTTTCAAAGCTAGAAAGCGATTACAACGATGCTATCAGCTTGATGAAATCTGCTATTGATGAGAATGATGAAGAATTTTTTTCTGAAGTTAAAGGTGAGTTAGTAAAGCTAGAGAAATTAATCAAACTTAAAGAGACAGAATCCTTATTTACTGGTGAAGCAGATAACAATAACTGCTTTTTAGAAATCCACTCAGGAGCTGGTGGAACAGAGAGCAATGATTGGACTGAGATGCTCATGCGCATGTATACAAGATGGGCAGAAATTTATCACAATTTTAAAGTTGAAGTTGTAGAAAAATTAGATGGTGATGCAGTTGGTATAAAATCTACAACAATAAAGATCATCGGAGAAAAAGCTTACGGGTGGGCAAAAAGCGAAAGTGGAGTTCATAGATTGGTTAGAATATCACCATTTGATGCAAATGGTAAACGTCATACCAGTTTTGCAAGTGTAGGAGTAACTCCAGTGATTGAAGATTCAATAGATATTGTTGTGGATGAAAAGGATTTAAAGATCGACACTTACCGTGCTTCTGGAGTAGGTGGTCAGCATGTAAATAAGACTGAAAGCGCGGTACGTATTACGCATATTCCAACAGGCGTTGTAGCTCAATGCCAAAATGGTCGTTCTCAACATAAAAATAAAGATGAAGCACTTAAACTACTTAAAGGACGTTTATATCAAATTGAATTGGAAAAAAAAGAGCAGAAAATGGCCGAAGAATATGGCAAGAAATGCGATATAGGTTGGGGCAGTCAGATCAGATCGTATGTTATGCATCCATATCAAATGGTAAAGGATTTAAGGACTGGACATGAAGTTGGCAATATAAATTCCGTTTTTGATGGCAATATAGATTGTTTCATAGTTAGTGTATTGGAGTTAAAATGAGATTTATTAAAAAGCTAAGTTTTATGCTCTGCTAATAAGGGGAAAAGAAAACCAAAACCTATTGAGAAAAATGGAACAATTTTGTGAATATATCTATTATCCAAGTAGCTGATGAAAATGGCAACTCGTTTCTTATGGGCACAAAAATGTAATATGAAGAGAAATCTTCGTACATTAAGTTGTAGCCGCGCAACGTCTGCCATTGATGATTATTTCACCTACTGTAACTGCTGCTAAAATAAAGCAGTAATAAACTTGTGTTAACAAAGAAATAGGTGAGACAGAAGCAATGCTACCTGCTAGCAGCAGCTGGGAACCATAAGGCAAAATGCCTTTTGTAACGCAAGCAAAAATGTCTAACAAGTATGCACTACGGTATGACGGAATATTATGCTTTTGCGCGAGCCTTTTTGCAATATCGCCACTTAATAAAATAGCAATGGTATTATTAGCAACTAAAACAGTAAACATAGATGCTATGCCCGCTATTACAAATTCAGCTTTAGTTTTTGTGATATTGCTTTCATCGATAAGTTTGTGTAATGCCTTTTGACCCTGCTTGTACATTATATGACTCAATCCGCCAATAAATAGAGCAAATATCACTATCTCGTTTACTTTTTTGAAACCGTCATATATGTCATGAGAGAGTTGAATGATAGTATAGTCAAAAAAAGTCATCCCTAATACACTAGCAACAATTATATTTATAGTTATTGTTACTAAAGTAGTAACTTCAAATAACCCCATGATTATTAAAGAAATATAAGGAATAATCTTTATTACTGATAAATAATCTAAATTTGATGTAGGAATAATTTTTGTACTATCTGCCATAATTGCCAGATAGACAAGCGTTATAATGCTGGCAACAAATGCTACTTTAGAATTCACTTTAAGTTTATCCTTTATCGTGGCCCCCTGTGAAGAAACAGATGCAATAGTAGTGTCAGATATCATTGAAAGATTATCACCAAATACGGCACCTCCAACTACAGTTGCAGTTCCTATTTCAAGACCAAAAGCCCCACTTTTTGCTAAGTTAACAGCTATTGGTACCATTAATACAACAACTCCCATAAACGTACCAATTGCAGTTGATATAAAAGCGGAAGCCAAAAATACTCCAGGCAGTAGTAATCTTGCTGGAAGGAAATTGAGAATTAAATCAGCAACAGTATCTGCACTACCAATTGATTGAGTCACCACAGAAAATGCTCCAGAAAATAGAAAAGTTAAACACATAGTAAGGGTGTTTTTATCGCCCATACCCTCGATGACAGTATCGATGTTACGTTGAATTTTACCTGCACTGCATGCAACAGCAAAAAATAGCGCCGGTAGTAGGCAAATTACCGGTGAAACTTGGCGAAGCGGATTATCAATTCCAATAAAGGAAAAATAGACACCACTTCCAAGGTATAAGATTAAAAAAATAACCAAAGGAAAAAAAGCTGTCATTTTACTGCCTTAAAACCTATGATTATAATCAATTAAGTGGTTTTAGGCAAGCTTGGTTTTCTGTAAGTTAATAACAGTCCTTTTAGACTCTCAAGTTACGCTATGGAAAATGCGTTGACTATTCTACCATAATATATAGCATCAAAAAATACTCTATAGTATGAGGTAAAGCTATGGTAATGACATATGAACAGTGGAACATAATATTAGGTGTAATTGATCAAGAGGTAAATTTAAGTAAAGACAATGTAATTGAAAGAATAAAAGAGCTATTAAAGGAAGTAAAGATACTAGGGCAAGCAGAAACATCAAGAATGTTAGAAGAGATATCGCATGGATTAGAAGTATCAAGCAAGATTCCAAGAGTACAAGAGACACAAGAGCCATTAAAAAAGAGACTAAAGGTGGTAAATGTACCGCAGACAAAAGAAGAAGCAAAAAAGATACTAAAGGAGTCAAGGGGGTATCAAATGCGCAACAGATGGTAAAAAGAATGCTAAAAAGGTTAAGTGTACAAGAGACATCAGAAGAATCAAAAGCAGTGGCGCTAGAGGATGTGCTAAATGCACGAAAGATCGCAGAAAAGGTACCAGTGATGCTAGATACACAAAAGATACTAAAAACATTAAATAGACTAAAGAAAGAAAGTAAAAATGTGTATAAAGAGTGGAAGAAAGCCAAATTTGATGTAAATTATTGGTTTGAAATAGATTGTTTGCATGAACGCTTTTCATACACGTTATTATATTTAGCTATTGATTTTAAGCTGAGCAATTTAATAAATGCTATGCTTAAAGTAAAAGGAATCGATATTAATTCACCAGGTCCGTTTTCCGAATGGACTGCTTTACATTGGGCTGTTGAAGATAGGAACACAGAAGTAGCACGCAAGCTAATAGAAAAAGGGGCAAATGTTAATCAGTTGGATTCATCTCAACGGACTACTTTATATCAGCCAGCTGTAAATGGCGATATAGAAATAACAAAAATCTTAGTAATGAATAAGGTAAATCCTAATGTGGAAGATCTGATGAACTTGACTGCTTTATATGAAGCTGCCAGGAATGGCCATAAAGAAGTAGTAAGGTTCTTAATGAATAATGGAGCAGATGTTAAGAAGAATGGGGCGCTTAAACTTACTCCTTTACATATTGCTGTTGCAAATGTTGATAGAGCAATGGTGGATTGTATAATAAAAAACGACAAGAATATTGACAAAAATATTGAGATAGTAGATGTACTTGGATGGACTCCTGTATATTGGGCTGCTACAAAGAACGATATTTCAATATTAGAAGCCCTATTAAAGTGCATATCAGAACATGGAGCAGATGTTAATCTAGAGGATAATTTAATTGGACGATCTCCCTTACATATTGCTGCTACGAATGGTAATGTGGAAGCAGTAGAGCTCTTAATAAAATATGGAGCAAATGTTAACCATAAGGATGCATGGGGATGGACTCCTTTTAATTGTGCTGCTGCAAAAGGCAATAGAAAAGTAATGTATTATCTAATAGCCCATGGAGCAAGTATTGAGACGAATGATCCACAGAAAATATTACTTTCTATTTGTCCATATAATTATCTAGAAGCAGTAACTACTATGATACAACTTGGAATATGGAAGGATGTGATGAAATTGATGGGAGCTGAGTTTTTACGTTGTGCTGCCGGACATGGTGATACACTAATGGTACATGCTCTATTAGAAGCTGGAGTAAATGCTAATGCAGGTGATGATTTAGGATCAACTGCTTTACATAAAGCTGCCAAGTATAACCATCCGGAAGTAGTAAGGATCTTAATTTTATATGGAGCAAATGTTAATGCGCAGAATGACTTAGGGGAATCTCCTTTAACTTATTCTGTCGAACGTAGAAACTGGATAGTAGTAATAACCTTACTATGCTATGGCGCAAATCCTTCATTGCCTGATAATTGTTATGAAACTGTAAGAGATTTAGCTAAACGTCAAGGTATAAGTAATCTTCTAGTAGAAGCAGAACAAAGAGCACTAGCTATACTTACACAGCTTGACTTAGAATCAAGTATACTCAGAAACAGATCATTACTGATAGTGCAACACATAGCATCATATATGTTGAAAGAAATAGAATTACATCCATCTATCAGCTTTGAATTTATGATAAGAGATCAAGCTAATCAAATTGAACAATTACAGTATAACGCTAAACTTAATGAAAAAAGAGTAGCATTTATAACTGACCACATTAAATGTGTGCAGTTAGGAACTACCACTAAAGCGTGTCCAGCTGAAATGGATGGAGTAAAAGAACAAATATTACATAGTCCTTGCAGGTGGTCATATCGCACTAAAAATGTTAATGTAGGAAGAGTAACATCTTTAGCTAACGGCATTGAGTGTATGAAGTTAGGGCCTAACACTGAAGCGCGTCTAGGCCCTAGTACTAAAGAGCCTAATACTCACCTCTCTATGATCGAGAAACTATCATTGTTACCACTTTACTCAGCTGTAGGAAAATATGAAGCTGTTATAAATAGTTAAATAATCCTCTAAATTCCAGCACGTAGCACTCGATGCAAGTAGCTGAAACTGAGGAGTACATTAGGTATGTTAGATTTTAGTTTACACAATAAAATTTTTATAAGTAAGATGTCAGAAGGTATCAAAACCATATTAGTAGAAGACAATAACGTTAGGCTCGATAGGTACATTAGAAGAATTTTTCCCAATTTGAAACAATCTGCAATTGAGAAGTCTTTAAGGAAAGGATTAATCAAGGTTGATAATTGCACGGCAAAATCCAGCGATAGGGTAAGCTCTGGGCAAACTATAATGATAAGATACTTAGACTATATTGAGAACACTAATTCTGACTGCAAATATAATGAAAAGTTAGTGAATCTACTAAGAGAGAACATATTATATGAAGACGAATATATACTAGCTATAAACAAACCCACAGGGGTCATTGTTCAAGGCGGCATAAAGGTAAAAATTAGCATTAGTGATTTACTTGACCAAATAAGAGAGGGAGAAATATTTAAAATTGTCCATAGACTAGATAGGGATACGAGCGGAGTGATAATATTCGCACGCAATGCTAGTGTTGCCAGATACCTTATGGAGGAATTTAAAGAACGGAGGATAAAAAAAACTTACCTAGCATTAACTTCTGGTATACCAAGCAAAGATAATGGAACAATAGACTACCCATTGGTGAAAAAATATATTTCAGGGCAAGAAAAAGTAGTTATTAATGAAGATTCACCTCAAAATGCCACTACGCATTTTTCAATTATAGCAAGGTTAAAACATAATGTTGCTTATTTAAAATTACAACCAATTACTGGCAGAACTCATCAATTACGTGCACATTTAGCTCATATAAATTGTCCTATTCTTGGTGACGGTAAATATGGCGGTAAAAAAGCTTTTATTGATGGAGTAGCAAATCAGATCCATCTTCATTCGCATTCTTTATCTTTAAAACTACCAAATAATAAAGAAATTACCATTACTGCTCCTATCCCTGGGCATATCGAAAAATCTATAGAAATGCTATCTTTTGACTGAAAAGATTTCACCAATCAACTTTTCTGTCTTTGGCTTTGATTTGAAGCACAGATATTAGGCTAATTAATGCACAAACAGTAAGGTAAATCCCTGCTGCAAGTTTTGTTTCGGTTTTTTCTATAATCCACATGCATATCGATGGAGAAAGACCACCAAAAATACCTGCAGATATGTTATGTGCGAGGCTAAAGCCGGTGCACCTAACTTTTGTTGGAAATAACTTGCAGGCAAGAGAATTATATATTCCAAAAGATGCACCTATCGGCACACTTATCAACAGAAAAGAGAGCGTGACAATATAGTGGTTATCATTTGATAATAGCGAAAGTACCGGCAAACCGGCGCAAGCTAGAGCTACTAATGTAGGAATCATTACATTTTTTCTTCCAACTTTATCAGACAGTATTGCAAATAGCACTGCGGACGTTCCAAATGTAATTTCAACTATAATCCTTACTACATTTTTAATATCAATACCTGACAGAGTAAGCGCTTTTACAGATATGTTATAAAACATTATTACCGAATAAACGATTGCATTTTGAGCGATACCAAGCCCCATTGCTAGCACAAATGCCTTTTTATAGTCCCTGATTAATTCTAAAAATGGAGAATCAGATAAGCTTCTATTTTGATCATGAATTTTATATGCTAAGCTCTCTTCCATTATATATCTTGTTAAAAAGCCTATTATGCCCATAATGAAGCAGAAATAGAAGGGCAACCTCCAGCCCCAAATTTCATAATTTTCACCTGTAAACTTTTTGCAAACAGCTATCATTACAAAGCATGTAATAGAACCAAGAGCACCACTAAAAGCTTTCATGCTACCTAAAAAGCCTAGATTTTTTTTATCGCTTGAATGCTCTATTAAAAAAGCTGAATTGATACTTGTTTCTCCACCTGCTGCCATTCCTTGTGTTATTCTACAAAGCAGAAGCAGTATAGGAGAAAATATTCCTATTTCTTTAAAGCTTGGTATAATCGCAATTGCAGTAGATGATATCGAAGCTAATATTACGGAAGTCAGCAAAATTTTCCTTCTGCCGTATTTATCTCCAATGTAACCAAAAATAAATGCACCTAGTGGTCTAAATCCAAATCCAATTGCAAAACTGCCAAGAAATTTGATTGTGCTTAAATAATCACTTTCTGAAGGAAAAAAAACGTTGCTTATTATATGCGTTAAAACTCCAAACAGAGTTACTTCATACCATATAATCATATTGCAGATTATGCTTGATAGTATTGCTTTTTGAATATTGTTCATAACTTCCAGTTTACCACACTCCGCTATAAAAATTTTTATTCAATAACCTTTAAAGACAACTCACGTAAATGCTTATCCTCTACTTTAGAAGGAGCACCCATTAGAACATCTTCACCTTGCTGATTCATAGGAAAACAGATTACTTCACGAATGTTCGGCTCATCAGCAAGTAGCATAACCATTCTATCAACTCCTGGTGCTATTCCACCATGAGGTGGCACTCCAAACCTAAATGCACGCACAAGCGCACCAAATTTTGTATCAACTTCTTCTTTACTGTAGCCTGCAATGGCAAAAGCTCTGTACATAATATCTAGTTTGTTATTACGAATTGCTCCACTTGACAGCTCTATTCCATTGCAAACAAGATCATATTGGTAAGCAAGGATATCCAGTGGATTCTTTTCTTCTAAATCTTTCAAGCCACCATGTGGCATAGAAAATGGATTATGAAAGAAATCAATTTTTTTACTTTTATCGTCATACGCAAAGTAAGGAAAATCAATCACCCAACAGAATTTGAAGATATTGTCATCTATAAGACCTAGTTCTGATCCCAAAAGAATACGCACTTTCCCTGCAATTATTGCTGCTTCATTTTCCTTATCAGAAGCAAAAAATACACTATCTCCAGGTTCTATATTTGTTATTTCTTTTATGGAATTTAACCTATTGTCATCAAGGAATTTAGCAATTGGTCCTTTTGCAATTCCATCTTTATCGAACGTTATATATCCAAGACCTTTAGCACCGAATTCCTTTTGTGCATGTTCTATTTTTTTATCAAAAAAGCTACGAGGTTCCTCTGCTGTTTTAGGAGCAGGAATGGTTCTCACTACCATACCGCGTTCAATATTGCTTTTGAAAATATTGAACTCTGAATCACGGAAAATTTCTGTTACATCGCTAATTAATAATGGATTACGCAAATCTGGCTTATCAGATCCATATTTGAGCATTGCTTCTTTGTATGTAATACGTGGAAAATCTTTATCGACAGACTTGCAAGAAAATTTCGCGAACACTTTATATAAAGTAGATTCAATAACCTGAAATATATCTTCTTGAGTCACAAAAGACATTTCAAGGTCGAGCTGATAAAACTCCCCAGGAGAACGGTCAGCCCTTGCGTCCTCATCACGAAAACAAGGTGCAATTTGAAAATATTTATCAAACCCTGAAACCATAAGCAACTGCTTAAAAATCTGTGGAGCTTGTGGTAATGCATAGAATTTACCAGGATTTAGTCTGCTTGGCACTAAGTAGTCACGTGCACCTTCAGGAGAAGAGGCAGTAAGTATTGGAGTTTGAATTTCCAAAAATCCTTGCTCTATCATGAGCCTCCTGAGCTCTGAAATGATCTGTGAACGCAGAATAATGTTATTACGAACCTTTTCACGTCTTAAATCAAGAAAACGGTATTTAAATCTCATGTTTTCTGGGTATTCTTGCTCGCCGGCGATACTTGCTAATATACTCCTTTCTTCTTTTGCTATTTCTTCATCACAGTGGAACTCAACTTCCGATTCAACTTGTAAATTACTAACTATAACTTCAATTTCTCCTGTGGAAATAGAGCTGTTTACCGTATCTTCAGTTCTAGCTTTGACTGTTCCTGTGACAGTAATCACACTCTCTGATTTTAAATTTGAAATTTCATCGAAAAAGTTTTTATCATTATTGAACACTAGCTGAGTGATTCCATAAAAGTCTCTCAAATCAACAAAGATTAGGTTACCATGGTCACGTTTGCGGTACAGCCACCCAGAGAGAGTAACTTCCTTTTCTACATCATTCTTCCTTAATTCATTACACTCGTGAGTTTTATAACAGTTCATTTAATTGAAATTTCTAGAATACAGAAAGATTATAAAATAAATTAACCTTTGGGCAAGCTAATATCTGAAAATCCTTTACAAACAATTCTGATTTTAATATAGTTTCTTTATTTATGTGTGTTGAGGTATACTTATGAATTCTGAAGAATTAGAAGAAATGTTGGCTAAAAAAAAGAGGGTGGATGCTGTAATAAAAGATCTTGTTGATACTGTTACCAAAAATGATTTAGAAAAAGTAAAGTCAATTTTTGAGAAAAATAGTTCCATTATTCGAGATGTTGTTACTGACGTTAATTCCCAAAGCGGTACAAATTTATTAAAGTGTTCTGCTAATAACAAAATGGCCGAATATCTAATAGAAAAGGGTATAAGCTTTAGCGCTGCAGTCACAAAGGCAGTTCAAGAAGAGATTTAGAGTCAGTAAAATCAATCTGTCAGGTGAGTAGCTTAATAGCTAAAGATGAGTTACAGCAAGATTCTAATCCACTAGAATCTGCAACTTATGATCACAAATTTAATGATAAAATTGCAAGGTATTTGATTGAACAAGGTGCAAATCCTAATGCAACTGATCATCTTGGTCGTTACTTACTTCATCTGCAAATTGCAAAAAGCAATTTCAAAGGAGCTAAGGCTTTAATAGAAAACGGCGCGGATGTTAACTTAATAAATCAAGAGGTAAAAAGCTATCAGAACTTAATTATTGGTGGTAGTGCGTTAAAGGGTCAAACTGCGTTGAATTTTGCAATTAGAATATATTACAAATATAAAGACATAGACGATCAAAAATCTGATAAAACCTTAAAATTTATAAGTTATTTAATAGAACAAAAAGCAAACTTAAATATTAAAGATTGTAATGAGATGGTCCCTTTAGATATTGCTGTAATAGTTTAGACTTAATCTGACAAGCGAATAGAGTAAGATAAAAATATAAACAAATTTTAAAGGAGTGTCAGATATGAGTACAACACAAGAAAAAATATTAAAACCAAAGTTAGGATTGCTAGAACTTGCAAAACAATTAGGGAATGTATCGCAGGCATGTAAAGTGATGGGATATTCGAGAGATACATTTTACCGATTCAAAGAACTATATGAAACAGGAGGAGAAGAGGGATTACATGAGATAAGTAAAAGTAAGCCATTATATGCAAATAGAGTATCAGAGAATATAGAAAAAGCAGTAGTTGAAATAGCAATAGAATTTCCAGCATATGGACAAGAAAGAGCAGCAAATGAACTGAAAAAGAGAGGAATTCTAATATCTGCTAGCGGGATAAGATCAATATGGCAAAGAAACGATCTTGAAAATTTTAAAAAGAGATTGAAAGCGCTGGAAGCGAAGGTAGTACAAGATGGTATAATTTTGACAGAGGAGCAAGTTACTGCTTTAGAAAAAGCTAAGGAACAAAAAGAGGCACATGGCGAAATTGAGACACAACACCCTGGATACTTAGGTAGTCAAGATACCTATTATGTAGGCAATATCAAATGTATTGGACGAATTTATCAACAAACTTTTATTGATACCTACTCTAGAGTGGCCTTCGCTAAGCTTTATACGGAGAAAACTGCCATAACAGCTGCAGATCTTCTCAATGATAGAGTTATACCATTTTTTGATGAACAGAAAGTTCCATTGCTACGCATTTTAACCGATAGAGGTACGGAGTATTGTGGCAAACCAGGGAATCATGCGTACCAGCTATATTTGGGAATAGAAAATATTGATCACTCTAGAACCAAAGCTTATTCTCCACAGACTAATGGTATATGTGAAAGGCTTCATAGAACTATGCAAGACGAATGTTACAATATTATCTTTAGGAAAAAGATTTATAGTACTTTGGAAGAGCTTCAGTTAGATGTTGATCATTGGTTGCATTCTTACAATAGAGCTAGACCTCATTCTGGTAAGTATTGCTACGGTAAGACTCCTATGCAGACCTTTTTTGACAGTATGCATATTGCTTACCAAAAAAATATTGATAACATTAAAGCAGATTCTGATATCGGTTTTGACTTCGTCGATTCTTCTGTCAGATAATTCATGCTTGTCAGATTAAGTCTAAACTATTACAGTTTTAGCTTGTTGTGCAGAGTGTTGTGAAGTATCAATGAGTAACTCTCTCTTAAGTGAACTAAAAAAGCTCTCTGAAACAGCATTATCATAACAACAACCTTTGTGACTCATACTAGAAGTAATATTTTTTGTACTTAGTAAAAATTGATAATTTTTAGAGGTGTATTGCGATCCTTGATCGCTATGAAATAGTAGATTTTTAGCAGATTTGCGCCTACCAATAGCCATGAATAACGCATCTATAACTAATTGCCTATTTACTGCATTACTCATTGACCAGCCAATCACCATGCGTGAATATAAATCTATTATTGCTGCCAAATATAACCATCCTTCATTAGTTTTTATGTACGTAATATCAGTTACCCATATCTTGTTAGGTTGATCAGCGATGAAATTCTGATTTAATATGTTAGGAGTTATAACTCTATTGTCTATTTGTGGTTTTTTACTTTTAAACTTTCGTCTAAGCTTAGCTTGAATGCCATTTTTCTGCATAACATTTTGCACTGTTTTGATGTTATAATTTTTACCTAAAGCCTTTAATTCAGCGTGAATTTTAGGAGCTCCGTATCTGCATTGTGATGCTCGATATACCTTCTGAATATCTTGTATGAGCTCTTCTCTTATTGATTTTTTGTTGTTTTTTTCCTTAGTAATCCATTTATAATAACCACAAGCAGATACGTTCAAAAATCTGCATGATTCCCGTATTTTATAGCATTTTTTATGTTCTTTTATAAAAGAATATTTTACTCTTTTTGGTTTGCAAAATATCCCAGGGCTTTTTTTAAAATGTCTCTTTCCCTCGTTACTCTTGCCAGCTCTTTCTTTAAATCAAACTTTTCTTTGTCACAATGAGCTACTTTCCCTTTTCCTGGAAACGCATCTACTCCAGACATTCTATCATTGTATGTTTTTACCCATCTGCTTAATGAATCACCGCTAATACCCAAATCTCTTGCTATTTTTGCTGATGATTGACCTGTTTCTTTTACTAGTCTTATAGCTTCAATTTTGAATTCTGCTGTATATTCTTTTCTTTTTGTCATACCACACCTCTTTGAAAAAACGTTTTATTTTACTTCAAAAACGTCTTAACTTTCTGTCTACTTTTTCTGGGTAAGGTCACACTGCAGGCTATCAAGAAACACACAGACTGCAAATGGGTCATACTGTATGTTGAGAGGTGGATGAAAGCCCCCATTCAGCAAGCAGATGGCAGTAGGGTAACAAGGGATAAAGGAGTTCCGCAAGGAGGTTCAATAAGCCCAATCATTTCAAGCATATTTATGCACCATGCGTTTGATATGTGGATGAAACAAAATTATCCAACAGTACCATTTGAAAGATATGTAGATGATGCGATAGTGCACTGCAGAACTAAAAGACAGGCAGGATTTATGAAAGTAATGATTGAAGAAAGATTGGCTAAGTGTAAATTGAAGTTACATCCTGAAAAGACACAGATTGTGTACAGTAAGGATGATGATAGAAAAGAACAATTTCCTAAACAAAGCTTTGATTTTCTAGGTTATACTTTTAGACCTAGAGTAGCAAAGAATAAGATGAGGAATTATTTCATCTCATTTCTACCTGCAATTAGTAACAAAGCCAAGAAGAAGATCAAGAAAACCATAAAGTCATGGAGAATACATCGGATTACATGGACCACACTAGAGGAAATATCGAAGAAAATAGATCCAATAGTCAGAGGCTGGTTTCAGTACTATGGCAGGTTTTATAAATCAGAGATGTATCCATCTCTCAGGAATATAGAGAGATACCTCATAAGATGGGTCAGGACAAAATATAAGAAACTTCGTGATCACGGAAGACTAGCAAAGCAATTTTTAGGAAAAGTGAGAAAGAGGTCTCCAAGTATTTTCTATCATTGGACACTTGGGTTAGGATCAAAAGGCTAAATAATGGGAGCTGTATAAGCCGAGAGGTTTCCGTGCAGTTCTGCGAGAGACTGGTGGGGAAGTTCCGCCGGTCTACTCTCCGTGTTATACATTGTGTAAGCGAGAACCAAGCACAACTAATTTTGAGTCAACTTGAACAGAGACTGAAGATTTGCAAATTGGAAATAAAACATACAAAGACCAAAATTATCTATTGTCAAGATGGAAAGCGGAAGGAGAATCATGAGAATGTATCATTCACATTCCTTGGGTATGAATTTCGAAAAAGGCTTGTACGGAATAGAAAGGATGGTAGTCTATTTGTAAGCTTTACTCCAATAGCAAGCAAAGAAAGTTTAAAGAAGATGAGAAAAGAAATTAGAGGCTGGAAATTTGCTCGTAGAACAAACTTGGAAATAGAGGATATATCACGGATATGTAATCCAATCCTGAGGGGGTGGTTTAATTATTACGGGAAGTATCATATAACTGCACTAGATAGCATAATAAGAATGTTTAATAGGAAACTCAGAAAGTGGTTTCAAGCAAAGTACAAAAAGCTGAGAGGACATAGAACCAAAGCAGCTAAGGTACTAGAGAGAACTGCAAAGAGTAAACCAAATCTGTTTGTACACTGGAAATTAAGTATAGGGTTAGGGCAATGACTAGTGGGAGCCTTATGAAGCGCGAGTTTCACGTAAGGTTCTGTGAGGGGCCAGGAAGGAAGTTTTCCTGGTCTACTCTCCTATTTTAAATCTATCAAGAATACGAGGGAGAAACATGGACAGAGTCATTAATGAATGGTTTTATAGCCGCTGTTTCTTTGGGATTTGGCTTCCTTCTAGGAAAAATAATTACTCCTACAAACGAAGCTGTTTCTACAAATCTAGAAAACGCTGCTGTTGAACAACCCAATGTGCAACAAACCCTACCCTTATGTATATAAAATGACAAATTTTATAACTAAAAAAGTACTTCCCCATTTTCAAAGCACTGCATACAATAGAATTATATTGCAGTGCCTTATACTCATCCTGAGATATAGGAAAACAATCTATACAACATTTTAAGCTGGCTCAGAGCACTGGCAAACCCAATACCATAATTTACAAGGAGGACTTATGAATAAGAAATTTCTCTATTCACCATTGTCAATAAAAAGCATAGAAGAAAACGGAGTATTTTCTGGCTATGCGAGCGTTTTTAATATAGTTGATAAGCAAAATGATCTGATATTACCCGGAGCATTTAAGAACAACTTAAATAAAAGTCAGATAAAACTTCTTTGGCAGCACAACCCAAGTGAGCCTATAGGTAATATTACAGATATTTGCGAAAATGATATTGGCCTATATATAACTGCACATTTGCTTTTTGGTATTCAAAAAGCAGAGGAAGCATATTTAATGCTAAAAACTGGAACTATTAACGGGCTTTCGATTGGCTATATACCAATAGAGTATGATGTTGATCATGAAAGCGGAGCTCGAGTGTTAAAACAAGTGGAGCTATGGGAAGTTAGTTTGGTTACTTTCCCTGCAAATTTGGCAGCTCAGGTAATCAACGTGAAAAATCAGCACAATGAACAAGAAATGTTAGCAAGAGCAATAGAAAAAGCAAATTCTGTGCTTACGAACATGTGTATTTCTGCTTAAAATCTATAAAAACTTTCACACAATTTAACATCTATATTATTATTTATTTTATAATTACATTAATATATATAACTTTAATACTTTAAAAATTAGGTAATTTTATGCTAAATACTAACAATAAGGTTAATTACGAACCTAGTACTAAACAAAAGGAAAAAAAATACAGCTTATCCACTGTGCTTGCTTGGCTATATCTAAAAACAATTGGACGAATATTGCCAGGGAGATGGAATAAATGGGCAGAGAATATCCTACATTACAATATTGCAGATAATGGGGTTCAGACTGATGATCTTTTAAATTCTGACAGAGAAAAGGAATTGAAGGATGAAATTAAGAGACTAGAAGAAAAGTTGAAAGAAGGTAGTAAGAAGGAGGAAAATCAGTCAAATTTAAATCAGGAATTAACTAAAAAAGAGAAAGAAATTACTGAACTTAAAGAACAAGTAAAATTATTAGAAGAAGAAAAAGAAGCAAAAATAAGCAGTTTAACGCAATTAAATAAAGTATTAGAACAAGAGAAAAAGGAAATGGAGACTAAAAATAACGAACAAAAGCAAACTATAATTGAAGAAGAGAAAAGAATAAGGGAACAAGATAATTTAATAAATTCATTTCATGAAAATAAAAATATAAATGAAACTGTGAAGAAAGAGAATAAAAGCCTACGAGCGCAAAACACAGAACTTAAGAGTAAATTTAGTAAGTTAAACAACGAGTCTGATACTAAAATAAAGCAATTAGAAAATCAACTTAAGGAGAAACAAGCAGAATTCACACAAGCTGAGGAAAAAATACTAAATTTAGAAAAAAAATTGGAAAGTGCTCAGCAACAATTAGAGCAAAAAAATACTGATCTAACAAATCAATTAAAGGATTCAAGTAGTAAACTAAATGCTGCTAAAGAGGAGAAAAAAGAATTAGAAAGCAAGATTGCTAGTCTACAAGAACAAGTACAGACATTAGAAAAAGGTAAAGAGTGGGAATCAGCTGGAATAGATGATAGCTTAAGGCAAACTCATTTGAATCTGATAGAAATGTTAAAAAAAGAACTTGCAAAGAAAGAGAAACAGATTGAGCAATTACAAGAGAAACAGAAGCAAGTAGAAGATCAATTGAAAGCTGATATTAAAAAACTACAGGGAGAAAAAGAAAACATGGAAGAACAATTAAGAATAATGCAACAACAACTGTTAAATAATCAAGAACAACAAAAGTTGGAAGAAAAGTTAAAGGATGTTGATAAAAGGTTAGAAGATATTGATGGAGAAACTCAAAAATCACAAGGGCAAACAAAAACTAAAGCGTCAGATACAGTGAGTTTGATAAGCACAGTATCTACTGCAAAATCAACTACTGGTTCTATGAAATCAACTCGGTCAAAGTTTTCAAAAATCTTGAACCTGAAGAAGAATCTCATCAAAATGAAGAATTGAAAAAAAGTTTTCCTGAACTTGAAGGAAAACACTTTTGCCATAACGTGCTTGGTGAAACTATAAAATCTCTATCAAATCAAAGTGATGGTAAATTTGAAAGCAATAAATTACTTGCACTGTTGAAAGAGAATTTGGTCAAATCTGGAAAAGCGATCATAGAAGATCTAGTTAAAAAAGTTGTTACACGAGCTTTTGAACAAGATGTTAAAAAAAATTCTGTCATACAGGTATCTTCTGTTCAAAAGTGCGCAAAAGAGTTGTATTTAAATGAAGAAGATAGTAAAGCAATACTAAATTCTTTCACAGGTTTTTTGGCTAACAGAAATGATAGCAATAATGATTCAGTCAAAAAATTTGTTGTGCAGAAGTTAACGGAAGCTGAAATGAAATGTTTTTCAGATAAGATTCAGGGATTACAACTGGCATCAAGTATAAGAGATAAATTTTTATCCCCAGATCAGGGAATGTGTAATCAGACTCAAGTAGGAGTAAACGAGTATCAATTAACAGAGAAAGCTCAAAAAAAATACAAATTACCACCTAATTCTTCCATGAGTCACACTAATAGCACTCTGGTAAGTGTGAAGCAAGAAGCAACGTCTAGATAAAACTTTTAGCATAAAGTATCAGCTCCTCCTTTGTTAAAGTGTAGGAGCTGTCTTCCCAGTGTTGTCGTAGCAATTCCAAGTTTCTACCTAAATTTTTCCCTGGTTGATGACCTATAGTTATTAAATCATCACCAGATAAAGGAAATTTTGGAATATTGAATATATGAGCAAATGAAATATACTCATCAACATTTGTTCCAGACTCAATACCACAAATCTTCATTAAGTCACAATATAATTCCTTACCAAATAAAGATATGTATTTCTTTTGCTCTTTTTCTGAAAGCTCTGTTTTGATATTGTTTGATAATAAAAATAATATTTTTTTCTTTTGCTTATTTGAAAGACGTAGAAGTTTGCTTACATATTCTCCAAGACTAACTCTATCTTCGGCAGTCCTAAGAAGCAAAGCTAATTTTGTTAGTGCATCGATTGGATCCAAACTGGGATCTAGGAAAGGCATATGGACATACGCTGAGGGTTTTGTAGGAGGTTTAGTGTTGATAAGAAGTGGTGAAGATAAAATTTCGCATTTTACTTCTTTTGGAATAATTTTTTGTAAAACATCAGATTTTTGCATGCTCTTAAGTGTTGGAGCAGGATCATTGCATTCCAAGAGTTTAAATATTTCTTCTCTTATTCTCTCTCCAGAGAGGTTTTGAATCATGTGTGAATGCTTTTTGCACACATCCAATATTTCATCACTTAAATCTCCTATGCATATTTTAGCGTGAAAACGAAACGCTCTTAAAATACGTAGATAGTCTTCCTTAATCCTATCTTCAGCGTTACCTATAAAGTTTAACTTTCGTGCTTTTAAGTCCTGAATGCCACCAAAGTAGTCGTATATATGGCCATGCTTGTCTGCATAAAGAGCATTAAATGTAAAATCGCGCCTTGAAGCATCAGCTTGCCAATCATTAGTAAACTCTACCTTCGCATGTCTACCGTCACACTTTACATCATGCCTTAGCGTTGTAATCTCAAAGGACCTCTTGTGTAAAATTGCAGTGATAGTTCCATGTTTCAGACCTGTTGGAATACTCTTTATATTGCAAAGCTTGAGCGCTTTAATTGTTTGATTAGGCAGCAGATTAGTAGCAAGATCAATGTCGTGAATTTCACGCTGCAAAATTGAATCTCTAACACACCCACCAACAAGCCTTGCCTCACCACCAAATTTCTCTATTGCCTCAATAATTATACTAACTTCGTGATCAATTTTCATATATATCATATTACACAAAATGCAAAATTTTCGCAAAAAGCCTCATATAAAAATATATAGGCAGGAGAGTGGTAAAATAAGAGGGTAAAGTGATAGAGTAAATAGTAAGTCTACAACAAATCCAGTGCCTAGAAACTTATAAGTATAAAAGTAATGTTAAAATACAATGTTTTCGATGATTATAAAAAAGCTGGATGAGCTACTTGCATGACACCTTTGTAGCCTTCTCTTGTCATCCCAGTACCTGCTCAAGTAACTGACACTGGTTCCCTTTATGATGGTGTTATCCGAGTAGCTGACACTGGCATCCAGATTTTTATCAGGAACGTTGATTACTCTTTATTCTTCGCCCTTCCTGCACGTTTACGTTCATTTGGATCGAGGAACTTCTTACGCAAACGTATAGATTTTGGAGTTACTTCTACCAATTCATCATCGTCTATATATGCTATCATATCCTCCAGTGTCATTATTTTTGGTGGAGTAAGCTTTATAGCTTCATCGCTACCTGAAGCTCTTACGTTTGTTAATTGCTTACCTTTAAGTACATTTATTTCTAAATCATTGTCACGACTATGCTGACCGACGATCATGCCACAATATACTTTATCCTGTGGCTTAATAAACATAATTCCCCTATCTTGCAGATTGAAAATTGCATACGCTACTGCTTCGCCTTTGTCTGTTGAAATTAAAACCCCATTACGCCTTCCGGAAATTGAACCTTTATGTGGAGCATAACTGTGAAATAAACGGTTGATTATACCAGTGCCGCGAGAATCAGTTAAAAATTCTCCTTGATAGCCAATTAATCCCCTTGATGGCACTAAAAATGTCAACCTAGTTCTTCCACTACCAGAAGGTCTCATGTCAGTTACTTCACCTTTTCGAAAGCTAAGTTTTTCCATGATGATTCCACTATACTCATCATCTACATCAATTACTACTTCCTCTATAGGTTCAAGTTTTTTGCCATCTTCTTCTTTAAACAGCACTCGAGGCCGTGAAACTGAAAGTTCAAAACCTTCCCTTCTCATATTTTCAATCAGTACCCCAAGCTGCAACTCACCACGTCCACCTACTTCAAATGCTTCACCACTTGGAGCCAAAGTTACAGTAATTGCAATGTTTGTTTCTGCTTCTGCATATAAACGATCTTTTATAACAGTTGAGGTAAGTTTTGTTCCCTCTTGCCCAGCAAAAGGTGAGTCATTCACGCTTATAGTAATCGCCATTGTTGGCGGGTCAACTGGAGTTGAGCTGATCGCAGTTGTAACTTCTGGTGCTGCTATAGTGTCTGAAACTGAAGCTTTCTCAAGTCCTGCAATGGCAATGATATCACCAGCTACAGCTTGCTCTACTGGAACGCGTTTTAAGCCAGAAAATGAGAGTAACTTAGTTAATCTCCCTCGCTCAACCACTTGACCATCAAGATCAATTACCTTAAGATCTGAGTTAACTTGCGCGATTCCTTGGTAGATCTTTCCTGTCAATATTCTGCCAAGAAATTTATCAGATTCAAGTAAAGTAACTAGCATAGCAAAAGGTGCATTTTGATCATAAACAGAAGGTTTTATGTAATCTATCACCGTTGAAAATAATGGGCTTAAATCTTTTCTCTCATCAGATAGCTCCTTAGCACACCAACCATTTCTACCTGAAGCATAGAGTACTGGAAAATCTAGTTGCTCGTTGGTTGCATCAAGGTTAAAAAATAACTCATATATTTCATTTAGTACTTCATCAATTCTGCTGTCTGGTCGATCAACCTTATTGATTATCACAATCGGTTTTAAATTTGCCTTTAGTGCTTTTGACAACACAAACTTAGTCTGTGGCATTGGACCTTCTGCAGCATCAACCAGTAGTAATACACCATCTGCCATGCAGAGCACCCTTTCCACTTCTCCACCAAAATCCGCATGTCCTGGTGTATCAATGATATTGATTTTCTCATCACCCCACATTATTGACGTACATTTTGCAAGTATTGTAATCCCACGTTCACGTTCTTGATCACCACTATCCATCACTCGTTCTTGAACTTCTTGATTCTCACGAAACGTGCCACTTTGTTTTAACATGTTATCAAGTAAAGTAGTTTTTCCGTGGTCAACGTGTGCAATTATTGCAATATTGCGGATTGATTTAAATTCACTCATTTCTTATCATTTCAAATTTAATTTAATAACAAGTATACGTATAATATATTTAGAGTAAATAACTAAAGCCGTGCTTTCAGAGTATTTTAGGCAGATCATGGAACTCTAACAAAAAGGTTTCATGTTCGCTGTACTTTGTAGCAACTAACACCAAGACAAAGAAGAATCTTGCTTTAGCAGTACATTTATATACAATTAAATAAACTAAAGTGATCACTTAAATGCTAACAAGATTCGCTCCAAGCCCAACTGGCTACCTACATGTAGGAAACATACGCACTGCACTCATTTGTTGGATGTACACACGTAATCAAAATGGAAAATTTTTACTACGTTTTGATGATACTGATCTTGAGCGTTCAGATATCAAATATGTAGATAATATCATAGAAGACCTAAAATGGATTGGCATAAATTGGAATTCAAGTTTTAAGCAATCAGAGCGTTTTGAGCGCTATAACGAGGTGTTCTTACAGTTAATGAAAGAAGGTCATATTTATGCATGTTATGAAACAAGAGAAGAATTAGACACTAAACGAAAATTGCAATTAAAACAAGGTCTTCCCCCTATTTACAATAAAGGTGCGTTGCTTTTAACTGAGCAAGAGAAAATTCGTTATGAGCAAGAAGGACGAAAACCACATTTCAGATTTAAATTGGATAGAAATAAAACTGTAAAATGGAATGATGAAGTTAAAGGCGAAATAAATATTGCAACAATTCATATCAGCGATCCTGTAGTAAAAAGAGAAGATGGAATTTATACGTACATGCTACCTTCTGTTATTGATGACATTGACTTTAATGTAACCCATGTTGTACGTGGGGGAGATCATGTAACTAATACCGCAGTTCAGATTCAAATGATTCAAGCATTAAAAGCGAAAATTCCTATCTTTGCTCACCTTCCTCTACTACATTTTGATGATAGCAAAATATCGAAACAGAAAGGCGGGCTGGATATTAAGTCCATAAGAGAAGATGAGATTGAACCAATGGCACTCATTAGCTATTTAGTAAAACTTGGAACATCTGATCCGATAGAAGCTTATATTGATATGCAGCCTTTAATTGACTCATTTGATATCAAAAAATTTAGCTCAGCATCTTTACAATTCAGCTTGAGTGAAATGTATAAGCTAAATAGCAAAGTGCTGCAACAAATGCCATTTGAAATGGTGAAAGATCGTTTAAGTCAAATTGGTTCAGAGTTTTGGTATTTTATAAGAAACAACATAAACAGGTTTTCTGAGGTGGCCAAATGGTGGCAAGTATGTAAATCCAATATAGAGCCTATGGTTATTAATAAAGAATTTATAAAAATAGCACTAAGCACATTACCTCAAGGTGATTGTAATGAAAATACGTTATCAGAATGGGTTAAAAATATTCGACAGACAGTTGATATAAAGGCAAAAGATCTATTTATGCAGTTGCGCCTCGCTTTAACAGGAACAGAAACAGGTCCAGAACTCGCTAAATTATTAATTTTTATCGGTAGAGAGAGCATTGTTGCAAGGTTAGAAGAAAATCATACAAAAGGTTTAAATGCACCTAATGTATTTGAATGACACCAAGCTGTAATAGTTTAGACTTGATCTGACAAGCATGAATTAACTGACAGAAGAATTGACAAAGTCAAAACCAAAATCAGCATCCTGTTTAATGCTATCAATATTTTTCTGATAAGCAATATGCATACTATCAAAAAAGGTTTGCATAGGCATAGCAATATTTACCTGAATGCGGTCTAGATCTATTGTAAGAATGCACCCAATGGTCTACGTCTAACTGAAGTTCTGCCAAAGAGGTGTAAATTTTCTTTCTAAAGATAATATTGTAACATTCATCTTGCATAGTTCTGTGGAACCTTTCACATATGCCATTAGTCTGTGGAGAACGAGCTTTGGTTCGAGAATGATCAATATTTTCTACCCCTAAATATAGCTGGTAAGCGTGATTTTCAGGTCTGCCACAATACTCTGTACCACGATCCGTCAAAACACGTAGCAATGATACTTTCTGTTCATCAAAGAACGGTACTACCCTATCATTAAGAAGATCTGCAGCTGTGATAGCAGTCCTTTCTGTGTAAAGCTTAGCAAAAGCAACTCTGGAATAGGTATCAACAAAGGTTTGCTGGTAAATTCGTCCAATACCTTTGATATTACCAACATAATAACTGTCTTGGCTACCTAAGTATCCTGGATGCTCTGTTTCAATTTCTCCATGGGCCTCTTTTTCTTCCTTAGCCTTTTCTAGAGCTGTTATCTGTTCTTCTGTTAAAATGATACCATCCTGAGCTACTTTTGCTTCTAATGCCTTTAACCTCTTTTTAAAATTTTCAAGATCGTTTCTTTGCCACACTGATCTTATTCCACTTGCAGAGATGAGAATTCCTCTCTTTTTCAGTTCGTTTGCTGCTCTTTCTTGTCCGTATGCTGGAAACTCTATTGCTATTTCAACTACTGCTTTTTCTATATCCTCCGACACTCTATTTGCATACAATTGCTTGCTTTTGCTTATCTCGTGTAAAGCCTCTTCTCCTCCTGTTTCATACAGTTCTTTGAAGCGGTAAAATGTATCCCTTGAATATTGACCTTACCCAGAAAAAGTAGACAGAAAGTTAAGACGTTTTTGAAGTAAAATAAAACGTTTTTTCAAAGAGGTGTGGTATGACAAAAAGAAAAGAATATACAGCAGAATTCAAAATTGAAGCTATAAGACTAGTAAAAGAAACAGGTCAATCATCAGCAAAAATAGCAAGAGATTTGGGTATTAGCGGTGATTCATTAAGCAGATGGGTAAAAACATACAATGATAGAATGTCTGGAGTAGATGCGTTTCCAGGAAAAGGGAAAGTAGCTCATTGTGACAAAGAAAAGTTTGATTTAAAGAAAGAGCTGGCAAGAGTAACGAGGGAAAGAGACATTTTAAAAAAAGCCCTGGGATATTTTGCAAACCAAAAAGAGTAAAATATTCTTTTATAAAAGAACATAAAAAATGCTATAAAATACGGGAATCATGCAGATTTTTGAACGTATCTGCTTGTGGTTATTATAAATGGATTACTAAGGAAAAAAACAACAAAAAATCAATAAGAGAAGAGCTCATACAAGATATTCAGAAGGTATATCGAGCATCACAATGCAGATACGGAGCTCCTAAAATTCACGCTGAATTAAAGGCTTTAGGTAAAAATTATAACATCAAAACAGTGCAAAATGTTATGCAGAAAAATGGCATTCAAGCTAAGCTTAGACGAAAGTTTAAAAGTAAAAAACCACAAATAGACAATAGAGTTATAACTCCTAACATATTAAATCAGAATTTCATCGCTGATCAACCTAACAAGATATGGGTAACTGATATTACGTACATAAAAACTAATGAAGGATGGTTATATTTGGCAGCAATAATAGATTTATATTCACGCATGGTGATTGGCTGGTCAATGAGTAATGCAGTAAATAGGCAATTAGTTATAGATGCGTTATTCATGGCTATTGGTAGGCGCAAATCTGCTAAAAATCTACTATTTCATAGCGATCAAGGATCGCAATACACCTCTAAAAATTATCAATTTTTACTAAGTACAAAAAATATTACTTCTAGTATGAGTCACAAAGGTTGTTGTTATGATAATGCTGTTTCAGAGAGCTTTTTTAGTTCACTTAAGAGAGAGTTACTCATTGATACTTCACAACACTCTGCACAACAAGCTAAAACCGCAATATTTGAATATATAGAAATTTTTTATAATAAACAGCGTAGACATTCTACTATTAACTATTGCATTCCTGAGCTTTTTGATTCATCATTCTCATAGCAAAAACGTCTTAACTTTCTGTCTACTTTTTCTGGGTAAGGTCAAACATATTAAATCAGAATTTCATCGCTGATCAACCTAACAAGATATGGGTAACTGATATTACGTACATAAAAACTAATGAAGGATGGTTATATTTGGCAGCAATAATAGATTTATATTCACGCATGGTGATTGGCTGGTCAATGAGTAATGCAGTAAATAGGCAATTAGTTATAGATGCGTTATTCATGGCTATTGGTAGGCGCAAATCTGCTAAAAATCTACTATTTCATAGCGATCAAGGATCGCAATACACCTCTAAAAATTATCAATTTTTACTAAGTACAAAAAATATTACTTCTAGTATGAGTCACAAAGGTTGTTGTTATGATAATGCTGTTTCAGAGAGCTTTTTTAGTTCACTTAAGAGAGAGTTACTCATTGATACTTCACAACACTCTGCACAACAAGCTAAAACCGCAATATTTGAATATATAGAAATTTTTTATAATAAACAGCGTAGACATTCTACTATTAACTATTGCATTCCTGAGCTTTTTGATTCATCATTCTCATAGCAAAAACGTCTTAACTTTCTATCTACTTTTTCTGGGTAAGGTCAAAGTGTACAATCAACAAACAAGAGTATTGATTGCAACAATACTCTGTAGAATCGCAATATGGTATGACCATATGCTCTTTATTGATCTGGTTAATATAATTAGTAGAGAATTTTGTTATGCAAAAGATATCTACTACAGCATATTGCAATTGTTTGGAATTGCAGGAATGGGTGCAATGGTAAGACCACTTGGTGCATCTGTATTTGGTCACATTGGTGATAGGTATGGAAGGAGAATGGCGTTAACGATTGCTATCTTGCTAATATCGATTCCTTCTAGTCTCGTTGCGTTTATTCCAAGTTATAGTAAAATAGGAATAACCTCTACTATGTTGCTTCTTACAATCCATCTGATACAAGGGGTTGCACTTGGCGCTGAGCAAGGAGGTAGCTCTGTTTATCTCATAGAGCATTTACCTAATAAGAAAAAACTAGGAATGTTTTTTGGAATAATAAGTTTTGGTCGCTCCATTGGCATATTGCTCTCTGTGGTTGCAGTGATCATCTGTAAAAAAACCACTGATTTTAACGCTTGGGGTTGGAGGCTGCCGTTTATTTTTTCAGCCATTTTAGGATTAATAAGCGCATATAGTATATATACACTAGGAGAAACTCCAGCGTATGAAAAAAATCGAGAACAAAGAAATTTACCTAATTTACCAATAATAGAGCTTACAAAACGCTATAAGAGAGCCCTGATACTTGCAATTTTAATATCTGTACCTGTTAATGTTGCTGTTGGATTTACCATATTTCTTAGAACAATTGCAAAAGAAATAGTGTCGGTTGAGACTTATGTAACAACGTATGTCAACGAAGTTGTACTCATTATAACCAGTATATTAATGCCGATATCTTCAATAGTGCTTGGAATTTTAGCTGATAAAACAGGAAGAGAACGTACTGCAATCTTATTTATAGTGATAACAATGGTAATATGTTGTCCTATGTTATCTATTGCATATTACTATAAAAGCTACCTAATAATTATGTTGAGTGTGATGGCTCTTTCTATAATCGAGAGGGGTATTAATCCTATAGGGATAGTTACTGCTGAGCTTTTTCCTACTAATGTTAGATTTAGTGGTGTTAGCTTATCACGCAACATCTCTTTTGCCTTGCATGGAGGATTTACTCCTATGATATGCACTTGGTTTACTATAATGTTTCCTAAAATAGACTTTGCTGCTGGGCTTTATGTAATTTTTTGCTTATTAGTCAGCTTAGTAGCAATATTGCAAATAAAACCACAAGATAAAAAGTGTGATTGGTAATTTTCTCTATTTAAATTTATTTCACTTATTTAGCTAATTTTTATTACAATTATAATTTTGGCTTTTATGAAAACTGCATACGTATGTCAATTCTGCGGTCATAGCACTGGAAGGTGGGTAGGAAGGTGTATTGCATGTGACAGTTGGGATACGGTTGTCGAAGAAATTGACCTTACCCAGAAAAAGTAGACAGAAAGTTAAGACGTTTTTGAAGTAAAATAAAACGTTTTTTCAAAGAGGTGTGGTATGACAAAAAGAAAAGAATATACAGCAGAATTCAAAATTGAAGCTATAAGACTAGTAAAAGAAACAGGTCAATCATCAGCAAAAATAGCAAGAGATTTGGGTATTAGCGGTGATTCATTAAGCAGATGGGTAAAAACATACAATGATAGAATGTCTGGAGTAGATGCGTTTCCAGGAAAAGGGAAAGTAGCTCATTGTGACAAAGAAAAGTTTGATTTAAAGAAAGAGCTGGCAAGAGTAACGAGGGAAAGAGACATTTTAAAAAAAGCCCTGGGATATTTTGCAAACCAAAAAGAGTAAAATATTCTTTTATAAAAGAACATAAAAAATGCTATAAAATACGGGAATCATGCAGATTTTTGAACGTATCTGCTTGTGGTTATTATAAATGGATTACTAAGGAAAAAAACAACAAAAAATCAATAAGAGAAGAGCTCATACAAGATATTCAGAAGGTATATCGAGCATCACAATGCAGATACGGAGCTCCTAAAATTCACGCTGAATTAAAGGCTTTAGGTAAAAATTATAACATCAAAACAGTGCAAAATGTTATGCAGAAAAATGGCATTCAAGCTAAGCTTAGACGAAAGTTTAAAAGTAAAAAACCACAAATAGACAATAGAGTTATAACTCCTAACATATTAAATCAGAATTTCATCGCTGATCAACCTAACAAGATATGGGTAACTGATATTACGTACATAAAAACTAATGAAGGATGGTTATATTTGGCAGCAATAATAGATTTATATTCACGCATGGTGATTGGCTGGTCAATGAGTAATGCAGTAAATAGGCAATTAGTTATAGATGCGTTATTCATGGCTATTGGTAGGCGCAAATCTGCTAAAAATCTACTATTTCATAGCGATCAAGGATCGCAATACACCTCTAAAAATTATCAATTTTTACTAAGTACAAAAAATATTACTTCTAGTATGAGTCACAAAGGTTGTTGTTATGATAATGCTGTTTCAGAGAGCTTTTTTAGTTCACTTAAGAGAGAGTTACTCATTGATACTTCACAACACTCTGCACAACAAGCTAAAACCGCAATATTTGAATATATAGAAATTTTTTATAATAAACAGCGTAGACATTCTACTATTAACTATTGCATTCCTGAGCTTTTTGATTCATCATTCTCATAGCAAAAACGTCTTAACTTTCTATCTACTTTTTCTGGGTAAGGTCACGGGTCAACTTTTAGAATACAGAAAAAAAATACATAAGCTCTTGCACGGACTTACAGATGACTTGGAAAGCTGCAGATTAAACTGTGTAGTGGCAAAATTCCGTGAAATGACAAATTTAATAGCTGAAATAGATGTGAAAAATGGAAAATCTCTTATTGATGAAGGTATATGTATACTAATCAGAGTAATTGAGCCATTTATACCACACCTCGCTGAAAACTTATGGCAAGAAATAGGAGGCGAAGGTATGCTATATCTAAAGCCTTGGCCACAAGCTGTCAAGTCACTGCTAACTGATGACATGGTGACTGTGGCAGTTCAGATCAATGGAAAACTGCGTGCAACAATCGAAGTGGCAGTTGACTTATCTCAAGAAGAATTAAAGAAAATAGCAATAGACTCCGTGTCCAACAGGATCGATCAAAGCAAAGTTCGCGCTATGTATGCTGTACCAAATAAGATAGTAAACATAGTTATATAAAAATCTAAGTAGCGCTTTCCTAACTTTATAGTTATACTTTTTTTGACATGTAGTTATACCTTTTTTAATATAAAGGTTATATACTTGTGCATTATATATATTTTTTTGTATGAGGGTTATATGAAAATGAAGAGATTATGCGCCTTATACCAATTCCCGCTATACAAGCAACGAATAGACAATAATGGAAAAAAAGCCATACTGAAGTAAGTAAAATAGCGAGGTTTAGATGGCATTAAGATCAAAATTATTGGATGAAAAAGTGTTGGAATCAGCAAAAGAGATGCTGAAGAAAGTAAGAAATAATGCGTATGTTGCAAAAAAACTAAATGCTGTAATTGCAGCAAAAAAGCACAGTATAACAGCTGTAGCAAAAATATGTTGCATTTCGAGAAAGGCAATTACTACATGGATAAAGCACATAAAATTTGGAAGAGAAGAAAAATTATTTTCTCCACCTCAACGCCGTAGAAAAACTATATTGAACCAAAGTCAACTTGAACAAATTGAGGTGTGGATAGAGGAAAACCCCAATATTACTATTAGAGAAATGAGAATAAGAATCCAAGAAAGATTTGGTTTGAATATCAGCAAATCTGCAATACATCGTAATATGCAAAGGATGAAATTCTCATATATCACACCAAGACCAGTTCATAGTGGACAAGATAAAAATAAGCAAGAGGAGTTTAAAAAAAAACCTCAATGAAACTATTGTCATGCATTCTGAAAAAGAGCTGTTTTTCTTCGATGAATCACGGTTTGGTACACATTCAAAAGTTGTACACGGGTGGTTTAAAAAAGGCAGTAGGACACAGATTAAGGTAAAATTAGGTAGGGAAAATTTTTATCTCTATAGTGCAGTTAATCCCAGAAATGGAGAGAATTTTAGCTTATTTGCACCAAACGTCAACACTGATTGTATAAATATATTCCTTGAACAGATGTCGCAATATTTAGGAATACGAAAGGCTTTTCTCGTGATGGATTGCGCTAGTTGGCATAAGTCAAAAAATTTAAAGGTACCTAAAAATATCGAAATTATATACCTACCGCCATACTCACCTGAACTCAATCCTGTTGAGAGGTTTTGGTTATATATAAAACAGAACATTTTACGCAATAAAATCTACAATACAATTGTTCTGCTTGAGAGCGCTTTGTGTAATTTTATTACCTCTCTTTCCCCTTCCACGGTTAAACAACTCTGCAATGCTTCTTATTTGGTTCATTAATAATGAGAATTGGTATAATTACAAGTTATGATATTCACAATAACTGCCCATTTTTCTTTAAGAGCTGGAAGAAAGATAAAAATTTTATCAAGTTGAAAGACGCACTCAGAGCCACAACAGCAGCCCCAACATACTTTGCACCTAAGTATTTAGAAGTTAAGCAAGAGAAAAGAGTGTTAATAGATGGAGGAGTATTTGCCAATAATCCAGCGGCTTGTGCGTATGCGAATAGTAAAAAACTTTTTCCTAATGAAGAAATCGTTCTGGTGTCAATTGGTACAGGTAGACTCTCTAATCGAATAAAGTACAGGAAATTAGGAAAGATAGCATGGATAAAGCCCCTATTAAATGTGATGTTTGCTTCGAGCCTTGATGTAGTAAATTACCAGCTAGGTAACGTAATGGACGACAGATACATCAGAATTCAATCACAACTGACAATAGCATCGGCTGAGATGGATAATGTAATACCTAAAAATATTAAATTTCTACAGCAGGAGGCAAATGCAATGATAGAGGACAACCAGGAAGCAATAGATAGATTTTGCAATATTGAACTATAAACGATGCCAAGCAAACTAAAGAAATTATACCACAAAGCAAAGAAAGGTTTAAAAAACATAGTTTCGCCCAAAAAACATACTGAGGGGCAAGAAGCTAAAATTTCAAATAATAAGCCAAAACCGCTCTCTGAAATTGTGGTGAAACCTAACCTATACTCGAAAGTAACCTCTAAAGCAAAAAAAGATAAAAAAGGAATAAAAGAAAAAATAAAAAGCTTAAAAACGAAACCCGTAGAAAAAGAGCTGAAAAGAGGCAACGTGTTCAAAAAAGGCTTCAAAAAGCTAAAAGGGAAAATAAAAAAATTAAACCCCATAAAGTCCAAGAAAAACAAGATAGTCGGGAGCAAGAAGTTGGCATTTTTACTGACTTCTGGTACGATTGTGGCAATTTTGCCGATGTTCAATTTGGCCCCTTTTCCAGCCTTAGCCATAACTTCGGCATGTGTTTTCAGTATTAACTTCATCGCAGTCAAAACATTGAAGAAAGTTATCAAACAACGCAAATTAGCAGCAGAATCTGAAGAAGAGTCAACTCTACTGGCTAAGCCGGAAGAAGAAATTCAAGATGTATCGGTTGAACCGGTAAAAGAAAAAGCCGCAAGCAAAACTTCAGAGAAATCTTAATAAATTAACTATTTTTATCTATATCATAATATATTATATAAATTATCATAGTTTTAATTCCGTTGGGAGCGTAAGTTGCGCAATTTCCTCAGCAGTCAAGCTAGTTATTTGAGAAATATTATCAATGGAAATACCTAGTATAAGTAGATTATGCACAACCTTGATTGACTCTACTTTATCAATCTTTTCTTTGTAAATTTGCCTTCTTTGGGATAAAAATTCTACCCATATATCCAGTTCATCTTGTGATTCTTGAGTGTTAATTTTTTTTAACTCTCTCGCCCAGCTTAATAGCTCTTTTTCTTCTTCACTATCTGTATCTTCCTCTCCACAACAATTTTCTTCCGTTACCAGATCTTCAGCATTCACTGATAATTTTCTTGCTATTTCCCATAACCTCTCACCGAACATGGTGCTTCCTTGTTCATAGTAATGTATCTGTGGACCTCCTATACCAAGCTCCTTCGCTAATTCCTCTTGCGTATACCCTTGTATTATTCTCCTATGATTATTGTCCAGTAAAAATTTCAAATTTTGTAAAATCTTTAAAAACCCAGTTATTTTTAAGAGTGTAGAAAATAGTTATAAGAAATTTCCTAGCAGTAGCAGTTATAGCCTTAGCAGAACCACGCTTCTTTTTTATATGTTCATAAAAGCTTTTCAAGTAAGGACTGTAACGTACAGCAATCCAAGTACATTGAACTAAAGAAGTACGCGCTATTTTTGACCCTCGTTTGGTAATTCTTCCAATTGTACATTGCTGATTAGATTGAGAAACTCTTGGCACAACTCCAAAATATGCAGTAAGTTTCTCAGGTCTACGGAAATCATTAATGTCTCCAATTGTTACAATAAAAACAGCTGCAGAAATTGGACCTATTCCCTTTATGCTGATAAGATTGCTGAACCCAGGAAGTTGTTTAGCGAAAGCTATAATTTCCTTTTCAAGCTTTTTAAGGCTTTCTCGGATAGCTTCTAAATGATAGCTAATCACTTCAATTTCAACTTTTTCTAAAGGATCCCAATTATGCTTTTGAGTAGCACGTTCAAATCCTACTTTAGTTGTAAGTACTTCTTTTTTAATTTTTATTCCATGGTAATTAAAAAGACCATGAACTTTATTGATTAAAGATACCCGTGACTTTACTAACTGATCTCTCATTTGAAGAAGAGAAGCTAACTGCTGGCATTGTTTGTTTTTGCACCTTGCCTCAGGCAACATATCTTTGCTGAGAAAGAAAGCAATAGCTCGTGCATCATGCTTATCTGTTTTGTTCACAGAGCGACGAACAACTTCAAACTGCCCAGGAGCAATTATTACTATGCGTTTAACGTAAGGTGAAACTGCATCATAAAAGAAACAGCTGTTACCTGTTGCTTCTATGGCTACTTCATCTGTTTCTTGAAGATCTTTGGTGAAATTATCCAAGTCTTTTAAGCGAAACGTTTGAATATGCTCAGGTTTCCCTTCCTGTAAGGAACAAACAGTAAAACTATTGGTATGTAAATCAACTCCAATGTGACGCATATTTTTTCCTCCAATTGCATATTTCAATATATCAGAGTAGAATATTGCCGGTTGTTCCAAACTCCTATACGAGGTCATCACATTTTGTGAGCCTCACGATGATTTTCGGTGGCAGGGGCAGTTAATCTCCCCTACGAAGTCTTCTTTCTACTCCCTGAGCAGAAAGTGCTTCAGAAAAATATCCAACCTGCCACCTATCCACTCTGAGAAGTCATTATCTTCTCTTGCTTCCAACCAAGCAATACTTATTCATACCATCTCCACTTTTTCATCTCTTGTCTTTTGCTTCGATGCTTAGAACTTTTTTCTTCTTTATTTTCATATTCATCAGCTGATAAGCCTGTTGCTCGGTAGATTATATAATTAGCAAATCCTGCTTTGACATCACTTTCCTCTTCAGCTCAAATAGATTGGGTCAATGCATAAATTGCCTTGCGTTCTCTTGTTTGTGCCATGAGATTGTATATTGCTTGTTCCTTGGCTTTATCAAAACAACAGTTTTCTCTTAGTACTTTTTGTCTAGGAAATAGACCTCCAGCCTTAATTGATAATGCATCCGCTAGTCTTTTTAAGTCTTCAGTTGGAATACCTTGTACCCCTTGTTCATATTTTAGCAGCGTATAATATCTTATACCTGTTTTGTCTGCTAGATCTTTTACGGTACATTCTCTTCTTAACCTCCAGTTTCTTACCTTTTGTGCTATTTTGTATCTTGCAGGGTTACTCTTTTTCACATACTCTCAGATGCCTGTTAAAAACTAGTATATTAAATGCCTATGCCGTGACAAGCTAAAATGAGAACTTCACACTTAAAATAGGTATGACCACTAAACTCATGAGCTGGGGTTTTTAGGTACTTTACAGAAGGGTTGATAAAAGATATACAAAGGACGTCTAAAGCAGAGAATGCGGTTCTAAGCCCACCTCTGAAGGTCATTTTTTCTCAAAGCTTAAAAAAATAAGATTTCAATATAAAAAAGTTGAATATTTCTTCAGAATTGTGTATAATTACTAATGCTTTTTAACTTACTTTCTCATGGCTCTTTCCAAGTTCCTCGATCCAAAATTGGACTTAACATTTAAGAAAATCTTCGGTACTGAAAAAAATAAGAATATCCTTATCCATTTTTTAAATGATATCTTGGGCTTCACTGGAGTCAATACTATTCAAGATGTTGAATTCCTTAGCACCATTATGAATCCTGAGATTGCTTCTGATAAACAGAGTATCGTTGATGTCCTTTGTAAGGATTCTCTTGGAAATAGATACATTGCGGAAATGCAGCTCGCTCGTGATAAAGGCTTTGAGAAACGTGCTCAACTTTATGCTGCTAAGGCTTACTCAAGGCAGGCTGATAAAGGTGGTAAGTACATTGATTTAAAGAAGGTTTTCTTTATTGCTATTTCTAACTGTAATTTATTTCCTGATAAGCTTGATTATATATCTAGCCATACCATAAGAGATGAAAAAACTAATGAGCATGATTTAAAAGATTTTCAATTTATCTTCATTGAGTTACCAAAGTTTCTTAAAAGTAGAGAAGATCAGCTAGAAAATGTAGTAGATCGTTGGCTCTTTTTCTTCAAATATGCAGAAGAAACTACGGATGAAGATTTAAGAAAAATAGCAGAAAAGTCACCAATAATAAAGCTAGCATATGATGAGTTAGATAAGTTTCATTGGAATGAAAAGGACCTAATGGCTTATGAAGAAAGAGTAATGGATTTACAGAAAGAAGCTGCTATCTTGGAACAAAAACTTGATGATGCTACTCAAAAAGGTAGACTAGAAGAGAAAATTGAAGTTGCAAAGAATCTACTTAAAGCAGGGGTTTCTATTGATATCATAGCTCAAACTACTGGCCTTACAGCTGATGAAATCAAAAACTTAAGCTACTAGATGAATATCTTTATATTAGATGAAAGCCCAGTGATTTCAGCACAAATGTTATGTGATAAGCATATAGTAAAAATGCCATTAGAAACTGCTCAATTATTGAGTAATGTTTTTTCAACAGCATTAAAAATGCCAAATCCTTTTGTCAGTATCACAAACCAAAACATAGAAGTTCCATATAAACTTACTCACAACAATCATCCTTGTTCTTTATGGGCTAGACAATCACAAGGAAACTTTCACTGGTTGATAAAGTATGGAAAAGAGTTATGTACGGAGTATACCTGGCGATACAAAAGAAAGTATAAGTCAGAGGAAGTAATAGATTGGTGTGATAGTAACAAGAATTTCCTCATTTTTCAGTCAACCGATATACAAGCTTTCGTGCAAGCACTCCCTGATCGATATAAATGTAGTAGCGCTATAAAAGCCTACAGAGAATATTACCTGAAGGAAAAGATGAGATTTGCTAAGTGGGAAAAGGGTAGAGAAGCACCAGATTGGATAACAGAAAATTTCACTATACAATGTTACAACAATACAGCTCATGGATAAAAAAGCCATCAAAATCGGCCAGGAAAAAGGGAAAAAAGAAGGCGAAAAATAGGCTAAAATAGCAGCAGCTAAAAATTCACTCAAGGCCGGTGTCTCTATAGATGTTATCGCTCGGATTGCCGGTCTTTCGGTGGATGAAATAAAACAACTTCAGGAAGAAATAGCTTAAAATCTGGTGATCTCTTTAATTGGTTATTCACTGTTACACCACTTAAACAAGATTCAGGTTTGTCATCTGTCCCGCAAGTAGTTCCTGGTAACTGATTCTTTAATCGAGTAGCGCTAGCAGGATAAACAGTATTAAGATTACCAGTTATAAATTAATTGCTCCTTTAACCAACTCTTCTAATAGCTATGACTATTGTTAATGATAATTATCTTACTCCTCTAGATGTACTTGGCTCATTAACACCTAGCTTAGCTACCCCTAACGTTATTTCCGATGCTGATGTAGATAATTTACCACCCATAATCTCTATCGAGCTGTGCGGAACACCAGCCACAATAAACTTTTCGCTTACTAGTATCAAATTATCTCTTTTATCAGCATTGCTGTTGAAAACAACTCCAATAAACGCTACCTTGTCACCTTCTGTTATTGATTTGATATTTTGAGATCTTGCATATCCCTCTATCTGATTATTTGCTTCTTTTAACTTTTCACTAGCTGCCTCCTTTGTTGTTTCAGAGTACTTCAATTCAAACCCCACAGATACAGATTCTGTTAGCTCTTCCATCTTTTTCTTTTCATCAGGATTTTCGTTATCTACAACTTGTACCATAATATCAACTCTACCTCCTTCTCCAACTTGAAATTCTGTAAGTACAGCAATTACTCTATCTTTATCCAAATCACTTAATCCAGTGAATAGCCCATCTAAAAAAGCTTTAAACCTGTTTTCACTACTAATCATTGATACAAGACTTTGTTTTGGTTTCCCATTTTCATCACACATTAACTCTTTAACTGCATCAAACAAGTTTTTATATGCACCTAACTCAAATTTATTGTCATTTCTTTCTAACTCTTTCTCTTTTCCTTCAATTTCTTCCCTTAATCCTTTTTGTTGATAATTTATTGATTCTCTAAATTTATCAATTAATTTAGGTGCAGGATTGATTAGTTGCACCTCTCCTTTGAACTTATTCTTAGATGTGATAGATCTTGTTTGTCTCCCTTGAGAAGAAAAAGTTCCTTCAAAGTATTCCCTTGAATCTTTATTTTCAACCTTTACTAAGTTTTTATTTTGATAAAAAGTGCCAGGTGAAGGTGCTGATTGACTAGGTCCGGTTTCTCCATAACCCATTACATATACCTGAGTGACTTGTCTAATTTCTCCTTGTTTGGGACCAATTTTATTTAATATTTCTTCAGTAAATGAATACTTGTTATACTTAAATTTTTCACTACCAGCTTCCTGTACATGAAAAATAAATATCTTGCTTTTATTGATTTGTTCCTTAATAACAATCATGTACGTAGTAAGACGGTCCTGTATATCTGCTTCTGAGTGGTTAAATAAGCATACTTTTATATCTTTTGCCTTTTTAGGCTTTTTTACTAAAGGCAACTGTCCAAGTAAGAACCTACTTAAGTAATCTCTTGTATATTGCTCTGAAGGAAACGTGTAGTATACTTGGCCTAATAGATTTTCCATTCTATTTTGAGTATCTTCATTACTATAAACCGTATTAAACAAGGATTGCATAATAGGTTCTTCATTTCTTTTTATCTTAGATGCTACTTCAGAAATTTTATATGATTTTTTCTGCTCATTAAGGTTAATACCTATACAAATAGCTTTATCAGCATTTGTTAATAAGCGCATCTTATTACGACGCAATCCCCTAGCGTAACTTTCTGCTTCTGTTAATGCATTATTTACATTACCCTCTGCCTTTAATTCCATTACCACAGGAACAGCTGACCAAGATCGCTCTTTTCCTCTTACAAGCAACATAATATCACTATACCCTCTCCCTGTTAATAACTCTAAGTATAACTTCAAGTTGTAGCGATAACGAAAGTTTATCAACATACCACTGATAAAGCCATGTTGTGCTGCTTCTTTGCTACTATTTTGTACGAGATTTTTTCCTTTGAGGTCAGAGTAAAGTTTTTTAGCTTCTTGAATTATCTTTTCAATAACATCTATACTATCTTGAAAGTCACCTGTAGCTAACTTAACTATACTGCCTTCTAAATTTTCATCTGCTTTGCAATCTACTTTTTTAAAATCTTTGACTTCAGGGTTCTTACTTGTTTTATGTTCTACTAAGACTTTAAACTTCCACCTCTGATCCTCTTTTTTCTTTTTTTCTTCTCCTTCAAGTATTTCTCTACCTATTAGAACCTTAGTTCCTACATTTTTGCCTATATTGTCGCCTATATTCTTTATTTCTTCCTCCAAATTGGCACTGGACTTTTTGCCTTTGCTTTCTGAGAAAACAAAAAGATGTTTTTTCTTATCTTCTCCAAATTCTGCAATAACATGTAAATCTTTTCTAATTACCTGAACTTCACGAAAATGCAAATTTTGTAGCTCAAGTTTTGCAGCAAGTTTTGTGCTCTTTAAACTAGCGAACATGCCAAGAAAGAAGTTTATAAAGAACCCTTCCTTTTCTGGTGCAGCAGAAGCTCCACTTGGTTTTGGTATTTGATCCAAGAATGACTGAAATCTTTCTTGAAATTTTTTATTAGCAGTGCTCGCCTCGAAAAGATGCTGTATTAACTCCTTTTTATCATCTGGAATATTGCCACTCCTTAATGTGTTCTATACTTAGATACGTCTGCTTGAATAGAAGCGGTAGACTTCAGATCATTTAAAGATGATGATACATCACCACCAGCCTGATTAGCTTGCTCGAACTCATTTATTTTCTTATCTATAATATCACTTAACCCGTAGTCCGATAGTAATTCCAAGATTTTTGTCATAGATTCTTTTATTCTAAATTCCTTATGTAGGTTGCACGCGCAATCCAATTTTTGTTTGTAAGCAGGATTTTGTTTTAGAATTTCCTCTATAGCCCTTACAAAATTATTACTATATTTAGTATCATCAAGAACTTTATCCAACAGATCTTTTCTGCCTTGAATGTATAAAGCACAACAAGGTTCCTGTAACATACGAAATGACTCGGCTATCTCCTTACGCCCTGCTTTAGTTGCAGAGTCTAATATCTTCTCTAAAGGCTCAAATGCACCAGCTTTGGAAAGTTCTGATAACATATTAATTAATCCAGGATCACCTTTACTTAATTTATTGAGACAGTATTCCCTATGTTTTGCAAAACCTTCTTTATCCCATATCCACGTTAAAAAATCACCTCTTACCTGCATTAATTTCTTATCAGGCGCCACACATACTTGACGTCCTATCCCAGAAATCAAGTGAATAGAATATTTCTCAAATGAGATATTCTCAGGCTCCAAACAACTAATTAACTCTTTTACATACCCGAACAAATACCTACCTTCTAACTCGTCTAATATAGAGTAATTGCCACGAACCTCAAAATCTTTCTGCAGAAGCATCTTATACTTATCAGCACCTAGATTAGCAAGACAAAAGTCTATGACATTAGCATTGCTATGCCTGAGATTGAAACCACCCGAGGAAGTAGTATACAGTGCTGTGTCAATTAAAATTCCATCACGTTCATCTTGTGTTATTCTCCCTTCTAATTTACCTAAAAAGAATTCAAGAGCTTCTATACACCCTTCTTTTTTTGCACATTCAAACCCATATTTCCATAAGTCAACTTGGGTGTTATAGTCTAAGTTTTTATGATAGTTCTTATTATATTTTGCTATTAATTCTTTGAAGTTATTTAGGATTTCCTCATTAGGATTTGAAATAAGGTCACCATTTTTATCCATTATCTGAATATAGTGTGACCAGAACTCCATCAGCCTAGAATACCTACTCAGTGTGTCTGTAACAAACTCCCCTTCTGACTCTGAATCGCCTTGATATTGCTTTAGAGATGGAAAATTTTTACGTATACTTTCCTCTGAGCAAAGCCAACAAACAACTTGATACCTGTCGTAGTCATCTAATAGATCTTCATCGTCTGTTCTCTTTATGCCAAGTAATTCATTTACAACAGAGGCTCTATTGAGAATAAAATCACCAGATTGCCTGTGCATCCAATATTTAGCATCTGAGAAATTATTTAGCTTTTCAGCAACATAAGAAAGATCTGCACTCATTAAGACTTTTTCCCCAAATGGCTCATACCATTCCTTAATCTGAAAGCGCTTTACAGCATGATCTGGGTCACTTTCTGAAACTGAATTTATAAACTTTTTTTCATTTTCATTCACGACTATCTTACCTCCACCAAGTTAATAGTAGCATCATTTTTTATGAAAGCATATATTAGCCAGAATTGCAAGATTTTTAATGAAGAAAGAGTAGGGTTAAGGAAGGCTATAAAAAATTAATTAAAAAGAATGTTTAAGGCTTACGATGCTAGGGGTAATATTGGCCTCAAGTTGTATTGTTTCTATAAATTTGCCTTAATTCTTCTTCGTTATTCTTAAATAAATTAATATTAATTTATTATTATATATTATTAATAATCTAAACAATTCAACCATTTCTAGTGCTAAAAACCAATAGCCGTGAGAAGAGTTTATTTTGGGATGAGTTGGTCTACCACGCAATACATACGAACTGTTTTGTATAACTTTGTTACAACAATTTCACATTCTTATTTACACAACGCCGCTTTTATTTAAATTGTTCTCACGAAGGTAGGTACTTTCTTGTGATTTTTGGAAAGAGTAAATGATCAAATTCCTTATAACACTAATTAGTATGGTCTTTTCATTAAATTTATCCTCTCAAAAAGACTGTGCTTTATCCATCTACTTTAATGGTATCATAATATTTTACACCTAAATCTATTCTATAAAAATTCACAATACGAATTAGTAAATAGATTATATTCAAACCGATTGTATTTATGATATATAGCGCATACAATATATTACTTGTTTATTTTAGTAGGAGGTATAGGTATGTTTAGTTCGAAGCAGGTAGTACAATATAATTTATTTGGTAGTAACGTCCTTGAAGGCATTTCATCTTGTAAATTTGCACATTTTCCTGAAGAAGTATTTGAGATTAGCAGTGAAGAAAATCAAGTAATAGATAGTTTAGAAAGCAAAATAGAAAATCTACAACAGGAAAATTTTGATCTTAAAAAAAATGTAGAGTTACAAAAACACTATAAGAAAAGAGTAGAAGAGTATTACGAAGAAGTAAGTGAACTTACCAGAGAAATGCAAACCCTAGAAGGGAAAATTAAAAAGCTTGAAGTTAAATTACAAAAAAGTACAAGAAGTTTAACTGAAAATGATCAAGACATCGAACAGCTAAAACAGAAAGTAGAAATATTATTATTAGAAACTCAGAACAAAAGTGATGTAATTAAGAAATTAAATAACCAATTAAAAGAGGCAAAGAATGAAATTCAGTTAACAGACAAAATAAATGAAGAGTTACAGCAAAAACTGGATTTGACTGAAGCTGAGTTAAACAGAGTAAGAAAAGAAAGTACAGTGCTGATAAACAGTATAGAGGATTTGAAAGGTAATTATGAAAATCAGATACTAGAAAAAAAGAAGGAACTTAATGATATAAGAGATCAATTGTGTATTTATTTATCAGAGTATAAAGAGCTATTTGCAGAATTCAGTAGCCTGCAGAAGGAAAACGAGAGTTTAAAACAGAAAAATTTCTATATTAGTAATGAAGTGTCTCTTGCAGATGAAATAAACAAAGAAAACGTAAGAAAAGAAATAGCGAGAACTCAGTCTATACCTGAAGTAGAAACCAGGTGTATTAAAGATAATGATGATCAAGAACCAACCTGGCTATGTAGAGAAGGAGAAAATAATCAATATGATAAAACAAGTGAAGATAAAAACCTTGAAAATATCGATTTCGAGATTGGAGTATGGAATGAAGCTGATAATGAAAGTAGCGATGATCAAGAATCAACCCGGCTATACGAAGGATTAGAGAACAATCAAGATTATCGAACAAGTGAAGATAAAGACTCTGAAGATACTGACTACGAGATTGGAGTATGGAATGGAACAGATAGTGAAAGTGACAATATTAGCCCTTGCCCTGATTATGATGAAGGGTTTGGTAGGCGTTACAGTCAACTATTCTATACTGACGAGATAACCCGTAAAGAAAAAGGAAAAGATACTTTTCTTTTAATGCGTCAAAAAGACTCTTTTTCTCTAACAAAGGTAAAGCTGAATACAAGAGAAGAAGAAAAGTATGAAAGTATTTGGCAAAAAATAAATAAGATTCATGATTATCTAGACATTTTAGGTTACTCTGGTAGCGAAGAAGATTATGAGGAGTGCGAAAAAGAACTTGATAAAGTTATAAGCGCAGCACTGGAACAAGGAATAATGTTCACTTTTCCATATAAATCTGGTATGTCCTTGATAGATCGTATAGCTGACACATTTCAAAAGCTATATTTATCTGCTGACACTACTCGAATTCATGAGTTCTTACACAAGAGAAAAATATTTCAGGTAATATCAGAAGGTGCATCTTTAAATAGATCGAGCGACGAAGAGCATGAAGATTTTGTGAACATAATTTGTTCAGATGTAGACACTTTGAGTAAACGATCCGAAAACCTTTCAAAGCTTAAGGAATTAGCATTTGAAAGTATTATGAATAAAAGTGAGCAAATTGATGAATATGACTTTGAACTAGAAATAGATAATGGATATTTTTGCATAGATTATCCACAAAATAGTATTGTTGAAGTTGCAAGGATATTAAATAATCAAAAAGCTAAAGATTTAAATCTAAACATTGGTATACTTCAAGTTGGAAACAGTATAATTAGAGTTGAAAATATAGGAGGAAGGAGAAATTATACAGAGTTCTCGGGAGATATCATTGAAATGTCTTTTACCACTGAAGTAGGAGAGATCAGTATTCATCTATGTCCTAATGAGAAAGATAGTAATAAAATAGAAGTGAGGCTTGTCGATGAAGTAAGATTTAACAAGTTAGAGAATAAATCAAGTTTAGGGCAGAGTTGTCTGTTAGGTGGGAAAAGTGTTTTGACAGCTATAGAAAATGGGTATTTCGAAAGAAATAGTAGTGCTTTTAAAGAGTTAGGTAAGACTATTAGACAGTCAGATTGTACAATGGAAAATCCATCTAGCTTTCTAGAGGGAGTTAATATAAATTGTACTAGACACAACTTAATCTGCAGGTGAGAATTAACTGACAGAAGAATTGAGGTGGTTAAAACTAATATCAGTCTTTTGTTTAATGTTACTAATATTTTTCTGAAAAGCAATTTGTTTGCTATCAAGAAAAGTTTGCATAGGCATAGCAATATTTGCCTGAATGAGGCCTTGTCTCATTGTAAGAACGCAGCCAATGATGTAATAGTTTAGACTTAATCTGACAAGCGAATAGAGTAAGATAAAAATATAAACAAATTTTAAAGGAGTGTCAGATATGAGTACAACACAAGAAAAAATATTAAAACCAAAGTTAGGATTGCTAGAACTTGCAAAACAATTAGGGAATGTATCGCAGGCATGTAAAGTGATGGGATATTCGAGAGATACATTTTACCGATTCAAAGAACTATATGAAACAGGAGGAGAAGAGGGATTACATGAGATAAGTAAAAGTAAGCCATTATATGCAAATAGAGTATCAGAGAATATAGAAAAAGCAGTAGTTGAAATAGCAATAGAATTTCCAGCATATGGACAAGAAAGAGCAGCAAATGAACTGAAAAAGAGAGGAATTCTAATATCTGCTAGCGGGATAAGATCAATATGGCAAAGAAACGATCTTGAAAATTTTAAAAAGAGATTGAAAGCGCTGGAAGCGAAGGTAGTACAAGATGGTATAATTTTGACAGAGGAGCAAGTTACTGCTTTAGAAAAAGCTAAGGAACAAAAAGAGGCACATGGCGAAATTGAGACACAACACCCTGGATACTTAGGTAGTCAAGATACCTATTATGTAGGCAATATCAAATGTATTGGACGAATTTATCAACAAACTTTTATTGATACCTACTCTAGAGTGGCCTTCGCTAAGCTTTATACGGAGAAAACTGCCATAACAGCTGCAGATCTTCTCAATGATAGAGTTATACCATTTTTTGATGAACAGAAAGTTCCATTGCTACGCATTTTAACCGATAGAGGTACGGAGTATTGTGGCAAACCAGGGAATCATGCGTACCAGCTATATTTGGGAATAGAAAATATTGATCACTCTAGAACCAAAGCTTATTCTCCACAGACTAATGGTATATGTGAAAGGCTTCATAGAACTATGCAAGACGAATGTTACAATATTATCTTTAGGAAAAAGATTTATAGTACTTTGGAAGAGCTTCAGTTAGATGTTGATCATTGGTTGCATTCTTACAATAGAGCTAGACCTCATTCTGGTAAGTATTGCTACGGTAAGACTCCTATGCAGACCTTTTTTGACAGTATGCATATTGCTTACCAAAAAAATATTGATAACATTAAAGCAGATTCTGATATCGGTTTTGACTTCGTCGATTCTTCTGTCAGATAATTCATGCTTGTCAGATTAAGTCTAAACTATTACAACTAATACCACTGTCCTTTTTTTGTTTTTCTTCAGCAATAAGTTTAGCCCAGATTCTATTTCTATTTGCTAATGCAATTCTATTGCGATCAGGACTATCATTGCGTTCTGTTAAAGTATCTTTTCTTTCCTCTTCTACTATTCCAGCTTTCAGTTGTGCTGCATCTTTTTCTAGCAATTTATATAGTTCGCTATTTTTGTCTATAGTCAGATTAGTATTATCATTTTCTTGTTCTGCTTCTTGTTCTGCCACTTTTCTTTCTAATAACTTACGTACAGGGTCATATTTTTTACCTTCTTTTATTTCTTTCAACATACTTTCTGAGAATAAATCTTTAGTAGCCTGGTGTGAAGGTTCTCTCAATCCTTTATTCAATTTTTCCAATGTATCTTTTGGTTCAATGGTTTCTAATCTCTTCTCTAATTGTTCAGAATTGACCTGAAAATTATAGTGGCTAGCGTAAGTTGGAGATGAGTAACCTGAGTCGTTTGTTTTTATGTCTGTTAAGCTGTATTCTAGCGATTCATTTTCTTGTAATTTATCTTCGGTTTCTTTTTGTTTATCGTTTCCTCTTTCTTCGTTTTCCTTAGTGCTAAGATAATCTTTTTCTTGTTTATAATCTGATTGAGGATTTGAAAGCGTTATATACTCATCTTCGTTATCGCTCCAACCATCTTCGAAGTCAGAAAATTCTTCATCATACTCACTTTCACTACGTAATAACTCATTTTTTGCTTTCCATGCAAGAATCGAAGCTACATCATTTAGTGGTTGCTTATTTCCAGTATTGCGTGATTCTTTAGCGTTTTCATACTTAAATGCATCTTTAACTTTTTTGAATGCAACGTCTTGTACTGGTGCAGCGCTTTCAGTAGTTGTAGGATCAAAAATTGCACCTTTTTGCCGATTATTAGATATTTGCTCACTTTCATCTGATTTTCGGCTTCCAGGTACAGCATGTCCAAATGTAGCAAATGTAGGATTGTCATACCGTTCATCCTCTTGTGTATTATCTTGATTGTAGATTACAGACTTGGTGAAAATAGTACTGCTTGAAGAAGCATCAGAATATGGAGAATTGTAGTTATTTCTACTATTAATCCGTATTGGCTGATACTCATCTTTTTTCTGATTATTAGGTAATGAACTAGCTCTAGGTGGCAGTGACGGTGGAATCTTTTTAGCAGATGCGTTATTAGAATTTGTAGTGCTAGTCGTTGCATGCTTAAACTCAACTTCTTGATCTTGAGTAGCTTGAACGCCAACACCTTTACTAATATCACTTTCTATGAAAGTTTCAGATGATTGTTGATTCTCTTGTTCTTGTCCTTTCTCCTTGAATTGTATTTGATATAGGAATAAGCCACCTATTTTTACATCTGTGTTTGCTTTTAATTGTTCCTCAGTAACACCATTACGTTCAGTGAGATCTACACCATCTTTATCAATCTTGATTTTGATAGTACATTTTTTTCCATTTTTGTCATGCCAATTCAAAGTCATTTCATATGAACCATCGGTTACAACATAATGCCTTATTCTTTTCTCTCCTTCTTCGGCAACAAAACCGTGCATTCCGCTCTTTCCATCACTATGCAGCGTTGAAAATCCCGAAATTCCTTTCTTCTGACAAAAGTCACTATTTAAAAACTCGCTGATTTTAAACTCTTTTTTGTCATCTCCCAGTGTAATACTTGCGTGATCGCCATATATTGAAACTCCTGCAATATCATCAACATACTCTTTTAACCTTGCTTTAACTTCATTTTCAAGCTTTTGTTCGGCTTTCTTTATCTTGTTCTGCTCTGGAAGAATAACTTCATAAGCTTTATTTTTGTCTTCATCTGTCTCCAAATTCCAGATGGGGTGCTTTATTAGAAACTTTACTGCATTAAAACCAACTCTGGAATTATAAATTGGGTCGTCTTCCTTTTTTATTTCATCGAATAAAGTAAAAAATCTTCGAATGAATTCATGATATTGTTGTGTGCTTTGAGTATTCATATTTTCCCTCACTAATAACCCTCTGCCTTTTAGCCTTAGCTAGTACAATTATTACGGGAATTGATTTAGTTTTTATTAAAGAAGTTGTATTGCTAACGTGATGACATGAGCTATTTTATGTTCACATCAAGCAATTTAAGTTGTCATTCCAGTCTGGAATCTAGATTTTTCTAGACTTGATCCTATAGTCAAATTCATAACTACACAAACGTTATAATATAAGAGTAATTTTCACCAAAAAGTATGTCATTCTAGTAGCTGACACTGGGATGGCTTTGTTGCATCACTCTTCGGATAGTAGGTAACGTGGAATAAATTCATGAAGCTATCTCAAATTTAGCCATGCCTATATCAGTAAATTTGTTAAGCAAATAACACTTGAGTAGCAGTTCTCTCTCACGATTAACCTCAGATTTGTTTCTAAAACTAAACCCAAATGTTTGCTTCAGTCGCGAGAAAAAACTTTCTATATAAGATCTCTTCCCATAATTTATCTCTTTTTTCCACCTCTTCATACCATCTTCATCATATGACTTTATGAGCTTGATTGTAGAATTTCTCTCATCCATATAATCCAACTTTGGATGCTCTACTGCATTATTTTGCGGAGGAATCCTTGTCTTTATGTCAAGCTCATCGCACAGTTTGTATAACTTCTTTCGATTATATGCCCTGTCTGCATATAGTGTGCTTATATTATATTTAACATCAATCCTTGCAATAAGATCACATGCTCCATAGTGGTCAGAATAAACTCCGCCACTGTATTTTGCTGCTATAACTTTTTTGCTACCTATCTCTAGCATTACATGCAGTTTTCTTGTTTGCTCATAGCGGCGATACTTTCTATCTGTACCATTTGCCTTGCTATGACCTGGAATATTATTGTAGATGCTTATTCCAGTACTATCTATGGCAATCTCAATATCTTCTGTATTATTTTTATCATGTCTTCGATCATTAATTTTGATGTTAAGTTTTTTAAGCCTTCTTGAGGCCTGGGAATAGCTAATAACTTGCAAGTTTTTCCTTACTTGCTCAAGGTACCCTGCTATAAATCCCGCTGTTTGTCTCAGACCTATTCTAAATAAACAAGTTATTATGTGAACCAGAATCACGACCTTATCGCTATAAATATAGTTGCCACCAGCCATTTTTGGACCTTTTTCGTACCAATTTTCTATGGCATCATTGACGTAATAAAAAATATTTCCCCTCTCTTGGAGAAATTTGTTATATTCATGGCAGTTACTGACTCTCATTTTTTGTGGCATATTTTTCTTTAGTAGGTTAAATGCTTGTCTTATAGTGAATTTTGTCAGTAACTGCCAGTTCTTTTTATTTGACCTATGCAACAAAGCCCACTGGGATCCAGTCGCACTCAGTTAGTGAGCATAAAAGTATTATGTTAAAACATAACATTTTTGATGAAGTTCATGAAAGGCTGGATTCCAGACTGGGATGACAACTTAAAATATTGCTTTAGCTCTGTTTTTGCAACTTCAAGTATTTGCTACTCATAGTAAATACTTCTGGATCTTGAGAAGTGAGCTTGAGTATAGCAAGTATGTTTATGAGCAGCAAAGCAGCAATTGAAATATCAGCGATATCCCAGAGTAACTTAACTCCACCGATTGCACCAAATGGAATGATTAAGGTAAAAACTACAGTCCAGATTTTAGTGTATTTATTATCCATAGATACATAGCGTATTGTTTGTTTTGAACAAAAAAACCAAGTAAAGATAGTAGTAAAGGCAAAACAAAACATTATAGCCATAATTAAATAGTCAGTATAGGGCCAATTCATAGCTTTTCTAAAAGCAAAAATGCACATGTTAGTGCTCTCTAAATCAGTAATCCAAGAATCTGTGACAAGCAGTACCATTGCTGTAATGAACACTATGAGTGCAACTATAAAAGGAGATATTATTGTGATTAGACTCTGTTCAATGATAAATTTATTGTTATTTTTTTTAGGAGTAATCGAGGAGTGTACAATTCCTTCGAGGCCAAGTCCTATATCTGTTGCAAAAATACCTCGCAGAGTTCCTACTTGAATAATAGTCAACATTTCTAAAATTAAACCTAAAGATAAGCCAGAGTTAAAGCTACTAGTTGTAAAAAAATTGCTTGTTATTAGTTTTAGAGAAGGAAGAATATTTTCACTAAACTTAAATAATATGATACCGCAAAGTGTGAGGTAACTTACCGTCATTATCGGTATCATAGCCGATATAAAAATTTTAATTTTTTTTAAGCTGAGAGCTGCAACAACAAAAAATATTATGGCCATTACAATGCCGCCAATGACTACAGGTATATCTACCATGCTGAGTGGTATTGATAGAGAATTTACCTGAACAAGGTTACCAACTGTTATTGAAACCATCATCATAATAACTAGAAACACAACTGTAGCTTTTCTAGAGTTAAATGCATCAGCCATGTAGGCTACAGGTCCACCTATAAACCGTCCATTTTTTTCTTTTCTGGTTTTTATACTTAGGTAACAAGTAACATATTTTATCACAGAAGTAACAACAATAATTATTGCCATCCATAAAATGGATCCCGGTCCTCCGGTTTTTAGAGCAACAGCAGTTCCTGAAATATTTCCTACTCCTAAATTTCCCCCTAAGATTGTAAACAGAGCAGCTATAGAAGAAAATTTATTTTCTCCTCTTTTAGCTCCAATAAGTGAAAGGGCATACGGTAGTTTAAATATCTGCAACCATTTTAGTTTAACCGATAGGTAAACACCAGCAACTAGTATGAGTAGTATTGTTGGCAGTAATAAAACAAACTTTACTGTATCCATCTGTAAAAGAGAGATTTTTACTTGAGTATATAGCAAAAGTTGAAAAATACCTAACCTATTTTCTATGTATGACTTCGGTTCCATTATTCTAGCACCTCTTATCTTGTCATACCAATCACAACTGTATGAACATTGTAATATGGTACAATGTTAAAACAATTTCATTCCAGACTGGAATGGCTTTGTTGCATAGCAACTGAAAAAATCTGGTGGCTACTGACAAAATTCATTATAAAACAGCCATTTAACTGTTGAAGAAAAAATATGCCACAGAAAATGAAAGTCAGTAACCAAAACGAATATAACAAATTCCTTGAAAAAAGGGGGAATATTTTTCGTTACATCGATGAAGCTATCGAAAATTGGTATGAAAATAGTCCAAAAATGCAGGGCGGCAACTATATTTATAGTGATAAAGTTGTGATTTTGGTGCATATAATCGTTAATCTTTTTAGAATTGGCTTAAGACAAACGGTAGGGTTTGTAAAAGGATATCTGCAACAAATAGGAAAAAATTTGGCAGTTATCAGCTATTCACAAGCATCAAAAAAAACTTAATATTAAGATAAATGATTGCAGGATTGATAAAAGCAACATGGAAAATATTGAAATTATCATAGATAGTACAAATTTACAGTAACACTCCTGGCCACAGTAAGGAAAACAGTGCAGATAGAAAGTACCGAAGCTACGAGCAAGTAAGAAAGTTACATGTTATGTTAAGTGTGAATAGTAAAAAAGCTATAGCTGCAAGATACAGTAATGGCGTCTACTCTGACCACTATGGAGCTTGCTTGAAGAAGTTAATTTTCAGCACAAAATAAAAGCATTATATGCAGATAGGGCATACGATAGGCAAAAACTTTATAAATTGTGTAAGAAATACGATATAAAGACAAAAGTTCTACCAAAAAAGGATGCAGCAGAACATTCAAAAATAGATTATATGTCTGACAGAAATGCTGCTATTAGGTTAATAAAATTATATGGACAAGATGGTGTAAAAGAGTGGAAAAAGGAAGCAATTTATGGAAAAAGATCTTACATAGAAGGATTTTTCTCAAGGTTGAAGCAAGTATTTGTTTAGGAATAAATCTGAAGTAAACCGTGAAAAAGAATTACTAATTAAGTGCTATTTGCTCAACAAATTCACTGGTATTGGTATGGCTAAATTTGAAATCATTACATAAATTTGTCGTAAACCATCACTGCTTAAGGTGCTATGCAACAAAGCCATCCCAGTGTCAAGTACTGGGATGATGACCTTACCCAGAAAAAGTAGACAGAAAGTTAAGACGTTTTTGCTATGAGAATGATGAATCAAAAAGCTCAGGAATGCAATAGTTAATAGTAGAATGTCTACGCTGTTTATTATAAAAAATTTCTATATATTCAAATATTGCGGTTTTAGCTTGTTGTGCAGAGTGTTGTGAAGTATCAATGAGTAACTCTCTCTTAAGTGAACTAAAAAAGCTCTCTGAAACAGCATTATCATAACAACAACCTTTGTGACTCATACTAGAAGTAATATTTTTTGTACTTAGTAAAAATTGATAATTTTTAGAGGTGTATTGCGATCCTTGATCGCTATGAAATAGTAGATTTTTAGCAGATTTGCGCCTACCAATAGCCATGAATAACGCATCTATAACTAATTGCCTATTTACTGCATTACTCATTGACCAGCCAATCACCATGCGTGAATATAAATCTATTATTGCTGCCAAATATAACCATCCTTCATTAGTTTTTATGTACGTAATATCAGTTACCCATATCTTGTTAGGTTGATCAGCGATGAAATTCTGATTTAATATGTTAGGAGTTATAACTCTATTGTCTATTTGTGGTTTTTTACTTTTAAACTTTCGTCTAAGCTTAGCTTGAATGCCATTTTTCTGCATAACATTTTGCACTGTTTTGATGTTATAATTTTTACCTAAAGCCTTTAATTCAGCGTGAATTTTAGGAGCTCCGTATCTGCATTGTGATGCTCGATATACCTTCTGAATATCTTGTATGAGCTCTTCTCTTATTGATTTTTTGTTGTTTTTTTCCTTAGTAATCCATTTATAATAACCACAAGCAGATACGTTCAAAAATCTGCATGATTCCCGTATTTTATAGCATTTTTTATGTTCTTTTATAAAAGAATATTTTACTCTTTTTGGTTTGCAAAATATCCCAGGGCTTTTTTTAAAATGTCTCTTTCCCTCGTTACTCTTGCCAGCTCTTTCTTTAAATCAAACTTTTCTTTGTCACAATGAGCTACTTTCCCTTTTCCTGGAAACGCATCTACTCCAGACATTCTATCATTGTATGTTTTTACCCATCTGCTTAATGAATCACCGCTAATACCCAAATCTCTTGCTATTTTTGCTGATGATTGACCTGTTTCTTTTACTAGTCTTATAGCTTCAATTTTGAATTCTGCTGTATATTCTTTTCTTTTTGTCATACCACACCTCTTTGAAAAAACGTTTTATTTTACTTCAAAAACGTCTTAACTTTCTGTCTACTTTTTCTGGGTAAGGTCAGTCCTCTTGATTTCAGTGTTAGGCTACTCGAATAACAGGTGTTACTGAAATAACACCGATGGGCTACTGGAAGGATAAGAGGCTACTTGAATGAAAAGAAAGGGAGCAATGGCTTGCACATTTCCTTGAACAGGTAGGTTAAATTAGGTTGAAGTCTTAGCAGCAGCAAGTCTGTTAAAATCTTCTTCAGCGTGGTACGATGACCGCGTTAATGGGCTTGATGCAACTACCAAAAAGCCTTTGGAATAAGCAATATATTTATAATGCTCAAACTCTTCTGGGGTAACATATCTATCAACCTTTACATGCTTTGGAGTTGGTTGCAAATATTGACCAATTGTAATGAAGTCAACTTCGGCGCTACGTAAATCATCCATAACCTGAAAGATTTCTTCTTTTGTTTCTCCAAGACCAACCATAAGCCCTGACTTCGTAAAAAGTTTAGGATTAATCTGTTTCACCATCTTTAGCAAATATAGTGAATGAAAATAACGAGCTCTTGGTCTTATTTTTGCATACAGCCTTGGTACTGTTTCGATGTTGTGGTTATAAACATCAGGTGATGCAATAGCTATTGCTTCAAACGCTCCTTTCTTATTTAAAAAATCAGGAGTGAGAATTTCTATTGTTGTTTCCGAAGTTATCTTTCTAATTTCTTCTATACACCTTATAAACTGATTTGCACCACCATCTGGTAAATCGTCACGGTCAACAGAGGTAATGACAACGTGCTTTAAATTTAACTTTTTTATTGCTTTTGCTAAATTTTCTGGTTCATGAGGATCGAGCTTATCAGGAATGCCAGTTGCAACGTTGCAAAACGCACAAGCACGAGTACAAACAGAACCGAGAATCATCACAGTAGCATGACGTTTATTCCAACATTCACCAATATTTGGACACGCAGCTTCTTCGCATACTGTATGTAAGTTATGTAGCTTAACAGTGTGTAAGGTTTCATTGAATATTTTACCAGCTGGAGCTTTTGCTCTGAGCCATATAGGCTTACTATGCATCTGAAACAGCTAATTCTACCTCTTGTTTTGCTAAAACTTTCTTTAATCTTCTTTTTATCTTTTGTGCTTCTTTACTTAGTTTAATTGTTTTTGTATTGAGCAAGAAAGCATCAAGATCACCTTTATAGTCTATAGTTCTTAAAGTTCTTGTTGCTATACGAAAGCTAAACTTTTTGTCTAATATATTACTCGTCAATGTAACTTTATGTAAATTTAAGAGAAAGGTACGCTTTGTTTTACGATTTGAATGCGATACCTTATTACCAAAAGACTTTTTTCTATTTGTTAACTCACAAATTCTACTCACTTCAATATACCAATTTATCCTATGTAACTAGGTTAACCTGATATAGTTAAATAGTCAACTCCCTTGCTTGATTTTTATACCGTATACTGCTTTATAGCCAAAAAACACTGTAATTTTTTCTATTACAAGAGAAACCATATGCTGCATTTCTAATGCTTTACTGCCATTTGTTACTAACAGATACAGCACACCAGAGTTTACGTTTTGTGCGTATGAGATCTTTTGTGGTTTTGTACATTCTGCTAATTCCTCTCCAACTATACTTTTCCAGTTTAAAATAAGACGTATTTCATTTTTGCTGATCTTATTTTTCATGCATTTTAATGCATAGTTTTCTATTATAGATTTTAATTTCTTTGGCCCGCTATATTTAAGCATAGTTTTCTATTAATCAGATTTTGTCATATTCACAACATAGTGTGATGGATATTGTTTATAAGCTCCAGTAATTGCATCGACAGCAAAACCAGGTAACCATAGTAGATTCAATAAGGTAACGCTATTAAAACTTTCACCTACTATCACATTTAATTGTTTATAATCTTCTTTTTTGCAATCAACAAACAATGATCCCGAACCTCGATGAATAACCACTGTTCCAGGGTTAGATGTGAGAGAATGATTCGTTTCAGATGGGTCACGTATGACACATTTGACTTTTTCTACTAAGTTATCGTTATCATCTACTACTTTCATTTTAATCTCTTGTGTAGAACCCGAAAGAATTGTTGCAAAACAACCGGTTAATAACACAATTGTAGACAACATTAAACAAATGTTTAGTAACCTAGAAGATATACAATATTGGTATATTTTAAACATAACAACCTCACAAATCAAATTTTATCATCCGGTAGGCTTAACATATCCTGGAGTTATTTGTCAGTTCCAGTAGTGCTAGCTTGGATTGTAGCTGATTTACAATAACTACACCTCCAGCCTCACACATAAAAAGCAGTATTTGTATATTGTTGCCTAACTTGTAATCATTTTTAATTGAAATTTATTAAATTATTATGAAGCTAAGTAAAATTCGAGTAAAGTATAGTATTTCCAAGAAGATTATCTTTTTACTGTATGCAGTAATTTTCTTATAGCTATCTGTTTTTTAAGATCTTTCTGCAATCCAAGCTGCTTGAATGGCCTCTAATATTTTTTCATTACAATACTTTTCATCATCATCAAACTCTTCTAAATCCAAGACTTTTCTTTTAAGTTCAGTGAATCTAATACTAATTATATCTTCATTTGGAAATTTCTCTTCTAGAGCTTCTGCAATATCTTCTATATCAAGCCATTTCATACTTTTTCGATAAATTAAACTGGTGCCCATGGGGAGACTTGAACTCCCAAGGTCGCAAAACCCACGGATTTTAAGTCCGCTGCGTCTACCGATTCCGCCACACGGGCCTTATTTATCTAGAGTAAAATTCTACTACTAAATTAACTTCCATGTCTGCTGAATATGGGACTTCGGAATATTGAGGCGCTCTCAAATACTTCACTGAAAGTGCTTTGCTATCTGCCTCTAAATAATCTGGAGCCTTACGTTCTTGTTTTTGTTCAGCCTCTATTAATATAGGAATTTTTGCTGCTCTTTCCCTTATTTTTACTATATCACCAGGCTTCACTCTATAACTTGATATGTTAACCACCTTATCATTAACTGTAACATGTTTATGAGATATAAGCTGTTTTGCCGAGTAAATTGTTGGCACAAAACCAGAGTGATATAAAACAGAACTTAACCTTGATTCTAAGGCACCAATGAAATTATCAGCCGTATAACCTTTTCTTTTGTAAGCATCTAAAAATGTACGTCTAAGCTGTTTGCTTGAAATTGCATAGTAGAACTTAAATTTTTTATGTGCAGCAAACTGCTTACCAAAGTCAGATAACTTCTTAAATCCAAGAATACCATGCTGACCTGGAGGGTATTTTCTTTTATTGACCGAATCTTTTGCTCTACCCCATAAGTTTACACCAAGCCTGCGACTGATTCTATACTTTCTATTGATAACAGTTGTCATACAAAAATTCTCACAATCTAACTATAAATTATTAATGATTTTAACATTAAGTGTCAACTTGTTTTTGCCACTATGATGTAGTATACTTCACTTTTAAGTTTTCCTATTAATACATGAATCATCTACTACTAAAATCCATGGCAAATGCTGTCCGCTTTTTATCAATTGATGCGGTACAAAAAGCAAATTCTGGACACCCAGGTATGCCACTTGGCATGGCAGATGTTGCCACTGTATTATTTGCTAAATATCTAAACCATAACCCTGATGATTCTAAATGGATCAGTAGAGATCGTTTCGTCCTATCAAATGGTCACGGTTCGATTCTGCAATACTCTATATTATATCTGACAGGCTATATTAGTATAGATGAACTAAAAAACTTTAGGCAACTTACATCAAAAACTCCAGGTCACCCAGAATTTAGCTTAACTTCCGGTATAGAAGCAACAACAGGCCCGCTTGGTCAGGGATTTGCCACTGCTGTTGGCATGGCACTTGCTGAATCGATTCTTGCAAAGCAGTTTGAAATCAGCCACTACACTTACGTGATGCTAGGAGATGGTTGTCTTATGGAAGGTATAAGCCATGAAGCAGCGTCCCTTGCTGGGCATCTTAAATTAAATAAGCTGATAGCACTTTTTGACGACAATGACATCTCTATAGACGGCTCTACTAGCCTCTCTTGCTCTGATGATGTAGAAAAGCGTTTTTCAGCGTATGGATGGAATGTAGACAAAATCGATGGGCATGACTTTGATGCTATATCCCTTGCAATAGAGCAGGCGCAAAAGTCTGATAAACCTACACTAATCTGTTGCAAAACTATTATCGGAAAATTTTCGAGCCGTGCTGGCACATCTTCTGCTCATAGTGGTGCCTTTACAGAGGAAGATGTAAAACAGATGAGAGAAAAATTGAATTGGAACTATGAACCATTTTATGTACCAGAAGATGTGAAAAACGCTTGGATGGAAACAGTTAAGAGGGCAAAACAAAACTATACATCCTTGATCAATGAAGAACTACAAAGAAGACTTGAGAAACGTTTGCCGAATAACATCGAGAGTGATTTGGCTAACCTGAAGAAACAAATATGTGAGCTCATGCCAAACGAAGCTACTCGATCTTCTTTCGGCAGAGTAATGGAACTATTAACTAAGTCTATGCCAGAACTAATTGGTGGCTCTGCTGATCTTACCGGTTCAAATTGTACTAAATATAAGCACATGCAGGCAATAGATAGTAATAATTATGGTGGCTCTTATGTACACTATGGAGTGAGAGAGCACGCTATGGCAGCTTGTATGAATGGTATGGCTCTTCATGGTGGAATTATTCCTTATGGTGGAACTTTTTTAGTATTTTCCGATTACTGCCGACCTGCTATACGTCTTTCAGCTTTGATGAAACAGCAGGTTATATATGTAATGACTCATGACTCAATTGGAGTAGGTGAGGATGGTCCAACTCACCAGCCAATAGAGCATTTAGCTTCTCTGAGAGCTATACCAAATCTGTATGTTTTGAGGCCAGCAGATGCAATTGAAACTTTGGAGTGCATTAGCATTGCACTTGAAAAAAAAGAGTCACCTGCACTATTTGCGCTTTCAAGGCAAAATATTAATTACATGCACTCTTATACTGACCAATTGGCCAACCTATCAAAATTTGGTGCATATATACTATGCGAATATTCAGGGAAGCTAGAAGTGACGATATTTGCTACCGGATCTGAAGTTGAAATTGCAGTTGAGGCAAGAGAAAAATTACAGGAAAAAGGTGTAGGTACAAGGGTCATTTCTATGCCGTGTTGGAGGCTTTTTGACGAGCAAAGTGATGAATATAAAGGGGTAGTATTAAATAATGACAGCATCAAAGTTGCAATTGAAGCTGGAAGTGAAGTGGGTTGGCATAAATATGTAGGCTCAAACGGTATATTTATTGGCATGAAAAATTTTGGAGAATCAGCACCTTATGAAGCTCTTTATAAGCATTTTAATATTAGCGCTGATTATGTAGTAAAATGTGTTTGTGAAAACGCTTTTTATCATTCCACTGCCCATAAAATTACTTAATGAACTCAGCCAGTACCGTTATTATGATAAGAAAGCTAGTGAAATGTTTCGAGTAACTTTTTCTTTTCTATGAGCTACTTGACGGCAAGAATAAAGTTTTAATTATTCCATGGTTTCTGTATAATTTTCAAAACTTAATTGATATATATGAAGATAATAATAGGTAGCGCTAGTAAACAATTAGGAGATTTAATAGCAAGTGGGCTAAATGCTCAGCTATTTCCTACTCAGGTGTCAAGATTTGCTGATGGTGAGGTAAATGTAGAAGTAGCAAATGATCTACGTGATCAAGAAGTATACGTAGTACAATCTATTTCTTCCCCTGTAAATGATAACCTTATGGAGCTTCTGCTTACAATTGATGCAGCAAAGAGGTCAGGAGCCAAGAGAATAACGGCTATTATTCCTTATTACGGATACAGTAGGCAGGATAGGGTTATTAAAAACAATAATATGCAATCTGCTTTAAGTGCTAAATTAGTTGCAAATCTTATTCAAACTGCAGGTGCAAATAGCGTTGCTGCTATTGATTTGCATTCAAGTCAAATTGAAGGTTTTTTTGATATATCAGTTACTAATTTAAGCTGTTTTAAAGTATTTGTTAACTCTATATACAAGGAGAATTTGGCAATAGTTGCGCCTGATGTTGGAGCAATTGGAAGGGCTCGTACTTTTGCAAAGATTTTAGAGGAAAAATACAAGTTAAATAATGATATTGTTGTAGTAGATAAATATAGAGAAAAAGCAGGTACATCTGAGGTAATGAATGTAATCGGAGAAGTTGCAAACAAAAATTGCGTCATTGTTGATGATATAGTTGACTCTGGCGGAACATTATGTAATGCAGCTCTTGCTTTAAAAAACCGAGGAGCAAAGTCTGTAGTTTCATGCATTACACATGGAATACTTTCAGGAAATGCAGTTGAGAAAATCTCTTCCTCTTCTCTGGATAAATTAGTAATTACAGACACCGTATTTCACAAATTTGAAAAAAATGATAAGATAGATGTTGTTTCAATTGCAAATATTTTAATTTGCTTTATGCAAGGAGGTAAAAGTGCCAGCTAGATCAACAGAAGATGTTATCACCTCGTTAATAGAATTTGCAAATAAGAGAAAAATAACAATTACTAAAGAAGAAATGCTTAAAATTGCACAGCTTGTGAGGATTAAGTTATCCGATGATGAGATTCAATACTACTCAAAAGAACTGACAATGCTGGATTGGATACATGATACTTTGTTGAAAGTTAATACTGAAGGTGTTTCTCCTATGCGTTATGGAACTATAGATAAGGATATCCATGTACGCGATGATATTATAAATTCTCAAAACATTAAAGAAGAAATATTATCCAATACAAAATCGGAGCATGGGTATTTCGTAGTACCGAAGGTTATAAACGATTAAGATAAAGCAAGATTTATACCGATTTTATAGATCTACTTTCAAAAATAAGACCAATCTGGTAAAGAAGCATTCGTTGGAGTAAAAACCATTTTTTGATTTTTCTTTACTAAATCTACTAAATATAATTTAGAGTTGCTTGGTGATTCTGCGTTAGTAAAGATAATTTCTCTGCCATTTGGTAGCCATGCCGGAGATTCAATTTTATGTCCCTCTGAAAGCAAGCGCTCTTCTTTGCCATCTGGCTTCATAACTCCTATGTAAAATTTTCCTGACTGAATTTTTGTAAAAGCTATCAGATCTCCTTTTGGCGACCAAACAGGTGTAGCATATCTTCCATTTCCAAAACTAATTCTCTTGGGTTTTTTGCTTTTTTTAGTGAAATCTATGATATATAGTTGCTGACTTCCACTTATATCAGAACTAAAAACCATGTACTTTTGATCTGGAGACAAAGAGGGAGAAGTACTTATAGCTGAACCTTTAGTAATTTTTTTTGTTCGTTTACTGCTTAAGTCTAGAGATAATATATTTGTTTCACCACTCAATGAGTGGGAAATAAAAAGAGATTTACCATCAGGAGAAAATCTTGGTGCAGAAATAACTCCTTCAAATGCGCTGATTATTGATTCAGTGTTATCTTTTAAATTTTTTAATATTATATAACTTTTACCATTTGTGTATGAGATATAAACAATACCCTTTCCATTTGGTGAAAATCTTGGTGTTGACACAAATTTCTCACCATTTGTTAAGTACTTTATATTACTTCCATCTTGATTCATCACAGCAATTTTACGGACGGATTTGTAATTGCTATCTTTTTCTTCAGCGATATATGTAATTTTTGTATTGAAATGCCCTTTCTCACCAATCAATCTATCATGTATCACATCTGAAACAAGATGACTAATTTTCCTCCAGTCTTTTGCTAGAAAAACAACCGACTGAGTAAGTAATTCTCTGTTTGTAAAGCTGTCAGATAAACGAAAAGATAGCTCTAAATTTCTGTTTGATACTTCACTTAAACTTACTGTGACTACAGTATCGCTTTTCCAAGACTCAACTTTCGTGTTACGTTTCACATTAAAGAAGCCACAATTAGATAGATTTGTTTCAATTACTTTTGTGATGCTTTCACTTAGCTCACTTTCCACTTCTGTCTTGCATGCACATTTAGATACAACAAGATCAATATTACCAATATTGCTTTTTTTTATATCAACATATAAAACAGCTTTTGTGGAATAAGGAATAAATAACGAAATAAATAACACCAGTTGAACGAATAGCTTCATTAGATTTCTTGCATTACCTCCTGTCATCTCAGCAAATAGCTTACTTTTGAAGTTAAACTGCATGACAGTAGAGTAAATCAATTTCTGCAGTACTTGACACTGGAATCCAGAAATTTGACTGCAAGTAAGTGCACTGAGGTGGCAAGCATAAAAGTAGCTGTTTTATTCTAAAATAAACGTCTTTGACAAGGTTGCATGAAAAACTGGATTCCAGTGTCAGAGCACTGGGATGACACCCTACTGGTGGAGATTGCTCTAAAACTATAATGTTTGCCTGGGCGTTGAGATGGCACCCTTCTGGTAGATTCAAATCACAATGTTTGTATAGTTGTGTGATCTGACACTGATTTTTTTTTACGGATTCCAGTATTGCATGCTGAAATAACATCAAAGAATACATTGTTAACTTCTTACTCAAATAATGGTTAATAAAAAGAGGTATATTTCTATACCTGTTCTATCTGGACTTCAATTATAGGTCTTTTTAGTAAATATTCTTTTAAGATACTAAATATTGAGCTCTCAATTTTATTTCTTATTTTTTTTATCGGCTGTGAGTCAAATGCTAACTCAACCTTCTTTATGATCTTTTGCATAATGGCTGCATCTTTTTGCGCTTCGAAAACACCAGGTGCAAATACTTTTGGCTTAGCAAGCAGTTTATTTTTCTTGTTTACAACTGCTGTCACTACGATAGCTCCGGCATCTCTCATTCTCTCACGCATTTTTATAACGCTGCATTCTGGATGACGGAGTAACATACCATCAATACCAAAGTAGTTGACATCAATGGAGCTAACTTTTTCCCCATTTTCCAAATTAACAATATCACCTGGTGCAATCATTATTGCTTTTTTCACACCGCACTCTTTAGCAAACTTTACATGTGCATCCGTATGAATATACTCACCATGAACCGGAATAGACATCTTAGGTTTTATCAAAGAATACATTTCCCTTAGCTCTGCTTTTACTGGATGTCCGGAAGCATGAACATTCTCTGTTTTTTCAGTAATAACTTCTACTCCCATCTCAATAAAGGCATTGAGTATGTTATGTGCACGAGTTTCATTGCCAGGAATGATTTTTGATGAAAAGATCATGGTATCACCTTGCTGCATTTTAAATGCTTGATGACTCTTAGCGGCAAGTCTTGCGGTAGCTGCCAGTGGCTCACCTTGACAACCTGTGCAAAGTAGCACCAGCTTTTCCCTTGGAAAATTTACTGCCTCCTTTGCTTCTAGAAACTCAGGAGAATCAGTTAAATAACCACTATCCTGCGCAACTTTCACTATTCTCCATAAAGATCTGCCAAGTAAAACCACTTTTCTATTTAGTGCTTGTGCAGCTTTAGCGATAGTCTCAATTCGCGCCACATTTGAGGCAAATAGCGATACAGCAATCAATTTTTTAGACCGCTTTATTATATTGTAAATATTATCATAAATTTCACTTTCTGATTCAGGGTCGTGTTTGCTCAGTATGTTTGTTGAATCACAAATTGCTGCAAGTAGATCACCTTTATCGCCAATTTCTTTTAAACGCTCTATATTAGAAATTAATCCAACAACAGGTTTTGGATCAAATTTCCAGTCCCCAGTATGAAGTGCACTACCTGCTTCAGTGCTAATTAATATTGAATTTGCCTCAGGAATTGAGTGAGTTACATTTATAAACTCAACGGTAAAAGGACCCAAATTTATGCTGCCATTTATGTCTACCTCTTTCACAGGTACCACACCTTCCAATCGAAACTCCTTTAGTTTCTCCTTGAGAAAATTGACTGTAAACTTTGTTGTATATATGGGACATTGCAAATCTTCCCACAGATGAGGCACTGCACCACAGTGATCTTCATGTGCATGTGTAATTATTATTCCAAGCAAATCTTTTTTTCTTTGAGCAATAAAATCTACATCAGCAACGAGTAGCTCAACACCTGGCATAGTTTCATCTGCAAAACCGATACCAAGGTCGATCATAATCCACTTGCCTTGATAATGATATAGGCTAACGTTCATCCCAATTCTTCCTACTCCTCCAAGAGGAAGAAATAAAAACTCATTTTTGTTTATGTTCATTAATTTTAAATTATTAAAATGCGAGGATAGCAAAACTTCGACCTTAAATAAAGGAATTTATCACTTTTGCATAACTTAAAAAAATCTTTTCACTAAAAGAGAAGGCTTTCAAATTGGTAAAAAGAATTAAGTGTAGACAGCTACCTCTTTATATCATTTAGCAAATTTCTCATTTTTTTTTTACTTTTCCAAAGAATCCTTCAGATTTCTGCTCTACACTTTCATGTTCCTCTTCCTCAAGCGCTTTTAATAGCTCAATCTGCTTTTGGGTTAAATTCTTTGGATTTAAAGTCTCAACTATTACCTGTACGTATAAATCACCACGAGCATGTGAGTTCATATATGGCATACCCTTTTCCCTACAACGTAGTTTGGTACCAGTTTGAGTGCCTTCAGGGACCTTTACTTTTATTTTAGCTCCATCAATTGATTGAATATCGATTTCACCACCAAGTACTGCTAGTGTCATTCTTATAGGCACTTTACAGTGTAAATCTGCTCTATTGCGAGTGAAGATCTGATGAGTAGCTATTTTCACACATACGTATAAATCTCCGCTTTTTCCACCTCTTGCTCCAGCTTCTCCTTTACCACTGACCCTTACCTTAGCTCCTTCTTCTATGCCTTTTGGAATTGAAACGGAGATATTTACTTCATCTCTTTTACGCCCACTTCCACCGCATTTCTTACATTTATTTTGTATTATTTCTCCTTCCCCATAGCATGTAGTACACGTTCTTTCAATGGTAAAAAAGCCCTGTTGAGTTCTAATTCTACCGCTTCCCTGGCATGTGTTGCACTGAACTGGTTTGATTGCTCCTTCGCTACCTGTGCCTTGACATGTATTACATTTTATATTTGTCACATAATGTATAGGTGCTTGTATTCCTTTAAATGCATCTTCTAAGGTGATTTTAAGGTCGTAGCGCAGATCTGCTCCAGATACTCCTGTTGTACTTCTTTTTGTTCTTGACCTACTTGTACTGCCGCCGAATCCTCCACCAAAAAAATCGTTAAATATATCGCTAAAATCCCCTCCAGCTTGGCTGAAATCAAATCCACCGGAAGCACCATCGTGACCATAACGATCATAACCTGCTCTTTTTTCAGAGTCAGATAGAACTTCATATGCAGCTGTTACTTCTTTAAATTTTTCCTCTGCTTCCTTATTACCAGGATTTCTGTCAGGATGATATTTTAATGCTAGTTTTTTATATGCTTTTCTTATCTCGTCAGTACTAGCATTTCTGCTCACTTCTAGCAGATCATAGTAGTCTTTTTTGTTCATATATAATAGCTCAGTATTTTACCTTTAAAGATAGGTATTACACATATGAATTTCAAGTATGACCTCTATTTCCTATAAAATATGGTGCACCCTGAGCGACTTGAACGCCCGACCTTTTGATCCGTAGTCAAATGCTCTAATCCAACTGAGCTAAGGGTGCTTGCACAAAGTTGACTTTAACAGATTTTATAGCTTATTTCAATTGGTTTAGCTAAAAATAAAACTCTTATCATGTATGAAACCTGTAAGAAATTGTACTAGCTCTCTTAAAGGATAACTTAAGTTAACAGTTTCCAATTACTTTGATTTTAGAACCGCTATCCGAATAAGAGCTTTTCACATTATACTGCCAAGCTGCTAACAAATAGCGGAATGACGGTTATAGTTAAATCTAAACTATTTTGGCTATATCAGAAGACGGGTTATGCAGAAACCTTAAAATACTTCTTGCTTGCCAAGGAGAATAAATACATTCCTACAAACAAGCAGATACTCAATATCGATGCATAGGAAAACTTAAAAATTAAATCTTTAATATATCTTGATAAGCATTTACCTGCAGAAATTTTGTATAGTAGTCCAACACAAACAATCGTACTATCAATGACTGATGCTATAATTAAAGTGATGAAATTTGCCATATGAAAATTCAATTTGGACTTTAATTTTTTTAAAATAACTATGCTTGAGAGAAGAGAGACTAGAATTGCAGTATATGAAACCAATATTACCAAACTAAAATTTTGCAATTTAAAAAGACAGCATATCACTGTACACACTATTAAGCTGTAAGTAGCTTTGCTTCTACCATGAAACTCAACCATTGAGTTTACAACTAAAGTAGCTCCCACAAATAAGGTAGCACATATCATTAATTTATTTGAAGTGTTAAGTAAAGAAAGACTGATAAGCAAGAGTATTGATAAAATGGACATAATCACCTACCCAAATTTAATAACATGCATTTATTTTAATCAGACATTACACATAATGAAAAATTTGTCTAGCGTAATCAAAAGTTATTTAAACTAGTACCTAAGTCTTTCAAATCTATTCTTATAATATCCTTTATATTGAGAGCTTTCTCCTTTGTCACTTTTCCAATACATGAAAAAACTATACCTTTAAACAATTTTTCAAACTTCCGCTGATTTTGCGGGGCAATGGTTACTAATATTCTACTTTGCGATTCAGAAAACATTATTATCTTGTTTATTATGTCTGTATTTTGTGTTTTTCCTATTGGTACTAGTGAAAGATCAATTTCAGCACCAAGGTCTCCTGCAATTAGCGATTTTGCCAGAGCAATAATTAAGCCGCCTAAGTTTGGTGCAATTGCAGAGACAATTATGCCATCTTTTATTGCCTGGTTGTAACGTTCATACAACTTCCTAGCGCTCTTTGCATTAACTTTTGGCACGTTGTTATTATCTATTCCACTATATAACTGATATTCAGATCTACCAAGCTCATCGTGGGTTGTACCAAGCACATATATCAAGTCCCCTGGCATTTTCACATCAAGCGATACCGCATTTTCAATATTGTCTATAACTCCAATTGCTGAAATGAGTAATGAAGGTGGTGCAGATATCATCACTTTCTCGCCATTTTCGTCATATCCCTTGAAGTCATTGAACATACTGTCTTTTCCGGATATGAATGGCGTTTTAAATGCAGTTGCAAAGTTGTAACAAGCCTCTGCAGCTCTCTTTAGTTGCCACAATCTTTCTGGATTATAAGCATCGCACCAGCAAAAATTGTCGAGCAACGCTAGATGATTTATATTTCCTCCTGCAGCTACGTAGTTGCGTATTGCAGTGTCAATTGCACATGCTGCCATGTGATAAGTGTCAATTTCTCCATAACTTGAGCCAAATCCCTGCGATTTTACAACACCTTTGTTTGAAGAAAGGACTGGCCTCGAGACAACAGCTTCACTGCACACTCTTCCCTTGCCTTGCAGTGGTTTCAGTATTGACGATCCTTGAACCTCATGGTCATATTGCACCACTATAAACTCTTTGCTGCGTATGTTTGGTCTGCTTAGCATTTCTTTTAGTGCAAAGGTGTCATTCCAGTGCTTGACACTGGAATCTATCTCAAGCTCAACTCTGCCATCGCACGTATTTTGACATAAAGTTTTAGATTTATTTGCAGACAAAGCCTGCTGGATTCCAGTGTCAAGCACTGGGATAACAGGAGAGAATTCTGGAATGACAGCGTATGGGTTAGATTTTCCAGACCATGGCTTTGTTTGTAAATGCACTTTGGGATTACCGTCATGCAGAAATTCAGTTTCGATGTCCATTATTACTGCTCCTGGGGGACATTTAACAACGGCTTTGCCACTTTTGTTGAATTCTCCAATTACACAGACCTCCACATCATGTGTTTTCATGATTTGCTTAAACGCAGGAAGATTTTCTTCTGGCACTGCTAAGGTCATTCTCTCTTGTGATTCTGATATCCATATTTCCCACGGAGCCATACCATCGTTTTTAAGGAGAACCTTGCTCAAATCAACTTCAAATCCGTCTTTTCCCATTTCACCAATGGACGATGATAGACCGCCTGCTCCATTATCCGTTATTGCATTATAAAGACCAAGATCTCTTGCTTTTACGACGGCGTTGGATAATTTTTTTTGTGTTATAGGATCACCAATTTGCACAATTGTTGAAGGGCTGTTTCCCGACAATGCCTCTGAAGAAAAAGTTGCACCGTGAATTCCGTCCCTTCCAACTCTTCCACCAATAATTACGATTTTATCACCGTTTTTGGGTTCTTTTATGTGTGAAGGTGCATTATTTATATTCCGTGGAATAATTCCGATGCTTCCAACAAAAACTAATGGCTTTCCACAGAATCTATCGTCAAAGTATACCGATCCAAGTTGCGTTGGAATACCGGAGCAATTACCAGCAACATTAACACCGTGAATCACTTCTTTCATTATATATTTTGGTGGTAAGATTTTATCAGTACGCTCTTTATCTCTATAAAGTTTGCCTTTTGATTCTTTGGCAAAGCAAAAGTAATAAGTATTCATGATAGGTTCTGCACCTTTGCCAAAACCGACTATATCTCGATTAACTCCAAGCACTCCAGTCATTGCTCCACCGAACGGATCGAGAGCTGAAGGACTATTGTGAGTTTCAACTTTATCTACAATCAAGTAATCGTCATCAAAAATTACTCCTCCTGCGTTGTCGGAGAAAACTGACACGCATATGTTAGAATTTATCTCACGCGTTGCACGCTTAATATAATGAGCATATAGACCGTCTTTTATTTCATCAATAGGGGAGCAAAAAATATTGTGTTTACAATGTTCAGACCAAGTCTGTGCCAGAGACTCAAGTTCAATATCATATGGATTTCTACCGAGTTTTTTAAAGTAATCCTTTATAGCTTTCATTGCTGCCAGCGAGAGCCCTAAAGTGCCATTACCATCGATTCCATCTCTGCTGATTTTTTCAAGCTCTTGGTCACTTACATTGAGTTTAACAGATTTTGCTCCATTATTACCTGGTGTCATCCCAGTGCTTGACACTGGGATCCATTCTTTTTTTTCCTGGTCACGCGCTGTAATGACACCAGGTGGGGTATTTGGTTTACTGTAATACTTCCAATGGCAATTGCCGTTTTCTTTATAGACAAGTGTGCAATATTCAGTAATAGGATTGAATTCCTGTTTTATGTCATCTTCGGTTGGAAAACCTCCTTGACTTAGAATCAATTTTGAACTTCTTGCCTTGATAGAAACACTTTCATCAATGTGGCCTTTGCTCATTAGATATTCTCTAACAATTTGTTTTGCCGTGTTGCCTACGTTATCGGTCATGCCAGGTAAAAAGCTTATCTCCAAGCCCCACTTTGCTTGTGATTCTATGAAGTTATATTGAACTTCTTCAAGGTTTTCATTGTAGGAATAATAACGACAGTCTTGTATGACTTTATTATAAAATAGCCCACAAATTTCTTCATGTAATTTTGATGGTAATTCTTTGCTTATGTAAATCAAGTAAACATTAACTACCCTTCTGCGGCCAACTTGTTCACATTTATTAAAAACTTCTATTCTGATGTTTGCCATGTAATATTGTGAAAGACTTTAATATATCATAGCATAAGAAACTGCGGGCACATTTATATTTTAAATAATTTCTATACAATAAAAGTGTTGTATTAATTGTTACTGTTAGTGGGAAGAGTTTTTACTGTTAATGTGAATGAGTCCCTTTTTGATGTTCTGGTTCAGCACATATTTTCTGAATATGAAAGAAAAGAAATTCCTGAAATAAAGATCATACTTCCCTGCAAGAGGGGTGTGATAGCATTACTGAGCGCATTCAAGAGTTGCAGCGCTATAATTTTGCCAGAGATAGTTTCACTAGAGAATATTGATGAAGAAGATTTAATATTAAATCTTGATAGAGTTAAAGTTATCAACCCAACAAAGAGAACGCTGCTACTCATTCAATTCATATTGGAGTGGAATAAAAAAAACAATGATAATTTTCCGATTGATTTGGCTTATAGCTTGCCATCACTATTTCAATATATACAAATAGCGGATTATTATCAGTTCGATGAGCACTCAAAGAAAATAGAGAATTTTATAAACTTACTTGTCAAAACTTGGGGTAACACTTTAAAAGGCCTGGGAGTAGTAGATATACTAGAACATAAAAGTGACTACATAAACAATATAATAGCCTCTTTGCAGAAAGATCAACATATAATCTTTGTTGGAATTGGAAAGGGTGAAATCTACAAGTTATTGATTAAAGCTATATATGACCTACCACTTGGAAAGATAATTTTACCTAACCTGAATCTGAGAATTAAAGAAAAAGACTGGAAGTCACTTGATAAAAAACACCATCAACATTGCCTGAAAGATCTACTCGATTATTTAAATGTAGATAGGAGGAATATTATCTGCTTGAACACTGTGAATAACGAAATTATTGATTACGTCTTCGATACAACTGCTGATCTGAGCGAAGTTAGTAGTGGATCAGTTGAAAATATTGAAGTCATCACTTGTGATTCCAGAGAGGAAGAAGCACAGGTGACGTCACTAATTATAGAGAATGAAGGTTATGAAAACGTTTCTTTGGTTGTCTTTGATAAATTACTTGCAGCTCGTATAGCATGTTTATCAAGGCAACACAGTGCCATACCGGAAAATTATCCTTATATAACACTCCTACTTTATAGTATCGAAGTTTTGACCTCAAATTGGAGCAATGTGTCATTACTTTCGCTCCTTAAACATAGGCTAGTGACTTTTGATTACACTCAAGAAGAGTACGCTCGTGTTTTATCTGAGTTTGAGATAGAGATATTACGTAGCTTCAGTGCGAACGGCCGAAGCAGTATTATAAATGCTATTAATGCCCGCGAAAAGCTAAAATATAAAGAGGATATATTGGTTATTATCAGTAAGTTAGAGGCTATACTTAATCTTTTACTTAACTCTATAAATTGCCCTATTTCTGATGTGGTGGCAACTCATTTGCAGTGTATTAATATATTATCTGGTATAAATTTTTCAGAGCTAAATAGTGAAATAGGTAATTTTACTCGTGATTTCTTAAATGCATGTGACGGTATAGCAATTGAGTGTTCCTTAGAGTTATATAGTCAAATCCTGATATTATTTTTAAAAAGGAAGTTTTTTTCTCCAGAAAATAACTTTGATAAATTTAGCTTATATCAAAATAAAGTTGTAATACTTGCTGGATTTAATGATATACCAAATTTTCAGAATCCGTTTTTGAGTGCACTGAATAGAGAAAAATTTAACCTTCCTTCTGTGCAAGAAGAGCAAGGGTGCTTTTTGTATACTTTGCGCAATTTATTTGGTGCCGGCAAGGTTTATATTACGAGGCTAGTGAGTGATAGAAAATCAATTCTATTGCGCCGTTTGGAGGTTCTGTTACAAGAACCAAAATATCCTTATCGCAATTGGCTAAGAATATTAAATACACCTGAGTGCATTGTTCCATGTACTCAGCCTATGCCAAAACCTCAAGCCAAAGTCAGAGAAGAAAAAATGCAAGTGATGTCTTGCAGTGCGGTAGAAAAACTGATTCGTAACCCTTATTCATTTTATGTTGAATACATACTGAACCTTAGACAGTTGAAAGACTTAAATTTTAAGCCATCGATATTGGAGTTTGGCACTATGGTACACAATATTTTTGCAAGATATTTACGCAACGAAAAGTCGCTGATGAGTATTGCACGAGAAATATTCTCGTCTAATCGATTCCACTTTTCAAATATGTGGTGGGTAAGGTTGCAGAGGATAATTCAATCTTTTGTTGAGTTTGATAGGACTGGAAACAATCAAGTTGAGTTGGAGAAGAGCTTTTCCTATCCGATATTTCATATTCCAGCGCGTGACACACAACTGCGCGGATGCTGTACAACTTCCACTAAGAAGAAGGGTGTCATCCCAGTACTTGACTACTTGGATCCAGAAAATTTGATTGCAAATGAACACACCAAACAATTGTGTAATAAGAGCTGGTCAGATACTCGAATGACAGAAGAAATTTTATTGACAGCAAGATGTGATAGAGTTGAGTATCTACCAGGCGGGCAAGTAGCAATTATAGACTATAAACTTGGTTCACCACCTTCCAATGAGGAAGTTATGTCAGGATTTTTCCCGCAATTAATTTTACAAGCTTTAGCAGTGGAATACACAACAAAAAAAGAAGTCTCGGAGCTTGCTTATTGGAAACTTGATTATGATAAAATAAAGGTTATTGCTTTGAAAGATTATAGACAAAAAATGCATGAGTTTCAGAATATTCTACCAGATTTCTTATCTAATTATTTAAGAGATACTACTCCCTTCATTGCCTCTCCTTATTTTGATAAATTCCTGAGATTTAACAGCTACAAACAACTAGAAAGGATAGGGGAGTGGTTATAAATTATATCTCCTCTCATCCAGATCAAAATAGCTGGTTGTACAGCTGGTTTACTAAGTGCAGTAGGAGAATTACTAGATTGTGATATAGACTCATCTTTGCTAGACTCAAATAACCATAAAAAAACACTAAAAAGTGATTCAATCAATTTTAGCCATTAAAGCTTGAATAGTGGCTAAAATAGCTTTAAATTGTATATTATTTTAGGAGGGGTATATGCCATCACAAGAACAGCTAAATGCGCAGCTAATTAATGCTGCTAAAAAAGGACAGCTAGATTTTGTGCAGCAAGCTATAAAGGGTGGAGCAATTGTTAATTCAACGGATCACTCTGGAAGAACCGCTCTAATATGGGCTGCTAACAATGATCAACTAAAGATAGTACAATACTTGATAGAAGAGGGAGCAAATGTTAATGCGGAATATGCGGGAAACATAACTGCTCTAATTCATGCTGCTGCCCGTGGTCATCTTCAGGTAATACAACTTCTAATGGCAAATGGAGCTAATCTTAATGTGAAACGTAAATGTCAATTCCCTGCTCTAACATATGCTATTATAAACGGCCATAAGGAGGTAGCAAAGCTTCTAACTAGATGTCATTTAATAGCTAATCTTGATATGTCAATTCCTCGCTTGCCTGATCCTACTTGGATACCAGAGTTATCATCTTATTGGTATGACTGTAAGGATGAACTTAATAAAATGAAGGAAGAAGATAGTGAATTATATAATTTTCTTGTAAGTAAGAGAATTAATGAACAGGTAAGAATTTGGAAAGAGAGTGAGACAATACAAAATATTTCACAAGATAGATTAAATATAGAATACTCAATCTATGCTAAAGATTTAACAGGTAAAATAGAATTAGTGATATTTTTTCTTAACAACAGGGAAATAATCAATTCTTTATCGCGGTGTTATAAGGTAAGAATTCAAACAATTGATCAGGTAAAAAGGCTACTTGATCATTTCACGAGAGAACATGTAGAGCTTGAAGTAGAAATTGTTCCAGCACAATTAAACTTTAATACTCAAGAGTTACAACCCCCTAAACTAAAAACATTATCATTTGCACAAATGATTAACAATCATGCAGGATTATTTTCAGCTGCCAAAAATGGTCAATTAGAAACAGTAAGATACCTGATAGAAAAACAGAAAGAAGATATTAATTCAACAGATCACTATGGCAGAACTGCTCTAATGTGGGCTGCTGGAAGTGGCTATTTAGAGGTAGTAAAGTACCTGATAGAAACAGCAAAAGCAAATGTTAATGTGAAAGATGGCTATGAAAACACTGCTCTGAATTATGCTACTAGAAACGGGCATTTAGATGTAAAAGAATATCTGAAAAGTCATATACAAAAAGAGCTACGGAAGAAATACGTCTGCATTGGTGTGAGTGGTACAATAGGTTATGTTGCAGGTATGACAATATCATGTTCTGCGGGAGCAGCGATTGCAGTTTGTGTAGCATCAGCTACCATTAGTCTAGCGTTAGGTGCAATTTTTGGTTATACAATTGTAGAAGTAAAAAAAGAGAAAGCAAACACAGGTATAGCTTCTGCGCTTAAAGATGTTTTCACTATTCAAGCTCTAAGTAGAATAGCCTTGTAGAGAATGAAAGTAGGTTTATTGCTTAAGGTTGCATGATTGCCTTAATAACAATAAAAAAATAATAGAAGCAAAAGATATGGCTTGAAAGTTTTCTAAGGTCTTCACTAAAAATGTCTCAGCTTGACACTGAAATACAATTTGATTTAATTAATTCATATATGTAGGTAACGTCAAGCACTAGAAGGAGGAAATATGGATAAAAAAATTAGAATAGAATCAGATAGCTTAGGAGAAGTAAAAGTACCAAGTGAACATTACTGGGGAGCGCAGACTCAACGTTCTTTGGAAAATTTCAAAATTGGTACAGAGAAAATGCCAGAGCCCCTGATTAAAGCGCTAGCAATAGTAAAACTTGCAGCAGCACGTGTTAACATGAAACAGGGTAGCATAGATAATAGAGTAGGGGATGCAATCTGCACAGCGGCACAGGAGGTAATAGACGGTAAATTTAATAATCAATTTCCGCTTGTTGTTTGGCAAACCGGGTCTGGAACGCAGACCAATATGAATGTGAATGAAGTGATCAGCAATCGTGCAATAGAAATTTTGGGCGGTGATTTAGGTAGTAAGTCTCCAGTGCATCCAAATGATCATGTAAACTGTGGTCAGTCATCAAATGACACTTTTCCAACAGCAATGCATATAGCAGTAGCAGAACAAATAGACCGCTTGCTTATTCCCAATCTTGAGGAATTATATAAAGCGCTAAATAATAAGGTTCATGAATTTAAAGATATAATAAAAGTAGGACGTACTCATCTGCAAGATGCAACTCCTCTAACACTTGGGCAGGAATTTTCTGGATATACAGTTCAGATTCAAAAGGGAATAGAGAGAGTAAAATCAACTCTAAGCAATGTGTATGAACTTGCACAAGGTGGCACCGCGGTTGGCACGGGAATCAATACTAAAAAGGGTTTTGCTGAGGATTTTGCTAAAGAAGTAGCAGAAATCACTAATCTTCCGTTTATTTCAGCAAAGAATAAGTTTGAAGCACTGGCAGCAAACGATGCTTTAGTTGAGCTCAGTGGAGTACTCAATACAGTAGCAGTCAGTTTGATGAAAATTGCAAATGATATAAGGTTACTTGGTTCTGGTCCAAGATGCGGAATTGGAGAAATAATGTTACCAGAAAATGAGCCTGGCTCTTCAATCATGCCAGGTAAAGTAAATCCAACTCAATGTGAAGCGGTGACTATGGTATGTGCTCAAGTTATAGGAAATCATGTTGCCGTGACAATTGGTGGCTCAAATGGTCACTTTGAATTGAACGTGTTTAAGCCGGTGATAATTTACAATGTTTTGCAGTCTATAAGACTTTTAGCTGATGCAAGTTTAAATTTTGCAGAGAAATGCGTAGTTGATATTAAAGCAAACGAAGAAAGAATAAAGGATTTACTAAATCAGTCGTTAATGCTAGTTACTATATTAAATACGCATATAGGATATGACAATGCAGCAAAAATAGCGAAGCTTGCTTATAAAGAAAATATCACTCTAAAAGAAGCAGCAGCAAAACTTCAACTGCTCACTGAGGAGGAGTTTGAAAGGATAGTGAAACCAGAGGAGATGGTAGGTTAAACTACCACCTTTTTTTGTCCCTAGTTATTGTGGTAATATGTATGGAACTTTGCTGGTTGCTCTACATATACCTCTTCTAAATCACTTAGAGCGTGGTCATTGTGATTAAAGCCATATCTCTTAACCATTTCATCTAGTGTAACAGAGCTTAGAGAGAAACTGAACTCTGGCAATGGATTCACATTTGAGGATTGCAGACTAGTTAATGGCTCTCCGCCATTTATTTGAGAGTCTAGGAAAGTTAGCTCACCTTCCAGGCTAGTATGTTCTTCTGGCACTGAACTATCATTAACTATTGAATCTTCTGGTACTATATTGCAGAATTGATTATGGAATTCAGCAAAACCCTCAAATGAAGGTACTGATATGCATTGGCGCTTTGCTGGTGGCTCCACTGTGCATATTTCTTCTAATTCACATTCTGTAAGACTATTATACGCTGTAAAACATAAGTCTTGTGATCGCTGTTTTCCAGTTATTGAACGAATTATTTGGCTATATAATTGATTCTCTTCAGCTCTTTTTCTTTTGTTTACTAACGGTTCATTTTCATAAGAAAAGTCTGATCTACTATCAAATGTATGTTCAACAACTGTTTCCTCGAATGCAGGAGTTATAGGAGATAAATTTAACTCTGGCAAATCATCCACAATTGAGGATTGCAGACTAGTTACTCCATTTATCAAATAGTTATAATATTCTGGGGATAATTGCTCACCTTCTAGGCTATCTGATATATTATCATTCGACGTTAAACTACTACTAACTGTCGAATTTTCTGTTACAGTATTGCAGAATTGATTATCGAATTCAGCAAAACCCAGAAATGGAATTACTGTTTGGCTACATGATTGATCCTCTTTGTCAGAAGAAAGTTCTAGTCTAGTATCAAATTGATGTTCAACAACTGTTTCCTTGAACGCAGGAGATATAGGAGAGAAATTTGCTGCTGGCAAATCATCTCTGTTTTGTACTAACGGTTCATTGGAGTTTTCAGTACTTAAGTTGCTTGAACTCTCTTTATTGCTTAAGTAAAAATTCTTTAGGACAAGCTTAGCTTTGACAGTTGATTTTGTCTCTAAATTTACTTTATAATCTTCTTTTTGCTGGGGATTCAGTTGATTAAATAGAATTTTAAATAAAGTCAATGTGGGATGAATACAATCGAGTGTATTGAAAGCAAACTCTTGAGGTAACTGATTAAAGATAGAAAGTGCTTCTTCCTTGTCTAGTCCATTTAGTATGCCGGACATAGCTGAAGAGCTTTTAGGCTTTGCTTTACAATGCCTTATATATTCATTTTTATGGTTAGTGGTAAGATTATTGAATATCTTTTTAAATTTATTTACTTGTCTATAAGAAGTAAACTTGTCTAAATTTTTCACCACTTCGTCGCTTATACTACCATGCATTTCTTTACCACCATCAAAGTTAATATATTAATATTATATGAACTTTGATGACAAAATCAATATAAAATATTTAAAAATTAATTATTTTTATAATAAAAACAGAAAATCTATAATTTTTTTTATTTTCCTGATTTGTGTCTGTTTTGCTTTCTATAGCTAACCCAAATTAGGTTTACCGAAGCAAATTTTATGAATAATTTAAGTTAGCGTGTGACGTTGGAATGGCTTTGTTGCATAGGTCAAATAAAAAGAACTGGCAGTTACTGACAAAATTCACTATAAGACAAGCATTTAACCTACTAAAGAAAAATATGCCACAAAAAATGAGAGTCAGTAACTGCCATGAATATAACAAATTTCTCCAAGAGAGGGGAAATATTTTTTATTACGTCAATGATGCCATAGAAAATTGGTACGAAAAAGGTCCAAAAATGGCTGGTGGCAACTATATTTATAGCGATAAGGTCGTGATTCTGGTTCACATAATAACTTGTTTATTTAGAATAGGTCTGAGACAAACAGCGGGATTTATAGCAGGGTACCTTGAGCAAGTAAGGAAAAACTTGCAAGTTATTAGCTATTCCCAGGCCTCAAGAAGGCTTAAAAAACTTAACATCAAAATTAATGATCGAAGACATGATAAAAATAATACAGAAGATATTGAGATTGCCATAGATAGTACTGGAATAAGCATCTACAATAATATTCCAGGTCATAGCAAGGCAAATGGTACAGATAGAAAGTATCGCCGCTATGAGCAAACAAGAAAACTGCATGTAATGCTAGAGATAGGTAGCAAAAAAGTTATAGCAGCAAAATACAGTGGCGGAGTTTATTCTGACCACTATGGAGCATGTGATCTTATTGCAAGGATTGATGTTAAATATAATATAAGCACACTATATGCAGACAGGGCATATAATCGAAAGAAGTTATACAAACTGTGCGATGAGCTTGACATAAAGACAAGGATTCCTCCGCAAAATAATGCAGTAGAGCATCCAAAGTTGGATTATATGGATGAGAGAAATTCTACAATCAAGCTCATAAAGTCATATGATGAAGATGGTATGAAGAGGTGGAAAAAAGAGATAAATTATGGGAAGAGATCTTATATAGAAAGTTTTTTCTCGCGACTGAAGCAAACATTTGGGTTTAGTTTTAGAAACAAATCTGAGGTTAATCGTGAGAGAGAACTGCTACTCAAGTGTTATTTGCTTAACAAATTTACTGATATAGGCATGGCTAAATTTGAGATAGCTTCATGAATTTATTCCACGTTACCTACTATCCGAAGAGTGATGCAACAAAGCCCGCTGGAATCAAGATTTTTAGCTATGGTCAAGCCATAGGATGACAAATTGGACCCCAGACTATGCAAGAAATCTAAGGCGAATTATCGTTTATGGTCTGTATTTGTTTTTTCTACTTTCGTGACAGGAGTTAACAATGGATTATCAATTTGCTTTAAACTTTCACTTGCGCTTTGGTCTTGATTTGAAAGGAGCTTATTTTGTTGTTGCCCTTCATCATTTGGCGTACTTTTTTGAGTAGTTCCTTTTATATCCTCTACACTCTTTTTATCTTCACCAAAAAGTTTTTTGAATATTTTCTTCAGAAAACGTACCAAAAAGCCTTCTTCTTTTTGATTTTCTTTCGGTTGAGATATATTTTTCTTTTCACTCAACTGAGATTTTTTATTATTAGATTTTTTTTCTGTAGCATTCCTATCCACTGAGACTTGTTTTAACGAAATTTCAGGCTTTTTGTTGCTAGGTTTATCTTTTATAGGATCTTTGCTTACTGAAGGTTGTAACTTAGTTACTGTATCTGTTTGAACAGAAATCTTTTTTTGTTCAAAGTTTTTATTTTCTGAAACAGCTTTTTCAGAAGTATCTGCCTCACTAACTGAGTCACGAATTTTGTCTGTTTGAACAGAAATCTTTTCTTGTTCAAAGTTTTTATCTTCTGAAACAGCTTTTTCAGAAGTATCTACCTCACTAACTGAGTCACGAATTTTGTCTGTTTGTACAGAGGTCTTTTCTTGTTTATTTTGATCAGAAATTTTGCCTTCTAATGTAGTTTGAGATTTTTTACTACTTTCAAACTCTGCAACTTTTTTACTTGTAAAAACGTCTTTTCCTTCGAATTTCTGTTTAAATCCAGCAATCTTTTTAAAATCTTCAGCTATTTTTTTGGCTGCACGATCCATTCGACCTCCAAGATTATGAATCAATTTTTTAATAATCTTCACTTCATCTTTACGCCCTTTTTGAGCTTTAAGCTCTCGGTGCAATTCAACAATAATTTTTACTTTATCTTCCAATGAAGAATTTTCTGGAAAAACATCTTTAAGTTCCCGATTCAATTCGACGATCTTTTCAAAATCTTTAGCTACTTTTTTAGCTGCACGGTTCATTCGATCTCTAAGACTACGATTTAATTTTGCAATAGTCTTAATTTTATCTTCTAGTGAAAAATTATCTGCTGCAGAAATATCTTTTAACCTTTTCTCGAGATTTTCTTTGGTTACTTGCCTTTTGTAAGCTTTAAGTTCCTGGCGGAACTCATTGATAATCTTCACTTTATCTTCCAGCGACGTACCTTCTGGAAAAGCACCAGCAAAGACATCCTTGAATTTCTTCTCAATATCTTGTGTATCTTTAAGCTGTGTCATACCTAACTAAATAAAAGCTTATACTAAAATTAGTATATTAGTTAATTATGTAAAAATGGTTAAGACACAAGGAGCACCTCATTTATGCTTTTTTCATCAAAATATCATTTACTTATTAGCTTAAAATACGTAACAATATAAAAATGAAAAATAGCCCATTAGCAGTAGTATTTGATTGGGATAATACCTTAGTTGACACTCAAGATAATATTTCTAATGCCATTCAGCATACCTTGGATTCAATGGGGTGCAGCAACAAAGTTGCTGATAGAAACTCTAATGAATCAAGAAAGAGCTACATGGTCAATTTGTTTGGTGATAAGTGGAAAAAAGCGAACCAGATATATCAAAAATACCTAGATAATGCACTGTTACAAAATATTACTCTGAATGAAGGAGTAGAGAAAATGCTGCAGACACTGAAAAGCCACAATATTTACCTAGCGATAGTTAGCAATAAGAAAAATACTAATTTACGTCAAGAAGTTGCCTATTTTAAACTAGATTCTTACTTTGAAAGAGTAGTTGGCTCATGTGATACTGCAGAAGATAAGCCATCTGCAACTCCACTGCTATTTGCACTAGAGGAGAGTACGCTACCTGTAAATAGAGAAAATGTGTTTTTTGTTGGTGATAGCATCACAGACATTCTATGTGCACAAAATGCCAATTGCTTACCTATTATATACGGCCAATCAATAAGCGGTTATGAAGATTTGTTATATTTTCAACATTTTAATAAACTTACAGAATTCATAGTAAAGTATTTGAAAGATAGGTGGTAATGACAGAGATCGCTAGTGTACACAGGCGCTTTTGCGCATATTTAATAGATGTAGCAATTTTATTAATTCCAACCTTACTAATTGTGTTGTCATTAGGGGATTTTCCATTAATTTTACACCTGTCATACATGTGTATAAATTGTGGCTACTTTACATATTTTATATCTTCAACAGCTCAAGCAACTCCTGGTCAACAGTTAATGAATATATATACTATCACTTTAGATAGTTCTAAAATAGGTTTGAGCTTAGCATTTGATCGCACTATCTCTCAGTTTTTTCTTCCTATGCTAAATAATTCAATTATCACCTTTATCAAACTTTTTCAAACATCAGTAAATGCTTTAAGTACACTAGAAGTGATTATAGTGATGCTTACCTTCAGTTGGTATTTAGTTGCTTGCTTCTCTCAGAGGAAACAGGCATTTCATGATGTGCTATTTGGTACAATTGTTGTGAGAAAAATGAATTGATGTGGCCTTGATTGTTATGTAGATTAGATTGGTATATTAGCTAAAGGAAGGTTATGAATAAAGAAATAGTAGAACATTTAAATAAATTACTTACAAATGAGCTGACTTCTGTACGCCAGTATCTTTTGCATTTTGCGATTCTTAAAGATAGCGGAATTAATAAACTTGCAGAAAAGATGAAAAACGAGCTTAATGAAGAACTTGAGCATGCAAATAGGCTAGCAGAAAGAATTTTACTGCTTAAGGGCATGCCAAATTTTCAAGATACAAATCAAATCTCAAAGTATGACGGAAAGTTCACAAAAGATACAATACAGAAAATCTTAGAAGATAATTTAAAGTTAGAAGAAGAAGGCATAAAGGGCATCAGAGAGGCAATTTCTGTTGCTGAAAAAGAAAAGGATGTGATTAGTGTAATGTTATTAGAAGGACTACTGAAAAATGAGGAAGAGCACTTACATTGGATCAAAGGACAGGTTGACCTTATTGAGCTTATGGGTATTGAAAATTACTTGAGAACACAAATATAGAGTGTTAAGAAAAACAGTATTTATTTTCATTATACCTTTTTTACTTCTTTTTTCACTCGGGTTATGGCAGTTATTTAGATTGAGCTGGAAGAATAATATTATCAAAAATATGGATCTTCCAGTTATTCATCTACTGCCTAGTGATAATCTTTCAAAGTTTAACTACAGAAACGTTAAAATCGACGGAATTTTAAGTGATATAGAACTATATGTTTTCGCAGGTCAACGTGGCTATCATGTGCTGTCTCCTATATTGCTTACCACTGGACATTACATGTTAGTGAATAAAGGAATAGTTAGAGAAAAAAAAGAAGAAAAAGCAAAAATTGAAAAAGTAGCTTTGAGTGGAGTTTTATATTGTGATGGTAGCAAAAATTGGTTTATCAAAAATGATATTGCTTCAAATACGTGGTTTACCTTAAGTACAGAAGAAATCTCCAATGATCTAGGTATTAAGCTAGAAAAATGTATATTGTGGCAAGACAATTTTGGTGGAAAATTGACTATACAGCCAATTAAGCATTTGGAGTATGCAATTACTTGGTTTGCACTTTCCTTTATTTGTCTCATTATGTGCGTATTTTACTGTAGGCAAAATAGATATAAGTTGTAGGGAGGTAGCATGGAAAAAGAAGAGCTACAAATAGAAAAAATGCAACAAAGAGGAAGTAAATACTTATTACAAGAATTAATTGTATGTCAGTATTGTAAATCCATTTATTATGGAATGAGTAATGCTAAGGGAGGAAGAAGTTACTATCGTTGTCCTGGAAACCGTTTTGATGAATGTAATAGCAGACCAATACGCGCGGATATACTAGAAGAGGTAATATGGAAAGAAGCGAAGATGGTAAGAGAGCATATAACGAAGGAAAAGTGTGATTTATCAGAGGTAGATTGGGAGACTAAATTTAATATAATTAGAAAGTTAGTTCAGCGTATTGAAATTGATGATGATAATGTACATATGGTGTTTCGATTAAAAGAACTCGCTCTCGAAAGACAAAAAGAAGATATTCAACCTTGTACCAGAATTATAAAGAATGTAGTGCTATCAAATGCAATAGGAATGCATAAAGTTAGCAACGCCCTGGCTGCAATATCAGTTGCAGTGAAACTTGGAATTAGTGATGAAGAGATTAAAAAAGGTCTTTTGGAATTTAAAGGAGTAGCAAGGAGATTTTCTTTAATTGCCGATATTAAAGGTGTTAAGTTAATTGAGGATTATGCTCACCACCCAAATGAAATACAGGCAACCCTGGCAGCAGCACGTTTGACCACTAAAGGAAAGGTAACAGGAATTATCGAGCCGCTTCGTTTTGCTCGTATTCGTAATTTTTTTGATGAGTTCGTACGAATTTTCATGATGTTTGATTATGTAATTCTCACTCCTGTCCATCCTCCAGAAGATAAGCCTATTCCTGGCTGTGGAATTGATGATATACAAAAAGCCTTGATCAGTAATGGGTTTAATGATGTGAAGATTATGAATGATGCTTTACTCATTTCACATTTTATTAGTAATTCGACAAGTTCAGGAGATGTAGTATTATTTATTGGTGCTGGTAGTAATATAGCTAAACTAGCGAAAGAAACTGCGGTACTTATGCTAAAAATAGAGGTTTAATATGAAGACGATCAGCAGTGTATTTGCAAGAGAAATTTTAGATAGCAGGGGTTACCCAACAATTGAGGTAGAAATAGAACTATGTGATGGAGCAACAGGCAGAGCCGCTGTCCCTTCTGGGGCGTCAATCGGTAAACTAGAAGCATTGGAGCTGAGAGATCAGGATGAAAAAAGGTATTGTGGTAAGGGAGTGCTGAAAGCTGTTCAAATCGTAAACGGAGTGATAGCAAATGAAATTGTTGGCATGGACGCAGCAAACCAGAGTGCAATTGATAAAGTTTTAATTGAACTAGATGGAACAAAAAATAAATCTAAACTTGGAGCAAATGCAACTTTGGGTGTGTCTCTTGCTGTTGCAAAAGCAGCAGCAAACAGCTTTAAAATGCCGTTATATAAGTATTTGGGAGTAGGGGAAGAGCAGATGCCAGTTCCACTCATTAACGTAATGAATGGTGGAGTACATGCGGATAATAAACTCGATTTTCAAGAATTTATGATTCTTCCGGTTGGTGCTGAAACTTTCAGTGAAGCAATCAGAATATCTGCAGAGGTATTTCATAACTTGCGCAGCATTCTTAAGAAAAAAGGTTATAGCACAAACGTAGGAGATGAAGGTGGTTTTGCACCAAACATTGGAAGCACTGAAGAAGCTCTTAATTTGATAATTCAGGCTATTGAATCTGCCGGTTATTCGATGAAAAATCACTTTGCACTGGGTCTTGATGTTGCTGCATCTACTTTTTATGAAGATGGAGTTTATAAATTTGAAAACAGAGAACTCACTTCAGAGGAATTGGTTCAGTATTATTTTGACCTTGTAGGCAAATATCCAATAATTTCTATAGAAGATGCAATGAATGAAGACGACTATGAAGGTTGGAAATTACTTACTATAAAACTTGGGAATAAAGTTCAATTGGTTGGAGATGATTTATTTGTTACAAATTGTGAACTAATAAGTAAAGGAATAGAGGAGAAAATGGCAAATGCTGTACTAATCAAGCCAAACCAGATAGGAACACTTACGGAAACTTTTGCTGCTATTGAAATGGCAAAATTAAATGGCTACAGGGCTATTATTTCTCACCGCTCAGGTGAAACAGAAGATACAACGATATCCCACATATCAGTTGCGTCGAATTGTGGGCAAATAAAGACTGGCTCGCTGTCGCGTTCTGATAGGCTTGCAAAGTATAATGAATTGATGAGAATAGAAAGTTCACTAGGAGAAAATGCTAAATATTATCGCGGGTTAGCATGGATTTCATAGACGAAGTTAAATTATATTTAAAAGCAGGTGATGGTGGCGATGGCTGCTCTAGTTTTCGTCGAGAAAAATTCGTTGAATTTGGTGGCCCAAACGGTGGTAATGGGGGCAGGGGAGGAGACATAATTTTCATCAGTGATGCAAATCTCAACACTTTGCTTAATTTTCGTTGTCGAAGACATATTAAAGCGAGTAGTGGAAAAAGTGGTACGAGTAGAGATAAATCTGGCACAGCAGGAAAAGATATTATACTTAAAGTTCCAGTTGGTACACAAATAATCGATGAAGAAAGTGAGGAAATAATAGTAGACCTTGATAAACCTGACATGGAATTTCAAGTAGTGAAAGGTGGAAAAGGTGGGCTTGGAAATACTAACTTTAAATCTGCTACTAATAGGGCACCAAGACATTTTACCCATGGTCAGCCCGGCGAAGAAAGAAATATAATATTGAAGCTAAAAGTTTTATCTGATGTTGGCATTATTGGTATGCCAAATGTAGGTAAATCTAAATTTTTAACCCGCTGCTCGAATTCTGATACGAAAGTAGGCGATTATGAATTTACTACTATAAGACCACATTTAGGTGTAGCAAAAGTGGATTATAGCGAAATTGTAATAGCAGATATTCCTGGAATAATCGCTGATGCTCATCTTGGAGTTGGGCTCGGACACAAATTTTTAAAGCACATAGAAAGGTGCAAAATTTTACTGCATTTAATTGATGTAACTCACGATGACATTATTTCAGCTTATAATTGTACGCATAATGAACTGAAGCTTTACAATAGCGATCTTGTTGAAAAAGAGGAAATTGTAGTGTTAAATAAATGTGACTTATTGGAAGAAACAGAAATCCTTGAGAAAAGGAATCACCTAGCCGGTTTTCTTGATAGAGAAGTACTGTGCTTATCAATCGACGATGATTTACAGCCCATCTTGAGATTATTAAACGAGAAAGTGAAAACTAAGGAAATTAATGTATATGATCCTTTTAAGATGTGAATTTTTTATTTGACAATCAAAGTCTGGATTCCAGTGGGTAATTTTCCACAGTTGTTTGCATTTTTTGTTCCACAACTTATCTTTTTTTCGGCTTGTGCCATTTCTCACACTGTCTCTTGCTTTCTTGAACTCAGAAATTCAATAGCTACAAAAGCATTTGAGTAGTTTTTTGTTAAGAATTAGGCATAGAATCCCCCATATTTATTAATAAAGAACAGAAAAAATGTAACGCACATACGACAGAGATTAAGCATATGTGTGCACCCATTTGCGCTGAAGAAGATACGCTACATTCTTCACTGAGTTTGATTATTTGATAAAAAAGTCTGCAGACGAAGATAGATTTTGAGCTCTAAAAATACCTCTACTTTGATTATACTAAGATTAGATAAATAGGCGAAGTAATTTTTATATTAGTTTTTTAGCTTACAACCGATTTTACGTTCAACAACTTGACATTTATTCAATACTACTGTATAATAAAGATGTGCATTTTTGTACTATGGCAATAAAATTACCTTGTAATAGGTGTATTGGACCCGAGGGCAGTACTCGGCGCCTCCACCATATTTTCTGTTAATACGGGGGCGAATAAGGATCGACATGCATAGTAAAGATGGTAGCTTTGCTCGGTTAGATACCACCGCTAAGAGTTCATAATTTAGATGCAAACGATAACTTTGCTGCTGAAGACAATGTTGCATTAGCTGCTTAATTTAGGCACTATAACTTCATTGCTATAAGCACGGTTTAGGGAACGCCGGGTAACAGAAGTTCCCCCAAACATGTAAGGGTTATATGGATAAAACAGATTATCAGAAGTCGCTTAGTTATGCTAAATTTCAAGTTATCAAAAAGGCTTTGAATACTATATTAGATAATGTTTTTACTCCTCACTTAGAGATACTGTTTTTTACGCGATTTAATGGTGTTGTCATACCAGACTACTTGAAAGAATCGTATCCTACTCAAATGCTTATTATATTACAGCACCAATTTTATAGTCTAAAAGTTCTTGAGGATAAGTTTAGCGTCAGTTTGAGCTTTCGTGGAAAACAAGAACAAGTCACTGTACCGTTTTTTGCTATTAGTGAGTTTCATGATAAAATTTCAGGAGATACTTTAGTCTTTAGCGTTGATTCTGATAAAGAATATGAAAGTGAGAAATGTGCTGAAAAGTCATCAAATGGTAGTATTATATCTATAGATCAACTTTACGATAAGTAGTTTTATAATATCAATTAAAAGAAGTGATCTCATTAAGTAATGGGTAATTAAAATAAGGAAAATGGTTCTGAACACTTATCTTGTCATATAGATATCCATTCAGGTGTATGGCTAATGTGCAAATATTTAAACCAGTGCTTTCTTTCTTGTTATGCAAGTAGCTGATGCTGGTTCCTTTGTAATGGCGTCATCTCAGTGCTCAGACACAGAATTGTATGAACATTCGTTTGTGAAAGCAGTGTGTTAAATATTATAGCAGATTTTGCCTCAAACACAAAGGTATCAAGCACTGGCATGATACCGTCTATTTCTGTGATTCTCTTATCTATCTTATTTTGCCACTCTGCTGAACAGATACTTATATTGTATACATCTCTCCGTTAACTTATCAATAAGTTTTTTATCCACGTGGAATCAAAGATTACAATATCTTATTAAATTTTAATAAAAATCTTTAAAATTTTAATATTTTATGTCATACTTAATATATTACTAAAATATTAGGTAGCAGTAATGTCAACATATATAAAAGAGTACGTCAACGATATTTGTGGATCGCAAATATCAAAAATTCATCTTCTTAAGGAAGACAAGGTCAGAGTCTTTTTCAAAAATGATAATGGAAAAACTTTTGATCGAACTTTCTCAAAAAGAGATATTGCAGAATTTTTAAACCAAACTATTGAAACTGAAGACTTTGTTATCACGCAAGATATAGAGAATAGCATTGCTTGTAATATAAAAGGAATTTATAAAGACAGCAAAGGGAAATATCACTACACAGAAATAATATCATATACTCAGGTAAAGTTGGCTTATGAAGAGTATACACAAAAATTTAAGAGAGAAGATGGTATCAAATTAGGATTAAATCGACATATTTCCACAGCCATAGGGAATATGCCAACATTGAGTGGATGGTATAAAAAAATTCTAGGCTTTAATCCTAGAAACGGATTATGTAACCCATTAAGTAACTTAATTGTTTTTATGAAGCTAGAAAGTAGAGAAGACTTTTTAAGCTTTTTTAATAGACTAAATAACAAAATAACCGAGCAAGATATTATAGATTACCTTAATGGCAAGGAAGAAAAAGAACGGAAGTTACATTTGATACTAGTTCTATCGGAGTGCTTACCTATTTTATGTTTTTATGATGCTAAAAAGAGTAAAAATTTTGTTTTCTCTGACAACATCTTGCTAAATAAACAAAAATTTTTCTTTGATCCTAACAAAAAAACAAGCTTCCATTTCTCAAGAGCAACTTGAGCATGCATTAGATAACACAAAATCAGAGCATTATATAATGTTTAGCTGCCGCCACAGTTATTATTATAAAGATGAAAAGCTCAGTAAAGATGGGCATGCTATGCTAATATATAAGGGAGAAAATAGTAGGTACATATTTTTTGACGCTAATATTGGAGTGGTTGGTTTTTGTTCTAAAACAGGCATTGCGCAATATTAGAACTAAATGATGTGCTTGATTTGATAAACCTTGCCATCTGGTATTATTCAGCCAGTGGATATTTTAGAGAGCAAGTTCCACATAGCTGTGACACATTAATTTTGCTTCGAGATGTAACATTGGCGCTGCAGGAAGTTGAAGAATTTTACAGTAGAGGGAATCCAAGGCAGCAAATAGTGGACATCTCTGTTGATAAACAGACTAATCAGTTATTGTTTGCACCTATTTCAGCATAAAAATTATTGTGGGGCTTGATTTTATACATATCACTACACATAATAGGTTTTAGTGTAAATCAGTAATATGCATCCAATCATATGCTTACTTAACCTGCTACTTGATCTCTACAGCTTCATTCTAATATGCTCAGTTGCTCTCGATTTATTGATTAAATTTAATGTAGTTAACATATATAATGAAGTTGTAAGCAATATAATGCAAACTTTAAACAGACTCACTTATCCTCCACTAAAGGTTATCAGAAGGTATATACAACCATTCAATGGATTAGATTTATCCGTGATGATATTGATAATAGCAATTCACTTTGTAAAATATACAATTACTTATTACTTTAAGTAGATGTTAAAAAAACAGCTAAAATCAGCGATATACCTGTTACTCTTAATGTATATATATATATCGGTTTTTAGCTATAATTATCAAGATCCATCCTTAAATACAGCTACAAATCAGGAAGTAACAAATTTGGGCGGAGTGGTAGGTTCATATTTAGCTGATATATTGGTTCAATTTCTTGGACTCGCTAGTATTACAATAGCTACAACCATAGTTTACTTTTTGATATCAAAAAGGCTGCTGAAAATTCTCTATTTAATATTAATCAATTTAGGAATATGTGCTACATTAGCGCAACTGTCGCTTGGCATTACTGCTAGGTATATGCACAGTGGAATAGTCGGCAATACTCTAATTGGCCACTGCCCGTTTTACATATTCACAGTAGTAGCATCAATAGGTGTTGTAGGGTTGGTTGGTTGGAAGAGAACGGTTTATTCTTTGCTTTTCCTATGTAAAAAAATATTTTCCCTTTTTAAAAAGGTTCTGTTTTTCAGGTTACGTAAAACTACTGATTATTCAATAGCACCATTAGTAATAGAGGGAAAATATAGAACCACTAGACAACAACCAAAAGAAAGACAGAAAAAAGCTACCGAAGAGATTTTTAAACCACCTTCTAGCGAGTTTGAGTTTCCAAGCATTCACTTACTTTCTAAAGTAGAAGAATCTATGCAGAGAAAACAGTTGAATGCATTAGAGAGCAATAAGAATTTATCTCTGCTCGAACAGGTGCTGAGTGATTTTGGCGTGCAAGGAAAAATTATAAGTGTATGTTATGGACCGGTTGTGACTTTATACAAACTTGAACCACAAGCAGGTACAAAATCTGCAAGAGTGATTGGTCTTGCAGATGATATTGCACGTTCAATGAGTGCACTTTCTGCACGTATTTCAATAATTCGTGGACAAAATGCCATGGGAATAGAATTGCCAAACAAGGAGCGAGAGATTGTGATGCTGCGTGATTTACTTGAATCGCCAGAATACCAAAATGCAAACTTAAATCTTCCAATTGCGCTTGGCAAGGAAATAAGCGGAAAACCAGTTATTGCAGATCTGACTAAAATGCCCCACTTGCTTGTTGCCGGAACTACAGGGTCAGGTAAGTCGGTTGCAATTAACACGATGATTCTGTCGCTTGTTTATCGACTAAGTCCTGATGAATGCAAGATGATAATGATCGATCCAAAAATGCTTGAGCTTTCAATATATGATTCAATACCGCATCTAATAACACCAGTGGTAACAGAGCCAAAAAAAGCTGTTATTGCTCTTAAGTGGATCGTGAAAGAGATGGAAAATCGCTATCGTATGATGTCATATTTAAATGTGCGGAATGTAATAAACTATAATCAAAAAATTACAGAAGCGATGAATAGCGGAATAGAATTGGAACGTGTTGTACAGATTGGCTTTAACTCAACAACTGGTAAACCTTTGTTTGAAAAAATACCGATTAAAATGGAGACATTTCCGTATATTGTGGTGATTGTAGATGAAATGGCAGATTTAATGCTTGTTGCTGGCAAAGATATAGAATGCTCTATTCAACGTTTAGCTCAGATGGCTCGTGCTGCAGGAATACACATTATAATGGCAACACAACGCCCATCTGTAGATGTGATAACAGGTGTGATAAAAGCAAACTTTCCAACGAGAATTAGTTTTGCTGTTACTTCTAAGATAGATAGCCGTACAATACTTGGTGAACAAGGGGCTGAACAATTGCTCGGTATGGGTGATATGCTTTATATGGCCTCTGGTGGTAAGATTATTCGAGTTCACGGTCCATTTGTAAGTGATGATGAGGTGCAAAATATAGTTGATCATCTAAAAACGCAAGGTGAGCCAAACTACATGGAGGAAATCACTCAAGAAGATGAAAATTCTTTCACGGAATCAGAAGGTGAAACAGAAGATGAAGAGAACGATCTATACAAGCAAGCAGTGGCCATCATTCAGAGAGATCAAAAGGTTTCAACTAGTTACATTCAAAGGCAACTTAGAATAGGCTATAACAGAGCTGCAAATATTGTTGAAAGAATGGAGAAAGAAGGTATTGTCAGTGCTCCGAGTTACTCAGGAAAGAGAGAGATATTGGTAGAATAATCGCTAACTTACACCAAGGAAAGTTATTTCTAAGATCAATAGATCTCTTGCATAACTGGAATTCAAAAGTTCCAGCGCATGACGCTGGAATGGCTTTGTTGCATAGGTCAAATAAAAAGAACTGGCAGTTACTGACAAAATTCACTATAAGACAAGCATTTAACCTACTAAAGAAAAATATGCCACAAAAAATGAGAGTCAGTAACTGCCATGAATATAACAAATTTCTCCAAGAGAGGGGAAATATTTTTTATTACGTCAATGATGCCATAGAAAATTGGTACGAAAAAGGTCCAAAAATGGCTGGTGGCAACTATATTTATAGCGATAAGGTCGTGATTCTGGTTCACATAATAACTTGTTTATTTAGAATAGGTCTGAGACAAACAGCGGGATTTATAGCAGGGTACCTTGAGCAAGTAAGGAAAAACTTGCAAGTTATTAGCTATTCCCAGGCCTCAAGAAGGCTTAAAAAACTTAACATCAAAATTAATGATCGAAGACATGATAAAAATAATACAGAAGATATTGAGATTGCCATAGATAGTACTGGAATAAGCATCTACAATAATATTCCAGGTCATAGCAAGGCAAATGGTACAGATAGAAAGTATCGCCGCTATGAGCAAACAAGAAAACTGCATGTAATGCTAGAGATAGGTAGCAAAAAAGTTATAGCAGCAAAATACAGTGGCGGAGTTTATTCTGACCACTATGGAGCATGTGATCTTATTGCAAGGATTGATGTTAAATATAATATAAGCACACTATATGCAGACAGGGCATATAATCGAAAGAAGTTATACAAACTGTGCGATGAGCTTGACATAAAGACAAGGATTCCTCCGCAAAATAATGCAGTAGAGCATCCAAAGTTGGATTATATGGATGAGAGAAATTCTACAATCAAGCTCATAAAGTCATATGATGAAGATGGTATGAAGAGGTGGAAAAAAGAGATAAATTATGGGAAGAGATCTTATATAGAAAGTTTTTTCTCGCGACTGAAGCAAACATTTGGGTTTAGTTTTAGAAACAAATCTGAGGTTAATCGTGAGAGAGAACTGCTACTCAAGTGTTATTTGCTTAACAAATTTACTGATATAGGCATGGCTAAATTTGAGATAGCTTCATGAATTTATTCCACGTTACCTACTATCCGAAGAGTGATGCAACAAAGCCCACTGGAATCCAGATATTTCTTATTGGATCCCAGTTGTATAGTGTTTAATACTAAATTAACTACTAAAAACGTACAATAGTAATATATTAATTAGCTAGGGGGTTAAAAATGGGTATAACCAAATTTGTATTCGGTTTTGATAAATCGGATGTAACAGCATTGCAGGAAAGTCAAAATATTGATGCTAAAAAGTTTCAAGAAGTATTTAGCGCATTAAAAGAATGGCAAGAAGCTCAAAAGATAGATGCTAAACAGTTTGAAGAGGTATTTAGTGCATTAAAAGAGTGGCAAGAAGCTCAAAAGATAGATGTTGAGCAGTTTGAAAAAGTTTTTGGTGCATTAGAAGACAAGATTGGTACTGAGCAGTTTCAAGCTATGCAAGAGCACTTAAGCGGCTTGCAAGAAAAATTTACAGGCTTAGAAGAAAAAGTAGAAACATTTGCAGACATGGTAGGGGGACAAGAACAAGCAATACTAACTTGTGCCATAGTCAGTGCTGTTGCTGCAATAGCGGTAACTAGTTTTGTTGCATTCTGTATCTATCAGGGAGTTAAGCTTGATAAAGAGAAGAAAAACGACTTGTCTCAAGATATGCCAAGCGGAAAGTTTAATAATGTGAATGATACCGAAAAACTGAAGAATAACTTACAGCAAGGAAGAGTGTAATGCTCTTCTTGAAAGGGTGTTACGTAAAATTTGTAACACCTTAAATTTCCTTTAGATTACGTAGGTTTTGGTAGTAAATTTTTTAGAAAGATGTTTGTATTATAAAGTTGGTAGAGATTCTGATTTACTTGAAGTTTGTTAATTGGTATCTTTTAAAGCACAATATTCACTATAGTATGCTTAAGATCTTTTCTAAAGTTTTATTTATATTAATACTTTTGGTTTCTAGTTTCTTTACTGTACATAATGTTGAAGCGAAGTCTAAGGTAAAGTTCAGTAAGAGGTACATACCTCCTGGTAACCCTGGTGGTGCAAACTTTCATGCAGACGAGGATTTTGCTGAGTCATATAAACTGTATGAGAAGCGTAGGGAGCTCCTCAAGAAAAAAAAGTTACAAGATCTAGCTATAAATAAAGAAGATCTAATCAAAAAATTAAAAGAAAAAAAAATTGCTAGCCTTGATAACGAGCCAAACAACGTTGGAGCTTGCATAGTTGAAGATGGGGAGGATGCTATGATCAATCAGCATGGTATTAATCTTGCACGTTTAAAGGGTGCTGTATTTATAGATCAAGAGCCAGTTTCTCAGTATGAAAGTAAGCAGCATAAAAGTGAACAACAAAAAGGGAAAAAAGTTACTTCAGCACGAGAAAAAAAAGTTTCCCCTATAAATGTTACTATAAAAGAAAGTCCATCAAGAAGAACGTGCTCTCATGATTCTATTACTGATCTAAATAGAACATCACAGCATAGTTTAAATGGTTCAAGTTCATTTGGCAGTGTAGTTGACACAGTAAAATAGTGTCACGATTAATAATATGCTAGATAGAGACCTGACATTGAGTGATGATGCATATGAGTCATCGCCGGTTTCCAGGCATAAAACTCATACTGTAAAAGTTGGACAAGTGAAGATAGGTGGAAATAATCCTATAGTTGTTCAATCCATGGCACTTGGTGCACATATAGATTCTGACAACATAAAAAGCAGTGCTCAGAAATATGCAAAAGAAGTAATAGAACTAGCGCATGCAGGTTCAGAGTTGGTGCGAATTGCTTTGAACTCAAAGGAAGTAGCAAAAGCAATACCTTATATAGTAGAGGAAATAAATAAAGAAGGCTTTGATGGTAAGATATTAGTAGGCTGTGGACAATATGAGCTCTACAGGCTGATTCAGGATTATCCAGACAACATTAAAATTCTGGGTAAAATTAGGATAAATCCAGGTAATATAGGCTTTGGTGATAAACGTGATGAAAAATTTGAAAAAATTATAGAGTATGCAATAATGCATGATCTTCCTGTCAGAATTGGAGTAAATTGGGGTAGTCTTGATAAGTACCTTTCACAAAAATTAATGGATGAAAACTCCTTGTCTAGTAATCCAAAAACTTCTGATGTTATATTACGTAAGACGCTTGTAATGTCTGCTCTTGGTAGTGCAAAAAAAGCTGAGAAGATTGGCCTTAATGCAGAGAAAATAATCATTTCATGTAAAGTCAGTAGAGTGCAGGATTTAATTTTAGTTTATACGGCACTTGCAAAATCTTCCAATTATGCGCTGCATTTGGGTTTAACCGAAGCTGGTATGGGTAACAAAGGCGTAGTAAATACCACAGCAGGGCTTACTTATTTATTGCAAAATGGTATTGGAGACACTATCCGGGCTTCTTTAACTCAGCGCCCTGGTGAATCACGCACTAATGAGGTGGTAGTATGTCAGGAAATACTGCAGTCTATAGGTTTGCGCTACTTTAACCCTCAGGTGAGTTCATGTCCTGGTTGTGGACGCACAAGTAGCGATCGTTTTCGTATATTAACTAAGGAAGTAAATGGCTACATAAAAACTCATATGCCGGTATGGAAGAAAAAGAATCCTGGTGTAGAGTATATGAAAGTTGCTGTTATGGGATGCATAGTAAATGGTCCTGGAGAGAGCAAACATGCAAATCTGGGGATCAGCCTGCCTGGGTATGGAGAAAAACCTGTTTCAGCAGTCTACAAAGACGGCAAATATTTCAAAACTTTACAAGGTGATAATATTTTTGAAGAATTTAAGGAAATTATTAGTGATTATGTGGAGAAGCATTACACATAAGCCTTTCACAAGTTTGTACTTAGACTACATTCTGTAAATTAAATGCAAAAATGGTATCTGTTTAGTGAACGTTAAATGAGACAATAAAGAACGTAAATTTAAAAAATAGATAATAGGGTTTCTTTTGCCTTTTTTTTATATGGTAAATTTCTTAATATTTAGATTGGCCCGGAGTAGTATAGAGATGTTATTCCAGTATCAAGGACTGAAGTTTCCTGATCTACAATATTTGTACAGTTATGAAATAGATGCAATTTGACATAAAAGCTTTACTTTTTGAAATTTTGGGTTACGTTTAATTTAACATATTTCAGTGGGGAATTTATTGTAAGTAGAAAGGAAGCTTTAAAAATATTAGGTTTTGAATCAAGCGATGCGCCCAGTGAACAAGAAATTAAATCATCGTATAGAAAATTAGCCTTGAAATATCATCCTGATAAACATTCAGAAGCTGTAAAGAAACAAAATGAGGAGAAATTTAAAAAGCTAGGTACTGCATATGAATTTCTCACTAAGGAAAATATAGAAGGGGTTAAAAATCTAACTGACGAAAATTTAAATGAAATTAATTCGCCTGGAGATTTGAGGTTTTACTTATATAGGGCTCTATATAATCAGGATATAAAGTTTCTTGAAAAGCTTTTTTCCAAATTCAAAAGCAGTAAAGATGGAAGATTTGGTGATTACATCAATGAAGAACTTATTTGTATTTACTTTCCATTATCTATTGCTTTAATGCAAGCCAAAAATTCAAGAGATTATAGTATTTTGAGACTTCTTTTAGAAAATGGTGCTGACCCTAACATAAGGCTACTCAATAATAATGAAGCTTCGTTATGCTATTATATGGTTCTCAACGACAGCAGAATTGTAGAGTTATTGTTACAATATGGTGCTGACCCTAATATGGTAGATAGAAATGGTAAAAATCCTTTGTTTGAAGCGTTTTTTTGTGATGATGATCATACTATGGAAATACTTTTGAAATATGGTACTAATCCTAATATGTTAGATGAAAATGGTCGAGGTCCATTATATCAAGCAATCAATTGTGACAACGATAAACGCGAAAAATATGTAGAGTTGCTTCTAAAGTATGGTGCAGATCCTAATCAGAAGGTTAATGGCTCCAGAGTTATAGAGTGTGCTCCATATTTCACTAATAATTGTGTAATGAATTTGATTAAAACGCTTACTCTGCCATATGGTAGCAATGATAAAGTTAAAGGGTTGATGGCTGAATACAGTGGAGTTGATAGACGTTATCTACGTGATCAAACGATACTGACTTGTTGTTGCTTAATCGTCGCTTCTGCTACTTTTTTTAGTATAGCTTCTCCTTTGCGCTATGTACCGACAGCAATATTTGCACTTGCTGCATGTTTTTTTATTAAAAATGCTGTACATGCTGCATTTTTTGCAAAAGAACCTTCTACTGAGTTTACCGAAGCTAGAGCTTGTCCAGAGATTAGTAAAAGAGGCTATAATATCTAAAGTTTTAATACTGGGTAAAGATGAGAAAAAAGCATCCAGCAGAGCTAAATCGAAGGGAATGGGCAAGAATAGAAAGCTACTCCAGAGTATCATACAGGAAAGGAGGAAGGTCGTCAAAGTATAGCAAAAGAGAAATATTAGAAGCAATTTTCTATGTATTGTGTACAGGTGTAAATGGCGGTATTTACTAAATGATTTTCCGCTATGGAAAACTGTGTATGATCAGTCAAGTGTTTGTATAGTAATCTGTACAGACTACAGAAAAAGGGGAATCAAAGGCTATTTAAGAAAGTAAAGGGTAGAAAAAGGCATATAATTACAGATACTCAGGGTTTTATACTAGATTGTTACGTAAGCGCTGCTAATGAAAATGATAAAGGTGGCATTAAATAATATAAGAAAAAAATATACTATAGTTAAAAAATGTGATGGGATACCAAGGAGAAAATTTAAAAAATCATATAAAGGAAGAATATGGTATGGATATTGAGATTGTCAAAAGGCCTTCATGTAGGTTCTAAGTCAACAAAGACACACCGCCTTAGCTACTACCAATGAGGGGTTTAAAGTACAGCCAAGAAGGTGGGTTGTAGAAAGGACTTTTGCTTTAGGAATAGAAGACTATCGAAAGAATAAGATTTACTCACTGAAAATTTCATATATCTGGCTATGAGTAGAGTTATGTTAAGGAGAGAAATATGCTTGAGTTTATCAATTCCCGAACAAGTTCTAATCATTAATGTTATACACGTTCTTTTCTTTTTCTATTCTCTCTTGTTCTTCAATACAATACATAGCAAGCGGATTAGCTTTAAGTCTTTCGACTCCTATTTCTTCTCCCGTTCCATTGCAGTAACCATAAATGCCTAATTTTATTTTTTCCAACGCCTCCTTAATTTTTTCTTTTCTATCTTTTCGGCGCTTAATTAATTCTCCATTTTCACTATCAGAATAAATACTACTATCTTCTAGATCTTGTTTCTCCAGTTCAGAGAGTATCGATTTTAACTTTAAGCTAAAGTATTCCAGTTGTTTTACGTTCATATATTCTTCATTTTCTGAAGGAACGTAATCTTCCGGTAACTTTATTTTTATTAATTTTTCCATAGCATTATCAATAAAATATATTAAAGCTTATATAACTTATAAACAAAAAAAATTATACTACCCTCAAAGTAAACACTATAATTTATAATAAACATTTAAAATCCTGGTATGATTAGTTCGGTAAAAAAATTAGTAATAAATGATAATAATCTTACTTATATAGTATGTATTTTTATTATAATGTTAAGTTTATCTTCATATACACTTGAAAACAACAGTAAACAAGAAGTCATATTAACATTAACATGGATATGTGCTACATTTGTTTTGCAGATCTCTACAAATAATTTATTTACATCTGATTATCATGATGGAATATTAGAGCAAATCTTTGTACAGCCACTCTCTTCTAGGCTGATAGTTGCTTATAAAATCTTCGCTCACTGGTTGTTATTTGGGTTACCGATTTCAGTGATTTCTTTCATGTTCAGCTTTGCAATTCTAGGCAATAATATTGAACATTCAATAGCAGTTGGAGTGTCTTTATTATTTAATACGCTGATAATCATTAATATTTCAGCTACTGGAAATGCATTGATGATTGGTCGAAATAACTTAGCATCAGGAGTGTCGCAAATTCTTGTTTTGCCAATGATAATGCCAACTTTTGTATATTTCAAATTGCTAACTCAATTTGAAAATTTATCCTTGAATATTTATACACTACTAATCACCATCTTAGTTTTTGTCATTTTAATTGTTAACAGCACTATAACTACTCACATAGCATTAAAATTTGCTGTGGAGCAGGATTGAAAAAACTTACTAGTTATTTACTTGTATCTGCTTAGTTAAGGGTGTTAACTTAAGTAGAGATGGAGACATTAGACTTTTTGCATGAATTGAAGAGTTACAGCGTGTGAAACCATTATTGGATTTCAGACTGGCTGGTTATGCAAGAAATCTAATATCTATCGAAGAGTCAGAAACTTTTATAACTTACCTTTAATCAACCTAACCCATGCGTGCCAATCTCTCTCACCAAGATTGCTTTCGAAAGACAGAAGATCCTTTACGGCTTTTGAGCAAATTTCTTCACTTGGAATTGACAACGCCCTATTCATTGCTAGCGTCAGGCATTGAGTTTTACAAGCTTGTTCTAAGTGATACGTATAAAACATTGCTTCTTGTATAGTCTGACCACATGTTATAGATCCATGATTGCACATTAACATCACAAAATTTTCTTTCAAATCAGCTATTAATCTTTTTCCTTCTGTATCATCAAGTGCCAGGGAATTATAATCATGGTAAGATACCTTATTATAAAAGTGCAGCGCCCACTGACTTATTGGGAGTAATCCATCCTTGAGAGAAGAAACTGCTACAATAGAAGGTGTATGTAGATGAAAAATTGCTTGAATATCTTTCCTTGCTTGATAAATGAAGCCATGGATTACATAGCCAGTTTTATTATATTGATATTCTTTGCCTTCAATTATATTCCCATCAAACGATACTTTCATCAATGAATTTTCATCTACTTCATAAAAACGTATACCAAACGGATAAACATAAAATGACTTTTTATCTTCAGAACGTACAGAGAGATGAGTATACGTATGATCATCTAATTTAAGATAAGATAAAATTTGATAGGCGTTAACTAGGTCTCTTTTCAACTCACTATTTGTTAATAACATAGCTCTTGACTAAAATTTTCTAAAGATTTATACGTAAAAAAAAGTTTATTACAAACTAAAAGGTGAACCTACGTTAAAATACTAAGGACTTTTACTTGCCTTAGGTGATTAGAGTTTACATTTTTAGATTACATAGTATTTTAACTATAAAAACGACTTTTTATGTAATATTTCATATGTTTTAAAGCCTTGTTTTTATGTTATTATAATTATAGGTTTTAATATTAAAAATAATATGATAAACATTGACATAAAAAGACAGCTAACAAAATTTTTCATATATATCACTGGTCTTCCAGGAAGTGGTAAACTTTCTACAGCAATAGTATTATCTAGTATGATAAATGCAGTAATTGTAAGTGGACTTGAATATAATCAAACTTCCAAAGAAGCTCGAGATAGAATATATAACACTACATATGTTATGTTTCAGGCAATAGAAGCCTATCCTATTGACTCAAAAAATTATATATTTATTGATGAATTAATTAAAAATAATGATTACAACATAAGAATATATAACTCAGTAGTAGAACTTAGTAAAAAAATGAGCACAAAAACCCTCCCTATAGTACTTAGGTGCAATCCATTGATATTACAAGAGCGTACTATATCAAAAAAGCAAAGAAAAAATAGGAAGGTTACTAATATAAATAGTATTAAATTTAGGGAGGAAGATTTATTTGTACCACAAAATGCTATAGAGGTAGAAAATTCAAATATGAGTATAAAAGAAGTAGCAGAAGAAATAGTAAGTCAGATGTACAAACTTGGCCAAATTAATAGTGTTTACGCAATAGGCAACGATTTCATATACTGAGGCTCATTTAAATATAGAGCCTCAACTCCATTTAATTTTTGTTTATTTTTTAGTCTATAACGGACTAATAGCCCTGCATGGCTAGCATCCAACTTTGGTAAACTGCAATCCATATATGTAATGCAGTGCGTTTCAGGCTGGAGTTCACTTACTACAGCAGGATTTGATAGCGGTAACAAATTGAAATCAAATAACTGCGTATAAAGCTTTTGATCATCTTCGATTATAGCTTTAATATTTTTTTTGCTATTTGTACAAAGTAGCGATATTGCATATGCTTGAGCTTCCAGCGCACTAACCCCATATAACGGCTTATTTGTAGCAAGATTTATACCTTGTGCAGTTGATATACCAACTCTGATTCCAGTAAAACTTCCTGGTCCAACTATCACTGCTAAATGGTCTATTTTATCGTAGCTGTAATTATGCTTATCAAACAAAGTATTCAGTATTTGAAAAAATGATTCTGCATGACTATTGTTTGCAGAATTGCGTTCTACAAAACAATTACCATCGTAATCAATTACTGCTATTGAACTACCAGCACCTACAGTATTAATTGCTAGAATGGACATCACTTAAGCTTATCATAGAGCTTTGTAAACATCATAGTGAACGCACCGTTACCCATAACATTTGCTGAAGTTATTATTGGGTCAAACACTATATACAATGCTGTAATTAATGAAAGCATCTCTGGGGAGAATTTAAGATACTTCTCAAGAACAGGCAACATTACCATAATCCCTCCCGCTGGAACTGCAACAATAGCAAATTTAAATAACAGAAAGTAGAGAAGGAAAGTCACATAGTCTGTTGCAGACAATGCACCACCAAAAGTCATTATCATTGATAGTATTATAATAAAAAAGCAATCACCTACTAAATGAAAGCTAGCAGTTATTGGTACAACAGACGATGCTATATCATGCTGCTTTACATTTTTTTTGCTTCCTTCAAGAGTAAGCGGCATAGCTATATTACTAGACATTGTGCTCATTGCAGTAATAAATGCTGGTATCATATTACCTATACTAGCTATCCAGCTTGTGATCTTGAACGAATTTACTGCTCCATATAAGAGAAAAACATAAAGGTAGGTTGCAGATGATATAATAATAAAAATTATTGAGTAATCCTTAAATATTATGGGTAAAACCTGATCATGTTCCATTTTTAAAGCAAGACCAAGTACAAACATTGGAATAATTGGCGTCAAAAATGTCTTCAAAATAAAGAGAGTTAAATCTAACATTTTGTTCGAGAGCTCTTTACTTTTTTTTGGTAATATTGTGGACACTAATATGCTTAACACAAATCCACAAGCAAGGGCATAAAAATTAGAAAGCAATGCAGGTATCCTAAATGACCATAAAGGAACAATTGTTTCTTCATATGTTATATCTTGTATTGAATAAGTGTTTTGTGTGATGAAATGCCCAACAGAATAAGCTATTAAACTTGAAGCTAGATTCGACAAGAAAATCGTTATAATAAGTAACAATATAAACTTTATAGCCGACTGCTTAAGATTGTTAACACTACTAAAGATTAATGCAAAAACAATAAAAGGCATTATAAATAGTAAGATCTCTTTTATACTAAGGCTTATTGAATACAAGAAGGTTTTCACTTCCATTGGAACTAGATGACCAAAAAATACAACCGAAGTGATAACAGCAAGTAAGGTTAGTAATTGTAACATATTCTAATATAGCGATATCCTATGGAAATACATATGATAAATTAGCTGCTAAGTAAAGTAAAACTGCCTAAAATATTTGCATTACCTTCTAGTACTTGAATGAGATTTCAAATTACAACGTTTCCACAAAGTATATAATTAACATCCACACCTTTGGTCAAGTTCCATTCACGCTTTATTACATTATATTCCATACCAGTCATATCTTGTAGTGTTACATTGTTTTCCCTTAGATGATTTGCAATTTCTGATGGCTTGAGAAATTTATTCCAATTATGTGTGCCTTTTGGCAGCCAGTTTAATATGTACTCTGCGCCGACTATTGCAAGACAGAAGGATTTAATAGTTCTATTTATCGTCGATATAAAAATTAGCCCTTCTGGCTTCAACAGCTCTATTGCTTTTTTCATGAAAAACTCTAAATTATCGACATGTTCAACCACTTCCATCAACAAAACCACGTCATACTTCTTGTCATTGCTTAGCTCTTCAATGCTAGTGTGTGTGTATTCTATATTTAACACTACTTTCTTCGCATGCGACTGTGCCACTTTTATGTTTTCCTCACATACATCTATTCCCGCAACGCTAATACCAATACGCGCCATTGACTCTGACAAAATGCCACCACCACAACCAACATCGAGCAATGATAGTTCTTTTAAATCGCATTTTTTTAATTCTTTTATTTTCTCAACGATGTATGATACTCTCACAGGATTCATCATGTGCAATGGCTTGAATTTGCCATTCTCATTCCACCATTCACCTGCTATTTTAGCGAATTTTGATATTTCATCTTTGTTATAAGTTTTTGTGGTTTTTTTCTTGCTAATATTGCTAAGTTTATCAAGGCGTTCTTTATGTCTACTTTCTTTTGAAAATTCTGTTTCGAGGAATTGTTTGACTATGTCTTTTGCTAATCCACTCGCAGTAAACCCTGCACCAAGACAAAGTATATTCGCGTTGCCATGCTCGCGAGCTAATTTTGCGATCTCAACACTATTACATAAAGCAGCGTAGATTCCTTCAAAACGATTTGCCACAGTACTCATGCCCAAACCTGTACCGCAAATTAATATTCCATAATTTGCTTTTTTGTTTGTTATATCTTCTACAACTTCAGCAGCATAGTCAGGGTAGTCTACACTCTTTTGTTCAGCAGTGCAGCCACGGTCTATCACTGTATAATCTAAAGTTTCCAAGTAAGCCTTTATTTCTGATTTTAGTTCATAACCTGCGTGGTCTGAAGCAACTGATATCACATCTGACATATAAGAAATTGCAACTTAAGGGTATTTATATGGGTAATTTATTTTGAGCTTTTTGTCAAGCTCTCCTGATCTTTCTGAATAAATTTCGAGTCAGATATGCATAAATTCTATATAATTTTTATCCTACCACTACTAATTCGGTAAAATGGATCATATAGATATTATAAAGTCAAAATTATTGTTGTCCGACATAGTAGGAAAAAAAGTTAGGTTAATAAAAAGAGGAGATAGTTTTGTTGGACTCTGCCCATTTCATAACGAAAAAACTCCATCTTTTTCGGTCAGCAATGTTAAGGGCTTATATTACTGTTTCGGTTGCTCAGCTCATGGTGATGCGTTTGAATTTATTTCACAAACTGAGGGCTTAAGTTTTAAGGAAGCGTTGGAAAAATTGGCATCTGTTGCAGGTGTTGAGTTACCCAAAAACCTCAGCTTTGCTAAAGAAAATGACAAACTGTTTTCAGCACTGAATTTAGCTGCAAATTGGTTTACACAAAAAAATCAGGGAGTTGTAGATTATTTAAAGCAACGCAAGATTTCACTCAAAATCATAGATAAATTTAGAATAGGTTATGCACCAAGCTCTGGTTTGAGAGAATATTTGAACTCTTCAGGTATTGAAGACAAAATTTTGGCTAATGTTGGGTTGATAAATAGAAATTCTCGTGATTATTTCTATGATCGACTCATGTTTCCTATACAGAACATTGCAGGAAAAGTTATTGGCTTTGGTGGACGTGCGTTGAGTTCTGATCAACAACCAAAATATTTAAATAGCCCAGAGAGTCAGCTCTTTAAGAAAAGAGAAAATTTATATGGATTAAACTTTGCTTTGAGTGAAATACGCAAAAAACAGCATCTATTTGTTGTTGAAGGATATATGGATGTAATAGCACTACATCAAGCGGGAATTAGCAATACAATCGCTCCGCTTGGTACCGCAATTTCTGCAGAGCAGATAAAAAATCTTTGGAAACTTGCTAAAGAAATTTCTATCTGTATGGATGGCGATAGTCCTGGATGTCATGCTGCTATTCGAATTGCAGAACTTGTTCTGCCGATACTGGAGCCTGGATACACATTGAAGTTCGTGACTTTACCAAGCAACAAGGACCCATACGATATATGCAATGAACTAGAATATAAGACGGAAGATGTACTATCCGCTTTTAACCGCTCAACAGAACTGCACTCTGAATATTTATGGCATCACATAATTGGTAGCAATTTGCAAAATTATGAAAAATTTGCTCCGGAAAAATATTCAATTCTTGAGCACAAGTTCATGAAATATGTCAATGCTATCGGTAACAGCAGTATTAGAAGGTATTATAGAGATTATTTTTACAATAAGGTCAGTGAATTAAGAAGAAACTTTAAAAAGCTGATTTTTAATAGCAAAGCAACAAAAGGTGAGTATCTTTACAATAAATCTCCAGAGCTAATTGAAGCAGAGCAAAATCAGGCCATAATTTTGCGTATAGCCGTAGAATTTCCTGAAATCTTGAACCGTCCTATATTTTTTGAGCAATTTTCTCATTTCGAATTTACTAATGAGATGAAAAAATTACAACAGTGCGTAATTAATATGGTAACTAATGAGAGCAACTTTAATAAAGAAATTCTGCTACAGGAGTCTAGTGTTATAAAGTTTATATTTGAAAAAACTAGCGTACTAAATAGTCAATTAAGTGAGAAGAGATCGGCAGAAACTGTCTGGAATAACATAGTATTACGGAAAGAATTAAATGTATTACAAGAAGAAAAAATTAAAGCAAGGCTGGGCGGTAATTTTGACTTAGAGGAAAGGCTAATAGAACAAATAAAGCAAATAGAGGATAGTATACAAGAAATGCAAATGGAATTTATTCAAAAGTAGATGGCTTAAGATGTTCAAAATTATTAGAAAAACACTGTATTAGTAGTTGCTTAAAATAGCTTATTCTAGTATATTTTCAATTTATTTAATTACGACAAGTGTTTGCATTTCTCCCTCTCATTATTTTTTTAACCTTATATCTTGGTAGTAGTACTTATTTTTCCTTTATAGGACTTGACAATCCTCTTCATCAAATTTCACCGTTAGTTTGCTTATTACCAGCATTATTTTTTGCTATTCTATTCAATAAAAACAAAATTCAGCATAGCGTTGATATTCTTATAAAAGGTATGGGGAATAAAACTACTCTTACCGTGTGTTTGATTTTTCTCCTTGCTGGGGCATTTTCTACTGTTACTCAATCGCTTGGTAGTATAAATGTTATTGCTAGCTTAACTATTTGCTTTCTTCCAGCACAATTATTACTTCCTGGAATGTTTTTAATTTCTGCGTTTATTGCAAGTGCAATAGGCACATCAATCGGAGTTATTGCACTTATAACACCAATAGCTGTGAATCTAGCACAAAATGGAGCTTTTGATTGTGCGGTGGGCGTTGGAGCTGTGATAGGTGGGTCTATGTTTGGCAGCAACCTTTCAATTATATCTGACACTACTATTGCTGCTACTTCTTCACAAGGAGCTTCAGTAAAGGATAAAATAAAACTCACTTTCAAGACAGGATCTGTTACAGGTCTTATAATACTTATTTATCTAGTAATAATTTCAAATAGTACAGAAGTTGTTTCTATCTCAAGTCTGAATTATTTATCCATAGTCAAAATTATCCCTTATATATCTTTAATAATTATGGGTTTATTTGAAATAAACACACTGGTAACATTAGCTGTTAATATGGTTGTTGCTGGAATATTAGGAATAGCTTTTTTTGATTATTCTATTATTGATTATTCTCATGATATATGTAGGGGTTTTAATAAGATGAATGAGGTAATGATATTTATTCTTTTCAGTAGTGGATTAAGCCACTTAATGTACGAATACAGTCAGAAAAAGATAGATAAATTCACCGATGAGGTGAATCTCACAAGAAGTCAAGCTGAACTTATGATTGCAGGAATATCATCTATGTTTACTATTTTAGTTTCCAGCAATGTTGTTGCTATTTTATTAACTAGTAATATTGCGAAAAGACTTGCACAAAGATATAACATTGCACCACACCGTAGTGCGTATTTATTAGAAATATTTACTGCGATCACAAAAAGTATCTTACCTTATGGTTCTCAAGTATTACTAGCAAGCAGCATTTCCTCTCTTTCACCTATTGCTGTACTAACAAAAGTATATTATTGTTTTGTTTTTGCAGCAGTTGCAATAAGTGAAATAGTTATTAATGGCAGACGTCATGCGGTTGTAGCTCCTCAATTACCATAAACAACTCTTTAAATTTTCACTCAATTTGTTGATAAAATTGATAAATATTATAATATTTGCTAAAATACTTATATAGTACCAATTCTTTTAAAGACATAGTATTACTAATGTTATAAAAAATGTATCAAAATAGTGGAGAAACAAATGCCTGATTATTATGAAATATTAGGAGTAAAAAGAGATGCTACTCACGATGAGATAAAAAAAGCATATCACAAATTGGCACTTGAGCTTCATCCAGATAAATTGCCTGAGGAAAGGAAAGAGCTAAATAGGCTAGAAGGAAAAAAGAAGGACGGAAAGCTACTATCACAGTCGGAAGAAGATCGACGAGCTCAACTTGAAGAGAAATTGAAAAAGTTCCAGGAAATATCAGTAGCACACAAAGTGTTATCTGACCCAAAAACAAGAAGCCAGTACGATAGAGGAAAGTATGAGGATGTGGATTGTAGTGATGAACTGGAGTTGTTGCGGGCAGAACTGAGGGAAGAGATGAGTAAATTTAAACAAGAAATGAAAAGAAAAAAAATTTTTCATGAAATATGGAGTATGTATGGGTCGAAAAGTCAAAAATTAATCAGAGAGGAAGCAGAAAGGCTAAACAAGCGTTTTGAACAAATAGGCAAGATGGGCAAAGCTAAAGAGACTGAAGAATTAACCAAATTCGAATATGTAGACACTATTCTGGGATTGTTGTTAAATATCAAGTCAAATGAGTATGAAAAGTTTTATAATATAATAGAGAAAGTTACAATTTCTGCTGGTGACATTACATTTCTAGTGCAAATTGCTATTATGTACGATCGTGTGGCATTTTTCAAGCTCTTTGAAGGAAGGATAGAAATATCACTAAATGAAATCTTAAGCTATGCTTGTTAATACCAATCTGAAGAGTTTTTGGATTATTTTTTTAATAAGTGCTTAGATAAATTAAATATCAACTATACAGATAAAAAAGGAAATACAGCTTTACATCATACATTAAAATGGTTGGATTTGGGTAAATCGAAATACCAAGGTTTTGTCAAGTCACTTCTTAGTAAAGGTGCAAGGCTTGATGTTAAAAATAGCAAAGATAAAACTCCATTTGATCTCTTGGTCAATTATGCTACATACTTCTCTCGTAAGGAAAAAGTAGTAGAAAAATTAAATAATCTTTCGGTGGTGCTTAGTGGTTGTAAAACCGATGAGCTAAAGAAGCTAGAAGGTACTTCTGCGTTGAATGAACTAGTAGATACTATTGTTAAATATAAGCATAAAAAAGCTCTAGATCTCCTAGTCGAAAATAACATAAAAATTTCAAGTATTACTTTAGAAAATATCGTTACAAGCAATTGCAATAAAAAGATTTTTGATTGCTTTTTACATAGAAAGAAATGTAATTTTCAGGATGAAAATGGGAATACACCTCTACATCATGCTTTAAGAAACTTGCACCCCTATACGTCAATGCTTTGCAAAGTTGAATCACTTGTGAGTGCAGGTGCGAGATTTGATGTTAAAAATGACCAAGGTGAAACTCCGTTTGATCTCTTGGTTGAATATGTTGAGAAGGGGTTTTATGGTCAAGCGTCAAGGTTAAGTTATGCTTGGAAGTTGTTTAACAAATGTGAAAATAAAGATGTACTAAGAGAGCTAAAATATAAAGATGGTACTCCTGCATTAGATAAACTAAATGAGCTTCGTATTAAGTGTCGTAATACTTCTATCATAGTTGCTTCTACGTTAGCAGTAGTAGGAGTTGCTTTAGGAGTAGCTATTGCAGTCTACTCAGGAATGTTAGCGGTAGGGATAGGAATTGGAGTTTGTTGTCTTATTGTTGCTGCAATCACATACCATTGTAATAGTCCTGCAAATTTATTGAAAGATAGCAATGCTGAAGTTGCAATTAATCAAATGGCATTAGTAAAATTATAACTTAAGATCAGAAGAAATGGCAGATCAAGTTTAATAATGTTAATTCAGTAATATATTTAGTAAAATCTAAAACTAAGAAAATTCTATACTTGCAACTCTGTGAGATGCTGGTGGTATCTATCTTACTTTCTTGATAGGAATATAGATGACAAGAGATAGGCAATGGAATTACAAAGAGTTTGCAAATATTAGTTATTATTTGTAGAATATAGAGAAATTAGTAGAGATTTTAATAGTATGCCATCCATTACTTTTATTTTACCTGATGGAAGTAAGAAAAGTTATGAAGCTGCAGAGGGAGAAACTCTTCTTAATTTAGCCCATAGAAGTGATCCAGATCTGCTTGAAGGTGCATGTGAAGGTTCTCTTGCTTGCTCTACATGCCATGTGATTATTGATCCAAAATTTTATGATGTTGTAGAAACACATAATCCTATATCTGATGAGGAGAATGACATGCTGGATCTAGCTTTCGGTTTAACAGAGACATCGAGGCTTGGATGCCAAATAAAAATCACAAAAGATATTGACGGTTTGTGCGTAACCGTGCCCAGAGGTACAAGAAATATATCATTAGATAAATAAGAGGATAATGCGTAAAATTTTTATCTATATTCTCATCTCCTTACCTTTGTTTATTCCTCTAGCGTATAGTGGTTTTTGGTATTTTTCTGCATTTAAGGTAAAAAGTCTTTTAACTGATTACATTAATGACGAAAAAGTTGATATTTCACATGATTTTAAGGGGTTTCCTTTTAACCTAGTTTTTCGTGTAACGAATCCAAAATTTTCTAATGAGCAATTAACTGTTTCATCTGAAGCTTTAATGATAAAAAACAGATTATTTGATAAGTCAGTATATATCTATATACCAAGCAATAAAGTAAACATTGCTGTCCGTAGTGATGAGAAAAAGAATATAAAGTGTCACACACACGTGAGTAGCCACTTTGTTGTTAAACTAAATGATTTACTATCTTCATTAAAATTCAACAGAAATAGCACTGTAATAGACTATATAGATACATTTCGTTACGAAGATTATGGATTAAAATGTGATGTTTTAGAAAATCAGCAAAGTGTTATAACTGAAGTGAATGATAAAAGTAATTACATTCAATTTCACTTTGATAAAGAACTGAATGAAAATACTAAACTAGAATTTGATTTTTATACTTACCGTTATAAACATACTGCAAGTCCTGAAAATTACCTTAGTGTCGACGCTAAATTAGATTATGAATTTGTAAACCATATTTCAGCTTCTAAGATTAATTTCAACATAGAAAAATTTTTGATTGAGAGTAATAACTTTTCTATTGCTGCGAATGGTGGAGTAAGTAATTACAATTTAGTTACATCTTCATTTGAAGATAAAATCAATGTAGCCATATCAAATTATAAAGAATTAATTTCGTTTATGACTAATGATTCAAAGACTGCAGATAAATTGGAAAAATCAATATCTTCCTTATCAGAAAAAATCACTGATAACGACATTCAATTTTCAATAAAGTACGACAATAATGTAGGTTCAGGCTTTATTGGAAAATTATCCACTACTGATTTTATCACTCAATTCACCAAGAATGAGAATAGTAATTAGCTTACTTTTTACATTGATATTCCATTTAAGCATAAATGCTTTTACTTTGGATGATAAACTAAGAGACGAAAGCATGGAAGAGCGAGCAAGTAGCTTATTTGCAGTAATAAAGTGTCCAGTATGCTCTGGTGAATTATTATCCGAATCTGAGTCTCAAGTTGCATATGGTATGCGTAAGACAATTCGCAAGAAGATCAGTGATGGATATACTAACGAGCAAATAGTTTCAGAGTTAAAAAATTCTTATGGAGATTCAATTATCATTGTACCACCTGTAAAATCTAGTACCTACATTTTATGGTTTATTCCTTTTATAATTCTTCTTATTGGATGTTTTCTAATACGAAAATCAGTTCAGAAAATAGATAAAGTAGTAAAAAGATAATTATAGAGTAAAAGTGAGTTTACAACAAATGCAAGTAGCTACTATACGAACATTTGAGTTTAGATCAAAGATTGTAAGGTTAAATCTTCCATCCAAATAATCACGCACTCTACCTGCTTATCTGGGTAGACTTCTTGCACTAAGGTTTTATAGATCAACATTTGCTTTGTTATTTCATTTGATGAGGAAATAGAAACGTTATGGTGTGATTTATAGTCAATTATGATTGCTTTGTCTTCTGTTATGCACAGTCTGTCTAGCCGCACTAATACTGGTTTTCCGTCAATTGTTCCACTAAGTGGAATTTCTGATTTGCCCTCCAAGTCAAACAGGTAATCATATTTTTCATTAAAGGTTAATATTTTGCTGTAAATTTCATCCTTATCTTCACTAGTGTTTATGCTATCAAGATATTTCCTAACCCAATTTTTTCTCCTGTCTTTCTCTATCTTGGGCATATATTGCAATATACTGTGAATTATTAAGCCTCTTGCATAGCTGTCTGTCGTCCCAATGCTCCTTTTTGTCATTCCAGCATTCTCATCTGTCATCCCAGTGCTTGACACTGGCTTTTTTTCTTCAGGTTCCAGCGTTACGTGCTGCAATGACATTGATAGGTTTGATGGAGGTGAAATCACTGGAACATCAAAATAATCACGTTTTTTATAAATAGAAGGGTAGTTTGCATTCATGCATAGCACTTCAACTTTTTCTTTAAATATCGGCTGTAAGTATACTTTTTTCCTCTCATATAATGCTCCATATTGAATAACTAGATCATACCAAGAGCCCTTTTGTACTGGCTCTTTGCCTAAAATGTATAACTCATCTTCAGCACGCGTAAGTGCCACGTACAGCAAACGCAAATATTCGTTATAATCCTCTAGTTTTTTCTCTCTTTTTACTTGATTACAATAAGCATTACTATTTTTGCCACACCAAAATGGTGCTTCCGTTGCATCAAACAAAATACTTTCGCTGTTTCTTGGCACTGTATTTGTGTCAACTAAAAACACTATTGGAGCTTGTAGACCTTTTGATTTATGAATTGTTATTATTCGTACAGCGTTGCGTTCTGATTGCATATCATTTTTAATCTCAGGATTATTTTCTTTGATCCACTGAACAAATGCTTGAAGAGATGGGTGGTCAAATTGCAATACGAGATTCATAAATTCGTCTAGGACCTCGAAGCACTCAAGACCTAGCCTTGCAGCAAATTTCTTCTTACCTGTGCGCAATATATGCGTGAATAGTGTAAGGGGGGATTCTATCTGAGATAAATTAATTAGATAGTTTAATTCATTAGAGGTAATCTCCTGATAATCTTGAAGTTTTTCCCACAACGACTGTTCTTTACGATCATATGCAATATTGAATAAATCGTCCTCAGTGAAGTTAAATAGCGGTGATTTTAAAGCATTCGCGAGAGCTAAATCATTTGTTGGAAGAAGCAAAAATTCGGCTAAAGCTATTAAGTCCTGCACAGCTATGTAATCCATAATTCTAAAATAATCTCGGCCTATAACTGGTACATTTACTTTTTTTAACTCACTTATTATGTAATCAACTAACATATTTCGCTGCCGTACTAAAATCATAATATCCCTTGGTTCTATATGACGATCTTTGGCAACTAAAATACGCCCTTCGTTTAACCAATTGTGAATTCTTTGGGCTATTGCCTGAGCAAGTAATCGATCTGTTACTATATAATCTTTCCTCTGTATTAAATGAATTTGTAAGGCTTGCTGCTCTTCCTCTTTATACCTTGGCAGTAACGGCCAGATTTCAATGTACCCTTGATCATTTTCTCTATGTGGAATATGTTTTATCTCGTTATCATCGAAAGATATTTCTTCACGAAAATTGTTGAATATTTTGTCTACAAGCATCAAAACTTCTGGAGTTGAGCGAAATGACTTTTTAAGTTGACATGATACCCAATCTCTACCACCAATTTTTGTGTGAAAATACTGCTGCATGTAATTAAATAGATGGGGATTTGCTCCTTGAAATCTGTAAATGGACTGTTTTACATCGCCAACAACGAATAAAGTTCTCTTTTCGTCACCACCAGTAAAAAATTCATTGCAGAGATTTGTTATAATTTTCCATTGACTGATACTATTGTCTTGCGCCTCATCAACAAGAATGTGGTCTATTTTTTGATCTAGATTAAACAATATCCAATCTTTATAGCCTGGATTGCTAAGGAGATTTGTTGCTAAATTGATGATATCATCATAATCAAGCAGTGCATTCTTTGATTTTTCACTATTATATAGATCAACATATACTTTAAATATACTAAGTAAACTGCTGGTTCTTACGAATATTTGATAAGAATTTATATCCTTTACATGGGTAAACAATGCATTTTGAATGCTTTCTATCATTTGCTCTACGTCTTCAAATTTTTCCAAAGCACCCTTTGTTATAATGGATGATATGCTCTTTTTTTCGTACGATTCTGATTTGAGAAATACTTTAGCTAAGTTCTCTATCTTGTTGTCATCCCAGTGCTTGACACTAGGATCCAGAAAAAAAGAAATATGGATCCTAGTGTCAAGCACTGGGATGACAACATTTGGTACGGACGATTTTGTGCTATTACACCAATCATAAAGTATCGCACTGTAACTCTGATCTCTTTTGCTGCCCTCACTTAATATTTTAGCTAATCTTTTTATCTGCTCAATCGTTTCACTCTGTAAATCGTGAATCTTATCTGGGGCACTTAGTTTATCTTTGATATACCCTAAATTATTTTCTAGAGCTGATCTCTTTATACATAAGGTATAGAGCAAATCACTCAGCTTGTTTTCATCAATTTCAGCTGCAATAATATTTATATTGTCCTGCACAGTTTCATTATGAAGCGTTTTTTCAAATACGATGGAATGCAATTCTTTACATTCGCTCAACGTGCAATTTGGAGCGATACCAGCTTCTGTAGGAAAGCTGGAGATTAATTTGTAACAAAAGGCGTGTATAGTTTGAATATTAAGACCAAGATTTTCCAGTTCAGAAAAAAGCCTTCTTGCTCTTGTTAAATAATCTTTATTTTCTCTGGTCACACACTGGGCTAATTGTTCTAAATCTGCGACCAATATACCCTCTGGACATATTGCCCACTTACTAAGTGTACTGTAAATGCGATCCTCCATTTCATTTGTTGCAGCATTGGTAAATGTTAAGCAGAGAATATTTCTCTTATTCTCTAATAGAAGTCTTAATACTCTGTCTATTAAGATCTTTGTTTTACCTGTACCAGCTGATGCACTTACCCATACAGAGAAGTTAGGATTTATGGCATTTGATCTCATTAGGAGTGTATAAAGTTTGACTGAAGTGGCATTTCAAGTATAGTAAATAAGATAGTGTTAGTGAAGATATACAGATGGAAAATTTTTGTGTAAAGGCTCCTGCAAAGATCAATCTTTTTTTACATATTATAAATAGAGAAGAAAGAGGGTATCATTTAATTGAAAGTTTGGTTGTCTTTGCTAAACTTTCTAATTTTTTAGAGATAAAAGTAGGAGAAAAAAACTTTAGATATGATAACTCTACAGTTCAATTTGTAAACTCTGAGTTTAAAATAAATTATCGATATAATACTATAACGAAAGCATTGAGTCTACTGCTTAGGCATGCTCCTGTACGCACTAAAGTCACTGTGAAGGTTGTAAAAAATGTACCAATTGCTGCGGGATTTGGTAGTGGTTCCTCAGATGCTGGAGCTGTGATACGCATGCTGGGAGAGCTTTGGGACATTGATAGGCAAATTTTAAATGATATAGCTTTAAGCGTTGGTGCTGATGTGCCTGCAAGTATAGATAGTAAGCCAGTTTTTGTCAGAGGTGTTGGTGAGGAATTATGCCCCATTAAACAATGCTCTTTACCCACAAGTCTGGTACTTGTGAAACCGAAAAGAAAGTTTTTGAATACATCAGAAGTATTTTCCAAGTATAAAGAGGATTTCTCTCAGCCAATTAAGTGGAGTGATAACACTGAGGAGAATTTGTTAGAGCTTCTTAAAGAGACAAAAAATGACCTGCAAGAAGCAGCAATAAGTCTTGTACCTGAAATTCAGAATGTAATATCAACACTAGAGTCACAAGAAGGCTCTATACTTTCTCGTGTGTCAGGTAGTGGTGTAGGGTGTTTTGGAATGTTTGATAGTGAAGAAAGTGCAAAAGCTGCAGCGGCAAATATCAAAAAGGAATATCCAGAATGGTGGGTGTGCGACACGGAATTAATAGTTTGATTTATGCCCTTAATTTCCAAGAAGAAAAATCTTATAGATGGTTACAGGGAAGAAAGATTTTGGGTAAATAATCAAGAATATCATGGCTCAATTATAATTTTTCCTGAAAAGGTGATTGAATTGAAAGAAAGTGATATAAATAACAAGGAGTATTTTAAATCTTTTTTAACAGAGGAAATAGAGATTTTGATAATAGGTACTGGTAAGATACGCGATTGTTCGATGAAGTCTTATCTTATGGAGCAAAAGAATTTAAATTTTGAATTTATGACGACGGGTTCTGCATGCAGAACCCATAACGTTTTAATATCTGAAGATAGATTTGTTGTCAGTTATCTGATAGCATGTTAGAGATATTTACACAGAGTTTTTTTATAAACAGTCTAATTGCGGTAATTATGATTAGCCTAGTCACAGGAGCTCTAGGGTCATTTATGATATGGCAAAGGTTATCGTATTTGGGTGATAGTTTGTCCCATTCTTCATTGCTTGGTATTGCACTTGCTTTGATCTTTAATATTAGCCCATCGGTAAGTATAATGCTCATTGCAATTATGTTTGCTATACTACTTTCTCTTAATTTTAATAAATTATACTCTGCTGATACGATATTGAACATAGTTACCAATGTAGTTTTATCATCGAGTTTAATACTTATGTCTTTTCTTCCATCAGGTAATAATAGTATTATTAGCTCACTTTTTGGTGACATATTAATGATTGACCAAAGTAATATAATATCAATTTTTCTAACCTCCGTAATAGTTACTTTGATATTAATATTTAGATGGCGCTATTGGCTGATGATTTCGATTAATCAAGATTTGGCAACAGTTGAGAAAGTAAATGTTAATTTTGTTAGGCTAGAATTTTTGATTATACTCGCTATCTTTATTGCAATTTCTGCTCAATTAATAGGAATATTACTCATTGCTGCATTTTTGTTAATACCTGCTGCATCAGCAAGACTCATTTCAAAAACTCCAATGCAAATGATTATTGTTGCAACAGTTTTTTCTGTGATTTCTGGAGTATCAGGTTTGATATTATCTGCAAGTTTTGACTTATTAACTGGACCTGCAATTATACTTATCGCAGCTGTGTATTTAATCATTGCTTATTTTATAAGATTGGTGTTAAGTAGATCGACTTAATTTTGTTCTCGGAAGTTCATAATTCATTAACAAATGAGTGTAACTATCTGAGCGTAAAGTAGTTTTTGCTACGTTGTTTTTATGTGCTAATTGTTAATTTGTGGAGTGAAAGATATGGCCGAAGGATTTTTTTCTAGATATATAGGACAGCCTATAAAAAATTTTTATAATTATGTTACGGGAAAGAAAGAAGTGTCTGATGATATGCAGAATACAGCAAATCAAGAAAGCTCAGAATTGTTGGAAACTGATGTGCAATCAAATGATGTACCACCAAGTAGTGATAATATAATATAGATGGCATGAGAATCACGCCATCTAAAGTGAAAAAATTCCTTGAGAAACCCGATACTTTAAGTGGTGTATTAATTCATGGGAGTGACAATAGTAAGGTCGATATTTTTGTACAGGAAGTAATTGCCAACTTGAATGAGTATTCAGTTCAGGTGATGGATTTTGCAGTAGTGAATAAGTCGCCTGGCTTGTTATTTTCCGAGTTGGCAAACATTTCGATGTTTACTAAAAAAAGGTTAGTTAAGCTGATAAATGTCAGTGGAAGTATATCTAAAGAGTTAAGAAACATATTGGATCATAATATAGGCGATCATTATATAGTAATGATAGCAAATGATCTTCCATATAGTTCTACAACTAAAAGTTATGTGGAAAGCTCAAAAATTTTCGGTGTCATTACCTGCTATAAGGACAGCGGTAGTAATCTTTGTGATATTATATCAAGTTACTTGAAACAAAATGATATAGAGTGCACAAGTGAGATAATCTACCACTTGCAGTCTTATTTTAATCATAGCAAACTGCCTATATATTCAGAGCTTGAAAAATTAGTTTTATATCTAGGAAAAAGAAAAGATCTTAAACTTGCTGATATAGATCTATGCTTTTCAACCTCCGGCAATGATTATGTTACACTTGATAATCTGTGCTCTGCAATAGTGAGTAAAGACATGGGACAATTCATCAAAATTTCCGATGTATTGATATTACAAGAGAATTTTTCACCGATAGCATTAATCCGTGTTATATCAAATTATTTTCTACGGCTAGAAAGCGTTTTGCTGTTAATACAAAATGGAATGAATGAACAAGCTGCAATTGACCAGCTGAGTCCTCCATTGTTCTTCAAACAATTGCAGAGTTTTAAATCTCATTTGAAAAGTTTGCAACTTTCAGAACTTAAGAAGATCTTAGAAAATTTGATGAGCTTGGAAGTGACCTGTAAAAGAACTGACTTGGACCATAAAATGATCTTTCAGCATGAGATTAACTATTGGTGTTATTCGTTCAGCAGAGTAGTAAAATAAGGTAGACGAGAAAAAACAACTAAATGTTGTCATTCAAGTAGCTGACACTGGGATGGCTTTGTTGCATAGGTCAAATAAAAAGAACTGGCAGTTACTGACAAAATTCACTATAAGACAAGCATTTAACCTACTAAAGAAAAATATGCCACAAAAAATGAGAGTCAGTAACTGCCATGAATATAACAAATTTCTCCAAGAGAGGGGAAATATTTTTTATTACGTCAATGATGCCATAGAAAATTGGTACGAAAAAGGTCCAAAAATGGCTGGTGGCAACTATATTTATAGCGATAAGGTCGTGATTCTGGTTCACATAATAACTTGTTTATTTAGAATAGGTCTGAGACAAACAGCGGGATTTATAGCAGGGTACCTTGAGCAAGTAAGGAAAAACTTGCAAGTTATTAGCTATTCCCAGGCCTCAAGAAGGCTTAAAAAACTTAACATCAAAATTAATGATCGAAGACATGATAAAAATAATACAGAAGATATTGAGATTGCCATAGATAGTACTGGAATAAGCATCTACAATAATATTCCAGGTCATAGCAAGGCAAATGGTACAGATAGAAAGTATCGCCGCTATGAGCAAACAAGAAAACTGCATGTAATGCTAGAGATAGGTAGCAAAAAAGTTATAGCAGCAAAATACAGTGGCGGAGTTTATTCTGACCACTATGGAGCATGTGATCTTATTGCAAGGATTGATGTTAAATATAATATAAGCACACTATATGCAGACAGGGCATATAATCGAAAGAAGTTATACAAACTGTGCGATGAGCTTGACATAAAGACAAGGATTCCTCCGCAAAATAATGCAGTAGAGCATCCAAAGTTGGATTATATGGATGAGAGAAATTCTACAATCAAGCTCATAAAGTCATATGATGAAGATGGTATGAAGAGGTGGAAAAAAGAGATAAATTATGGGAAGAGATCTTATATAGAAAGTTTTTTCTCGCGACTGAAGCAAACATTTGGGTTTAGTTTTAGAAACAAATCTGAGGTTAATCGTGAGAGAGAACTGCTACTCAAGTGTTATTTGCTTAACAAATTTACTGATATAGGCATGGCTAAATTTGAGATAGCTTCATGAATTTATTCCACGTTACCTACTATCCGAAGAGTGATGCAACAAAGCCATCCCAGTGTCAAGCAATGGAATGACACCATCATTCTATAACGCAAGACCTATACTCACCCAACCTAATGCATTACTTGCAATTTGGATTCCAGCGGGCTTTGTTGCATAGCAACTGAAAAAATCTGGTGGCTACTGACAAAATTCATTATAAAACAGCCATTTAACTGTTGAAGAAAAAATATGCCACAGAAAATGAAAGTCAGTAACCAAAACGAATATAACAAATTCCTTGAAAAAAGGGGGAATATTTTTCGTTACATCGATGAAGCTATCGAAAATTGGTATGAAAATAGTCCAAAAATGCAGGGCGGCAACTATATTTATAGTGATAAAGTTATGATTTTGGTGCATATAATCGTTAATCTTTTTAGAATTGGCTTAAGACAAACGGTAGGGTTTGTAAAAGGATATCTGCAACAAATAGGAAAAAATTTGGCAGTTATCAGCTATTCACAAGCATCAAAAAAAACTTAATATTAAGATAAATGATTGCAGGATTGATAAAAGCAACATGGAAAATATTGAAATTATCATAGATAGTACAAATTTACAGTAACACTCCTGGCCACAGTAAGGAAAACAGTGCAGATAGAAAGTACCGAAGCTACGAGCAAGTAAGAAAGTTACATGTTATGTTAAGTGTGAATAGTAAAAAAGCTATAGCTGCAAGATACAGTAATGGCGTCTACTCTGACCACTATGGAGCTTGCTTGAAGAAGTTAATTTTCAGCACAAAATAAAAGCATTATATGCAGATAGGGCATACGATAGGCAAAAACTTTATAAATTGTGTAAGAAATACGATATAAAGACAAAAGTTCTACCAAAAAAGGATGCAGCAGAACATTCAAAAATAGATTATATGTCTGACAGAAATGCTGCTATTAGGTTAATAAAATTATATGGACAAGATGGTGTAAAAGAGTGGAAAAAGGAAGCAATTTATGGAAAAAGATCTTACATAGAAGGATTTTTCTCAAGGTTGAAGCAAGTATTTGTTTAGGAATAAATCTGAAGTAAACCGTGAAAAAGAATTACTAATTAAGTGCTATTTGCTCAACAAATTCACTGGTATTGGTATGGCTAAATTTGAAATCATTACATAAATTTGTCGTAAACCATCACTGCTTAAGGTGCTATGCAACAAAGCCCGCTGGAATCCAGTTTTTCATTTCATCAAATTTAGCATAAGCTCAAGTTTGCTTATAAATTTTTCTGGATGCCAGTGTCTGGGCACTGGCATGACATTATGGAATTTGGGCTCCAGTGTCAACTACTCTAATGACACCTGATTATGATGAAAGAAATCTAATGATTTATATAAACCCCATAGCGTGGCGAATGAAGCGTTTTTTAAGAAAATCTGAATTTTCAACTACCATTAAACCAAGATTGCTCAGAACTTTAACGCAAAGTATTCTGTTGGAAAATATTCTATTTAGTCCATCAGTTGCAAGTGCCATAGTAAAATTATCAAAGTATCTGTCACGTGAAATTTTCTTCAATAGATAATTACTGCCAACATCAATGCCAGAGGATTTTGCAGTAGTTATTTGTCTAATAACACTCTCTACATCTCTCATTCCAAGATTAAGTCCTTGACCTGCAACTGGATGGATTGAATGTGCTGCATCGCCAATAAGCAAAATTCTGCTTTTATGCAGCTTTCTCGCAAAAGTAAAACTCAAAGGGTAAGATCTTCTTTCACCCTCTAATTCAATTTCTCCCAAATAAGAACCAAATCTTTTTTTGAGTTCTATGATAAACTCCTCTTCGGATAAGCTCATTAGCATTTTCGAAATTTCGCATTTTTCTGTCCAAACAATTGAAGAAGTATAGCCACCCTTCATTGGCAAAATTGCAAATGGACCACCAGGAAAAAACCTCTCTACAGCTAAGTTTTGGTGATGTAGTTCATGTTTTACATTAAATACCATGCTATTTTGTTTATAACCAAATTTCATCATTGGTATAGAAAACAGCTCTGGCAGCTTAGAGTTTTTACCTTCAGCGCAGATAAATAGTGATGATATCAATTTTTGATCATTATCAAGAGTAACTTCCACGTATCCTTCGTCACAAGAAATTGTTTTATAGGAACGTGGAGAATATATATTGAGTTTATGCAAAAAATTATTATTGATTGCATTCCATATAATAGCGCTCTTGATTACATAACCCATTGGTTCTTCACCGACCATTTTATGATCATAATGCACAGTAAATGGGCTATTTCCATCTAATATGCATATATCAAGTATTGGTTCAGCTTCATCCTCTAAGAACTGCCAAATCCCTAATTTTTTCAGTATTTTTTTCGACCCTTGAGAAATGGCAAATGCCCGATTGTCATCAACTGTACGTGGCAAACTACTTTTTTCAATTACGGCTACAGATACAGAATCATCACTCAGGCCAATAGCAGTAATAAGACCAATCAGCCCACCACCTGAAATGATTACATCGTAACTCATTTTATTAACCTAAAATTACATTCTACCCATTTTGAAAATAGTTTAAACGAACTTTGTAGACACTGAACTTCTCATTACTATCTTAGTTATAACCAAAATAGTAATAAAATATTAATTATTTTACACTAAATTAGGTCTAATTTTATTAAAGGAGCTAGATTATGACTACAGATTGCAAAAAAGAATTACTAAATTGCATTAGCAAGTACAGAGAAGAACTTGCAGAAAATAAAGCAGCAATTAGACAAACTTTAACTAGCGATAAAATTAATATAAGCGATTACTTTTATCAGGGTGATAAAATCTGTAACAAAGAGCTGTTTAACATAGGAAGTGAGTGTCAAGATACAAAATATGGTAGTCGACAAGAATATACGTATGATGAGTGGAAGGAAAAAATTGAAAAACCTCATGCTAAAGATTTGCTAAAGATGTTACAAAATGAAGTAAAAGGTAAAATATTAAAAAGTTTTGAAGATTATGAAAAATATCATAAAAATGCTACTGAAGCTATAAAAAGAGAATTAGACATAGATTCAAAATTAAAGGCAATACTCAAAGAAAAGCAACAACCAGAAACTGATGAAACTCGAGCATATTATGACGTTATACGAGGTTTATATGAAAATGGAGACATGCGCTCTCAACTAAAGTGCAATGATCTTGATTGTTTTAATAGAACAATAGAAGATAATCTATCTCAAAAACAATCCGAGCTAGCTGCTATAAAGGATGACTTTTTGGATAATACGCAAAATATTTTTCAACATATTCAAGTTGAAGATAGTATTTTTTAGAGAAATAAGATTATGCTATTTTTTTAATGAAATTTCTTAAGTGGTAGATTATTTTTTACAGCTATAGCTGAGGTAGCTGTCACTACCTGAAATGTAACAAATAAAATACCAATCTTAAATATTGCTATATTTCACGATAGTTTCTCAACTTGACGCACATGCTTTTGGAACATTCTCATTTGTCAAATAGTTTCTGGCATGCTACACAATCTGTAATGCAGGTTTTAACTTACTTTTACGCAATATTGATCATTCTTGAAAAGCAATCTAACATTTTCTATTCCTTGATTACGAAGCTTTGATGCAGCTGATTTAGCTACCTGAGCGTTTACAAAAAATGCTACATATCCCTTACTTTCTGCATTGTTTTGTTTTGGGTGACGTTTCTGCATTTCTTTTTCATATTGCCTTTTGTAATGAGGAGTATTTTGTATCAATTGTTCTGACCTCTTTCTTAAGTACTCGACTTTTACCTTAGCAAGCCCAGACTTATGAAGTCCTAAAACTTGTGCTGCTTTTTCTGACAAGTCTATTATTCTACCTTCAACAAATGGCCCTCTATCATTAACTCTTATAACAAGCTTCCTTCCATTTTCTAAATTAGTAACACGAACAAAGCAGGGTAGGGGCAAGGTCTTATGTGCTGCAGAAATCAAGTGACGATTAAACACTTCACCGTTAGCTGTAATTGTGCCATGATCTTCTATTCCATACCACGATGCTATTCCTACTTCCTCATAACAGCTACAGTATTTTGGGTGGTAGGTGATACCATTTATTGTATAGCTATTGCCAATTTTATAATGACCTGCGGTGTGATTACACCTATTGCTAAAACTACAACTACTCATCAAAACGAATATTAGACATAGAAAGGCTAGTTTTTTTATCATTGTACTTAGTGAAATGGTTCGATACCATGAGGATTTTAAATTATACTATAATAAATTTAGTAATAAGTAAACGTCTACTGCCAAATATGCACAGCACTAAAAAAGAAGTAATACATATAATCGGTATAGGTGGAATTGGAATGAGCGCAATTGCTGAAATTCTTCATAATTCCAGTTATAAAGTTCAAGGTAGTGATACGCGATCAAACGACAATATAGATAGGTTACAAAAATTAGGTATAGAGGTCTATATTGGTCACGATGCAAGTAGTATTAGACAAGCTCAAATAGTTGTACATTCTTCCGCAATAAAACCTGATAATGTGGAGCTAGTTGCAGCAAGAAATAACAATAAAACCGTTTTGCATAGGTCAAACATGCTGGTTAAAATTATGAAAGGTAAATATGTGATAGCAGTTTCAGGTTCAAGTGGCAAGACGACGACGACAGCTATGATTGCTTCCATTTTTGATCATTCTGGTGCTGACGCCACTGTAATTGTTGGAGGAATATTAAATTCCTATCAGAGTAATGCAAAACTTGGCAAAAGTGACATTTTCTTAATTGAGGCTGATGAGTCTGATGGAACTATGTTAAAAATTCCTGCAAATATTGCTGTTGTAACAAGTATTAATGACGACCATATAGACCATTACGGTACATTTAACGAAATCAAAAATGCATTTTCTCGATTTGTAAACAACGCGGATTTTGCGGTTTTACCTGATTCTGCAAGCGTCAATTATGATGAGAATAATTCTATAACGTTTGGGTTTGGGAATGATAAGATTAGAGCCAGCAACGTCAAACAACACAATAATAGCATAGAATTTGATGTATTGATTAGTATAAACGAAAATAACTGGATTCCATTGTCAACTACTCAAATAGTTGATAGGGATGGGATAAAAGCAGCTCTTGATTCGTCACTTCAATGCTTGAAACGGGACTCTCGTTTCAATGTTGAACAAAATACTATAGAACTCAAGAAGACAATCCCTAGAAAATCTCTACATCCCAAAAAAAGTAAATCGTACTAATGCTATTTGAACGAACTAGCGCAAAAGTAAGCTAAATTTTTTAGGGTATAAAAACAGCAAGAAACAGTATTTTAAAGAAAGTTAGAATTTGATTGGATTGTTGAAAGTTGGCTCTCAAGTTTTAGACGCATGAGCAAGCTCATACTTGTTAACTAATATAGACTAGGTGATGTGGAAGAGATACATTTAGAGCAGCCGGCAAAATTGCAATACATATTACCGCAATAACTAGAAGTAAGAAGGATCTATATAGTAATCTCTCCAGATCTTGAAAACAATAAGTAGACAGTAAATTAGAATTACTGCAGAAAAAACAAGAATAGCTGCACTGATTACTTGACCATTGTAAACGTAGCTTGTTAAGCCGATAAAAATAGCCATAACAAAAGCTCTAATGAACGAGAGTGCAGAAGAAGCCGTACCTTTAATTTCAGGAAAAACGTTTATTGATGCGTTAAAAACCACTGGCTGGCATATTGCACAACCAATAGAAAAAATAATCATAGATAGTGTTACTAAGTAGAAAGAATGGGGCATAATTACACTGAGTATTACAAACAATAGAGATCCGATAGCACCCACGCTCGTACCAGAAATTACACACCATACGGCTCCAAATTTTTTGAGGATCTTAAATGGAAAATAGGCTAATTAGTGAGAAGGACCCAACTATTGCACCTTGATGTAGTGCATAAATAGTACTGGATAAGCCAAAAGTTTCCATATACAAAAAAGGTCCGCAAGTAATGAATGACATATAAGCAGCAGAGAAGAGGCTCTGCTGCAAAGACAGAACCATAAATTTTGAACTCGATAATAATTTTTTGTAATCTTTCATCATTTTTTTTAGACTAAAAACATCGCGGTCCTTTTTTGTTTCTGGTAACAGAAAAATCAGCAAAACCCAAGAAATAAAACAAAGTATTGCAACACTTGCATAATTGCCACGCCACCCAATAATTTCGTTGATGAAACTGCCTAACACTGGTGCAATTGCCATGACAATTGTTAGAACAGAATTCATGATCCCGATAAACTTCACCGCTTCTTCACCTTTATAGCTGTCTGCAATAATTGCAAACACAACCACAGATGTGCTTGCACCAATGCCTTGAATAAATCGGGAAATTAGAAGATAAAAAACTGACGGTGCAACAACACAACCAACAGCACCAATTAATAGAAAAGTATTACCTATGATCATCATTCTCCTTCTACCATAACACTCGGATAATGGACCAAAAAACAACCCTCCTATGCAAAAGCCTAAAAAATTATAAGCAATAGTTAATTGAATTGTGCCTTCCGGTACGTTAAAATAGCGTACTATATCAGGGAAACTAGGTACAGAAATATCAATTTCAATGAACTTAGCAATTAGAGATAGAATTAATAAAAACGGTAGTAACACTTAAAATCTTTAATTAATGAATAAAAATATCACATTTAAAGCGTTGAAAGAAGAACATTTTTCACTATTATTAGAATGGGTAGAAACGCCCCATATAAAGAAGTGGTGGGATGCGGATATAAATTGGACACCAGAGTTAATTGAGAAAAAATATAGCAACTACGTTAAAGGATTCAAACGTTTGAAATCTAAGACACAAATTATTGAAAAACCAATGCACGCATTCATTATTAATTGTGATGGAGTTGATATTGGTTATATTCAATATTACAACAAACATGATTTCCCACCTGAACAGGTCTATAACACTTTAGAACTTCCAGAAAGTTGTGCTGCTATAGACTGGTATATCGGAGAGCTGAATTATGTAGGTAAAGGAGTTGGTTCACAAGCTTTGAATATATTTTTAAACAAATTTGTCTTTAAAGTTTATGAGAATGCCTTTGTCAACCCAGGTATAGCAAATGTTTGTGCAATCCGTGTTTACGAAAAAGTTGGCTTTAAAAAAATTATGGAAAGTAATAGTGCGATTTTAATGATTAAGGCAAGAATTCCTGAGAACCATTCAAGATGAGTGTTTTTTCAACAATCTACCTAAATTACTACAAGTGGTTTATAAAAATATACAAGGAGCTTTATACAAACTTAACATAATTTAATCATAAAAATATCATTATTAAGTCCTATATAAAAACAAATTTTGGCACTCAGTGAATCTTTTTTAACTAACTATGAACTTGATTAATTGGAAAATAAATTTTACTTACTTTTACAATACCTTAAAATCTAATATCACTTTATCAGCAAAGATATCACAATAGGCTAGTATGTTCTTTACTCTTTTCCTCAAAATATTACCTATTTACATTACAATACTTATTGGTTACTTAGCAGGAAGATATCTTAAAATTGATAGAAATACTATATCTCAAATACTCTTTTATATAGCTAATCCAATAGTGATTTTATACGGAGTATCTCATACAGAAGTTAATTTAAAAGTAATTTCTCTGCCGATTTTGATATGGTTTATAGGTAGTACTATGTCCTTATCAGTGTATTATCTTTCTTCTTTTTTATTTAAGGACAACACGAGAAACATATTAGCGTTTAGCTCGGGCAGCACAAGTATGGGTTATTTTGGTCTACCGATTGCCATGGCTTTATTTGATGAAGATTCAGTGTCTGTGTATGTTGTCTGTTACATAGGAATGGCACTATTTGAAAATAGCTTGGGATTTTATATAGCTGCAAATGGTATCTATACTGCAAAAGAATGCGTATTAAAGTTACTCAAACTTCCCTCATTATATGCAATGATTCTAGGTTTCTTTTTAAGTATATATGATATACAAATACCCACTTTTTTGACAGATGTTATGATAAATATCAGAAGTACATTTATCACATTAGGAATGGTGCTGCTTGGAGTAAGTATTGCACAAATTACAAATTTTAAAGTAGATTGGAAACTTGCCTTGACCACTATTGTAGCAAAGTACATATTCTGGCCGTTATTTGTTTTGGGAATTGTCTTGCTAGACAAGCATGTTACAGGTATATACGATGAAAGCATCTATAAAGCACTGATGTTACTGGCTATTATTCCGATTTCTGGATCCAGTATAATACTTGCTAATATTTTAAATTACCAACCAGATAAAGCTACTTTATTGCTCCTAATTAGTACTGCAGTGGGACTATTTTATGTTCCACTTATAATATCATTATTTTTTACTAAACTTGTCCCTTTTTGATCAAAAATTTAAGCGCTAGGCCTATTCACAAAACTTGAATTTAGACTAGACTTCTTGGATAATCATAAAAGAAACTAATCCTTTTTTCCTCTCCTTTCTTATTTTTTTACACAGAATAGGAAGTTATCAATTGATGGAATTTTCGCAATAATGTCAATAGCAGTAAGATTTCCTACACCTTTTAGCAGGTCTATAGTTGAATTTGGATGTTCTATGAGCAGCAACAAATAAATGTAACTTGCCTTTTTCTATATGATGCTATTAACCGAATAGGTATTCGCTTGACATTTCCATATCTTTGTTATCATTAGTAATACTAAAGGGAAAACTAAACTTAATAAGATTTGGAAGCATATTGTTGTTGTATGATTCACGTAATGCTGCTATGCCTTCGTTGCAAACGTTGTCATAAAGTAAATTAAATTCTTTAATATTTGAAAAACTACCACCCCTTAGCGCACTCATTAATATTATTCCACTTTCAACATCAATATCATTAGAAATTAAATCAAGTTTAACAAGATTTGGAAAGTTACCCATTCTTTAACAATTTAGTGATTGCTATTGAGCCTTCTGCGCCAATAATGCTAGAAGTTAATTTACACTCAGTAATATTTGGAAGATTAATATTGTCTAATGCTTCATTTAAAACTTCTCCGCACTGAGCATCAATATAACAATTAGATAAAGTCAAGCTTGTAATATTTTGCTTTTTCTGTAAAAAGTTTACTAGCTTCTCCATATATACATATAGATTATTTAACTCTAAGGTGTTACTATTAACATATTGATTAAAGTCAACTTCCATAGTTTCTGTAAGTTATAGAGCTGCTAATTACAGCATAAATTTAAATAATTGTCAACCTTATGAACAACTAACTTTACTTCTTTTTAACCTGATACCTATGCTTTGTTTCAAATTTCCATCAAAAAGTAACATTACCCCCTCCAGTCAACCTTTCTGCTTCATTTCGTGAAATCAATGCCTCAATAAATTCATCTAGTTCACCTTCTTTTATAATCTGTTCTAGTCGATGTGAAGTGAGATTAATTCTATGATCTGTTATTCTTGATTGTGGAAAGTTATAAGTTCTTATACGTTCAGAGCGATCTCCAGAACCAATTTGGCTTTTCCTCATTGTTGACCTTTCCATTTCTTTTTTTTGTCTTTCAATTTCGTATAGCCTTGCTCTCAAAACTTTGAGCGCTTTAGACTTATTTTTGTGCTGCGATTTTTCATCTTGCTGTATTACAACTATCCCTGTTGGCAAGTGGGTGACCCTTACTGCGCTGTCAGTTGTATTCACTGATTGCCCTCCAGGACCACTGGATCTATAAACATCTATGCGTAAATCTTTTTCTTCTATTTCAAAGTCAACCTCTTCTACTTCAGGTAATATTGCAACAGTAGCTGCGGAAGTGTGCAATCTTCCTGAGGATTCAGTTTCTGGCACTCTTTGTACTCTGTGCACCCCTGACTCAAATTTCAGTCTTGCAAAAACTTCTGTTCCATTAATGAGTGCAGAAGCTTCCTTATAGCCACCTATACCTGTATTAGAAATACTTATTGGCTCAAACTTCCAATTTCTTCTTTCTGCATATTTTTGATACATACGAAATAACATCGCTGCAAATAATGCTGCTTCTTCTCCGCCTGTGCCTGCTCTAATTTCTAATATTGCATTTCTTGAGTCATCTTCATCTTTGGGTAATAATGCCAACTTTAGTTTTGCTTTTACTTTCGGTAATAGTATCTTTTGCTTCTCAAGAAGTTCTTCTTTTGCTAACTCTTTTATATCACCATCGCTGTTCTCATCTTTCATGATTTCTTCTAAATCTGAAATTTCCTCTTTTAATATATTATATTCATCGATTATCTCGATAATTGGTCTGAGTTCAGAGTATTCCTTTGAAAAACTAACGAATTCTTTTTGACTCAAATTGGTAGGGTTTTCCAGATTTCTCTCTACATCAGAAAACTTTTTTTTTAAGTCTTGTAAATTATTCTCTATATCCATATAGTACAGGTCTAGTTTTTAGCTGTTTAAGTAAGTAATATATACTGAAATAAAAAATTTCTTATATCAAGCAATAACACTATAATTGTCTCGAATATTTCTACCTAAGTATAATGGCAAAACAGATAACATCAATCTGCAGCTTCATATTTGGAGCTTCAGACAAAAAATCATTACCAGATGAGTCGGCTCCAGAGATTGCATTTGCTGGTAGATCAAACGTAGGAAAATCAAGTTTAATCAACTTGCTGATAAACAGCAAAAAAGCTGCAAGAGTTTCTTCTAAACCTGGATGCACTAGACAAATAAATTTTTACTCTATGTACAATGATAAGTTTAGGATTGTCGACCTACCGGGTTATGGCTATTCTTGTGCAAGCAAGGAAGAAGCAGTACAATACTTAAACCTAATTGAGTATTATCTAATTCACAGGAGAAATCTAAAAAGAGTGTTTGTGCTTATAGATAGCAAGGTAGGATTAAAAGAAATAGACAAAGACTTTGTTTATTGGTTAATATGTAATAATATTAACTTTAATATTGTGCTAACAAAAATAGATAAAGTGAATCAGGAAAGTCTAGATGCTATTCTAGAAAATACTCAAAAGTGGGTTAATAATGAACATGTATCAATTCATCAAATAAGCATTCGTGTTAAGCATAAAATCACCAAGGTAAGAGATGAGTTTTTCAAATTTACAAGATAAAAAAATGAAAAGTGATGAATCTTTAAATGGTAAGATGCCATTGAAGGAAAAAACAGAAATATTATTTGAAGTTCTGTCTAACATACCTAAATTTGTAGGCGAAACTTTTATCATCAAATGCAGCAGTGTAATAATCTCAGATGAAACGCTGCTTAGTGCTTTTGCGCATAATGTTGTTCTGTTGAAACAGCTTGGTATAAATCCGGTGGTAGTTCATGACGGAGAATATGAAATTAACTTAGTGTTAAAAATGCTAGGTATGAATGATAAGTTTATAAATGGTGTCAGACTTACAGACAAAAGCACTATGAAAATCATTGAAATGGCACTGTGTGGTTCAATTAATAAAAAAATTGTTCAGCATATAAATTCTGCTGGTGGTTCAGCTATTGGACTATGTGGAAAAGATGGCAACCTCATAAAAGCTGAAAAGATAAGCACTACGCTTAGGGAAAATAGATTAAATAATATTGAAAAAATACTAGACATGGGATTTATCGGTAGACCAACTGAAATCAATCCTGATATATTATTCTTTATTGAAGAATCAGATTCTATACCAGTTATTGCACCTATCGGTTATGGAAAAAATGGAGAAACATATCATATTGATACTGATAGCACTGCAAGTGCAATTGCACTTGCAGTTTACGCATCTAAAATGATAATCTTGAGTGATACAGATGAAGAAATAAACAAAGTTGGCAATAGAAGAGTCTTGATTAAAAATTTAAAAGAATCGATTGATTGTGGAAAAATTAAAGGAGAAAAATTTGTTGAAAGGCTTATGTCATATACTAAAATGGTAGAAGAATGTGCAGGGGTTGTTCACATAGTTGATGGTAGAGTACCTAACATTATACTTGATTTATTTACTGAGAATAATTCAGGTATATCAATAATGGATGATTAATAGCTGTACTGCTTATAACCATATGAACATTGAAAATTTGGGAATAGCTTATGTCAAATTCCTATTCTCTTTTCCAGTTTTTTAGGGTTTTTTTTCTTGCAAGCATAATAGTTTCGTATACATAATGAAACCAAATGGTATTTTTAGCTTGATAACAGAGGAAAATAAAGAGGGCTTGGGTGTAACACTCAAATAATGATTTACCTTATGGATACCGCTAGAAAAGTTGACTAAGGTATACAATTCTCTCTGCGTCAAGTTACTCAAGATATCGAATCTACAAACGCTTTGGATTGAGTGTGTTTGGTCAATTTGAGTGCTTTAAATGAAAGGCGAAAATTGAGCATACTACGCCTCTGTACACAGTATCTTTAATGCAAATGCCCATGTGATTCCATAGATAATCTCTGTTTTTTTATTTTATCTGTCCATTTATCATTTTCTATATCTTGTTTGTTGGTTGCTCTTTTTTCTTGCTCAACAATTGCCTTATCTATCTTCTGATGAATTGCATCAATTGCATTAATTGTATTTTTTTCTTTGTATACTTCGCTTTTTCCTTCAACAATTAAATTGGTAAAAATATTTACAACAAACTGCACTTGATTATGATTAACCTGACCTTTTATCGAAGAAGGTAAAGAGTTTAATTCCATCAATACTTCTGATGCTGTTTTATCTTGAGTGGAAAGCCCTAAATTATCTGCTACTTCACTTATTAATAACTCTCTGTTTTCTTTATTATCTTCCAATTTAGTATAATCACGCAGTAGATCCATAACTGCAGATACTCTGACTTCAATAATATCATCAACATCTTCACCTCCTAGAGCAACTCCTGATTCCAATAACCTCTCTCTGAGATTTTTCTTTAAAAGATTGGTAAATTTTTCATTTGCATCCGATCCTGTAGTAGATATTGTACCATCTAAATAGTTGTTTACTTTGATTTGAGTACCTAAGCTATGCTCTATTTGTATTTTTGCCTCAGGTTTAAATCCTAATTTTGCACAGAATTTCTGAAAATATTCTTTAATAGTGTCAAACAAGGTCTTGCCATTATCTTTATAGTTTTTCAACTCTTCAGGAATAGTAAGTGATAATTTACCATCTCCATATTTTACAAGGTCTTCACCATATTGAGACTCAAGTGTAAATTCTAATGAGCTGGATAGGTCACATATTTTCTCTTCCGGATTGTCAATCGTGGTTATAGGTATTGCCATATCAGACGTCACTTTTATGCGGTTGTGGTCAGTGCAGTAAATGTTTAGCACTTTTTTAGGACTGTGTGGAGTTAAATTACAACTACTGAGTGCGGCATGAGATTCATTAAATATACCAGCCCCATACCCTGCTTGATTACAATTGGTGACTAACTCTTCTAAAATAGCATCACTTGGAACCCTTGTTCCAGCGTATCTAAACATTTCCTTAAAAATTTCCTTTGCTAATGCACGGTAATCTTTTTTGGAGAATAGATGATAAGAACTTCTCCCTGCGTTATAAAATCTCTCAAATTCCTTTCTATATTCATCAATTTTTTTTTCATCAGCAACTGTAGGGCTATTACAATGATTTTCCCAAACTTCAGATAGTCTATCTTGATCAAGCTCCTTAAGTACTGGTTCCATAAAAGCTTTACCTTCTTCAGAGAGGTTATCAAAATTATCACGGTTAAAAATCTCATTTTTATAATCTTTAGCTCCTTCCTTAAATGCAATAATAAAATTTTTATCTATTTCTTTTTCATTAATAATAAAATTCATTCTTTGAAAATCTAAGAACATTGTTTCACCGGAATTCGCTAATTTATTATCTTGATCTGCTCTTAATTTACTAAAATTGAATTCTTTAGCTGTGGCCTTTAATCTAACTACCGGACTCTTCTTTGCCTCTTTCATAATTAACACCTTACTATAAATATGCTGTAAGTTGTACCATATAATGATGAATAATTTTATAATATATAAAAAAGTCGATAGTCTATTTCTTTATTTTAGGGATATAGGAAAGGCGTAGATTTCTCTTTTCATTTGTAGCATGCTGCATTAATATTTACGTATTAATCTAGAAAATAGTGATGAATAATATTGTAATTGTTGGTCTGCAATGGGGTGACGAAGGCAAGGGTAAAATAGTAGATTATCTTTCTGAGAATGCAGATGTAGTTGTGAGATTTCAGGGAGGAAATAATGCAGGGCACACTATAGTAATAGATGATGAGGTTTATAAATTAAATTTACTGCCCTCTGCTGTTTTGAGAGCGGACAAAATATCTATTATAGGAAATGGTGTTGCTCTTGATTCACATGCTCTAGTCTCAGAAATAGAGTCATTGAAAGTTAAAGGAGTGGACGTAAACTATAACAACTTGATGGTATCCGAGAGCTGTCCATTAATACTTAGCGTACATAAGGACAAGGAAAAGCTATTTGAAGATTTAAACGGAAATCACAAAATTGGTACAACAAACAAAGGGATAGGGCCATGTTATGAAGATAAAGTTGGGAGGAGAGCTATACGCCTTTGTGACTTAGAAAACACAGATGAGCTCAATCAAAGAGTGGATGCTCTCCTAAGTTACCATAATGCTATCAGAAAAGGACTTAACTACCAGGTAGTTAAAAAAGAAGAAATATTAAAGGAAATTCAAGAGATTTCAGAAAAAATTCTTTTATATAAAAAACCTGTGTGGAAGATACTAAATGATTTTATGAAAGAAGGTAAGAAAATAATATTTGAAGGCGCTCAAGGCGCATTTTTAGATATCGACCACGGAACTTACCCTTTTGTTACTTCAAGTAATACCGTAGCATCGCAAGCGATAACAGGCTCAGGATTATCCTACAATGCTCACATTATTGGTGTAGCAAAAGCGTATACAACAAGAGTGGGTAATGGTCCATTTCCTACTGAACAAAATAACGAGATTGGAGACAGCTTATTTTCTATAGGTAAGGAACTTGGAACAGTAAGCAATAGAAGAAGGCGCTGCGGATGGTTTGACGCAGTTTTAGTGCGCCAGGCCGTACAACTCTCTGGAGTTTCAAGCATTGTATTAACCAAATTAGATATTCTTGATTCTTTTGATACTATTAAAATAGGCACTGGTTATAAGTATGGCGGAAAAATGTATGATTATTTACCCGCATCACATTCAATACAAAAAGAATTAGAGCCAATATATGAAGAATTTCCTGGTTGGAAAGAGAAAACTCAAGGCAAAAGGTCAGTTAAGGAATTACCTGCAAATTTGATGAAATATGTGAGAAAAATAGAAGAATTAATAGGCGTATCAATTCATCTAATTTCAACTAGTCCCAATAGAGAGGATGTTATTAAGCTTAAAAATCTATGAAAACGTCTTGTTAACTTTTATCTAATAAAAAACGATACTTGTGTGACTTCAAGCAATCTATTATGCAAAGTAGCAGCGTAAACGTACAGTGAGCAGTGTGATTTTTCTTAAATACATGTTGATTGTTATAATATAAACATAGTTAAAGGAGGCGTATTATGATTGCAAGTTTGACTAAGGGAGACAAAGCAATAAAAGCGGAAAAAACGAGTGATCAGCTGAGAGAATTGTCAGTTGCAGAATATGTAGTTAAGTCAATACATGACTTGCAAAAATTGCATAATAGATTATGTTCATCACAGGGCAACAATTGTGTTAATGATAGAGAGAAGTTTGTCCAAGATAGTGATGGGCTTGGTATATTTCAATTTCTCAAAAGCTATATTAATGATGTAGAAAAAAAATGAGCCTTCCATTAAGAACCTTACTGTAATGAAATTTCTTCGCTCAATTATAGAAGATAGAGAACTGTATAAAAAGTTATGCAGTTTCGATGATTTTCTCGATTGTGAGTTAGAAAATTTGAGAGATAAGATAAGCTTATTAGCGCTTTTGAGAGAAAAGATGGACTTTACTGATATACAAAAAGCTTATGGTAATTGGAGTTTTAGTAATCTAATAGGTGATAATGATTTTAAGCGAATGTATGTGGATGAAGCAGTAAAAGAAAGAGAAAAGCCTGTTAATGAGGACTTTGAGAAAAATATAGGTAAATACATAGAGTTAGTAAAGGAAGGAAAAGAAGTTGCAAGTAGGTATTTTGGAAAGTGGAAAGAGGACTTTCAAGTTTACTGTGAAGAAATTGACGATAATAATAAAGTTTTGAATATTAACCTTACTCATTACGACAATAGTGAGCCAACAAAGATTAGTGACGTTTTACAGCAAGAGAAAGATATTAAAGAACTGAATATCTATTGCAATAAAAAACATGAAATACACGCTCATAAAAAAGATAAGAAAAGATATTATGAATTTAAAGAAGGTGCATATTATGAAATGACAAGCACTTGGGCTGCAAAAGATGGATCAGGAATGTGTACCATGATTATGAATGTGAGTAGCGATGGCATAACTGAAATACTAAAATTTAATGGTGAAGATTTTGTTTCATCGAAGGAGATTCTAGAATTAATAAAGCAAAACGATGAATTATATATTCAAGGTCTCTCCTTATATGATGCTGTAATGGAATCACTAGAAGAGGATAGGGCTACTCCTATTAATTTTCACAATGAATCTATGGTGGCCTATCAAGGTAAGGAACCAGAGGGGAAGTTAGATCATAAAGTTTATGCTGATAATAGCCTTCCTTCTTCTCCTTCTATTAATAGTAATGCATTGGAAGCCAATTTACAGCACACTGAAACTCAACCAGAAATTGCTTCACAACAAATAACTGATTTACAAAACAGTTTTGGAAAAGAAGAGCGAAAGAACACGGAATTGCAAACTGAACTGGCACAAAAAGATGAAAAGTTAGCAAGTGTGTTAGCAGAGTTACAAGAGAAAGCACAAGAACTTAAAAATGTATGTGAAGCAAAAGGAAAGCTAGAGGGTAAGCTAAAAGGTGTTAATACAGAAAAGAAGGAGTTAGAAGACAAATTAAAAGAAGCAGCACACATAATGAAGGAAAAGGAGCAGTATATAAGCAATTTAAAACTTCAAGTGCAAGAGTTGAAAGATGAGCATAAAGCACAACTGGAATCTTATGAACAAGGGATATGCAAACTAGCATGGGAAGTTGAAGAGTTAAGAAGCAAGCTAGAGTGTGAGAATGAATGGGATGATAAAGTTGTAGAAATAGCTGATGGACTGGGAGAAAAAATTCATGCTGATGAACAAAGAAGCCTCAATAATCAATTTTATACTCCAACAAGAAATATTTTTAATGAGACTAATAATGAGTCTTGTGTTCCACTGGAAGAAAAGATGACGTTACTCAGATCTTCAAGCTCTGATGGCGGATATGGTAGTGATAATGGTTTATCTTCTAACATGAGTTCTATTGAACAAAGAAGCTTCAATCATCAATTTTATACTCTAGCAGGAAACGTTTTTAGTGAACCTGATAGTGCCTCACAAAAGAAGACAGAGTTATCCAGATCTTCAAGTTTTGATAGTGGACTTGATAGCGATGAGGAAAATTGTGATAATGATTTATCTTCTAATATAAGTTCTATTGAGAAGGTAGTAGAGAGTAGAAGCGTAGGTAGCTCGCTTTCCTCTTGCATTGTTAAGGAGATGATTGGAGTTAAGTTGCAAGAGCAATACTCAAGTAGAGTATAAAAATCTCCTGTATTGATAATAATTTAAAATCTATAGTAGACTGAAAAAGATTATTAAATTATAATACGACAATGATAAAAGAAGACAAATCAAAAACAATTTTTGAAGTGGAAGGGGCAGTAACTGCTTTACTACCTGCAGCAGAATTTAGAGTGAAGCTGGACAATGAACATGAGATTATCTGTCATGTATCAGGAAGAGTGAGAAGAAGTAAAATACGTATCATTATAGGCGATAGAGTGTTAGTTGAGATGAGTATTTATGATAGGAATGCAAGAAAGGGTAGGATAATAAAAAGGCTCAAGTGATAGAACAATCTCTAGATAATCTTATTCTTGCTTCATCATCAGAAAGGCGAGTAGCCTTACTAAAACAAATAAATATTAAGCCAGGTTTAGTTTTGCCAGCAGATACAGATGAATCGCCTTTGAAGAAAGAGCTGCCAAAAGATTACTCAATCCGTATGGCAAAAAGTAAAGCCGAGAAAATACAAAGTGCAAATCCAAATTACTTTGTGCTTGGTGTTGATACAGTTGTTGCTTGTGGTAGAAGGATACTGCTCAAAGCTGAAAACGTTGAGCAAGCAGAAAAATGCGTTCGCTTGTTATCAGGAAGAAGGCATAGAGTATACACCAGTGTGTGTTTATTAACTCCTGATCAATCTAAACAGCATATTAGGACTGTAGTTACAATAGTGAAATTTAAGCGTCTCAGCGAACAAGAAATTAAATATTATTTAGCATCAGAAGAGTGGAAAAACAGGGCAGGGGGGTGCAACATACAAGGTCTTGCAGGAATGTTTGTATTATTTTTACGTGGCTCATACTCTTCTGTAATAGGTTTACCATTACATGAAACCCATTGCTTGCTAAGTAATTACTTTAACCTATACTAATTGTAATAGTTTAGACTTAATCTGACAAGCGAATAGAGTAAGATAAAAATATAAACAAATTTTAAAGGAGTGTCAGATATGAGTACAACACAAGAAAAAATATTAAAACCAAAGTTAGGATTGCTAGAACTTGCAAAACAATTAGGGAATGTATCGCAGGCATGTAAAGTGATGGGATATTCGAGAGATACATTTTACCGATTCAAAGAACTATATGAAACAGGAGGAGAAGAGGGATTACATGAGATAAGTAAAAGTAAGCCATTATATGCAAATAGAGTATCAGAGAATATAGAAAAAGCAGTAGTTGAAATAGCAATAGAATTTCCAGCATATGGACAAGAAAGAGCAGCAAATGAACTGAAAAAGAGAGGAATTCTAATATCTGCTAGCGGGGTAAGATCAATATGGCAAAGAAACGATCTTGAAAATTTTAAAAAGAGATTGAAAGCGCTGGAAGCGAAGGTAGTACAAGATGGTATAATTTTGACAGAGGAGCAAGTTACTGCTTTAGAAAAAGCTAAGGAACAAAAAGAGGCACATGGCGAAATTGAGACACAACACCCTGGATACTTAGGTAGTCAAGATACCTATTATGTAGGCAATATCAAATGTATTGGACGAATTTATCAACAAACTTTTATTGATACCTACTCTAGAGTGGCCTTCGCTAAGCTTTATACGGAGAAAACTGCCATAACAGCTGCAGATCTTCTCAATGATAGAGTTATACCATTTTTTGATGAACAGAAAGTTCCATTGCTACGCATTTTAACCGATAGAGGTACGGAGTATTGTGGCAAACCAGGGAATCATGCGTACCAGCTATATTTGGGAATAGAAAATATTGATCACTCTAGAACCAAAGCTTATTCTCCACAGACTAATGGTATATGTGAAAGGCTTCATAGAACTATGCAAGACGAATGTTACAATATTATCTTTAGGAAAAAGATTTATAGTACTTTGGAAGAGCTTCAGTTAGATGTTGATCATTGGTTGCATTCTTACAATAGAGCTAGACCTCATTCTGGTAAGTATTGCTACGGTAAGACTCCTATGCAGACCTTTTTTGACAGTATGCATATTGCTTACCAAAAAAATATTGATAACATTAAAGCAGATTCTGATATCGGTTTTGACTTCGTCGATTCTTCTGTCAGATAATTCATGCTTGTCAGATTAAGTCTAAACTATTACAGCATTATATTTTCTTTCTCCATTAATCATTGGGTCTTCTGCTGGAATTGGTACTCAACTAGCATTAGGAGCTGTAGGTGCAGTTGTAGGTGGTGGAATTGGAATCTTGACCAATGTGGCAATAGATCAATGCTACGTTAATTCAGCTACTCAGAAAGCTGACTAAAATTAAAGCGCCATAGACTGCTAAAACTCCATAATTGTGGAGTAATATAATGTTACTTTCCTCAAGCCTTTAGCTCCTCAAATACTTCTCTTGCTCTGTTTAAAACAGAATCAGGAAAACCAGCAAGTTTTGCTACATGTATTCCATATGACTCATCTGCAATGCCTTCAATTACTTCATGTAAAAAGATGACTTCTCCTTTCCATTCTTTTATTTTCATACAAAAACATTTCACATTTTCTAAGTATTCACCTACTTTAGTCAATTCATGATAATGAGTTGCAAAAATGGCGCGGCACTTATTTACATTGTGAATATGTTCAATCACCGCCTGTGCAATAGATAATCCATCATACACCCCTGTGCCCCTACCAATTTCATCAAGTATCACCAAGGAACGGTCCGTTGCCTGATTTACTATCGTTGCTGTTTCGATCATCTCTACCATGAAGGTAGAATAACCAGCTGTTATATTATCCGTTGCGCCAACCCTGCTGAATATCTTGTCAATCACTCCAATATGCGCACTCTCTGCTGGCACAAATGACCCCATGTGAGCTAAAACTGCAATGAGAGCGTTTTGCCTCAAAAAAGTGCTTTTTCCCGCCATATTAGGCCCAGTAATTAGATGTATACCAGCTAAATTGATGCTATTTGAAATGAATTTATCGTTAACTTCAACCACTGGATGTCTTCCACTACAGATATTGAACTCTTTACTGTCATCGATAATGGGTTTTACGTAATTATTTTGCACTGCAAGCTCCGCAAACGTGGCTCTAATATCAAGTTTTGCCAAAGCATTTGCAGCAAGAGCAATTTTTTCAGATTCTTTAGCGACTTTACTACATAGTTCACTAAAAATTTTCACTTCTAAGCCGATTGCAGCATCACGTGCCGTAAGAATTTTATTTTCTAGTTCTTTCAATTCATTAGTAGTATAGCGCATGCTATTTGCTAAGCTTTGCCTATGAATAAATATATCCGAAGTTATTTTGTGATTTGCCGACACTTCAACGTAGTAACCAAGTATATTGTTGTGTAATATTTTGAGTGCAGCAATGCCAGTTAGGTCGCGATAAGACTCACGGAGCTTAGTTACCAACTTGTTACTGTTGTTCAATATATAATATAATTCGGATAATTCTTGATCATATTTTGGATTGATAAATCCTCCTTCTTTTACGGAACTGAGGTTGTTATCAAGTATAGCACTGTTTAGAAGCCCGAATAGATCTTTATGATTACCAAGACTTTTATGTATTGTGCTTAGTTCACTTTCGTTACTACTTATCACCTGAGTAGTAGACTTTTCTCTGTTCAAGCATTGGAATGACATCTGAGAGTTAGCTGCCGGTTCTTCACTTAAACAATAATTATGCAAGGTAGACAGAAACTCAGATAACTCTAAAGTTTTTCCTAGGCCTATTTTTAATAGGTTCATATCCTTTGGCGAACCACGTCCTAGTATTAAGCGCGATAAAGACCTCTCAATATCCGGAATGTTAGATAATATCTCTCGTATTTTTCTACGTGGCTCATAATTATTTACAAAAAATTGAGTGGTGTTGAGCCTCAAATTGATTGCCTTGGAGCAAGCAAGTGGTGAAGCAAGCATTTGTTTGAGCAGGCGTCCACCAGAAGCTGTAACTGTGTGATCAATAACTGAAATTAGTGAACCTTTCTTTTCACCAAATTGAGTTGAGAATAACTCAAGATTTCTCCTTGCTGAAGCATCAATAAGCATGAAATTTTGTTGCTTATAGGTTTTCGGGAATTCAAGCCTTGGAATGGAGCCCCTTTGTGTTACTCTGACATATTCAAGCAGTGCACCGCACGCCATGATTTCTACTTTGCTGAAATTTCCTATACTTCCAAGTTCCCTGATTTTATAAAACTCGCATAACGTTCTGTGAGATTTACTATACTCAAAAAAACTCTGTACGTGTTGTGTAATTGATATTTTATAATTTTTTAAAATCGATCTAATTTTTTCGTCCTCAATGAATTTTTCAGAAATTAATAATTCTCTTGGTGATATACGCAATAAATCACTATCTAGAGCTTTCAAACTCGTTAAAGTGTGAAAAAATTTTCCCGTCGATAATTCAAGCCAACTAATAGCATATTCGTCATTTTGTTCAACTATGGATGCGAGATAATTATTGCTTTTATCCTCCAGTAGTGAATCTTCTATAATTGTACCTGGAGTTACAACTCGCACTACATCACGTTTTACTATGGATTTATAGCCCCTCTTTTTTGCTTCATCAGCAGTTTCTAATTGGTCACAGATTGCTACTTTGAATCCTAAATCTATTAGCTTGTGCAGGTAAGACTCACTACTGTGTGCTGGCACTCCACACATTGGTATTTCTTGCCCATTTGAATTGCCCCTCTTGGTTAGCACTATATTCAGCAATTTCGCAGCTTTAATAGCATCATCGAAAAACAATTCATAAAAATCGCCCAGTCTATAAAACAATAGATGATCCGTGTATTGAGCTTTCAAATTTAAATATTGCTCCATTACAGGGGTATTTTTTTCTCTTATTAAGTTCATAACATTTTTAAATATGTTATCAGCAAACCACTTACTCTGGTGTTGGTTGTTTTATTATGGATAAATAATTTTTTTTAGCTATAGTACAAAAACAAATAGTTTGAGGTAGAATTATGGAATATGAACGGTTGTTAAAAATATTAAGGACAATAAGTGACTTAAATGAGAACAATATAATCGAAAGGGTAAAAGAGGAATTGGAAAAAGAAGATCCAGACACGTATAAAAAGTGGCAAGATAATGGATTTAACATAAATTATACATTCGATGATCAAAGTACATTGTTACATATAGCTGCTAGAAATGATCTTGTAAAGATAGCAGAGCTTTTAATAAAAAAAGGGGGTAATGTTAATACAGCAGATCAAGATGGATGGAATCCTTTACACTTTGCTGTTGCAAGTGGCAGTATAGGAGTGGTAGAGATTCTCATAGCAAACGGGGTTAATGTTAATGTAGCAGATCAAAATGGGTTTACTCCTTCGCATTGTGCTGCTCACAATGAAAATAAAGAGATAGTAGAACTCCTATTAGACAAGGGGGCTAATGTTGATGCAGTAAATCAAAATGGGTGTACTCCTTTGCATTGTGCTACTATCAATGGACATAAAGAAATAGTAGAACTCCTATTAGAGAAAAGGGCTAATGTTGACGTAGCGGATGAATACGGGCGTACTTCGTTATGCTGGGCTATTAGAAATGGCTATTTAGAAATAGCAAGAATTCTACTTGAAAACAAAGCAGATCCTTTATTGGGACATAAAAGTTTTAACACATTAAAGCTTTTAATTGAATTAATAAAAAATGATTTTAAGCACTCTAAGAAAGCAGAAGAAACACAGCAACAAGAAGATGATGAATATGAATTGATTAAATACTCGTTGCTACTTCGCAATGACTGCTCCTTAACGGATGTTGTCGAAAGAAGTGCATTTGGCAAGCTGATATCTACGTGGCTTGTTGACATGTCCAACTTAACAGAGAGTCAGAAGGAGTTGAATAAAAAATTCTTAAGTACTTTTAAAGACTTTCCACATGTTACTTATAAGGATTATAAGAACGATGTTGAAAAAATTAAAAAATTTTTACTAGATCATAAAAGTAATCAAGATCTAAAAACCATTCTCAACCTTAAAAGAGGAGAATCTAAACTGACAATACTGCATATTCTATCAAGTATGGAATGTAGCAATTCAGAAGAATGCATAGATTTACTGTTGAATTCAGGTGCTGATCCTAATGAAAAGGACGACACAGGAAGAACGCCTTTGCATTATGCTACTCGTTCTGGTCATTGTGATACAATTATCAAATTGCTTCTAAGGAAAGGAGCTAATCTTGATATAAAGGATAAAAAAGGTAAAACCCCAATAGAATTTGCAGTTAATAATCCCAACCTTAATATTAAAGAGTACTTTTTAACTGATGATGTTATTTATGGAACTTTTCGTAAAAAAACACAAGTTGACTATAATGGAAAAAAGTATTTGTGCAAAAGTGTAAATCTATGGGGAGAGGATTTTCTACTAGATGAGCAAGATCCAGATAAATATTTTTGTAAATTAGATGAAGTTCAAGACATAAATCAGCTAGAACAGGTTGTAAATGAAGCTATAAAATCTAGGGTAAGGTTCAATCTTACTTGTGAGGGAAATATATATGAAAATACTTATGAGAGTAAGTATAATTTTACAGATTATGTAATAAGAAGAATTAGTGAATTAAAGATTTTTCAAGGTGAAAGGGACATAGAAGTTGCTAGTCGCATAGTATGTAATTTGGTAAAAAGAGGTGCAGTATTTGAAACTCTAAGTAGTATAATTGTAATTGATAAACTAGAGAAGTTTAAAGACCACAAAGCTAATCTTAAAGAAGCACGTAAAAGCTATATACATTACTCTCTAAGGTTTTTGGAAGCTGCAAAAAACGCAACTACTGGTAAGGTAAAAGAGGCAAAAATGGACAACTTCACTTTCTACTTGAAATACTCAAAGAATAGTATAGTCGAGGTTGCAAAAATCATAAATGGAACAGATGAAAGCACAGAATTTCGAAGAGACGTGATAGCAATCGGTGAAAGCGAGACAGAAATTTTAACGGAAGGTGGGGTAAGAAATTATACTGACCTTATAGGTAATATAGTACTGACTTTTCATACTGATTTGGGAAAAGTAGATGCTAGATTGTATTCTGATGTGCAAGATGAAGGAAAAATTATAGTAGAAGTGAGTAACAAGGAGGAAATATTGGAAAAGTTTAAAAATTATAAAGAAGAGTTAGGTGAGAACTGCTTGCTTGGTGGTTCTTCTGTCTACGACGCTATTAAGCAGGGATATTTTAAAAGGCCTGAGGAAGTTTTAGAAAAAGATTCCATATATCATATCATGTAAGTTCTTCATTAGAAAATATATCTTTATTTCCTATTGTACAACAGAACATAGAGAAAATTCGCTAGCAAGGTTAGTGTTGCTTAGCTTAAGTTTAAATTGCCAAAAAATGCAAACTTTATGATACTGAAGGAACTACTTTTTTGCTAGAAGGCAAAGCAGCAAGGAGCGAACCAAAAGCGATAAGAAAGGATCCAAGCCAGATTATAGACATTCCAGGTTTATAGTGCACTTTAGCTGCGATTTTGCTCTTACTCTTATCAATCTCTCCAATTACAACATAAATATCAGAAAATAAATTGTGGTAGATACTGCTTTCAACATTTTTCTGACCTTCCGCAAGGTAAAATCTATATTCAGGAGTTACTTCACCTAATATCTTATTATTCAGCAAATTCCTGATATCCATTGTACCCCTCACTGCATGGAAATTTTTTTCTTTTATTAGCTCAATATTTCGTAAAGTAACTTTAAATTTATTGACTGTTATGCTGTCTCCTATTCCCAAGTAGTTTTCTTTTTTCTCCTGCCAACCAACTGAATAAGATATACCAAGCACTAGAATTGCCACTCCAGCATGAGCAAGCATCATTGCATAGTAGGACTTAGAAACTCTTCTTGCTAATAAAATTGATTCACCAAATGCTACCTTAAATAAACAAATTCTTTTACTATATGCTTCTAAAACAAAGATTAATAATGCTATGGAGATGGTAATTGATAGCACAATCATTAGCTCCATGTGAAAGATAAACGGCAAAATAGCTGCAGCACTACAAAATGAAAATCTATATTCACGGAATATTGGCAATAGACTATTTCCCTGCCAACTGCAGTATTGCCCTATCATGGTGAGCACTAGAATAGCTAGTGCAATAGAGTTAAATAAAGAATTGTAATATGGTGCTCCAACTGAAATTAATTCACCGGTTAAATACTCAAGCACTGTAGGGTATAAAGTGCCAACGAACACGATGAAAAAGGCAGTGATGAATAATAAATTGTTCATCAGCATCACCGTAAGGCGTGAAAAGAATCTTCTACCCTCTGTCACTTGAGTAGCAGATTTCTTTTCAGATTCCAATATCGAATACTGGAAAGATGTGTGATTCTTTCTCGTAAACACTACAAATATTACTAAGCTACTGACTGTAATTACACCAAGTAGAGCTAATATATACAGTCCATATCTTGGGTCATCTGCAAACGTGTGCACTGAGGTAAGTATTCCTGAGCGGACTAGAAATGTTCCAGTCACACTCAATATAAAAGTTGTGAGCGTAAGTAAAATAGCAAAATTCCTTAAAGTATTGAAATTTCGTACAACGAGCAACAAATGTGTCAGCGCCACTGCAATTAGCCACGGCATCAAAGAAACGTTTTCCACTGGATCCCAAAACCAAAATCCACCCCAACCGAGTTCACGATATGCCCACCAGCTACCCAAGCTGATGCCCAAAGTGAGCAGCGACCAAGAAATAAGTACCCAAGGCCTGACAATTTTAGCCCAAACATTTCCTTCAGTATTTAAAATTAATCCAGCTATAGAGAGCGAAAAAGGAACGCTAAATCCAAGGTACCCCAAATATAATACCGGTGGATGAATAGCAAGGCCTATATCCTGCAATATCGGATTAAAACCCAGTCCATCTGTTTCAATGCCTGGCATTTTAGTGAAGGGGCTGGATTCAAGTAAAGTGAACAGTAAAAAACAAAAGCAAATCAAGCCTTGGGTGATAAGAGATATTTTTTTTAATTTACTACCATTAGTTCGTTCTGGTGTCATTCCAGTGCTTGACACTGGAATCCAGTTTTTATTACACTGCCATTTGATGTACTCATTTGCAATTAAATTGTCTGGATCCCAGTGTCTGGGCACTGGGATGACAGAAGGTATATAAATATCCATTAGTAATAAATACATGACAAGCACTAAGGTCCAAAGCAACATAGACCCTTCTTTATTTCCCCAAACACCACAAATCTTATAGATCAAAGGTTTTGTTGTGTGTGAGTGGTAATATACGTTTTCAAGTGAGAAATCATTTTTAATGTGGCAGTAGATCAAAATAGCCATTGATGCTGACACACAAAAAAATATGGCAGAGGAGACGAATCGGTAAGAACTAAACGGTAGAAACAAATACGTTAAAGATAACAAACAGGCTACCAATAACAATATATTCCCAAATTCAGGCATAAGATTCATATAATGATATTACTAATAATAAATTGGGAGTTAAAGTTTTAATATAGGAACAAAGTTAATCTTCAATTATATTAATAGTAAGTAAAAATTAAGCATTAAGCTTTTATACTTTATATTATATAACATTAATATTGTGAGGTAATATTATGGGCACAACTAAGATTAGTGAATTTCTATTCAATATAAAAGGTAAAGTGGCAAAACAACATGCTGAACCAATAATTGAAAAAAATCTCTATACTATTTTAGGATTCAAAGATGTAGAAGATTTAGAACATAAGACAAGTAAGTCCGTTAATAAAAAAATTTGGCAGCTATTTATTGATTGCTTTACAAAGGAAATAGATTATGTAGCAACTAAGCAAGTTGTAAAAAACGTTGTTTGTAATATTGCCAAAAGTGCCCAAGGCAATGCTTTTACTGAAGCTGAAAGCTTAATCTTAAACGAAAAACAAGATAATAAAAAGAGAGAAAGAGCGATTAAAAAAGCTACTAGTATTTAAAAAAAAATCAATCCAGAAAAAGCCTTCAATGAACTTTCAGTAATAAAAAAACAAGCCGAAGATTTTTTACAAACCGATTTTTATAAGGCGCAGAGCAAACCACTGCCAGGATTTGCTACATCTGGTGCGCAGCTTTTTGCGGAAACTTTGAAATATATAGAAACACTAGAAAAATTATCAGAAGTTAAAAAGGAAGATTTAACTAAGAGTTTCCTATTAAATTATATTAGTTCACTGAACAAAAAGTATCCTAAATCACAAGGTAAAAGGGAAGATGCTATACGAATACTATCAAGCGATGAGTTGAAGAATTTTTATAATAAAGGTGTAGAGGAAGGAATACTACAACCGCTGGTATCATATAAAGAATGCAGAAATCTGTATGATAAAATGAGCCAAACAAAGAATGAATGTATAATCAAAAAAGAAGAGCATGAGAAAGCAAGTAAGTCAATAACCAGTATAATTAGTGACATAAAAAAATGTAGAGAAGCAGTCCTTAATTGCAAAAATTTTCAGAGCTCCTACATAAAGGAAAAAGCAGAACACCCATTTAGAGGCACCTCATGTCAAAAAATGATTGATATATATATCAAGAGAGAATTGCTGGATATCAGGAAAAAATTCGTCAAAACCTAAACCAAATAAGAGCAATATTAAAAGATACGCCGCAAGATGTGGAAGAATTTAAGGAAATAATCAATTGTGTGCATGAAGCAGAGCAGTATGATGAAATTTTTGATTCGGCTTTAATTTGTTTACCGAACATACAGAATAAGCTAGATATTCAACCAGAAAATCCCCTAACAGAACTCAGAGCTTCACAAATTAACGTTGAAATTGAGCTAACTAGGCTCTGTGAACAAAATATTAGAGTAAGCATGTGAGTGCTTCAACAAAATTCAAAAAACCAATAAAGACCTCATAAGTCTTATCAAAACAGGAGATTTCTAATAGTGACAAATACCATGTATTTCTTTCAATTTGCCACTATTACGCCACCTAAATCACACATTGTCTTCCAGAAGGAAAATTTTTGTTCCACTGGCAACCACCTCATGTATAGCTTTACTTCCATAATAAGAAAAATGGCAAAAGCAATTTTAGATCTACTCTAATAAAAGCCTATTTTCCTTGAAACTAAAATAGCTACTAAATGTGATAATAATATGATCTATTAATTCTATTCCTATGCTTTTGCAAGCTTCTGCAAGCTGTCTGGTGAGAAACATATCGCTACTTGAAGGTTGTATATCTCCACTTGGGTGATTGTGGGATATTACAATGGATGTTGAGCCAATCAAAAGAGCGCGTCTTATGATCTCTTTAACGTAAATAGGAGTTTGATCTACTGTACCAAAGTTCTGCAGATCTTCCGCTATTAGACGATATCTTTTATTCATATAGATGACGCGAAAATTTTCTTTATTAAGGCTTCCTATACTTACTTTTAAATAATCAAGCAAATTTTCCCAGTTATTGATTATAGGTAGGTCCTTTACTTCTTTTCGTACAGAACGAACAAAAGCCTGTTTAACACAAAAGATAGCAGATATAGCTGCATTACTAACTCCTTCGATATTCTGCAGTGCTTCTAAATCGGCATTAAAAACCTTATTTAAACTACCAAAATTTTCTATCAAACTCTTTGCTACTGGCTTTACATCAATTCTACTATATGCTGAATATAAAATGTGTTCTAAAATCTCATAATCAAGTAATGATTGTCCGTTATCTGAAATAATTCTCTCTCTTAGGCGCTTTCTATGACCTTTTTTGTAATCTTTCATTATTCATGAATTGCTTATCTCTTATAATAAGAAATTGAATTTTTAAGTAAAATATTTAATAAAACACATGAAGCATAATTGTAAATTTTTGAAGACAGCAAATGAAAGTAGCCCCTCTCTTGTCATCTCCTGCTCCCTCCTTCTTGTCATTCAAGTAGCCTCTATCCCAGTGTCCCTTCTATATATCATCCCAGTGCTTGACACTGGGATCCAGCCTTTCTTACCAACAAAAACCTAGCATAACTTTTGTGCTCAAAAAATTTCCAGCATCAAGTGCTGGCCTGAAGCTTTAGCTGTAAATGTTAAGAAATTTACCAAGCGAAAAAAAAGGCAAAAAAATCCCCGTGTAACGAGTTTTGACCCTATAATAATGTAAATTGGCGCTGTAATAATGTGCTAACGCTTAAAATAAGCGCGTTTTGGCTGAATGTAGAAAAAATAAAAAAGACATGCAGCCGCTATAATTTTTATGTAATTTGCCAATAAATATCTGAGTTTTTTACTGAATTTTTGTTGTTGAACCCGCGCGGATCGAAAACAAGGATAAATACTCTTATTGTCATAATAAGGGAGCTGGCGCAGTTTGTCAAGGAAGTTTTATGCGAGAGATCTATTGAAATGCTCGTGCAAAATCATACTATTAATTAGTACACTATAAATTTAAAATTATAAATATGTTAAGCAAATTAGTAACTTTGCTATTAATTTTTATATTTCCTTTTTACTCATACTCATATCAGTTTAGAACCAAAGCAAAGCAAGCAATTGTCTTAGATTTAGCTTCAGACTCGTTCATTTTTGAACACAATTCCAGGGAAAAAATGGCCCCATCTTCAATGAGCAAATTGATGACTTTATATGTAGCTTTTGATTATCTAAAAGCTGGAATAATAAAAATGGAAGATAAATTTCGAGTAAGTAGAAAAGCATGGGAAAGGAAAGGCTCTTCTATGTTTTTGAAAGAAGGTCAATTTGTTACGGTAAAAGAACTACTTGAAGGAGTTACAATTGCCTCAGGTAATGATGCATGCATAGCGCTAGCCGAGGGTATTGCAGGATCAGAGGAGAATTTTGTTGCTGAAATGAATGAAGTTGCACAAGATTTAAATCTTAATGATAGTCATTTTGTTAACTCAAGCGGGTGGCCAGATGAAAACCATTTTATGAGCGCAAAAGACTTGGTAACACTGGCAAAAAGAATTTTCACCGATTTTCCTGAATACTATGATCTATTCTCTGAACAATATTTGACATATAACGATATTGTACAAAAAAATAAAAATCTTTTACTTTTCCATGATATTGGAGTTGATGGTCTAAAGACAGGTCATACAAGTGCTGGTGGTTATGGCATTATAGCATCTGCAAAACGGAACGATAGAAGAATTTTTGCTGTCGTGAATGGTTTGGACACCGAGAAAGAGCGAATAGAGGAAGCAAAAAGACTAATACAATATTCCTTAAATCATTTTAATACCAAGAAAATATTTGCTAAGGATAGCGTAGTTGAAGAAATAAATATTGTTTATGGAAAAGATAAAAAAGTGCCCGTTACAGTTGCAAACGATGTTACCATAACTTATAACCGCAGATTACATGATAAAATTAAAGTGCGTATTGAGTATAAAGATATGGTACCCGCACCAATTAAAAAAGGTCAAGAAGTGGGCAAAATTTTTGTAGAAATACCTGGTACTGAGCAAAAAACTATACCTGTTTATGCAGCAAATGATGTGCAGGAATTGAGCTATATAAAAAAAATTTTTAGAAAGTTGTTTTAATCAGCAAATGTAAGTTAAGGAGACCTGAAATACTAATCTACTTTCAACCTCTCAGCATGTAAACTGCGTGGTAAAGATTCCAACTCTTTTGCAGCAGTGAGTTCTTTATTTTTTGCATGTATACCAAGCTTATTGAATTCTCGGGCAGCAGGAAACACTCTTGCCTCAAGCGAACCAGCAGTTTTATTGTAATGATCAACAGCACTTTTTAAGCTTCTGCGTAAATTATCAAAATTTTCGCCCATTGTGCAGATTCGCTCATATAAAATATGGCCTAGTTCACTTATTTTCTTTGCATTTTCAGCTATCATCTCTTGCTTCCATCCATAGGCTACTGCCCTAAGTAGCGCGATTAAAGTGATTGGTGTTGCAATAATTACTTTTTTTTCTATTCCAATTTCTATCAAAGCTGGTTCACATTCTAGTGCTGCGCTGAAAACCCCTTCTCCTGTTAAAAAAAGCACCACAAACTCTGGCGTATTTTCAAATTGGTTCCAATATTCCTTTCTGCCTAGATCATTTATATGTTTTTTTATTGCCAGAGAATGATTCTTCAATTTTTCCTTTTGTATCTGTAAATCATTTTGCGACATAGCATCCATGTAAGAATCAAGTGGTACTTTAGCATCTATTATTATTTGCTTTCCTGATGGCATTTTTACTATTAAATCAGGACGTAACAAATTGTCCTCATTTTTATCAATTACTGAGGCTTGAGTAAAAAAATCGCAATATTCAATCATTCCCGCCATCTCTATCACTCTTTTGAGCTGCATTTCACCCCACTTACCTCTAATGTGAGGTTTCCTCAAGGCGTTAGCAAGGCTAGAAGTTTGGTTCATTAATGCTCCAATTTGCTCCCTTAAACCTTCGTAGGCCCCTACCCTCTCTTTCTCTAGCTCACGTATTTCACTGTCGAATTTTTCTAATTTTTCTTTTATTGGAGTGATAACTTCGTTGATCGTTGCTTGCCTTTTTTTGAAGTCACTTTCTGTTTCTTTTAGCTTATTATCGATCACTTCTTTTGCTAAGTTCAGAAAATTATTATTGTTTACCTGAAGAGCATCAAGAGAAAGTGCTTTAAAAGTGTTCGTAAGCCTCTCCTCTGCTTTTGTTAGTAATTCTATTTCCTTTTTCTTTTCTTCACGCTCTTTTTGAAGAATTACTTCAAGTTCTGCGTTCCTCACTTTCAAATCAACTATTTCCTTATTTTTATCTACTAAAGCCTGTTTTGCCTCTTGAAGTTCATGTTCTACTTTAAGTAAATTCTTCTCAAGATTCTCACTAAATTTTCTGTTCTTTCTTACAACAATATAGAGAAATAGTAGTAAAAAAAGGAAATTCAATACAAAAGCTATAGAATTGAAAAGCATCAGAACACAGAAAAAACCGCACTCACAATACTATCTAATTTTTTTATATATAAAAAAGAAAAAAAGAGCACCTGAAGAGATGAGCTTACTGAAGGGCTTGGTTTGCTAATTAATAACCGTTTTCTTCTACACTTGGATTAGTAACAGAATGTCTTTTTATTGAAAATCTTATGTAATAGTTATTTTTATAATATCAAATAGCACATATATTAACAACTCAATTTTACTCTCATTATTACAATACTTACATACCAGTTACTTCACTAAAAACTTAGCTTCAATCCGGCCAAAAGCACATATCCGGAGTTATTATCTTCCACTGCAAGCTCCTTAGTACTAAATCTTACAATATCAAAGTAATATGAAGTACCAACAGCTAATGGATATTCAAGACTGAAAGCCTGTGATGTTAATTCGTTTGTACCTTTGTCTGCAATATCCCTAACACTATTAAAATATGTTAAGCTCACTTTACGAGAATCAGAATGATAAGCAATACCTGCATTTATATAATGCATATTATTTGTTTCAGAACTACGCTTCTCACCAGATTTACCACCATTCCCGTACGACAAAATGCAATCAAGTTCAAAAAGTTTTAGTTTCACACCAAAATTCCAGTGTAGTAATTGATTATGACACTGAAGATCGCTAGAATTTTTGTTTGTACAGTCAGTTAAATTTTCCCTTGCAAATTCGCCAGTCAAAGCAGTAGTAAAATTTATTTCATCTGATAAGCCATTTTTATAGGAAAGACCGGCAGCTATGAGGTTGTTATATTGTAAATTATTCTTTCCTGGAACATAACTGAATCCAAGTTGAAAGTTATGAATTTCAGGAGAAATATAGTTTATCATTGGTTGTTTTAACTTCAGCTCTAGTCCATTATAGTCGCTGTAAATATTGGGTTTTACCCAAAATACCTTGTCCTTATCGTACCCAGAGTCATCATCTTTTTTTCCATTACCGCGCAGATTTGCATAGTTTGTCCAATGACCATTTATTCCTCCGGCAGCTGCGTAAATTTTTGAAGTGTTAATTAACATACTCTGACTAACTAAACTTCCTTTACCATATTCAAATGATCCAAACTCCTGATTCTTTATGATAAAATACCACTTCTCCATTTCTAACTTTTCTATGTCTAGTGCCTTTAAGTTTGCAATACCAGAAACTCCTGCCTTAACATCAAAACCCATTTTAGTATTTGGATAAACTTGCTGTAAATAAAGCAAGCGCAGGTCTGAATAACTTGAGGTCTTGTCTTTGGTAGAGCTAAAAGAATCTCTATTGAAAGCGTAGCCAAATCTTAAATCTACTTTTCCATCTAGTTCTACATAAGACATCTCCTTATCCAGAATTACCCTAGCGTTAGCACTTCCTCCCACGAGCAATGATAAAAACAGTGTGATTAGTAACCTCATAGGTAAGCTTAAATTCTTAATATAAGCTTAACAGAAATAAAAAACAATCCTTATATTGTGTAGAACTTAGATACTACAAACCAATTAATGACAAAAGCGTTTAAGCATTCTTCACACTATGCTTTTGAATTATATTTCCATAAATAATTGATATACTTGGTAGTTTTCGCTTTAATAACTGCTTATTAATAGCAGAGCGTATACGATTCACTATTTTAGACGTGTTTTTTGTACCACAGTTCATCAAAATAAAAAGTACCTTATTCTCATCAATAAATCCCAAAAAATCATCACTACGGCAATTTTTATAAAAATGCTCTATGATAACGTTCAATGGATCGTTCGTGTAATAGTTTAGACTTAATCTGACAAGCATGAATTATCTGACAGAAGAATCGACGAAGTCAAAACCGATATCAGAATCTGCTTTAATGTTATCAATATTTTTTTGGTAAGCAATATGCATACTGTCAAAAAAGGTCTGCATAGGAGTCTTACCGTAGCAATACTTACCAGAATGAGGTCTAGCTCTATTGTAAGAATGCAACCAATGATCAACATCTAACTGAAGCTCTTCCAAAGTACTATAAATCTTTTTCCTAAAGATAATATTGTAACATTCGTCTTGCATAGTTCTATGAAGCCTTTCACATATACCATTAGTCTGTGGAGAATAAGCTTTGGTTCTAGAGTGATCAATATTTTCTATTCCCAAATATAGCTGGTACGCATGATTCCCTGGTTTGCCACAATACTCCGTACCTCTATCGGTTAAAATGCGTAGCAATGGAACTTTCTGTTCATCAAAAAATGGTATAACTCTATCATTGAGAAGATCTGCAGCTGTTATGGCAGTTTTCTCCGTATAAAGCTTAGCGAAGGCCACTCTAGAGTAGGTATCAATAAAAGTTTGTTGATAAATTCGTCCAATACATTTGATATTGCCTACATAATAGGTATCTTGACTACCTAAGTATCCAGGGTGTTGTGTCTCAATTTCGCCATGTGCCTCTTTTTGTTCCTTAGCTTTTTCTAAAGCAGTAACTTGCTCCTCTGTCAAAATTATACCATCTTGTACTACCTTCGCTTCCAGCGCTTTCAATCTCTTTTTAAAATTTTCAAGATCGTTTCTTTGCCATATTGATCTTATCCCGCTAGCAGATATTAGAATTCCTCTCTTTTTCAGTTCATTTGCTGCTCTTTCTTGTCCATATGCTGGAAATTCTATTGCTATTTCAACTACTGCTTTTTCTATATTCTCTGATACTCTATTTGCATATAATGGCTTACTTTTACTTATCTCATGTAATCCCTCTTCTCCTCCTGTTTCATATAGTTCTTTGAATCGGTAAAATGTATCTCTCGAATATCCCATCACTTTACATGCCTGCGATACATTCCCTAATTGTTTTGCAAGTTCTAGCAATCCTAACTTTGGTTTTAATATTTTTTCTTGTGTTGTACTCATATCTGACACTCCTTTAAAATTTGTTTATATTTTTATCTTACTCTATTCGCTTGTCAGATTAAGTCTAAACTATTACAGCTATAAAAAATAGAATTAGGAAAAACATTCCTCTATTCACATCTTTTCGTCATGCTGTCGATTCTTCCTTCTTATGATTCTTTTGGACTATTATGGGAAGGGCTATAAAAGGCAGCTCAGCCAATTGTATGTTCCATATCCTCATTTTGTAGCCAGCTTAAAAACAATATAAAAGAGTATTCTTAGAAGACATTGGTACAATTTTCTTAATCTATAAATTATAGTAGTTTGTATTTAAATAATAATCTTTAACTTTTTTAGTAAGTTAACCTACCTAGAAACTTCTCTCCTAGGATCAGAAGTCCTTCTTAACTCTTCACGTTCTGTCCATTTGTTGTTAGACTCGCTTATTACTTCAGGACGCATTAACCCACCAGATCTAGCAAAAACACCTTGATCTATAGCTTTAATAACTGATAAACCCCCCAGTAAGCAATTTTGTCCTATTTCTTCATAATTTTCTATTCCCTCATTACAATCTTCTATTGCTTTATTATAACTTTCTATTTCATCGAGTAGAAGTAGGCCTTCTTCACTCACCTCTACTTTTATCCAATTTTCATTTTTCTCATCAGGATATAACCTAACTTTTAATTCTCCCAAACTAGTATAGAAAGTTAATACTATACTGCTGCCTTCTGTAAGATCTGTATAATTCCTTATGCCGTTTTCAGTTTTAATTTCTACTTCACTTTTACCGATCTTTACTATATTTCTTCCACAGTTTACCTCTCCATCGGTTAGACCTAAACCCCTTGCCCCATCTGTTATCTTTATAATGTCTATTTTACTATCTTTAGAATATTCTAAGTAAAAAACGGAGTTGTCTACTCTTGCATCTTTTAGCTCGCTATTGGTTGCACTTTTTGCGATTTCAATAAACTTATGAGAATTGCTAATATAATCTCTATAAGCTTTTTTTAGGTTAGTTTTATGCTCTTTAAATTCTGATGTCAGTGTGTTAGCATCAACTGTATTACCAAACACCGCCCCTTTTGATACTAATTGACATACTATATTACTAGCAACTTTAGGATTCTTTTCTAACTCACTGATTTTTTTCATCACATAATCGGTAAAAGTGTACTCATTACCTAAAAAAAAATCTTGTGAAGAAGAATAATTTAAACGTACACCAGACTTTATAGCATCATTTACAATCTCTTCAAGTTCAGCCATGTTTTGAGCTCGAAATACCTTATCAGAAAACTTATTTAACTTCTCCTTTTGATTTGAAGTTAAATTAACGAGTAATTTACTGACCTGTCCTTTCTTTTGCTGACGATAAATATTTATATCATAATCTAATGCTCCTGCTTCTAAAAATATCTTTCTTAACTCTTGAGCAAGACCTTCATTGTTCCAAGCAAAACGATCAACATACGAAAACACTTTTGATTCACCCATTCCTTGCCGAATATTTAGCACCACTTTTAGGTCTGAATCTCTTTTATGCTTACTTAAAAACTCCTTTAAATTTTCAGTGCAGTCTGAATCGAGTGCAAGTAAGTCATACAATTCCTTATTCATCTTTTTCTGTTTATCAGTTAAAAATAATTCTTCAATATTATAGCAGAGGTTATTAGTTGCTATTCGTTGTGGAGTTTTGCCCTTTCTACTTGTTATATTAGGGTTAGCTCCTTTTAAGAGAAGAGAGTTTGCATTATTGTAATGACCTTTGGCAGCAGCAAGGTATAATGGTGTTTTTCCTTTATTATCTTGTATGTTAGGATCTGCGCCTGCTTCTAAGAGTAAATCTATAGCCTGATTTCCTGTGCAACGAAATTCACCAATATTTGCTCCTGCAACCGCATGCAATACTGTTGATTGAGATTCTCCTCTTTTGAGGTTAAGAATTACTTTTAAATCTTTATTGTTTCTATTATCATGTAAAAATTCTTCAAGAGGTTCAGTATTATCAAATGAACCACAGTTAGGAGCTAAACATTTTAGAGCACTAAGTAACTTCTTGTTTAAATTTTTTTGACTTGGCGTAAGATCGTAGTCCAGAGCAAACCAAACACAAATTTGCTCGCTTAGTCCAAGTTTGCTATCTATTAAAGAAGGTAGTTCATTATGATTTCTAACTGATGGTAAATCTCCTGAGTACCACATATCATTCATCAGCTCATTTAATAAATGTTCTTTAGATGATAGATGTTCTATAATGGATTCATATTCAATATCATATAATTCTGATTTGGATTTTGGTTGATTGATGATAGATTTCATCATCCCAGTAAAATTACCCATACTTACCCCTCTAAACTAATATACTATATGCAATATATAACATTAAGTCAATACCATAATCTTTTTACTACTCATATCGTTAAGCTCTTGTTAAGTTTTTATGGTGAGTAACAATGGAGTATGTAGATAGGTTAAAAGTTGCTTATGACTGCAAATTTGAGCTAATTTTACTATAAATTAACATGGTTAAGACCTATATTTGATATCACTACTATAAGAGCATGATGGATTATGCTTTAAAGGAGTGGAAAAACTGCTGAAGATTATACAGTAACCTGCGGAGCCACTTCAGCAGAATAAAAAACACATGCCAGTATTAGTAGAGAATTATTTATAAGTCAACTAACTTTTTCAAAAAATACTTTAGTAAAAGTACCATGCTAGTTAGTGTTATAAAGAATTGAATTATTGACTTTCTCCAAAAACATAAAAAACATCGTATATTTGTGAGAACAAGCAGCGTAAAAATAAGGTTATAAAAATAGAATTTTGAAATCTTTGCAACAAAGTTAGGCAAAACAGTTCGTATGTAGATATGGATGAAATGGGCTAATATGGCTAGTTTTAGCGTATAGCAAAATCATTATATTGAAAAGTTCGTATGTTACAGATGGTAGACCAACCCATCCCAAGAAAAACACTTCTCACCGACTTTGATTTTGAGCGCTGGAAATTGGTTATATTGTTTTATTTTTAATAAAATACGTCACTAAATTAATATTAGTTTATTTTAGAATAATAATTAAGATAAAATTATAAAAAACAGAATTTAAAACAAACAAAACGTTATGTATCTCTCATATTTAAGAGGCTTTTTTTGAAAATTATTTCAAGTCTAAAATTTTCTACAATATTGATTGACAAGTTTTAAAGATGGGATAGTATACTTAAAATATATTAGACTAATTCATTATGGCACGTGAGAAGGTTAAGAATCAAAGTATTTTTTTATTCATTTGTAAGGGAGGTAATTATGGATCGTGGAGATATTCCGGAAGTTTTGTTTTCATCTGTTAAAGAGGATGATCCTTATAGGGCATCTAAGCTCCTCCAAATTGAACGCTGGTGCTATACACATTCGAAGATAATTGAAAGAAGTGGTCAAAAAGGACACAATCTTATTGCACAAGTGTTATCTGATGAGGAGTCTTGGGAAGAAGTAGGAGGATTACATGGAGTCAAGCTTAATAGACGCGAGGTAGGTAAAAGGCTTACTACACTACCAGATTCAGATAATGCTTTTGGCAGAGCAAGTAGATATAAAATTGCATGTGAGTGTTGTTTGGAGGATGAAATAAGAGCTATATTTGAGGAAAGAAAAGAGGAATTGTCTGCTCAAGGTAGAAGTAGCTTGCTAGAGTATAATCACTTAGTTAAGTGCTTTGGAGAAGGTCCTATAGCACAGTTTTGGTCACATTTCATTAGTGGGTATCTTGATAAATTGGATTTGAGGGGTCGTCATCTATATGAGTATGGGCTTGACTGTGCAGTAGGTTGGCACAGAGTAGAAGCAGTGGAATTCTTTTGGAATAAGATAAAATCCTTGCCTGACAATAAAATGAGTGCACAGGAAAAGGATGAGATCTTGATGAAAAATGCAGTGTACTCGGCAGGACCTAATTTTCGCGTTTACCCTGATATATTCGAGTTCTTCCTTAATCAGATAAATCCTGATAGATATCCAGAGCTTTTGAAAAGAGATTTGGAGAAAAATGGTCATTATGGGTCTTTAAATAAAATGAAGGACATGCTTAGTTTTGATAAATTTCAGGAACTATTTGATTGTTTAAAGCCAAATGATATTACAGAAGATTCTTATCATACTCGCTTATTTTCTATAGAAATACAAAACTATTCAGGACATTATGCAGATGCGGCTAAAGAGCTTTTCATGCACATATGGACAAAGGAAGGGTTTGATAGCCATCGTACACTTGTAATAAATGAGGAAGTAATGGATGAGTATCCCTTTTTCCATAAAAATCTATTAGTACGTTGGTTAGAAAAGGGTTGTGTGGAAATACTGTGGGCAGTACTGGATAAATTAGATTCTAGTCAAATAAAAGAGTTTATGAATTATAAGCAAGCAGATTACATATGTTCTATATTAGAGAAGGGAGATAATAATTCATTAAATAGGTTTTTATCCTATGGTAAGTCTGCTGATGAAGAACGTAATCCAAAAAATATACCTGGTCCAAGTGGTGACCTAACTGAAGTAGAAGTGAGAAAAACACATTCCAGTATGGGTAAATAAAAAAAATTATATATTAACAGGGGTTTTATGCCGAACGAAGAAAGACCACAGGGTTTTGAGTTAATAGAGTTATTAATTAGAGAAACAAGAGCTGCTCCAAGTACTTCAACTCAGCAAGGAAGTGGTTTTGAATCTTTCAAAGTAAGGTTTCAGTCGTATATTGATCAGATTCCATCATATTTACATTCAGTAGGTAAAGAAGGATTTTTTCCGCATTTCTTTTTAGGGATCTTTTCTACTTTCATAGACACAGAGATTGCAACGAGGCTAGATATTGAAAAAACATATTTCTGCTTTGATGGTCCACAAACTTTGAAGGTGGCGATCATAAGAAAAGGTGATATTAAAGGTAAAAAAGATGTGATAGATAAGATAAGGTTATTTGCGATCTCAGAAAAAGGTGCGCGTTCTGGGACTCAAAGGTTCAGTGATGGTGAATTGAGGGATGCATTAGGAAGATCTCAGCCTACAAGGTTTCAACCTGTTTTTGATAATAAGCGTGAGTTAAGGGTTAAATCAGTAACAATTGATAAAGGTAATACTAATCAACAAGGAGTACTTGTTGTAGTGGAAGATAAAAAATTGCATGAAGATGATGCTTCAAAAGATAAGTTTAAAGAAATAAAAAAGGGGCTATGGAATAATCCAGAAAGTGATATAGCTAAGCTAACTAATTCAGATAAGGAAGAGGTTAAAAAATCCTATGGAAAAGTCCTTAGTAAAATCATTGCAGTTCACTCAAAATACAAGGATTCACTTGTTTACGCTGATCAAGCAAGAGAAGCAGCACATCATGGGTTTTTAGCAGGAGCTCTTGTTAATTTTCGCTATAGACATAATCTTAGAGTTTACCTGGAGCAATTTGCAGGGAGAGGTTATGCTGATATTGTTCTAGTGCCTCGTGGTAAGGATAGGTCATTAAATGCTATTCCTATTATTATAGAGATGAAGGCTGCTACTAAAGCAGAGCTAAAAGAAGGTAAAATAGGGGAAAAGAGTGGAACTACACCAGCTGCTGCTTTAAAACAAGCTGAGGATTATACAAAAGGTTTTCAACCGAATGTAATGAGAGTTTTAACTACTGCAAATGACATGCTATGCGTTGGTGTAAACCTTGATCATCCATCTCCTGTTTCGAATATCGTTGCTAAATCACGTGATCAAGAAATCATTCCTCTTTTTAATGAAATATTGATATCTATTGATGGACGAAATAATTGTAGAGTTAATGAAGAGGGGCTGAAAGAGAAAGTTCAGAATAATATAGAACGTATCTATCACACATTTCCTGGTACAGGAGAGAAGGGAGATAATCATTATTTTAGTAGGTTTTTGTTAGGGCAGTCCCTGTTATTAAATGAAGTTCAAGCTTTAGAAAGCAGTTTTAAAAAGTACGTTTTTATTTATGGAGAAAATATACCCACAGAAGCTCAACCTGAACCTAAATCTCAACGTCTTAAAGATCAGAAAAGTAAAGGACAAGATGCTGGACAGATATCTAGGTTAGACCAAGGCCATGGAGTTGTGACAATGGTATTTATTCCAAGCAATGATCAAAAATCAGTTTATGTAATGAATATTGTTGAAACAGATGGAAGAGATAATGTGATGAGAAAGGGAATTCCTCTTGATCAGCTTCAGCAAGAAATAGGAGAAAGAAAAATAGTTGAACTAAATCTTAATTTTAACATTAAGAAAAAATCGAAATTTGAAGAGTATTTTAGCGTGGAGGTGGGAGAATCCGTTTCCCTAGAGCAGTATAATAGAAGACAAACTAATAAATTTGAAGGTAATTTTAAAGATATTCCTTATCCCGCCGAGTTCAAGGAAAAGTTCGATGAGGTATTAGAGTCTCAGCTTACTTCTTCACAAGATCGATCTCAATCAATAGGCAAATATAAAGAGTTATTTAAAAAAATAGGTGAGGCAATGCTGCCTTTTAAAAACTTAGTAGAAAAGGAAGCACATACCCAAGCTGTATTTCATGGAGCATTTAGCCACTATAGTGATATAAAGTTAGGAGAGTTACAAGAAAACAGGGCATTAGTATTAACAGAGTTTCAAACTGGAAGGGGGAAACGTATTGATATGCTAGTTCATGGTATTAAATTTGGAGGTCATGATAGCAATGCTAAAGAATACGATCCAGTAGGGTTAGAGCTTAAAGGACCAAGGGAAGGTAAAACAGCTGATGCGTTAAAAGATGAGGCGAACAAACAAATAAGTGATGAGTATAAGAAAGGTATAACTTATAAGACGCTGACAGATGGAAAGAAAGTGGCTTTTATGGGTGTTGTGTTTGATAAAGGTGCGAATAATGCAGGTTCTCTTATCTTACCAAGCAAGAATGAGTTTACTTCTGTTGAGGTAGTTCATAGTTCTATTCATATGATACATCCCGATACAGTAGAACAACAAGGAGAAGATCAGCGGACTTTAGAATCTGCAATGGGTAGTAACGATGGTGCGAGACCTAGAAATGAGTTAGTATCTCCAGGGATTAGTAGTGTTCCCAGAGGTCGTGGGCGTGGTATGAGCCCTAGAAGTGAGTTAGAATCTCCAGGAGTTAGTAATGTTCCCAGAGGTCGTGGACGTGGAAATCAATGAGTAAAAGAGGATATTAGATTAACTCAAAGTAGTACAGTTGCCCCTTTCTTCATGATAAATATGATTTGATCAGTATGATGCTTTAAATAACAGTATTATGACAAATAATGGGAATGGAAGTAGGCAATTCATTTGTCATATGTTTTAAAAATTTCTATAAAGATTCTAAAATGAAAATCTTTACTAATTTGTAAAAAAGTCTTATAATTTCTTTAATGAAACAATATACCAGAAAATGCCTTTACATCGTGCTGTACAAGGGGGTAATTTAGATATAGTTAAATTTCTTGTTGATAGAGGTGCTGATGTTGATTCTAAAAATAAAGACGGTAGGACACCATTACATGATGCAGCATTAGAGGGTCACAATGGGGTTGTTAAGACTTTATTAGAGAGAGGTGCTAATGTAAACGCTCTAAACAACCTAAAGAATTTTCCTTTTATTTTAGCTAAGGAAAAAAGCAACCAGGGACTTATTGAAATTTTAAAAAATGAAAACGCTAGATTATGTCGTAATTATTGTAAAATTTTGGAAATGCGACCAGGAACCAACTTAAACGATGTAACATCAGCTAATAAGATGAGAAGAAGATCAGCACCCTTTTAAAGTTTTTCAATTTTGCTAATGGACAATCCAGTAAATTTAGCAATAGTATTAATATTCATTTTGTCAGCAAGCATTTCCCTAGCCACAGCTATTTTAGCTTGTTTTTCTCCCTCTTCCCTACCTTTTTGATGGCCGATTTGGATGCCTTCTTGTCTACCTTTGTGAGTAGCATCATCAAGACGTTGTTCCAAAATAGCCTTCTCTTTCTGTACACTCAATATTCTTTCCTCATATGCGATCAAATCTTTTTCATTCCAGCGAAACCTGTCTAATTCATCATATGCTAGCTTTATTATCGGAGATTCTGCTGCTATCTTTTTCAGATCTTCATCAGTTGTTTCCTCTGCGTATTTAAAAAAGAAACACCACCTCTCTGTAGTATTCTCTAACTTCTCTACTCTATTTTTTGTAAATTTAGGCAACTCAATAAAGACAAATTGCAGATCTTTTAAGTAATGACCATTGGTTTTGATATCACGTATATTATGAGTAGAAATATAGTCAACTTCTCCAGGCAGAAGGTTACAATTGGAAATAGCAATAAAGAAGACTTTCTGAAGATCAATTTGTCTTGAGTAAGCCTTAGCAGCATAAAGTTGAGCGCGTTTTTCAAAGCCCTTATCACGAGCGAGCTGCATTTCGATGACAAATCTATTACCAATAGAGTCTTTGCAAAGAACATCGACAATGCTTTGTTTGTCAGAGGCAATTTCAGGATCCATGATGGTACTAAGGAATTCAATTTCCATTATTTGATCAGAACTAGAAAAAACTAAGATATCGTTGAGGAAGTGAATGAGGATATTTTTATTCTTTTCAGAGCCAAAGATCTTTTTAAAGCTCAGGAGAGTAGACCAGGAAAACTTCCTTCCTGGCCCCTCACAGAACCTTACGTGAAACTCGCGCTTCATAAGGCTCCCACTAGTCATTGCCCTAACCCTATACTTAATTTGTAATAGTTTAGACTTAATCTGACAAGCGAATAGAGTAAGATAAAAATATAAACAAATTTTAAAGGAGTGTCAGATATGAGTACAACACAAGAAAAAATATTAAAACCAAAGTTAGGATTGCTAGAACTTGCAAAACAATTAGGGAATGTATCGCAGGCATGTAAAGTGATGGGATATTCGAGAGATACATTTTACCGATTCAAAGAACTATATGAAACAGGAGGAGAAGAGGGATTACATGAGATAAGTAAAAGTAAGCCATTATATGCAAATAGAGTATCAGAGAATATAGAAAAAGCAGTAGTTGAAATAGCAATAGAATTTCCAGCATATGGACAAGAAAGAGCAGCAAATGAACTGAAAAAGAGAGGAATTCTAATATCTGCTAGCGGGATAAGATCAATATGGCAAAGAAACGATCTTGAAAATTTTAAAAAGAGATTGAAAGCGCTGGAAGCGAAGGTAGTACAAGATGGTATAATTTTGACAGAGGAGCAAGTTACTGCTTTAGAAAAAGCTAAGGAACAAAAAGAGGCACATGGCGAAATTGAGACACAACACCCTGGATACTTAGGTAGTCAAGATACCTATTATGTAGGCAATATCAAATGTATTGGACGAATTTATCAACAAACTTTTATTGATACCTACTCTAGAGTGGCCTTCGCTAAGCTTTATACGGAGAAAACTGCCATAACAGCTGCAGATCTTCTCAATGATAGAGTTATACCATTTTTTGATGAACAGAAAGTTCCATTGCTACGCATTTTAACCGATAGAGGTACGGAGTATTGTGGCAAACCAGGGAATCATGCGTACCAGCTATATTTGGGAATAGAAAATATTGATCACTCTAGAACCAAAGCTTATTCTCCACAGACTAATGGTATATGTGAAAGGCTTCATAGAACTATGCAAGACGAATGTTACAATATTATCTTTAGGAAAAAGATTTATAGTACTTTGGAAGAGCTTCAGTTAGATGTTGATCATTGGTTGCATTCTTACAATAGAGCTAGACCTCATTCTGGTAAGTATTGCTACGGTAAGACTCCTATGCAGACCTTTTTTGACAGTATGCATATTGCTTACCAAAAAAATATTGATAACATTAAAGCAGATTCTGATATCGGTTTTGACTTCGTCGATTCTTCTGTCAGATAATTCATGCTTGTCAGATTAAGTCTAAACTATTACAAGAAAAAAAATCTGAACTTGAAAATCTAAAAGGCAGATTGCCAGAATCAGTAAGGAATGCAGTATTTTCATCGAAAGTATGTATTAAGAATATTTATCAAGGTGAATATTTATATGCTGCTAACAAATGTTTCAATTATGATACCGACAGACGAATGGCATTTACTTGGACTCCAAAGAATGAAAAAAATGATAAGTTTAGGTGGAATATTAAACCTGACGGTGACAACTTTTATATATTGAATGTTGCATTTAATGAAACTTTGTATGCTGCTAGTAACTATTTTAATTATGATAATGATAGACGAATGGTGTTTACTTGGATTTCAGGAGGAAGAGTTGCACGAGATGTGTGGAAGATTGAACCTGATGGCGATAACTGTTCTATTATGAATGTTGAGCTTAATGAATATTTATATGCTGCTGATTATGCTAAATATGACGATGATAGGCGAAGAGTATTTACTTGGATTCCAGGGGGCAAGGTTATGCAAGGTGTATGGAAGATAGAAGATTGTGGACCTACTGTAAGAAAAAGTAGAAGCCAGAGTACGGGTACTGGCGCTAGAGACAATAATGGCGTAGCTTTTAGTTTTAATCAAAGCATAATAGAGCCTCCTATTTGCAATATTTCTGTGAATAGTCATTTTGGAGAAAATGTTGATATTAATTCTAAAGATGAAAATGGTTGGACACCGCTACACTTAGCTGCATGGAAAGGTCAATTAAATGATACTAGATCACTAGTCGAGAAGGGAGCTGATATTAATGCTGAGAATATTTTTGGTAGGAAACCTATACATATTGCTGCTGAAAATAATAATAAAAACATCATAGAATTTTTTCTTAGTAAGGGAATGAGCATTGATGATGTTGATAGATATGGTCGAACACCACTATACTGTGCTTCTTGGAATGGTCACTTGGGTGTAGTAAAGTACCTTGTAGATAAGGGAGCCGACGTTTATACTCAAGACAAAGGTGGTAAAACACCTTTGAATGTTGCTATCGATCAAAAGCATGATGATGTTATAAAATATCTAAAACAAGCGCAGTTAAATGAGCAATTACTGGCTGCAGTACAAGATAGTGATTTTAATAAAGTAAAAGATCTTGTAAGTCAAGGTGCTATCTTGAATGCTCAAAATTGGAACGGTTGGACACCGTTACACTTTGCTGTTTCTAATAATCGATTAGATATGGCAAAGTGCCTTATAGATGAGGGTGCCAATATTAATGCTAAGGATAAGGATGGCAGAACACCTTTATACTGGGCCTCTTGGATTAATAAATTAGATATAGCAAAATACCTTGTAGGTAAAGGTGCTAATATTGATACTAAAGATAACAATGGTAGAACTCCTCTAGATGAGGCCAATTCTCATACAATGAGGGAAGTTTTTATGCAAGCACACTTAGATAAAGAATTATTACTTACCATAAAAAGTGAAAAGGATCTAAGGACAATTAATGACCTTATTGCTAAAGATATTGACGACAGAACGCATGGCGGGTTTTATTATACTTGGAGTGGTAACTTAGACACAGTAGAGTTTCTTGTTAGTAAAGATGTGAGTGTTAATGCGACTGATAAATATGGCTGCACATTACTACACTGGGCTGCATTGAAAGGTCATTCAGATATTGCCAAGTTTTTAGTTGATAAGGGAGCCAATGTGAATGCTAAGGATATACTTGGCAGAACTCCTATGCACTTTGCTGTTATGAATAATCACAAAGATATTCAAGATGAATATGGTAGAGGGCCTATATATAACACTGCTGAGAGTAATGATAAAGAGATTATAGAGCTTTTTCTTATGAAAGGAGCAAGTATTAATGAGGTTGATAAAAATGGTGAGACGCCACTACACTTGGCTTCTTGGGATGGTCATTTAGATGTACTGCAGCATCTTATAAATAATCGAGCTAACATTGATGCTAAAGATAATAATGGTAAAACACCGCTAGATATTGCTAGAGATAAAGGCCATAATAATATTTTAAAATATTTAGGAGAAAAGCTTAATCAAGAAAAAGGAAAATCTGCACAGCGCGAACGCCGTCATTTGCTAAGTGAATCCCTAGATTCAAGTGATCAACCTGAGATAGCAGCAAGTAGTGGGGCAAGACCATCTTCATTGATAAATATTGTTGCTAATACTATTGTAGATGCTATTAAAGGTATTTCTCGGTTTATATACTCCCCTTTAAAAGTTGAATTACCTGGGATTCCCAAAAAAGGCTCAGGTTATTATAATACAGCAAGAAATCCAAATAAACAGTACACTAGTCAATTTAGTAGTGAGGTTTGTATGAGTAATAATATTGGCTTGACGTTCTTCTTATTACAAAGTTTTCTAGATAAAAAATATCCTCTTCCTAAAATGTGTTCTATTACTCCTGAAGAAGTTCTTGCAAGCACATTGAATATTATAGGAGAGTTTGAGGAGATACTAAGAAAAACAGCTAAACAATCTGGTGTATTAGTAAAAGATGTTAACTTTTTTAAAGTATATTTAGATATAGCAGGCCATGTGAGGAACGAGAGGTACTCTCAAATGCCAAATACCTTATATTCAGCTGCAAAAGAAGCTTGTCCGAAAAATGAGAAATTTCTAAGTATTTTAAAAGGCAATATTGAAAAGATGCTAGGTAGGCAGCAAATGATTAACAGTAATAATCAGGAGCAAGGTATAGCTAATGTAGATAATAAAATACCTTTATCTTCACTTAACAGCATTGCTGTAGAACCTGCGAATAACAAGGGCTTGAAAGGAGTTACTTATGCAAGTCAAGTTGCTTAATCTCATCCAAAGAAAGGCCGGTAATTTGAGCAATAACATCAATAGAGACACCTGCTTTAAGTGAATTTTTAGCCACAGCAATTTTAGCCTGTTTTTCGCCTTCCGCTCTGCCTTTTTCCTGGCCGATTTGGATGCCTTTTTGAGTAGCATCATCGAGTTTTTGTTCTAAAATAGCCTTTTCTTTCTGTACACTTAATATTCTTTCTTCATATGCTATCAAATCTTTTTCATTCCAGCGAAATCTGTCTAATTCATCATATGCTAGCTTTATTATTGGAGCTTCTGCTGCTATCTTTTTCAGATCTTCTTCAGTTGTTTCTTCTGCGTATTTAAAAAAGAAACACCATCTCTCTGTAGTGTTCTCTAACTGCTCTACTCTATTTTTTGTAAATTTAGGCAATTCAATAAAGACAAATTGTAGATCTTTTAAGTAATGACCATTGGTTTTGATATCACGTATATTATGAGTAGAAATATAGTTAACTTCTTCAGGCAGAAGGTTACAATTGGAAATAGCAATAAAGAAGACTTTCTGAAGATCAATGTAATTACCAGATTTATCTAATTGCCTTGAGTAAGCTTTAGCGGCATAAAGTTGAGCACGTTTTTCAAAGCCTTTATCACGAGCGAGCTGCATTTCGATGACAAATCTATTACCAATGGAGTCTTTGCAAAGAACGTCAACAATGCTTTGCTTGTCAGAGGCAATTTCAGGGTCCATAATAGTGCTGAGGAATTCAATTTCTATTATTTGATCAGAAGTAGAAAAGTCCAAGATATCGTTGAGGAAGTGAATGAGGATATTTTTATTCTTTTCAGAGCCAAATATCTTTTTAAAGCTAAGGTCGTTTTTCGGATCAAGAAATTTAGAAAAAGCCATGACAAGTTAACCTAAAAAGCATTAATAATTATACACAATTCTGAAGAAATATTCAACAATTAAACGTAGTTGATTTATGTTAACCTGTATAATATTTATGACAAACATCTCGATAAGGTACCAGATAGCACAAAAAGTAAGGAGCTGGAGGTTAAAACAAAAATATACTCTGAAAAACTTAGCAGACAAGGCAGGCATAAACTATCATACACTGATAAGATACGAGCAAGGAACATGTGGCATTCCAACTGAAAAGTTAAAAATCCTAGCAGAGGCGTTATCAATTCCTGTTAGAAATCTCTTTCCAAGACGAAAAGTACTAAAAGAAAGTAGTTGTTTCGACAAAGCTAAGGTTCAGGAAATGTATAATTTCATAGAAAAAACAGGAGGACACAAAGCAATTTATGCATTAACCAAATCTGTTCGAGCTGAAGAAGAAAGTAATATAAAAGCAGCAAGAATAAGAATTGCAAAGAATCTAGTTAAGGCGGGGTTTGATACTGAGATTATCTATCGAGCAACGGGCTTATCAATTGAAGAATATGCTGATAGAGAGAGTATCGGTTGTACAAGCCAAAACGGAGGACAAGAGATGAAAAAGTGGAGGATAATAAGAGGATATACGCAAGAGGAATTAGCAAAAAAGCTTAATGTAGGGCCCTCACAGATACATCACTATGAACAAGGGAGTGTCACCATTTTCAGTGAAAGGTTGTGGGAGATAGCAAGAGAATTATCAGTGAATGCTGAAGATCTGGTAACGGAAGAAAACTGTTGTGAAGACGAAGATACAGATAGTGAAGGAGAGCTATTAAGCTGGGCGAGAGAGTTAAAAAAAATTAACACTCAAGAATCACAAGATGAACTGGATATATGGGTAGAATTTCTATTGCAAAGAAAGCAAATTTACAAAGAGAAGATTGATAAAATAGAGGGAATAAAAGTTGCAAATAATCTACTTATACTAGGTGTTTCTGCTGATGCTATTTCTTCAATAACTAGCTTGACTGTTGAGGAAATTGCGCAACTTACGCTCCCAACGGAATTAAAACTATGATAATTTATATAATATATTATGATATAGATAAAAATAGTTAATCTATTTAAGACTTCTCTGAAGTTTTGCTTGCGGCTTTTTCTTTTACCGGTTTAACCGATACATCTTGAATTTCCTCTTCCGGCTTGTTTGGTTCGGCTACTTCTTTAGATTCTGCTGCTAATTTGCGTTGTTTGATAAACTTCTTCAATGTTTTGACTGCGATAAAGTTTATACTGAAAACACATGCAGAAGTTACCGCTAATGCTGGCAAGGGAGCTAAACTGAATGTTGGTAAAATTGCCACGATTGTAGCAGATATTAGTAAAAATGCTAGTCTTTTGCTCCCGATTATCTTGTTTTTCTTGGACTTTATGGGGTTTAGGCTTTTTATTTTCCCTTTTAGCTTTTTGAAGCCTTTTTTGAATATGTTACCCTTTTTCAGCTCTTTTTCTACGGGTTTTATTTTAAAGCTTTTTATTTTTTCTTTTATTCCTTTTTTATCTTTTTTTACTTTAGAGGTCTTCTCCATCAACTTTAGAGGTTGCTCATGTAGCGGTTTTGGCTTATCGTTTGAAATTTTAACTTCTTGATTTTTAGTTACGGCTTTATGTTTTTCGGACGAAACTATGTTTTTTAAACCTTTCTTTGCTTTGTGGTATAATTTTTTTAGTTTGCTTGGCATTTTTATGTAAATTAAGATACGATATCGCAAAATTTATCGATTACTTTTTGATTATCTTCTATCATTGCATTTGCCTCCTGCTGAAGAGATTTGATATTTTTTGATGTAATATTATCCATGTCAGGTGATGCTGTTTTTAGTTGCGATTGTATGCGTATATATTTATCAGCTATAACTTGATTAAGTTGATAGTTTACTGCATCTAAACTTGAAGAAAACATCACATTCAGTAGTGGCTTGATCCATCCTATTTTTCCAAATCTCCTTGAATTAGCTATGCTTCTATCTGTTCTACCAGTACCTAGTGATAACAGTATAATCTCATCATTTGGAAACAATTTCTTACCACTTGCATATGCACAAGCCGCAGGATTATTGGCAAACACCCCGCCATCCACTAATACTCTATCTATCTGGTCAATTTTTAGATGTTTTGGTATGAAATAAGTAGGTGCAGCCGTTGCAGCTCTGAGTGCATCTTTCAGCTTAATAGTACCTTCTTTCCAGCTTTTAAAGAAAAATGGGCAATTATTCTGAATGTCGTAACTGGTAAGCAGTACATTATTTAAAGTGTTTTGTAGAGTATCATCACCAAAATATTTGTCCAATACAAATTCAATATTTTTATATGGGTATTGTGCACAGTTAAACCAAGATAATATTGATCGCCTAAAAAATGAAGACTTGAAAATATATGGTCCATACTTTTGGTAAAGCTCAACTAAATCATTGGCTGAATATTGAGGGTTTCCTTGTTTATCTTTTTTACATAATCCTGCTACAACAATTCCACCGGTTGAGGTCCCTGCCATAAGATCAAAGATTTCTGCTACCTTTTTTCTTGATCTTTTTTCTATTTCTGCTAGTATTATGGCTGGTATTATTCCTCTTATGCCTCCGCCGTCAACGGGTAAAATATATTTAGTCATTGTGAAATGAAAATTTAGATAAAGATGTTAAGATTTAATTTTCCCGCTTAAGACTTGTAATTTAAACTCATCAAGTTCCTCAGAAAGATTTTTTACCCGTTCTTCCAGACGATATACCGTAACGGTCAATCCGTTGTTCTGCTCTATAAATTTATCATGAATGTGAACCCGTAAATCCAGCTTGGCAAGCCACCAAATTGTTGCTATGGTCTGTATTACCATCGTTACTATTACTGTGATTGGAATCTTTTGATTCTGCATGTTTCTCCTAACTGTGTAATAAAAAACTTTCAACTACTTCTCGTTTCCAGTTACGAAATATTACCGATCAGACTCGTGTTTCTTTTCAGCATTATAGAGCAAGTGTATAATTTCATCGTATGGTTTATCTTTATTATGCCGCGATCTTAGTACAGCTACATCTCTTGGGTTTTTTCCATCTGTGTCTCTAATGTTAGGGTTTGCGCCTTTTTCTAACAAAAATTTAATTATCTCTAGGTTACCTTTGTATGAAGCTGCATGTAATGCTGTCCATCTTTCATATTTTTCTGTGTTTATATCAACTCCTTTTTCTATTGAAAATTTAACAATCTCCAAACATCCTGCACCAGATGCATAATGTAATGCTGTTAATTCGGGAATCTGTGTATTAATATCTAATAGATTATTTGCTGAAAATTTTACAACTTCTAAGTTACAATTTTGAGAAGCAACGCGTAATATTGTTTTATAATTATCTGTAGCTTTTGCTTTCATATAGCAATAGGTAATAACAACACATATTATCATTGTTATACACCACCAAAAATGTAGCTTATTTCTTGAGTCTCTATTCATATTCAATACTTTTTCAACATTAAACATTGGTTTTACTGATTTTCCTTTAACGTTTACTGATAGATGCTGACAATGCAGTGCGATAACCTGAACTATCTAACACATGTTCTGCTCTGTCAATTATCCATTCACCGTCTATATCTTGATGAAACCCTAACAGGCTAAGTTTTGCCTCTGCAAATAGCTCTGGATTACCAGGCATAGTGATATCCAACACTGCATTATTTCGTTTTAGTTGTTTTAATTTAGCATTTGCCGAACTTAATGCTAACTCTGCATTCGAGTAAATTGTTTGTATGATATAACTTGGACTACCAGAGCCAACTGTTTCTGATATAGTTTCACCTCTTTCATAACTATGCCATTTTGCAATCACTGAGTTGTACCTGCTCACGGTAAAGTGCGCTTTCCAATTTATCGCGTCTTTAGGTCTAATCGCTGTTGTTCCTAAAGCTTTTCCAGTTGCCGACTTTGCTTTGCCTTTTGGAATAAAGAGTATATATCCGCCAGCTAACTTTGCCATTGCCTCGCGTTCTATTGCTATTTTTGTTAGTAAACTTATATCACTTTCTTCTGTTTGGTTAATATGTGGAATCAACACATTTTCAAATTCTTCTGCAACTCTGCACCCATATCCGTGTTTTTCTGCTATTTCCTTAACCAAGTTACCTAAAGTAATTTGATGCCATTCTTTAGATACTTTCTCTTTTAATGAGAGTCTTAAATTTGTTGCATGAGCCTTTATTAGTAAGGTTTTAGGTGGACTCTGCACTGTAATTTCATTAACCGTATATATACCCATAGGTACTACTCCAGTTTCCTTGTAACCTAGAGCGATACTTAATTCATTCGGAACATCTATGTTTTCATCTCTGTAATCAACACACACTTCAACTACATCGTCTATTGTCCCAGATTCATCTGTAAGGCGCAATGAGATAACTCTATCTTTAATTGATTCACATTTATCTATTATAAAATCTGGCTGCATTTATTCCCAGACCTTTAATTTTGACTTTTGTACTGTTTTCTTAATAGTAGGAAGTTTTATCTTTAATCCAGCAGGCAAAAAGCTTCCGTATTCTGCCAAACCTAAGTTCTCTGCTAGTACTAATTCCACTACTCCATCCGTAAACCCGTAATGTTTCCAGCAAATCAGATCTAGCATTTCTCCTTCTTTAGTTAAGTAATATATAGTCATCTATAGCTTTTCAAACTCAAACTAAATTCAACTTTTCTCGGTAGTCCATTAGGTAAAAAATACATCTGCTTTTCTTCTAACTTGGTAATTACGAATTGTCCTAAAATATTACCTAAACTATCTACTAAAACATGTGGTTTTTCAGCTTCTTTCATATTCTTTAATTGGTTTAGCCCGTTAAGATTATGAAGATAAATCATTCCTTTCAAATCTATATTTTCTACACCTTGGCCGATATTTTGCAATAGTGGCATATTTTCAATACACTCAATTGTGCTCCAACGATTTTCTCTATTATACTTTAAACTTGTTGGAGCAAATTTATACGGGCCAAGAGACAACACTTTAATAAACGGGGTCTATGTTATCAAACAGAACATCACGTGATTTTTCTCTTATCCTTTTTATTACTTCATCAGCAAGGCTACGAACATCCTGAGTTGCTGCTGCTTGAATGCTTATGTTAAAATAATTATGTTGAGTTTGGTTAAAAGTTTTATTTTCATACTTGCCTTTTATGTACTCTTCTAGATTTTTCTCATCTGCTATAGATTTCTTTTCTGTGATAGTATGTGTAATCTTAACATTATTCGAGCTATTCTGGGAAATTTCTTTGAGTGCACTATTACTTAATAGAGGATTTCTGTTATTAAAAATGTTGTTTTGAGAGAGTATACTGCTGTTTTTTCCATCAACCAACGAAACAACAGTTTTTCTCTTTTCAAATTCTTTCAGTGGACTATTTTCAGAGATTTTTCCAAATATGCTACTAACTGTATTTCCTACCCATGAAAAAGCTTTCCCTATAGGTTTAATGAGTGATTTCCAAAAGCTAGAGAAAAAGTCTTTCACCTTTTGCCAGTTGGTGATAACAAGTGCTGCACCTGTGACAAGTCCAGTAATTAAAAGCCCTATAGGATTACTCATTACAGCAAGCGTTATTGCTCTTAGCCCTGTTATTACTGCAGGAAAAACTGTAGCTGATAAAAATGAAAATGTTGCAATTATTTTTGCTCTTACCCCGAGAACTGTACTTGCTAAAAAAGTAAACCCATAACCCAAGCTCACTACTAAAATTTTCAAACTTATTAAAGCTGTTATAGTTCCCATGATTGCTGTAGTTAAGGTTGGATATTTTTCTGCAAATAAGGCTATGTTCCTAGTTTTTTCTTGTAAAAATTCAGCTATAAATTTTAAAGTAGGCAGCATCACTGAGCCCAAGTTCATACCAACTTCAATTATTGCATTTTTAAGGAGTCGTAATTTATTAGCTGTGGTATCTGCACGATTTTTGAATTCTTTTTGCAGAGAGCTCCCGTACTTTTCTGTATTAGCCAATAACTTTATTGCATCCTCATACTTATTAAAACTTCCAGCTAATAATGCAATATCATCTTGATATTCCTGACCGAAAAGTTTCATAAGGATTTGAGAACGTTCCTGGTTATCCATTTTCTTTAGAGTTTGGAAAAAATATAGCAATGCTTCTTCTCCATTTTCACTTATCCTTTGTACCATTTCTTCTGTGGCTATGCCCATTTCTTCTAATGCTGCTTTAAACGCTTTTCCTTGACTTTCAGCAGTTTGAAGCTTTGAAAGTAGTGCATTGATTGCAGTTGCAGCTTTTGCTGGTTGTTTGCCTAAGCTAATGAAAGCATTTACTAAACTGCTTGTTTGTTCAAACTTTAATCCAAACTGCTTTGCAGTACCACCAACTATTGCTAGAGCTTCAACCATGTCTTTTGCTTTAGCAGCAGTGTTATCTGATAAGTGATTGATTACATTGCCAACATGCTCCATTTCACTAACATCAATTCCATAAACGTTAGAAAGTTTAGCTATGGAATCTCCTGCTTGTTCTGCAGACATATCAAATGCTGTGGACATTTTTGCCACTGTTTCTGTAAAATTAAAAAGGTCTTCTTTCTTGATACCAAGTTGACCACCGCTTGCAGCTATTTGTGCTAATTCTGCTGCTGATAGTGGTATAGTACGTGACATCTCTTTTAATTTCTGGGCAAATTTATCTACTTCCTTTGTTTCTTTGTTAAATTCAACTACTTTTGTAACATCAGCCATGGCCGATTCAAAATCAATAGCAACTTTGATTGGTGCTGCAAGTGTTAGTCCAAGACCAATAGTTTCTATAATTTGTGACTTAAAATGTGCTTTGCTTGCTAAAAAACTTTGGTGACTACGTATTGCAGATCCAAGCTTACTATACTTACCTTTTAACGTTTCAATGGACGAACTAAGTTTATATTGATCACTTACTAATGACTTAATATTTCTTCCACTTTTTCTTACTTCTTCATTGAATGAATGTAAGGCATCTCTCTTTTTCAAGTATGCTTCTTTTGCTTTTGTTGCTGATGCTTTAGCCTTATTAAACTCAGCTTTTAAAGTTTTGCTCGGTTTTTCGACTGCTTTTATCTGTTTAGCAAGGGATTTTACCTGATCCTCAAAACCTTTCCATGATCTCTTGCTAGTCAAAACATCACTACCCAACTGCTTAAATTTTGATACTGATTTAAAAGATGAATCAAGCTTTCTTATATTCTCACCAAGATGAGTAAGTCGACTACTACTTCCTTTTATTACAGTATTAAAGCTACCATCTAAAACAGCTCCGATTTTTATAGATAATGTTGACATTTAAGCTCCTTTGCTGATTTGCTCCATGAAATAAATTCACTAATCTCCATTTCAAGTAAGTGCTCAACTCCACCACCAACGATAGAGCCAAGCACTAGTACTTCTAATCTCAAGTTTTTTGGATAATCGGTGAAAAAAAATCCTTTAATACCTCTTGCACTTTTACATAATCAGCAATATCTAACTCTTCAATTGCTTCTTTTGCAACTGATGTCAAATTGGCAGTCAAAGTTACTTCCTTACTCAGATCACTACCATTAAGGCGTTCTATTGCTAGATAATCCCTTACTTTTGGACGTCTAACGGTAAGTTCTGAGACAGAAATTCCATCAGCTGTTATTGGGTTGTTTAGTGTTATAGTTTGCATAAAATTCTCCTATAAAAAATAAAATCTTGTAAAACGTTTTTGATCAACATCTAAAAAATAGAATTCTAAAAATCCTCATATTCCAAGTACCGTCTGAAGTAGTACCATCTGATCAACACCATTAATCTTGCGAATCATATTCTCAGCATCGATTTCTATCAGCTCATTGCCACCTATCGTAAGTTTATAATAATGGGCAGCTACAGTGCATTTGAGAGTGGCTTTTTCAGCAGGTTTCCAGCTACCAAAATCAAACTCTTTAAATATTCCCCTAAGGTTGATAATAACTCCTTCAATATCATTACTTCCACTGCCTTGTAATCCGCCCCTTAGCGTCAAAGAAACCGCATTTCCATCTATCAAGCCAAATAGTCTAAATAGCTCTGTATCGTATTCAGCAAAAGTGAAATCTGCTTCAAGCTTTTCCATGCCCATGTCAATATTTATTGGAATATCCATACCACCAGCACGGTACTCTTCTGTTTTTATGGTAAGCTTTGGTAGCGTAATTTCATCTATTTTTCCTGCATAACCACGACCATCTACAAATACGTTAAAATTTCTCAGTATTTTGGGTAACACTTCGCTTTCTCCTAACTTATTACACTATTATTTACAAGATGGGATCTGAATATTATTTGCTCAGCTGGATATGGCGGTGTAAACTCAAAATCAAAAGACACTTTTCCGCTTGCAATATTTGCCGGTGTATTGAGTTCGGGAGTTGCATAACATTTTCCACTGATAATTGCTCCTTGCGCTTTTAAACTTGCAAGGTAAGAATTCACCCCCTCAATCACATCATCTATATAAGTTTTTGTGATATTGCGATCAACTGCCCAGAGATGAGCTCGAAGTAAACTATCGTTAATTAAATCTGCAGTGCGCCTTACTGATAGAAAAGCCCATTTCGAATCGTTTGAACATGTTCTATTTCCCCAAAGCCTATAGCCATTTTGATGAATTATCGTTGTTACTTCATTTTCATTTAAATGGTTTGCTCTACAATTTGTATTACCGAGCGTAAAATCAATAGGCCTGCTTGTTCCAACAATACCATTTATCTCTTTATTTGAAGGTGAGTGCCAAAATCCTTGTTCGCTATCTACTTTTGCTATTAAACCAGCTAAAAATGGGCTTGCTGGCAAGGTTCCTTCTTTTCCTTCAATAAATACCTTAACCCAAGGGTCAACTACGTAAACTCTTGAGCTGCCTACACTTTTTCTCCATTTTATTGCTTCTTCATCATTAGTATTTGGTCCATCTGCAACAATAATTGCTCTTAATTTTTCTGCTATGGAAATTAAAGCACTCACTACTGGATTTACTCCATCTATTTCAGGTAACTGATGAGTAAACTGAGGTGCAATTAATATTCTTGGAGCAACATGAACTATACTTTCACTACTGAGGAATGCCTCTATCCCTTGATACTCTCCAGTCTCTTTATCAACTCCACCGATTATACTTTGAATAGTTTCACTTTCTTTGAGCTTTGGATCGCTGTTTTCACTTTCTTTAACTCGAATAACTACTACTGTTGCACCGATTTGGGAAAATATTCCATTTACTGCAGAAGGTAAACTGCCACTCTTTCCGAGCTTTGCTGCTTCCTTTAAGCTTCCTGCAACTAACACTGGTTTATTCAGTGGAAATTTTTGCTCATCAGCTTCAGGTGCAGTACCAATTACACCTATCACTGATGATTTAGCTGTACGTACTGTCTTTGCTCCTGAGGTTACCTCAATAACATTTACGCCATGTAAAAATTCTTCAGCCATTTCTTTGTATTTTTTTCCTGAAATCATCTAGCAAAGTCTGTAGCTCATTTTCACTTTTGGCTTCTTCAATCTTTCTTTTGGCTAAATCTTCAAGCTCTTCACATTTAATTATTGCTTTTACTGCTTTTTTCACTTTTTCCTCAATTATTCTTGCCATTTCAATAACCGTAATACCACGGACTTTTGCTAAAGGTTCTATAATTTCTTTATCCTTTTCATCTATAGATTCTGGTGCTGCTAGAATGCTTTTTGCGGCTTCCGCTTGAATCTCATAAGATTTAGCTTTTTGGTGAGAATGACCTGCATATTGGTGAGTATGATTATCATAATAGAAACGCATACTATCAAATGCACAAAGCTTCGCATTATCCAGTAACTCCTTTTGTATATCTTCTTTAGTACGCTGAGCAATTTTTCCTCCTTCTGTTAAACAATAGCTTTTTTGCCAATCAAAATCTTCTGGTGCTTCATACCAATCATTTTCAGTTGGCTTGCTTTCAAGTGTTGTTGTTTCTACTTGTTTATCATTTTGACCTTACCCAGAAAAAGTAGACAGAAAGTTAAGACGTTTTTGAAGTAAAATAAAACGTTTTTTCAAAGAGGTGTGGTATGACAAAAAGAAAAGAATATACAGCAGAATTCAAAATTGAAGCTATAAGACTAGTAAAAGAAACAGGTCAATCATCAGCAAAAATAGCAAGAGATTTGGGTATTAGCGGTGATTCATTAAGCAGATGGGTAAAAACATACAATGATAGAATGTCTGGAGTAGATGCGTTTCCAGGAAAAGGGAAAGTAGCTCATTGTGACAAAGAAAAGTTTGATTTAAAGAAAGAGCTGGCAAGAGTAACGAGGGAAAGAGACATTTTAAAAAAAGCCCTGGGATATTTTGCAAACCAAAAAGAGTAAAATATTCTTTTATAAAAGAACATAAAAAATGCTATAAAATACGGGAATCATGCAGATTTTTGAACGTATCTGCTTGTGGTTATTATAAATGGATTACTAAGGAAAAAAACAACAAAAAATCAATAAGAGAAGAGCTCATACAAGATATTCAGAAGGTATATCGAGCATCACAATGCAGATACGGAGCTCCTAAAATTCACGCTGAATTAAAGGCTTTAGGTAAAAATTATAACATCAAAACAGTGCAAAATGTTATGCAGAAAAATGGCATTCAAGCTAAGCTTAGACGAAAGTTTAAAAGTAAAAAACCACAAATAGACAATAGAGTTATAACTCCTAACATATTAAATCAGAATTTTATCGCTGATCAACCTAACAAGATATGGGTAACTGATATTACGTACATAAAAACTAATGAAGGATGGTTATATTTGGCAGCAATAATAGATTTATATTCACGCATGGTGATTGGCTGGTCAATGAGTAATGCAGTAAATAGGCAATTAGTTATAGATGCGTTATTCATGGCTATTGGTAGGCGCAAATCTGCTAAAAATCTACTATTTCATAGCGATCAAGGATCGCAATACACCTCTAAAAATTATCAATTTTTACTAAGTACAAAAAATATTACTTCTAGTATGAGTCACAAAGGTTGTTGTTATGATAATGCTGTTTCAGAGAGCTTTTTTAGTTCACTTAAGAGAGAGTTACTCATTGATACTTCACAACACTCTGCACAACAAGCTAAAACCGCAATATTTGAATATATAGAAATTTTTTATAATAAACAGCGTAGACATTCTACTATTAACTATTGCATTCCTGAGCTTTTTGATTCATCATTCTCATAGCAAAAACGTCTTAACTTTCTGTCTACTTTTTCTGGGTAAGGTCAGTTTAACAGTCTTGATGCGCAGCGAGTAGCATGTGAAAAATACATAAAGAGCAGAGAAGGCTGGGTAATATTGGCCAAAAGGTACGATGATGGAGGATTTTCAGGGAAAAATTTAGAAAGACCAGCAATAAAGGAGTTGTTTGAAGATGTAAAAAAAGGAGAAGTAGATTGTGTAGTAGTATATACGCTAGATAGGCTCTCGAGAGAAACAAAAGACAGCATAGAAGTAACGTCATTTTTTAGAAGGCACCGAGTAAATTTTATAGCAGTAACGCAGATATTTGACAATAATACGCCAATGGGAAAGTTTGTACAAACAGTGTTATCAGGGGCAGCCAACTAGAAAGAGAAATGATAGTAGAGAGAGTAAAAAACAAAATAGCAACATCAAAAGAACAAGGTCTATGGATGGGTGGAACTTTACCGCTTGGGTATGATGTAAAAGATAAAGAATTAATAATAAATGAAAAAGAAGCAAAAACAGTAAAGCATATATTTGAAAGATATGTGGAGCTAAAGTCAATGGCAGAATTGGCAAGGGAGTTAAATAGAGAAGGTTACAGAACAAAATCAGATATCTTTAAAAAAGCGACGGTGAGAAGAATAATAACAAACCCAATATATATGGGAAAAATACGGCATTATGAAAACCAGTATGAGGGAAAGCATGAGGCGATAATAGAGGAAGAAAAATGGCAAAAAGCGCAGGAATTGATAAAGAATCAGCCATATAGAAAAGCAAGATATGAGGAAGCGCTGCTTAGGGGAATAATTAAGTGCAAGAGCTGTGATGTGAATATGACGCTGACATACTCAAAAAAAGAGAATAAGAGATATCGATACTACGTATGTAATAACCACTTAAGGGGAAAGAATTGTGAATCAGTGAATCGAATAATAGTAGCAGGAGAAGTGGAAAAAGAAGTAATGAAGAGAGCAGAGCACCTATACAAAAATTGGCAAGAAAAAGCAGAAGAGTGGAAAAATTTAAGTTTCGGAGAACAGAAAGAAGCAGTGAAGAAATTAATAAAAGGAGTAATGATAAGAGAAGATGGAATAGAGGTACATTCTGAGTCAGAGGAAACATTTATTCCAATAAAGAAGAAAGGAAATAAATGCACAGTAATAGAACCAGAAGGTAAAACAAACAATGCGCTACTGAAAGCAGTGGTAAGAGCCCATCTGTGGAAACGGCAACTAGAAGAGGGAAAATATGCAAGCGTGAAGGAGATGAGCGTTAAAATTAATATAGGTACAAGACGTATACAGCAAATTTTAAGGTTGAATTATTTAGCTCCAAAGATAAAAGAAGACATAGTAAATGGGAGACAGCCAAGGAGTTTGAGGTTAGTGGATTTAAGAGAAATATCGATGCTATGGAGTGGGCAAGTAGAGAAGTTTTACGGTCTTAATTTACAAAAGCAATAGGAGATCGATGTGCCAAAAAATTAAAAATGTTTACTGCAAAAAGAGCTGCTATAAAGGATTTCTGATATACCAGAGGATGTTGAAGAAGTGAAAGTTGAAGTAAACCAGTATTGCAGAAATTAACGCTTAGTTATATTAAGATTTCAATAAAAGTTATAAGGATCTTATCATATCTCAACTTACATATAAAATCAGTAAAAAAGCCCAAAAATGCTCCAACAGAAACACCAAATGCTTCCAATGACCGCTTTTCAGCTGACATGTGATGCTGCAGAAGAAAAGTTCATCATACTCCAAAAATCATAAGCATAGGAATGACTTTTTTAGAAATTATCTTAAGTTATTAACTTAATAGGGTTTTCCCAACAAAAAAATACAAAAGGAAGGTAAAAGGTGGCCCTACCTCCGCTTGACTGTAGGGCTTTTGTTATCAAGCTAGCTCTTTCCAGGTACTTGTTGTTGGTTAGCTATTCCTAAGGGAGGTTCATCTAACTTAAGCACTGAATATGTAGTGCCACCAGCAATAACTCCTATTACTAACGCAGCTGCTACAGCTATACCAACTATAGCCAATATTGATAATTCAACACCGATAACACCGCATCCAATACCCACTGTCAGTGCAGTTATAACACCACAAACACTACCTGTTATCATTGCTTTACTACGTGATTGAGCATTTTCTATCTCTTGTAAAAGATCTATCTTACTTCCAATATAAAATTGGTCCCATAAATGAAAACTAATCAATTTAAGATTTGGAAAGTTATCACTTTTTAATAATGCTTTTGCACCTTGAAGATCAATAAAGTTACATTCTAAATTAAGCGTAGTAAGATTTTTAAGGTTCTCACTCTTAGCTAAAGCCTCTGCTCCTTCTTTACCAAGCTCATTATCTTCTAAATTAAGCGTAGTAAGACTTTTAAGGTTCTCGCTCTTAGCTAAAGCCTCTGCTCCTTCTTTACCGATCTTGTTCCATTCTAAATTAAGCGTAGTAAGATTTTTAAGGTTCTCGCTCTTAGCTAAAGCCTCTGCTCCTTCTTTACCAATACCACAACAGCTGAGAGAAAGTTGTGTAATATTTTTTTTCTCTTGCAAAAAGCTTAGCAATTTCTTGATATCTACTCTTTGATTCTCCAACAATAATTCGTTGTCATTAACATGCTTATTGAAATTCATTTCTATATCTCCTTATACTTCATTAGTTATTATATTAGCAAATATTTTAATGATTATCAATTATGTTAACAAACTAATAAAAGATTGTAGAAAACACCACACTCCGTAGCGTTACAAAAAATTTGATCGTTTACTTTTTATAAAAAACACAAAAAAAGATCGTATATTTGTGAGAATAATTTAAACAAAAGCGGCGTTGTGTAAATAAAAACGTGAAATTGTTACAGCAAAGTTAGGCAATTTGGTTCGTATGTAAATGTGGTAAAAGTAGGCTAATATAGCTAGTTTTAAGATATAGTAGAATTATTATGTAGAAAAGTTCGTATGGTACACATGGTAGACCAACCCATCCCAAAACAAACTCTTCTCACGACCCTTGGTTTTGAAAGAGTGAAAATTAGTTTATTTGGAAATAAAAAGCTCTTTTTGCATCATGTATTAATAAAAAAATATATTTTTTTGCGTATCCTTTCGTTTTAATTAATATGAAATGATATGACATCTAATATAGAGTTTAAAGATAATCAAGGCACATCAATATCAAATTTGGAAAATGTTAAAATTATAACCTTGAGCGATGAGAAAGGTAATAAGTATACTTTAGATGCAAGCAATGGTAGTCTGGAATTAAAATATAAACAAGATGGTCAAGGTGAAATAAGCTATAAAGTAGGAGGTTTAGCGGCAGCTTTTAAAAGTCTACTTGATATGAAAAGTACTAACAATGATGAACATACAGTACTTGAAGAGAAGTTAGCAGAAAAGTCCATAGTGGAGGCGATATTTGATGCAAAAGATTTTGATAAGAATGATAAAATCTCTAACTTGATACTAGATAATACATTTCTTAGGAAAGATGTTCTGCCTGCTTACCTAAATAAAAAGGCTGATGTTGAAAATGTATATACTAAGGAAGAAGTAGATGAAGGATTAAATAAAAAGGTTGATGTTGAAAATGTATATACTAAGGAAGAAGTAGATAAAGGATTAAATAAAAAGGTTGATGTTGAAAATGTATATACTAAGGAAGATACAGATAGAGGATTTATTTCTCGTGACAGTGATGGAATCAATAGATTAGCAAGTGAATTATTTTATAAACATGAACCCGATGCAACTTCAATTTTAGTTAATACATTAGGGAAGCTTCTTGATGAAAAATATGAAATATATGGTGATAATAAAACAGCAAAAGATTTTTTGGCAGAAAAGGGTAATTTTGCTAAAGCTGATGGCTCTAATATAAAAATTTTAGAATTCACGAAAAAAATACTTGATGCAACAGAGGATATAGGAGATGGGAAAAAGAAATCAATTTTAGTGGAGAAATTAGGCAGATTTCTTGATCAAACTGCTGATAACAAAAATGCTTATGACGGTAAGGTAGCAAAAGCTTTTTTAGGAGACAAGGGGATGCAGGGATCAAAAGGTGCAGATGGTCCTCAAGGTCCGGCAGGTAGGGATGGAAAAAGCCCATCAATTGAGGAAGTCGCTGTACAGCTACTTACTGATGAAAATAAAGATATATTGGGAAAAACAGTACTTGATATAACTGATAGCACTGGTCAAAATCTTGCCACTCATGTTGCTAATAAAATAAATCTTAATTCGCAGGATTTTATAAATAAAGCTGATCCAATAAAACTTGCTGAGTTGCTTTTTAATAAAAGTAACGTAGATCAACTTGCAGCCAAAAAGATTGCCGAAGATAAAGTTAGCTCGTATAAGATTTCTGAACTAGTATTTAACGATGCTAAGAATGCACTAGCAGAGAATCATCAGTGGGATCAAAAGAGCTTTATTGAAGATATAATAAAAAATGTCAGCACTTCTAGGTTAGCTGAGTTGTTATTTAATGCTGGCAGTATAGAAAAAGGTGAAGCAAAAAGAATTACTGAAGGGAAGGTCAGCCCTGAAAAATTAGCTGAGTATTTGTTTAATGCAAGTGGCTTAGGCGATAATATAGATGAGTCGAAGACGTTAGTCAATAACGTAACTCAGCACCTTTTGAATACCAAGGTAGATGAAATAGGGAAAGCGGTTGTGAAGGATAATGAAAATAGAGAGATCTTAGCAGGTAGTCGTATTTTGCAAGAAGGAGTGGCAGAAAAATTAATTAGTAGCAACACAAATAAATTGGGACAAGCTATTCTGAATGTGAAAAACAAATTTGGTAATGACGCAAAACCTGTGCTGGAAACTCATCTTGCCAATAACAGCAGCTTTCAGGAAGATGTGGCAGGAAATCAAGATTTAAGGACTGCAGTAACAGCTAATTTTGGGAGCAATAGAGATTTTTGCAATATTGTAAAAAGAGATCTTAGTAGAGATGAAGAAAGTCTGTTAATTGATAGGCTGTCTTTTTATGAAATTCCAGATGATCCAAATGCTCCGCTTTCTTGGAATTGGTAATGTAATTTTTGCTAGACCATACGATCTCAAAATAAAATCTTCTTACAATAGCTGGTTTTGGTTGCGGAAGTGATTGTGTTGTCTAAGTTATTAGTAATATATACTATTAAGTCAGTATTAATTCGTTGAGAACTTTCATTAAAGATTATCAAAAAAACTTCTAAATAGGGATTGACAAGTTTTAGAGATGGAGTATTTTATGAAAAGTATATTGAGCTATTAATTTTTTATGTATAATAAATATGATAGTGAAAATATTTTTCTTTATATTATCAGGTAGCTGTTTTATTTAGAAAAGGACATTTTTTCTTACTTTGAAATTGAGTGGTTTTTATGGAGGGTTAAATGATTAATGAATTATTTGCTGCTGTACGTAGTGGAGATGCTAATCAAGTTGCGGATCTTATCAATAAAGGGGATGATGTTAATGCCAGGGACAATAGAGGCAATACTCCTCTACATTTAGCTGTTCTTGCAGATAAATTACAGGTAGTAGAAAAGCTTATAGAGGGAGGGGCTGATGTTAATGCTAAGAATAATCATGGCGCTATTCCTCTGCACTGGGCTGCTCTCAATCAGAATGTCAATATAGTAGAAAAGCTTATAGAGAAAGGGGCTGATATTAATGCTAAGTCCAGTAATGGCGATACTCCTTTGCACTTGGCTACTAAAAATAGTCATTTAGATGTATTAGAAAAGCTCATAAAGGAATGTTAATGAAAGAAACAAATATGGTAATATCCCTTTACACTGGGCTGCAAGTTATGGTAGGTTAAGTATAGTAGAAGAGCTTATAGAGAAAGGAGCTGATATTAATGCTAAGAACAATAATGGCAATACTCCTTTGCATTGGGCTGTTAAAAGCAGTCATTTAGAAGTAGCTAAATTTCTTATAAGTAATCATGCTGACGTTAACGCTAAAAATAAAGATGGTTGGACATCTTTGCACTTTGCAGCTGCTTATGGCAATTTAAATATAGTTAAGCTCATTCTTGATAAAAGTGATTATGTTGATGCTAGAGGAGCTTTAGCCGTGGCAAATACGCTTAATGAAGAAAACAGCTTAGAAATACGAAACCTTCTAGAAGAAAGAATAAGAAGAAATGAAGAAATCACCCAACATCTTAACTTACAAGAAGAAAGCAGCTCCCTATCAACACGTGTCCATAATCGCCGCAGTATTGGACAAGAAGATGAAAATTCGTTGCAAAATGATAAGATAGGTCCTAATAAAATAGGAGTTACAAGCGGAACAAGTAAGCCATCTTCATTTATCAATATTTTTGCTTACACTGCGGTAGATACTATTAAAGGTATTTTTCAGTTTGTTTCTTATCCTTTTAAGGCAGCTATAAGTATGGAACCTTCTAAAGCTATTACAGTTCAAGGTATTGATAACAACGGTGTACTTCTTTTATTAGATGTATTTATAAGGAAAATCACAGGTCAGAAGTATATTTCCACAGTAGTTCAGTCTATATCACCATTAGAAGCACAGGGCTATGCATTAAATATTATAGAGGAATTTGAGAAAGTAGTAGAGCAAGCTGCATTAAAAAGTGGGATATCAATGCATCGGTTAAATATTGATTGTGTAGAAATGCAGAAAGAGGTTACTGCAAAAATCACGGGTGGTAAGTTTAATGAGATTTCAGGATTTTTAAACTCATATGTAGAGCAAGCATGCCACGATAGAGAAACAGGTAAGTTAAGTCCAAAGAAGTTTAACAAATTTATGGTTGTATTTAATAAGGAACTAGATTTAATAGTAAATCAATCAATGCAACAGATATTACACAATAGAGATAGTACATTAGAAGTTGAAGAATAGCAAATAAACTTAGAGCCTCAAAGTTATTTAAGTAATACTTCTGTTCAAGGTCATTTAATTCAGGATAGAGGTTTAATCAATCAAGGTAAGGCTTAATTCCTTAGCTTTTTGATTTCATCTAGTAAAAGGTTGGTAATTTGATCTTATAACATCAATGGGCACACCAGCCTTTATTTTGTATGTATTCAAGCAATGTGTGACTACTTATGCAACCTAAAAAAATAATCATACACTGTCTTCCATGGAGGAAAATCTTTTGCTCTACTGGCAAATACCTTTCATTATGTATTGTATAACATTAATAATTGTTCCTATTTTGTGCTTTCTTGGCCACACCTTGTGCAACTCTTGGCTCAAGAAATTTCCATTCTTTGTCACTTACATCACCTGGATATATTTTTTACTGATCCTATCATATTATCTTCCTGATTTTCTTTCAAGATATGTTCTAAAAAGTAGAATCCGTTCAGCAGGGTGACAAAATAAGATAGAAAAGACAGCCATAGAAATAAATGGTGTCATCCCAATATGATGCTTTCTCTGTCATCCCAGTACTTGACACTGGAATGACACCATTTTTGCTTCGATATTTACACATTAGCCATGCATCTGAACGGATACAAAAGTAGAATTTACAATTCTATCTAAAAGGATACCGAAAAAGAGCAGGAGTCCTATCTGGGAATTATTTTTAAATATGGACATGCATTGATTAGAATCGTCTGGATTGAAATTTTTGTGTTGGTGGTGAAATATGAATCCTATAGCAAGTAAAGCAATATAAAAGATGTTATTTAATGATGATAGTATACCAGCGTACAACCATGCCATTAAGGATATTAAATAAAATCTTTTCAACCAAGATTTTGTTGTATTGCCAAAATATAATGCAGTAGATTTCATTCCTAATTTCTTATCATCTTTTTTATCTTGATGAGCGTATATAGTATCATAACTAAGCGTCCAAAAGACGCATCCTATATAAAATAGCAAGGATTCTATGCTAATCTGGTTTGTTATTGCTGCTGAACCCATGAGTGATCCCATGTTGAAAGTAAACCCTAAAAACAATTGTGGCCACCAAACGTAACGCTTTAGCAAGGGATAGATAACTATCATGCACATTGAAATTGTTCCAAGTATAAGAGTAGTTTTATTGGTTAATAATAAGATTACCAGGGCAATAGACAGTAACAGTGAAAGTAAAGCCAAAGCTTGCTTTATGTTTAATGCACCACTTGCAAGTGGTCTGTATTTTGTTCGTTCAACATGTGCATCTATTTCTCTATCGAAGATATCATTGATTATGCACCCTGCGGGTCTCATTAAAAATGCACCTATAGTAAACAAAACAAGGAGAAAAAGAGCTTGATACGATAGAGAAGTTGAGGCTAAAAGAATGCCGCTTAAGCTAGAAAATAGCACAAGCCATAAACCTGTTAAATTGTGTATTCTCATTAATGAGAAATAATGGTTGAAATACATTAATTAAGTGTGATTATGTAATATTTTGCTTACATTGACAAAATTATCGAATGCTAAATCAGGCTTAAAAACTAACTCAGGTATAAATCGCAAATCAACATAACATAATATAGATTTACGTATTGACCATGCAGATTGGTTCATTTCATTAACAACAGTGCTGATATCATCATTATCATTTTGGATGTTTAATGAAGATAACACAATATATATATCTGCTTTCTTCAAATCTTTGCTTAGCTTTACATCAGATACTACTACTTTTTCATTAAGAACATTACCTTCCATTAAGACTTTTGATATTGCCCTATGTAATACCGATGCTACTTTTAGGTTTCTAATTTCCTTTTTCATATTCAACTACTATAACGTCCTTTCTTCTTGCACTAATTGATAAGCTTCCAAAATATCTCCAACTTTAATATCGATATTACCCTCTAGCGATATTCCGCATTCAAAGTTTACACCTACTTCTTTAACGTCATCTTTAAATCTACGTAGTGCTTTTAACTTTCCTTCATGCACCAATTTGCTGCCACGTACTACCTTAATTAAAGAATCTTTTTTTATAACTCCATCAGTGACATAACATCCGACTATATTACCGGCTTTGGATGCATTAAATATTTGCCTCACAGATGCAGAACCAACACGAACCTCTCGTGTAACAGGCTTTAACATTTTAGTTAAATACATTCTCATGTCGTCAATGAGCTCGTATATTATGTTATAAGTATGTATTTCTACACCTTTTTGTTTTGCCAAGTCCCTTATTTTTGAATCCACTTTTACATTAAAAGCTAAAATTACTGCACTTGATGCTTCCGCAAGCAGCACATCTGAATCTGTTATCCCTCCTACTGCTTTGTGTAGGATATTTAATTTCACTTGGTCTTTACCTAATTTATCAATTGAACTTGATATTGCTTCAATAGAACCAGTTACATCGCACTTTAAAACTACAGATAGTTCTTCTGTTTCACTGTTATTACGACTGAATATATCTAAATTATTGTCGTCTGAGTTTTCTTTCTTTTTCTTGATCAACTCTAGCCTGTATTCAACAATTTCACGCGCCTGCTTTTCAGACTTTACAACAACAAATTTATCTCCAGCATTTGGCACACCATTTAGACCAGTAATTTCAATTGGAGCGGAGGGTAGTGCTGCTTTTTCTCTTTGACCAAGGTGATTAACCATACTACGTACTTTGCTGTATGTTGTACCAACTACCAATATATCACCAACCTTTAACGTTCCTTCCTCAACTATCAATGTAGCTGATATTCCTTTCGCTTTATCTATTTTGGATTCTATTACCCATCCAAGTGCTCGACAATCCTCTATTCCTTCTAGCGTCATTAATTCAGCAATTAATAAAATTGCCTCTTCTAGTTTATCTAAGTTGATTTTCTTTTTTGCTGATACTGGCACAATTATAACATCACCACCAAGTTCTTCGGGGATGAGGTCATACTGAGGCAAACTATTAATTATTCTTTCTATATCGCCAGGTTGTGATTTATCAATTTTATTAATGGCAACTATAATAGAGACATTTGCTGCTTTTGCATGGTTTATTGCTTCAACTGTTTGTTTCATGATTCCATCATCAGCCGCAACTACTATTACAACTATATTAGTAATATTGGCACCACATGCACGCATCGCAGTGAACGCTTCATGTCCTGGTGTATCAATAAAAGTAATTTTTTGCTTATCTTTTGTCGTTATTTGATAAGCACCTATGTGTTGAGTGATGCCACCTGACTCTCTTTCTGCAACATTGGATTCACGAAATGCATCGAGTAATGATGTTTTACCATGATCGACATGTCCCATAAAAGTAACAATAGGTGGTTTGAGTCTTTTAGGTAAGTTTTCTCTGTTGCTTATGAAGAGTAAATTCTTTTCTTTATCAGCATCACTTACTCGTTTAGCCGTATGATTAAATTTTTTTGCTATTTCACATGCTATATCTGGATCTACTGTATCATCTACTCTATAATTCTCACCAACTTCTTCTTTAAACATTTTTAACACACTTTTGCTATCTTCTGCCATACGAATAGATAATTCCCTGATAGTTATTTTGTCTGGTATAATAACTTCTCTTGCTATATTTTTACCCTTAGTAAACTTTGATTGTTTACTTCTTATACCAAATTTTTGCTTAAATACAGGGAGGTGTTCATTTCTTTCATCTATTGCCTTTGTAATTACTAGCTTAGAATGCTTAGAGTATATATCTTTGCTAGCTTTAAAAGACTTTTTATCATTATTCTCATATTCAATACTATCTTCTTTTTGTTCAACTGAGTTAGTATTACTTAAAACTTCCTTATTTATTTCTTTAGGTACAGAGTGTGATTCATTTTTATCTTCAGCTTCTTGATTGCTTTCTTCTTTTTTTATTTTCTCTTCTTGCTCTCTCTGATTCCTTTCTTTCAGCAAAGTAGCATTCTGTACAGCATTAATGCGGGAAATTTGTTCTTTTTCAGTTAAAGAGCCTAATTTACTCTCGTCAAATAAACTATATTCTTCTGCAGAATGGATTTTTCTTCTTTTTTTTACTATTGTAGTACCAGTACTTTGACTATCTAAAGAGTTTAAATTAATGTCTAATTTAAGCTTGCTTAAGCCTCGTAGGGTTAATTTTTTATTACTGATATCTTCATTATTCATATTGTTTTTATATTAATCCAAGCTTTTTACGTGCTTCTATGATTATTAAATCTGCTGTATCTTTTAGATTGTCTTTATTATTAATTGAGGAAGAGAGTATGCTACAAAACTCATAATTTGATAAATCTGCTATGTCCTCTAAAGTTTTAATATTATGTTTACTAAGAGCAATTTTGTTATCTATTGATAAGGCTAAGTTGATTACATCGTCTTCCATACCTAAATTTTTTAGCTCTTCTATTTTTCTATCATTCTCTGCTTTCAGGTAATTATTTGCTCTATTATGAAGTTCATTTGCAATATCTTCATTGAAGCCCTCTATTGAAGCAAGTTCCTTAATTGAAGTGTTAGATATATCTTCTACACTTGAAAAACCTTCTGTTACCAATAATTGGCCCATAATCTCTTCTAAGTTTAAAGCTTCAGCAAATAAAACTGAACATTGACTAAATTCTTTATTTCTTCTTTCTGATTCTTGCTGAGTGCTTAATATCTCAATTTTCCATCCAACAAGCTCTGAAGCTAATCTTACATTCTGACCCTTTTTTCCTATAGCTAAACTCAATTGATCTTCAGCAACTATTAACTCTATACAATTTTCATTTTCGTCAATAATGACCTTTGATACTTCTGCAGGAGTAATGGCTTTAATAACAAATTGACCCAAATCTGATGAGTAATGTATGACGTCGATTTTTTCACCGTTTAATTCATGTATAATAGTTTTTATTCTATCTCCTTTAACTCCAACGCAAGCACCTACTGGATCGATATTCTTATCAGATGAAAAAACAGCAACTTTAGATCTTGAACCAGCGTCTCTAGCTATACCTTTAATTGTTATCAATCCGTCAGCAACTTCTGGTACTTCTTGATTCAACAATGCCTCTAAAAAGCCTTCATGAGCCCTAGAAAGAATGATTTGACGTCCATCGTCAGAGCGCTTAACAGCCTGTATGTAAGCTTTAACCTTATCGCCTTCACGAAATGACTCACCACCAATTAAGTTTCGTAAAGGGAGGTATGCTCCAATTCCGTTTATGTCTATAATAAGATCTGAATATTCTACTTGTTTAACGATGCCATACCTCATTTCTCCTACCTTATCTTTAAATTCCTCATATTGCTTTTTTAACTCTTCATTTTTGATTATTTCAGAAATCTTTTGCTGGGCAATTCTTGCTGAAACAAGATCAGTGTTAAGAGAAATCAACTCACTAATAGTATCTCCAACTTTTGCATCTTCTTTTATTAACTTAGCTTGTGTCAACTTAATTAAGTCACACTCATTTTCATTTGATTCATCATTAATGACTTTTAGTTGTCTATATGAGGTAACTTTGCCTGTGTTTTTATCTATATTAACTACAATTTTACTTTTGCTACCATACTTTTGTTGAGCTACTGCTTCGATAGCACTTTTAAGTGCATTTATTATAATATTAAAATCCAAACCTTTTTGAAGTGAGAGCTCTCCCGCTGTTTTTATTACATCAAGGCTTCCAACTATGTTATTCTTGTTGCTTTTCTGCTTAACACTGCTTTTACGATTAGCAATCATATAAATAAATCCAATTTAATTAGTTATAATTATAGCTTCAACAGGTAAAGAACGCTATCTTAAATGTTAAATGATTGCTAATTTAAGTCAAGTTTTTTCATGTCTTTGTATGGTAAGCAATGCCGGAGTAAAGAATAAAGTTAAGACCGTTGCAGCCAATATTCCACTTGCTATGGTTGCTGAAATATCAACCCACCACTGGCTTGATGGAGCATCATATGTGATTTGTAGCGTAAAAAAACTGATATTTAACCTAGTAATCATCGGTATTAAACCAAGAACTGTAGTTGCAACGGTAAGTAGTATTGGCCTGATGCGAGAAATTGAAGCGTTTATTATACATTGCTTAATGTTATTTTTGCGCACCTTAATTTGCTGATGAAAGGCATCAAGCAATAGTATATTATTATTCACTATAATTCCTGCTAAAGCAATTACCCCCACTCCACACATGACAACTACAAAAACTTTCTGAATAAGAAAGAAAATGAAAAATACACATGTTGTTGATAAAAACACTGCTGTCATTACGATAAATGTATAGTATATGTTGTTAAACTGTGCCACTAGCACCAATATCATCAATGTAATTGCTAATATAAAAGCCTTTAATAAAAATGCTCCTGATTTTTGTTGATCTTCCTTGTCACCTTTGAAATCAATCTTTACTCCTTTACTACAGTCTTGAGTAATCGAATTTTGAATGAACTTAACTCTTTCATCAACAAGATAGCCAGTATCAACGTCAGCAGAGATTGTTACTGTGCGTGATCCATCAATCCTACTTAGTTTATTTGCCTTTTTTTCGGGAACGTATTTCACTATGCTACTCATAGAATATGGTCCATTTGCTGTATTAATAAAAAGGTTATCTATAGTTTTCATGTTGCGATTCTTTCTGGGAAAGCGTAGTATAATATCAATTTCTTCATCTGCGTTATTTGGTCTATATTTTCCAATTAATACTCCATTTGTAACCATCTTTATAAAATCACCGATGGTTGCAACACTTACTCCAGAGCTTGTAGCCTTACTCTTATCAATACTCATATTCCACTCTATTCCAGGTGCTGATCTACTATCTTGAATATTTATAAATCCAGATGAAGGTTGGTCCATAATTTTTAGGATTTTCTCTGCTACTGAATTCAAGTTGGATGCACTTCCGCTTAAGTTAATTTGTATTGGCTTATCAGCTGATGGTCCTGACTTTTGTTCCTGTACATCAATTATTACTCCTTTTATGTTTTGCACACTGCTCCTTATATCATTTAGTATTTGCTTAGCTTTGCACCTGCAGCGCCAATCTACAAGTTCCAATTGAATTTTGGCAATAACGTTGTCTGAAAATTTTCCTGATCGAGCATAAAAAACATAAATTTCTTTTTCAACACCTAAAATACGTTCTTCTACTTTCTTAAGTATCAAATCTCGTTCTTTGGCTGATAAGCTTTCTTTTACTTTAACGCTGATTAAAATGTTATCTGAATCTACATTCGGAAAGAACTTTAATCCAGGACCAAAAGTAAAATATAATATACTAGACAAAAATAAAACAAATACAACAACACATACAAATTTTTTGGGGTGATCTAAGACTTTCTCTAACATACGTACATAAGTTCTTATTATAAGCCCAGTGTTTTTTACCTCACCACTTTCTATAGCACTCATTCTTATTATTTCTTTTTTTGAAGTTATTGAAGGTTTACCAAATATTGCACCAAGTGTTGGTATAAAAACCAAAGCCATAATTAGCGATCCAGTTAAAGTTAGAATTATTGTAATTGGTATGTACTGCATAAATTTACCGACTGTATCGGGCCAGAGTAACAGAGGGAAAAACACTGCTAATTTAGTCAATGTTGATGATAAAACTGGATAGAACATATCATGAACTGAGGTGCAAAAGGCTTCTACTTTATCCATGCCACAAATCATCTTTCTATCAGCATATTCGCTGATTACAATTGCATCATCAACCAGCATGCCAACTGCCATAATTAGACTGAAGAGCACAACTATATTTAGAGTAATACCCATTAGGTAAAGAGCCATTATTCCTATGAGAAAGGGGCCAGGTATTGATAGTGCAACAAGAATAGCAGCCCTTGTTCCCATAAAGAGCATTATTATGGTTAGTATTAGTAATACGGCAAATATTATACCATTTTCCAAGTCTTCAAGCACATCACGTACATTTTTTGACTGGTCATTCAAATAAACTACTTTTAAATTTTCAGGTAATTGATCTTTTGCTTTGTCCATTAAGTATTTTACTTGATTTACCGTGTCTATTATGTTTTTTCCATTACGTTTTGAAATTTCTAGTACAATGCTAGGTAGTCCATTAATACGAGCAAATCCTTGGTGATCTTCAAACTCAAAGTATACTTTTGCTATATCTTTGATTCTCAAAACTGCATCACTTTGAGATCTAATAGGAATATTCATAATATCTTCTATGTCTTTTAATAACCCTGATATTTTAATCGAATATTTACCGGTATCGTTTTCTAGTGATCCAGCTCCTACCAATCTGTTGTTGTTTGATATAGCTTGAAATATCTCATTTGATTGAATGTTATATTTTGTTAGAACTGTGGGCTCAATTATAACTTCCACTGTTTCTTTACGCATACCTGCCACTTCAACTTTAAGAACATTTGGCAGAGATTCTATTTCTTTCTTTAGTTTGAGTGCTATTTCAGTTAAAGCTCTTTCCGGCAAATTACCAATCAAGCCAACGTTTAGTATCGGAAATAAGCTCAAGTTTATTTCATTGATTATCGGAGATTCTGCTTCAATAGGTAATTTTGATTTTATGTTTAAAAGCTTTGAACGGACGTTATCAAGTACTTCTTTGTTATCATATTCTGTACCAAACTTAATTATCATGTGAGCACCGTCATTAGTTGCAAGTGCCTTTAGCTCTCTCACGCCCTCAATGGACCTTAGTTCATTTTCTATTGGAATAGCTAATAACTTTTCACTATCCTCGACAGAAATACCAGGAAACCCGACAAATACGCTAATTATAGGAATCTGTATATCAGGATTGCTTTCTCTTGGCATCTTTATATAAGTGTATGAGCCGAAGGTAAAAATCACGATAAGCAATAATATTACTGTTCTATTCCTCTCTACAAGTAAGCTTTTCATGCCAAACATTATACGTATTTATATCATATTATAGCTAAGATAAATTATATATTAATTAATCCTTATATGTCTTTATGTAAATGATTAAAATTTTTACAGTTTTGCAAGTGTAAGAAAATTTCTATATAATATGATTTTAGCATGGTATTTGAGGGATTATTATGGTAGCAGTTCTAAGTGTGACAGAAGGCAAGAATAAAGTGATCGTATCTGGGTTGGTTGGTGTTTCATCAACTTTAGTATTTTTAACAGTGATTCACATTGCTGCAAAGATAGCCATTATAGTTACTGCTGCTGCAGTTACTTACGCATTACTTTCATTGCTTAATAAAGCAAGAGCTAAGTCTGCTAAAACTGATGATATGTCAGAAGATGAAGGGTATAGCAGTGTTGATGAAGGTGAAGAAAAAGATACCGTAAAAGAACCAAAAAGAACTGAAACTGAGCTAGAAGAAGAATTAAAAAATAAAAGAGCAGAAGAAGAAATGAAAAATGGACTACCTAAACATATGGATTTCAAAGGTAATTCACTTTCTGAAAGTGCTGATACTACAGATAGTCATTTCGTTTCTAGTGCTACAAATATTGTTATGGAACCTTTACCTAAACACATGGATGCACTTGGTAATCCACTTCCTGAGCAGCCACCGAGCAACCTTACCAATATAGGACTTGGATCATCTAAAAGTACGCAGAAACTATCTGCTGCAGACTTGCTATTACAGTATGGGAATGTAAATAATGATGTGAGGAAAGTGCTAGAATGGCCAATTACCTCAAAGGAGTTTAATGGGTTAGGGTTTAACAGGTAGTTGCTATATCAAACTCTCCATCTTATATTGAGGATCAGATGCAATGCCATACACTCTATTTGGCGGAGCAATTTTGTTCTCTATACCAAAAACTATACCTTCAATTATTGCTGTGAGTACTTTTTCAAGGTTACAATCTGCTCCAGGAACACGGTGCTCTAGGCAGCATCTTTTGGAATCATTGCCAAAATAGGGAATTCTTATTGCAGCAGTTCTGTTATTCACTCCCCAACTAATCGTAGTTGGAGTATGAATATCTGGGTACTGAAATCTTAAATATGAATCATCATTTGGAGCAAAAAATAGCATATGTTTTTTCATCATTGCACATAGTCCACCTATGCTGTGAATCAGGTAGTCACTATATTTTTGTTTGCTGCTGTAAAATAAGTTATCGTTATTTGAATTCATAAGGTTAACATGCACATTTAATGCACTGCCTGCTCTATCCAGATAAGGCTTTGCTTTAAAAGAAACATTTCCCCCAAGTTTTTGTGCTACTTCAGTAAGTAATTGTTTTGCCAACTCAAAATGCATAATTAAATCATCAGAGCTCGTATAACAATCACTTTTTATCTCATATTGGTTTAAAGAACTCTCTTTCTCACAAAAAAATCCAAGAGAAGCTATTTTATTTTTGATGCTATTCAGAAATAAATATTCTTTTTTTATTCCCTCGGTGTAAAACTCCAGCTCAATACCAAATACAGTATTATGGCTCAAATTACTTAATATAATCACAGATTTACTTCAATAAATTTATATTAAATCAGATATATTTATACAAGTACTTTACTTATTTATCAGTAAATTTAATATCTTATTTATACATAATATATTACTATTTTTTAATAACATACTTCTAATACTTGGTACAAGCGGCATTTACAAATTGATTGTTTTTATTTCAAAAAAATGATCAATTTTAGTGCTTCTATACTCTTTACAACTCGTCAAAAAATCCTCATAATTTTAAGTATGTATTAAGTAGTGTTAGCTTTTTATCTTACAGTAAGCTATTGATTAGCTTGTATCTTTCTGACTATTGTTCTTTCTTGGTGTGGTATATGAACTTAACTAACCCTAAGGTTTCTACTATGTTTTTTGATCAGATTATTACAGTAACGGACCATAATGTTACTTGGGAAAAAATCCAAAATTATCTCCATAATCTCTATGGAGAAGCAACATATAACAGCTGGCTGAGTTCACTAAGATTTATCAGCAACAGAAATGGAGAAGTTTTGTTGTCTGTACCAACAAGATTTATAAAGGAGTGGATTACAGTTCACTACATGGAAAAAATATTATCATTATGGCAAAGCGAAGATCAAAGTGTATGTTCTATTGATATTCAATTAATTGAAGAAAGAAATTCAAATTCTAATACGATACTAAAAAATAGAGAGGAAAATAATCATAATCTTGGTTCACCACTAGATACCAGATTCACTTTTGATAATTTTGTGGTAGGAAAGTCAAATGAGTTAGCATTTACAGCGGCAAAGCGTGTAGCGGAATCTATAGATCCAATATCAGGAAGCAACCCTTTATTTCTATATGGTGGAGTGGGACTTGGTAAAACACATTTAATGCATGCTATAGCTTGGGACATAGTCAATTCTCCGTCAGCAAAAAGAAAAGTGGTATATTTATCAGCAGAGAAATTTATGTATCAATATATTACGGCGCTGCGGAGCAAAGATATTATGTTATTTAAAGAGCAATTTAGATCAGTAGATGTATTGATGGTAGATGATGTGCAATTTATCAGTGGTAAAGATAGTACACAAGAAGAATTCTTTCACACTTTCAATGCATTGATAGACCAAAATAAACAATTGGTTATATCAGCTGATAGGTCTCCTAGTGATCTTGATGGAGTAGAAGAAAGAATAAAATCACGACTTGGTTGGGGATTAGTTGCAGATATTAATGAAACAACTTTTGAATTAAGACTTGGTATATTGCAGGCGAAAGTGGAACGAATGAATATGTATGTTCCAAAGGATGTCCTAGAATTTTTGGCAAGGAATATAAAATCCAATATAAGAGAACTAGAAGGAGCATTAAATAAGGTTGCTCATACCTCTTTAATTGGAAGAAGCATGACAGTAGAATCAGCTAGTGAGACCCTAATTGATCTTCTTAGGTCAAATCATAGGTCAATCACAATAGAAGAGATACAGAAAAAAATAGCTGAATTTTTCAATATAAAGATTGCAGATATGCAATCTAATAGAAGGCTCCGCAGTCTTGCGAGGCCGAGACAAATAGCTATGTATTTCGCAAAGAAGTTTACGCAAAAAAGTTTACCAGATATTGGAAGAAATTTTGGTGGTAGAGATCATGCTACTGTTATACACGCAGTCAAACAAGTGGAAAATTTCATAAGAACTGACCCAAAATTTGCTGATGAAATCAATCGATTAAAAAAGATGTTTAAGTAGCACTTTATTAATGACAACCAGGCTGTTTTCATTTTTTTGATCAAATATCTTTTTCAAGTAGATTAAGTAAATCAAAGATCATTATTAGTATAAGCTAAGAGAAAATAGCTAGTCGATTGCTTAAAAAGTATATAAAATCACAATTTAAGTAGGAAATATGGCAATTAGACTTATTCCAGATAATCTTGATATAAGATTTAGTAAATATAGAAATTTGACAGCACTTGTTAGCGTTATTCTTATCATTTTTTCAATGCTTACTTTTATGCTGCGTGGAATGAGTTTGGGTATAGACTTTACAGGTGGAATTTTGATAGAGATAAAATCTTCAAGCAAGGATGATGCTATTCTCGGTATATTAAAAGAGAGTGGATTTACGATACAGAGTTCAAAAGCTGGTGATAACTTAGTTGTGCGGTTTAAAGATGAGGGAGATGAAGATAAAATTAAAAAGGTTAAAAGTATATTAGAAAGCAAATTAGGTAATTTAGTAACTTATCGCAAAATAGATTATGTTGGTCCACAAATAGGCTCAACGCAGATATTTGAAGGGATATCAGCCATGCTAATTGCAATTATTGGAATATTTTTTTATGTTTGGCTTAGATTTAACTGGCAGTGTGGACTTGGTGGAATAATGGCACTGATCCATGATGTGATTTTAACTCTTGGCTTTATCAGCTTAACGAGTATTGAGTTTAATATTTCATCAGTTGCAGCTCTACTTACCGTGATTGGCTATTCAATCAATAATTCAGTGGTTATATACGATCGGATTCGAGAGTATCAAAAAAATAGAAAAGATGTAGAAATGGATGAAATAGTTGATGCTAGCATTAATTCTACACTATTTCGTACTATGTTAACTTCAGGTACTACTCTTCTTGCCGCTCTTCCTTTAGTGCTGATTTGTACAGGTGTGGTCAGAGACTTCTGCTTAATCATTTCTTTTGGCATTGCAATCGGCACCTGTTCCGCAATATTTATCTCTGCTCCTATATTGACCTGCAGAGCGTTGATAAGTAGAGTATAGAACGTTTAACTACGATATAATATTAGCTTATTATCCCTAATAGTGAAATGAAAATATCTCAAAAAGCTCATACCAAGTAATGAATGGGACATAGAGTGAGTATTAACACTAGCGTGCACATCATTAATTAAAAAATTTCCTATTTTAACTTGAGGTATTTGAACCACTCCAGCTTTTATTTGACCTTTTGCAGTTTCATATATTTTAAAGTCTTGAATGTTTTGTAAGTTAATACCAGCATGTAACGCATCTTTTTGCGATAGAACAATATCAGTTGCTCCGGTATCAAGCAAAAACGTTATATTACGATCATTGACTTGAGCTTGAATATAAAAGTGTCCATCGTATGACTTTGTAAATTCAATACTTCCGCCATTTTGAACCCTTCCTTTGTACGGTAGAAAAGTGCTCAGAAACCTATTGCTTAGTTTATCCCCTTGTGAATCAATAAACATTGCAGTAATGACTATTATCAGTAGCCAAATAACTAGATTTTTTGCTGCATTCATATTATGAAAATTTGAAGCCATAAGAGTAAATTTTTAAGATTAGCGTTAAAAGCTATTATTAAAAATAAGTAAATTTTATTGTTTTAGTACAATATTTAATATATACTTTAAGGAGGTATGTTCGATTTAATTTCATGTCAGAAGCAAAAAATTTAATTTTAGCAACAATTCTTTCTATATTGATTATAGTATTATGGCATATTATGTATGATAATTTTCTTAACACGAGCCAAAGCCAACCATCGATTGAAAATATTGAACATATCGAATCTTCTAACGACCTTGCTCCTATGATATACCAAAATCGTTCTGAAATTATTAATTCTACTAGAGAACAGAGAGTTAATTTAACCAATAATATGCTTGAAGGATCAATTTCTCTGAAAGGTGCAAGGTTTGATGACTTAATCCTAACTAACTACCACTTAGAACCGAGTTCTTCTTCTCCACAAGTGGTGTTACTGTCACCTGCAGAATCAAAAGATGTATATTTCGCAGAATTTGGGTGGCTCGATCCGAATGAAAAGATTAAAGTTCCAGATTCTAAAACAGTATGGCAAGCAGATAAACTCAATCAAAAAGAGGTCAATTTATTTTGGGATAATGAAAATGGCATTTTATTTAGAATGAAAATTAGCCTTGACGATAACTACATGTTTAAAGTTGAGCAAATTATTGAAAACAATACAAAAGATAATGTAGTTTTGGTTCCCTATGGTAAAATCAATCGTAAACGTGATAATATTAATGAATCCTATTGGATATCACATGAAGGAGTACTAGGTGCATTTAACAATAAGCTAGAGGAGTGGACATATAAGGATATTTCTAAGAAGCGTTTAATAAAGGCAAGCACGAGTGGAAAAAATTGGTTTGGTTTTGCTGATAAATACTGGCTTACAGCCATCATACCTGAGAAATCAGATAAAATAAATGTGAGCATTAAACACACGAATGTTAATAACATTGATAAGTTTCAAGCAGATTTTGTTAGACCTTACACACACATACTCCCTGGTACAAGTGCTTCTACTCTGAACTACTTTTTTGCTGGGGCAAAGAAATTGAATTTACTTGATTCTTATAAAGACACTCTCAATATACCTTTGTTTGATAAGGCTGTAGATTTTGGTGTTCTTTATTTTATAACCAAGCCGGTGTTTTTACTGCTTGAATATTTTAACTTTGTTTTGAAAAATTTTGGCTTAGCAATATTATTGCTAACTTTAGTAATCAAACTTTTGATGCTTCCCTTATCTAATAGATCATATATTTCGATGTTCAAGGTGAAAAGCCTGCAGCCTGAATTAACTCGTATAAAAGAGTTGTACAAAAATGACAGCTTAAAGCAGCACAAAGAGACAATTGCGTTGTTCAAGAGAAACAATGTAAATCCAATGTCGAGCATTTTCCCTATGCTCATACAAATACCAGTATTTTTTGCTCTGTATAAAGTATTATTTGTTACTATAGAGATGAGACACGCCCCTTTTTATTTATGGATTAAGGATCTTTCAGCTTCTGATCCAACAAACATTTTTACATTATTTGGGTTGTTTAATTATAACTTTCCTATTTCTATAGGCATTTTACCTATAATTTTCGGCGCTACCATGATAATTCAGCAGAAGCTAAGTGAGAAAGATCAAACCAGTAAAGATGATATTCAAGTAAATGTTATGAAGTTTTTACCTTACATTTCTGTCTTTATTTTTTCTTCTTTTCCTGCTGGCCTGGTAATATATTGGATATTTAGTAATATTATAACTCTGGTTCAACAATCATTAATAAAGTTGCTTTTAACAAGAAAAGTGGGGATGAATGTCGAAAATACTAATAGTTAATTCAATTTACCACACTGAAATAGCGAACCTTTTGCTTGAAGGTGCAGTCGATAGATTAAAAGAAAGTCATGCAAGCTATGACATAATTGAAGTTCCTGGTGCATTTGAGATACCAGCTACAATTCTCTTTGCAGTAAAAAGCAAGAATGCTAATTATGACGGTTATTTAGCTCTTGGGTGCGTGATTCGCGGTGAAACTGATCATTATAAATACGTTTGTAAAGGAGTAATCGAAGGCTTAAATGAAGTTATTATGCATTATGCAATACCCCTTGGTATGGGCGTAATTACCGCTGACAGCAAAGATAAAGCACTAATTAGAGCTGACAAAAATAAAAAGAACGTTGGTGGCCATGCAGCCTCAACTGTTTTGCATATGATAGATCTACACAATAAATTAAAATAATGGAGGAAAAACCAGTAGATAAAAAGTGGCGCATAAAAAGAAGTACGGCAAGATTTCTTGCTGTACAAATTGCTTATTCAAATATTTTTGTAAATTACAACAAAAGCACTTTTAAATTGGAAAATTGTGAGCTTAAGGACTACATAAGTACGTTGAAAGATATATTTGAATGTGAAGAATTTGAACATCAGTTCTTAGAAAACTTGTTATGTAAGGTTATAAAAAGCAGTGAAGAATATGATAAAATAATAGAGTCTTATTTACACCCAAGCTGGTCACTTTCACGATTAAATCTTATAAGCTTATCTATTTTGCGTATTGCAGTATGTGAGTTAATTGATTTTGATACACCAGCACTAATTGTTATTAATGAATATACTAACATTGCATCTGATTTACTTGATGCTCCAAACAAAATTGGCTTTATTAATGGGTTGTTAGATAAGGTAAAGGATGCAGTCAGACTAAATAAAAACCCTTAGAAAATTTCTTATAAGTATGTGAATATCTATTTTTTGAGATAGTTTCTACAATAAGTTTAAGTAACCTAACACTAAAAAATGAAGGGCAGGCTTATTTAGTCTACCCCTTTTATACCTAGTGGTTTTGTAATTTTTCTTGCTCTTTTTTGTGTTTAACTTCTGGTGACTTAACAATTGAGCTTGGCACAAATCTAATGATTACTTCTTTAGCATCATTTTCTTCAACGCCTAAACCTAACGTTTCTAATTCCTGTCCACAATTTATCTGTTCAAATATACTATCCCCTTTCTTCTTGTATAGCTGATGTAGATCAAGGAGTTTAGTGTTGCCAAGCAAGATCGGATCAGGATTATCCTTGTATTTAATCTGGCCATAACTTGCAGCTTTGAATATTTCACCTTTTGAGTTAGTAAAATCTATGATATATTCGCCATTTTCGTTCTTATAAATCTCTTCAATAAATTCAAGATCTTTATCTGTTACCTGCAACATCAGGTATCTTTGATAGCTACCAGTAACAATTCTCGGAGCTCTAAGCTCAGATATTTCATTGTTTTTGATGATGGAGTATATTGCTAAACTAACCAGTGCAACAGCAACAAATGCTAAAACACTTATTCCAAGTGGTATAGCTGCAAAAACTGCAAGTGGCGCTAAAAGCGAAGTTGAAGACACCCAATACGGTGTTGAAAGTGCTACTGCTGTGCCTATAACATACAGAGAAGTAAGTGCTGCAAGTGCAATGTTTGTTTTGTGAAGGTGGTTCTTTAAAATTGATATAATTGCCTCACTAAAATAAATTAGAGTTATATATGCAAAAACTATTACAGTCAACTTACATATAAAAAACTACCTACCGCTTGATCCAAAGCCCCCTTCATTGCGGACGGTTTCTTCTGTGTAGAATTCTTCTCTGTCATCCCAAATTACTTGAGATACAGGAGTAATGAGGATTTGTGCGATTCTATCTCCTCTTTTTATTTCATATGGCTGATTACTTAGATTGATTAGGCAAACTTTAACTTCACCTCGATAATCGGAGTCTATAGTGCCCGGAGAATTTAAGACAGTGATTCCATATTTTGCAGCAAGCCCAGAACGTGGGCGAACTTGCCCTTCAAAACCGTTTGGTATTGCAATCACAATGCCAGTTGGAATAAGTAACCTTTCAAGTGGATTTAAAATAACAGAGTTGTCCAATGCAGCATAAAGATCCATGCCAGCACTCTGCATAGTTGCATAACAGGGAAGAGGCAAGCTTTTGCCATGTGATAACTTTTTTATTTCTACTTTAATTTTATCTCTCTGCATTTTTATTCACCAGTTATGAAAATTTGATTGTAGCATGTAAATTATGCCTGTAAAAGATAAGAAAACTACTTGACAAATTTTTCAGCTTCCTTACTATAAAACTGAAGTTGTTTTATTGCCTTCAATCTATACAGATTAAACGACAAAAGTATTATACAGTTGGCGTCTTATAAATCTTTGCGCTATGTGCACTTTATGTCTTCACAATAATTTCTAGGGTTTTCACCTAATATAAGCTGAAGCGGGCTTATAAAATGTTTAAATACAGTATAGAACGCCAATTTTTAGGATTAGAGAGTAACAACTAGCTAACGCTTTCGCCTTTTTTTATTAGTAAATTTCTTAACGTTTATATAGAGGGTGTCATTCCAGCGCGTGACGCTGGTTCCTGGATCTCAGTGTCTGGGCACTGGGATGAGAAAAAAGGGGCTACTTGAATGACACCTTAATGTTCCAGTACGTGACACATAACTGTACGAACATTCATTTTTGAAGACAGCAAAAGGTCAGTGTCCAGACACTGGCATCCAGAAATTTTATTAAGTTGGTAAGCACAAAAGTAGTTGCTTTATGCTAAAACACAACGTTTTTGGTGAGATTATGGACAAACTGGATTCCAGCGGGCTTTGTTGCATAGGTCAAATAAAAAGAACTGGCAGTTACTGACAAAATTCACTATAAGACAAGCATTTAACCTACTAAAGAAAAATATGCCACAAAAAATGAGAGTCAGTAACTGCCATGAATATAACAAATTTCTCCAAGAGAGGGGAAATATTTTTTATTACGTCAATGATGCCATAGAAAATTGGTACGAAAAAGGTCCAAAAATGGCTGGTGGCAACTATATTTATAGCGATAAGGTCGTGATTCTGGTTCACATAATAACTTGTTTATTTAGAATAGGTCTGAGACAAACAGCGGGATTTATAGCAGGGTACCTTGAGCAAGTAAGGAAAAACTTGCAAGTTATTAGCTATTCCCAGGCCTCAAGAAGGCTTAAAAAACTTAACATCAAAATTAATGATCGAAGACATGATAAAAATAATACAGAAGATATTGAGATTGCCATAGATAGTACTGGAATAAGCATCTACAATAATATTCCAGGTCATAGCAAGGCAAATGGTACAGATAGAAAGTATCGCCGCTATGAGCAAACAAGAAAACTGCATGTAATGCTAGAGATAGGTAGCAAAAAAGTTATAGCAGCAAAATACAGTGGCGGAGTTTATTCTGACCACTATGGAGCATGTGATCTTATTGCAAGGATTGATGTTAAATATAATATAAGCACACTATATGCAGACAGGGCATATAATCGAAAGAAGTTATACAAACTGTGCGATGAGCTTGACATAAAGACAAGGATTCCTCCGCAAAATAATGCAGTAGAGCATCCAAAGTTGGATTATATGGATGAGAGAAATTCTACAATCAAGCTCATAAAGTCATATGATGAAGATGGTATGAAGAGGTGGAAAAAAGAGATAAATTATGGGAAGAGATCTTATATAGAAAGTTTTTTCTCGCGACTGAAGCAAACATTTGGGTTTAGTTTTAGAAACAAATCTGAGGTTAATCGTGAGAGAGAACTGCTACTCAAGTGTTATTTGCTTAACAAATTTACTGATATAGGCATGGCTAAATTTGAGATAGCTTCATGAATTTATTCCACGTTACCTACTATCCGAAGAGTGATGCAACAAAGCCATTCCAGCGTCACGCGCTGGAATGAAATCAAAGGGGCTACTTGAATGACATACTTGAATTTACGCTATAAAGTGAACCGGTTTGGTGTGCTACTGTTGTTTGCAGTATTGTAGTGCTAATTTTTTACTTCGGTAGTCTTTTTATTGTCATTATAATTACAAGAATAGTTGAGGCCAATTAATATGAAAACTTTTACGAAAAATTTTAAAGGTAAGGAAAGAAAGCTAGAAGAGTTCAATGAGAAAGTTGAAGACATATCAGCTGTAGCTCAAGATAAGTTTGCACATGAACTTGAAAATATCGCATATGAAAGTGTGCAGAAATTTCGCAGTCTACTTGCTAAAGAAATAAACTCCACTTTCAATAACATTCATTCTCAGAATGTCAATCTACTAAAATCCGGCTTAGTAAACTTGATCAATAAAAAAGGAGAAACAGCGTTAATACGTTCTCTTCTCAATATACTTGTACGATAGAGTTGCTGCTGCAATTTAATATTAAGTGATAACTAAAATAAGTAAGATTTTTTATGGATAAGTCTTACTTATTTTAGCTATATATAGAAAAGGAGGGTTGTTATGTCAACAAGACTAAAGTATCCAATCATAAATATACAACGTAAGTCTAAGCCTAAATCTTTTCCAGTAACTTTAGGAGAGGTTAAATCTTTTTTACGAATTGAAAATGATCAAGATGATAAGTTGATTTCAAGTTTTATTTTTATGGCAACTGATTATGCTCAGTGGCATATGGAAAAGTCACTGGTAAAGCAAACGTGGCAAGTTTCATATGAAGGTTATATACCTCGTAGAATCTATTTAAGCTATGGTCCTGTGAATAAAATAATATTGGCTACTGATAAGAATAGAAAACTTAGTTATTATTTTAGTGATATAGGAAGCTATATTGAATTTTTCAATTATTTGAGCATAATAAGAGCTGATGTTGTATATGAAGCTGGTTATGATAGTGTTCCTGAGCAAATAAAGCTAGGTATTATACAGCATGTTTCTGCTCTCTATAAAAATCGTGAATCAGAAGTAAGTAGCCATTTATCTGAAGTGAAGAAGGTGTATTACCAAAGGTTGTTTTGTAGCTCCTGTTTGTCATTCAATAGCAGATACAACAGATGGTTTCATCCGAGTAGCCCCTTCGATGTCATCCCAGTGCTCAGACACTGGGATCCAGTTTTTTCATGATCATCAAAACGTTGTATTTTAAAATAAAACGGCTACTTTTATGCTTACCAACTTAATAAAATTCCTGGATCCCAGTGTCAAGCACTGGGACGACAAGAAAGAGCTACTGGAATGACATCATTATAAAGTGAACCAGTGTCTGGGCATGGGATGACACCATCTGTTGTACCTACAAATTGCAATCTTCGTAACCGTATCTGTGAGATGGAAAAAACTCAAATTATAAATGAGTTGTATGATAGTATTTATGCAGCATTAAAAGCAAACTCTGATTTAAAGAAATATGTTACTAACATCTATGATTACCTGCCTAAGCAGGTTACTATTCCTTATCTGAGATTGCGCATAGTAAATTATATTAACCTGCATATGCTATCTAACTTTGCTACAAAAGTAAGATTTTCATGCGACATATATACTTATCATATAAGCAGCATGCTTGCTGCTATAAAGCATGTTAGCTTGGTGGTAAAGAGCATTAGTAGTGAGACCATTTTGGAAAGTAATTGTGCTATAAATCAGCATGATGAAGTTTTACATTCAACAATTAATTTTGATATTTTAATACAAGGAGGTAGCGATGAGCAAATTACAGCTGAAAATTAAAGGTCATGACAATAATTTTGTTGTGTTGAATAATATACGAAACTTAAGGTTTACTTTGCGTAATAACAAAGAAGAGATGAAAGATATTTCCTCTTTTGGCTGGAGAAAAGTGCTTGATTGTGCTGGAAGTAGAAAGATTACAATAAAAATTAATGGCATTTTAAATTCAGTATTGGCTGATGAATTATTGCGTAATTCTGCAATGTTAAACTCTAATAATGATTATGAGATTAGTTTTAATGCTAAGGAGAAGATAAAACTCAGGTGTTCGGTTGAATTATATGAGAGATATTACGATCCTGCCACTTTTGACAGCTTCACTGTAGTTTTAGCCAGTGCTGAAGTTGTGAACACTTTTCATTAGTGTTAATTTAATTTTTTCATATACAATAATAATAAGTGGGAATAAATTAAAAAAAATTATGAACGATGAGGATCTTTTCGAAGAAGGCGATGATAATGTTGAAGAGAATAGCGATGACAGAAGAGAAAGGAATTTGAAGAATGAAAATCAGCTTGAAGAGCAGTGCAAAGAGTATTTAAAACCTTTCGAGGATATTTTAAGTCAAATTGATGAAGGAGTTGATAATTTAGATAGTTACGAAAGGACTATGCAAGTAAAGCGAAGTATAGATAGGCTCATAGAAACCTTATATAGCCAAGCAGCATCTGAGGATATTGATGTAGAACTTGAAACCACAAAACACACTCGCGATAAATCAGAGTCCAAGAAAAGAGTTCTGGAAAAGAGAAAGAAACAACTGATGGAAGAGATCTTAAGTTTTCAACAACAAAAGGAGCTAATGAATAGTAGGGAAAAACATGAAGTAGCAAGTGATGAAGATGTTCAGAAGGCAAAAGCACGAGTGAAGTCTTCAATTAGGGGGGTGTTGTTTTCAGTTATTGCTCATAGAATGGATCCAAGAAGGAGGGCAGGGGAAACTGCTGATGACAATGAAAAGCAAGCTCGTATGTACGGTAGAGAAGCAGTTGGTGGAGTTTTAGGTGGATTGTTCAAGGCGTTTTTAACTGCAGTTGCTGCTGTTGTGCGCGAAATTGCTAAACCACTTCAACATATGAATACACAAGAGACGTCTTTTGCAAAACAAGTTGAAGAAAGCAGAAACCAGGATTCACAAAAAGGTCGATCTGTGTAGGTCAAAGTATAATTTCAAAAAAAATTTTTGAAATCATATGTACTAAACTGTAATAGTTTAGACTTAATCTGACAAGCGAATAGAGTAAGATAAAAATATAAACAAATTTTAAAGGAGTGTCAGATATGAGTACAACACAAGAAAAAATATTAAAACCAAAGTTAGGATTGCTAGAACTTGCAAAACAATTAGGGAATGTATCGCAGGCATGTAAAGTGATGGGATATTCGAGAGATACATTTTACCGATTCAAAGAACTATATGAAACAGGAGGAGAAGAGGGATTACATGAGATAAGTAAAAGTAAGCCATTATATGCAAATAGAGTATCAGAGAATATAGAAAAAGCAGTAGTTGAAATAGCAATAGAATTTCCAGCATATGGACAAGAAAGAGCAGCAAATGAACTGAAAAAGAGAGGAATTCTAATATCTGCTAGCGGGGTAAGATCAATATGGCAAAGAAACGATCTTGAAAATTTTAAAAAGAGATTGAAAGCGCTGGAAGCGAAGGTAGTACAAGATGGTATAATTTTGACAGAGGAGCAAGTTACTGCTTTAGAAAAAGCTAAGGAACAAAAAGAGGCACATGGCGAAATTGAGACACAACACCCTGGATACTTAGGTAGTCAAGATACCTATTATGTAGGCAATATCAAATGTATTGGACGAATTTATCAACAAACTTTTATTGATACCTACTCTAGAGTGGCCTTCGCTAAGCTTTATACGGAGAAAACTGCCATAACAGCTGCAGATCTTCTCAATGATAGAGTTATACCATTTTTTGATGAACAGAAAGTTCCATTGCTACGCATTTTAACCGATAGAGGTACGGAGTATTGTGGCAAACCAGGGAATCATGCGTACCAGCTATATTTGGGAATAGAAAATATTGATCACTCTAGAACCAAAGCTTATTCTCCACAGACTAATGGTATATGTGAAAGGCTTCATAGAACTATGCAAGACGAATGTTACAATATTATCTTTAGGAAAAAGATTTATAGTACTTTGGAAGAGCTTCAGTTAGATGTTGATCATTGGTTGCATTCTTACAATAGAGCTAGACCTCATTCTGGTAAGTATTGCTACGGTAAGACTCCTATGCAGACCTTTTTTGACAGTATGCATATTGCTTACCAAAAAAATATTGATAACATTAAAGCAGATTCTGATATCGGTTTTGACTTCGTCGATTCTTCTGTCAGATAATTCATGCTTGTCAGATTAAGTCTAAACTATTACAACGCTCCTCAGCATTATTTAAACTTGCACTTAGTGCATCTTGTTCTTTCTTTAAAGCTTCTATGGTCCTTTCTTTAATCGATGAGATTAAATTACTGGTTATCCCTTCTTGTTTATTGTAAAAAATAGTTAATGATTCAGCATCTCTCTTTTCCAAAACATCAAGTAACTCTGAGCCAAATTGCATCACAGTTTCAACTATTGATTTTGCATAACTCACCATCTGACTGAATCGATAATGTGGTAGTTGTATTTGTGGTAATTCTACAGAATGGCCTCCAGTTACTGCTGATAGTTGCTTAGGATTAAGCGGCGGCTGGAATAAAGGCGGTACTGCTTTTTTGCCTTCCATATCTAAACAATGTCTTATCTTGTATAAACGATCTTCAACTTTATCCCAAAGACCAATAAAGCTCTTGTTTTCAGGCTTGCAGAAGTAATTGCTGTATTTGATAAGATCATGAGCTTCATCAGATTGAACTTCAGGTTGTGAACCAGAGGGTAGTTCTGTTTCCAGTTGCAATAAATCATGCTGACCTTACCCAGAAAAAGTAGACAGAAAGTTAAGACGTTTTTGCTATGAGAATGATGAATCAAAAAGCTCAGGAATGCAATAGTTAATAGTAGAATGTCTACGCTGTTTATTATAAAAAATTTCTATATATTCAAATATTGCGGTTTTAGCTTGTTGTGCAGAGTGTTGTGAAGTATCAATGAGTAACTCTCTCTTAAGTGAACTAAAAAAGCTCTCTGAAACAGCATTATCATAACAACAACCTTTGTGACTCATACTAGAAGTAATATTTTTTGTACTTAGTAAAAATTGATAATTTTTAGAGGTGTATTGCGATCCTTGATCGCTATGAAATAGTAGATTTTTAGCAGATTTGCGCCTACCAATAGCCATGAATAACGCATCTATAACTAATTGCCTATTTACTGCATTACTCATTGACCAGCCAATCACCATGCGTGAATATAAATCTATTATTGCTGCCAAATATAACCATCCTTCATTAGTTTTTATGTACGTAATATCAGTTACCCATATCTTGTTAGGTTGATCAGCGATGAAATTCTGATTTAATATGTTAGGAGTTATAACTCTATTGTCTATTTGTGGTTTTTTACTTTTAAACTTTCGTCTAAGCTTAGCTTGAATGCCATTTTTCTGCATAACATTTTGCACTGTTTTGATGTTATAATTTTTACCTAAAGCCTTTAATTCAGCGTGAATTTTAGGAGCTCCGTATCTGCATTGTGATGCTCGATATACCTTCTGAATATCTTGTATGAGCTCTTCTCTTATTGATTTTTTGTTGTTTTTTTCCTTAGTAATCCATTTATAATAACCACAAGCAGATACGTTCAAAAATCTGCATGATTCCCGTATTTTATAGCATTTTTTATGTTCTTTTATAAAAGAATATTTTACTCTTTTTGGTTTGCAAAATATCCCAGGGCTTTTTTTAAAATGTCTCTTTCCCTCGTTACTCTTGCCAGCTCTTTCTTTAAATCAAACTTTTCTTTGTCACAATGAGCTACTTTCCCTTTTCCTGGAAACGCATCTACTCCAGACATTCTATCATTGTATGTTTTTACCCATCTGCTTAATGAATCACCGCTAATACCCAAATCTCTTGCTATTTTTGCTGATGATTGACCTGTTTCTTTTACTAGTCTTATAGCTTCAATTTTGAATTCTGCTGTATATTCTTTTCTTTTTGTCATACCACACCTCTTTGAAAAAACGTTTTATTTTACTTCAAAAACGTCTTAACTTTCTGTCTACTTTTTCTGGGTAAGGTCAATAGCATGGTTAAGATAATAAATCCAACTGCCACAGATGGTACACAAACAGCGATAGGTGTAATAGCAAGCGATGTAAACGCAAAGGAAAATAGTAAAGGAGTAATTATTGCTCGTGGTGCAATGCTAGCAGATCATGCAATTGTGTGGCCAACAGGTATCACTGAAGAGCAAAAAGCTGCAGCAATAAAGCAACTTGAAGGACGAGGGATCATTGTCCGCAAGGGAGTGTAACTTAAATTAATAAGGGGGAAAAAGAATGCAAAATCCATTTACAAATACAGCATTTAGCATGACGGCACTAACAAATGCGATGAATATATTGCCGGTAAATTATGGACGAGTTGAAAATCTAAATTTGTTTCCAAGTAGGTCAGTAAGATTTAGACATATTACAATAGAAGAGCAAAACGGAGTATTAAGTTTACTACCAACGCAAGTTCCAGGGGCACCAGCAACAGTAGGAAAAAGAGGAAAAAGAAAGGTAAGAACATTTACAATTCCGCACATTCCACATGATGATGTAGTATTACCAGAGGAAGTACAAGGAGTAAGGGCATTTGGATCAGAGAGTGAACTGAAAGCGCTGGCAGATGTAATAACTGACCATTTACAGCTAATGAGAAACAAACATGCGATAACATTAGAACATTTGCGGATTGGAGCGCTGAAAGGAATAATTTTAGATGCTGACGGGTCAGAATTATTAAATCTGTACAACGAATTTGAAATTACACCAAAAGTAGTAAATTTTGCCCTTGGAACAGCAACAACTGATGTAAAACGTAAGTGTCTGGAAGTACTCCGGCATATAGAAGATAACCTAAGTGGTGAATATATGACTGGAATTCATGCCTTGGTAAGCCCTGAGTTTTTTGATGCATTAACTTCGCATAGTAAAGTGAAAGAAGCATATGAAAGATGGCAAGAAGGAGCAGCACTTCGAAATGATATGAGGTCAGGGTTTACATTTTGTGGCATAACGTTTGAGGAATATAGAGGGCAAGCAACTGACCCTGAAGGAACGGTTAGAAGATTTATTGAGAAAGATACAGGGCACTGTTTTCCACTAGGAACAGCGAGCACATTTACAACATATTTTGCACCAGCAGACTTTAATGAGACAGTAAATACTCTTGGACAGCCACTCTATGCAAAACAAGAACCAAGGAGGTTTGATAGAGGAACTGATTTGCATACGCAGTCGAATCCATTGCCAATGTGCCATCGTCCGGCAGTTTTGGTAAAAATTAGTTCTAGTTGATGAATATAGGAAGATTATTAGAAGATTGTTTTGATCATCTAGGAGTGGAAGCCATATATTGTAATCGAAATAAGGAAGGTATTCGTAAAATAAAAGTGCTAATTAAACGTCCTGAGACTACGTACTCTCTAGGTGCAGATGGAGCATTAACTCAGCAAATTGCTTCTATAGAAATACGTGATCAGGACGTTACTTCCTTTAGCATAGGTGATTATATCAAGATTGAAAAAAGGTTCTACAAGATTTTTGAACCACCGTTAAAAGATTCTTCGAGTGAAATATGGAAAATTGAGGCAATAGAAAGTGTTTGATATTAAAATTAGTAACAATATTAATGAAATAATCTCCAATATTGAAAGAAAAGAGCAGAAAATAAAACTGGCAGCTATAAAAGCGTTAAACAAAACGGCACTATGGTTAAAAGCGCAAGCAGCTAAGGAAATCAGTGAGGAAAAGAAGATAAAATTAAGTTTGATAAGAAAGAGATTAAGAATTTTTAAGGCGAAAACTAGCAGATTAGAAGTGTTAATTAGAGCAAATCTCTATGACATTAGAGCATCGACAATTGGCAAAATACAAAAAACAAGAAGAGGATCGAAAGTAGGAAAGCATGAGTTTATAGGAGGATTTGCAGCAGTTATGCCAAAAGGAAATAGCGGTATGTTTAAACGTGAAGGAAGGGCAGCATTGCCAATAAAGGAAGTTAAATTGTCACTGAAACCTGAGGCTTCAAGGATAATAGGGAATCTTATTAATTATGAGGTTGAAAAGGTATTTGAAAAATTCTTCCACCGCGAATTAAGTGACATTACACCTATATGAATTGGCAAGATTTACATCAAGCAATTTGTACTAAGTTAAAGGAAGAAATACCGGCTATACAGACATGTGAAATTTATCCAGCAATAAGAAAAGAATTGATAGCGCCAGCGTTATTTGTAGAGCTTGTGAGTTTAGAATCGGGAAAAGATCCTGGAACAGAAGAATTAGCACTGAAAGCAAGATTTGAAGCACGAATTGTGATTGATAGCACAATAGAAAATGCAGCTATTATTGTCAGAACATTAGCAGCAGAAGTAGCAAGAGTAGTAAATAAAAATACTTGGAACGTGAAAAATGTTTCACCAGGAGAATTTATATCAGGAGGAGGAGATGATTTTAGGCCAGAATTAGATGCATATCTCGTGTGGATGGTTGAATGGGTGCATACAATACACGTAGGGCGATCTATTTGGAAAGAAGGAAAATTTATGCCACACAAAATAGAAATCGGTGAAATAAATGTTAGAAAATAATTTTGCAATTTCGGAACTACAGAGGAAAATGGCCAACATTGTTCGTATAGGAGTTGTAAAAGAAGTAGATTATGAGAAAGCAAAAGTAAGAGTGAAGATAGGAGAACTTTTAACAGATTTTCTTCCATGGATAACTTCTAGAGCAGGAGAGGAAAGAAGCTGGCTACCACCAAGCATAAATGAACAGGTAGTAATATTGTCACCATTGGGAGAGTTATCATTAGGAGTAGTACTTCCTGGAATATATCAACAAAAGTACTCTGCACCAGAAAATAAAAAAGAGGTGAGTAGCTTAACATTTCAAGATGGAACAAAGTTGTCATACGATAAAGATAAACATCATTTAGAGATTGAAGTAGTAGACAAAATAACACTGAAAGTTGGGGGATCAAGTATAGAAATGACAAAAAGTGGAATAAAACTGAAAGCAGAAAGGATCGACTTAAATTGAACAAAGGAATAGTGAGGTTAGGAGACTACTGTGGAGAAGCTATACCACATTTCTGCATTAGCGGAAGTAATAATGTTTTTGTAAACGGTAAGTCAATATGTAGACAAGGAGACAGTTTTAGTGAAGGAAAAGTAATGATTCAAGGATCAAAAACAGTGTTTGCAAATGGTCTTAGTGTAGGAAGAGTAGGAGATATAGTTTCATGTGGGTTTAAAGTAATAAAAGGCAGTGAAAGCGTCTTTGCAAAATAGAAATGAAGGGTATGGATGCTAAAACAGGAAAGACGTTAGAAGGAATAGAGCACTTAAAGCAGTCGATAATTGATATACTGACCACTCCTATTAACAGTAGAACAATGAGGAGAGATTATGGGTCAAGACTATTTGAATTAGTAGATAAGCCAATAAATAGAGATTTAACTTTGGAAATCTATTCAGCAGTAGCAGAAGCTCTACAAAGGTGGGAGGAAAGATTTAAGCTAGAAAAAGTAAAAATGACAGAGGTGAAAGAAGGAAAAGTAACGCTTGATCTAGAAGGATTATACTTACCAAGCGGGAAAAACATTCATTTTGATGAAATTGTAGTTTAAAGATGAAGCAGCTAAATATTGTAGAAAAGCTGAGTTATGAAGAAATCTTTTCGAGAATGAAAGAAGAGTTAGTCCGTAGAGATGAAACCTTTTCAGGATTAGTAGAATCGGATCCAGCAATGAAAGTTCTGGAGGTAGCAGCATGGCGAGAACTTTTACTCAGACAAAGGATAAACGAAGCTGTAAAGGGTAATTTACTAAAATTTGCAACGGGAGAAGATCTTGATAATTTAGCTGAGTTTTATGGAGTGGAGAGGCAAAAAGAAGATGATGATGAACGATTTAGAAAAAGAATTAAAGCAAAGATAGTAGCGTGTGGAAGCAAGGAGTATTATAGGTATCATGCACTGTCGGCAGATAGTAGAGTAAAAGATGCATTAGTAGAATCACCTATACCAGGAAAAGTACAAATTTCAATCTTATCAACACAATTATCCACAACTGGCATATTGTCAGAAGAGCTACTAGAAATTGTAAAAAAGCAGGTTACTAGAGATGATATAAGGGTTTTAACAGATACAGTAACAGTAGTTGGTTGCAATATTACGGAAATAGATATTCACAGCAGAATGAGCATAAGTCCTGTGATATCGAAGGAGGAAATCAAGAAGCAGTTCATTAAGAAGTTTGAAGCAAATAGAAGGCTGGGATGGAGTGTGACAAGATCATGGATAATAGCGAATCTATTTGTAGAGGGTGTAGAAAATGTGGAATTAATCGAGCCAAAAGAAGATGTTGTAGTGCTAGGAAATGAATGTGCAAATTTGCGAAATTTAAAGATTGAGTTGAATTAATGTTACTGCCACCAAATGCAACAAAACAGGAAAAAGCGCTAGTAGATGCGATAGATTATAAAGTAGATCCAAGCTGTATCAGGGGATTTAAGTTTAGATTGGAAGAAGAAACATTGCCGTGGATAATAGAAGAATATGGTTTAGAAGAAATACTACGCTGGGTAAAAGATAAAAGAAGAGCCATAGTAGAAGGAGTAAAATTTCAAAGACTGCGAGGAACACCTAAATCACTTAAAATAGCACTCAAGTGGGCAAATATAGAAGACATTACAATCATCGAAGAACCACCCGGTAAACACTTTTTTGAGTTGCAAGTAGGGATAAAAGAGGTACAAAATGACTTCCTCGTAGATGCAGTAGTAGAGCTGGCAAAACTATCACTGCCTGTAAGATCCAGATTGATGAGGATTTTTAACGATTATTATAATGCGCAAAGATTTATATTGGATGAGAGTTTATTTGGAGATCTTCTTTCTGACTATTCAGGGGTAAAAATAGAAAAAGATGGACCGGTGTTATCGTTTGGAAGAGTAAATTTCTTCAGGTTTAGTGTTACGTCAATTAAGGTTATAGAGAGTTATCTACGCAACCATTATGAACAAACATTTAGTAATGACATATATCGATTAGATGTAGCAGTACTTGGAGAAACAGAGCCTCATACAAAAGATTACAAAGGCGTCTATGAAAGAAGTCATCAGTGGTATAACTTAAAAGCACTATATCCATTACCACAGAGTTTATTACCAGAAATTAAGTTTGCGAAGGCGCAAGTTATATTATCGGACAGTTGGAACTTAGAAGAAATAAATGCGTGCTTTCCGGTTGGTAGCATAGAAGAAGAAGGAAATAAATTTGTATTGGGAAACGATAAACTTTCATGGCAACGTTGGAATTTAAAACACAAACCAATTTTAGAAAGGTTTAGCGTTACTCACAACTATAAAGTAGAAAATTATACAGATCAGAAGGTCAGAAAATATGTTTTAGCAGAACACAACGTTTACTATAAAAATGATTTGGATTCAGAGCAAAAAGACTCAATACACGAATTAGAAAAGCACATTTTAGTATTTTACCCGGGAGTACTGAAGTGGCATGAACATCGACATTTGCACAGAAGTTGGAAAGATAGTCGAATAATATCTCTAATAAGTTAAGTACTTATATTTAGATCCTCATATATTATATTAATAACAGGTAAAAGTGTATGAAATAAAAAGAAAAAGACTTGCTTTCTCATGCTAAAAAGGACATGACTTGAATAGCAGCAGGTAAATATAAGAAATTTGTCTGGTGCTAGAAAAGCTAATTTTGTGAGGTATGAAATGAGTTTTAGCAAGAGTAAGTTTTTTAAAGGAGTATCAAGTAACGGATTTAAAGACATTAATAAAAGAAATGAAGAAGGAGAGACGATCTTGCATCAAGCAGTAGAAATCTCTGATTACAAAACAGTGAGATTATTAATAAAAAAAGGAGCAGAGGTAAATGCAAGAGATAAAAATGGTTATACACCACTACACTGTGCAGTATTCGCAAAGAGTTTAGAAAATGTAAAAGTGCTGCTAAGGTCGGGAGCAGAAGTAAATGCCACTCAATATGTCACTGGATGTACGCCACTCCACTCTGCGTGCAAGATGGGAGGAGCAGGAGTTGAAATAATAAAAGAGCTGGTAAAGGCTGGAGCTGAAGTTAATCAACTGAATAAGTACGGCGCAACGCCAATGTATTACATCTGGGAAAGTGAAAAGTATCGTCTATGTGATAGCAAAGAGAGTGAAAAGGCGAGTAAATTTTTGAGAGAAAAAGGAGGAATAACAAAAAGTAGAGAACTGACGTGCTATGGAATAGAGGGGCTAGTGGGAGAAATAGCAGACATGTTGAATGGAAGCTACATGCCGGAGCTAAAAATAATAGAGATAGGAGAAATAAGGAAGAGAGACAAATCGCTAATAAAGAAAGAATGTCAAAATTTAGCAAGCAAGATAATCAGCCAAGTGAATGCAATGATAGATGAGGTGGTAAAAAGGAAGGCTTAGGTTTAAAGAAAAGGTGGGGTAAGTTATGGTAAAGCTGGGTAAAAAAGATAAGTCACTATTAGAGAACTCGTTTAAAAATATTTATGAAAGAGACGAAAAAGGAAGAACAGCTCTACATTATGCAGTAGAGGTAAAAACAGTGAGGTTATTAATCGAAAAAGGAGTAGATGTGAATGCAGCAGATGTAAGAGGAAATACAGCACTGCATCTAGCGATAACGGAGAAACGTCTAGAAACAGTTAGAGAATTGATAAAATCAGGAGGGAATGTAAATGCTGAAGAGTATGGCAATAAATGCACTCCGCTGCATCTTGCATGTATGGTAGGAGAAAAAGAAATAGTGGAGGAGCTAGTAAAAGCAGGGGCTGAAATAGAGCAAGCAGATAAATTTGGAATAACAGCGATGGATTATGCGAAAAATAGCAAAGAAATAGCCGAGGTATTAAAGAAAGAAACAGAGAAAATGGAAAGTTTGTTAAAAAAATAAGAGTCGTATCAGAAAGCGCAACAGCAGTTGGCAAAGGAAGGGCTAGACCAAATTTGAAGGCTGTAGCTGATAAAAGTTGGTCTTTTTCATAAGAGTAAATGGATTGATGGAAAAAAGGAGTGGTAAGGCTCCTTGCACTACAAAAACATTTGCAGGAGAAACTATGAGAAAAAGAACATTAACTTGCCGATACGAGCCAGATGAATTAGCGGAACAACATCTAGCAGAAGCCTATGAGCTGTTACTTAGGTATGCGGTAAAAAGAAACAATGAAAAGAAGATAAAGAAAAATGATAACAGTGGCCTTATATGCAAGAGTTTCATCGAAGAGTCAAGCGCAGAACAATACAATAGAGAGTCAAATTGCCGAGCTCAAGCATAGAATTGCTGCAGATAAGCATGAGTTATTGAATGAGTATGAATTTAAGGATGATGGGCTTAGTGGGTGGAGTTTAGAACGTGAAGGTTTAGATGCATTACGTGATAAAGTAGGAGAAGATCAAATTGATAAAATTTATATTCATTCACCTGACCGACTATCAAGAAAATCTGCACATCAAATGATACTACTTGATGAATTTGAAAAAGCAGGAGTAGAAGTAATCTTCTTAAATCATAAGACTGAAAATAATCCAGAGTCTAAATTGTTATTGGGAATGCAAGGATTAGTGGCAGAATATGAGTGTACAAAGATTATGGAACGTAGTCGTAGGGGAAAACTCCATAGAGCAAAAAAAGGCTGTGTAAGTGTAATTGGCATTGCACCTTTTGGTTATAATCGTATAAAGCATGTAGATAGAGAAAAGACAAAGTTTGAAATAAATGAAGAGGAAGCAAAAATAGTAAAGCAGATATTCATGTGGGTAGGGCAAGAGAGAATAAGTATAAGGGAAGTGATACGTAGACTAAGAGATAAGTCAATTAGAACAAGAACTGGAAAGAAGGTGTGGTGTCCAATAATAATTTGGAAGGTATTAAGAAATCCAGCATATAAAGGACAAGCAGCGTTTGGTAAATTAAAGAGGGTTGAAAGAAGAGAAAGAAATAAACAAAAGGTTTCTATCTGTCGCACAGATGAGGACAGCTGGATTTATATACCAGTACCAAAAATAGTTGATGAAGGGTTATTTAATAAAGTACAAAAGCAACTGGATGAAAATAGAAAAAGAGCAAGGATGCAGAGAGAGGGAGGAAAAAAGAAATATCTATTACAAGGTCTAGTTGTGTGTCAAAACTGTGGATATGCGTATAGTGGTGCACAATGTGGAGTTGAGGGAAAAAAGTTTAGCTATTATCGCTGTAGTAGTACTATACGTATTACTGATGGTAGGGAGAAGTGTACTAATAAATTGGTCCGTACAGATATGTTAGAAACAGCTATATGGGAAAAGGTGAAAAATTTACTAAAAAACCCAGAGATAATAAAAAATGAGTATCACCGTAGAATTGCAGAAAATAAAAATGATGAATCATCAGATAAGAAGTTTGCAAGAAGGGAAAATCAAATAAAACAAGGCATCGAAAAGTTAATGGAAGACTATTATAGTCAAGAAAATGTAGGAGATAAAGGATATATAAGTGAGGAAGAATTTAAACAGACGATGAAAAGAATGAGGGAACGCTTAAGAGGGATAGAAGAAGAGAAGAAAAAGGTAGTTGATCAAAAAGCAATAGAGAAGGGAATGAACCTTATCATCAACAGTATAAAGAGTCTTTATACTAGTATAAAATCGAACTTGGAACAGCTAGATTGGCAAACTAAGCGTGGTATCATTAAAGCATTAGTAGAACGAATTCAGATTAGTCATGACCAGGTAGAGGTGGCATTTAGAATCGAAGAACCAGCCCAGGATGGAGAGATTTTTAATTTGCAACATTGTACTGGACGTCATGACAATAAGAGTATTTATCCTTTAGAATTAATTAAGAGAAAATTTTTTCTCGACTTGTTGTATAATTTGATAAAAGTGATCAAAATCTAAGCTTGCACTACCAATTAAAACTCCTAATAGATTTGGAATACTGAGCAAGTTTCCTATATTTTCTGAGCTGACTGAGCCACCATATATAATGTGTTTTTTACCAGTACACAATTTTATTATCTCTATCACCTCAGCAATTGCGTCATTATTTGGCACATTTCCTGTTCCTATTGCCCATATCGGTTCGTATGCTATGGTATATTCACCTTGTGTTGGCAAACGGTTTTTGCATTGATATTCTATTACTTCTTTTGTTTTTTTATTTTTATAATCTTCTGAGTTTTCACCTACACAGATGATTGGGTGTAATCCTGATTCTATTGCTGTTTTCGATTTAAGTTTTATTTCACTATCTTTTTCATGAGCCCTTTCAGAATGTCCAAGTATTACGTAACTACATCCTAGTTCCTTCAACATTCCTGCACTAATTTCACCTGTGTAAGAACCGAACTCTTTATGATGGCAATTCTGTCCTCCTATTTTAATATTGTTGTTCAACTCTATATTGCTTGGAAATGATGTAAAAGGAGGGCAAATTACTAATTTAGAGGTAATTTCGTTGCTCTTGTTGTTAAGTTTGCCTATAAAGTCAACAAATGAAGAACGTGTTCCATTCATTTTCCAATTTGCTACTATTAAAAAGGACATCAACTTTACTTGTATGGATAAGAGTGCCGGCTGTCGGACTTGAACTGACAACCTACTGATTACAAGTCAGTTGCTCTACCAATTGAGCTAAGCCGGCATTAAATACACTGACAATATACAATTATTGATGAATTTTCGTCAACTAATTTTTAAAATACTGCATACTAAGATCATATGAAAAAATTTTCACTGAAGCCAAAAAAGAGTCTAGGGCAAAATTTTATTTTATCGAATGAGATAACAAAAAGAATAGTTGCCTTAGCTGGTAGCCTGAAAGATTTTAATGTTATTGAAATTGGTCCTGGGTATGGTGCGTTAACAAGAGAAATATTGGCGTATAATCCAAAGTTTCTACTTTCTATAGAAAAAGATAGTAGTTTAGTGAAACATCACGAACAATTGCTAAATGAGCATCAGGGAAAATATAGAATTATAGAAGCAGATGCACTTAATGTTGTAGAAAAAGAGCTGGTAGAATGTCCAGTCAAAGTCATTGCTAACTTGCCTTACAATATCTCAGTAGCGTTATTTTTAAAGTGGTTAAATAATATAAAATTTTTTACGAATTTGACGTTAATGTTCCAAAAGGAGGTAGCAGAGCGTATTACAGCAGAACCTAATTCTAAAGATTATGGTTCCCTATCAGTGCTAAGCCAGTTACTATGCGACATAAAAAAGGAATTTGATATTGAACCTAAGGAATTTTTTCCAAGACCAAAAGTATATTCTTCAGTAATTACAGTAAAACCTTTACCCACTCCAAGATTTGCAGTAAATTTAGAAACCTTAACAAAGCTAACACGTGCTGTGTTCGCTCAAAGAAGAAAGATGCTGAGAAATAGCTTGCAAAGTATAACTAGTGATGTCTCAACTACTCTTGAGAATGCTAAACTGAGTGGAGACGAACGTCCAGAAAGCTTAACTATTGAGCAGTTCTGTTTGCTAGCAAATAATATAATTTTGCGATAAATATATTAGGAGCTACATACCTCTTCTATCCTATTTTGATCTAAAAATAGCTGGAGCCAGGCTAATTTTGCAAAAGCTCTATTGCAATTTCATTAATTGGCGTATAAGCTTTAAATAAAGCATATGAAAAAAATGGAAGCTTGTTATTCGTTTGACGATGTACTTCTCTTACCGGCCTATTCTGATGTATTGCCTCGTGATGCAGACACAAGAACTTATCTAACAAATAATATAGAACTAAATATCCCTCTCATATCCTCTGCAATGGACACTGTCACTGAATCAGGCTTTGCAATAGCTATTGCCCAACATGGTGGAATAGGTTGCATACATAAGAATTTATCAATAGATGAACAAGTGTTAGAAGTAAGAAGGGTGAAAAAATATGAAAGCTGGATCGTGTATAACCCAATTACAATTTCCCCAGATAAAACAGTTGCAGAAGCAGTTTCATTAATGAGAGAGTATAATTATTCCGGCATTCCTGTAGTTGATCAACGCAAGTTAGTGGGAATTTTAACTAATCGAGATGTGAGGTTTATTGAAGACCAGAACATGAATATAAAAGTTTCCGAGGTAATGACAAAAGATAAGTTAGTAACAGTTCGAGAGCAGGCAGTAAACAGCGCCTCAGCAATGAAATTGTTGCATGCAAATAGAATAGAGAAGCTTTTGGTTGTTGATGAAAATTCTTGTTGCATAGGTCTAATCACAGTTAAAGACATCGAAAAATACAATAGATATCCAAATTCATGTAAAGACAGTAAAGGTCGACTCAGAGTTGCCGCTGCAATTGGTACTGGTAAAAAAGACGGTATAGAAAGATGTGAAGCTTTGGTCGAAGAAGAAGTTGATGTGGTTATTGTAGATACCGCTCACGGTCATTCCCAGAACGTTATCAGCACTATTAAGGAAATAAAAAAGATGTATCCGAATACTCAATTAATCGGCGGAAATATCACAACAACAGAGGCTGCTGAAGCGTTGATTGATGCTGGTGTTGATACAGTGAAAGTTGGAATAGGGCCAGGATCAATTTGTACTACCAGAATAGTTACAGGCGTTGGTATGCCACAATTCTCTGCGATCAAGAATATTGCAGAGGTTTGTAAAACAAAAAACGTCAGACTAATTGCTGATGGTGGAATAAAATATTCGGGAGATGTTGCAAAAGCTATTGCAGCTGGTGCTGATACTGTGATGATAGGTTCAATCTTTGCTGGTACTGAGGAAAGCCCAGGTGAGATTATCATGTATAAGGGTAGAGCATATAAGGAATATCGAGGAATGGGATCTATTAGTGCAATGAAACGAGGGTCAGCTAGCCGTTATTTTCAAGATTCAAAACTTGATTTAGTCCCACAAGGAGTAGAAGCAAGAGTTCCTTTTAAAGGTCCAGCTTCAGGAGTGATCTGTCAGTTAATTGGTGGGTTGCAAGCTGCAATGGGTTACACTGGCAACCGTAATATAGAAGAGATGAAAAAAAACTGCAAATTTGTCACTATTACTTCATCAGGGTTAAGAGAAAGTCATGCTCATGATATAATCATTACACAGGAAGCTCCAAATTACGCTTACCAAGCATCTAATTTATCATCTGATTCAGAGTAAATACAATCCCCTTTTGAGTGTGTCATTTCAACACTGGTACACAATTGTATAAACATATTAATATTAAGAGTCAAAAAGATGTCATCTAAGTGGCTGACACTGGAAAATCGATTGTAAATAAACTGACTACATAAAATTTTTGATCAAAATCAGTGCTATAAGTTGGAATAGCAACTTAAGGTAGATTGCCAGCTTAATATATTTTGATAAATCCAAATTATTTTAGCTATAAGAGAGCTTTGCTTTTTTGCTCCATTAGAATTGGCTTACTTTTAGTGATTCATGGAGTTAAAAAAGTCAGCATTGCTCTTTGTTAAAAGTAGTTTGTCACGTAAAAACTCCATTGCTTCAACAGATCCCATAGGGTTAAGTATCCTACGCAATACCCATATTTTATTTAGTATGGCCTTATCAACTAATAGCTCTTCCTTCCTTGTTCCGGATTTTGTAATATCAATAGCAGGGAATATACGTTTATCAGCAAGTTTTCTATCTAGTATAATTTCAGCATTACCTGTGCCTTTAAACTCTTCAAAAATAACATCATCCATTTTTGAACCAGTTTCTATAAGGGCTGTAGCGATGATTGTCAAAGAACCACCATTTTCAATATTACGAGCTGCTCCAAAAAAGCGTTTTGGTCTTTGCAGCGCATTTGAATCTACACCACCGGTTAGAACCTTTCCAGACGAAGGAATGACTGCATTATAAGCACGTGCAAGGCGAGTTATAGAATCAAGCAAAATCACTACATCTTTTTTGTGTTCAACCATTCTTTTAGCTTTTTCTATTACTATTTCAGCAAGTTGGACATGACGGTAGGCAGGTTCATCAAATGTAGAGCTTACCACTTCACCCTTTACAGAGCGTATCATATCTGTCACCTCTTCGGGTCTTTCATCTATAAGTAATACTATTAGTTCTATTTCAGGATGATTTGTAGCTATAGAGTGAGCCATTTGCTGAAGCAATATCGTTTTTCCTGTACGAGGTGGAGCAACTATCAATGCTCTTTGTCCTTTTCCAAGAGGTGTAACTATATCTACAGCACGCATGTTTATATCTTTTTTATTATCTCCGCTACTGTTGTTTTCAAGGATGAGGCTTTTTTCAGGATAAAGCGGAAGCAAATTATCAAAATGGACGTACTTTCTCAATTCACTGATTTCAGTAGAGTTTATACTTTGAACCTTAGTTAAAGTAAAATATCTTTCCTTATCACCAGGTGGCCTTATTTCTCCACATGCCATATCTCCTGTACGTAAATTAAACTTCTTTATTTGGCCATTGGAAATATAAACATCATCGGTACTTGGAGCATAATTTGCACTTGATGAACGTAAGAAACCAAAACCATCAGGCAAGATTTCCACTACTCCACTTCCTGTGGTTATGCCTCCTTCTTCACTCATTTTCTTCATTAAACTGAATATCATTTCCTGTTTTAGCATCCTGCCATTGCCTTTACCACTAGTTGAAATTTTTCTTTCTTCAGCTAGCTCTAACAATTCTTCTGCTGTTTTCTCTTTCAATTCGCTCAGGTCCAACGTTTTCTTGTTTTTTTCAGCACCTTCACTGGTCATTTGTTTTACTGCGTCAGCATTATGAATTTGTTCGCTTTTTTCAGGTTGACCTACAACCTCTCCTTTTGCTAAGACATCTTCATTGATTGTTGTCATAATCCTCCAAAAATTTTAATTGATGCTTACTAACCTAAAATGTGAATATAAAACAATAAATTAGGCTGAGCTAGTTTTTAGTGCGTATTTAGACTTAATTATTATTAAACTAGATACTTTACTTACATTATACTGATAAAAACTAACAAGTCAAGTCAATTTAATATTAACAAAGTACAAGAATTTGAGAATCATCAATAGCTATTATTTATATTTTTTAATCTTTGTTTCTTCTCTTCTTCTACTTTCGCTTTTTCTACTTCCGCTTCTAAATTTTCCTGGCTACATAAACCAAGTAGTACAGGATCTTGAGGTTTGATATTGAGTATGTTATGATGAGATCTATCTCTTACCTGCTCAACTGTGTAATTTGTTGTACCAACTAGCTTAGCTATCACATTATTGTTCAAGATAGGAAATTTTTTTACCAAATAATAAATCGCATTAGGTTTATCTCTACGCCTTGCTGTGGAAGCAAAGGCAAGAAAGCTAATCGTCTTTGCCCTTTTTTTCATATTTTTTATAATCAAATTTGGTACACGATTTGGATTTTTTTTGCAATTATCGATTTCTTTTTCAGTAATTATTTCAGAAATAATAAGGTCATACTTTTCAACTTCTATTTCCTCATCAGCTATGTCTTGTACTTTTTCAAGGGATAACTTGCAACATTGTGCTATTTGATCAAAAGTTAAGCTAGTGTTATCAACCAACCAAGCAGCTACTTGCATGAGAAATTGTTCATTTCTATCTTTATTGTCTTTAGAAGATTCCATTGACATCGAAAAAACATCTCCCATTTTAATATTCCTTTAGTGTTATAGAAATAAAATATAAACCATTAAAACTAAAAAAGCATTAACTTTGTCATCCAATGGCTTTTTGGTTTATATTTCTTATCTCTTAGAACCTGTTCATAATCTTTTGAGCAGGGAACTCTTGTCTTGCTAACAGATTTTATATCTAAGATAATCTTCAAAGTTATTCCCTTCTCCACCTAATGCTTAAGCTTAAAACACCAGATGCTTTTTTCAAGATACAAGATAGTCTCTAACTTTTGGACGTCTAACAGTAAGTTCTGAGACAGAAATTCCATCAACTGTTATTGGGTTATTAAGTGTTATAGCTTGCATGTTCCTCCTTAAAAAGCTAATTAAATAAAAATCTATATCGGCTTTTACATAACTAATTTCTTTGTTATAACTATGGTGCTATAAATAGGATTAGCTTTGATAAGAATCTTTCCTATGTTCAATTGAAGTAATTGACCTTACCCAGAAAAAGTAGACAGAAAGTTAAGACGTTTTTGCTATGAGAATGATGAATCAAAAAGCTCAGGAATGCAATAGTTAATAGTAGAATGTCTACGCTGTTTATTATAAAAAATTTCTATATATTCAAATATTGCGGTTTTAGCTTGTTGTGCAGAGTGTTGTGAAGTATCAATGAGTAACTCTCTCTTAAGTGAACTAAAAAAGCTCTCTGAAACAGCATTATCATAACAACAACCTTTGTGACTCATACTAGAAGTAATATTTTTTGTACTTAGTAAAAATTGATAATTTTTAGAGGTGTATTGCGATCCTTGATCGCTATGAAATAGTAGATTTTTAGCAGATTTGCGCCTACCAATAGCCATGAATAACGCATCTATAACTAATTGCCTATTTACTGCATTACTCATTGACCAGCCAATCACCATGCGTGAATATAAATCTATTATTGCTGCCAAATATAACCATCCTTCATTAGTTTTTATGTACGTAATATCAGTTACCCATATCTTGTTAGGTTGATCAGCGATGAAATTCTGATTTAATATGTTAGGAGTTATAACTCTATTGTCTATTTGTGGTTTTTTACTTTTAAACTTTCGTCTAAGCTTAGCTTGAATGCCATTTTTCTGCATAACATTTTGCACTGTTTTGATGTTATAATTTTTACCTAAAGCCTTTAATTCAGCGTGAATTTTAGGAGCTCCGTATCTGCATTGTGATGCTCGATATACCTTCTGAATATCTTGTATGAGCTCTTCTCTTATTGATTTTTTGTTGTTTTTTTCCTTAGTAATCCATTTATAATAACCACAAGCAGATACGTTCAAAAATCTGCATGATTCCCGTATTTTATAGCATTTTTTATGTTCTTTTATAAAAGAATATTTTACTCTTTTTGGTTTGCAAAATATCCCAGGGCTTTTTTTAAAATGTCTCTTTCCCTCGTTACTCTTGCCAGCTCTTTCTTTAAATCAAACTTTTCTTTGTCACAATGAGCTACTTTCCCTTTTCCTGGAAACGCATCTACTCCAGACATTCTATCATTGTATGTTTTTACCCATCTGCTTAATGAATCACCGCTAATACCCAAATCTCTTGCTATTTTTGCTGATGATTGACCTGTTTCTTTTACTAGTCTTATAGCTTCAATTTTGAATTCTGCTGTATATTCTTTTCTTTTTGTCATACCACACCTCTTTGAAAAAACGTTTTATTTTACTTCAAAAACGTCTTAACTTTCTGTCTACTTTTTCTGGGTAAGGTCAGACATCTAGGAACTGATACAGCGCATTGCTATGGCGGTTTTCTCGCAGTTCTGTCTGCTTGGTGTGAAGAGAACAATATTCCCTACCAAGGTGTTAATGTTAAAACTATAAAACGCTTTATAACAGGCAAAGGCAATGCAAGTAAGAGTGAAGTTATTGAAGCGATACGTGAAAAAAGTTTTTTACCTAGAGATGATAATGAGGCCGATGCTTTGGCATTAATGTTCTATATTAGTAAAGATATTAATAAGACGAAAAATCCATAAAAAGTGGGTCCTTTCGGCCATACTGGCGGGTTTGGTGGGTTTGACCCCAGGCCTTCTTTAGCGTCAGAGATATTTTGAATATTAACTTTTTAATTATTAAGATATGAATTTAGCAATCCACTACTATCCTGTTGAAAACCTCGTCGAATATAAGCGTAATCCTCGTAAAAATGATGACGTAGTAAACAGAATGTGTGCTTCTATTCGAGAATTCGGTTTTCGTATTCCAATAGTTGCAAAAAGCGATGGAACTGTGGTTGATGGTCATTTAAGACTTAAAGCAGCAAGAAAACTTGGTATGGAGAGTATTCCAGTTGTTTTAAGTGATAATTTAAATGAACCACAAACCAAAGCTTTTCGATTACTGGCAAATCAATCAGCTAATTGGGCAAAGTGGGATGATGATCTTTTAAAGGTAGAAATTCAAGAGTTAGAAGATTTGCAGTTTGATCTTAAAATGACTGGATTTGAATTAGAAAAAGTTCAAAACTTTCTTGATGATTTAGATGATGAAAAAGAAGATCTTTCTGACTTAGTTGTTGATGACAAAAAGGTAGAAATAACAAAACCAGCTGATCTATGGATTTTAGGTGATCATCGAATCTATTGTGGTGATAGCTCTTTAGTTGAATCATATAAAGCGGTATTAGATAATAAAATGGCAGATATTACCGTATGTGATCCTCCATATAACGTTGATTACGGTAGCAGTCAGGAGAGAGAAGAGAAAAAAATATTAAATGATAATCAAGGTGAAAAGTACGAACTTTTTCTCTACGACATCTGTTCCCATATTTTAGCATATACGAAAGGTGCAATTTACATCTGCATATCATCATCAGAGTTTTCAACGTTACAAAAAGTATTTGAGGAAGCGGGAGGGAAATGGTCAACATTTATCATTTGGGCAAAGAATCACTTTACGCTAGGAAGATCAGATTATCAAAGACAATACGAAGCAATGCTCTATGGATGGAAAAGCGGCAATAAACGTGAGTGGCATGGAGGTAGAAATCAAAGTGACCTGTGGTTTTATGACAAACCAGTGCATAACTCATTACATCCAACAATGAAGCCAGTAGAGCTAATGGAAAGAGCAATAGTTAATAGCAGTAGATCAGGAGACATAGTACTTGATCCATTTAGCGGCTCTGGAAGTACACTGATTGCATGTGAGAGAACAGGAAGAATTTGTAGGACAATAGAGCTAGATTCAAAATTTGTAGATGTAACCATAAAACGTTGGCAAGTATATACCGGAAGAGATGCCCTTTTAGCCAGTACTGGTAAAACTTTTGCAGAAATTCAAGAAGAAAATTCGTAAAAAGGAGCAAAGGAGGAAAAGAGTGGAAAAAATCACACAAACGGAATGGGCAAGAGAGATAGGAGTATCAAAGCAATATGTCTGTTATTTAGTAAAAAAAGGAATAGTTGAGTTGGAGGATGGTTTGATCGACCGAGAGCAAGCAAATGAAGCGGTAGCAGCAATAAGAGATCCAAGTCAGCCACTGAGGAGGAAAAATCCAGAAAATACAAGTAACCTTTCCACGATGTTGCTAAAAACTAGAATAAAAAATGAAATGGAACGAGGTAAACTGCTTGAGGCAAAAGCTAAGGCTGAAATAGGAGAACTTGTAGCAGTAGAGGAAGTAAAGCGCGATGCATTTAACGTAGCAAGAGTTGTCCGTAATAATTTGCTTAATATTCCAAATAGAGTTTCAGCGCTGCTTGCATCACTGAGTGACACTGAAAAGATTCATATGGCGCTAACTGAAGAGATTACAAACTCACTCGAAGAATTATCTAACACTAAATTTCAAATATAAAAAGATTTTGAATATAAAATGACTGATAACTTAAGTTTAGAATTAATAAAGTGCCTCATTAATCAACCAGGGGTAGATATAAACATTAGAGGATCAAACGGAAAAACCCCACTACATTGCGCTATAGAGTTTGATGAGTTAAGTATGGTAGATCTGCTACTCACAAAAAAGAATATCAATCCTTTTGTAGAAGATAATGATGGCAAAACATCTCTTGATTACGCCAAAGAAGGGAAAAAAGCAGAAATATTACAAGCATTAATCAATCACAAATACGGATCAGAACAAGATAGCTTACTTCATTTAGCTGCAATGATAGGTGAAGTTAATGCAGTTAGATATTTGATCAGAAAAGGTATTGACGTTAATGTACGAAATGCTTTGCATCATACGCCATTACATCTAGCAGCAGGCATAGGACATGAGAATGTTGTCAAAATTTTAGTGGAAGAAGGAAACGCTGAAATAGATGTCTTTGATGCACGAAATCAGACACCAATGCACTATGCAGTTAATAATAAAAAGTTGGAGATAGTAAAGTTACTGCTAAAGCTTGGAGCAGATGTAAATAGTGCACGCATGGGACAAAACTCAATGAAATTGTCGCCTGTTCATATAGCTGTAAGTAATACTAATTATGATGAAAGGGATTTATGTCTTGATATTCTCAAATGCTTAATAAAGGAACCTAATGCTCAAGTTAATTTGCAAGACTACGAAAATAAAACACCACTACATTACGCTGAAAGACTTAAAACAATAGAGGTCTTACTAACGCGAGAAGATATAGACCCTCTGGTAAAAGACGATAGCGGCAAGACACCATTTGATTACGCTAAACCTGAGATAAAGAAGGCTTTGATGAGTAATAAATACGGTTCTGAAAAGAATAGTCTACTACATTTAGCTGCACAAAGAGGAGAAATTGAGCTTGTAGAGTCTATCTTAAAAGAAGAAATCGATATTGATATTGTAAATAATAAAGGTTTATCACCGGTTTACCTTGCTGCGGAAAAAGGGCATTTACATGTAGTAAAGTTATTGCTGAAAAAAGGAGCAAATTATACACCTGTTTTACATTTAGCAATTAAATCAAACAATTTAGAGTTACTTAAAGTTTTATTTACTGAAAAAAATGGTGCATTGCTCTGCAGAGATACCGTTATTAATTTTCCAACCCTTCATAATAAATATATAGCACAGAGAGAAATAGCAGATAAAAGGATGAAAAAACACAATAATATTATCTGCATCTGTATTACAGTTAGCGCAGTAGCAATGGCAGCATATATAGGTTTAACAGCAACAACAATAAGCAGTGCAATCATTTTTGCAACAACAACAGGGATATTTGCACTTATTATAGCAATAATGATAAGTGAGGTGAGCAAAAGATATATAGAAAACGAATTTCAGAAAAAGATGTTTATGGAACTGGAGGAGTGTAGTTCTACTGTTAATGACGTTGAGTTAGAACCAATTACTAGTAGATGCAGACAATGATATACGCTAGAGCTTTTTCTGAAGGTTTAAGACCAGATCCCCAGCTTAAAGTGTCAGAGTGGGCAAATGAGTATCGAGTTTTAGCACCAACTGCAGCATCAGAGCCAGGAAAATGGAGAACAGAGAGAACTCCTTATTTAAAAGAGATCATGGATTCACTTTCTCCGTCCTCACCAGCAGAAAAAGTAGTATTCATGAAAGGAGCACAGATTGGAGGAACAGAAGCTGGAAATAATTGGATAGGCTATATTATCGATCAAACACCAGGTCCAATGCTAGTAGTACAGCCAACAGTTGAAATGGGAAAACGTTGGTCAAAAGGAAGATTTGCGCCACTGATTGAAAGTACACCATGTTTAAAAAGTAAAGTAAAAGACCCAAGATCAAGAGATTCAGGGAATACTGTACAAAGTAAGGAATTTCCAGGTGGAATAGTAGTAATAACCGGAGCAAACAGCAGTGTAAGCCTCCGATCTATGCCAGTAAAATATCTCTTTCTTGATGAAATAGATGCATATCCAGGAGATTCAGGAGGTGAAGGAGATCCAGTACTGCTCAGTATTGCACGAACTAATACATTTGCACGGCGAAAGATTTTTTTAGTATCAACACCAACGATTCATGGAATAAGCAGAATTGAAAAAGAATTTGAAGCGACAGATAAGAGATACTTTTTTGTTCCATGTCCGCATTGTAATTACTATCAAGTTTTAAAATGGTCACAAATAAAATGGGAAGATAAAAATCCAAATACAGCACACTATATATGTATAGAATGTGGTAAAAAGATAGAAAATCATCAAAAGACAGAGATGCTAGATCGTGGAGAATGGAGACCTACTAATAGAGTAAAAGGTGAGAAAAAAGGATTTCATCTTTCAAGTCTTTATAGTCCAGTTGGTTGGTATAGTTGGCAACAAGCAGTAGAAGATTTTCTCCATGCAAAAGAGAGTGAACAATTACTGAAAGTTTGGATAAATACTACGCTAGGAGAAACTTGGGTAGATAAAGGAGAAGTACCAGACTGGAAGCAATTATTTAACAGAAGAGAATTTTTTCCCGTAGGCACAGTACCAAAAGGTGAAGTGGTTCTCACAGCAGGAGTAGATGTCCAAAAAGATCGCTTAGAAGTAGAAGTTGTAGCCTGGGGAAAAAGCCGTGAAAATTGGTCAATAGACTACCGAGTATTTGAAGGTGATACTGGAGGAGGAGAAGTATGGGGAAAACTTTCAGAGTTACTCAACCATCATTTTATCGGTGAAAATGGGCTTGAATACATGATAAGCATGATGGCAGTTGATGCGGGATATGCAACACAAGAAGTATACAATTGGGTAAGAGGTCATCAAGGCTGTGGAAGAGTAATGGCAGTGAAAGGTGTAAATAAAGCGCTAGTGCCGCTGAGTAGCCCAAGTAGAGTTGATATAACAGTTGGTGGTCAAAAGCTAAAGAGAGGAATAAAGCTATGGCCAGTTGGAGTATCGATATTAAAATCAGAGCTTTTTCAATTACTTAATATTTTGAAAGAAGAAGAGGGAAAAGCTCTACCTGGATATTGTCATTTTCCCGAGTATGCACCTGAATATTTTAAACAGCTAACGGCAGAGCAATTAGTCAGCAAGGTAGTAAAAGGATACACAAAACAGGAGTGGCAAAAGGTAAGAGAAAGAAATGAAGTATTAGACTGTAGGATTTATGCAAGAGCAGCATCGATAGCACTGGGAATAGATAGATGGCCAGAGAGTAAATGGAATAGTTTAAGTGAAAAACCAGAAAGTAAAAAATCAAAGAAAATAGTGAAAAGCAAATGGATCAGCGAGTAGTAAATGTATAACGAAGATTATCTAATTCAAGTTGAACAAGCAATAAAGAAGCTTCAGAGTGGCGAAAGAGTGGTATCAATTGCATATGGTGACCATGTGGTGAGATATGCTGAAGTTCAGATAAATGATTTGCTCAGCCTCAGACAACGCATCAAAGGTGAACTAAAGATTGCTGGAATGAAGCCTAAACGAAAGATTATTTTTGCAACAAATAAAGGAGTTATATGAGGGAAAATTTTCTGAGAAAAGTTGTAAAAGAGGAATATTCTGAATTTTTAGAGCAATTAAAAACTTTTATAAAACTATGGGAGAATAGAGAGAGTCCAGTAAATGGAATAATAGATTTGTCACATTGGCAAGAAAATGTGAATTTTAAGCTAGACAAAGAGAATGGTATAGTTGGAGTAATTCACAAGGCAACACAAGGGCTAAAATATGTGGATTCAAAGTATGCGAAGAGAAGAAAGAAAGCTGAAGAAGAAGGATTACTCTGGGGAGCATATCATTTTGGCACAGAAGGAAACGGCAAGAATCAAGCTGATCATTTTCTAAAAACGGTAGGCGAAAGCAAAAATACCATACTTGCGCTGGATATTGAAGAAAACAAAAGTGGCAAAAATATTGCAGTTAAGCAAGCTGAGGAATTTGTAAAGAGAGTTGAAGAAGTAACAGGAAGATTACCCCTAATTTATGGCAGTAGCTATTTTCTTAAGGATTTTGCCACGCCAACTTTGACAAAATGTCCATTATGGATAGCAAGCTGGAGAAAAGAGCTCACATTACCAAAAGGCTGGAATGATTGGATTTTATGGCAATATACTGACGGTAAAACAAATCCAGAGCCACATGAAGTAGAAGGAATCGGAAAATGTGACAGAAATAAATTTAACGGAACTTTGAAAGAATTAAGAGAATTTTGGTTAGTATGATGCTGAAAAATTTCAAACAACTATTTAGTAAGCCAAAAATCAAAAGTTCTGCTTGGGATGCGTCAGGCTCAGGAAGAAGAGTGATGTATTGGCAAGGAGAAACAGGAAGCATAAATAATTTACTTTCTCAGAGCCTTGGGCACTTACGTAGCCGCTCTCGGGATATGGTAAGAAAAAATCCATATGCAGCAAATATCATTGATACAATAGTAAGTAACTCTATTGGAACAGGAATAAAACCACAATCAAAAGCAAGAGATGGAGAATTTCGAAAGAAAGTGCAAGAATTATGGCTAAAATGGACAGATGAAGCAGATAGCTGTGGAATAAGTGATTTTTATGGATTACAAGCTCTAGTATGCAGAAGTATGATAGAGGGAGGAGAATGTTTTGTACGTTTAAGAACGAGAAAGCTGGAAGATAGATTTTCTGTGCCATTACAACTGCAAGTACTTGAGTCTGAACATTTAGATAATAAAACAAATCAAACTTTAGGAAATGGTAATGTAATAAGAAACGGGATTGAGTTTAACAAGCTTGGGCAAAGAGAAGCATATTACCTATTTAAAGAACACCCTGGTGAAGGCTCGTTTGGTGAATCAGTGAGAGTGCCAGCAAATGATGTTTTACATATTTATAGACCATTAAGACCTGGGCAAATCAGAGGGGAGCCTTGGCTTTCTAATATACTGCTGAAGCTTTATGAGCTTGATCAATATGATGATGCAGAGCTGGTGAGAAAGAAAACTGCAGCAATGTTTGCTGGATTTATTACGAGACTCGATCCAGAAGCAAATATCATGGGAGAAGGTGAAGCAAGTGAGCAAGGAGTAGCACTATCAGGTTTAGAGCCAGGAACAATGCAGCTTTTAGACCCAGGAGAGGACATAAAATTTTCAGAGCCATCAGATGTTGGAGGAAGCTATGAAGCATTCATGAGACAGCAACTGAGGGCAATAGCAATAGGTACAGGAATAACATATGAGCAGCTAACAGGAGATTTAACAGGTGTTAATTATTCATCCATTCGAGCAGGGCTGATAGAGTTTCGCAGAAGGTGTGCAATGTTACAGCATAACGTGATAGTGTTCCAGTTTTGTAGACCTATTTGGAATAGATGGCTAGAATTAGCAGTACTTTCTGGAGAACTTCGTATAGATGAAAAAGTAGTAAAAGCAGCGAAAGAAGAAGTAAAATGGATACCACAGGGATTTGATTGGGTGGATCCTCTTAAAGATCAGCAAGCACAGCAAATGGCGGTAAGAAATGGCTTCAAGAGTCGCTCAGAAGTAGTTTCAGAAATGGGTTACGATGTAGAAGAAATTGACCAAGAAATAGCAGAAGATCAAAAGCGTGCTGATTCTTTTGGACTTTGTTTCGATTCTGATGTTAATCATAAAAGGGAAGGAAGGTGATGTGGATAAATAAACCAGTAATGGTAGAGAGAAGAAGCTTTGAACTACTATCATTATATAACAGCAAACAACCTATCTTTAAAAACTTAAAGCATTTTCATATAAACCCAAAAGGAATAGCAATAATACGTATTTATGGAGTTTTGACTAAAAAAACAGAAGCTTTTGATCATATTTTAGACATGACTTCGTATGAAAATATTCATGAAGAGATAGAGAGTGCTTTAGAAGATAAAAGCATAGAGACGATTCTACTTGACATAGACAGTCCAGGAGGGGAAGTAAACGGTGTCTTTGACCTAGCTGATTTTATTTATGAATCAAGAGCAAAAAAGAGAATTATTGCAATAGCAAATGATGATGCATGTTCTGCTGCGTACGCTATAGCCTCTAGCGCTGAAAAGGTATTTGTGAGTAGAACTTCAGGAGTAGGAAGTATTGGAGTAATAGCAAGTCATATAGATCAAAGTAGATTTGATGAAAAGCAAGGTATTAAGTACACCACAATCTTTGCTGGTAGTCGAAAGAATGATTTAAACCCACATGAGCCAATGACGTCTGAAAGTCTGGAAAGCTTACAAAAAGAAGTAGACCGACTATATGAAATGTTTTTGCAGCTAATAGCAAGGAACAGAGGTCTTTCAATTGAAAAGATTCGATCAACAGAGGCAGGGCTATATTTTGGGGAGAAAGCAGTAGAAATAGGTCTTGCAGATGGAGTTACAACATTTTTTGAATTTATCAACAATCATAAAAGTAGGAGTGTTAGTATGACAACTATTGAGGAGAACTGTCGTAGAGAAATTTTAGAGATAATAAGATTATGTAATGTATCAAAGATGCCAGAAAAGATAGGAGAATTTATTGAGCAAAGCGTAAGTGTTGAGCAAGCAAGGGAGGTTTTGATGGAATTACTTGCAGAAAGAACGAAGAAGACAGAGATACTGAGTGCAGTACCACAGAATTCGCAGGAAGATTTGATGACACAGGTAGCAAGAAGTCGTAGGAGTTAAAGTATTTTTATAACCGCCGTATATAGTGCTCTGCGGTAAATAAGTGTCCAAAATGCGCCATAATGGCTAATTATAAGGTAATAACCGCGGTGTATAGCAATTGTAAACGCGGCGGTAAAAAAATAAAAAAAGGAGAGAAAAAGACATGATAAGTATAACTGAAGGAAATAATTTAGGCGATCTTCTGAAATATGAAGTGTCCAACCTATATTCAAGAGATCAAATAACAGTAGCTAAAGGTCAAAATCTTAAGCTTGGTGCAGTAGTTGCCAAAAAGACGGAAGATGGTTTTATTAGAGTACTTAATCCTGTTGGAACAGATGGCACACAAACAGCAATAGGTGCAATAGTAAGTGATGTAAATGCGACAGAAAATGCCAAAGCAGTAATTATTACTCGTGGTGCAATACTAGCAGATCATGCAGTTGTGTGGCCAGCAAATATCACTGAAGAACAGAAAGCTGAAGCAATAAAGCAACTTGAAGCACGAGGGATCATTATCCGCAAGGGAGTTTAACTAAAATTAATAAGGAGAAAAAGAATGCAAAATCCATTTACAAATACAGCATTTAGCATGACGGCACTAACAAATGCGATGAATATATTGCCGGTAAATTATGGACGAGTTGAAAATTTAAATTTATTTCCAAGTAGGTCAGTAAGATTTAGACATATTACAATAGAAGAGCAAAACGGAGTATTAAGTTTATTACCAACGCAAGTTCCAGGGGCACCAGCAACAGTAGGAAAAAGAGGAAAAAGAAAGGTAAGAACATTTACAATTCCGCACATTCCACATGATGATGTAGTATTACCAGAGGAAGTACAAGGAGTAAGGGCATTTGGATCAGAGAGTGAACTGAAAGCGCTGGCAGATGTAATAACTGACCATTTACAGCTAATGAGAAACAAACATGCGATAACATTAGAACATTTGCGAATGGGAGCGCTGAAAGGAATAATTTTAGATGCTGACGGGTCAGAATTATTAAATCTGTACAACGAATTTGAAATTACACCAAAAGTAGTAAATTTTGCCCTTGGAACAGCAACAACAGATGTCAAGCGTAAGTGTCTGGAGGTATTGCGACATATTGAAGACAACTTAAGTGGCGAATATATGACGGGAGTTCATGCCTTGGTAAGCCCTGAGTTTTTTGATGCATTAACTTCGCATAGTAAAGTGAAAGAAGCATATGAAAGATGGCAAGAAGGAGCAGCGCTAAGGAATGATATGAGATCAGGATTTACGTTTTGTGGAATCACGTTTGAGGAATATAGAGGGCAAGCAACTGATCCTGAAGGAACGGTTAGAAGATTTATTGAGAAAGATACAGGGCACTGTTTTCCACTAGGAACAGCGAGCACATTTACAACATATTTTGCACCAGCAGACTTTAATGAGACAGTAAATACTCTTGGACAGCCACTCTATGCAAAACAAGAGCCAAGGAGGTTTGATAGAGGAACAGATTTACATACACAGTCAAATCCTCTGCCAATGTGCCATCGTCCGGCAGTTTTGGTAAAAATTAGTTCTAGTTGATGAATATAGGGAGATTATTAGAAGATTGTTTTGAGCATTTAGGAGTGGAAGCCACATACTGTAATAAAAATAAGGAGGGTATTCGTAGAATAAAAGTGCTAATAAAACGTCCTGAGACTACGTACTCTCTAGGTGCAGATGGAGCATTAACTCAGCAAATTGCTTCTATAGAAATACGTGATCAGGACGTTACTTCCTTTAGCATAGGCGATTATATCAAGATTGAAAAAAGGTTCTACAAGATTTTTGAACCACCGTTAAAAGATTCTTCGAGTGAAATATGGAAAATTGAGGCAATAGAAAGTGTTTGATATTAAAATTAGTAACAATATTAATGAAATAATCTCCAATATTGAAAGAAAAGAGCAGAAAATAAAACTGGCAGCTATAAAAGCGCTGAACAGAACAGCAATATGGCTAAAATCAAAAGCAGCTAAGGAAATCAGTGAGGAAAAGAAGGTAAAATTAAGTTTGATAAGAAAGAGATTAAGAATTTTTAAGGCGAAAACTAGCAGTGTTGATTAGAGCAAATCTCTATGACATTAGAGCATCGACAATTGGCAAAATACAAAAAACAAGAAGAGGATCGAAAGTAGGAAAGCACCAATTTATAGGAGGATTTGCAGCAGTTATGCCAAAAGGAAATAGCGGTATGTTTAAACGTGAAGGAAGGGCAGCATTGCCAATAAAGGAAGTTAAATTGTCACTGAAACCAGAGGCTTCAAGGATAATAGGGAATCTTGTTAATTATGAAGTTGAAAAGGTATTTGAAAAATATTTTATACATTACATGAGTTAAATTATATGCATGACAAAGTTCTGGAAAGATTTACATCAAGCAATTTGCAGCACACTGAAGGAAGAAATACCGTCTATCCAGACATGTGAAATTTATCCAGCAATAAGAAAAGAATTATTAGCGCCAGCGTTATTTGTAGAGCTTGTGAGTTTAGAATCGGGAAAAGATCCTGGAACAGAGGAATTAGCGCTGAAAGCAAGATTTGAAGCGAGAATTGTAGTTGATGGAACAGTCGAGTATTCCTCGTTAGTTGTAAGGTCATTAGCAGCAGAAGTAGCAAGAGTAGTAAATAAAAATACTTGGAACGTAAAAAATATTTCTCCTGCTGAATTTCTCTCTGCAGAGCCTGATGGATTTAGACCCGAATTAGATGCATATTTGGTGTGGATGGTTGATTGGAGTCATCAGCTTCATTTAGGTAAATCGATATGGACAGAAAATAAGATTAAGCCACATACGATTATAATAGAAGAAAATGTTAGAGAGTAATTTTGCTATTTCAGAGCTGCAAAGAAAGTTAGCAAACATTGTACGAATAGGAGTTGTAAAAGAAGTAGATTATGAGAAAGCAAAAGTAAGAGTGAAGATAGGAGAACTTTTAACAGATTTTCTTCCATGGATAACTTCTAGAGCAGGAGAGGAAAGAAGCTGGCTACCACCAAGCATAAATGAACAGGTAGTAATATTGTCACCATTGGGAGAGTTATCATTAGGAGTAGTACTAGCTGGAATATATCAGCAAAATTATTCTGCTCCAGAGAATAGTGAAATGATTAACAGTTTAGTATTTCAAGATGGAACAAAGTTATTGTATGACAAAGAGAGCAAGAATCTTGAAATTTCTGTAGTGGATAAATTAAATTTCAAAGTAGGAAAATCAGAGATAGAAATGACAAAAAGTGGAATCAAACTGAAAGCAGAAAGGATCGACTTAAATTGAACAAAGGAATAGTGAGGTTAGGAGACTGCTGTGGAGAAGCTATACCACATTTCTGCATTAGCGGCAGTAACAATGTTTTTGTAAATGGTAAGCCAGTTTGCCGAAAAGGAGATAATTTTACAGAAGGTAGAGTATTAATTGAAGGATCAAAAAAAGTGTTTGCAAATGGCTATAGTATAGGAAGAGTTGGAGATTCAATATCTTGTGGTTCTAAAGTAATAAGTGGTAGTAGTAATGTTTTTTCAGGATAAAAATAAACTATCTGCTATACTTACCAAAAGTAAAGTTATGAATATGGATATAACTACTAGCCTATTAGGAGACATTAGTAATTTAATAGATAGAGCAAAGAATCATCTTTCTGTTCAATTCAATTCTACTCTAGTATTGTTAAACTGGGAAATTGGCTCCAGAATTGATCAAGATATTCTAAAGCACAAACGCGCAGATTATGGGAAGCAAATCATCTCCCAACTTGCAAAAGAACTTCAGATTAAATATGGACGTGGGTTTGATAGAGCGTCATTATTTCGTATGGTGCAATTTTCTAAATTCTTTCCTGATCAAGAGATTGTCGCGACACTGTCACAACAATTGAGTTGGTCACATTTTGTAGAAATTATTGCAATTTCTGATGAGCTAAAGCGTAATTATTATATAGAAATGTGTCGTATTGAAAGGTGGAGTGTTAGGGCACTACGTAGTAAAATCGATACTATGTTGTATGAACGTACAGCACTAGCAAAAAAACCTAAAGATTTCATAAGAAGGAGTATAAAAAATTTACGTGAAGAAAATATGTTAGCACCAGAATTCATTTTTCATGACCCATACTTCCTTAGCTTCATGGAATTGCCATCAAGTTATAGTGAGACTGATCTAGAAAATACAATCTTGGATGAATTGACAAAGTTTTTACAAGAGTTTGGGAATGATTTTTGTTTTGTAACACGTCAAAAAAGGATGAGTACTAAAACAACTGACAGGTATTTGGACCTGCTATTTTTTCACAGAGGATTAAAACGCCTTATAGCAATAGAACTAAAAATAGGTCGCTTTGAACCAGCTTATAAAGGACAGATGGAATGGTATTTAAATTGGTTAGATAAAAATGAACGAAAAGCAGGTGAAGAAAAACCGTTAGGGATTATTTTATGTGCTGATAAGGATCAAGAGGATATAGAATATCTTGAACTCGAAGGCTCTAATATTCATGTTGCACAGTATTTAACACAGCTTCCTTCTAAAGAAATTCTTGAAAAGAAGTTGAGAAAGGCTATTTCTATAGCACGTGAAAAACATGCAAGTATTAAGTCAGAGCCATGAAAAATATATGAGAGGAATGGATGCTAAAACAGGAAAAGCGTTAGAAGGAATAGAGCACTTAAAGCAATCGATAATTGATATACTGACCACTCCAGTAAACAGTAGAATAATGAGGAGAGATTATGGCTCAAGATTATTTGAATTGGTGGATAAGCCAATAAATAGAGATTTAACTTTGGAAATCTATGCAGCAACAGCAGAAGCACTGGGGAAATTTGAGAAGAGATTTAAGTTAGAAAAAGTAAAGATTGCTGAAGCTAAAGAAGGAAAAATGACTCTTGTACTTGAAGGTATGTATCTTTCAGAAGGCAAATTCATAGGTATTAGTGGAGTAGTTGTTTAGAAATGCAGACATCTAATATTATTGAAAAACTAAGCTATGAGGAAATCTTTTCCAGAATGAAGGAGGAGTTAGTGTGTAGAGATGAAACCTTTTCAGCGTTAGTAGAAAGTGACCCAGCGATGAAGGTATTAGAAGTAGCAGCATGGAGGGAATTGTTACTAAGACAAAGAATAAATGAATCAGTAAAGAGCAATTTACTAAAATTTGCGACAGGAGAAGATCTTGATAATTTAGCTGAGTTTTATGGAGTGGAGAGGCAAAAAGAAGAAGATGATGAACGATTTAGAAAAAGAATTAAAGCAAAGATAGCAGGTTGGTCAACAGGAGGAAGTAAGGAATATTATAAATATCATGCACTGTCAGCAGATAGTAGAGTAAAAGATGCACTAGTAGAATCACCTATACCAGGGAAAGTACAAATTTCAATCTTATCAACACAAACTGGCATAGTGTCAGAAGAACTACTTGAAATTGTAAAAAAGCAGGTTACTAGAGATGATATAAGGGTTTTAACAGATACGATAACAGTAATTGGTTGCAATATTACGGAAATAGATATTGACAGCAGAATGAGCATAAGTTCTGTAATATCAAAGGAGGAAATTAAGGAACAGTTCATCAAGAAGTTTGAAGCAAGTAGAAGGCTGGGATGGAATGTTACAAGATCATGGATAATAGCGAATTTATTTGTAGATGGTGTAGAAAACGTAGAATTAATCGAGCCAAAAGAGGATGTTGTGGTTCTGGGAAATGAATGTGCAAATTTGAGAAATTTAAAGATTGAGTTGAATTAATGTTACTGCCACCAAATGCAACAAGGCAGGAAAGAGCGCTAGTAGATGCGATAGATTATAAAGTAGATCCAAACTGTATCAGAGGATTTAAGTTTAGTCTTAAAGAAGAAACATTGCCGTGTTTGATTGAGGAATATGAATTGGGGGAAATACTACGCTGGGTAAAAGATAGAAGAAAAGCCGTAGTAGAAGGAGTAAAATTTCAAAGACTGAGAGGAACTCCAGCATCACTAAAAATAGCACTAAAATGGGCAAATATAGAAGATATTACAATTATCGAAGAACCACCTGGTAAACATTTTTTCGAGTTGCAAATAGGAATAAAAGATGTTCCAAATGACTTTTTTGTGGATGCAGTAATAGAACTTGCAAAACTATCGTTACCAGCAAGATCGCGGCTAATGAGGATTTTCAATGATCACTATAACGTTGATAGGTTTATTTTAGATGAAAGTTTATTCGGCAGCTTATTGTCAGACTATTCAGGTAGAAAAGTTGAAAAAGATGGACCAGTACTGTCATTTGGTAGAAAGAACACATTTGAGCTAAAAAGCTTAAATCCAAATTTTAAGTTTAGCACTTTTCGGATTCATTATGAGCAAGCATTTAGTAATGACATATATCGATTAGATGTAGCAATCCTTGGAGAAACCGAGCCTCACACAAGGGATTATAAAGGCATCTATGAAAGAGATCATTTGTGGTACAACTTAAAAGCACTATATCCATTACCACAGAGTTTATTACCATCGATTAAATTTGCAAAAGCGCAGATAGTATTATCAGACAGTTGGGATTTAGGAGACATAAATACGTGCTTTCCAGTAAGTAGCGTAGAAGAAAGAGGAAATAAATTTGTATTGGGAAGCGATAAACTTTCAGGGCAATATTGGAATTTAAAACACAAACCAATTTTAGAAAGGTTTAGCGTTACTCACCACTACAAAGTAGAAAATTATACTGATCAGAAGATTACAAACTATGTTTTAGCAGAACACAATGTTTACTATAAAAACGATTTAGAGCAAAAAGACTCAATACATGAATTAGAAAAGCATATTTTGGTATTTTACCCAGGAGTACTGAAATGGCACGAACATCGACATTTGCACAGAAGTTGGAAAAGTAGTCAAGTTATATCTATAATAAGTTAAGTACTTATATTTAGATCCTCATATATTATATTAATAACAGGTAAAAGTGTATGAAATAAAAAGAAAAAGACTTGCTTTCTTATGCTAAAACAGACATGACTTGAATAGCAGCAGGTAAACATAAGAAATTTATCTGGCGCTAGAAAAGCTAATTTTGTGAGGTAAGTATGAAGTTTAGCAAAGAATCTTTTAGTAAGTTTTTTAAAGAAGTATCAAGTAAAGGGTTTAAAAACATTAATAAAAGAAATGAAGAAGGAGAGACGATATTGCACCAAGCAGTAGAAATCTCTGATTACAAAACAGTGAGATTATTAATAAAAAAAGGGGCAGAGGTTAATGCAAGAGATAAAAATGGTTATACACCTCTGCACTGTGCAGTATTTGCGAAAAGTTTAGAAAATGTAAAAGTGCTGCTAAGAGAAGGAGCAGAAGTAAATGCCACTCAATATGTCACTGGATGTACGCCACTGCACTCTGCGTGCAAAATAGGAGGAGCAGGAGTTGAAATAATAAAGGAGCTAGTAAAAGCAGGAGCTGAGGTTAATCAACTGAATAAATATGGTGCAACACCAATGTACTATATCTGGGAAAGTGAAAAGTATTCTCTGTGTGATAGCAAAGAAAGTGAAAAGGCAAGCAAATTTTTGAGAGAAAAAGGAGGAATAACAAAAAGTAGAGAACTGACGTGCTATGGAATAGAGAGGCTAGTGGGAGAAATAGCAGACATGTTGAATGGAAGCTACATGCCGGAGCTAAAAATAATAGAGATAGGAGAAATAAGGAAGAGAGACAAATCGCTAATAAAGAAAGAATGTAAAAATTTAGCAAGCAAAATAATGAGCCAAGTGAACGAAATGATAGATGAGGTAGCGAAAAGGAAGGTTTAAAAGAGGGATTTAAATTTAAAGAAAAGGTGAGGTGGATTATGTTAAAGCTTGGCAAATTTAATAGGTCAGCAAAAGAATTATTAGAGAACTCATATGAAAATATTTATGAAAGAGACGAGAAGGAAAGAACAGCTCTGCATTATGCAGTAGAGGTAAAAACAGTGAAGTTATTAGTTGAAAAAGGAGTGAATGTGAATGCAGCAGATGTGAAAGGATACACAGCACTGCACCTAGCGGTAACGGAGAAACGTCTAGAAATCGTGAGGGAATTGATAAAATCAGGAGCAGACGTAAATGCTGAGGAATATGGAAATAAATGCATACCTCTACACCTTGCGTGCATGGTAGGTGAAAAAGAAATAGTGGAGGAGCTGGTAAAAGCTGGAGGAGAAATAGAGCAAGCGGATAAATTTGGAATGATAGCGATGGATTATGCTAAAAATAGCAAAAAGATAACCGAGGTATTAAAGAAAGAAACAGACAGAATTGAAAAGTTATTTGAACAGCAAAGTGGGAAATCTTCTATAAGAGGCTAAAAGCATGGAGAAAGAAATAGAAAAGAAGGTAATGAATTTAGAGAAAAAAGCGTTGGTAGAGTTGAGAAGAATATGGAAGAAGGTATTTGGGGAAGAAGCGCCTAGATACTCAAAGAAATATCTGATACCAAGATTAGCTTATAGAATGCAGGAAAAAGCATATGGAGAAATGTCAAGAAAAGGAGCAAAAAGACTAGAGTATCTGGCAGATCGACTAGAGAAGGGAAAAAGAATAAGTAGTGACAAATTACCAGTAGAAGGGACAGAATTAATACTAGAGAGAGGGGAAGAGACTCATACAGTAATGGTAACAGATAAGGGTTTAATCTACCGAGAAGAATTTTTCACATCATTATCAGCAGTAGCCGGGAAAATAATGGGAATGAGCTACAACGGACCTTTATTATTCGGTATGCGTGATAAAAATGAAAATTGAAGAGAATAAAATGCTAAAAGAAGTAAGGTGTGCGATATATACAAGAAAATCAAATGAGGATGGGCTAGAACAAAAGTTTAACAGTCTTGATGCCCAGCGAGTAGCATGTGAAAAGTACATAAAGAGCAGAGAAGGCTGGGTAGCATTGGCAAAAAGGTACGATGATGGCGGCTATTCAGGAAAAAATTTAGAAAGACCAGCGATAAAGGAATTGTTTGAAGATGTTAAAGGAGGAGAAGTAGATTGTGTGGTAGTATATACGCTAGATAGGCTCTCGAGAGAAACAAAAGACAGCATCGAAGTAACGTCATTTTTTAGAAGGCATAGAGTAAATTTTGTAGCAGTAACGCAGATATTTGACAATAATACGCCAATGGGAAAGTTTGTACAAACAGTGTTATCAGGAGCAGCACAACTAGAAAGAGAAATGATAGTAGAGAGAGTAAAAAATAAAATAGCAACATCAAAAGAACAAGGACTATGGATGGGTGGAACTTTGCCGCTTGGGTATGATGTAAAAGATAAAGAATTAATAATAAATGAGAAAGAAGCAAAGTTGGTAAAACATATATTTGAGAGGTATATAGAGCTGAAGTCAATGGCAGAATTGGCAAGGGAGTTAAATAGCCAAGGTTACAGAACAAAATCAGATATCTTTAAAAAGGCGACGGTGAGAAGAATAATAACAAATCCAATATATATGGGAAAAATACGGCATTATGACAAACAGTATGAAGGAAAACATGAAGCAATAATAGAAGAAAAAAAATGGCAAAAAGCGCAGGAATTGATAAAGAATCAACCATATAGAAAAGCAAAATATGAGGAAGCATTGCTTAGGGGAATAATTAAGTGCAAGAGCTGTGGTGTAAATATGACACTAACGTATGCAAAAAAAGAAAATAAAAGGTACCGATATTACGTGTGCAATAACCATTTAAGGGGAAAAGGTTGTGAATCAATAAACAGAACTATAGTAGCGGGAGAGGTGGAAAAAGAAGTGATGAAAAGAGCTGAACGCTTATATGGAAATGGAGAAAATTTAAGCTTCAGAGAACAGAAAGAAGCAATGAAAAAATTAATAAAGGGAGTAATGGTAAAAGAAGATGGAATAGAAGTGAGTTCAGAGGATAAGGTGGAATTTATACCAATAAAAAAGAAAGGAAACAAATGTACAGTAGTAGAGCCAGAAGGAAAAACAAATAATGTACTACTGAAAGCAGTGGTAAGAGCTCATTTGTGGAAACGGCAACTAGAAGAGGGAAAATATGAAAGTGTGAAGGAGCTGAGTGCCAAAATTAATATAGGTACAAGACGTATACAGCAAATTTTGAGGTTGAACTATTTAGCACCAAAGATTAAAGAAGACATAGTAAATGGGAGACAGCCAAGAGATTTGAAATTAGTTGATTTGAGAGAAATACCGATGCTGTGGAGTGAGCAATTGGAGAAATTTTACGGCTCAGCGTCGTAACGTTTATAAATGTAATAGTTTAGACTTAATCTGACAAGCATGAATTATCTGACAGAAGAATCGACGAAGTCAAAACCGATATCAGAATCTGCTTTAATGTTATCAATATTTTTTTGGTAAGCAATATGCATACTGTCAAAAAAGGTCTGCATAGGAGTCTTACCGTAGCAATACTTACCAGAATGAGGTCTAGCTCTATTGTAAGAATGCAACCAATGATCAACATCTAACTGAAGCTCTTCCAAAGTACTATAAATCTTTTTCCTAAAGATAATATTGTAACATTCGTCTTGCATAGTTCTATGAAGCCTTTCACATATACCATTAGTCTGTGGAGAATAAGCTTTGGTTCTAGAGTGATCAATATTTTCTATTCCCAAATATAGCTGGTACGCATGATTCCCTGGTTTGCCACAATACTCCGTACCTCTATCGGTTAAAATGCGTAGCAATGGAACTTTCTGTTCATCAAAAAATGGTATAACTCTATCATTGAGAAGATCTGCAGCTGTTATGGCAGTTTTCTCCGTATAAAGCTTAGCGAAGGCCACTCTAGAGTAGGTATCAATAAAAGTTTGTTGATAAATTCGTCCAATACATTTGATATTGCCTACATAATAGGTATCTTGACTACCTAAGTATCCAGGGTGTTGTGTCTCAATTTCGCCATGTGCCTCTTTTTGTTCCTTAGCTTTTTCTAAAGCAGTAACTTGCTCCTCTGTCAAAATTATACCATCTTGTACTACCTTCGCTTCCAGCGCTTTCAATCTCTTTTTAAAATTTTCAAGATCGTTTCTTTGCCATATTGATCTTATCCCGCTAGCAGATATTAGAATTCCTCTCTTTTTCAGTTCATTTGCTGCTCTTTCTTGTCCATATGCTGGAAATTCTATTGCTATTTCAACTACTGCTTTTTCTATATTCTCTGATACTCTATTTGCATATAATGGCTTACTTTTACTTATCTCATGTAATCCCTCTTCTCCTCCTGTTTCATATAGTTCTTTGAATCGGTAAAATGTATCTCTCGAATATCCCATCACTTTACATGCCTGCGATACATTCCCTAATTGTTTTGCAAGTTCTAGCAATCCTAACTTTGGTTTTAATATTTTTTCTTGTGTTGTACTCATATCTGACACTCCTTTAAAATTTGTTTATATTTTTATCTTACTCTATTCGCTTGTCAGATTAAGTCTAAACTATTACAGTTCCCAAGATTGCAGGTATTTCTTTCACCCTTACTTTATCTTCTGATTCTATTTCAATACCAAAACCCATTTCAAAAAGCTTATCTTTATAAGTTTCAACCATCTCCATTCCAGCTTGGTTTTTAATTTCAACTGTTTCAGGAAGAAGAAGTTTTTGTCTTTTCATGCTTGATTTTTGCTTTAAGCACTCGTATATCAATCTCTCATGAGCTGCGTGCTGATCTACTATAATTAATTTGCCTTTAGCCTCAGCAATAATGTAAGTATTGTAGACCTGACAGCGTGCATATCCCAGGGGATGATCCTCTATTAAATCAATTTGCTCCCTTTCTAGAACCATCGTTCCCTTTTGGGGTGGAGATTCTCCATATTTAAACGTTTCTGGTAAGCTTTGCCTTCTTTCATCTGGTGCATTGAATTCTTTCATTAGACGATTTTCTAAAAGACTTGGTCTCTTTTCATAAAACTCTTTTTGATCTTTTTTCTCTTGACTATCAACCTGCTCTTGGCTTTTACTATCATTAAAAATTAGCTCCTCTTCAATACCTTGATCACCCGCTGCAAATCTCGTTGATAGTGTTTTTATTATCCCTCTTCTCACTATTTCATATATTAGCCTTTTATTCTGAAATCTTACTTCCGATTTATTTGGATGCACATTTACATCTACTTGGTCATATGGTACTTCTAAATGCAACACTGCAAAAGGATACCTATTGTTTGGAATAAAATCGTGATACGCATATCTAATTGCACCAACAAGTAGATTGTCTTTTATTGGCCTTCCATTAACAAACGTATAAATCTGAGTTGAGTTGCCACGATTGACATTAGGTTTACAGATGTGTCCCTTAAGTTTGATGCCTTCTTCTTCCTCTTTAACTTCCAGTGAATTGCTTTGAAATTCTTCTTCTATTTCACATAATCTGTTGAACAGCGAAGTTTGCTTAACATATTTTAAGAGCTTTTTATTACCAGAAGTGAGAGTAAACCCAATACTATAATTAATCATCGCTAAGTTATTCACAATATCAACAATACTTTGTGTTTCCGCCCTTTCGGTTTTTAGAAACTTTAGTCTATTTGGTGTAGCAAAAAATAAGTCACGAACTTCAATATATGTACCTTGCAACAAAGAACAAGGGGTAATCTCTCTTATTTTTTCTCCTCCCTCATATCTTATAGACCATGCTTCCTTTGCTCCACTTGCCTTGGATGATAATTTCATTCTGCTTACTGCTGCAATTGAAGGTAAAGCTTCTCCCCTAAACCCAAGGTGCTTGATTTCTATTAACTCACTATCGCTTAATTTTGAAGTGGCATGCCTCATAAGTGCTAGTTCCAGATCGTTCTTTTCTATTCCATTTCCATCATCTGTCACAGTTATAAGGTTACGTCCACCACTTTCTATTTTGATCTCTATCTCTGAACTTCCAGCATCTATTGCATTTTCTACTAATTCCTTTACTACACTCGCTGGCCTCTCTATTACCTCTCCCGCTGCTATACGATTTATAGTTTTTGTGTCTAAAAGAATTATTGCCATATTTTCAATTCTCAGTCTGATGAAGATATAGCTTTAATGTTAATAAAAATCAATCTCTATTAGGCATCTTCACTAATTTCAAAACAGAAATAATTGTAAAAGACCCAGGCTAAAATTTTATGGCAAGCTCTCCTGTAGTTTAATTTTAGTTGAATATTTCTTCACAATTGTGTATAATTATTAATGCTTTTTAGGTTAACTTATCATGGCTCTTTCCAAGTTTCTTGATGCTCGCAATGATATAGCTTTTCGCCGTATCTTTGGTACCGAAAAAAATAAAGATATTCTTATTCACTTTCTCAATGATATACTAGGTCTTACCGATGACAATAAGATTAAAGATGTCTCCTTTCTCAGTCCCATTCAAGACCCTGTCATCGCCTCTCAAAAGCAAAGCATTGTTGATGTTCTCTGTGTTGATTCTACAGGAATAAAAACAATAATTGAGATGCAAGTCGCTAAAACTACTGGCTTTGAAAAACGTGCCCAATATTATGCCGCTAAGGCCTATTCAAGTCAAGCTGATGTAGGTGACCAGTATCATGATCTTAAAGGCGTTATCTTTATTGCTATTGCTGATTTCATCTTATTTCCTAATAAGCTGGCTTATAAGTCTGATCACGTTACTTTTGATAAGATGACCTTTGAACATGATCTCAGAGACTTTAGTTTTACTTTTATAGAGTTACCTAAATTTAAAAAAAGAGAAGATCAATTAGAAAATATAGTAGAGAAATGGTGTTATTTTTTTAAACACGCCGGTGAAACAAGTGAAGAGGATCTAAAAAAAATAATAGGAAGTGATTTAATTATTGGCAGGGCTTATGATGAGCTGAACCAATATAATTGGAGTAAAGAAGAACGTCTTGCTTATGACCAAGCTAAGAAACGTACCGATGATTATTTATCTAGTCTTGAAGAGAAACTTCATGAAGGCATCCAAATCGGCCATCAAAAAGGTAAAATTGAAGGTAAAATTGAAGGTATAGCAGAGGGTGAACAACAGGCTAAAATAGCTGTGGCCAAAAATCTACTTAGTGCTGGAGTCTCTACTGACATCATATCACAAACCACAGGTCTTTCTTTCGATGAGATCAAACAGTTACAGGCAGAAAAGACCACATAGTCCCCCTCAATTTATCGCTCTGCTTATTCCTTGAACAACTGATGTTCCATTTAAGAATGTATCCGGCTTTTTAGATAACTGTACTTTCCTTGAAACTTCCTGACTCAAGTCTTTATAAGGCTTTTCTACTTTCTGTTGTAACATTACTGTTTCTTTTTCCTCTTTTAAATTGCTTCTCAAATGATCTATAAACTTATCAGTTTGTTTAAATTCTGGACACGCTTCTTTTGCAAATGAATATAGGGTTTTTGCTATTTCATCAGAAGATCTCCTATTATTTTTTCAATTATAGCTGATTGCACTACCACAGGATCAAAGTTTAGATTTGTCACTGATATTCCTGACTTAATAGCAGTTTTATTCAACACTTTCTCAAATCTATTTGTAATATTGAGTGCATAGCCCTGTGCTTCTAGTGGAGATATAGAATGATCTACTGTAGAAACATACTTTTGACCTGTAACTTTTCTAATAAACACGTCAAGTAACATTATCGTACCATTTACATCCACTCTTGCATCTACTTGTGAGATAGGACTTGGAGTGCTCTCAGGTTTAGAACTTAACAATCCACTTATTGAGCTTCTTACCCAACCAAATAAATCATTTATCCATGCAGTTGGTCTTATACCACTGCTTGTTGCTATTTCAGGTTGATTACTTGAATCTATAGCAAGAAGTTTTCTTGACATATGATGACGAGCATGATCTCCATGATGATGACGGCGTTTGCGTTGTAAAGGTTCTCCTCTTTCTTCCTTAACTTTTTCCAAATATTCTACAACATTATTATGTTTTTGCTCAATAGCAATATCTAGCGGCGTGCTGCTTCACGTGCACTATTATCATAGACTACTGATCCTATATACTCAGAATGAACGTTATTAATTTTTTCAAGAACTTTTTTTAAAGACCTGCTAACTGTTTGCGCATCAGAATCAGATAGCTTCGCTATATCACCTTCCGGATTATTCCATATTCCTTTTTCTATTTCATGAAATTCCTTGCTAGTAGCAGAATCAAGTATCTCTTTAGCTTCCATATTAACAAAAATATCACCCTTTCCTTTATAGATCTGTACTAATCTAGATTTTATTCTATCTTGAATTTCATTCTTAATATTTAGGATCTCATTCTCAACATCCCGATCTCTAATCTTACTCCTATCTATATTCTTTCTTAATATGTTCTCCAACTCATTAACGGTAAACTGATGGCTACGCTTACCTTCTGAAATGGAAAATAAATCTATATTATTAATAGCATCTTCAGCATTTCCAATTTGACCATTTTTAACAATAGCTACTTTTAAAGTTTTTGAAGTATCAAAACTAAAATAAATCTTTTTAATATTTAACTTTTCTGCAATTTTTGTATCTAGCAAAGTAGAAAAGCTCCCTAGGAAGAAGTGTGTAAAAAATCCTGCTTTTTCTACAGAGTGTAAATAAGATGGAATCTGATCCACAAATGACTGAAATCTCGGTTCAAAAGATTTAAAATCCTCATCTTGCCGGCTTATACCAACTTCTTTACTTGCTTCCTCTATCAATAACTGTATTAACTCAAAGTCTTGTGGTCTTACTTTACCCATGACTCTTTTTAAGCCTTTTGCAAGCTCTTTATCATTATCAATAATATTCCTTTCAAGACCAAAATTATAATGGTTTCGTTTACCTGATGCACCAACATGAAATAACTGTATTTGAGTATTTCCATTACCATATTGAGTTTCAACATCACCAGAAACACTAATCGTTGCGCTAAGCATTCCACTCATTGCTCTTATTTCAGGTTCACCTCCCCAAGTATCAGGGTTCCTCATGTTTTCCAAGTAACGCTCAAAATCACCTTCAACAAAATCTCTGAACTCATTTCTATAAGAACTTATGTGATCAACTACTCGATTACGAAATACGTTTCTTACTAAATTTGCAAATGTATCATCATAATTCGCAGCACCTAAATTCCGAACCAAACCTCTAATATGATCTAAATTTTGGGTTACAGTTCCATCATTTCCAAATAGTACTTCATACCTTTGTCGAAATAAAGCATCGTCGTTTCTGACGGGTATTAAGTAAGCCATAGTAACAGACCAAAATAAGCAACTACCGTCTCCTGGAACATCGATTCTCTTAACCTGACTTCCACTTTCGGAATCAACATCAGATCTCCGATAACGCTTAAGTTGATAAAATTCTTTAGCTTGCTCTATATATTGTATTTGATCCGATAATTCGGTAATCTTTGAATTAACGCCTTCTTTTTTTAGGTGATCTGTTAGATATTGTGTCTTAAACATAAAGCCCCCTTCATTACATTATACCAAACCCACTATTTATTATCAGAAATACAAGCTATTTTTACCCGCATACTAACTTGGATATATAACATTTGTATTATAATGCAACGCCTTTTTGACAGAAGCTAAAGTAGTAACAAGAGAAACCCTCACCTGTTTTATAGAATTGCCTTATAATACCTTAATTGACCTTACCCAGAAAAAGTAGACAGAAAGTTAAGACGTTTTTGCTATGAGAATGATGAATCAAAAAGCTCAGGAATGCAATAGTTAATAGTAGAATGTCTACGCTGTTTATTATAAAAAATTTCTATATATTCAAATATTGCGGTTTTAGCTTGTTGTGCAGAGTGTTGTGAAGTATCAATGAGTAACTCTCTCTTAAGTGAACTAAAAAAGCTCTCTGAAACAGCATTATCATAACAACAACCTTTGTGACTCATACTAGAAGTAATATTTTTTGTACTTAGTAAAAATTGATAATTTTTAGAGGTGTATTGCGATCCTTGATCGCTATGAAATAGTAGATTTTTAGCAGATTTGCGCCTACCAATAGCCATGAATAACGCATCTATAACTAATTGCCTATTTACTGCATTACTCATTGACCAGCCAATCACCATGCGTGAATATAAATCTATTATTGCTGCCAAATATAACCATCCTTCATTAGTTTTTATGTACGTAATATCAGTTACCCATATCTTGTTAGGTTGATCAGCGATGAAATTCTGATTTAATATGTTAGGAGTTATAACTCTATTGTCTATTTGTGGTTTTTTACTTTTAAACTTTCGTCTAAGCTTAGCTTGAATGCCATTTTTCTGCATAACATTTTGCACTGTTTTGATGTTATAATTTTTACCTAAAGCCTTTAATTCAGCGTGAATTTTAGGAGCTCCGTATCTGCATTGTGATGCTCGATATACCTTCTGAATATCTTGTATGAGCTCTTCTCTTATTGATTTTTTGTTGTTTTTTTCCTTAGTAATCCATTTATAATAACCACAAGCAGATACGTTCAAAAATCTGCATGATTCCCGTATTTTATAGCATTTTTTATGTTCTTTTATAAAAGAATATTTTACTCTTTTTGGTTTGCAAAATATCCCAGGGCTTTTTTTAAAATGTCTCTTTCCCTCGTTACTCTTGCCAGCTCTTTCTTTAAATCAAACTTTTCTTTGTCACAATGAGCTACTTTCCCTTTTCCTGGAAACGCATCTACTCCAGACATTCTATCATTGTATGTTTTTACCCATCTGCTTAATGAATCACCGCTAATACCCAAATCTCTTGCTATTTTTGCTGATGATTGACCTGTTTCTTTTACTAGTCTTATAGCTTCAATTTTGAATTCTGCTGTATATTCTTTTCTTTTTGTCATACCACACCTCTTTGAAAAAACGTTTTATTTTACTTCAAAAACGTCTTAACTTTCTGTCTACTTTTTCTGGGTAAGGTCAGTCTTTTCTCGTCTACCTTATTTTATCACTCTGCTGAACAGATACCTTTACTTTTTATAATTTCATTGGCAATAATACGGCTTTCAAAATCGACACTTATTATGTCAGATAGTGAGTTAATATCAGAGTACTTGTCAAAGTTTTCTATTGTTGATTTTACTACCTCTACTACTTCTAAAAAGCCGATTCGTGATTTCAAGAATTCATTAACAGCTATCTCATTTGCAGCGTTCAAAACAATACTATTTGTATGTGGAGAAGAAGAATTTAACACTTCCATGCTTAGCTTTAGTGAAGAAAAACATTTGTGGTCTGGTTCTTGAAAGGTCAATTTTTTTTGTTTTGTTAATTCTAACTTGTAGTTCAAAGTTGATCTTTCTGGCCAAGACAAAGCATATGCAATGGGAATTTCCATATCAGTTTCTGCAAGCACAGCAAAGCTGAATCCATCGTGATAAACGACAATTCCATGTACTATCGATTCAGGGTGCACTACTGCTTCAATTCTATTTGGGCTAATATTAAAGAAATGATGTGCTTCTATTATTTCTAGTGCCTTATTCATCATTGTTGCACTATCAACTGAGATTTTCTTTCCCATTTTCCAAGTAGGGTGACTTAGTGCCTGATTTACTGTGATATTTCTTAATTGTTCAAGGCTATAATTTAAAAATGGTCCACCAGAGGCAGTGAGTATAATCTTTTCTACACATTTATCATCATTTTGCAAAACTTGAAAAATTGCGTTGTGTTCAGAGTCGATGGGAATTATTTGTACGCTCCTTTCTTTAGCTTTTTCAAGCAGTAACTTGCCACCACAAACAATGCTTTCTTTATTTGCTAGGGCAATAACTTTAGTACCGCTTTCTATGGTCTGCATGACTGGCTTAAGGCCTGCAATGCCAACTATTGCAATAACTGAGAGATCAACAGGTAGAGAAGCAACATTTGCTAGACCTGGAGCACCAACTTCTACTTTGACGTTTGTACCAAGTAGATCTTCTTTTAAATCTTTGTAGAACCTTTCATCAGAAATGGCAGCATATTTTGCATTAAGTAGATTTGCCTGTTGTGCTAGCAGAGCAAAGTTAGAATTGGCACTTAGTGCTTCCACCTGATATTCTTCCTTTCTCTTTAAGAGCAAATCTACAGTCTTTTTTCCAATGCTTCCTGTTGATCCTAAAACTGAAACTTTTTTCACTAATTACAATAAAATCTTCTTAGTTATTTAGTAACCAAGCTCATGATCATCACCAACAGATGGTGAAGGACCAGGTGAAAAAGATTGGCCATGATGATCACCTGCATCATGCATATCATGCAAACCATCGGCACTTTGAGCTATTTCATTGTTAGAGTGGGGATAATCATCCGGATGATGCCCCTCATCACCGTAGTCCATACCCATTCCTTCTGATGGCATATCTTCTCCACCACCACCTGAAAAATATTCAGCAAGACTTTCAAGAAATTTTATGCCAAACATATTACCTGATTTCCCAAATAACGTTACTAGACTGCTACCACTAACCAAACCTTCAAACACATTATTATAAGCAGCAATTGCTCCTTCATGAAAGTTGAACATCCACTTCATTCCATCCACAATTGTTGCAACAGAGTCACTATGACCAAGACCGAAACCACTTTTCTCACTAGCGGCTTCCTGGTGTTGCTGCTGTGCCTGCCATTCTGCAATATTTGGACCTTGTGCTTCACTCATAAACTTTTATTCTAAGCCTTAAGCTATTATTTTACCAAAAACACTGTAAAATATCAATTGTTTAAGAGAGGTTATCATAAAAATAGCTAACACTAAGCTATTCTTATGATTCTGATTACTCTATACCAAAACATCGATGATGTGCTGTAGTAACAAAGTGATGAAGGAAGGTCCTTTTTATCTTGAGGTTTAAAACAGCTTCTATTTCTTCTTAGAAGACTGCTCCTCTCTCTTTCCTTTTTATTTTATTATCTGAATATTAACTTACTAAAAAATTATTGACAAGTACTAATAATTTAATTATTATTAGTACTATATTAATAATAAAGAAGAGAAATGCCTACTACTGATTCATCTAATAATAACATATCTACATCACCTCCGCCACCGCCACCTCTCCCACCTCTGGGTTGGAAAAACACTTGTAAGCATAACGATAAAGATGGAAAATCTCCTAGTGTTACTGCAGAAAAAAGCAGCAGTGGCAATAAGCCAAGAAGAGATCAATCTAAGAGTCCTGTTCAACAACCAACTTTAGATTTTAGCAATCATCCACTATACCTGCAAAAACAAAAAGAACATAATGCGAGTGACAAAACTAAAAATGATAGAAGCAATATTAGACAGAGTGAGCCAAATAGAGGATTAACTTCCAAGCCTGTATCACATAGAGTTTTTAGTTCTCAACAAGGTAATGGTAATAGTAACAAACCTTCCAGTAATTCAGGAACTAACAATAGTACTCAATCAAAAAAAGGGCTATCTGAGAATCCTATTCAACTTGCAACAGAACAAAAAATCGATACTCCCATTTTGATTAATACTTTAGTTGGAATAAGTAAGACAGCTGCCTTAAAATATTTAATTGCTACTTTGTTGCTATGTATATCTAGTGTTACAGCTGGTATATATACATATCTTTCGATTTCAGTAACACTAAGTGATCCAGTACTTTTCACAGTTATTGCTTTTGTTTCTGCATCGGTTATGTTGAGCTTAGCTGCATATCTTATCAATTCACACCTTTCTGCAATAAACAGCGAGAAAGGAGTTGATCCTGGTAGAAAACAACCACAAGATTTACAGGAAGCAAAGGGACTTGAACACAGCAATACTTATACATCATCACCTCGAGTAGCGCTTAGAACATCCAGTGTACCGACACCACCTACTCTAAAGAATAATACTACTAATAAATCCATACCCTCAGGAGGTGGCAAGCAACAAGAAAGTGGAGATTTCCAGTCTGAGTTGTCCAAAGTGCTCGAACAACGAAGGAAACAAACTTGTGGAAAGGACAACGTACAACAGCAAAACAACGAAGTATGTCAAAATCAATCACAAGATAGTAGTTTACAGAAAGCAAACGGACTTGAACATAGCAATACTTATGCATCATCACTTCCAGTAACGCTTGGAACATCCAGTGCACCGACATCACCACCTCCGCTACCTGTGAAATCAAACGATCTGTCTACAGCACCAAGGGTAACAAGAAAAAGTAGCCCTAGTGATGCTAATCAAAAAGATGTGCAGCAAAAACAATCTAATACTTCAGTGGATGCTCGAAGCAATCTAATTACAGAAATTAGAATAGGTACTTCTTTGAGACACGTTCCAGATGAACAGAAAAATTATCTTCCTAAGGATGAAAAACAAGAGAGCGACGTACAATCGCGAAACAAAGAAGTACATCAAATAAGGAAAGTTGAAAATCAAAAAACTGACAAAGAGCCAAACAATAGTGAGAGTATTCAACAAGGAAATTATATGGATGAGGGTTTGAGAAGCACAGTTCTAAAGCAAAGAAATAGAAGTGGTTTTCAAGATGAAGAGCTAGATTCCTTAGAGGAACGAGATGATTCTCTTTGTAGTTTGGAAGAATCACTTACAGAACCAAATAAAATGTTCAATCAAGAGCAAAAGAACTATGTACACTCGCTAAACGAATCAATAGTATTAAAGAATATAATGTCCAGTACAAATCCATTACTAAATAGCCCTAGTAATAATTTATTGAGCAATAGTGGTAATGTACCTGATGATGAAGATTGGGAAACACAATCACAGTCTATAGCTTATATTTACTGTGATAGGACAAGACAAGAGAAAAAGGAGAAAGGTGCTTCTCCTTCTGCAACAAAAGGAAGTGGTGCAGACCAAGTGAGTAATGAGGTGCAAGAATCATCTACTGTTTCTGTTAAGGAAAAGATTAAGAATTTCCAAGGTTTAAACAAATAGAAGGAAAACACTACAACTTTCCTTTCCTAAAATAAGTTTACCTACAGGCCTGATTGTACTAAGATTACTTAGTACAATCAGATTTATCAAATGCGCTTATCTCAATATTACCTGCCAACTTTAAAAGAAACCCCGGCTGGTGCTGAAATTATTTCTCATCAATATTTGTTACGTGCGGGCTTAATCAAGCAGACAGCATCTGGAATTTATTCTTGGCTGCCGCTTGGCCTTTTGGTACTTAAAAATATTGAAAATATTATCAGAGATGAAATTGGTGCTATTGAAGTGTTGATGCCTTGTGTGCAGCCAGCAAGTCTTTGGCGAGAGTCAGGACGTTACGATGATTACGGCAAAGAAATGCTACGTATTAAAGATAGGCATGAAAGCGATATGCTTTTTGGTCCAACACATGAGGAGGTGGTAACTGATTTGATTAGAAATACGGTAAAAAGTTACAAAGATTTACCACTTTGTTTATATCAAATTCAGTGGAAGTTTCGTGACGAAGTAAGGCCACGTTATGGTGTTATGAGAGGCAGAGAATTTCTGATGAAGGATGCATACAGTTTTGATGTAGATTACGAAGGTGCACTGAATTCATATAATTTGATGTATAAAACTTACATAAAAATCTTCAAACGCATGGGACTTACTCCAATTGGAGTGAGGGCAGATACAGGACCAATTGGAGGAAATTTAAGTCATGAATTTCATATATTGGCAAGCACCGGTGAGAGCACTTTATATTATGACAATAAATTTTCTGAACTGCTAGAGAGTGAAGATATTGAAAGTCTGAAGAGCATATATGCAGTTGCAGACGATATGCATGATCCTGAAAGTTGTCCTATACCGCAAGAACAGTTAAATGTTAGCAAGGGTATTGAAATAGGGCATATTTTTTATTTTGGTGATAAATATTCGAAGCCTATGAAGGCAAGTGTTACTTCTCAAGATGGAAAAAATGTTAATATGCATATGGGTTCGTATGGTATTGGAGTTTCAAGGCTTGTTGGCGCAATAATAGAAGCTTTCCATGATGATAAAGGAATTATCTGGCCAGAGGCAGTAGCTCCTTTTAAAGTTGGTTTGATCAATTTACAAACAAAAGTAGCGGAGTGTGTAAATGCTGCAGATAAGGTATATAAAATTTTGAAAAGTGATGAAGTGCTTTATGATGATACGGACGAGAGTATAGGAGTAAAATTTGCTAGAATGGATCTGATAGGCTTGCCGTGGCAAATAATTATTGGAAAGAAATCAGTAACTTCAAATATAGTTGAAGTAAAAAATAGGGCAACTGGAGAGGTAGAGGAAATACAAGTTGAAGAAGCAATAAATCGTTTTAGCGCAAAATGATATACGGTATTGGCACTGACATAGTATATATACCCAGAATATTGAGAATATCACAAAAATACGGGGAAAAATTTCTCAATAAAGTCTATACTAAGAAGGAGATAGAGATAAGCAAAAAATATAATAGCCAAGAAGTAAGGGCAAAATATTTTGCTAAACGCTTTGCTGCAAAGGAAGCTTTTGTTAAAGCGCTAGGCACTGGATTCAGCCAGGGAATTATAATGAAAGATATAGAAATATACAGTAATATCAGGGGAAAACCACATCTTGCTATCACAAAGGATTTCATCTCGAAAGACTACAAGATACACCTTTCTCTAAGTGATGATCAAGATTATGCTACTGCGTTTGTTGTAATTTGCGTTTAGTAGATGTAATAGTTTAGACTTAATCTGACAAGCATGAATTATCTGACAGAAGAATCGACGAAGTCAAAACCGATATCAGAATCTGCTTTAATGTTATCAATATTTTTTTGGTAAGCAATATGCATACTGTCAAAAAAGGTCTGCATAGGAGTCTTACCGTAGCAATACTTACCAGAATGAGGTCTAGCTCTATTGTAAGAATGCAACCAATGATCAACATCTAACTGAAGCTCTTCCAAAGTACTATAAATCTTTTTCCTAAAGATAATATTGTAACATTCGTCTTGCATAGTTCTATGAAGCCTTTCACATATACCATTAGTCTGTGGAGAATAAGCTTTGGTTCTAGAGTGATCAATATTTTCTATTCCCAAATATAGCTGGTACGCATGATTCCCTGGTTTGCCACAATACTCCGTACCTCTATCGGTTAAAATGCGTAGCAATGGAACTTTCTGTTCATCAAAAAATGGTATAACTCTATCATTGAGAAGATCTGCAGCTGTTATGGCAGTTTTCTCCGTATAAAGCTTAGCGAAGGCCACTCTAGAGTAGGTATCAATAAAAGTTTGTTGATAAATTCGTCCAATACATTTGATATTGCCTACATAATAGGTATCTTGACTACCTAAGTATCCAGGGTGTTGTGTCTCAATTTCGCCATGTGCCTCTTTTTGTTCCTTAGCTTTTTCTAAAGCAGTAACTTGCTCCTCTGTCAAAATTATACCATCTTGTACTACCTTCGCTTCCAGCGCTTTCAATCTCTTTTTAAAATTTTCAAGATCGTTTCTTTGCCATATTGATCTTATCCCGCTAGCAGATATTAGAATTCCTCTCTTTTTCAGTTCATTTGCTGCTCTTTCTTGTCCATATGCTGGAAATTCTATTGCTATTTCAACTACTGCTTTTTCTATATTCTCTGATACTCTATTTGCATATAATGGCTTACTTTTACTTATCTCATGTAATCCCTCTTCTCCTCCTGTTTCATATAGTTCTTTGAATCGGTAAAATGTATCTCTCGAATATCCCATCACTTTACATGCCTGCGATACATTCCCTAATTGTTTTGCAAGTTCTAGCAATCCTAACTTTGGTTTTAATATTTTTTCTTGTGTTGTACTCATATCTGACACTCCTTTAAAATTTGTTTATATTTTTATCTTACTCTATTCGCTTGTCAGATTAAGTCTAAACTATTACAACTTGATCTGGTAGATTGGCAGACTAAACAAAATATTATTAGAATGTTAATTCATCAAATTGAAATCAACCACAACCACTTATACATAGTATTTCGCATAAAAAATCTTGCAAATTTTGATCAAAATAGCCATAATAGAATTATGCAATGTTGTACTAGCAGTCAAAACGAGCAGTTGCTAATAAAATTTACTGTAAGTATACAACAGATGCGTGCTAGCCATTTCGGTATCTTAATTGCTACCATATAGCGAGATAACGGTAAACCTAGAGCTATTGTAGACATAAGTTTTAGCTATATGGTATTTGAAGTAATAAATGCAATAAAAAATAATTTGTTAGCATGCTTTCCAACAGAGACAGTATATGCTCTTTCTTGTAATGCGCTAGGTAACGAATCTATAGAAAAAATATATCGAATAAAAAAGCGTTCTCAAAACAAGCCGCTCTCTGTATTTGTTAGTAATATTGATAGTTTGATAAATATAGCAAAGGTAAAGGAAGAGTATATCGATTTAATAAACTATTTTTCTCCTGGACCAATGACCTATATTTTACCACTTCAAGATAACAGTATATTACCAAATGAGTTCTTTAAAGATAGTATAGGCATAAGAATTCCTGATCATCCTATTGCGATTTCAATATTAAATGAACTGAAAACTCCAGTAGTTGCAACTAGTATTAACATTTCAGGAGAAAAAAGTATATGCAAAGCAAGAGATATACCTCAGTCTATTAAGCAGCACTTATCTGCAGTAATTGAAGATGATGAATTAGTTTCTGGTATAGAATCTACTATTATTGACTTAACTGGAGACAAGATTAAGGTTTTAAGAAAAGGTAAAATTTCATTACAAACAATAAATAACGAATTTTCAAACTAAGATCTATAGGAGAAAGAATGAAAAAGGTGATAGGCCACAACCAAGCAAAAAAAAAGATAATGAACAACTTGTCTGTTCAATCTTGGCTGATCTGTGGTAAAAAAGGTATAGGAAAAGCAACATTCGCAAAATCCTTTTCTAATTGGTTTCTTATCAAAAATTACGATGAAGTAGCATTAGACTTACACATTGTTGAAGGTGATACGATAGGAGTGGAAAAGGTGAGAGAAATGAAAAATTTTCTGCACTTAAGCCCCATTCAATCAGAATATAAGATAGCTATAATAGATAGCTTGGAGGCAATGACTAGCAATGCTAAAAATGCAATATTAAAGATATTAGAGGAGCCGCCAAAAAATTCTAAAATATTTGTAATTAGCCATAAGCCATATGATGTACAAGTCACTATTAGGTGTAGGTGTTTTCAGCTGAATTTACTTCCATTAACTTACGATGAAACAAAGCAGGTTGTTTCATCTCAGTGTAAATTCGACGATAAAATATTTAGTGAGATCATTACTTTGTTTCCTGGAACTCCGGGAGTAATAATAAATGCAATAAACAGTGGTGCTTATGAGTCACATAAGCATTTTTATACATTTTTCCGTAATCTAAATAATTCTGATATAGTTAATAAAATAATTAATAGTGAGATTGAGCTAGAACTAGCATCACATATAATTCAAACCTCCATTTTAGAAAGTATAAAGAAAGAAGTAAATAATGTTGAAATTCTACTAAGTCAATGGAAAGAAATAGATGAACTTTTCGTTGCTGCAAAGCAATTTCGCTTAGATAAAAAGCATGTTTTAGCTAATGTAGTTAACATCATGACACAAAAATGTAATACTTTTAACATAAATTTATGATAAAATTCTGCTAATTTAATACTGAAAGTATATAACTTGAATGATAATAAATTAACTGTATGGCAATCAATAGAAGTTTTAACAAACACTATACTGAACATGCAGAAAGAATTGAGTTTAATCAAGAATACATCTTTAGATCAAGACGTCACTTTAGAAAAAGGGAGAGTGACCTTACCCAGAAAAAGTAGACAGAAAGTTAAGACGTTTTTGCTATGAGAATGATGAATCAAAAAGCTCAGGAATGCAATAGTTAATAGTAGAATGTCTACGCTGTTTATTATAAAAAATTTCTATATATTCAAATATTGCGGTTTTAGCTTGTTGTGCAGAGTGTTGTGAAGTATCAATGAGTAACTCTCTCTTAAGTGAACTAAAAAAGCTCTCTGAAACAGCATTATCATAACAACAACCTTTGTGACTCATACTAGAAGTAATATTTTTTGTACTTAGTAAAAATTGATAATTTTTAGAGGTGTATTGCGATCCTTGATCGCTATGAAATAGTAGATTTTTAGCAGATTTGCGCCTACCAATAGCCATGAATAACGCATCTATAACTAATTGCCTATTTACTGCATTACTCATTGACCAGCCAATCACCATGCGTGAATATAAATCTATTATTGCTGCCAAATATAACCATCCTTCATTAGTTTTTATGTACGTAATATCAGTTACCCATATCTTGTTAGGTTGATCAGCGATGAAATTCTGATTTAATATGTTAGGAGTTATAACTCTATTGTCTATTTGTGGTTTTTTACTTTTAAACTTTCGTCTAAGCTTAGCTTGAATGCCATTTTTCTGCATAACATTTTGCACTGTTTTGATGTTATAATTTTTACCTAAAGCCTTTAATTCAGCGTGAATTTTAGGAGCTCCGTATCTGCATTGTGATGCTCGATATACCTTCTGAATATCTTGTATGAGCTCTTCTCTTATTGATTTTTTGTTGTTTTTTTCCTTAGTAATCCATTTATAATAACCACAAGCAGATACGTTCAAAAATCTGCATGATTCCCGTATTTTATAGCATTTTTTATGTTCTTTTATAAAAGAATATTTTACTCTTTTTGGTTTGCAAAATATCCCAGGGCTTTTTTTAAAATGTCTCTTTCCCTCGTTACTCTTGCCAGCTCTTTCTTTAAATCAAACTTTTCTTTGTCACAATGAGCTACTTTCCCTTTTCCTGGAAACGCATCTACTCCAGACATTCTATCATTGTATGTTTTTACCCATCTGCTTAATGAATCACCGCTAATACCCAAATCTCTTGCTATTTTTGCTGATGATTGACCTGTTTCTTTTACTAGTCTTATAGCTTCAATTTTGAATTCTGCTGTATATTCTTTTCTTTTTGTCATACCACACCTCTTTGAAAAAACGTTTTATTTTACTTCAAAAACGTCTTAACTTTCTGTCTACTTTTTCTGGGTAAGGTCAAGTAGATAATCCATCTAAAAAACAACTTATAAAATCAAAACTTATTATGTCAATTTCCTAAAGAGTATCTTCTTTGGTGCTCTTTTTTTTTATAAGTTTTCTCCATAGGAGAAAATTGACTAATTACAATTTGTATCTTCCTAGTATCAATTTTCAATAGATTCATCGATGTATAGCTATAGTTTTATCAGTGTAAGGCTAAATATGCTAAGCTTATAAAGATGACAAAGCTTCAAAAAAAGCCTAACATAGTGGAAAAAGCTTTATGAAAATCAAAGTTGGAGTAATAGGCTGCTTAGGCAGAATGGGTAAGAAAATACTCAATGAATTAATTACGAATACCAAAGTGGAAATAGCAGGTGCTGTTGCTCGCTTGGGCAGTGAGTATATAGGCTTAGATATTGGGCCTATTGTAGGCAATAATTGCAATTTAGGAATCAAAATTACAAGTTCTATTAGTGAGGTATTTGAATCGTCTGATGTTGTAATAGATTTTACAACTAAAGAATGTATGCTAGAATGCCTTAAGGCGGCCGTGAAATTTAAAAAACCGCTAGTTAGTGGCACAACTGGAATAGAAGGTCTAAATTTAAAAGAATATGCTGCTAAAGTTCCAATATTATGGTCAGCAAATATGAGTATAGGAGTTAATGTGTTGCTGAAATTGGTAAAAGAAGCTGCCAAGCTTTTAGGTAATGAGTATGACGTTGAAATTTGGGAAATGCATCACAATTTAAAAAAGGATTCACCATCTGGAACAGCTATAGAGTTTGGTAAAGCAGTTGCTAACGCTGCAAAAGTGGATTTTGAGCTCAATCAATATTCACATAATAATTCAAATATAAGAGGGAAAGGAGGAATAGGCTTTGCAGTATCTCGTGGAGGTGGAGTAATAGGAGATCACAGTGTCATGTTTGTCAATTCCGATGAACGAGTAGAATTAAATCACAAGGCAATTGATCGTACAACGTTTGCTAGAGGGGCGGTTCAGGCAGCAATATGGTTGTGCGAGAATAAAACTCCAGGACTTTATTCAATGCAGGATTTAGTATGAGCGATAAATACGCTTTCGTTAAAAATTTAAATCTTTGGTATGGCTCTAAACAAGTTTTATTCGATATAAATTTGAATATTTGCAAAAAGAAAGTCACAACTTTTATCGGACCTTCTGGGTGCGGTAAATCGACATTTTTGCGTTGTTTTAATCGTATGAATGATTACGTACCTGGATGTAGAGCGACTGGTGAACTGGTAATCGATGGGCTGGGTAATATATATTCACGTGATATGGATGTTGTATTGCTCAGAGCAAAAGTTGGTATGGTATTTCAAAAACCCAATCCTTTTCCAAAGTCAATATATGATAATGTTGCTTATGGGCCTAAATTGCATGGCATGGTGAAAAATAAGCAAAAATTAGATGAAATAGTAGAAAGTAGTTTAACTAAGGTTGGTTTATGGGAAGAGTTGAAAGATAGATTGCAAGATAGTGCACTAAATTTATCTGGTGGCCAGCAACAAAGATTATGCATTGCTCGTGCAATTGCAGTAAAGCCAACTATTTTATTAATGGATGAACCATGCTCTGCTCTTGATCCAATGGCAACCAATGCAATCGAAAATCTTATACAAGAATTGAAATTGAGGTTCACCATAATTATGGTAACTCATTCGATGAAGCAAGCTAAAAAATTATCTGACAGCATAGTTTTCTTTTGCAATGGCAAGATTGTTGAATTCGGAAGTACTCAAGAAATCTTTGAAAATGCTCAGTCTCCTTTAACGAAGGAGTATATTCTGGATCATTAGCTTAATAGTTGATATTTTAATTTTTTCTATGTATAATTTTATCAAGTTTGTTGTGATAGGGGGTTAAAATGTTTAGTACAAGTGAAGCAACAAAAAAGTTGTTTAAAGCTATTGAATTTCAAAATGCTAGTGGTGAAAGAATAACACCTGAGGAAGCTTGGAATCATTTTCAACAAGCATTGAAAGAAGGAGCGAATGTTAACGCGTTTGAAGATGGAATGACACCTTTGATGTCCATCCTGACCTTACCCAGAAAAAGTAGACAGAAAGTTAAGACGTTTTTGAAGTAAAATAAAACGTTTTTTCAAAGAGGTGTGGTATGACAAAAAGAAAAGAATATACAGCAGAATTCAAAATTGAAGCTATAAGACTAGTAAAAGAAACAGGTCAATCATCAGCAAAAATAGCAAGAGATTTGGGTATTAGCGGTGATTCATTAAGCAGATGGGTAAAAACATACAATGATAGAATGTCTGGAGTAGATGCGTTTCCAGGAAAAGGGAAAGTAGCTCATTGTGACAAAGAAAAGTTTGATTTAAAGAAAGAGCTGGCAAGAGTAACGAGGGAAAGAGACATTTTAAAAAAAGCCCTGGGATATTTTGCAAACCAAAAAGAGTAAAATATTCTTTTATAAAAGAACATAAAAAATGCTATAAAATACGGGAATCATGCAGATTTTTGAACGTATCTGCTTGTGGTTATTATAAATGGATTACTAAGGAAAAAAACAACAAAAAATCAATAAGAGAAGAGCTCATACAAGATATTCAGAAGGTATATCGAGCATCACAATGCAGATACGGAGCTCCTAAAATTCACGCTGAATTAAAGGCTTTAGGTAAAAATTATAACATCAAAACAGTGCAAAATGTTATGCAGAAAAATGGCATTCAAGCTAAGCTTAGACGAAAGTTTAAAAGTAAAAAACCACAAATAGACAATAGAGTTATAACTCCTAACATATTAAATCAGAATTTTATCGCTGATCAACCTAACAAGATATGGGTAACTGATATTACGTACATAAAAACTAATGAAGGATGGTTATATTTGGCAGCAATAATAGATTTATATTCACGCATGGTGATTTGACCTTACCCAGAAAAAGTAGACAGAAAGTTAAGACGTTTTTGAAGTAAAATAAAACGTTTTTTCAAAGAGGTGTGGTATGACAAAAAGAAAAGAATATACAGCAGAATTCAAAATTGAAGCTATAAGACTAGTAAAAGAAACAGGTCAATCATCAGCAAAAATAGCAAGAGATTTGGGTATTAGCGGTGATTCATTAAGCAGATGGGTAAAAACATACAATGATAGAATGTCTGGAGTAGATGCGTTTCCAGGAAAAGGGAAAGTAGCTCATTGTGACAAAGAAAAGTTTGATTTAAAGAAAGAGCTGGCAAGAGTAACGAGGGAAAGAGACATTTTAAAAAAAGCCCTGGGATATTTTGCAAACCAAAAAGAGTAAAATATTCTTTTATAAAAGAACATAAAAAATGCTATAAAATACGGGAATCATGCAGATTTTTGAACGTATCTGCTTGTGGTTATTATAAATGGATTACTAAGGAAAAAAACAACAAAAAATCAATAAGAGAAGAGCTCATACAAGATATTCAGAAGGTATATCGAGCATCACAATGCAGATACGGAGCTCCTAAAATTCACGCTGAATTAAAGGCTTTAGGTAAAAATTATAACATCAAAACAGTGCAAAATGTTATGCAGAAAAATGGCATTCAAGCTAAGCTTAGACGAAAGTTTAAAAGTAAAAAACCACAAATAGACAATAGAGTTATAACTCCTAACATATTAAATCAGAATTTCATCGCTGATCAACCTAACAAGATATGGGTAACTGATATTACGTACATAAAAACTAATGAAGGATGGTTATATTTGGCAGCAATAATAGATTTATATTCACGCATGGTGATTGGCTGGTCAATGAGTAATGCAGTAAATAGGCAATTAGTTATAGATGCGTTATTCATGGCTATTGGTAGGCGCAAATCTGCTAAAAATCTACTATTTCATAGCGATCAAGGATCGCAATACACCTCTAAAAATTATCAATTTTTACTAAGTACAAAAAATATTACTTCTAGTATGAGTCACAAAGGTTGTTGTTATGATAATGCTGTTTCAGAGAGCTTTTTTAGTTCACTTAAGAGAGAGTTACTCATTGATACTTCACAACACTCTGCACAACAAGCTAAAACCGCAATATTTGAATATATAGAAATTTTTTATAATAAACAGCGTAGACATTCTACTATTAACTATTGCATTCCTGAGCTTTTTGATTCATCATTCTCATAGCAAAAACGTCTTAACTTTCTGTCTACTTTTTCTGGGTAAGGTCATAGGTTGCTTAAGATAGGACTCTACACCTCCCTGCGGTACTCCGCTGAGACGCTTTATTCTTGTTCCATCTTCAAGTTGTATATCTGCACTTAGCCATCTTTGTATGTATAAGAGAATCCACTTGTTTGTAGTGTGTTTTCTGACTGCTTTCATCAGTAGATTGTGCTCTATGTTATCAAACATTCCCTTGACGTCAAACTCTATTAACCAATTTTGGTAGAAGCATCGCTTTCTAGTTTGTCCTATCGCATCTAACGCCGATTTATTTGGCCTATAACCATATGAATCTTCATCAAATACCTTCTCAAGCTCTGGTTCTAAAACACTTCTTACAACTTCCTGCGCTATACGATCGGAGACAGTAGGTATTCCAAGTGTCCTTGTCCCTCCTTCTGCCTTGATTATATCACAAGCCTTTACTGCAGGTGGAAAATAACTACCAGATGACAGCCTATTCCATAACTTATAAAGGTTCTTGCTTAAATCTTGATCAAACTTTTCAATTGTTAGATCATCAATACCTGCCCCTCCTCTGTTTTCTTTAACTCTTTTATAAGCCGAAAATACCAGAGATTTCGGTATATCAAAAGGCTTTGTTCGTTCAATCATTTTCATCCTCCTTCAAGTTGAATGATTTACTAAAGTCGACTAGCTCAACCCCTTCGCTCCATAGTCATTACAACCACTTCTTCACTACTACGAGTTGATCCGTCCCAGTGATTTGCATCGCTACTCTAAAACTTGAGGATTGGCCTCTTGCTTGTCTCGCTTTTCATCAAATCGACTGGTTCCTGCAGTTCCTTATCAAAGCCCAGATCAGACTCACGCCACCTTTATGCCGAACACCGCCTACACAGTAATCAGGTTCACTGTAAGCTCTTAAGAGGAGAACGATTCACTCCCCCTTTCGATGTTCACTTCCCATTTCGACACGTTCATCAGTGGTTCACTTACGTTCGCCTTTCTGATCCTCACCTTCCAGCTCTTACGCTGATTTTTCCTTAACGCTTATGACCCTATCTCTTAAATAGAGCCACTTAAGGTGGTTTGAAACCTGCTCCTGAAAGCCGATTTCGAAGGACCTTCCTTCATCTTCAATAAAGCTTCTCACAAACATTATTCTGCTTGTTGCTGCAGCACACTATCATTATTGGCTTCATTCAGGTTTAAATTTCTTTCCAACTCTTCTGATGTTTTCTCCCCAGCATCTTGGGATTTTATTGATGAACTTTTCCGTAAGTTTTCTAATTCTTGTGCGTCCATCAACACCTCACTATTAAAGCTTAAGTACAAATGATACAGCACTATAATTGTTTAGTCAAGGTAAATACTAGTATATTAAGTAAATATTTACTATATTAATATGATTGCTTAAATTCACAACTAATTGTTTGGGGGAATAAAAAGATTGTGTTTTGTAGGTGATTTGCGTAGCGGAAGGTGTTACCCCAGTTTTACAACACCCGGGGTAACGATAAAGAAGGAAGGAGAGATGGTATGAATAAGTATTGCTTGGTTGGAAGCAAGAGAAGATAATGACTTCTCAGAGTGGATAGGTGGCAGGTTGGATATTTTTCTGAAGCACTTTCTGCTCAGGGAGTAGAAAGAAGACTTCGTAGGGGAGATTAACTGCCCCTGCCACCGAAAATCATCGTGAGGCTCACAAAATGTGATGACCTCGTATAGGAGTTTGGAACAACCGGCAATATTCTACTCTGATATATTGAAATATGCAATTGGAGGAAAAAATATGCGTCACATTGGAGTTGATTTACATACCAATAGTTTTACTGTTTGTTCCTTACAGGAAGGGAAACCTGAGCATATTCAAACGTTTCGCTTAAAAGACTTGGATAATTTCACCAAAGATCTTCAAGAAACAGATGAAGTAGCCATAGAAGCAACAGGTAACAGCTGTTTCTTTTATGATGCAGTTTCACCTTACGTTAAACGCATAGTAATAATTGCTCCTGGGCAGTTTGAAGTTGTTCGTCGCTCTGTGAACAAAACAGATAAGCATGATGCACGAGCTATTGCTTTCTTTCTCAGCAAAGATATGTTGCCTGAGGCAAGGTGCAAAAACAAACAATGCCAGCAGTTAGCTTCTCTTCTTCAAATGAGAGATCAGTTAGTAAAGTCACGGGTATCTTTAATCAATAAAGTTCATGGTCTTTTTAATTACCATGGAATAAAAATTAAAAAAGAAGTACTTACAACTAAAGTAGGATTTGAACGTGCTACTCAAAAGCATAATTGGGATCCTTTAGAAAAAGTTGAAATTGAAGTGATTAGCTATCATTTAGAAGCTATCCGAGAAAGCCTTAAAAAGCTTGAAAAGGAAATTATAGCTTTCGCTAAACAACTTCCTGGGTTCAGCAATCTTATCAGCATAAAGGGAATAGGTCCAATTTCTGCAGCTGTTTTTATTGTAACAATTGGAGACATTAATGATTTCCGTAGACCTGAGAAACTTACTGCATATTTTGGAGTTGTGCCAAGAGTTTCTCAATCTAATCAGCAATGTACAATTGGAAGAATTACCAAACGAGGGTCAAAAATAGCGCGTACTTCTTTAGTTCAATGTACTTGGATTGCTGTACGTTACAGTCCTTACTTGAAAAGCTTTTATGAACATATAAAAAAGAAGCGTGGTTCTGCTAAGGCTATAACTGCTACTGCTAGGAAATTTCTTATAACTATTTTCTACACTCTTAAAAATAACTGGGTTTTTAAAGATTTTACAAAATTTGAAATTTTTACTGGACAATAATCATAGGAGAAAGTTATATGTAATAGTTTAAAACTATTACAAGTTTATATGCTCTGTCCTTGAATATTCTGTTGTTCAGTGGTAGCATTTTCCAAATTTGTAGAGATAGGAGCAAACATCCTTCTCGCTAAAGCCGTTGACAATGTAGCACCAATTCCAGCTCCAATTGCAGCTATAAAACCAGGGCCTAATAATTCCATATTTGTTTCAGTGCTGCTGCTAGTTATATTGTTAGTTAACATCATCGTGCCTGCTCCTAAGGCTGCTACTAACCCAATCCTTGACGGTTTACTTGTTGCATCAAGAGAATATTGTACTACTTCTCTAAGCCCTGAATTCCTGTTTTTTAACGCTACTGCTATTGATACTGGTAATATGACCATTATTGGAATGGATAATAGTCCTCCAAGTGTTGTACCAATAATTTCACTCACTTTTGATTTTCCAAGATTAACTCCTAAGGCTGTTATACCTAATACTCCAATTGAGGTGATAATCCTTAGATTTCTCTCTTCCATTTCTCTCACATGCGCCTCATATTGTATTGTAGCTTCTGCTAACGCTAATCCAATACTATTTGGTTGCTGTGGAATCTGATTTACTCGCCCTAACTCTTGTGAAGTTTTCCCTCCAATACTTTTGACGGCATCTTCTAAGTCTAACAATGATCTGTTATTTAACCTTACGTTATCTTGACTATCACAAAGGATAATGTAGTCTAAAATTGTCATTCTCAGATCACTCATTTCTATATCATCATTAATATGATCTTTTAATTCATCGATAATCTTTAATGCTCGCTCTTTCATATCTTTTTCCTCTTCTGCATTAATTGGTGCAAGTATGAGAAAAATCATTCCAAGCAACTCTTGTTGTAAGTTTTTTAAATCCATAATAATTATCATTAATATTGAGTTAAATAATATAGTACTATAGTTACTTAATCAAGTTAATTATTAAGATATTAAAGTATAAGATACCAAAGAGTAATATCCTTAGCCGTAAAATACAAAAATAACTGACGGGTTCTTTATAATTAGAAATATTAAGGAATTTACTAAATAAAAAAGGTAAAAGAATGTTATCTACTCTTCAGAGTCAGCTATTTAGCTAACTCTGAAGAGTAGGAAAGAGCTATATGCTCTGTCCTTAAATATTTGTTTGTTCAATAGTAGTACTTTCCAAATTTTGTAAAGATTCAAATTCTTCTTGCATATCCAGTATGTCTTCTATTACTTGCTGATCTTCATCTTTTTCTTCTAATTGAAATGCTGCTGCTTCTTGAGGTGTTTCTAGCAGTTTTTTTAATATTTCTGTGCGCAGTTTCTCTGTTATTGATTTCCACTGTAGCATTACTAGCATTTCATTGTGCAGCACTGACATTTTCTGTAGTGTTTTCACTTTTTCTGACAGTCCTTTATTTTCTTTTTGCAATGCTTCTATTTTTCTTTGCTGATACTGATTATCTGAATTTGTCATTGGTAATCCATGCATAACCTACTCCAAGTTAAAATTTAGATATTATTAATTAAGTGATACAGTTTCTTTAGTCAAGATAAGCATCAATATATTATAACATTAGGATTAACAACCAAAAGAATAGAATGAAATATCAGGCAATATCCTCTATAATTAAACTTTTAAGATGGAAAAATGACAATTCGTGTAGGAATTAATGGTCTTGGTAGAATAGGCAGAAGTGTATTGCGTGCTATTTTTGAAGTAGAAAACTATAGTGAGCAAATAGAAGTTGTGGCGGTAAATGGGTCGCTCAGTGCTGAGCAGCATGCACATTTGATTAAATATGACTCTGTTCATGGCAAATTTAACGGCGATATTGATTTTAACGAGTCTGAAAATTGGCTATCTATAAATGGCAGGAAATTTTCTTTATATAGAGAACGTAGCCCTGAAAATATTCCTTGGAATGTTGATGTAGTGCTTGAATGCACTGGTGCATTCAACAAGCGTGCGGAAGCAGCAAAGCATAATGCAGAGAGAGTAATTGTCTCTGCTCCAGTTTCAGATGCTGATGTAACTGTAGTTTACGGCGTAAATAACGATATGCTAAAAAAGGAGCATAAAGTGATCTCAGCAGGTTCTTGTACTACAAACTGTCTGGCTCCGATTGTACACGTTTTACACTCCAATTTAGGCATAAAAAGCGGTTTTATGACCACTATACATGCCTATACGAATGATCAAAATATTCTTGATGGCAACCATAGAGACTTACGTAGGGCAAGAGCTTGTGGCCTTTCTATGGTGCCAACTACAACTGGAGCAGCAAAAACAATTGGTTCTGTCATTCCTCAGTTAAAGGGTAAGCTAGATGGTACTGCTATTAGAGTTCCGGTTAGCAACGTTTCTATGGTTGATTTTAAATTTTTAGCTGATAAGAGAGCAACAACTAAGGAAATAAACGAAATATTTAAGAATTCAGCAAATCATGTGCTTTCCGTATGTAACGAGCCTTTAGTTTCAATAGACTTTGTCCATAACCCTTATAGTGCAATTGTGGATTTAGCTGGTACATATGTCACAGGTGATATCTGTAGAGTTGCAGCGTGGTACGATAATGAATGGGCTTTTTCACTGAGAATGTTAGATATAGCTTTATTGTAAAGTATGAACGAAAACTCACAAAAATATGCTTCATTTTATGAGCACTTTGCGGAACTTAGAAAAAGGGTTATTTTTTGCTTTCTATTTTTTTGTGTTACCTTCGGGTTTTGTTACTACTTTAAAGAAAATATATACCGCTTTTTACTTGCACCTTTAATAGAAGTTACAAAAGATAGCAATGATTTTTCTCTAATCTATACAGACTTAACAGAAGCGTTTTTTGTATATCTCAGGGTTGCAATAATGAGTGCACTGTTGTTTTCTTTTCCTGTGTTTGCATGGCAATTCTACATATTTCTAGCACCTGGCTTATATAAAAGAGAAAGGGCAGTGTTATTGCCATACTTAATTGCAACACCGGTTTTGTTTGTAACGGGAGCCGCTGTAGCTTACTACTACATATTTCCCTTAGCCTGGAAATTTTTTATTGCTTTTGAACATAGCGGTAAATCTTTCGGTATACCAATAGAGTTTATGCCATCAGTTAGTGAATATTTAGACCTTGTTCTTCAATTTATGTTTGCATTTGGCACTGCATTTCAAATTCCAGTTATACTCACCTTAATGGTAAGAGTAGGGCTAATCACTGCACAAAGTTTGTCAAATAAACGGAGAATTGCGATAGTGGTAATTTTCATTATTGCTGCAATCTTAACTCCACCTGATGTACTAAGCCAAGTAGGACTTGCAATTCCAATGCTGGTATTATATGAGCTCTCTATCCTGATATGTAGATATATTGAGAAGAAAGCAAAGGATTGAATCAAGAATATTATTTATAAACAAAGAATGAGCACCGGAGCACTTTTTCTTGAACATTGAAGTGGGATTATGTAAACTGCCCTTATTGATTTTTTAGTAGACGCCAAGTGAATTAAAATATTACGAGGTGTGTTATGATAATAGTTGTTGGTGGTCAAAAAGGTGGTACTGGTAAAACGACCATAGCCACAAATATAGCGGTGATGCGTGCTAGGGAAGGTAGAAATGTCCTTCTCTATGATCTTGACCCATTAATGCTAGCTACCTTGTGGGCATCCCTGCGAGACAAGGACAAAAGTTTACCGAAAATTAACAGTATTCACAAGGTGTTAGGCCAAATTAACATTGGTGTAGTAATCAGAAATGAGCTACAAGCTTTACAGTCCAAATATCAAGATATTATTGTTGACGCAAGAAGAGCAGATGAAACTTTAAGGGCTGCCTTATCATTAGCTAATCTAGCTATATTTCCCATTAATCCATCTGGGATTGATATGTGGACGTTTGACACTCTGAGCAACTTAGTTAACGGTACTCAAAGTTGTAATAAAACCTTTAAAGCAAGAGTGCTATTTAATGGAGTACACACCAATCCAGGTGCAGCTAAAAAACACATTGAAGAATGTGATGATTTTTTAAGTGAATTTGACAACTTAACAAGGTTCGATAGTTTTTTAAGTTGGCGAGCTGCAGTTCAAGACGCCTCTGGCGAAGGTATGGCAATTGTTGAATATAAACCAGTAGATTTAAAAGCAATTAGGGAAATTGAATCTGTTTATGAGGAAGCCTTATCTACTGTTAGAAAATCAGAGCCAGCACAGTCAGTGTTAAGGTTGCCACCTAGTTTACATCAAAAATTGAGGGAAATAGCCTTTATAACAAAAGATATAGTTTCTAACATTGGATTCAGGGCTTTAACGGAATACATTAAAACTTTAGAGAAATAAGAAACCAATCAAAATGAAGAAGAGAGGTTTGTTTCCTTGATTGTCTTTCAACTATTTTTCTGAAGTTGGAGGTTCGATAGGTTGCTGTGTAAAAGATTAGGAAATGTTTTTGTTAGTATTGAAAACTATAGCTCTTTTCCTAATAGTGCGAACATGATGGAATAGGTAAAGTAGCGAGGAGATGTGAATGCCAGCAGCATATAGTTATGATTTAAGGAAAAAAGCATTGGATGTAGGGGAAAGTAGAGCATTTGTAGCCAAGAGGTTTAAAGTTAACATTCTATGAATGGCAAAAAGGTGCAAGAAAATAGGCGATTTTAAATCAAAACGTAGATCCAATAGAGCGTGATTGATATCTTGCTAGTAATAGTGTAACAGCTTTTATTAAGATATTTTTTTGCCATACGGCAGCAATAACAAAATTAGAAAATTGATGGCTGAATATGTTGGAATTGATAAACAGTATATTATGCTTCAAGCAATATTTACTTTAGTAGCTTCTACAACTTTTTTTAGTATAGCTTCTCCTTGGTGCTGTGTACCAACAGCAGTATTTGCACTTGCTACGTGTTTCTTTGTTAAAAATGATGTACATGCTGCATTTTCTGCAAAAGAACTTTCTCCTGAGTTTGCCGAAATTATTACTGAAAAAGTAGTAAATAATGTTGAGCTCAATGCAGAAGACAACTCTCAATCGAGAAGCTACTTGTATGAGACTGTGTTATATAGCGAAACTAGATTTCACTTTTACACACCTAGATAAGGGGTAACAGCAGACACTAGAATGACAAAATCGTTATTCCGCTACGCATTATCGCCGTATAACTATAGCTATATATGAACTAAAAAAGTAATATTTACTAGATCTTAATATTTTAGATCTATATTTCAATAAAATATTACAATTAGTATGCATGATCCATTTAAAAGTGAGGATTATAAAAAAAATCTTGATTCTCTGATCAAAGCTATAAATCTAGGAAATCCAGAGGAACAATGTTATAAAACAGTAACAGATCTGTCTCATGCTTTAGAGGGTTTTACAGATAAGGCAGAAGATGTAGCTAAGCTTGTTATACGTGATGACTTGAATAATTGTGTAAAGAAGACAAATAAAAAGCCATTAATTCTTAGGATATTCAATAGAATATTAGGAAGAGATGTTTCGATTAGGAATATAAGTAATTTTATAAAAGATAAATTGCCTCCTTCAACTGCTAGAACAGCAATCGAATATACAGATGTTATTCAAAAAATTTCAGATTTAGAGCGAATAGAAAGAAGTCAAGATAAATATAGGTCATATGGAATAAATTTAGAAAATAGACAGCAAAAGAAAAATCTCTTATATGAGCGAGAAGATTCAGGTTATGGAGGTTCATTAAACGAAGATCCTGAGTATGAAGAAATATCAAATTATCAAGAGGAAAAAAGTAAATCTTTAACAAAAGATTTGCGTAATCTACAATCAATTAAAGAGGAGCCGATTTATGCAACAATCTCTAAAGAACATATAGAAGCAAAAAGAGAACATAGGAAGAAACAACAACTTCAATCTCTTGCACCACCAAAACCACCAAGAGTACCAGAGAAAATGTTTACTATCAATCAAAAAATTAGACAAGAACCGAAAAAAGATAAACCTGCAGTACCACCAAAGCCTAAAGATTTAGGCGAAAAAGTAAGCACAGAGCAAAAAATAGTAGTGGAAAAATCAGCTGAGAGTAACCCTACACTACCACTAAAATCTGAAAATCAAGATGGTAAAGAATCAGCAAAAAAAGCTGATGGACCAAAAGTACTAGTAGTTGCTATGAAAAAAGAAGTGACTCGCGAGAGTAGTAAAGTAAAGGCATTAAAAGAAAGATTTGAGCGAAATCAAGTAAAGAACGTGTTGCCTGCTGAAAACAAAACTGCTTCAGTAACACAAACGGATATCAGTGTGAAGAGAAAACAATCTCGTTCATTTCCAGTAGGGAATAAAAAATCTTCGATCAACCATCTTGCCAGCAAAAATTTACCTTCCACGAATGTAAGTGTAAAAGAAATGGTTAAAAAATTTGAAGGGAGAAAAGGTGAAAGATAGTAATATTTGGGTATTTCCCTACTCATGAAAATTAGCTCTTATCATAACATTTTTACAGCCATAATAAGAGGAAGTTTTTATAGGATTGGGGCTAAAGAAAACTTGCATGTAAATGTATCAAGGTATAAAATTATAAATATTAAGAATGAATAGGTTAGTTATGAATCTTGTAACAAAATCCGCTATCGATTTTACTGCTTCGGCTGTTCTTGCTAGTGGAAAAATAGTTGATGATTTCTGTTTAAGTAAACATATAAAGGATAAGTATGCTGTCCTTTTTTTCTATCCACTTGATTTTACTTTTGTCTGTCCAACTGAGTTGATATCATTTAGCAACAAAATAGAAGATTTTTCAAAACGTAATGTTGAAGTGATAGGAATAAGTATAGATTCAAAATTTTCACACTATAAATGGCGAAACACTCCAGTTAATGATGGTGGTATTGGAGAGGTTAGCTACAATTTAGTGTCTGATATCAAAAAGTCTATATCAAGAGACTATGGGGTCTTATATGATGACTCAATTGCACTAAGAGCAACTTTTGTTATTGATGATAAGTTTGTTGTACGTCATCAATCGATAAATGATTTTCCTTTAGGGCGTAATATCGATGAGTTTATTAGAATTATTGATGCAATAAAACATAATGAAGAGCATGGTGAAGTATGTCCAGCAGGGTGGAAAAAAGGTAAGCCAGCAATGCAGGCAAGCGATGAAGGAGTGGCTGATTATCTAAACTCACACAGTGCAGAATTATAAATTGAGTACAAAAGTTCTTATTATTGGATCTGGAGCAGCGGGTTATGCTGCTGCTATATATGCAGCACGTGCAAATTTAGAGCCAATTGTAGTAACAGGAATGCAACCTGGTGGTCAGCTTACAATTACTACGGATGTTGAAAACTATCCAGGTTTTATTTCTATACAAGGTCCAGAACTCATGGAACAAAAGAGGTTGCATGCAGAGAAGGTGGGGGCAAGGATAATAGATGACGAAATAAAAAGCGTTGAACAACTTGAGGATTCTAATGAGTATAGATTTAGATCTTGTGGTAATGCTAGTGACTACTATTCGAATGCAATTATAATCGCAGCTGGTGCGCAAGCGAAGTGGCTTGGCCTGGAGAGTGAAAAGAAATTTCAAGGTTACGGAGTTTCGGCATGCGCAACTTGTGATGGTGCATTTTTTAGAAATAAAGTTGTAGCTGTGGTTGGTGGTGGAAATACTGCTGTTGAAGAAGCAATATTTTTAACTCGATTTGCTAAGGAAGTTATACTGATACACAGGCGTGATAAGTTAAGAGCAGAGAAAGTAATGCAAGACAGGCTCTTTAAAAATGATAAGATAAAGGTAATATGGAATCATACCGTAGAGCAGATTCTTGGAGAAGAAAATCCTAAAAAAGTTACTGGCATTACAATTAAATCGACAGACATCAATAAAACCCAGGAATTGAAAGTAGATGGAGTGTTCATTGCAATTGGGCATGCACCAAATACAGGTATTTTTAAGGGCTTTGTTGAAATGGATCAGCAAGGTTATATAATTACGAAACCTGGAACAACTCTAACCAGTAGGGCAGGGGTGTTTGCTGCTGGTGATGTTCAAGATAAGGTATATCGCCAGGCAGTAGTTGCCGCAGGAACAGGGTGCATGGCTGCACTTGATGCGGAAAAGTTTTTGGAATCATAATTAATTCTAAAATTTTTAACTAAGTTACTTGCAATTTTCTTTGTTTTTTTTATAATTATGTCAATAAATTATAGGTTGGGGAGAATTTAGTATGCTTTCGCAAAATAATGTAGATTTTGGAAGAAGGGTTGTTAGTGATGTAGGATTACGAATTCAAAATCAAACAACTTCAGGACAATCAACAACAAAATTATTTGAAGCTATTAATGAAGAAAATCTAGGAGATTTTGAGCAAGCTCTAGCAGAAGGTGCGGATGTTAATGCGTTTGATGAAGAAGGCATGACACCTTTGATATCCATAATTAGTAATTTATCTTCAGGCTCTGGAGCAGAGAAAGAATATCAGAGTATGATTAGGTTACTTCTACTTCACCAAAGCATAGATGTTAATATTCATGAAAAACGTGATGGCAATACAGCTTTGCATCTAGCAATGTGCTTTCTTCAAAAGAAAGTGTTACAACTCTTACTAAGTCATCCGAGAATAAGTATTGATCTACTAAATAAAATTTTTCAAAATCCTGAGCAATGTGCTAGAAAAAATCGTGCTGAGCATTTGATAATAGAAATACAAAAAGCACAAACAGGAAGACAATTATTAAATGTTCTTTCTCGTGGAAATTTCCATGAAGCAAAAGTACTATTAAATCAAGAATTCAACCCTAATTGCTGGAAAAGAAATTTAAATGGAGAAATAGAAACACCACTTAGCCTGATTATCAAATCATGTTTACAAGGAATAACACAAGATAACGAGGAAGTATTGACTAAACTTTTAAAACATAAGGAGCTAGATTTTAGTCAAATAAAACCAATATCAGCTATAGAGCAAAATCAACGGGTAAAGCAGATAATTGAACGCACTATTAAAGAGCGATTAACTGATACTATTGATAAAAAAGATTTGGATGATGTAAAAGAATTAGTGGAAGATAATTGCTTTATGAATGATCAAATTGTTATTGAGGTGCTTAAAAGTTTTAATCCTGTCAGAGAATATCTAAATGAAAAATTCCCCTACAAGTGCAGAGCAACCTGTAGCAAATACACATAATGTTCAACCAGCAATAAACGATGAGTTTATTGCGCAAGAATTGCAGCGACTTGAAAACCTTAGAGGTGAACTTGAAAGAACAAAGGCTCAACTTGCAGAAAAAGAGCAAGAGTTGAATAAGGTCGTAAGCGAAAGAACAAGAGATACTAGCAAAATTTCACAGTTAGAAAGGGAGTTGAGACAAGTAAGGCAGGATAATCAAGAAAGAATTCACACTTTCACTGATCAAGTAGCTCGACTTACTAGAGAAAAAAGTCAACTTGAAAACCTTAGAGATGAGCTTGAAAGAACAAAAACTCAACTTAGAAAAAAAGAGCAAGAGTTGGGTAGGGTTGTAAGTGAAAGAGACACTAACAAAATTTCACAGTTAGAAAGGAATTTTAGGCAAGAGAGATTAGAACTTCAAGCTCAAAATCAAGACTTAAAGAACAAAAACAGAAAACTTTCAGAAGCAAACATTTATAATAGAAGGCAAAGTAACTATGCCTCTGCTTCTTTTGTGTTATCTGGAGCGTTTGCTGTTGGTACATGTTTAACAATATCGAATTTAGAAATATGTATTTCACTTACTATAGCTGCATTTGTCTTCCTTACAATTGGGTGCTACTGTTCATATAAAGCAAGTACAGTGCTGAGTGATGTGACAAGCACTGAGCTTGGTAATGTTATCAGTTTAGGATGAAGTTAAGGTTTTTACTTCTTCTCTAAACTCTACTGAAAGTTTTATACATCCTGAAAATACCTTGATAATTCGAGTGAATGTGAACCTGAGTGGTTTCAAGACTTAAATAGTTGTTGTAAACTTGCTTTTATTATCTTTTAGTTCAAGAAATTAAAAGTTTAACGATGAGAATTATAATTACAGACCAAAGTAAAAAGTAGGCTTTTCCATTTGATCTATTTTTTACTTGTAATTTTTTGTCAGCTATTAGGTTTAATTTTTCTATAAGGCTAAATATCCCTTGGATTGTTTTGATGGGATAAGAGCTTTTAATTTTTTCCCTATACCCTATTTTACTTTCATGTTGACTGTTTATCCATGTTTCAACTACTTTCCACATATTGATTTCTGGATAGACTTTTCTACATGTTCCTTCTAATAAGATCATAGTTTTCTGTAGCAATAATAATTGTGTTTGAACTTTCATATCAAAATCACCAGTTATTTTTAGTAGCTGAGTAAGTAATCGAGCAAATGAAATCTTCTGTATAGGCTGTCCAACAATGGGCTCACCTATTGCTCTGCAAGCTGTAACAAAATTTCTATGCTGTGATGGAACATAACCGGCTCTAAAGTGCATTTTTGCAACGTGATCATAATCCCTATTTAAAAAGCCTTTGAGTATCTCTATAACGTAATAGCATGTCTCACGATCTATTCTACCCATGATTCCACAATCCAGGGCAATAATATTGTTATTACTATCGATCATTAAATTTCCAGGATGCATATCAGCATGAAAAAAACAATCCCTATATACCTGATTACAAAAAGATTCTATAAGATTGATAGCTATTTGCTTTCGGTTATTCAGCTTTTCAACTTCGTATATTGGTATAGCTTCCATCCATTCTAATGTTAAAACCTTTTTTGAAGTTCTACTCCAATCTATTTCAGGTACGTAGAAACCTCTGTCATGTTTAGTATTTTCCTTCAGTTCCGAAGAGTGGGCAGCCTCAAAACGTAGATCTAACTCTAATCGGCAAATTTCAGCAAAAGTTTTGACTAATTCAACTGGCTTCAGCCTTTTTGATTGTTCACTAAATTTTTCTGCAATTTCTGCAAGCCAAGAAAGCATTTTTATATCCCTTGAGAATGTTTTCTCAATATTTGGCCTTAAAACCTTTACAGCAACTTCCTTACCTGCAGTTGTAACTGCTCTATGCACTTGAGAAATTGATGCTGCTGCAATTGGCTTTTCAGAAAAGCTTGAAAAAATATCGCTTAATTTACAATTAAACTCACTTTCTATAGTTTTAACTGCTATTTTATACGAAAATGATGGCAATCTATCACATATCAATAGCAAGTTATTTGTTATGTCCTCATTTAAAATATCAGTGCGTGATGAAATGGATTGCCCAAATTTAATGAACACCGGACCTAATCTTTCAAGAGCACGCTTTAGTTTATGACCTTGTATTTTATTTATTGATTTTTTTGATGGTGGAAGTAAATAAGGTAACACATTGTAGCGTGTTAGCACTGTAGTTATTTGCAGAAGACGTAGAATATTTTGAATCATTTCGCTGCGTAACTGCCAAATATTTCATTTATCTCCATAATTTCATCAGGTTTACCTTGATAATAGATAGTATTATTTATGCAAATTATGTAATCTGAGGATGGTAGAGCAGAGTTAAGGTCATGAGAAGTCATGAGAATCGACACTGATCGTTCTTTTGCGATTTTATTTATAATATCATAAAATTTAGCTCGTGCGTTAATATCCATTGCACTGACTGGTTCATCTAAAATGATCAAATCAGATTCTGAAATTAAACAGCGTGCAAGCAGCAGTAATTGTGTTTGTCCTGCAGAGATTTCTAATACTTGATTTTTTAGGATGTTACCGATACCAACCAATTCTATTGCTTCTGTAACAATGGGTTGATTTTTCTTCAATTTCTTCGAGGAGCTATTGAAAAGGAAAGACTCAACTGTTATTGGCATCAAATTACCAATACTAAAATTTTGTGGCATATAGCTAATTTTTATATTGTCAGCGAATACAATACTGCCAATAAAACCTTTATTTATACCAGCAACTGCTTTCACTAAAGAGGTTTTACCTCCGCCATTTGGACCAAGTATTGTAACTATATCTCCTCTTTGTACTGATATGTTGATATTATCAAGAACTTTTTTATTACCGTATGAAAGAGTAAGGTTTTCTATTTTTAGAATGCAGTTATTGACACTACTTGATTTTTTGGCAAAAATTGACTTCTTCTCAACATTTATATGAGACATTTACTGTTTTTTTTTCTATTACTTTCATTTACATTATACTACAATAGTGCCTTTTCATCCAATTTAAAAATTGTAGCTACAATCAAACCTATACACTCACTTGTAGCTTCTGTTACAGATGGAATTTCAAAGCCAGAACTACTAATGTACGAAGTAGTGTCTGAACATAACTACATGCTCAGGCCTTCAGACGCAAGTAAATTAGAATCTAGTAATATTATATTTTATATCGATGATTCTTTGGAAACATTCATTAAAACTTTCACTAAAGAAAATAAGAAGTTAATACCGCTATCAAGTGCAATCGATCTACTTCCTGCTCGACCACATTCATTTTCTAGTCACATTCAAGATGAAAAAGATTTGCATATTTGGCTGAGTCCTGAAAATGCAAAAAGTATGATACTTTCTATCAGTGCAACATTATCTAATATAGATAAAGAAAATGCCTATCGATACAATACTAACGCAGAGGAGGCTATAAGAAAGATAGACCAAGAAGTAGAAAAAATTACGAAAGAATTGGATGAGTTAAAAAATCAAAAATACATAGTTACTCACGATGCTTATCAATATTTCGAAAAATATTTTGATTTAAGTTACCCAAGCGCCATTCTTTCTATAGAAGAAGATTCTTACATAGGTATGAAGAGTTTAATGAAATTAAAAAAGGTAATGAAAGAGGAAAACGTTAAATGTATTGTTTCTCATTCACGAGAGGATAGCATAAAGCCTAATGTCTTTTCTAGTGACGTAAAAATGGTGATTCTTGATCCTATTGGATCAGATGTAGAGCCTGGAAAGGATGCATATCTAGATATAATCAGCAGCATTGCACAGAATTTCAAGTCTTGTTTCACTGAGTAATGAGTTCTTTTATCTATTCAGATAGCATTGCAAACTTAGTGCTTTCTATTCCAATCACAACTATACCGACATTATCTACCAGAAGTATATCATCCCAGTCTGGGATTCAGTTAAGTTGGTAAGCATAAAAATATTATGTTAAAGCACAACGTTCTTGATGAGATTAGGGCAAGCCAATGTCAGCTACTTGAATGACACCATTTGCTATGCCCTCAAAAATGAATGCTCGTACAGCTGTGTGCCAGCTACTTGCATCTGCTATTTTTACTCATAATTATCTTGCCTGAACGAACTTAATTTCAAGTAGTTAATTATAGAAATAATCGTATAAAAAAAAGAAGATAACCAATATCTTCTTTTACTCTAATTAAAAAGACATTGAATTGTAATTGTCTATTTCATCTGATATAAGCGATAATTTTATGCTCTCAAAACGGAGATTACTTGCAATATCTGTTAACTGTTCACTAAGTGTTACTTTTTCTGGTGAATGGTGTTCAGGAGCTTTTAATTTTCTATTACAGTCAGCCTTACACCAAGATCTATTAATTTTTGTCAATAAATCATTACCCTCGTATTTATTTTCACACTGTCTGTGGCACAAATTAAGTAAATCAACACCATGCACTGTCAATGAAGCAGAATCTTGTGTAAATTTTACCATAATATACTCCTTAATCTTATTATATCTATATTAACATATAAATGTGAATATTATACTAATATAGTTACTTTTTATGGCAAGTGGTTTTTGGTTATTTTCTAAACTTTCTTTATAAAAACCATAGGCGCCTATTGGTTTTTAGCTAAAGTAAAGATCAAGTATCTGGCATTCTGGACATAAAATCCTCCTGTGTAAAAAAGATTAGAAAAAAAAGTGCGGCGCACATACGACAGAGATTAAGTATGTGTGTGCACCCACGTACGCTGAAGAAGATATGCCACATTTTTTAATGAGTTTGATTGTTTAATGAAAAAAGTCTGCAGATAAAGATAGATTTTGAGCTCTTAAAATATCTTTGAATATGATTATAGTCAGATTTAAAATATGCGCAAGCAATTTTTTTCTGTAAAAGTTTAACAAAAGAATTCAAAAGTTTGTGAACAACCTCTAAGTGTATGGTCCCAGAGTGTGATGGTATATAGACTATCTGGATCATTTAAAGTGTCAGATCAAGTCTTATCAAGTCTTATTTAATAAATTGAAGAACTAAGTTGTTGATAACTGACCTTTAATTTTTATAGGGGCACTTTCGACTTCTTTAGTAAGAACATACTATAAGAACTATAATTATGTGCATTTATACATAATACTGTGGGTAATTTTTTAAAATAAAAAGAAGTAGCCTATCTAGTACCTTTAGTGTACATTAAAAACAGTAAATTTATACTAAAACTTCTACACTTGCCAAGCTTTCTAATGACTTTTTTCCATTTAAGCAATAAAAAGGCCAGATCAGGACAAAAACGCTACCATTTTCAGCCCTTATTCAGGTGGCTCAATTCCCCGTAACTTATACAAGTTACCGTAATCTTTCAAAACCTCAAATAGACTTTCTCTAATGCAAAACAGTATAACTAGTGAGCAATAAGCTACACTCCTTTTAGCTGTAAGCTTTGCATGATAATATACTTACTTTAATTTTTCTTCTTTAAATAATACGTGTCTTCTGACCACTGGGTCATACTTTCTAAACTCGAGCTTCTTGGGAAGGTTCTTAGGATTACGTTTTTTTACACAAAAATAGCCTGTTAGTTTCTCTTCTCCAGTTTTTGTTGTTTTGGTTGCGGTGCTAACTAGCTTGACAAGCAAAGAAGCATTTTTTTTCGCCATAATTGTAGTGATATAATAATTCTATGCAAGTTTAGAACGCAAAACACTGAAAGTCAACCCAATAATGCAGGTCGCAAAATTCTTGACAATCAATAATATATTAAGTAGTATAAGAAGATTTCAGAATGAAAAGCAGACGGTAAATAAGTGGCGAGTGATGGCAAAAGGTTATTATTGATAGAAAGTACTACCTGTTCTAACGAGGTAAGGGTTGCCCTACTAGTTAATGGTAGGGTTGTAGAGTTTGAACAAGAATTCAAGGAAAAAAGACAATTAAGAGGTAATATATACGTTGCTTATGTAAAGCGTATAGAGCCTGCTTTGCAGGCCGTGTTCATTGAGTATGGAAAAAATAAGCAAGGTTTTTTGTCTTTTTCTGAGATATCTCTAAATTACTTTAATATTCCAGAAAAAGAGAAGGAAATTTTCCCTGACGAAGGCTATTCGAGCGGTGTGGACTGTTCAAATGATAATTGCACAGAAGAAGGCCTAGATTCTACAGCTAGTAATGAATCCAGCAGTGGTTTTGTGAGGGAGGTACCTTTACATAGAAAATATAAGTTACAAGATGTGATTTCAGTAAATCAAAAGTTATTGGTTCAATTAACTAAAGAAGAACGAGGAAATAAAGGAGCTTCATTTACAACATACGTAACTTTGGTCGGTAGATACTGTGTTTTCATGCCCAATTCCATAAGTAGGGGTGGAGTATCTCGCAGAATTGAAGATACCAACGTTAGAAAACAGTTAAAGGATATATTAAATTCAATAAATTTACCAAAAGGCTCAGGTTTAATAGTAAGAACTGTTGGTGCAGGAAAAAGTAAGAAAGAAATTGAGCAAGATTACGATAATTTGACCTTATTATGGCAAAATATCCAGCAAAACTTCTCTTCTTTAAATGTTCCATCATTAATTTACAACGAAGCAGATGTAGTTATGAGATCTGTACGTGACTTTTGTAGTAATGATACAGAAATTATAGTATCTGATAGAGAAGTTTGTGAAGCGGTAAGAAAATACACTAAAAATGTGTTACAAGGAAAATTACGTCCTAGGTTATATAGAGGCTCTGTTCCAATCTTTACTTACTATCGAGTCGAAGATCAAATTTCTGAATTATATAGCAATAGAGTAGAATTACCATCTGGTGGGTCTTTGGTGATAACCTTAACTGAGGCATTTGTTTCAATAGACGTAAATTCAGGGAAAATGACAGGAGAAGATAACATAGAAGAAACAGCTTATAGAACTAATATGGAGGCATTATCTGAAATATCAAGGCAAGCGAATCTCAGGGGCTTATCAGGGTTAATAGTTGTTGATTTTATTGACATGTTGAAACTTGAGTATTGCAAAAATGTTGAATTTGCTATCAAGCAGGCGTTTAAAGATGATAGAGCTAAAGTTCAATTTAGCTTTATCAATGACTTTGGTTTAATGGTCTTTTCAAGACAAAGAATTAAACCAAATATACAGGAAATTAATACTACAGAGTGCTTACGCTGTAAAGGTATTGGAAGAGTGAAATCAAACGAAGTGGTTGTTGCATCGATACTAAGGGATTTGCAACATATTGCTAATAAAAATCAAAATAAGTCCTTTGATTTAATAGCACGCAGTGCAGTTATAGCGCACATTTTTAATAATAAGCGTGATATGGTTTCTACAATCGAAAAAGAGTTCAATATTACATTAAATGTTAGTATTGATAATAGTTTAGATGCAGATACATTTATTTTAAAGCAAGGAGACCATATTAATTTTAATGATTATAAGCCATTGCAGAATTCTGGATGTCAAATTGTGAATAGCAGGGATAAAGAAGCTGGTAGTTCAGATAAACTACCGGGCAACTTTTGGTTAACTAAATGGCTTTCGCGCCTTTTGGGCTCTAACAACTAAACGGGACTTGTAATTAACGAGTTTTATACTTATATATTTTACATCAGATAATATTTAAAAGGGAGTATTCATTATGGGAAGAGCAATAGGTATAGATCTTGGAACAACAAATTCTTGTGTTGCAATAATGCAAGGCAAGGATGCAAAAGTAATCGAGAATAAAGAAGGAGCAAGAACTACTCCGTCTATAGTTGCATTTACTTCGTCTGGAGAAAGGTTGATTGGTGCTCCAGCAAAAAGGCAAGCAACTACCAATGCAAATAATACTTTTTTTGCAACTAAGAGATTGATAGGTCGCCAATATAGCGATCCTGAAATGAAGAATCTAGGTGTACCGTATAAGGTATTTGCAGCAAAAAATGGTGATGCATGGGTTAAAACAACTGATAGTAAAGAATACTCTCCTAGTCAAATTGGTGCATTTATACTACAAAACCTGAAAGAAGCAGCTGAGGCTTATCTTGGGGAAGAAGTAAAGGATGCTGTGATAACAGTGCCGGCGTACTTCAATGATTCTCAACGTCAAGCAACAAAAGATGCAGGAAAAATTGCTGGATTAAATGTCCTCAGAATAATTAACGAACCAACTGCTGCAGCACTTGCTTATGGCCTTGATAAAAAGCACGGACACACAATAGTAGTGTATGATCTTGGTGGTGGTACATTTGATGTTTCAGTTCTTGAAATAGGTGACGGAGTTTTTGAAGTAAAGGCTACAAATGGTGATACTCACCTTGGAGGGGAAGACTTCGATAATGCAGTAGTAAATTATTTACTGGCTGAATTCAAGAAAAGTAATGGCATTGATTTGAAAAACGATCCAATGGCTATGCAAAGAATCAAAGAAGCTGCAGAAAAAGCAAAGGTAGAATTGTCAAGTGCAATGGAAACAGAAGTAAATCTACCGTTTGTTACAGCTGATGCAAGTGGCCCAAAACACTTAAATATGAAGCTAACAAGAGCAAAGCTTGAAAGTTTAGTGAATGATTTAATTGAAAGGACTATAATTCCTTGCAAAAAAGCTCTTGAAGATGCTGGTTTGTCTGCTAGTCAAATTGGTGAAGTAGTTCTTGTTGGTGGCATGACTCGTATGCCAAAAGTCATAGAGAAAGTTAAAGAATTCTTTGGCAAAGATCCACACAGAGGGGTTAACCCTGATGAAGTTGTAGCAATTGGAGCTGCAATACAGGCGGGAATCATTCAAGGTGATGTAAGAGATGTGTTACTACTTGACGTAACTCCACTTTCTCTTGGTATTGAAACTCTAGGGGGAGTGTTCACTCCACTTATTGAACGTAATACTACTGTTCCTACTAAAAAATCTCAGGTATTTTCAACTGCAGATGATAACCAAACAGCTGTTACAATTAAGGTGCATCAAGGTGAAAGAAAATTGGCGGTTGATAATAAACTGCTTGGTCAGTTTAGTTTAGAAGGAATACCACCTGCTCCTCGCGGGGTTCCTCAAATTGAGGTGACATTTGATATAGATGCAAATGGAATAGCGCATGTTTCTGCAAAGGATAAAGCTACTGGAAAAGAGCAAAAAATACGTATTCAGTCTTCAGGTGGTTTATCGGAGGATGAAATAAATCGGATGGTGAGAGAAGCTGAGGAAAAAGCACAAGAAGATGAAAAGCGTAAGAAATTTATTGAAGTGAAGAATCAAGCGGATAGTTTAGTTCATTCTACAGAAAAATCTCTGACAGAATATGGTGATAAAATTTCTCCAGAAGATAAATCTGCTATTGAAAATGCAGTTAATGAGTTAAAGGAAGTGAGTAAATCTGACAACATTGATGATGCTGATTCAATACAACAGAAAGTTACTAACCTCTCTCAGTTATCTATGAAACTTGGAGAAGCTATGTATAAGGAATCTCAACAACAACAAGGTGGAGAAAGCTCATCCACAACAAATAATGAGGAAGAAAAAGTAGTAGATTCTGATTATCAAGACATGGATAATAAAGAAGAGAATAAGTAATTCGATTGTCATCCCAGTGCCCAGATACTGTGGGATGACAAGAAGAGCGTATTGTTGCTTAAAGGAACTATTGTGGATATTATTAAGACAATAGAAGAAAAATTACGCGATTCAATAGGTGTAATTGATATTAATATTATCGATGAATCAGCAAAGCATGTAGATCATTATTTTGCTTCTTCTTCGACACTACCTTCACATATCAAATTAGTATTAATATCTAACGACTTTTCTGGAATGAGCTCTTTAAAGAGGCATAAATTGATCTATGAATTATTAAAGAGTGAAATAGAGCGATTACATGCGATTTCTCTTCACTTGTATACGCAAAGCGAATACAATCTAAAAAATAAATAATAAAAATGTGAACGAAGAGTCTTTATTAGTTAAAGCAGGAAGAAAATTTAATGATTATAAAGGGTCGATGAACCCACCAGTTTATCATTCTTCTACTATATTATTTCCTACTTACAAGGACTACTTAAATGCAGCAAATGGAGAAAGTATATACGATGTAATCAATGATGGTGTTGCAAGGGATTACAGTTACAGTAATGTTGGTACGCCTACTGTTCATTATTTTTCAAATGCACTGGCTGAAATTGAGGGTAGGGGACAAGCACTCATCTACCCTTCTGGATTATTTGCACTTACTTTTGCTATTTTGACTTTCACTAAAGCAGGTTCGCATGTCTTGATACAAGATAATAGTTATTATAGACTAAAGAGATTTGCCGAAAATGAACTACCAAAAAGAGGAGTAGAAGTAACTTTTTATAATCCGACACAGGATATAACTGATTTAGTTCAGAGTAATACTTCACTAATCATGATTGAGACTCCTGGTTCTATAACGTTTGAGATTTCAAATATAGAGCATATAGTAAAAGTTGCTAAAGAATGTGGAATCGTAACCGTTTGTGACAATTCATGGGCCACTCCTTTGTTGTTTAAGCCGCTTGATTATGGAATTGATGTTGCACTATATGCGGTGACAAAGTATCTAGCTGGTCACTCAGATTTAGTTATGGGAGCTATGGTTGCTGAAGGTGAAACTTTTAAATTGCTTTATGAGAGCTATAAAAATTATGGAGTCACCATTCAATCGCATGACTGTTACCTTGCACACAGGGGACTTAGAACACTGCAAACACGCATGAGGAAGCATCAAAGTACAGCAATGCAAGTAGCAAAGTGGCTGGAAAAACATCCAAAAATCAAAAAAGTCTTATACCCCGCACTTTTTTCCTATTCTCAGTATGATTTATGGAAAAGTTATTTCAAAGGGGCAAGTAGCGTATTTAGTATAGTACTCGATAGAGAATATTCATGTGAAGAACTAGGCTGCATGGTTGATCACATGAAAGTTTTCGGCATCGGTGCTTCTTGGGGAGGATGTGACAGTTTGATACTACCAATAGGTCATAAATCTATGTCGAGATCTGTCATGAATTCAGATTATGGTGGAAGTTTTGTGCGAATATTTTGCGGACTAGAAGATCCTGAAGATTTGATTTTTGACTTGAATACTGCATTAATAAGACTGCCATGTTCAAGTGTTAAAGATGATTGTGAGACTGAAAGAGCTACTGCATAACATTGTAAATGCTGACTTTGATATTGAAATCAAAGGCGTCACATGTAATCCTAAGAGAGTTAAAGAAGGTTACCTTTTTGTTTGTGTGTCAGAAAGGAGTAAAGAACACGTAACATGTCTTCCTAATGGATGTGTACACAACTGTGTAGACGTTGTAATACAAGGGGCCAAGAAAGATGTCATCCCAGTGCTCAGACACTGGGATCCAGAAAATTTAATTGTAAACAAGCATACTAGACAATTGTATAATGAAAACTGGATTCCAGTGTCAAGCACTGGAATGACAAGTACTCCAAGTTTTGCAGTGCTTTACCACTCGGACCCTCAAGGAATATACAGTGAAATAGTCAGCAGGTTTTATCAATTCAAACAACCTAAATATATTGCTGCTGTAACTGGTACGAATGGTAAAACTTCAGTAGTGGAGTTTTGTCGCCAGATTTGGCAAGATAATGCAGCGTCTATAGGAACACTGGGAACATGTGTCAATAATAATAGAAAAGATAATAGCCTTACAACGCCAAGTGCAGATGATCTTTATTCCACATTGCGTGACATAAATAATAAGAACGTAGAACACTTAGCATTAGAAGCTTCAAGCCATGGAATCGATCAATACAGAATCCATGGACTTAGGCTCAATGCTGCAGCTTTTACTAATTTCTCTCAAGATCATTTGGACTATCACAAAAGTATCGATGAGTATTTTGAGGCCAAGAAAAGGTTGTTTGATGAGGTATTGCCAAAAGAAAAAACAGCGATTTTAAATGCAGATATAGGCGAATATGGAGAGTTGCTCAACATAGCTGAAAAGCGTAGCAACAAAGTTATAACCTATGGAAAAAAAAACTCTGACATTACTTTATTAAAGCAGATACCCACTGCCAATGGTCAATACCTGACAATTCAAATCGGTGATGAAATTTATAACGCATTTTTTCCGATTTTTGGGCAATTTCAAGCATATAATTTGTTGTGTGCAATCGGTATAGTTATTTCATCTGGTATGGACTATCAAAGAATGTGTATAGATAAACTCGCTTCTCCATCTGGAAGAATGGAAAAAGTGAACACTTTTGCATTTGTCGATTACGCTCATACTCCAAGTGCACTCAAACAAGCTCTGTTGTCTTTAAAATGGCACTTCAATAAAAAGATAGTTCTAGTGTTCGGTTGTGGCGGGAATCGTGATCAAACAAAACGTGCAGAGATGGGTAAAATAGCACAAATGCTTGCAGGTAAAGTTATAGTCACAGATGACAATCCGCGTGATGAAGATCCGGGGAAAATTCGTCACGATATTTTGTTACATTGCCCTGATGCACTGGAGATAGGAGATAGAAAAAAAGCTATAGAGAAAGGTATAAATATAGCACATGATGAAAATATGATTCTGCTAGTTGCAGGAAAAGGACATGAAAGATTCCAAATAATAGAAGGCCAATCCCTTGAATTTAGTGATGTTGAAGTTATTAGAGAGGGCCAAAAATTTGCTACTGCTGTTTTGCTCTCTCCTTCATCCAACGCCTGAATGGCTTTTTTCCTTAAGTCATAACTGTACGCTGCTGGCATTTTTACCTTCTTGTTACACTAAATCACTATCTTATCTTGTTCCTACTATTATGAGAAGAGCTATACAAGGATATGAAAGTGGAGATTGTGGTTACAAGATTAGTGAGAGAATATAGAAAAATTGAGGATGAAATATTGCGTGATATAGTTCATTTAGTGATAAAGGCTCTTACAGGTATAGTAGCGCTTCATAAGTAAGAATATTTTTACAAAGAATTTAATAATCACAATTTAGGCAATGATGAAAGTTCTTTAAGAAAAAAGTTTAATACTATCAAGAAAAGTTTGCATAGGCATAGCAATATAATACATAATAATCAAAATATCTAAAATTCTGTCAATTTATTTGCACAGTCAATCACTTGAGAATTCGGAAATTGATTTTTAAACCAAGTGTACTGGCGTTTTGCATAATGCCTTGTGTTTGTTTGAGCAATCTGTATTGCTTCGTCTAAAGTAATCTCCCCTTTTAAGTATCTTATAATTTCTGGTACTCCATGTGCTTTCATAGCTGGCAAATGTGGAGATGGGTTCATGCTAAGTAGGTTTTTTACTTCATCAATTGCTCCATTTTCAACCATTTCAATAAAACGAGAATTTATTTTTCGGTATATATCCTCACGTTTAGGTAGAATTGTATATACCTTAAAATTATTGAACAAAGGAGGCTGTCTATTTTCTTGCCATACAAAGATTGTCTTGCCAGTTTCAGTGATAACTTCAAGTGCTCTTGAGAGGCGATGTGAGTCATTAATAAATATTTTACCTTGAATCCTTGGATCTTTGCTTAGCACTAATTTGTAGAATTCCTCTTTACTTAAATTTTTCCTAAGTTCATTTACGTTTTCTCTCACTTCCTGGCTTATTTGTGGAATCGATGATAATCCCTTGATTAAGCTGCTAATGTAAAGCCCACTTCCTCCAGTGATGATGGGTATTCGTGAATTTTTCAGCGTGTTATTAACTTCCCTCTTTAAATCCTCTAGCCATAAACCTACGGAATAATTTTCTCTTGCTGAAACATAACCGTATAGCCTATAAAATTCTTTCTGCTTTGGTGGTTGAGCAGTAATTACGGTAATCTCTTTGTATACCTGCTTTGAGTCACAGTTTATTATGCTAATGTTTTTATACTTTTTTATCAAGTTATCGCATAATTCTGATTTACCTGAGGCTGTAATTCCTGTAATAATTACTATATTATCTTTCATTTATATTAATTTAACTAACCTATGATAGGGTGTAGTAAAAATTTGGATTCTACAATCTAAAATTTGGAGACTTTTATGGCAGAAAATGATAACGATAACTCGTTTACTAAGCGTTTTACAAATAGGACTTCTAATGAGACAAGAGGAGGTTTTTCCAGTAAGTATTCATCTCAAAATACCAAAGAACATGCACTAGGAGCAAAAGGAAAAATTTCTGAATTGGCAAACAAAAAAGCTGAAGCCAAGGAAGCTTTTTCTGAAAGTGGCGGCATAAAGAGTAAAAGCAGAACTATCAACGAAAGATCCTTTGCTGATGCAACAAGAAGAAGTAGATCAGATCTCATATATCTAGTTCGTGGTAAAGATCGAGGAAGATCAGCTTGGCACTATGTATTAGTTGATAAAGATAAAAGAGAAATGTTTCTGGCAAAAAGTAGAACTGGCTCTATAGATGTTGCAGATTATGGAGAGATTTTATATTCAGGATGGGGAGATGATCCACCACAGACGATAGTCGATAAAATCAATGAGGAGTTCGGATTGTAGTAAATCTGTTGTAAAAGCAACAAGGACAACATTGCAAATTTAGAGTTCAAGAGGGTTATTCCTCGAGAACTACTGCGTCAGAAAGCTGGCGTTGAATTTGTATATAATGTTGATCTTGGAGGTTTTTATGAATAATAGTGAGAGAAAAGAGAAATTAGAAACTCGTATTCTATCAAGCAGAGGTAGGTCTTTGCTTGACCATGAGCTACTGGAACGTAATCTATCTGCATACACAGAAGGAAGAGAAGTTGCCAAAAAGCTAATGGAGCTCTTTAGTAGTTTAGGAAGGGTAATTAATGCTGATCTTTACGAGCTAAAAAATGTTACAGGAATGAACGATGGAGCAATAGCAAATATCTTTTGCCTGAAAGAGATTTTCGATAGGATATTGAAAGGTAAGTTAAAAAAGCTGTCGATTCTTGATAATAGAGAAGAGCTACTAAAATACTTTAAAGCAGCAATAGGACAGTCAAGAAAGGAAAGCTTACGAGTGGTATACTTAGATCGAAGTGGTCATTTAATATATGAGTATGTTCAAGACTGTGGAACTATAGATAGAGTACCTCTATATGTGAGGGAAATAATAAAATAGGGATTACTGATTGACACATCATCTGTTGCAATTTCACATAATCATCCAAGTGGAGATATAGAGCCATCTAAAGAGGATGAAGATAACACACTTACATTAGCTGCAACCTGTGAAAATGTAGGAATGAAATTAATAGATCATATAATCGTAACACAGAAGAGCCATTTTAGTTTTTATGACAGTGGTTTATTGTGATCTGTAGATTGGAAGGAAAGTTCTCTAGCTTTCCTTCTTTTTTTCTACTTCATAAATTAAAAAATTCAATATAAGCTTGAACAGCTAAAATTAGTAATAAAAAGTGGAATTAGGCAAAAAAATAAAGGAACTTAGGTTATACTGTGGTTTAACACAAACTGAGTTAGGAAAAAGAATAGGTGTTTCATATAGGCAGATACAAAGGTACGAAAATGGTTCAAACCACATTTTGGCTAGTAGACTATACGACTTAGCAAAAGCTCTATCGATTAATGAGGATGATTTTTTTACTGATGTGCATGACGACTCACATGAAGCTTATGATGAGGAGATATTAAAATTAGTCAAAGGATACAATGAAATTAAGAGCAAAAGGTTACGTAGTGTAGTTTATATATTGGTAAAATCTTTTTCTCAAAGTATATTATCTGATACGTAAAATGACCATACAACATCCTATCGATAAGCAAATAGGTGAAAGAATAAGGAAAAGAAGGCTAATATGTGGTTTTAGCCAAAGGGACTTAGGAAAAAAGCTTGGAATTTCATTTCAGCATATACAATGATATGAAACTGGAGAGGTAAGGCTTGTAGTTGATAGATTGTATAATTTGGCAGAAGCTTTGTCTGTTGATATGTCATATTTTTTTACCAAAGCCTCTGAAGACTTGCATGATAAGGCCTTCCGTAGCGATGTGGGCAGCGAAGAAATATCAAGATTAGTAAGAGAATATAGAAAAATTAAAGATGAAACATTGCGTGATATTGTGCATTCAGTGATAAAGGCTCTTGCTAACAAATAGTACAAATTTTAAAGTTCAGGTATTTTTTATAATATAAAACACTTCTACAAGCAATACTAATTAAAGTAAATTATTTATGGTAAATTTGATTAAGTTTTAAAAACCACTTTACTTTGTAATAGTTAACCATTTATTTCTGATATACAAGTGGCTATGTTTCACATAGCTACTTGTCTCCAATCAAGAACGTCCTACGGATGTCGTTTTGTTGTCTTTTAATTTACTCACCCAAGAAAAGGTCTCACTACTTTTAGAATTTTGGTCGCCCCACCTTCCACATCTAGTAAAACAGCCTTTTTCTACTGCTTCTTTAATAGACATTCCACCAAATAAACAACCCTTTCCTACGATTTCTCCTATTTCTTGCAACTCGTTCCACATTTCTTCATCTTCTACCTCAATTTGTACTTGATTATAGTCTGCTGTGTCATGATATACCATTAAATTTAGCTCTACTAGGCTAGTATAAAATGTGACTGCAAAAGCACTGTTATCCGATATATCCACGTAGTCTCTTTCACCGCCTTTCCCAGTTTTGACTTCAACTTCACCATCACCTATTTTTATAATATTGCCACCAAGGTTTAAGTCTCCTTTACTTAAGCCCAAATTTTTTGCACCTTCTACAACTTTGGCAACATCAACTATGCAGCTATGTGAAAATTCCATATAGAAGGTCTTATTATCGATTTCTACATTTTCAACAGTTCCTTCTATAGTAGCGTTCTCTCCAACTTCCCTGAGTTTTGTGAGTCTACTATATATTTGTGGCTCAATTTCTTTTTGCACCTTTTGATGAATTTCAGTTATTTTCTTATCAACTTGTACATTAAAATCTGCTCCATTTAATGCTAACTTCCTGATTATATTCTCTTGTTTATTCCCTTTGAATTCATCACGATACATCTTAAACATTGTAACGTTAGCGAAGCCAAAGCCATCTTCATTGGCAGCATTTATTCTTATTCCTAAGTCCAAAGCTTCATCGATAACTTTACTTAACTCGTTTATATTTTTAGCTGCAATAGCTTTTTCCAGGAATTCATTTAGTTTCATATTTTCATATTCACTTAGTCTTGTCCTGCATAAAGCTGATCGAAATGGATTGAGCTCCTCAGGATATGTTAAGACAGGTAATTTACTAATCTTTTTATTCGCTGTTGGAGCAGCTTTTATAAAATTAGGTAATAACCCTTCTTTTGCTATTCGCTCTACCGCTTTTAACATTTTACTAGACAAATTTTTACCATTTATTTTTTTCATTGTAACCCTCACTTAATTTCATTACTATTCGATCATATCGTGATAAATATTGTTTAATTGTTAATATTATACGACTTATTGATTTACTGTATGTTACAATAACAAGTTTTACGGGTATTTACACTAGAAAAACACATTTTGTAAAAATTATTTCAATTTCAATCAAAGTTGGGTATTGTGATTGTAAAACTGAAAGAAATGGATCTCTTGTCTTACTCCACTGAAAAGTTGAAGAAGCATTGTCAGCTACTTGATAATGAAGAAAAAATAATTCTATATGAGCAGCTGCTAGACAAGGCTAAAGACATACTTGAAAATTCAAGAGATAATGTTTCTGAACTGGAAAAGATCAGTAAAGCTGCTGTAGCAATAGAGGAAACCACCGATAAGCAGTTACTAGAAAAGTTTAATGATGACCACCCGCTAAGAGAAGTGGACATTTTAATTTACTCTCCTCAGGGAAATACTGAATATCTATTCAGCATAGATAACTCGTCAGAGCTTTATGATTTAAAAGAAGATAAGGATAAAGCTCTTTATAATGCAGTAAAATCAAATGATGTTGAGCTTGTAAAAAAGCTGCTAATGATCCTTTTACCTACAGAAGTAGGTAATTTTGATGTAGAATACTTGGAAGAATTGAAAATATTGCTGTCAGGAATTCACAAAGAATTGCAATTATCACAAGATATGAAAAATTATCTTGTGAAGACGATAAAGTTCTATAGTTTTTTATGTAGTAATTTTAGCTTATTAGTTGCAAATCCTACTGATGTAAAAGCTATGATTAATCTATTTGCTACTCAACCAAATATTGATTACCAAATAGATAAGCTTCTGCTTTCTTTTATTGTGAGAGATATTGAGGAAAAAAAGCTAAATTCTGAAATCAAACACGTGATAGAGCTTCTTGAGCAGCATGAAAGATTTGCTGAGCTCGAATATAAGGTTAGAAGATTAAGATCAGAGTTTGCATGTGGCAAAAGCAGATATTCGGCTGAAGTAATACGAAATAGCATTGCAGAACGAGAAAAAGAGATGAGGGAAATTGAGAAAAAATACGTAAGGCCAAACGATTTAATTAGCGAGAGGCAGAAATTATTAAAGCAATTACTTTGCTAGCTTTTTTTCCACTTCATAAAATTTGTTGTAAATTTGAATAAGAGGTGAAAAGTGCAATTAGGTAAAAAAATAAAACAACTTAGGTTAGATCGTGCTTTGACACAGACCGAATTGGGAAAGAGAATAGGTGTTTCGTATAGACAGATACAAAAGTACGAAAATGGTTCAAATTGTGTTTTGGCCAGTAGATTATATGATTTAGCAAAAGCACTATCGATAGATGTTGCTAACTTTTTTACTGATATGCATACTTACTCACATGAAGCTTATGATGAAAAAATACTAAAGTTAGTCAAAGGATATAACGAAATTAAGAGCAAAAGGTTACGTAGTGCAGTTTATATATTGGTAAAATCTTTTTCTCAAAGTGATAATACATAGTTAATATTACCTGATACGTAAAATGACTATACAACATCCTATCGATAAACAAATAGGGGAAAGAATAAGGAAAAGAAGGCTAATGTGTGGTTTTAGTCAAAGAGACTTAGGAAAAAAGCTTGAAATTTCATTTCAGCATGTACAAGGATATGAAAGCGGAGAGATTAGGCTTGTAGTTGATAGGTTATATAAATTAGCAGAAGTACTATCGGTTGATATGTCGTATTTTTTTACCAAAGCCTCTGAAGACTTACATGATAAGGCCTTCCATAGCGATGGTGTGCTGCAGCAACAAGCAGAATAATGTTTGTGAGAAGCTTTATTGAAGATGAAGGAAGGTCCTTCGAAATCGGCTTTCAGGAGCAGGTTTCAAACCACCTTAAGTGGCTCTATTTAAGAGATAGGGTCATAAGCGTTAAGGAAAAATCAGCGTAAGAGCTGGAAGGTGAGGATCAGAAAGGCGAACGTAAGTGAACCACTGATGAACGTGTCGAAATGGGAAGTGAACATCGAAAGGGGGAGTGAATCGTTCTCCTCTTAAGAGCTTACAGTGAACCTGATTACTGTGTAGGCGGTGTTCGGCATAAAGGTGGCGTGAGTCTGATCTGGGCTTTGATAAGGAACTGCAGGAACCAGTCGATTTGATGAAAAGCGAGACAAGCAAGAGGCCAATCCTCAAGTTTTAGAGTAGCGATGCAAATCACTGGGACGGATCAACTCGTAGTAGTGATGACCTTACCCAGAAAAAGTAGACAGAAAGTTAAGACGTTTTTGAAGTAAAATAAAACGTTTTTTCAAAGAGGTGTGGTATGACAAAAAGAAAAGAATATACAGCAGAATTCAAAATTGAAGCTATAAGACTAGTAAAAGAAACAGGTCAATCATCAGCAAAAATAGCAAGAGATTTGGGTATTAGCGGTGATTCATTAAGCAGATGGGTAAAAACATACAATGATAGAATGTCTGGAGTAGATGCGTTTCCAGGAAAAGGGAAAGTAGCTCATTGTGACAAAGAAAAGTTTGATTTAAAGAAAGAGCTGGCAAGAGTAACGAGGGAAAGAGACATTTTAAAAAAAGCCCTGGGATATTTTGCAAACCAAAAAGAGTAAAATATTCTTTTATAAAAGAACATAAAAAATGCTATAAAATACGGGAATCATGCAGATTTTTGAACGTATCTGCTTGTGGTTATTATAAATGGATTACTAAGGAAAAAAACAACAAAAAATCAATAAGAGAAGAGCTCATACAAGATATTCAGAAGGTATATCGAGCATCACAATGCAGATACGGAGCTCCTAAAATTCACGCTGAATTAAAGGCTTTAGGTAAAAATTATAACATCAAAACAGTGCAAAATGTTATGCAGAAAAATGGCATTCAAGCTAAGCTTAGACGAAAGTTTAAAAGTAAAAAACCACAAATAGACAATAGAGTTATAACTCCTAACATATTAAATCAGAATTTCATCGCTGATCAACCTAACAAGATATGGGTAACTGATATTACGTACATAAAAACTAATGAAGGATGGTTATATTTGGCAGCAATAATAGATTTATATTCACGCATGGTGATTGGCTGGTCAATGAGTAATACAGTAAATAGGCAATTAGTTATAGATGCGTTATTCATGGCTATTGGTAGGCGCAAATCTGCTAAAAATCTACTATTTCATAGCGATCAAGGATCGCAATACACCTCTAAAAATTATCAATTTTTACTAAGTACAAAAAATATTACTTCTAGTATGAGTCACAAAGGTTGTTGTTATGATAATGCTGTTTCAGAGAGCTTTTTTAGTTCACTTAAGAGAGAGTTACTCATTGATACTTCACAACACTCTGCACAACAAGCTAAAACCGCAATATTTGAATATATAGAAATTTTTTATAATAAACAGCGTAGACATTCTACTATTAACTATTGCATTCCTGAGCTTTTTGATTCATCATTCTCATAGCAAAAACGTCTTAACTTTCTGTCTACTTTTTCTGGGTAAGGTCAGAGTCCGCAAGGAGGTTCAATAAGCCCAATCATTTCAAGCATATTTATGCACCATGCGTTTGATATGTGGATGAAACAAAATTATCCAACAGTACCATTTGAAAGATATGTAGATGATGCGATAGTGCACTGCAGAACTAAAAGACAGGCAGGATTTATGAAAGTAATGATTGAAGAAAGATTGGCTAAGTGTAAATTGAAGTTACATCCTGAAAAGACACAGATTGTGTACAGTAAGGATGATGATAGAAAAGAACAATTTCCTAAACAAAGCTTTGATTTTCTAGGTTATACTTTTAGACCTAGAGTAGCAAAGAATAAGATGAGGAATTATTTCATCTCATTTCTACCTGCAATTAGTAACAAAGCCAAGAAGAAGATCAAGAAAACCATAAAGTCATGGAGAATACATCGGATTACATGGACCACACTAGAGGAAATATCGAAGAAAATAGATCCAATAGTCAGAGGCTGGTTTCAGTACTATGGCAGGTTTTATAAATCAGAGATGTATCCATCTCTCAGGAATATAGAGAGATACCTCATAAGATGGGTCAGGACAAAATATAAGAAACTTCGTGATCACGGAAGACTAGCAAAGCAATTTTTAGGAAAAGTGAGAAAGAGGTCTCCAAGTATTTTCTATCATTGGACACTTGGGTTAGGATCAAAAGGCTAAATAATGGGAGCTGTATAAGCCGAGAGGTTTCCGTGCAGTTCTGCGAGAGACTGGTGGGGAAGTTCCGCCGGTCTACTCTCCGTGTTATACATTGTGTAAGCGAGAACCAAGCACAACTAATTTTGAGTCAACTTGAACAGAGACTGAAGATTTGCAAATTGGAAATAAAACATACAAAGACCAAAATTATCTATTGTCAAGACGGAAAGCGGAAGGAGAATCATGAGAATGTATCATTCACATTCCTTGGGTATGAATTTCGAAAAAGGCTTGTACGGAATAGAAAGGATGGTAGTCTATTTGTAAGCTTTACTCCAATAGCAAGCAAAGAAAGTTTAAAGAAGATGAGAAAAGAAATTAGAGGCTGGAAATTTGCTCGTAGAACAAACTTGGAAATAGAGGATATATCACGGATATGTAATCCAATCCTGAGGGGGTGGTTTAATTATTACGGGAAGTATCATATAACTGCACTAGATAGCATAATAAGAATGTTTAATAGGAAACTCAGAAAGTGGTTTCAAGCAAAGTACAAAAAGCTGAGAGGACATAGAACCAAAGCAGCTAAGGTACTAGAGAGAACTGCAAAGAGTAAACCAAATCTGTTTGTACACTGGAAATTAAGTATAGGGTTAGGGCAATGACTAGTGGGAGCCTTATGAAGCGCGAGTTTCACGTAAGGTTCTGTGAGGGGCCAGGAAGGAAGTTTTCCTGGTCTACTCTCCTCGCATTTCGCCGTATCTTTGGCACTGAAAAGAATAAAGACATCCTCATTCACTTTTTAAATGATATTTTGAGCTTTACTGGCAAAAATGCAATACAGGATATAGAGTTTTTAAGTACTATTCAAGACCCTGATATTGCCTCTAAAAAGCAAAGCATTGTTGATGTATTATGTAGAGATTCCACGGGGGTGCAATGGATTATTGAGATGCAGGTCGCTAAAACCAAAGGCTTCGAAAAACGTGCCCAATACTATGCTGCTAAAGCTTACTCAAGACAAGCTGATAAAGGTGATCAATATCATGATCTTAAGGAAATTATCTTTATTGCTATAGCAGATTGTATTTTATTTCCTGATAAGTCTGAGTACAAATCAAAGCATACTATTCGCGATGAAGATACTAATGAACATGATCTAAAAGATTTTTACTTTGTATTTATTGAACTGCCTAAATTTTCCAAAACTAAAGAAGATCAGCTTTCAAATATAGTTGAGAAGTGGGTGTATTTTTTTAAGTACGCTGATGAAACAAGTGAAGAAGAATTGGAAAGGATAAAAGGAAGTGACGTAATAATCAAAAAAGCGTATGAAGAGCTAAACAGGTTTAACTGGTCAGAAAAAGAGTTTATAGCTTATGAACAGGAGACTAAGCGTATTCGTGATGAACAGGCTGTCCTTGCTCAAAAACTCGATGATGCTAAACATGAAGGAATCCAAATCGGCCATCAAAAAGGTAAAATTGAAGGTAAAATTGAAGTTGCAAAAAACTTACTGAAAGCTAGCGTATCTGTTAACTTAATAGCTGAGTCTACCGGCCTTTCGATAGATGAAATTGAACAACTCAAGAAAAAAGCCTAAGTATTGCAACTCCCTTAAAGCTCTATCCATTTTTAACTTATTATATTTCTTTATCCACTAGTCTAGAGCCTATATCTAACTCTTCCGCTATTCTCGCTATGGCCTGTTTGATTTTCTCACCAATTCTACGTATCAGTTAAATGCATAATATCTAAATATAGAAAATGTTTTTCATAAAATTTTTCTTGTCCTTGATAAGTTTAGTGTTGATATTTGATTCTAATTTTTGCATAATGCAGTAAGTATTTTTATATGGAGAGTGCAATGCCAAGAAAAACAGATCGTCATGCCGCAATACTTAAAAAACTACAGGATATTATTAAACATAGGGATCCTGATGTTGCTGCTGGAAGGCGCTTAGCTATCGAAAGATGGGTAAAAACTTATACCAGGCAGGTAGAATACCTTAAAGATGATGGGCTGAAATTTTTATATAATGTATTTCAAGATGAAAATTGTTGGTCAGGTACAAGATTAAATAACGCAACGCTAGGGCAAAAGCTAACTACAGAAAAAATAGGTGAAGTAGAAAACCCATTTTCTAGGTATAATATGGCATGTAAGTACTGTATGGTAGACAAAATTCAACCACTTTTTCAGGAGAAGTTTGAATTTCACAAGGGTAGGTTTTCCCCTGATGCAGTAGATGGTGATGGTAGGCCCGCAGCTAGCAACAACAAATACATAAGAAGTGATCTATTAGGGTCTATGGAAAGTTATGATCCTGTATTTAGCTTCTGGATTGATCGAGAATCTGAAGGATTAAAATTAAAAGAATACAGTAGTGTAGAAGGTTTTAGGGAAGCTGTAGGTCTTAGATGGAGTGAGGGAGTGGAATATTTTTATGACCGTTTAAGTGAAAGAGAAAGAGAAAAGGAAATTATCGGTGCAATTACTACATTATCTTCTGTTCAATGTAATTATAATGGTGCTGTTATTTTAGATTTTTGTCTGAGCAAAATGAATGCTCAAGGAAAAAATGAACTGTTGAAAAACTCTGAGTTATCAAAAAAAGACAAAGGAATATATTCTCTTCTTAGCATATTGATACGCCAAAATTTTTTTGATACAGTTCAAACTATAGTTCCAATGTTTAAAAATAAAATATTAGAAGATAAAATACTTTCACCTAAGGATTACGCTCTTCTTCTTTCTTCCCTTTCGGATAAGGTCGTTGAAAGTCCTACTTTAAGTACTCAAGCTAGAAAAATTATGATGGATCTTATAAGATGTGGTAATTTCAATAGCCAGGAAGGAAAGGAAGAAAAGGCTGCAGTCTTTTTTTCCAGTGGCATAGTGCCAATCAAACATGCTCTTGCAGGATTGATCATTGACTTGGAATTGAGTAGCGGAACAGGTAGTGCTGCAAATGTAAAAAAGAGTGAAATACTAGAAATATTGCAATTTGCTAAGAAGTTTTGTTCAACTACAGACTTTAAAAATTTTGAAAAGTCTATAGTTAAAAATCTAAAGATTGTTGGAAGAGCTGGTATGAAAGATGATATAGATTATGATAAATTGGCAGAAAAGCTATTTTATGAGTTAGAAAAGGAAGCGCCTCTGCCTCCTCAAGGCGGTGATTTTGGTGGCTCTGGTGATCCACAGTCTATGTTGAAGGGTGCTGGAGTTAGTGGATTTTCTTGTCACAGAAGATAGAGGTATTTATATGCATGGTAACGGTGAAAACATTGGGTTAATTAGAAGTTTGTTAAATGGAAATTGCCAAGGTTTCGTGGAAAGGTTTGAGTCTTTTTTAGATCAGAGTCCATCTTTTTTACATTCCGTTGGTAAAGATCGTTTCTTTCCTGCATTTTTTTTCGGTATGTTTGCTACTGTACATGATTCTGATGTTGCAAATAATAATGAAAGGATTTTTTTTCGCTTTGATAATGATCCAGATAATCATAGAAGGGGAAATTTAAAGGTTGCTGTCTTAACTAATGAGGTAGATCAAAGAAATAACAGAGTTGTAAGGTGCTACACTATTGCTGATAGGCAAAACAGTTTTGGCTCAAGATTTAGCGAAGAAGAGAGGCAGTGGTTAGAAGATGAGCTGCAGAGGCAGGGTATTAGAAGAAGGCGAGTAGCTTGGCAGGAGTATAAAACATTTGTATGGGCATGGAATCAGGGGGAAGATGAGGATGAAGAAGCAGTAAGGTGCATGCAATTTCGTGAGGGAGAAGCATTTACTGGAAATTCAGCATCTCCGTGTGATGGCTTTGATGAAATTACCAGAACACCTGGATTGCAAAATAATTATTTACTAAATTTAATAAATGGGTTAGTAGACAATAATGCAGTTAATATAAGAGATAATATTGAAGATGTTTTACAGTATATTCTGGATACATATGATAGGTATAATCAATCGTTAAACTTTAATGGTATCGAATCTGACTACCATGGCTTTTTGTCAGGCTTTTTGATGAATTTTAGGTATCGCCATGTAGCTGGCATTTATCTTGAATTGTTTGTAGGAGGAGGGTATACAGATATTACTTTTCTTGTGCGTGGTGTGCAGAGGTTAGGGGATTCTGTGCCTATCATAATTGAGCTTAAGGCAGGAAGAAGAAGTGCTGCAGATGCGTTAGAGCAAGCAGAGAACTACGTTAACAGATGTCCTGTTTCATCACTGTCTATCCATACCTCATCAGGCAATGCTATCTGTGTGGGACTGAACTTTGACCTTAATCGTAGGCGTTTTCAGCTTAGTATAGAAAATTTCTTAGAAAGGGAATATTCTTTAGTAGAAAGATTATTTGAACCCTTAGCAAATCAAGAAGTTGAAGAAAATGTCAGAGATTATTTACTCCATCCATCGTTTGGTGTACCTGCTGTACCTGGTGTGAGAAGTAGAGGTGGTGTTAGCGCTAGAGATAGAAGAGTATTTCTTTATACAACTGGGTTTACTTTTGGAAGTACTGCATTTACAAGAAGAAGAGTTGTGTTAAGAGATGGAAATGAGATATATGTAACTAAGTACTTGTTTGAGTATCATGATAACGATAGGATGCTAGGTCCGCAAGGAGGAATTGCACAAGTAAATATTGGAGATCGTGCTTTAACTATGGTTTTACATGTGTTATTAGGGAGGGAAGAAAGAGTTGTTGTGTTTCATATCCGTCATATCTTGGGTCACCAATTTCCCAATATGGGATTAGATTTAGCACAATGGCCAAATGCTAGGGTTTATGAAGTGATGTGCCAATTAGACCCTAATAGAAGGAATGAAGATGATTTAGGCCTAACTGTTAATATAATACCATTCCAGTCACCTGCTCATTATCTGCAGAATAGGGGTAATGCTGTTTTTCAAGGTGACGTTTTACAAGTAGGTGGTGTTAGTAATGTGCACAGTGCTGCAGATATAATGATGAATACTGGTTGGCAAGTACAAAATCGTCATGCACAAGTATTCCAAGCCATTTCTAATGTGTTATTTCCATTAAGGTGGACAGTAAATAGAGATAACGCTAGGGAAGCAGGATTTCATTCTATATTGCATGGGTTATTTTACGCTTGCAGTAATCCAGCTAGGGTAATTATTGAATTTCAGTTGGGAGGAGGGCAGAAAGTGGACTTAGTTCTGTTAAGATCTGTGGAAGCGAGAGATGGTACCCATCCAATTGTAATAGAGTTAAAGTTTGCTGGTACTGGAGAGCTACAGCGAAAAATCGCAGAAGCAAATACTCAGCTAGGTAGTTATTTTAATGCTAGAGGATATAAGCGTATTACTGACGGGAACACAGTAGTTTTAACGTATGCCATCTTCAATGATCGTGCACAGGGGCCAAATACTCTTATATCAGTTAAGGATGTTCTTCGTATAAAGGACAACTTAGGACATAGTTCTGCAGATGATCTTCCTGGTAGATGAGGGTTATTGAGAGTTTATGTGTCAAAAATGAATTGCTATTAATTCAGCAACATATATCGTTAAAAACTTAAACAACGCAACCATTTTCAGCAACTATAGTAGTTTCGAAAATAAATGATAAATTTCCATTACGGGATTAATTGCTAAAAGCTGCAAATCTGTATATTAGCACACTATCACTTATTTTAGAAAACACTATAAAACCAGCAACCGTGAGAAGTGTTCGTTTTGGGATGGGATGGTCTACCAAACGATACATACGAACTTTTTAATATAGTGATTTCATTATACGCTAAAACTAGCCATATTAGCCCATTTCATCCATATCTATATACGAACTGTTTTGCCTAAGCTTATTGAAATAATTTAAATCTTCTATTTTTATAACCTTATTTTTACGCGGCTTGTTCTCACAAATATACGACCTTTTTTGCAATCTTAGGAAGAGTAAATAATTCAATTCTTTATAACACTAGCTAGCATGGTATCTTCACTAAAATATTTTTTGAAAAAGTTAGTTGACTTATAAATAATTCTCTATTAATATTGGCATGTGTTTATTCATTTTGCTGAAGTTGCTCCTTACAAGTTTGTTGTAAAAAAACTTCAGCAGTTTCCGTACTCCTTTAAAGCATAATCCATCATGCTCTTATAGTAGTGATATCAAATATAGGTCTTAACCATGTTAATTTATAGTAAAATTAGCTCAAATTTGGAGTCATAAGCAACTTTTAACCTATCTACATACTCCATTGTTACTCACCATAAAAACTTAACAAAAGTATAAGTAGTAAAAAGATTATGGTTATTGATTTAATGTTATATATTGCATATAATGTATTATTTATGTTTAGAGGGGTAAGTATGGGTGAGTCTACTGGAATGATAAAATCTATCATCATCTTTAATAGGCAACCATTTGCTTGTAATGTGTTGGCTTTTGTGCTCTACTTTATCTCTTAGTGAAACTTTAAGTTCCATATCCTGCACACAAAGAAATCCATATTTATACCAACATTCGTTATGGGGAACACAAATGATAAATTTATTTAACTTCGCAATTATAGGCAAAAACAGCTCTTTTTCATGTGTTTCATAACTAACGGAAATTTGTATTAGAAAAATTATGCTTGCATCAGCCTTTATTCATGCTAGTTATTGTACATAATGTATTTATAGATTGAGGGAATATGGTGTTAGAATATATTTTAGATACTAAGCAAGTTTATAAAAAAAAGCCATTTGGTCAGTTAGCTGATGAAGAACAGCATACAGAACGTTTTGGTCAGTACACCATTGAAGGTAATGCATCATCGTTAAGTCAAGAACAAAGTGATGATGACTGGCATGAGTCCGTTATTGAAGACAAAAATACTGTTGTTGAAAGTTCTTTTATTCCAGAAAACTCAATTTTGATGAATTTAGCAAATCTGTTAACTGAGAGCGAAAAAGTTTCGATTGATGAATTTCATGACAAGATGGAAAGTATAATGAAAGGGTTTCATGAAAATAGATACGAAAATTCTGCAAAGGTAACTCTAGAAAAGATGGAACGTTTAATAGATGAATATTTGAAAAGAAAAATAAAGCTAAATTTACGCTGTGATCAATATGAATGCACTGTGTCAAATTTTGTATTCAAAAAAATAATTGATATTGCTAATGCTAGCAGTGTTATGCGTATAACGCCTACTACTAGATCACGGTATAAAGATGATGGAGAAGAGGCAATAGATGAATGGGAAGAGGCTTTAGAACCTTTATTCAATATTGTCAATAAGCTATTATCAGCAGGTGCAAAAATAGAGTCTGATTTTTACAATGATAGGATGATAGGTGAAGTTATGTGGGGAAGTGATGAGCCTATTTTTACAGAGTGTAAAAAAATTAAGGACGAACTAAAAAGTATCGCATATAAGGGTTTAGTAAACAAGAATGAACAGATTCAAGATGATGATCTGAAAGTAGAAGTAGATAACAATCTTGCTCTTTTCAGGTGGCCACAAAACAGTATCGTTGAAGTTGCAAAGGTTATGAATAGTAAGGTGAATGAAAATTTCAGTATAGAAAGTAGCATCTTACAGATCGGAGAAAGTATAATAAGAGTTGAAAGCATAGGAAGAAAAAGAAATTATACAGATGTCTTAGGGGGTGGCATTGAAATGTCCTTTATCACTGAAGTAGGTAAGATTAATATTCATCTATGTCCTAGTGATGAAGGTAGTAATATAATAAAAGTAAATCTTGATGAAGAGAGCCAAGAGAAGTTTGACAAATTAAAAGATAAATCAAGTTTAGGAGAAAGTTGCTTTTTAGGAGGAAAAAGTGTTCTACAAGCTTTAAACGATAAAGGTTTTGAAAGAAACGGCGGAATACTTATAGAGTTAGCTGAAACTATTAAACAATCAGATTTTGTGGTGAAAGAGTTAGGTATTCCATCCACTATTATGAAGTCAATCGATAGTTTAGATAGCTGCAAAAGAAAGGTCTTGGAGAGGTAAAAAGTTGATATGTTTTCAAAGCAAGATTCTTGGAGGTATTCAATAAACTATACGCTCAAAGCAAGGAGAAATAGCATGAGGATTTAGAGAAATTAAGTTGATAATTTAGAGATTATTATAAAGAAATCATTTTTCTTTCTTGGTGTTTACTCTTTTATAGGTATAGCCTTTTATATTTGATTCAAAGAAGACTGACTGCTCCACACTTTTTCGAATTTTGTGTTTGATTGAATTGACTTTTGTGATACCTACAGAATTTCCTTTATCAGACCCAACACATGATTCAGCGAAAGAAGGGCTATTAGGTTCTTATGCAATAATTTTGAAGCTCTGAGGTCGTTTCACATATAAGTTTAAGATTGTCACTATTTTCATCATATAATTAAGCTTTTAATTTTGAAGTATTTTCTGGCACATCGATCTCCTGTTGCTTTTACAAATTAAGACCATAGAATTTCTCCATCTGCTCACTCCATAACATAGGTATTTCCCTCAAGTCAGCTAACTTCAAACTCCTTGGCTGCCTCCCATTTACTATATCTTCTTTAATTTTTGGTGCTAAATAATTCAACCTTAAAATTTGTTGTATACGTCTTGTACCTATATTAATTTTGGCACTCAGCTCCTTCACACTTTCATATTTTCCCTCTTCTAGTTGCCGTTTCCACAAATGAGCTCTTACCACTGCTTTCAGTAGTACATTATTTGTTTTTCCTTCTGGCTCTACTACTGTACATTTGTTTCCTTTCTTTTTTATTGGTATAAATTCCACCTTATCCTCTGAACTCACTTCTATTCCATCTTCTTTTACCATTACTCCCTTTATTAATTTTTTCATTGCTTCTTTCTGTTCTCTGAAGCTTAAATTTTCTCCATTTCCATATAAGCGTTCAGCTCTTTTCATCACTTCTTTTTCCACCTCTCCCGCTACTATAGTTCTGTTTATTGATTCACAACCTTTTCCCCTTAAATGGTTATTGCACACGTAATATCGGTACCTTTTATTTTCTTTTTTTGCATACGTTAGTGTCATATTTACACCACAGCTCTTGCACTTAATTATTCCCCTAAGCAATGCTTCCTCATATTTTGCTTTTCTATATGGTTGATTCTTTATCAATTCCTGCGCTTTTTGCCATTTTTTTTCTTCTATTATTGCTTCATGTTTTCCTTCATACTGTTTGTCATAATGCCGTATTTTTCCCATATATATTGGATTTGTTATTATTCTTCTCACCGTCGCCTTTTTAAAGATATCTGATTTTGTTCTGTAACCTTGGCTATTTAACTCCCTTGCCAATTCTGCCATTGACTTCAGCTCTATATACCTCTCAAATATATGTTTTACCAACTTTGCTTCTTTCTCATTTATTATTAATTCTTTATCTTTTACATCATACCCAAGCGGCAAAGTTCCACCCATCCATAGTCCTTGTTCTTTTGATGTTGCTATTTTATTTTTTACTCTCTCTACTATCATTTCTCTTTCTAGTTGTGCTGCTCCTGATAACACTGTTTGTACAAACTTTCCCATTGGCGTATTATTGTCAAATATCTGCGTTACTGCTACAAAATTTACTCTATGCCTTCTAAAAAATGACGTTACTTCGATGCTGTCTTTTGTTTCTCTCGAGAGCCTATCTAGCGTATATACTACCACACAATCTACTTCTCCTCCTTTAACATCTTCAAACAATTCCTTTATCGCTGGTCTTTCTAAATTTTTTCCTGAATAGCCGCCATCATCGTACCTTTTTGCCAATGCTACCCAGCCTTCTCTGCTCTTTATGTACTTTTCACATGCTACTCGCTGGGCATCAAGACTGTTAAACTTTTGTTCTAGCCCATCCTCATTTGATTTTCTTGTATATATCGCACACCTTACTTCTTTTAGCATTTTATTCTCTTCAATTTTCATTTTTATCACGCATACCGAATAATAAAGGTCCGTTGTAGCTCATTCCCATTATTTTCCCGGCTACTGCTGATAATGATGTGAAAAATTCTTCTCGGTAGATTAAACCCTTATCTGTTACCATTACTGTATGAGTCTCTTCCCCTCTTATATGTTAAAACAAGTCTTTATAAATGTTATAGAATGGCAATATAAGGACATATGGAGAAGAGGAACCGTTTCCCTTCTTGGTTATAAGAACCGTTTTTGAGCAAGGTTCTCTTCTCTGTTTTATATACTGAAAGTTCCGAACAACTGATTGAGCTTTTAGGCTCGTATATAAGGGTGGAAAATGCAGTATTCAATATTATTTTATGGAGGAATTATGAATTCACCAAATACTATTGCTGGCATTGATGTTAGCAAAACTAAACTAGACATCCACATTCATCCACTTAGTTATTATAAAACGTTTGAAAATAACGTACAAGCTATTGATCAAGTGCTTGACTTTCTACGTTTGCATAATGTAACAAAAGTTGGATTAGAAGCTACTGGTGGATACGAAAAACTATGCGCTTACACTTTACTAAGCAATGGTTTTGAAGTATATGTCATTCAACCTAGATGGGTTAGAAATTACGCAAAAAGCCTTGGTATTAGTACTAAAACTGATAAAATAGACTGTAGTATCATCTCACGTTATATTAATAATACAGACATGCGTGTTACTCCTTTAAATGTTAATAATACTGATTGTTTGAAGCAAAAACTATCTCGCAGAAATCAACTAGTGGAAATGGCAAAGATACAGAAAACCCAAGCTCACCAGATAACCGATGTATCCATAATCAAACAAATAGAAGAATTGCTTGTAATTTTACAAAATCAAATTCAAATCTTGGAAGATGAAATAATGGTATTAATTGATCAAAGTCAAGAGCTTAAAAAAAAATACATGTCAATAACTAGTATACCAGGTGCCGGTAAAACTTTGGCTATTACTATGATCTGTTACATGCCAGAACTAGGAACTCTTAAACATAAAGAAATATCTAGCCTTTCTGGAATTGCGCCATTTAATCGAGACAGCGGTTTTAGTAAAGGAAAAAGGTGTATTCAAGGCGGTAGATCGCAAATTAGAACAGTTTTGTATATGTGTATCCTTAGTGCACAAAGGTACAATTCTTATATAAAAATCTTCTTTGATAGACTATATGATCAATACAAAAAACCATATAAAGTTGCTTCTACTGCTGCCATGAGAAAATTACTTATTCTTGCTAACTCTTTAGTAAGAGATGGTAGAGTGTTCACTAAGGAATATAGCCCTAATTCTGCTTTTATCTAGTACTAGCGTAGCTGTGAATAAATACGTCTACATAAACTTTAAGTATTTATTCACAGCTACATCAATTTTTCTATTGACTTTTAACACAACTGCTCTCTAGTATTAATTCTGTCCCTTCTACTGGTAATTTGTCACTACTTATTCTTTTTCCCTTCTCTAGTCGATCTGCCAGATACTCTAGTCTTTTTGCTCCTTTTCTTGACATTTCTCCATATGCTTTTTCCTGCATTCTATAAGCTAATCTTGGTATCAGATATTTCTTTGAGTATCTAGGCGCTTCTTCCCCAAATACCTTCTTCCATATTCTTCTCAACTCTACCAACGCTTTTTTCTCTAAATTCATTACCTTCTTTTCTATTTCTTTCTCCATGCTTTTAGCCTCTTATAGAAGATTTCCCACTTTGCTGTTCAAATAACTTTTCAATTCTGTCTGTTTCTTTCTTTAATACCTCGGTTATCTTTTTGCTATTTTTAGCATAATCCATCGCTATCATTCCAAATTTATCCGCTTGCTCTATTTCTCCTCCAGCTTTTACCAGCTCCTCCACTATTTCTTTTTCACCTACCATGCACGCAAGGTGTAGAGGTATGCATTTATTTCCATATTCCTCAGCATTTACGTCTGCTCCTGATTTTATCAATTCCCTCACGATTTCTAGACGTTTCTCCGTTACCGCTAGGTGCAGTGCTGTGTATCCTTTCACATCTGCTGCATTCACATTCACTCCTTTTTCAACTAATAACTTCACTGTTTTTACCTCTACTGCATAATGCAGAGCTGTTCTTTCCTTCTCGTCTCTTTCATAAATATTTTCATATGAGTTCTCTAATAATTCTTTTGCTGACCTATTAAATTTGCCAAGCTTTAACATAATCCACCTCACCTTTTCTTTAAATTTAAATCCCTCTTTTAAACCTTCCTTTTCGCTACCTCATCTATCATTTCGTTCACTTGGCTCATTATTTTGCTTGCTAAATTTTTACATTCTTTCTTTATTAGCGATTTGTCTCTCTTCCTTATTTCTCCTATCTCTATTATTTTTAGCTCCGGCATGTAGCTTCCATTCAACATGTCTGCTATTTCTCCCACTAGCCTCTCTATTCCATAGCACGTCAGTTCTCTACTTTTTGTTATTCCTCCTTTTTCTCTCAAAAATTTGCTTGCCTTTTCACTTTCTTTGCTATCACACAGAGAATACTTTTCACTTTCCCAGATATAGTACATTGGTGTTGCACCATATTTATTCAGTTGATTAACCTCAGCTCCTGCTTTTACTAGCTCCTTTATTATTTCAACTCCTGCTCCTCCTATTTTGCACGCAGAGTGCAGTGGCGTACATCCAGTGACATATTGAGTGGCATTTACTTCTGCTCCTTCTCTTAGCAGCACTTTTACATTTTCTAAACTTTTCGCAAATACTGCACAGTGCAGAGGTGTATAACCATTTTTATCTCTTGCATTAACCTCTGCCCCTTTTTTTATTAATAATCTCACTGTTTTGTAATCAGAGATTTCTACTGCTTGGTGCAATATCGTCTCTCCTTCTTCATTTCTTTTATTAATGTTTTTAAACCCTTTACTTGATACTTCTTTAAAAAACTTACTAAAAGATTCTTTGCTAAACTTCATACTTACCTCACAAAATTAGCTTTTCTAGCGCCAGATAAATTTCTTATGTTTACCTGCTGCTATTCAAGTCATGTCTGTTTTAGCATAAGAAAGCAAGTCTTTTTCTTTTTATTTCATACACTTTTACCTGTTATTAATATAATATATGAGGATCTAAATATAAGTACTTAACTTATTATAGATATAACTTGACTACTTTTCCAACTTCTGTGCAAATGTCGATGTTCGTGCCATTTCAGTACTCCTGGGTAAAATACCAAAATATGCTTTTCTAATTCATGTATTGAGTCTTTTTGCTCTAAATCGTTTTTATAGTAAACATTGTGTTCTGCTAAAACATAGTTTGTAATCTTCTGATCAGTATAATTTTCTACTTTGTAGTGGTGAGTAACGCTAAACCTTTCTAAAATTGGTTTGTGTTTTAAATTCCAATATTGCCCTGAAAGTTTATCGCTTCCCAATACAAATTTATTTCCTCTTTCTTCTACGCTACTTACTGGAAAGCACGTATTTATGTCTCCTAAATCCCAACTGTCTGATAATACTATCTGCGCTTTTGCAAATTTAATCGATGGTAATAAACTCTGTGGTAATGGATATAGTGCTTTTAAGTTGTACCACAAATGATCTCTTTCATAGATGCCTTTATAATCCCTTGTGTGAGGCTCGGTTTCTCCAAGGATTGCTACATCTAATCGATATATGTCATTACTAAATGCTTGCTCATAATGAATCCGAAAAGTGCTAAACTTAAAATTTGGATTTAAGCTTTTTAGCTCAAATGTGTTCTTTCTACCAAATGACAGTACTGGTCCATCTTTTTCAACTTTTCTACCTGAATAGTCTGACAATAAGCTGCCGAATAAACTTTCATCTAAAATAAACCTATCAACGTTATAGTGATCATTGAAAATCCTCATTAGCCGCGATCTTGCTGGTAACGATAGTTTTGCAAGTTCTATTACTGCATCCACAAAAAAGTCATTTGGAACATCTTTTATTCCTATTTGCAACTCGAAAAAATGTTTACCAGGTGGTTCTTCGATAATTGTAATATCTTCTATATTTGCCCATTTTAGTGCTATTTTTAGTGATGCTGGAGTTCCTCTCAGTCTTTGAAATTTTACTCCTTCTACTACGGCTTTTCTTCTATCTTTTACCCAGCGTAGTATTTCCCCCAATTCATATTCCTCAATCAAACACGGCAATGTTTCTTCTTTAAGACTAAATTTAAATCCCCTGATGCAACTTGGATCAACTTTGTAATCGATTGCATCAACCAGTGCTCGCTCTTGCTTTGTTGCGTTTGGCGGTAATAAACTTTTCATTTGTCTTTTCTTTCAAGTTGCTTTAATTTCCTTTATTTAGGTAGCTTATGAGTAAGCAAGAGATCATTTCAGAACTGATCAAAAATAAAGATGTTCTTAATATCGCAAACACTTTCCATAATATTTAACCATATTATCCATACTTTAAAAAACAAGTTACAACTTCTGGAAGAAAATCAATACTTTCGTCTCCCTAACATTGGTCATTTTTATCCAGTAAACCACTTATTGCACGCAATCCCCTCACTGGTACGATTCCACAAAACAAAAAAATACGTTTTAAATCCTATCTAACTTGACATGACCAAGCACTGCACACTCATTCCCCAATACTACAACATCCTCTTTTGGCTCGATTAATTCTACGTTTTCTACACCATCTACAAATAGATTCGCTATTATCCACGATCTTGTTACACTCCACCCTAATCTTTTTGCTAATTCAAACTTCTTAATAAACTGCTTCTTGATTTCTTCCTCTGATATTACAGGACTTATGCTCATTCTGCTGTGAATATCTATTTCCGTAATATTGCAACCAATTACTGTTATCGTATCTGTTAAAACCCTTATATCATCTCTAGTAACCTGCTTTTTTACAATTTCAAGTAGTTCTTCTGACACTATGCCAGTTTGTGTTGATAAGATTGAAATTTGTACTTTCCCTGGTATAGGCGATTCTACTAACGCATCCTTTACTCTTCTATCTGCTGACAGTGCATGATATCGATAGTGCTCCTTGCTCCCACACGCTACTATCTTTGCTTTAATTCTTTTTCTAAATCGTTCATCATCTTCTTCTTTCTGCCTCTCTACTCCATAAAATTCAGCCAAATTATCAAGATCTTCTCCCGTTGCAAATTTTAGTAAATTGCTCTTTACAGCTTCATTTATTCTTTCTCTAAGCAAAAGTTCTCGCCATGCTGCTACCTCCAGAATCTTTATTGCTGGGTCACTTTCAACTAATGCTGTAAAACTTGCATCACACTTTACTAACTCTTCCTTCATTCGAGCAAAAATCTCTTCAAAGTTCAGTGGTTCGATAATATTTGGCTGCTGCATTTTTAAACAACTACTCCATTAATATTTATGAACTTACCTTCTGAAAGATAGACACCTTCTAAATTCAATGTTATTCTCCCTTCTTTTACTCCCTCAACTTTTACTTTTTCTAACTTAAATCTCTTTTCCCATTTTTCCAAAGCTTCTGCAGTTGCTGCATATATCTCAAGTGTTAAATCTCTATTTATTGGCTTATCCACCAATTCAAATAATCTTGAGCCATAATCTCTCCTCATTATTCTACTGTTAATAGGAGTGGTCAGTATATCAATTATTGATTGTTTCAGATGTTCTATTCCCTCTAATTCTTTCCCTGTTTTAGCATCCATTCCTCTCATTTTTCGACTACTTTAATTTTTTTTATTTTGAAAACACACTTTGATTTTTACTTACTACTTGAAAACTACAGGACGCCACATCACCTGTTCTCGCTACACCAATACCATTTACAAATACGCTGTTTGATCCTTGTGTTAGTGTCTCTCCCATAGTTAAGGTATCACTTCTACGACAGACAGATCTACCATTAATACACACATCTTTACTCCCGCTTACGCAAACATGAATAGGTACTCCAGTACAATTATCACCTGTACAAACTATAGCTCTTCTCATGTCAATTTAAATCTATTCTACTTCCTTTCAGTTTTATTCCACTTTTTGTCATTTCTATACTCGATTCTCCAGCTTTCAGTGTTATTTTATCTACTACTTCAATCTCTAAATGATGTTTATCTTTATCGTATGACAACTTTGTTCCATCTTGAAATGTTAAGCTACTCACCTCTTTTTTATTTTCTGGAGCAGAGTACTTTTGTTGATATATTCCAGGAAGTACTACTCCTAAAGATAATTCTCCCAGCGGGGAAAGTATAACTACTTGCTCATCAATACCTGGAGGAGACCAATCTCTATCTTTTCCTGCTTTGCTCGTTGTCCACGGTAAATAATCTGTTAAAAATTCTCCTATTTTTACTCTTACTTTTGCTTTTTCATAATCTACTTCTTTTACAACTCCTATACGAATGATATTCGCTACTTTTCTCTGTAACTCTGCAATGGCAAAATTATTTTCCAACATGCATTTCTCCCACTGCTATTTTATGTGGTTTGATTTTCCCCTCTTCCCATACTGATTTACCTAAATGAAGCTGATGACTCCAATCAACCATCCACACCAAATATGCATCTAATTCGGGTCTAAATCCATCAGGCTCTGCAGAGAGAAATTCAGCAGGAGAAATATTTTTTACGTTCCAAGTATTTTTATTTACTACTCTTGCTACTTCTGCTGCTAATGACCTTACAACTAACGAGGAATACTCGACTGTTCCATCAACTACAATTCTCGCTTCAAATCTTGCTTTCAGCGCTAATTCCTCTGTTCCAGGATCTTTTCCCGATTCTAAACTCTGACCTTACCCAGAAAAAGTAGACAGAAAGTTAAGACGTTTTTGCTATGAGAATGATGAATCAAAAAGCTCAGGAATGCAATAGTTAATAGTAGAATGTCTACGCTGTTTATTATAAAAAATTTCTATATATTCAAATATTGCGGTTTTAGCTTGTTGTGCAGAGTGTTGTGAAGTATCAATGAGTAACTCTCTCTTAAGTGAACTAAAAAAGCTCTCTGAAACAGCATTATCATAACAACAACCTTTGTGACTCATACTAGAAGTAATATTTTTTGTACTTAGTAAAAATTGATAATTTTTAGAGGTGTATTGCGATCCTTGATCGCTATGAAATAGTAGATTTTTAGCAGATTTGCGCCTACCAATAGCCATGAATAACGCATCTATAACTAATTGCCTATTTACTGCATTACTCATTGACCAGCCAATCACCATGCGTGAATATAAATCTATTATTGCTGCCAAATATAACCATCCTTCATTAGTTTTTATGTACGTAATATCAGTTACCCATATCTTGTTAGGTTGATCAGCGATGAAATTCTGATTTAATATGTTAGGAGTTATAACTCTATTGTCTATTTGTGGTTTTTTACTTTTAAACTTTCGTCTAAGCTTAGCTTGAATGCCATTTTTCTGCATAACATTTTGCACTGTTTTGATGTTATAATTTTTACCTAAAGCCTTTAATTCAGCGTGAATTTTAGGAGCTCCGTATCTGCATTGTGATGCTCGATATACCTTCTGAATATCTTGTATGAGCTCTTCTCTTATTGATTTTTTGTTGTTTTTTTCCTTAGTAATCCATTTATAATAACCACAAGCAGATACGTTCAAAAATCTGCATGATTCCCGTATTTTATAGCATTTTTTATGTTCTTTTATAAAAGAATATTTTACTCTTTTTGGTTTGCAAAATATCCCAGGGCTTTTTTTAAAATGTCTCTTTCCCTCGTTACTCTTGCCAGCTCTTTCTTTAAATCAAACTTTTCTTTGTCACAATGAGCTACTTTCCCTTTTCCTGGAAACGCATCTACTCCAGACATTCTATCATTGTATGTTTTTACCCATCTGCTTAATGAATCACCGCTAATACCCAAATCTCTTGCTATTTTTGCTGATGATTGACCTGTTTCTTTTACTAGTCTTATAGCTTCAATTTTGAATTCTGCTGTATATTCTTTTCTTTTTGTCATACCACACCTCTTTGAAAAAACGTTTTATTTTACTTCAAAAACGTCTTAACTTTCTGTCTACTTTTTCTGGGTAAGGTCACTATCTTATTATGACCATTTCCATTTTCGTAAGTTAAAATTCCTTTAGGCTGAAAAGTGCCATCACCTTTAATAAAGGCTTTATTCTCCTTCTTACTGAAAGTTTCGGCAACCTTTTCTACAAGCCAATTTTCAACATTGACAAATGCATCATCGAGCAATTTTTGTGATATTTGCGGCTGAGCATAGAGCTCATAAGTTGTGATGGAAATCTTTTGAATTTTAGGTGTACTTGTGTCTTGTGCAAAATCATACTTGGATTTATAGCCACCATCTTCGTCGTCTACTACTTCACCACTCCAACCTGCACCAGCACGGTCACAATCTTCTATAATATAATCCAGCGTTTCAGTAGAGATTCTTTGATTGGAACATATCTGCCGCATTGGAGATGAATCAGTTATACGCTTGTTTATGCGTTTTACAATATGAGGAGTAACTAAATACCCTCTAATATCATTGTCATCTCCACTTAGGGTTTTATGTGATAACCTGTTTTCCATTCCTTTACGAATATAATCAGAAAAATATTTATCACCTGTATTAAAATCTGTGCTAATCTCTGGGCGTTGAGCTGAGGTTTCAATAAAATCTAAGCGCTCTTTGCAATTATCAATATTACTATTTATCTTGCATAGCTGCTCAGGTCCTTTGCTTTCGATTTCTTTTAGTTTGCGATCATTTATTAATTTAAATTGCTCCCATGATGAAGCGAGTTCATTAACACGGTAAGTGATATCAGTAAGTGACATAATAGCCTCCTTTAAAAATAAAATTAGAATAGTATTGTAATTTGAAAGTAATCTTTATCAGTAATCTCAGTACCTTTTTGTTATCATGTAAACTGCATTCAGAAAAAAGACCGGTGAATGGCAGCTTATTATAACTCAAACGCTTGTTTACAATATGGATCCCAGTGCTGGGATGGCGCCCTCATGGTAAACAACGTTCATACAACTGTATACGTATAATGCTCGTGCCTGCCATTCACTGGTCTTTTTTCTGGATTCTAGCATTGGCTTCATGGTAGATACAAATGAACGTAAGCTACTTGGTAGTGAGAAAAAAATAATAATGATTACTTGTTGAAGTAAAAAAAAGTAGTGTAGTATTACACCACGGTAAATATTATACTTAACTGTTAGCACTATACAGCATCCATTTTTTTGTGTCAAGCATTTTTTTCGCTGCGTATCTGTTCAGAAGAATGTGCAAATAAAGTACGTAGCTGTTTGCCAAAACAACAAATGGTATCCTGTGCTGGGATCCATTTTTCTATCATCACCAGAAACGTTGATTACTTTTATACCTGTAAATTTAACTGGATCCCAGTGTTAGGGCACTGGGATGACAGGAGAAAAAGGCCTGTATCGGCTACTTCGATGACACTCACAGCCCTGTCATTCCAGCGTGTGACGCTGGAATGGCTTTGTTGCATAGCAACTGAAAAAATCTGGTGGCTACTGACAAAATTCATTATAAAACAGCCATTTAACTGTTGAAGAAAAAATATGCCACAGAAAATGAAAGTCAGTAACCAAAACGAATATAACAAATTCCTTGAAAAAAGGGGGAATATTTTTCGTTACATCGATGAAGCTATCGAAAATTGGTATGAAAATAGTCCAAAAATGCAGGGCGGCAACTATATTTATAGTGATAAAGTTGTGATTTTGGTGCATATAATCGTTAATCTTTTTAGAATTGGCTTAAGACAAACGGTAGGGTTTGTAAAAGGATATCTGCAACAAATAGGAAAAAATTTGGCAGTTATCAGCTATTCACAAGCATCAAAAAAAACTTAATATTAAGATAAATGATTGCAGGATTGATAAAAGCAACATGGAAAATATTGAAATTATCATAGATAGTACAAATTTACAGTAACACTCCTGGCCACAGTAAGGAAAACAGTGCAGATAGAAAGTACCGAAGCTACGAGCAAGTAAGAAAGTTACATGTTATGTTAAGTGTGAATAGTAAAAAAGCTATAGCTGCAAGATACAGTAATGGCGTCTACTCTGACCACTATGGAGCTTGCTTGAAGAAGTTAATTTTCAGCACAAAATAAAAGCATTATATGCAGATAGGGCATACGATAGGCAAAAACTTTATAAATTGTGTAAGAAATACGATATAAAGACAAAAGTTCTACCAAAAAAGGATGCAGCAGAACATTCAAAAATAGATTATATGTCTGACAGAAATGCTGCTATTAGGTTAATAAAATTATATGGACAAGATGGTGTAAAAGAGTGGAAAAAGGAAGCAATTTATGGAAAAAGATCTTACATAGAAGGATTTTTCTCAAGGTTGAAGCAAGTATTTGTTTAGGAATAAATCTGAAGTAAACCGTGAAAAAGAATTACTAATTAAGTGCTATTTGCTCAACAAATTCACTGGTATTGGTATGGCTAAATTTGAAATCATTACATAAATTTGTCGTAAACCATCACTGCTTAAGGTGCTATGCAACAAAGCCATCCTAGTGTCAGCTACTTGGATAACACCAAAGGGGCTACTCGCATTTTTTAGGCCTAAATCACAATGCTCGTACAGTAAGCACTGACCATTTTTCGTATAAGTTACCTTTATAAACAAATGTTTGCACAGCTGTAACACCCACCTTGAAAACTTCAGAAAAACTTACCTGCCGTTTTTAACTTGTTTAAACTTCCAAAACCAATCTATTTGGATCTTCTATGTAATTTTTTATTTTAACAAGGAAAGTAACTGCTCCTTTACCATCAACTATTCTGTGGTCGTAAGAGAGGGCAATGTACATCATAGGTCTGATTTCAATTGAGCTACTCACAGCAACTGGCCTATTTTGTATTGAGTGCATGCCAAGTATTCCAGATTGCGGAGGGTTGATTATTGGAGTAGAAAGAAGTGAACCGTATACACCACCGTTTGAGATAGTAAATGTTGCACCTTCCATTTCCGATACTTGCAGCTTACCTTCTCGTGCTTTTTTGCCAAGAGCAACTAAAGTTAGTTCAATTTCAGCAAATGACATTTGATCAGCATTGCGAATAACCGGTACAACAAGACCTTTGTCAGTGCCAACAGCAACACCTATATCATAGTAATTTTTATATACAATTTCATCACCTGAAATCTCAGCGTTAATCTCACGAATTTCTTTTAGTGCTTGCACTGCTGCCTTTATAAAAAACGACATGAAACCCAGTTTTATTCCATATTTCTTTTCAAAAGTTTCTTTATACTTTGCCCTCAGATCCATGACGTTTTTCATATCAATTTCATTGAACGTGGTCAGTATTGCAGCAGTATTTTGCGATGCTTTCAAACGAGCAGCTATTACTTGCCTTATTTTGCTCATTTTCACTCGCTCTTCTCTTCTCTCTCCACTTACTACACTTTTTGGCGATTCATATTGTTTTACCGGAGGTTGTTCAGCTTTACTCATATGATCTATCACATCCGCTTTAGTTATTCTGCCTCCCATGCCAGTTCCTTTTACACTTTCTGCACTAATTGCATTTTCTTCCATAATTTTACGAGCTGAAGGGGCATCTTTTTTATTAGCGCTTTCGCCTTTATCTTCTTTTTTCACTTCTTCTTTTACTTCTCCTACAGCAAGTTTTGCCAATAATTGATCAGGGCCGATTACATCATCTTCTTTCACAAGAAATTCGGTTATTTGTCCTGAAGCTTCTGCAGTTAATTCGAGTGCTGTTTTGTCAGTCTCAATTTCAAAGATCAAGTCATCTACTTTTACTGCTTCGCCAATATTTTTCTTTATTTTTACTATACCTTCCGTAACCGATTCACCACCAAGAGTTTTTGGTGCCCTTATTTCTATAATTTTGCTCATAAAATAACTTCTACATAAAACTTTCTATAAATTTATACATGAAAAGAGACATGTAATAAACTAATAAATTCATTAGGCTTTTTGTCATAACGCTTGATTATTTCTTTCAATATATTTAAAATTAAAATGTTAAGTAACTTAGAATAAGATTATGGATTTTGATAAAGCAGGCAATGCAGAAGACTTAGATAACGAAAAACTTCAACTGATATGTAAGGCTTATAATAGAGAATTACTATCAAATCAAAGATTTGTTGATGGCATCAATTCAATGGATTACAGTAAACTTAAAATCTTATACAAATATAATAATAAGTTTAGTTACAAAGGTATTGAAGAATTACTATCAGATAAAGAAATTGTTGATAACATCAACGATTACGATGATGAAATGTTTAGTTCCATGCTAAATGATGCACCTTCGGAACACAATATTCTAGAAATACTAAAAGGTGGGAAGGTTTGCAATATCAACAATGAATTCGAAAGTAGTGATAGTGAGGAGAATGAAGAAGATTATGGATATTATAATAATTATGATTACGAGGAAGATGAAAAAAATGATCCGAATAACTTTGCTAAAGAAGCATTAGAAAATAAAGGAACTAATGAAAAACGTGTTGACGGTGTTCAGTTTTATCTTAATGAAGAAATACTAAAATGTATATTTGAAAGTGGTAAGCTTAGTGATGAAGATGTTACAAAATTATTAGAAAACAAGGAAATTCTTGAACGCATCAATTCGGTTGCTCCTGAAAGATTTCAACTCATACTTAATAGTATTAAGTTTGATGGTAACAGTATTATAGGATTACTAGAAAATTAAAATACTGCTAGGAACATCAATCTTATTGATAAAGAAACGTTGAAATATATAATTGAGAATGATAAATTTAGTCTTAAAGATATCATAAAATTACTGGAAGATCTGAAAGTTGTCGAGCGCATCAATTTGATTGCTCCTAAAAAATCTAAAATCATACTTGATAGTCGTAAGTTTAATGATACCAGTATTATTGTAGAATTACTAAAAAATCAAAATACTGCTAGGAACATCGATCTTATTGATGAAGAAGCACTTAAATACATAGTTGAGAATAATTATTTTAGTAATAAAGGTATTATAAAATTACTAGAAAATCAGGAAGTTATTGAATGCATCAATTTGATTGCTCCTAAAAAATCTAAAATCATACTTGATAGTCGTAAGTTTAATGATACCAGTATTATTGTAGAATTACTAAAAAATCAAAATACTATTGATAATATCAACCTTATTAGTGAAGAACTACTTAAATACATATTTGAGAGTGATAAGTTTACTAGTGAACATATTATAAGAATACTAGAAAATCGAGAATTTATTAAGCTTACCAATTTGATTGATCCTGGAAAATCTAAATTCGTATTTAGGCAATTTTATCATACCAGTATTATTATAGAATTACTAGAAAATCATGAAGTTGTTGAACGCATCAATTCGATGAACCGTAAAATATTTGACTTGATATTTATATATACTGATCAAGGATATATTATGAATTTACTGAAAGATCAGAGTTTGTTTGATCAAATCAATTCCCTTGATGATAGTAAAGTTAGTATCATGCAAACTGATTGTTTTTTTAGAGATAGAGAGATTGCAGAAATACTAAAGAGTTCATTACCTCAACTCCATTCTATTGATGATAATAGATTAAAAATTATATGCAAAAGCATTAAGTTTAATTCTACAGATGTTAGAGAAATACTAGAAGATCAGAGTCTATTCGTTCGAGTCAATTCTATCGATCTTGAAAAACTTGAACTTATATCTAGTAGTAGTAAATTTGATCGCTCCATGGTTATGGATTTACTAAAAAGTCGGAATTTTATCGATTCTATTGATACTGAAAAATTTCGACTTCTACTTGATAATGCAAGCTTAAATGACAAAAGGATTATAACACTACTAAAAGATCAAAATGCTGTTGAGAAGATCAATTCTGTTACCACTAAAGAGCTAAAAGCAATAACAGATAATGTTACTGGTAAGGTATTTGTCAATATATTTAAAAATTTTAAACCTAGCGTAAAGTCGACTTTGAGGCTTGCTATAATCCTGCGTAAAGCTGGTAAAATTACAGATATTAATATCGATTACTTGAACAACAAGGAACGTATTTACGAAGATATAATTAAATATGTTCCCCAAGAGCTGAGTATATATACTCAATATCCTTTCCCAGGGATTGTCTTAGGCGGTAAAGATCTTCCTCAAGAGCAGGACATAAATATAAATTCACTTGTACCATTCCTTACATTTGAAAGATATATTGAATGCAAAGAACCTGTGTCAAAATTATATAATTTATCTTTAGAGCAGGTTATTGAGAATATCAATCCACATAAAAGAGCTAGGTATTTCTAATAACACTAAATTCATTTATTTATAATAATTTTACTATATCGTAAAACCATCTATATCAGACTATTTTTATTATATTTTCTTGGTAAAATCACTGGCAGCTGACACCGAGGTTCAGAAAATTTTTATAATATAGACTATCAATGATTTTTCAGTAATAATATAGTTTTAGGTGGATATAGTGAACGTTTCATACAGAGATATAGACATTAAGCTAATTATAACAGGTTGAATTCAAATGTTGAATCTAGAATCTCTGCCAAAACATCTAGCAATTATTATGGATGGTAATGGTAGGTGGGCAAAGAATCAAGGAATGGTAAAAATTGATGGTTATAGAAAAGGCAGTGAAGTTGCATTTGATATTGCTAAACATTGCACAACCTTAGCCATATCTTACTTAACTTTGTATGCATTTTCCATGGAAAATTGGCTCAGATCTGAAAACGAAACAGACTACCTATTTAATTTATTTTACTCCACTTTAACTAATGAAGATAAAATGAAATTCATTTGCAATTGTAACATTAAGTTAAATTTTATTGGCAATTTAAGTCTATTGCCCAGTAAAATATTCGATCAAATCAAAAAAGCAGAAGAAGTGACACATAAGAACGATGGTCTATTACTCACTGTTGCAGTTAGTTATGGAGCAAAGCAGGAAATTATACATGCTATCAACAACGTCATAAAAGGAAATATTGATTGCGTATTGGAAGAGGAATTTGAAAAATTTCTGTATACTAAAGATTTACCAAAACTGGATTTATTAATTCGCACTGGTGGCGAGAAAAGGTTAAGCAATTTTTTACTATGGCAAGCAGCTTATGCTGAATTGTATTTTTGTGATACTTTGTGGCCTGATTTTTCTTGTCAAGATTTGAGTAAAGCATTAGCAGATTATACAAAGAGAGAGAAAAAATATGGTAGATAATAATCTTATGGTGAGAACACTGTCTTCAATAGTAATATTACTGATATTTTCTTTTGCTACATATTTCAGTGATTTATCATTTTATCTACTAATTTTTTCAATTGCGGTTCTATCTTCTTTTGAATGGTATAACCTAACTAAAGGCAATAGAATCTTATACATTTTTGCATTACTACTCATTGCACTACCAAATGCATCGCTGATATACTTATATAATCTACCACAGGGAAAATATGAATTAATATGGCTTATCTTAACCATTTGGAGCATCGATATTACCGCTTACCTATTTGGTAAAAACTTTGGTGGTGCTAAAATTTGCCCAATTATTAGTCCTGGAAAGACTTGGTCAGGGCTTTTAGGTGCAGTTTTAGCTGGAGTATTTTGTACAATTTTTGGCTCAATATTTTTGAGTTTATTTCCAATTTTCTATTCCCCAATAATTGGCTTTACAATTGCTATTCTAGCCCAACTTGGAGACTTTACTGAATCACTCATAAAAAGAGTTTACAATGTTAAAGATAGTGGAGGTATAATACCTGGCCATGGAGGAGTACTTGACCGTATGGACAGTTTCATCTTTACTGCCCCCTTTATTGCTATTTACATAAGCTAAAGAATGAAGTGCTATTAACCTTTGGTCCTTTCCTTTTTATTCACTGCTTTCACCTCAACAGATTGAAATTCTTCGGAGTTTACTATTTCACTCATGGGCTTACTGCAATAAGGACAATACATTTCTCCTTCTTTATGTAAATATACTACTGGATGACCAGAACCATCATCATTCTCATCACCACGGCAGCAAACTATTAGATTATTATCCCTCACTTCTGACATTTCGCTCCTTTAGTTTATAGTATTTTATATATCGAACATACTCGTTTGGAAATAAAAAAGACAATAAATACTTATTCTCCATTTTTTACCCTATTTAGATTAATCAATTCGGTTTGGACATTTTGTGATACAAAGCTGCTAACATCTTCTCCTAATCTCGCTATTTCTTTCACAAAACTTGATGAGATAAATTGAGTATCTTCAGATGCAGGAAGAAATATGGTTTCGATTTCATGGGAGAGCTTATAATTTACCCAACTCATTTGAAATTCATAATCAAAATCTGATACTGCCCTCAGTCCTCTGATAATAACAGAGGCATTTTGCTCTTTGGCAAACTTCACGAGCAACCCATTAAAAGATATAACATCTGCATTAATTTCTGCTCCTTTAACTTCATTTTCAGCCATGCTTGTGCGTAGCTTTATGCTAAAGGTAGTATGTTTGTTAACATTTTCTGCAACACCGACTATCAACTTATCGACTAGCTTACATGCTCTTTTTATTATGTCAAGGTGCCCAAAAGTTATAGGATCAAACGTACCAGGATAAATTCCTATTTTGTTATTAATGTTCATTCTTTGTTTCTATACTGCAAAAACTTTTGATGGACATGATAACGTTTTTTGTCTAAAAATGAAAGTACATAGTTGGCCTGATAGCTCAGTTGGTAGAGCAAAGGACTGAAAATCCTTGTGTCGCTGGTTCGATTCCTGCTCAGGCCACATTCTTTTTCTTAATGTTCTATAATATATTATAATATTAATATAATTGTTTAGAGATAATGTATAAATGTTACAATAGAATATTTAGTATACTATTAATTACATTTCTACTATTAAGTAATATCGCTTATAGTGAAAAAGTAAACAAAGAATTATCTGCTTTGACAGCGGAAAATGCAGTAAATTATAATATAATTTTTGGTTTATTGCAAACAGATGAATCTCACAATATCTATGAGATATTCAATAATTTTGGGGTTAAAACTATATTCATTGACTACGACAAAATAATTAATCTAAAAGAAATCCAAGAAGAGTTCGCAAAACAAGATGAAATATTGGCAAAAAAGCTGATACTAGATCGAATAAAAGTTGAAGTTGCAAAATTTATCAAAGAGCAAAAGATAAACAGAATATTTATTTCAGATAACTTTCATTCAGCTCTTAACCCTTACCGCCAGCTTGTGAATGAAGCAATTGTAAAAATAGTAGATGACAATCCTACAATTCATTTGCTTGCCATATGTGGTGGTTTACAAGACATTATGCATGCAAAAGAAATTGAAATAACAAATGTTGTTAATGATGAGAAGAATCATTTAAAATCAGCATCCTATCCACAAAAAGAGAATATACCTCTTCAGCAGATAAAAATTGTTCCAGGTAGTAGTTTGGAAAAAGTGGTAGCTAGATTTTTACTACCTAATCAAAATGGCTGGTTTTCAACTTATTTTCCGAATGCTCATTCAGGTACAGTAAGTAATACTACAGAGAATAGAAGAAGGCTAGAGCTACTTGGATATAAAATTGCAGCATTTGCCAATGACGGGGTAATAGAAGCTATCGAAGATAAGCATGGTAATATTTACTTTCAAAGTCATCTAGAAGCCCTTGTTGTCAAATCAGATAAAAACTCTCGTTTGTCAAGCCAAAAGGTACGTCAGGTTTCAACACTAGTTGCTATAGCGATTATAAATGATTTTCTTCATCGCGTTTAATGCTAAAATAAGGAAAATCATCTAATGTCATGCCAGTACCCTTTTTCTTGTCATTCCAGCGCGTGACCAGTTCTGATTGCCTGTTCTGGATCCCAGTAGGCTTTGTTGCATAGCAACTGAAAAAATCTGGTGGCTACTGATAAAATTCATTATAAAACAGCCATTTAACTGTTGAAGAAAAAATATGCCACAGAAAATGAAAGTCAGTAACCAAAACGAATATAACAAATTCCTTGAAAAAAGGGGGAATATTTTTCGTTACATCGATGAAGCTATCGAAAATTGGTATGAAAATAGTCCAAAAATGCAGGGCGGCAACTATATTTATAGTGATAAAGTTGTGATTTTGGTGCATATAATCGTTAATCTTTTTAGAATTGGCTTAAGACAAACGGTAGGGTTTGTAAAAGGATATCTGCAACAAATAGGAAAAAATTTGGCAGTTATCAGCTATTCACAAGCATCAAAAAAAACTTAATATTAAGATAAATGATTGCAGGATTGATAAAAGCAACATGGAAAATATTGAAATTATCATAGATAGTACAAATTTACAGTAACACTCCTGGCCACAGTAAGGAAAACAGTGCAGATAGAAAGTACCGAAGCTACGAGCAAGTAAGAAAGTTACATGTTATGTTAAGTGTGAATAGTAAAAAAGCTATAGCTGCAAGATACAGTAATGGCGTCTACTCTGACCACTATGGAGCTTGCTTGAAGAAGTTAATTTTCAGCACAAAATAAAAGCATTATATGCAGATAGGGCATACGATAGGCAAAAACTTTATAAATTGTGTAAGAAATACGATATAAAGACAAAAGTTCTACCAAAAAAGGATGCAGCAGAACATTCAAAAATAGATTATATGTCTGACAGAAATGCTGCTATTAGGTTAATAAAATTATATGGACAAGATGGTGTAAAAGAGTGGAAAAAGGAAGCAATTTATGGAAAAAGATCTTACATAGAAGGATTTTTCTCAAGGTTGAAGCAAGTATTTGTTTAGGAATAAATCTGAAGTAAACCGTGAAAAAGAATTACTAATTAAGTGCTATTTGCTCAACAAATTCACTGGTATTGGTATGGCTAAATTTGAAATCATTACATAAATTTGTCGTAAACCATCACTGCTTAAGGTGCTATGCAACAAAGCCCACTGGAATCCAGAAAATGAACAATGGATCCTAGTTTTAGCTACTCGGATGATAAGAAAAGGATACTTGAATGACAAGAAAGGGGACACTAGAAAAAAATGGGTGTCATTCCAGTGCTTGACACTGGGATGGCTTTGTTGCATCACTCAAGAGAAAAGAACTGGCAGTTACTGACAAAATTCATTATAGAATAGCCATTTAACCATTGAAGAAAAAATATGCCACAGCAAATGAAAGTCAGTAACTGCAATGAATATAACAAATTTCTCCAAGAAAGAGGAAATATTTTTCATTTAGGCAAGGTGTTGATAAGAAGTTTAAGCTACAAGAGCATTAAATACACTGATGAAGTACGAGAATATCTAAATCACATATTGAAGCAACATTCAACAAGTGTAGATGGAGCACAAGCACAATCTTTAGCAGGTAAAAAGAAACAACTATAGTTTTCGTTATTGTTTAGTGTTGACCTAGAAGGTCAACACTGATATATACCTCTATATAGCTAATGTGTGGAGGTAATGTGGTGGTAGATAATCCAAAAGCAGTTAATAATCAGGATTATTTTGATAAAAGTAATCGTTTTTATTTGCGCTTAAAAGATAATTTTTTTAAAAATCTGAGCCCAGATAGTAAAGTATCTATAGATTCTGAAGATAAGAACGAAGAAGTTAGTATTGATGATGATGAAGTGTGGTTTAAACACTTTTCTACTGTGGTTCCTAGTGAAGAAGGACAGGAAAAGTATAGATATGAAGTTAATGGCAGGTATGAATACAAGTATGCCAATAAGTACGATAGCAAAAATATTGTAGGCAAAATTGCTAAAAAAATTGCACAAGATGTAATTGAAAGTATAAAAGACAATACTTTAGAATATATAGAGGAATTAAAGAAAGTAGAAAGAAAGGTAAGATTAAGCCTGCACTCAGAATTATGCTTGGCGATCCTACAAAATCAATAAATGTGGTTGATGTTTTAAATAGTGATCTATGCAGAAAATATGGTGTAGATGGAATTACATTATTACTGCCTAGTAAAAGCAAGTGTGAAACAAGGGGAATACGCTGCAGAGTTGATGAGAATGGAGTAAGAATTTATGAAGTAGCTAATGGCTCATATTATATGAATTTAAATTGGTATGTTGAGGGGAAAGAGTGTAAAATGAAAATTAGCATTAGCGATAATGGTTCTGTAGAGTTTATTGAAAGCAATGGTGTTACTTGGGATCAATTAGCTGCACATAAAGAAGTAAAAGTAGGAAGACAATATGAAGCAAAGCCTTTGTATGAAGCATTGTCATATTTAAAACGAGAAGACTCTGAAGTAATAAAAGGATTTTATCCTCCAACAAGTGTGGAAAGCATACAAATTACTACAGGAGTTAATAAGCAAGCAGCTCTTTCAAAGTTATAATTTTCGTTATTGATTGAAATGAAGCCTTTTGGGGACCAAAAGGCTTCATGATCGAAATTTTTGGAAAGATCTTTATTGGAAAATTCAGGGACAGGAATAACATTTTTAAGCTGTCGTATAACTATCACTTGCTCTCTGGGAGCTCTATTTTTCATACCACTCATTTATGAGTTTATTGATATCAGAATCTATAAAATCCTTTAGTGGTTGACTGGTTTTTATCTCGGCATTTTTAGGGATACACCTATCTTTACATATTGCGTACTTTATATGAAAGTTAATATCAGCGTATTCCTGATTTGGAATGATATTGTTTTTAAAGGGAAATAACACCATATCTTCATATATGTTACTAACAAATGTAACTTCCCCAACTTTATCTTCATGTTCCTTGGGAGTAGGCCAATGAATATCTATATTTGATATGTTACCCTGACAGTCAAAGGAAGTAGGAAGGCCGAAATCTCCAGGGTCTTTGTAATATATATGCCAACCTGGTTTTATTGTAACCTTTATTGCGCCTTCAATGGTAAGGTTTGCTTTATTTACCTTACCAATGAGCAGATCAAATTTTGCAACTTCTTCTTCAGCGCACAATTGAGTGCAAGAAAAAAGTAAAAGTAGGATTGAGTATATACGTATTTTCATAAATACTCTATTTATGAAGAAAATAATTTAAGTTCTATCTATTATAATAAAAATATTATATAAATCATTTGTTAATATAATATTATGCTAATACAAATATAGTAGCAATTATAACTTTCATATATTATTTTTTTATTTTTAAGCAGTTATAATATTAAAGAGACGTAACAAATATAAATAGTAGTGGCTTTGCATAGAAAATCACAAATTTATTTCCTTTATAAAGGTAAGACTTTTTAGAACTAGAAAGATACCTTGGAGCAAGTTGCTCCAAGGCTCTTTTTTACTTAGAATCCACCCATTCCGCCCATTGCTCCTGCACCCATAGGTGATGAAGCATTTTCTTCTTTGTTTGGTAGATCAACTATCATAGATTCAGTAGTAATAAGTGCGCTTGCTACAGACACTGCCGTTTCAAAAGCAATACGAACTACTTTTGCCGGATCAATTACACCAGCTGTTGATGCATTAGCGTAGTTCATAGCCTCAACGTTGTATATAAGCTCTTTATCATTCTGCTTAATCAAATAGTCAATTATAACAGCAGATTCAAGACCAGCATTTTTAACCAATCTTTTGATTGGAGCACTGAGAACTTTTTTGACAATGTTGATACCTATTTGCTCTTCATCGCTTGAAGCTTTTAGCTTATCAAGAGCAGATGCAGCGTAAAGAAGTGCAACTCCTCCACCTGGAACTATCCCTTCTTCAATTGCAGCTCTTGTTGCGTGAAGTGCATCTTCAACTCTATCTCTGCGTTCTTTTACTTCTACTTCGGTTGCTCCACCAACTTTGAGCACAGCAACGCCGCCTGATAATTTCGCTAAACGCTCTTTCAGCTTTTCTTTATCATAATCAGAGGTTGAAGTTTCAATCTGAGATTTAATCTGGTTAATTCTAGCATTTACTCTGTTTTGTTTGTCACAGTCGCTGTCTTCACTAACAATTGTAGTATTGTCTTTAGTGATTTTAACATTTTTGGCAGTACCAAGATCTTCAAGAGTCAAATCTTCCATCTTGATTCCAAGCTCATCTTTTATGACATACTTAGCACCTGTTAAAGCTGCTATATCTTCGAGCATCTCCTTTCTCCTATCACCAAAACCTGGAGCTTTTACTGCAGCAACTTTTAGACCACGTAATTTGTTGATCACTAAAGTGCTTAATGCTTCACCTTCAACATCTTCTGCAATGATAAACAAAGGTTTACCAGACTTAAAAATAGCCTCAAGAATAGGAAGTAAAGGTTGAATAATATTAAGTTTTTTTTCTGTAATCAGCAAATATGGATCATCAAGCTCCACGCTCATCTTTTCATTATTTGTAACAAAGTATGGAGAGAGATAACCACGGTCAAACTGCATACCAGTTGTAAGTTCAACTTCTAATTCTTTTGAACCCTTACTCTCTTCAACAGTGATGACGCCTTCTTTTCCAACCTTTTTAACAGCATCAGCAATGCTATTACCAATATCTTTATCACCATTTGCAGAAATTATTGCAACTTGTGCAACTTCATCCATTTTCTCTAAAGAAATTGTGCGGGACATTGATGTAATTTCCTTTAATATCACATCTTTTGCCTTCTGTATTCCATTTTTGATACAAATGCGATCATTTCCAGCTGCAATTGACTTTGAAGCTTCCATTATCATATTGCTAGTCAGTATTGAGCATGTTGTGGTACCATCACCAACTTTGTCATTACACTGAGAAGCACTTTGAGCAACGGTGCTTACTATCGCAGAGTGTAATGGTTTTTCAGGCTTTATACCTTTCATTACCTTATAGCCATCCTTTGTGACCTCTGGTCCACCATATGGCTTGCTAATTCCTATTGTATTTCCCCTAGGCCCTGCAGTTGCTCCCACCGTTGAGTCAACCATTGCTGCAACTTCACGAAAGGCTTCTTGCAACTGTTCGCCTGATACTACTATGTTAGCCATTTTTATCACTCCTTAAATTAATAAAAAATTTAGAATATTAAAATACATAATGCACTATATAGCGCATTAGCTTAGTAAAATAGGGATACCTACTTGATAACAGCAAGTAGGTCTGACTCCTTCATCACGACATACTTTTCATTATCATGTTCTACTTCTGTTCCAGCCCACTGCCTGTAGAAAACCTTATCACCAGTTTTTACAGTTAAAGCTATACGCTCTCCGCTTGAGTTGCGTGAACCACTACCAATTGCTATAACTTCACCTTTAGTAGGCTTCTTTTCAGCACTTGATGGTAGTACAATTCCACCTTGTTTTTCTTCAGTAATAGGCTTTATTAGCACGTTATCATCTAACACATCCAAATTTACACTTGACATTTGTTTCCTCATTAATAGATTAACCTACAACTCTATGTAGTCATCTAAAGGTTACATTTCAAGGGTTGGAGTTAGTAAAAGTGTATAATTAAGGTTTGAACAGAAGTTTTATGGGTTACATACCGCTAGCAAACCGTAGTCTAATATCTTTATACGGACCAGATACGAGAGATTTTCTTCAGGGTGTTATAACAAATGATATTAATAAACTAAGTAGCCAGCAGGCAATTTACTCTTTATTACTCAACCCTCAGGGAAAATATCTGTACGATTTTTTCCTCATTGAGCATGATAAATATATTTATTTGGAGTGTGAAAATGCCCATCTACAGCAAATAATTGAAAAATTAGACTTGCTCAAAACTTACCTTAGAGTGAGGATTAAAGACATTAGTTCACTATATAAGGTTGGAGTTTTGTTTGATGCTAAGTTGGCGGAGTGTAGTAGTAAGTCACAAGTTATTTTTCAAGATCCAAGGCACAAGCTGCTAGGAATGAGGATCATACATGAAGATGAAATAAAAGAACCGGTTGGAGATTTTATTCAGTATGAAAAAGTTAGAATTAAAAACCTTGTCCCAGATGGAGCAAAAGATATGGTGCAAAATTCATCATTTCCGCTGCAATATTTAATCGATAAGATAAATGGTATAAGCTTTAATAAAGGGTGCTATATAGGTCAGGAAGTTGTAAATCGAATGAGCAGACAAGAAAAATTCAGAAGGAAACTTTACCTTGTTGAGGGAAAAAATACACTTCCAAATATTGGCACTAAAGTAATCAGTGAACATAATGAAGAAGTAGGAGAACTACGCTCTAGTGTCGACAATATTGGACTTGCATTGCTTAATACTGGAAAAAGCCACGCAAATTTATATGTCGGTGGAGTTAGCATTAAGACGTTATAAAATATCTATTCGAGTAAAAGCCCCTTTTTCTTGTTTAAGTGTTTGTGATAGTTATCCACAGTATTGTGAATAACTCAGTTGATAACCCAGAGAAATACATATTTTACGCATTATGAGTACTTCGGAGATTCATAATAAAGTGGACAACTCTAAAAAATTATATCAATTTTAATCTTTTTTAGTTGTGATTTTGATATTTTTCTAATAAGAGCCAATAAGGGAGTAAGGAATGGTCTTTAAGTGAAGATTTTAAATACTCTTAAAGTAATACTTGAGTGTTTTTGGATGCTAATCTGGGAGTTCAACAGGCACTTTTTTATGCTGTTTGAGAAGAGCAAAAATTGCATTTTCTCTTGCTGAAAGCTTGTGTTTCTTATATTTTCCATAATACACATTATGTAATTTTCAATACTAATAAAACTATTTCCCAATCTTTTAAACAACAACCTGTTGAACCTCCGGATTAGTACGTAAAAGGAACTATTAAAGTACCTCTTTAAGATTAAATTGCTACTTTAAAAACACTTAAAATTTCAATTTTTAGTTCTAGCATAGTCCTTTATTTGTCTTTTTTTAAAAAGTATTAAGATATTTATCAATTGAGTAAGTTTTTCTGTAAATATTTCAATCTAATCATACTCTTTTTGATGTCTTCTTTGATCTTTTTCAGAGTTATCCACAGTTTTTTTATTCTCAATTATATATATAAAATTTGGAGAAAAAAGGAAGAAGAGACTTCTTCCTTTTTTTACTTAACTACACTGTTACACGCCTAGACTTGCATAAATTTCTTCTGATAGTAGATCAACATTATCTACATTCTCACTAGGCTTTGACATTTTATATGTAATACCAAAAACAACAAACCCTATTGCTATAGAAACAGCTGCGCCAATAAAAGCCGATATTAGTAATTAAAGACCAGCAGCAGCAAAAAGTCCACTACTAACTCCCATTCCAGCCGTAATACCAACAATAGCACCAAATTTCATTGCTTTATGCTTGTATTTATCTTCTGCCTTTTTTAAAAGCTGCTTTGATTCATCACGGGCATGTTTTCTTGCAGTAATTCCATAATGATCCTTTATAAAAAGATTAGCACCTGCATCTAGTAAAATTTGTGTTACCTCTTTGTCATGACTATTGTGCAAAGGAGTTTTTCCAAAAGAATCTCGTGCATTAACATTAGCACCTTTGTCTAATAGATATCGTATTAACTTCTTCTTCTCCTTCTCTAAGCAATCAAAACCTCCAACTATTACATGCAATAATGTAACTTTATATCTATACTCTCTTTTCTCTAAGCTAAATAGATGATTTATATCAAATTCTTCCTCCTTCCACCTTTGATATGTATCGCAAGCTTCCGTTGAAACGATAAAAAAGGGTGAAGTTACTGCTATTCACTTTTTGTATCGTTTTTAGCAAAAGCTTCCTCCCAAGTACCTTGAGTTGCTGCACGGCTATACTCTGTTACTCTATTTTCAAAGAAATTTGTATGTTCCACGCCATTTAGTATTTCATCAAGCCACGGAATAGGGTTATCTTTAACATTATATATAGATTTAAGACCTAATTGCGTTAACCTTCTGTTTGCTATGTAACGTATATAATTGCGCACTTCCTCTGCAGATAGCCCTTCAACATCTCCTAAATCAAAAGCAAGACTTATAAATTCATCTTCAAGTTCAACAATAGTGCGACATGCAGAATATAATTCTTCTTTGAACTCGTCATTCCAAATTTCATTATTCTCTTTAATAAACGTATTGAACAAATTGATAATTGAATTGGTGTGCAAGGTTTCGTCACGTGCTGACCAAGCAATTATTTGCCCCATACCTTTCATTTTTCCAAACCGTTGAAAATTGAGCAAAATTGCAAATGATGCAAATAACTGCAATCCTTCAGTGAAGGCACCAAATACTGCTAAAGTTTTAGCAACATGTTTTTTATCGTGCTTTTTACTTTCCTCAAATTCTAACATGTATTCATACTTCTTTCTCATAGCATCATATTTTAAGAATGCTTGATATTCACTTTCTGGCATACTAATCGTATCTAGAAGGTATGAATAGGCTGCAATGTGTATAGTCTCCATATTGGAAAAGCTTGCAAGCATCATACATATTTCTGTTGGCTTAAATATATTTGAATAATGCCTCATATAGCAGTTATTTACTTCAATATCTGCTTGAGTAAAAAACCTAAAAATCTGGGTCAATAAATTTTTCTCTACATTTGAAAGTTTAGTTTTCCAATCTTTCACATCATCAGCAAGCGGAACTTCTTCAGGTATCCAGTGTATCCTTTGTTGCTGCAACCATGCATCATATGCCCAAGGATAATTAAAAGGCTTGTATATTGGATCTGCTTCTAGCAATGACATAAGGTACCTAATTATTTTGAAGTAAATATTATATTAAATGGTATTGAGAATCAGTCAATTTAACTTTTTTGAAATTTGACGACAGATAGTTTATCAGTGTATTATGATTTCAAATAATTAATTGACAAAATGCGAGTATTAATATCTTTTATTTTATTATTTACAGTGAGCTGCACTCACACTATTCACAATCACGGAGCTCCTGGCATTAATGTTGAACTGTGGAGCAAAATAAAAGTAGGTGATGATAGAGAAAAAGTGGTTCATACTTTAGGATTGCCAACATTAGTATCAAAGTTCGACGAAAATGTTTGGTACTATGTCTCATATAAAATTAAACAAGCTAACTTCTTGGGAAAAAGGAAGTACAGTAGTAAGTCTCTGCAAATTTCGTTTAATCAGAATGACGAAGTTACAGATATAAGAGAAATCAACGTTGCAGAAAGGTCTTTAGCTGTTGTTGACTGAAAATTTGCTGATCTATTTTTCATCACAAGTAACTAATTTAGGTAACGTAAATTCACCTATTTAGATTCAACCACTATGGATTGAAATCCAAAGATTGAGAGAGGGCATATAATGCTAACTTTCGACTTACCAAATTTATCTTCTTTTTTAGAGTGATTTTCAATATAATTTTTTATCATTTCGTCAGTTAAATTTCCGCTATTCCTGACAAATGCCCATAACCCAGTATCTTTTTTTCAGCTCTGGAAAGTTTTGCTGGATTTTTTTCTGGAACTTTTTCCTTTTATTAACTGCACTAACCTACTAATACTCAAGTATGGGGGTACAGAAACGTATACATGTTGACGCAACTCTACCTCTCTACTTGATTATTTGCACATACTTCTTGTACAACTTCTTTAGCTTTCTGTCCAATATCTCCAACTAATACTGGATATCGATATTTTGTTATCCACACTATGTGATATATATACAGAGTGACTGCTTTTTCTATAATATTCCACATTCTTTGAGATTTTTCACCTTAAAATTATATTCTTAAAAGGATGGTCCAGGGTTTTTCTCCCAAATTTGGGACAATAAAAATTTTCTAAGTTCATACAAAACAAGAAAAAGCAGATTCTCTACAAAAGAGAAAACTTATATTAAAATATTAATTTGTTTTAAAACTAAATTAATGTTAAGATATAAAGTATATAGCTTAATTTTTTTTACAAAAAGCAATGAATATCAATGATTTTAACATAAAGAACTTAACAACAATTTCTATAGTACAAGAAATAAAGAATGGCGTTAGGCTTGTTCCAGACATAATCAAACCTGGAATACAGGGTATATTTTACGCTGCAGGAGGAGCATTATTTACATACGCTTATGATTTTTTTGCACAACAAAAAAGTTATGAAGATGGTTATATGGAGGGCTACAAAAAAGGCTACAGTGAAGGATTTAACCAAGGTTATAACAAAGACTTTAATCAAATTGCCTTAATTGCTGCATCTATTATGTATTGTACTAAATGTAAACAACAAGATACTCATATTGCTAACGCTCAAATAAACCAGGTAATTTCTAATAACTTAGCTTTAGTTGAGTAAAACCAAGCTAAAAAGCAATCTCATAATCATTATGCTGAGAAAAAATTCATTGTGTAACCAGAAAAAATAGAGATAATGTTTTCTGATATGTTGTAGTGGATTAGGTTCAGGTCCCAGTAGGAGCGAATTTAAATACTACATAGATTTGTAGCTTTTTTTGCTACCTTTACTGTAAAAAAGGGGTAGTAACTTTAGCTATAGCAACTTTGTTAGCATCAGGAGTGTTTGCTGCAGCTCCTTATGTTAGTTTCTTAGCTCCAGTTGCAGCGTTAAGTGTTGGCCTTCCATTTATTATTAGTGGTGCTGTATTTTCTGCTCTAGTTTTTGCGCTTTCAGCTGCACTGCAAAGAGCTAACAATTACTTCTTCTTGTTTAGATGCTCAAAATGTCAAAGAAAAAGCTAAAATGCAAAAACAACTAGATAAAAAGGTAGAATACATTATTAATTCTGATGAAGATGCTAAGAAAATGCATCAAGAGCGTAAAAAAAGAAATCAAGAAGAAGTTTTAGATTCTGAAGCTCTTAGCAATCAAAATTGCATGCAGTAGCAAAAGAAACAGGTGATTAACCGAAACTAAAAGATAGAACAACTCAGATTGTAAAATTTAGTAGTATTGCAACGTACGCATCAGTTATAGTAGCAGCTTTAGCATCAAAGTTGTTTCCACAACTCTCGTATGTACTTTAGATCCTGCTTCTGGATTATCTGAGCAGCAGGCACATCTAGGCCAAGCTGATGGTAATTCTACTGTAAATTTACCATCTGCTCACCATGTACCTACTCCACAGACTATGTTGAAAAGTAAAGTTGATGAGTCTCACGAAATGTTAAATTCTTCTTTTAAGAGTGCTAAAAATAATTTCGGTGCATCTCAATCATTTCTTCCAAAGTAGATAACGGTATAGATACATCAAAACGCCAAGGGACTTTTTTTGACTCTGTTGAATTAAAAAGGCTAACTACAGAACGGCCAACTCAGTCTAGTCTTGTAACGGCTTACTAAGGATTCTTTAAATATCAAACCTCAAAAAAATCGGCGTAGGCTTAGGTAATGTAACACCTAAGCTTACGCACGCATTGCACAGAGATTGTAGATTACGTTGTTCTTTTGGGATCTGTAATTGGTCAAGTATCATTTCTGCTGACTTGGGAACAATTGGCTGCAGCAAAATGCCAATTATCCTTATATATTCCAGTAATTTGTAGATTACTAAATCCATGAGCTTTCTATCGGTTTTTCTTAACGTCCAGGGTGCACTTTTATCTATGTAAGCATTGGCCTTGGAAGAGATATTGATAATCAGGAGTATAATCTGGTTAAATTCATACTTTGATAGATGATCCATTACTTGATCAATTATGGCTTTGCAATTTGGTAAACTCTCATCATCTTTAAGCAAATTGCGATCGACCACTGGTACAACTCCAAAGCATTGCTTGTGCAGAAATGAAATTGTTCTTTGCACTAAATTGCCTATATTGTTTGCCAGCTCTGAGTTTATGCGGCTGATCATGTTCTTCTTACTGAAATTACCATCTTGACCGAAACTTGCTTCCCGAAGGAGAAAATAGCGCAGTTGATCAACACCAAACTCTTCTGCCAGACCAATTGGATCTATAACGTTACCAAGGGATTTGGATATTTTTTCTCCCTCGTTTAGCCACCAACCATGAACTGCAATTTGCTTTGGCAGTGATAAATCTGCTGCAAGAAGAATCGCTGGCCAGTATACAGCATGAAAGCGCAATATGTCTTTACCGATTACATGAACGTTAAAAGAGTTTGCCCAAAATTTCTTATATTCCTCATCTTCTATATTAGGAAAGCCTATTGACGTGAGATAGTTAGTGAGCGCATCTATCCAAACGTAAATTACGTGCTTGTCATTCCCTGGTACTCTTATTCCCCAATTAAAACTAGTACGAGAAATCGAAAGGTCAGTAAGTCCTGATTTTACAAACGATACCACCTCGTTTTTTCTGCTCTCAGGAAAGATGAAATTCGGCTGATTTTCGTATAACTCTAGTAATTTATTTTGCCAACTTGACAAACGAAAAAAGTAGCTCTCTTCTTTTATCCACTGAACTTCAGCACCTGTTGGTGCTCTGCCATCTATCAACTCTGATTCCTGATAAAACGCTTCATCACGAACTGAATACCAACCTGAGTAAGAATCCAGATATATTTGCCCTCTCTCTTCAAGCCTATTCCATAGAGCTATAACTGCTTTTTCATGACGTTCTTCTGTGGTGCGAATAAAATCATCATAATCAAAGTTCATTAGCTCAGCCAATTTTCTGAACGTAACACTTATTTCATCTGTAAATTCTTTTGGCTCTATTCCCTTTACCTTAGCCGCTTTTTCAATTTTATGTCCATGTTCATCTGTACCAGTAGTAAATTTGACGTTCTTTCCAGCTAATTTCATAAATCTAGCTGTAACATCACAGATAAGGGAAGTATATGCGTGGCCGATATGTGGCTTGTCGTTTACGTAATATATTGGCGTAGTGACGTAAAAGCTCTCAAATTGCTCCATTTTGTACTGTTTAAAGCTTTATCGTATCTGCACTAGTAATAAAAATCAATATATATCCTATCGTACAAGCAATCTGAAAAGCCATTATACCGCTGCGTTTTGCAGCGGTATCCTGTAAGTGATTTACGCTTTAGAGTAAGGTCCATAACCTCCAACACATTGCTCCGGGTAAGGATTATTAAATACACCTTGAGGAGGAGCACTTGGAGCAGCATTAGGATCTTGAGGAGAGTAAGCAGGTGGTGGTTCACGATACGAAGGATCTCTACGATAATTACCTACCGCTTCTTCAGCTTTCTTAATATTTTCTGACTCTTTCTCATGTTTCATATGAAAAGCCACACCACCAGCAAGACACACAAGAGAATTAATGCCAAGAATGACTAAACCCCAAACTGGTAAGACTGGGTTAATAGCGCAACCTACCAAAGCTGCTAAAGAAATTGCACCAACTGCAAATTCTATATTTCTGAACATTTTAAGTTTATTATCCAGGTAATCTACCTTTTCTGATTCTCTAGCCGTTTTTTCGCTGCTGTTGTACCACACACACATTAAAGCATGGAAAGCAACACACGCAACTACAGCTACTATCCCTAAAGCTAATAATTTCCTGTTGTCTTCTGCGTCTTTTTTCTTATCTTCTCTGTTTGGCTGGTTACTGCTACCGGAACCAAGGTTATTTATCACTGTAGTATTACCACTAAACAGGCTACGAAGTAGAAAATAATCCCAAAAATCTAAACCTCTACTACTATTATGTATATGTATGACTTGAGGGTCTGTAGGTTGTTGCCTATTGCTTCTATCATATTCTGTACTGTGCTGCTCATTAGTTAGATTACTGAGCTTAAATTCCTTATACGCATTTTCAAAATTTTTATCACTCCAGTTCTCAATATTTTGCATACCACGAGAACGTAAAAATTCTTGAACACCATTGTCACTGCCAGTTTCTTTTATATAGGCAAGTGCATACCTTTCTAAAACACTATCACGCATAAAAGTTCCCCCTAAATTAAGATTAAATTAATAAACATTTATTATAACAAAGTAAAGTTTACTTGTCAATTCAACCATAACCTAATACCCAGTTAATATCCTTTCCACCAGTTCTTTTACTGTCGGTACGTAGCCATTCTCATAAAATGGGTCTTGCTTAAATCTGTAAACATTGTGTCCAGAAAACATGAGTTCATTTTCAACATTGCCGTCATGTACAATGTTTTGCAGTGTCTTTTGTATACAGAAACTCCGTGGATCTGGCTTTCGCCCTGTTGAATGGTCACCATGATCTTTCCAATTGCTAAACAGACAATGGCTCAAACATCCCATGCAATTAATTTGATCTTGTCTTATCTCCGCAAATTTGCCTGGTGTCACAAAAATAACAGTTGCATCTGGAGTTTTCATTACCTCTATATACCCTGCTTTAATCCATGCATTTGCTAGCTCTTTGTCTTTTGCAGTGAGGTAAATCTTTCTACCTCTGCTACCTATTGCAAATTCATTATTAAACTCTCCACTCGCACTTTCTGAAAATTTTATTTGACGTGAATTTCGTTCCTGTAACTCACGTATGAAGTTATTTTTTACTGCAGATGAGTAGAACCCTGTTGGACTAAACTTGTTTAAAAATACATCACCTTCTTCTAAAATAAGTAGCTTCTTTTTCCACTCTGTAGAAATCGGGCTTTCTTTCGTCAAAAGCGGACGAGTACCAAATTGAAAAGCTATTGGTCCGATTTGTGAATTTTCAAACCAATGTTCCCAATCCTTCAAATGCCACACTCCCCCCGCCATAACAATTGGCGTTTCAGCAAGACCAACCTCATTCATGAAAGATCTAAGCTCTGCAACTCTTTCAAATGGAGCCTGTGGTAATTCTAGATCTTCACTATTACTGAGTCCATTGTGACCACCAGCAAGCCAAGGATCCTCGTATACTACTCCACCAAGTAAAAAAGAAGATATTTTTTGGTAAGCACGTTTCCATAACGCTTTAAAAGCGCGTGCCGATGAGATAATAGGGTAATAATAAACTTGATATTTAGCTGCAATTTCTCCGAGCTTGTAAGGCATACCAGCACCGCAAGTGATGCCATGAACTAAGCCTTTTGCTTTTTCTAATATGCCATGAAGGACTTGCTCTGCTGCTCCCATTTCCCAAAGCACGTTCATATGTATTCTTCCACGGCCTTTTGATATTTCATTCGCTATTTTTGCTTGACTAACTCCAGCCTCGATACTATACTCAATTAACTCCTTGTGTTTGTCATTTCTTGTTTTACCTTTATAAATTAGTGGCACTAACTCGCCGTTATTATCGATAAGTTTAGCATTTGCACCAGAAAATGTACCAACAGCATTCGCTGCAGCAAATGCCCCACTTGATCTTCCATTACTGATTGCAATGCCTTTACCGCCCTCGATGATTGGCCATACTTCCTTCCCTGAAATTGCTATCTTTTTTATCTTATTTTTCAAAATTTCCTCTTAATCTTTCACTCTATTTTACTTAATTGCTAAAAAAATAATAGCTTTTCTTTTAATGCACACAAATTCAGTTTTAAGTAGACATAACAGCTACGGCACATATTCTTTTTAAGAAGTCTTTGATATATGATAATAGGTCTAACAGGTGGAATTGCAGTCGGAAAGAGCTTTGTAGCCAATTGCTTTAAAGAATTTGGTGCCGCTTTGTTTGATGCTGACTCTGTCGTGCACCAGCTTTATAAAGTGGACAAAAACATAATAAGTTATGCAGAAGAAAAATTTCCTGGGGTAGTAGTAAATGGAAAAATTGATAGAACAGTATTGTCTAAATATTTTTTAGCCTATGATGAAAATTGGAAGCAATTCCAATCTTTAGTACATTCCGCTGTGCGAAATGAATTAGAATTTTTTATTGCTCATGAGAAAGAAAACAACAGAAAACTTCTAGTTCTAGACATTCCACTCCTGCTGGAAACGAGATTCCATTTGTATTGCGATTTTATTGTTTTTATCCATGCAGATAGCGTTGTGCAAGCTCAAAGGATTAGTGAGCGTAATACGGATAAAGAAAAGCTAGATCTAATGTCCAGTATTCAGCTACCTATTGAAGAAAAAAGGCAAATGAGTGACTTCATCATCAATAGCAGCGCAAATGTTTTTTCTCAAGTGAACGACATAATAAACTCGTTAGACCTCAGCACGTGATACGGTTATTTTTCACGAGATTACTCCGAATTTTAGCTGTACTATCAGCAGATTTTACCATTAAAATTTCAAACCTTGAGCCTGCATTCAAAAACGATTCTACTGATCTGCCAAAAAAATCATATCTCCATCCCTTGAACAATTTATCTATCTTCCCAGATATTGATCCAGCTAACTCATCTTTTGACGAAACTAACTTTCTCGATATGTTATTTTCCTTACATTTGCTCTCCAAAATAATCGAGAGTATATCAAATACAGATTTATCATAATTATCTGACAGAGTATAATTTTGCTGCACAAATTCCTTCTCATTCTCATTGAAAATATCTATAAATTCTAATAAATCTTCCTCTTTTATATTTTTTGTGTTTCTCTTAAGGTCATCTAAAATGTCATCAATATGTTCCACGTTTTTTTCAATTAAACCATTTATTACGGCATTATTGACTACCTTATTACGATTTATATTGTAACGCTGTGCTAAGGTCTCTTGCCACTCACTAACTGCTTTAACAGTTAACATCAACCTTGGATTTGCTTCATAATTAAATTTAATCCTCTTCCATGCATCTTTTGGATTATGCAAATACTTATTGACATCAACTATTGATTCCATCTCTTCTTGAAACCAGCCCATCCTATTATTTTCTTCAAGTTTATTGCACAATATTTGGTGTAGGTCATATAGGTGTATCACGTCATTTACTGCATAATCTAATTGATCCTCAGATAATGGCCGTTTTAACCAGTCTGAATTTTTAGCTTTAATTTTATCCAGCGCTACCCCCTGATATTGCTCTACTACTTTTGAATAACCAATAAAGTCGTGATAATAATGACAAAACATAGCAGCAACTTGGGTATCAAAAATGGGAGTAGGAACACATTTAAGCACGGTGAGTAAGGATTCTATGTCTTGCCGACAACTATGAAAAACTTTGGTTATTTCTCGATTCAGCATTATTTTCTTAATAAGCGATAAGTCAATTCCCGGTACTAACACATCTACAATAAAACTCTTCTCTCCGTAAGAAATTTGAATTAGTGATAATCTAGGATAGTAGGTTAAATTGTTTCTAATGAACTCTGTGTCCACTGCTATAAATTTTGGATCTTTTGCCATCAATTCTTCACATGCATTCTCCAGCTCCGATATCGTACTAATTAGCATATATTTTTTATTCAGTGGCTATATTTTACCACTTATATTCAATCTCTACAATTGGTTGAAATTCAAAGCACAACTATATGATAACTAACTCTTCTGTAAATATACAGTTTTGCCAGACACAACGGTACGTATTACGCGCCCTTTCACTTTGCGTCCATCGAAAGGGGAATTTTTTGATTTACTAGCAAAGTTGTCAACTTTAATTTTCCATTCATGATCCAAATCAACTAAAATTAAGTCCGCTGCAAGGTTTTTCTGTATGCGGCCACGTGGCGCATGTATGATATCTGCAGGCTTATATGTCAATTTTGCAAGCACATCAAGTAGACCCATTTGTCCACTGTGATATAGTTCAAGTGAAATGGGCAGCATTGTTTCAAGGCCAATAATACCAAATGCAGCATTTTCAAGTGGCAAATCTTTAGAACTAAGATCATGCGGAGCATGATCGGTTGCAATACAATCAATCACACCTGTCTTTAAACCTTCAATCATAGCTAAACGATCTTCCTCTGTACGCAGTGGCGGATTCATTTTTGCGATTGCTCCATGTTGCTTTACTATATCTTCAGTTAAAGTAAAGTGATGAGGAGTTACTTCACATGTAACATTTAACTCCAAATCTTTCGCTCGTTTAATAGCATCAAGTGAATCTTTTGAAGAGACATGTAAAATATGGTAGTGTACATTTTCTATGTCCTTCATTAGTAGTATATCACGAGTTACCATAACCGATTCTGATGCACTCAAGATTCCCTTTACTCCCAATTCTTCAGAAATCTTACCCTCATTAATTGCGCCACCAGCAGATAGATTTAAATCTTCTGCATGTTGAGCAATAGGAACACCAAGCATACTTGAATAAAGCAGTGCCTGTCTCATAATCATTGGATTCATAACTGGCATACCATCATCGGTGAACCCAACCGCACCTGCTTCCTTTAAAAGCGCCATTTCAGTTAATTTTTCTTCCGAAGTGGTAATTTTGGCGTAAAATTCAACATTCACATGTGAAGTTTCAAGTGCTCTATATTTCAAATATTTAGCCAAGACAACACTATCAATTGCTGGAACAGTGTTTGGCTGACAAACTACAGTTGTAACGCCTCCTGCAGCTGCAGATTTGCTACCCGTATGTATAGTTTCTTTATGCTCTTGACCTGGTTCACGAAAATGCACGTGAATGTCAATCAGGCCTGGCATTAGAGCAAGCCCTTTACAGTCTATTGTTTCATCAACTCCACTTGTTGAAAGTAATGATTCGCTAAAATCAACAATTTTATCCCCTTCAGTCAATAATGAACCTTTTATATCAAGTTTAGTTTCCGGGTCAATAATACGAGCATTGATATACGCAATTTTATAGCCTTCCTTTTGGCCTTTCTGCAATAAATTCCAAGATTGTGTCATTATATTTAAGTATCAATTACAAAATAAATCTAAAGTTTTTTTAGTAAAACACAACCAAATTAAAGTGATGGTATAATAACTAGCAATAATGAACTTTGGTTATGATGATTTTATTCGCACTACAGAAGAACGTCATGAAAAAGCAGTTATAGCTCTGAAGAATATTTAAATTAATACTCAAGCAGCTATTCTATAACTATCATTTTCGATTTTAACATTATTAAGTGCGGTATTTGCCTTATAAGAACAGTAACATCCTACTGCAAGCAAAGTTAATGCAGCTATAGCAAGAGAAATACACATTGCTAAATGAAGCATTGTTAAACTTGCACCAACAGTAAATGCTCCAGATAATACAAAAGAAACAGAGGCATAATTACCTTGCCTTTTACTATGAATTTTTGCTTTCAAGAATTTTTCATTGAGCTCTTCATTCTTGCTTTCAAATTGCTTCTGTAGATTCTTCTCTAGTACTTCACTTTTATTTTCAGATTCCTGAAGCTTTATCCTCAGATCATTATTTTCATTTTTGAGCTGAATCATTCCATTAATTTTATTAGTCAAATCTTGCCTTGCATCATTCAACTGCCCTTCCAGTTGAGTCTTTTCTGCAGATAGTTGAGCTACTTGATCATTTAGCTCTCTAATCACTTTTTCCTTCCCTTCAAGCTCCCTTGCTTGACTAGCCAAATTACTATTTTCCTGTTCAAGTTGAACTTTTACTTCCCTAAGCTGAGCTGCTTCGCTAGTCTTTTCATTCAATCCTTTCTGCAACTTATCAACTACATTTTTAAATTCCTTTATTTTTGCAGTTAAGTTTTTTTGTGCTTGCTCTAGCTCTTCTTTTAATTGTGAAACATTTTTCTTTGTAACATCTAGCCCTCCCTCACTCTTTCTGAGTTGAGCTTTAGCATCTTTTAGCTCTTTTTCTGCAAATTCTACCTTTTCTTCTAGCTTAGTTTTTGCTTTCTTAAATTTTTCCAATTGACTAGTTAGATTATTATTCTTTCTTCCTAATTCAGCATTTGTTTCCTTAAACCCATCTATAGTACTGTTAAGCTTGGTTACTTTTCTAGTTTGTTCATCCAGCTCTGCTTTCTTTCCTACAAGCTGATCTTTTATCCCTTTAAGTTCTTTAGTAAGTTGATCTACTTGACCATCGAGTTTACTATTCTTCTGTTGTTCTTGTGTTAATTTTCCTTTTTCATCATCTAGCTCTTTAGTTTTTTCAGCCAAGCTTTGTTGTATATTCTTTAACCTTTTCTCTAATTGAGTTTTGTCGTTAGTAAGCTGAGCTACTTCTTGTTCTAGTCGTTTAATTTTCTCTTCTAATTTTGGAGCATATTCAATTGGTATCTCAGAAAACTTAATGCCTTTATTTTCTTCTCTGACTTCTTCAAAGAATTCCTTATCATCCACATCGACATATGACAAAACTGCATGGTAAAATAGGCCACAAATATAAGCAATATGGCGATACTTAGATAGATTATTATCTGATTTAAAATTTTCCCGCTGTACTTCCTGAATAAGGTTATAATAGGTGTCAATTTTATGATAGTGTGGCTCTAAATACTCTAGAGTTTTACCCGTTTCTAATTTTAATGGTTTACCGACATGTTTATAGTGTATACCGGCATTACCATGTGGCAAACATGGTACCGGATCTGATTGACAAGCTACCCTAATAGTCTTATTTCCAAGACACTTATCGTAAACGTCAGCTGCACCATTGTAGAATACTCTTGGGGAGCCAAAAGTTGCAACATGAACATCTTCGGCATCTTCTGTTTTATTAAGACATAAAGCAGCTATACTAGCAAGAGCACCCCCCATGCTATGACCTGTAACATTAATTTTCAAATCTTTGATTGCTAATCCTTTATCATTAGCATGCCCTTTTAATATCTTATGCACACTGGGCCAAGAGCGTTTGAATAAAGAGTAAAAACCAGAATGGACACGATGATCTTCAGGTAAAAATGACAATTTAGCTAAAGATGCACGAAGATCTTCCTTTACATCATTTAAATCACGAGTGCCGTGATAAGCTATAATTACTTCCTTATCTTTAATAAAAATATAACCAGCATCTCGATTATATGAATTGCTACCAGTTAAAGCATAGCCAATATCATGTTGTTCTAATTTATAATCAGTATCCAAAGAATACTTGTCTTCGATGAGATCATTGTCGTAAAATCTTATAATCTGATAACCTTCTTCTTCAAACTGTCTTTTAGTTTTATATTTACCTTTTTCTAATTTTCTATCCACATTACCATAGGAAATTTTGCTGAAGGTACACATTTCTAGTAATTTTTCTTCATCAAATCCTGCAATTTGCCCTTTTATCAGATCAGCAAGGTCAGAAGCATTCTTTAACTCAGCATCTTTAAAATCTTCTATCTTCTTCCATGCTTTAACTAGGTCAGAAGTTCCTAGCCCATTAAGGTTAAAACTTTGAGCTTCTAATTCGTTCTTAAATGGTTCTAGCGCCTCAATTGCGCATTCTTTTATTTCATTACCACCAATATGTACAATACTATCGCTAATAGAATCCATACTTTGACCATGGGTAATACTTGGCATATTTTTTACCTACTATTTCATTTTAGTATATCATTAATTAATGATATACTAAAATGAATCAATAAAGCTATTAAAATTTTCTTATTTTTAACGAATTTAGTTCATTTTATCACGCTTAAGACTCTTATTTATGACAACCACTGTGTCTGCGATCTTATCGTGCCAAGTTTGGCAGCGTTTGTCGAAGTTTGCCCATATAAAACCCAAGAATAGTGGTGCTGTTGACAATATAAAGGAAAAAAACCTCTTTATTGCTTGTTTTAGAGTCAATTTTTCAAAAGTTTGTGCACTCACAACTCTAAGCCCAAGTAATAACTTTCCAGGTGTAGCACCAAACCTTATCCACATATATGCCACATAACTAAAAAGCATAATGAATTGAACTATTTGATTTAGAATTAGTAACTTGATTAGTTTACTCTGCATTGCTGTTTCCTCTGCAGATAGTGGCACCTGCATTTGATATTTTGCAGCAATTTGGCCTAATATTTTACTGCTCTCCGAGCTCATGAAGAGTTGATTTAAGGCCTGACCGCAAAACTGCAAAAATAAAACGATGATGATTAAATCAAGCAGCACTGACAAATAGCGTCTAAGTCCCGTTACATAGCATATTCCATTATCATCCTTTTTCACTTTTTGAATAGCATTTATAGAAGAAAGAATGGAAAATAAACGATTAAAAAATTTATGTAACATATATGCATTTTCCAATGTTTGAGTGCCCCTGGCCGGACTTGAACCAGCATGCTCTTGCAAGCAACAGATTTTGAGTCTGCTGTGTCTACCATTCCACCACAGGGGCCTACTTTAATGCTATAAGCAATACAAGATTAGTCAAATTTTTTATCTTTTAAGTAAGGACTGAATATTCTACAATAATCAATCATTACTCTGAAAACTTAAAATGAATGAATTAGCTAATCTTATTGATTCAAGAGAAGAAATATGTAAATTGCCACACAATTTAGAAGCAGAGCAAATGCTCATTGGTGCAATGATTCGAGATAATAGAATTTGTGATGCAGTTGAAGACATAATCACAGCAGATAATTTCTATGATCCACTACATCAAAGCATTTTTACCCAGATATCTAAAACCAGAAAACACGGCATAGTCGCCAATGAACTAAGCCTAAAGATGTTTTTTGAAAATGATAAAGCATTTGCCGAATGTGGTGGAGTTGAGTACCTAGCAAAACTTGCAGCAAAGGCAAGCATTGCGCTTGATATCTATAGCTTGACCAGAATAATCCGTGATACTTATTTAAGGAGATGCTTAATCAAGCTCGGGCAGGAGATAGTTGACGATAGTTACAACTACGATATTGAAAATCCTGCACAGGTACAAATTGAGCAGGCAATGACAAAGTTGTTCAACTTAGCAGTAAAAAAGCAAGGTGATAAGACATATATAAAGCTTGCAAGTTCAATTAAAGATGTGGTTGAGAAGATCAGCAAGCTGAAGAATAACCCAGAGGCTCTAGGTATTACAACCGGACTTCAAGACCTAAACCAGCTTCTTGGTGGTTTGCAGAAATCTGATCTGTTAATTATAGCTGCAAGGCCCTCAATGGGAAAGACAGCATTGGCGCTGAACATCGCACTTAATGCTTGTAAGATTTTGCAAAAAAGAACAGATAAACAACACTACGTAGCGTTTTTCTCACTTGAAATGTCAGCAGAGCAATTGACTGCAAGATTGATTACTATAGATTCAGGCATTGGTTATTATAAGGCACTGACTGGGAGAATTAGTGATTTTGAATTACACGAATTCATTAATGCTAGTACAGATCTATCCGAATTACCTTTCATCATAGATGACACTCCTGCATTATCAATTAGTGCTCTTCGTACCAGAATACGTCTTCTCTATCAACTATATAATGTAGAGGTGGTCTTTATCGATTATCTGCAGTTAATTCGAGGAACAACAAAAAGGAGTAGTGAAAATAGAGTGCAAGAAATCTCAGAAGTGACGCAGGGTTTAAAAGCAATTGCAAAGGAACTAAATATTCCCATTGTTGCACTATCACAGCTCTCTCGTTCTGTTGAGCAAAGGGATGATAAAAAACCACAACTTTCTGATTTACGTGATTCAGGAAGCATAGAGCAGGATGCGGATATAGTAATGTTCCTCTATAGAGAAGAATATTATGAATTAAGAAAGCAACCAAATGAAGGAAGTAATAAACATCGAGAGTGGCAAGAGAAAATGGAGAAAATTAGAAATATTGCAGAGCTGATCATTGCAAAACAAAGAAACGGGCCAATTGGCAGTGTGAAGCTACATTTTGACTCCAATAGAGGTGCATTTAAAGATTATACAGAAAGATATAGTCTGTAGCGGTTTTGAGTAATTCTGGAAGTGTTTAACAAACCATACGTGCCAAATTAAGAAGCTATCGTGAAACATAGCAATATTTAAGATTGGCATTTTATTTGTTACATTTATTTTTTTAGGAAATTCTTATCTAGGATAAGATAATTTTTTAGAAAGATCTATAAATTACTAACTTTATTACTTAATATATAAAATAGTTTTTTCCTATTTCCTTTCTTCCTTACGCCACTTTTTCTTAACTTGATGCGTATGGTTTATTTAACACTTCCGATATACAACTAAAAAATAGCAAATTCTCTATAACTTGAATATAATTTTAGCTTTACCTAAACAGAAAGATGAATTACTTAATGGATTTTGTTTTAATATCTCTTTCCTTGCCACTTTTTATTACTGAGAATTATTTGTTAATTACTGCGTTGATCCCACTTTTAAGTGCATTAGCTATTTCTTTTACTAGTAAATGGCCCAGAGTGAACAATAGCATTACTGTTGTTTCTTCTATGCTTCTATTTGCATATACATCTCTATGCACTTTATATTTGGTGTATGGTGATCATTCTCAATTTATTCTCATGGACTTTGGTAATAATTTGCATATTAGTTTAAAGTTAGAGTCTAGTGGAGCAATATTCAGTTTATTAATATCATTTTTGTGGGTACTAACCAGTATGTATGCAATATGTTATATGCGAAATAACTATGCTGATAGTAACTACTCGAGTTTTCTATGCTTTTTTTCAATAGCGATTAGCTGTGCAATGTTTATTGCTTTTTCTGGAGATTTGCTCACTACATTTGTCTTTTACGAGCTTCTAACTATTAGTACATACCCTCTGATTACTTACAACTCAACAAATGAATCAGTAATTGCAGGACGCTATTACTTTGGTTTACTATTTTTCTCTTCTTTAGTGTTATTTTTTCCTGCAATAGGCCTCTTATATAATGAATTCCATACTTTAGACTTTGTAAGAGGTGGAATATTCAAGTTTGATACTTCGTTCATAACTTTTATTGCAGTGTGTTTTGCTATGCTGATTTATGGAATAGGAAAAGCTGCATTAATGCCAATGCATTTTTGGTTGCCAAAAGCAATGGTTGCACCAACTCCTGTAAGCGCACTACTACATGCTGTTGCTGTTGTGAAATCCGGAGTTTTCATCATTATCAAAGTTATATTATACACTTTCGGCGTCGATAATATGCAACGTTTTGCACAGCAAAGTTGGTTTGCTGGAGGATGGCTTCCGTACGCTGCTGGATTTACTATTATTACTGCATCATTGATTGCGTTAAAACAAAAGGAATTAAAGAAATTGCTTGCTTATTCTACCATCTCTCAGTTGTCCTACATTATATTATTTGCTTCAATTTTTAGTGAGCTCAGCATGAGGGTTGCAATTTTTCAATTAGTTTGCCACGCATTTGCAAAAATCACTTTGTTTTTCACTGCTGGAGCAATAATAACGAAAACAGGTGAGAAATACATAGATAGAATTCACGGTATAGGACGTAGTATGCCAATTAGTATGATAGCATTTACTATAGGTGCATTGTCCATGATAGGGGTACCACCTGCTCCGACTTTTTGGAGCAAATTTTTCATTTTTCAAGCTGTTTTTAACTCTAGTAATGTAACACTTTCTGTATTTGTAGCTCTGGTGTTAATTGTCAGTACTATACTCAACGCTCTATACTTCTTACCGATAATTTACAATGCCTTTTTCTTAAAACCTTCTAGAAATTATTTTATTAAAAAGACACCAATGCTTCTAATTTTACCTCCAGTTGTTACTGCTGTATGCACTTTAGTTATTTTTTTAGCTACCAAGTAATTTTTTAAATGTAATCACCTGTATTTATAGCCGTTAACAATAAATTTAAATGGTATTATACCAGTTAGAGTTGCTTTCATGTTTGATAAAGTAAAGCTAACCTCCACAGCATAGTCTTTCATTTTCTTATTTTGCTCAGCTGCAAAAACTACAGTTGCATTTCCAGCAAATGTAACTAAGTCCTTGATCGATCGGTCAATAGATAGTGTTGTTACGTTTGTGTTGGTAATTTTTCTTGTGGATGAAACAGCTTCATTGTTTACTTTTTCCTGAAAGTCTTGATAGATTTTATATGTAGAATTGTTTTTTATAAAATTTTCTTGATACTTTGATTCAACGATCTGAGAGGACTCGTATGCTTCAACGTATTGACTTACCAAGTACCTTGCTATGGAAGTGTATTCATCTTCTTTTTCACTAAAACTAAGTTTATGTATTGTAGAAAACTCATCTTCTGTGTGGTTCGTGTACTTCACAAAATTTAAATCTTTTTTAACAGGAAGTAATAGGTATATGTTTAGTAATGATAAAAACAAACATACTAAGAGAAGTAACGCTATTAACGCCATCCAAGATCTTTCTACAACGCAGAACAGGTATCTGTGGCAATACCATTCTACTGCTTTCCTGAAATAACTTTTGTTTTTTACTGATTCAACTTCCATAACCTAATTATAATAACTCTAAAAAAACTTTAAAATATGTCTAAATTTTCCAAAATAGGATGAATGATTATATCACCTTGTTCTGCAATAAGATGAAATTTATCAATTTTCTTCACATCTAAATTTATCATTTTTACACTGAAGTTTTCAGGATCATAAGTATTACTTTCTGCACTTTTGTGATAATTATAGTAGTGTAATTTATTTTGATCATCAAAATAACCAAATTCATCAGCAAGTGTTCCCACTTTTTTGCCTTTACCGTCTCTTACTAGCTCAAATAGATCAATTACATGGTTTTCAGATCCAGGCTCAATAGAGCCTTCTACAGCAAAAAACTTAGGTGCATGACCAACATACTCCTTAAATTTTAGATTATTAGTCTTTTTTACACTACCAAAATCCACGAATTTATATTCATCTGAGATACCAGAATATTGTGGATCATACTTTTTATATTCAAAAAACTCATTACCTAAAAAATTACAAAACGTTAACTTACAATCATCGTGATTGGATTTAACAACTTTAAGATAATGAAAATCTCTAGGGATCTTTACTTCCTCTTTCGTAATATGATTACGTACAACAAGCTCACTACTGAGCATATAATAGCCAATTTTTGGCAAAGTAGCTATATTGATTGACTTGTTTAGCTTAAAATTTGCCTCATAGATGCCACTTGATAGCCCTGACCTTACCCAGAAAAAGTAGACAGAAAGTTAAGACGTTTTTGAAGTAAAATAAAACGTTTTTTCAAAGAGGTGTGGTATGACAAAAAGAAAAGAATATACAGCAGAATTCAAAATTGAAGCTATAAGACTAGTAAAAGAAACAGGTCAATCATCAGCAAAAATAGCAAGAGATTTGGGTATTAGCGGTGATTCATTAAGCAGATGGGTAAAAACATACAATGATAGAATGTCTGGAGTAGATGCGTTTCCAGGAAAAGGGAAAGTAGCTCATTGTGACAAAGAAAAGTTTGATTTAAAGAAAGAGCTGGCAAGAGTAACGAGGGAAAGAGACATTTTAAAAAAAGCCCTGGGATATTTTGCAAACCAAAAAGAGTAAAATATTCTTTTATAAAAGAACATAAAAAATGCTATAAAATACGGGAATCATGCAGATTTTTGAACGTATCTGCTTGTGGTTATTATAAATGGATTACTAAGGAAAAAAACAACAAAAAATCAATAAGAGAAGAGCTCATACAAGATATTCAGAAGGTATATCGAGCATCACAATGCAGATACGGAGCTCCTAAAATTCACGCTGAATTAAAGGCTTTAGGTAAAAATTATAACATCAAAACAGTGCAAAATGTTATGCAGAAAAATGGCATTCAAGCTAAGCTTAGACGAAAGTTTAAAAGTAAAAAACCACAAATAGACAATAGAGTTATAACTCCTAACATATTAAATCAGAATTTCATCGCTGATCAACCTAACAAGATATGGGTAACTGATATTACGTACATAAAAACTAATGAAGGATGGTTATATTTGGCAGCAATAATAGATTTATATTCACGCATGGTGATTGGCTGGTCAATGAGTAATGCAGTAAATAGGCAATTAGTTATAGATGCGTTATTCATGGCTATTGGTAGGCGCAAATCTGCTAAAAATCTACTATTTCATAGCGATCAAGGATCGCAATACACCTCTAAAAATTATCAATTTTTACTAAGTACAAAAAATATTACTTCTAGTATGAGTCACAAAGGTTGTTGTTATGATAATGCTGTTTCAGAGAGCTTTTTTAGTTCACTTAAGAGAGAGTTACTCATTGATACTTCACAACACTCTGCACAACAAGCTAAAACCGCAATATTTGAATATATAGAAATTTTTTATAATAAACAGCGTAGACATTCTACTATTAACTATTGCATTCCTGAGCTTTTTGATTCATCATTCTCATAGCAAAAACGTCTTAACTTTCTGTCTACTTTTTCTGGGTAAGGTCAGTAGAAAATTATTTATTATATCCAGCCTCTTGTACACGTGCGGTACCTGGTTCTAATCCATTTTCCTACACATCTAGGTTTGCATTTGCAAGTATTGCATTTGAAAAAGGTACTGCTCGGATAGGTGGAAATTTGGTAAGAGTAACAAAATATCTATTTAATTACCATAATGATGATAGAATGCTAGGCCAGCAAGGACAAAGAGCTACAGGAATAAATGTTCGAGAGAGAGCTTTGACCATGGTTCTATTTGCACTAAATATTAATTCACTAGTTGTGCTTAATATCCGTCGAATATTGCGTCACCAATTTCCAGTAATGGCCTTAGATCTGTTACGTCCACATTGGCAAGGTGCTAGAGTGCGTGAAATATTGTGTGAAATGGTTGATGGTAATCCTCAAGTAAACGTTGTTTTAACACCATTTCAGTCACCTGATGATTATTCAAGAAATTATCTTGGGCATTTCCAAGGTAATCTTTCACGAATAGGTGGTGTTGGACAAGTGCACAGAGCCGCAAGTGTAATGATGAATACTGGCTGGCAAGATGTCAACAGGCATACGCAATTATTTCAGGAAATTTCTAATGTGTTGTTTCCGTTAAGGCAAGGATTGGTAACAAGTGAAGCTGAATTTCAAGCTGTATTACATGGGTTATTTTATACTCTTGGCAATCCTGCTAGAGTAATTATTGAGTTTCAATTAGAAAGAGGTGGAAGAATAGATCTAGTGTTGTCAAGATTTGTGGAAAGAGATGATACTCATCCAATTGGGATAGAGCTAAAATTTGCCAGAACTGCAGGGCAGGTACGACAAAGAAGTGCAGAAGCGAATCGACAATTACAACGATATACGCAATGTGGAGGATGTGAACGTGTTACTGATGGAGATCAAATGGTTTTATCGTATGCTGTATTCAATAACGGTGCACGAGGACCAGATACTCTAATATCGGTTAAGGATGTTCTTAACGTACGAGATAACTTAGGACAGTTTTATAGATAATCTTTACCAATGGAAGTGCTCACGATTTGGGTGTACTTGTAGTGAAACGTACATATTTAGTCCAGAGAGTGTAAGTAAGGTTGAAGGAAGAAAGATAAGATTCTTGAAGAAGAGGGTTTACTTTAACATCTTCTTAAGCTAAAGCCAGCCTTGTCAGGTCAAATAAATTTACTGACAAGAAAGATTTACCTAATTTAGTATCTATTAGCGACGTGGTAGAAAATGATTACATAGGCAAGGTCGTAAGGCTAAGATAGATTAAATATAATTTATCTAATTTTTAGTATTTTATGCAAAAAGCTGAAAATTTGAACAGGTATCTATTTCACTATAGACTTACCTCAGTTTTTCGTTCTCATATCAAATGAATTAATGCTAACCTAGCAATATATTTTACTAAAAATTTAAGTAAAATAACTATTTCCAGTGGTTAAAATCAAGGAACGTGAGAACTGTTTTTCTTGGGATGGATTGGTCTACCGCCGGATTCGTGTGAACTTTTATTTATAACAACTCTGCTATACCCTAAAACCACCTATACTAGCTCACTTCCACCATATTTACATATGAACTAACTTCTTTGGCTTTGTTGCAATAACTTTGCACTTTTATTTTTATAAACCTATTTTTACACAACGCGTTCTCACAAATATACGTACTATTTTTATATTTTTGAAAAAAGTAAATAATTCAACTTTTTATGGTGCTAAATGAGATGTCTATTTAAAAACATTTTGCCCATAAAAAACACTTTTCTACTATGCCTGGCAGTTTATTTCATACGTCCAAAAACTATTCAGGCAAATTTACATTACTGAACAGATATTTTAGGAAAAACCTGCTCTACTATCTTTACCCATTCCTACACTTATACCTTGACTGACGTCTATATCACTAAGTGAAGTACCCTGATTTGAGAAACTTCTTACACTTGCTTCGATTATCTCATCACTTACTCTTCCCTCTTTTATTATTTTCTCCCTATTAACTTCTATCTCTTTTATTATTGCATCAATTACCTCTTCTGGAGACCTTACCCTACAATCTATAGCTGCTTTTACAATTTTGCCCTCACTTTCTTCATCTATTGCACTTTGTAGTTCTTCATCAAATTTTGCTAACTTTTTCACACAACTTTTCATTACTTTTCTCTCTAAATCTTTTTGCTCCAATGCTTGCTTAAGCTGTTCTGCCCTTTGAGCCTCTTGTTGAGCCTTTTGAGCCTCTTGTTGAGCCTTTTGTTCTGCACTTTGTCTTGCTTGAGCTTCCTGCTCTGCCCTTTGTTCCGCCTCTTGCCTTCCACATACTTCCCTTCGAGACTTTTCAGTTTCCTCTTGCAATTTACGCTTCCTTAATTCCTCTGCCATTCTACCCGTATCTTCTAAAAAGCTACCAAATGTATACTGTCCTTTTGCTTTCCCCCAGCCTTGATTTGCAATACCATATAAACGTCCTATATACTTTTTTACCTCTTTATCACCTGTTACATTTCCTATTTTTGCTTTTTCTACATAATCATACATAATTCCTTCATCAGCAAACCGATCTGCATACAATGCCCTTCTATGTAACTCTACAGCTTGGCTATCTATCACTGAATATTGTCCTTCGCTCAGACCTTGATAAATCAAATCGTAAATCATATAAAATGGTTTAAAAATCCACCATTCACTTCGATTCTCTTTATTTTCCTATATCTTCCTTTTCTCTTCTAATTCATCCTTTAATCTTTTTAGCTCCTTAACTATATCCTTGTATTTCTCTCCACCTATTTGTTCCAGCATAATCTTATCTTCACTGCTTCTTTTCTCAAAATGACCCTCTTTTGTTGGAAATACCGATACTAAATTTACTAACTTATCATCAAAATCAAATAAACTATCGTGCACATCTATCATTATTGTGTTATTTGACTTTTTGCTTAAATTCCTTACTTCTTCATTTTGACATATTTCTATATGGCCCTTACAAACATCCCCAATATGAGCAAGATTGAGCAGCAACACACTGACTACTTTTACACTAGCTTCCTGCTCTTTATTCAATGCATACTTTATATAGATCAGCAATAGTATCAACATTCACCTCCTTAGTTTGGTTGAGAATTTTCCTTTTTACCTCATCTACACCATTGTTTTCTATATCACTGTGTAACACACTCTTGTTATCTTTCCTCGCTTTCATTAGATAGTAATCTAACAACTTTTCGTACATTGTATGTACAAATTCTTTATCAAATAACTTCCCGTCTGTCATTCTATCAACTGCTTTTTCCTTTACTTCTTCCCTTGCTTCCAATAGCTTCTTTTTCAACCTACTCTTTTCTGCTGCAACACTACTTAGCTTACTGTTTATTCCACTTACTTCCTTTATTTTACTGTCTACACAACTTATATTTTGTAAATTATTATTCATATAGTTGTTTACCACTTGCATTCCATTAACTAATGGCCTAAACACTGCTAAACATCCTCTAAGTAGATCAGAGTACCTGTTGTTTGGTATGTAATTTACAGCTTCATCTAAAACCTGACCATTTTCACCTCTTACATAATTATTTATTTCATTTAAATAGTACCCAACCCTAGTAGAGAAATTAGTTTGCTCCCATACTGTGCTTACAATCATCTTTTCCATTTCATCAACAAGAACATTACATCCTTCTACAAAATTTAACTGAGTGACTGTGCTTACATTACGTAATGAATGAGCTGTGTACTCTGGAATCCCTACTTCATTGTCTCCAACTGCACCAGTGCTATTACTTTCGCTCATAATAGCCTCATTCTGAGTACAGTATAGAAAATTTGTACCTGGTACATTTTCTTGCTCTATAATTCTTTTATGATCCTCAACTATTTGACGTGCATCTCTAAATAGCTTAGAAATCAAATCTTGTATATCAGTTAAGCGTCTTTCTTCCTCTCGTAACAGAACAACTTGTCCACCTTCGTCTAACGCTCGCTTTCTACTTCTAAGTAATTCCAACGATCCTTCTAGAACCTCTCTTTGCCTTTCGATAATTTTTAAAGGTAAATTACACTGTGTATCTCGTTCTATCGCTAACATGTTATACGAAATCATTGCATGTGCTAACCAATATTGCCAAAGCTGACAGAATTCCGATCCCAAGAGAATCTGGACTAACTTAGGATCTTTTCTATCAATTGCTAGTTCTAGCTGTTTCTTTACCGAATTATCAAAAAAACTTGGCATACTACCCTCTCATCATTAATCAGTATACCTTAGTTATCATTAAATCACAAGTCAATATCTTTTTTTTACATAAAATTCTAATACTTTGAGTAAATTTTGATACTCACTAAAAACTTCTAAACCACACCTGCATAACTTAAACTTCTCTATTGTTGCCTATCTTGAAATATTAAGGCGAAGGTTACTTTGGCAGAAATTCAATTCCACTAACGAAACTTATTCATTAGTAGCATAACGAGGCTTATTATAAAGCTTATCAAAAGTGAAGTAGTGATCGGAAAATAAAACACCTTTTTCAATATAGATATCCCCTGTTATGCCAAGTTTTTCTATTAGAGGATAAACAAGACCTATTCCTGTAATCAGTAAACCAAGTATTACTAAAAAGCGTGACATCAATTTAGTTTTAGAAAATCTTGTCCACGTTTATTTTAACTATATAACACAATATTGAAACTTGTGAATAGAATGATTATATAATGCATGAGTAATGACAAGGAGGTATAACATGAGTAATCTAGTTCATTCAAATAAAAACAATAATCGCGATAGTTTTAGCTTAAGGGGTCTGCAAAAAGCTGTTGATGACATGTTCAATAGCTTCTTTATGGGAACTAACCCTGGACTTCTCAGAAGAGATGGCAGTGTATTGCCAGCTTGTGACTTATATGAAACAGAGCAAAACTATTGCCTATCTTTAGAATTGCCAGGTATCTCTAAAGAAAATGTAGATATTAGTGTATCTGGTGATAATTTAATAGTGAAAGGTGAAAAGAAATGCGAAAAAGAGTCAGAAGATAAGCAATATTACCATCGTGAGAGGTATCATGGCTCTTTCTATAGGTCTTTTCAACTTCCAGCTAATGTGGACCAAGATAAAATATCTGCTAATTTCTCAGACGGAGTATTACATATAAGTGTACCTAAGTCTGAAAAACATGTTAAGAAAATTGATGTAAAGTAACCAATAGCAGGCTTCCAGCTTGGAGGCTTGCTATTATAAGAAGGATGTCATATTATTTATAATATTGCTGTTATAATTAAATTCTTGTCTCGCTGTATTTGTTACATATGACCTGGGTATATAAAGCTAGAGCAACTCTTGCAAAATACAAAGCCTTTGCCACGCTCATATATTGTTAGTAGTTCATTAATAATTCTTATAGTATAATCAGCTTTAAGGCTTTGACAAAGGGGTATTATGACAGAAGCTAATCCAATAATTACATTAAAGGCTCAAATCAAAGAATTTGGTTTTAGTAAATTAAATGCTGATAACAATAATAAATTAGCATATTCTGGTGAAACTATGTATTTGGATTTTCCTAGAATGAATTTTGTTATCAATGGAAAGGTTATAGACAAGATTTTAATTAGTACTCTGATAGAAGGAGCTAAATATCACGGTAGCAAACTTTTTAGTAGTGACGATATATATAATTCTAAGAATAAAAAAGAAAGAGAGATAGACACGGATCGTGGTAAAGCTTTTGTTAATTCAGTTCTGGAAAGTCTTGAAAAAGAACTTGCTCAGAATGCATTACTTGAGTTATGGAAAAATCACTTTGAAGATCCTGAGACTCCTAACTATCAGAAAACTGAATCTTATAGAAAAGATTTTGAGAGATTTTACAATGCTGGAAGAGAGTATACCCATCTATTACCAAAAGCAGAGGATGAGAGTAGAAACTACCGGCAATTTGCTAAAGAAGTTTTTAAGGAAATATTTCGATACGCTGCAGAAGGTGTTCCCAGTAACTCTATCTTAGAAGAGTTAGTTACTAATTGTAATCAAGCAGGATATGGAGCTGGTATGTTTATTCAGTTTCATGCTGCACTGATCAATCATCAACTAACGCCAAGAGACCCTGAAAAAGTAATGAATATTCATTATACTGACCATAATAAAATAACAGTAAAGTCTGATATGGAAATACCTGTAACTAAGCTTGATAATCCAGAAGAAAAAGTGTGTGATCTATCTACATCACTTGAATTTACACTTGAGTCTAAAGATAGTAAAGATGGTGTAACTTATAAAGATGGCGAATTGTCACTTACTATTCCTAAGGAATTAAAAAATTATAAAGAGGGAGGTAAGAACTTGTTTGATGTTATTAGAGAAATTTTTCAAAAACTCTGTGAAAAATTAGGATTTAATTTCGAAATAAATACACAAATAAAACATAATTTAGATAATGCTTTGAAGGTAAACACTCATCTGGAAGGCGTAAAACCTACTGTTTGCAGTGTGTCCTCGGTCATTAAAGGTATATGATTTAAGATATAAACTTAAGTCAAAAAAAGTCTACCTGTTATTAGTTGATTAACAATTTAAAGAAGAATGAGCGGAATGTTCTATACTTTCTCAAGCTTGGTATTCAGCTTGAATGAATTATGTAGTGCAAAACCTATACAAACCAATCCAACAATCCCGCCAACTACGACTATAACGTGCATTTCCAGGATATACAACGCAGCACTACTTACGAATAACGCTGTACCAACAAAACCAGCTAGGATTACTTGTCTTTGCTGCGTTGTTTTGGTTGATGGGTTGTCTTTTTTGTCTGTTGCATCGCCATCAAAACATACGACTAAAGAGGAGCTGTCAGTAGCATTTGGCGTTTCTATTGAGGAGTTTTGGGCTTTTTTGCTGTTTCCAAATGTCAGTTGAAAGTCTTTGTTATCTTCATTGTCTAATAATGACCTATCTACTTTTATCAGTCTTCTTGTTGACATCGCTTTTTCTTCAGCATGTTCTATCATTGTTAGATTAACATTACCTATATATTCGTCGTTTAATAATACTGGATCTAATGATATTAGTCTTTGTGTTGACACCATTTTTTCTTTAGGAAGAAGAACCTCGGTTTCAGCTTTCTCCTTCTTTTCAAATGTCAGTTGAAAATCTTCTTTATCTTCATTAATATCCTTATGTGATTGAGTACCAGTTTCTGTAACTTTTTGCTCTTTGAAATCAAAATTATTTCTATAATCATCAACAGCTTCCCTAATATCTTCTTGCCTATCACAAGTTAAAGTTTTTCTTTGTACTACACCATTTTCACATACAACAGTACTGTAAGCTGTGTTTATTAGCTCTCCATGATCACCTAAATGCTCTGAGACAATTCTCTTACCAGAAATCTTTTCAAAAAGTTTGTATTCCTCAGCTCTTTTAATAACATATCCCAAAGTTGCATTTTGACTATAAAGTAAAGCTTGCTGTAATAGCGTAAGTCTCTCTCTTCTACCTTCACATCTGCGAACTATCTCTACCATTAAAATCTCCTCTATTTTATCAAGTTTTTTGAGTTCTTTGACAACATTTGCATCTTTCTCTATTTTCTTTGCCAAATTAAGAATTTTTTTGTCTTTACTTGTTAATTTACCCTCATTACATGCTAACTTATAGGTTATATTTTTCCTGTTTTCGATATTTTTGAACTGTGGCATTATATTTCTTCCTCTACAATTTTTACTTGTATATACTTTTTTCATTAATAACTTATTAATTTCTCAATCAAGCACTACCCATAAAATTTCTTCAACTGCTCACTCCACAACATCGGTATTTCTCTTAAATTCACTAACTTCAAACCTCTTGGCTGCCTCCCATTTACCACGTCTTCCTTAATCTTTGGTGCTAAATAATTTAACCTTAAAATTTGCTGTATTCTCCTCATGCTTATCTTAATTTTAACACTCATCTCCTTCACACTGGCGTATTTTCCATCTTCTAGCTGACGTTTCCATAGGTGGGCTTTTACCACTGCTTTGAGTAGCGCATTGTTTATTTTCCCTTCTGGCTCTATTACCACACATTTGTTTCCTTTCTTCTTTAAATTCATTGGTATAAATTTTTCCTCTGATTCAGAACTCACTTCTATTCCACCTTCTTTTACCATTACTCCTTTTATTAATTTCTTCACTATTTCTTTCTGCTTTCCAAAACTTAAATTTTTCCACTCTTCCGCTTTTCCTCCCCAATTTTCATATAGGTGTTCCGCTTTCTTCATCACTTCTTTTTCTACTTCTCCAGCAACTATTGTTCGATTTACTGATTCACAATTCTTTCCCCTTAAATGATTGTTGCACACATAATATCGATACCTTTTATTCTCTTTTTTTGAGTATGTCAGAGTCATGTTTACATCACAGCCCTTGCACTTAATTATTCCCTTTAGCAACGCTTCCTCGTATTTCGCCTTTCTATATGGTTGATTCTTTATCAATTCCTGCGCTTTTTGCCATTTTTCCTCTTTTATTATTGCTTCATGCTTTCCCTCATACTCTTTCTCATAATGCCGTATTTTTCCCATATATATTGGATTTGTTATTATTCTTCTCACCGTGGCCTTTTTAAAGATATCTGATTTTGTTCTGTAACCTTGGCTATTTAACTCCCTTGCCAATTCTGCCATTGACTTCAGCTCTATATACCTCTCAAATATATGTTTTACCAACTTTGCTTCTTTCTCATTTATTATTAATTCTTTATCCTTTACATCATATCCAAGCGGTAAAGTTCCATCCATCCACAATCCCTGCTCCTTTGATGTTGCTATTTTATTTTTTACTCTCTCTACTATCATTTCTCTTTCTAGTTGTGCTGCTCCTGACAATACCGTTTGTACAAATTTTCCCATTGGCGTATTATTGTCAAATATCTGCGTTACTGCTACAAAATTTACTCTATGTCTTCTAAAAAATGATGTTACTTCGATGCTGTCTTTTGTTTCTCTTGATAGTCTGTCTAGTGTGTACACTACTTGTAATAGTTTAGACTTAATCTGACAAGCATGAATTATCTGACAGAAGAATCGACGAAGTCAAAACCGATATCAGAATCTGCTTTAATGTTATCAATATTTTTTTGGTAAGCAATATGCATACTGTCAAAAAAGGTCTGCATAGGAGTCTTACCGTAGCAATACTTACCAGAATGAGGTCTAGCTCTATTGTAAGAATGCAACTAATGATCAACATCTAACTGAAGCTCTTCCAAAGTACTATAAATCTTTTTCCTAAAGATAATATTGTAACATTCGTCTTGCATAGTTCTATGAAGCCTTTCACATATACCATTAGTCTGTGGAGAATAAGCTTTGGTTCTAGAGTGATCAATATTTTCTATTCCCAAATATAGCTGGTACGCATGATTCCCTGGTTTGCCACAATACTCCGTACCTCTATCGGTTAAAATGCGTAGCAATGGAACTTTCTGTTCATCAAAAAATGGTATAACTCTATCATTGAGAAGATCTGCAGCTGTTATGGCAGTTTTCTCCGTATAAAGCTTAGCGAAGGCCACTCTAGAGTAGGTATCAATAAAAGTTTGTTGATAAATTCGTCCAATACATTTGATATTGCCTACATAATAGGTATCTTGACTACCTAAGTATCCAGGGTGTTGTGTCTCAATTTCGCCATGTGCCTCTTTTTGTTCCTTAGCTTTTTCTAAAGCAGTAACTTGCTCCTCTGTCAAAATTATACCATCTTGTACTACCTTCGCTTCCAGCGCTTTCAATCTCTTTTTAAAATTTTCAAGATCGTTTCTTTGCCATATTGATCTTATCCCGCTAGCAGATATTAGAATTCCTCTCTTTTTCAGTTCATTTGCTGCTCTTTCTTGTCCATATGCTGGAAATTCTATTGCTATTTCAACTACTGCTTTTTCTATATTCTCTGATACTCTATTTGCATATAATGGCTTACTTTTACTTATCTCATGTAATCCCTCTTCTCCTCCTGTTTCATATAGTTCTTTGAATCGGTAAAATGTATCTCTCGAATATCCCATCACTTTACATGCCTGCGATACATTCCCTAATTGTTTTGCAAGTTCTAGCAATCCTAACTTTGGTTTTAATATTTTTTCTTGTGTTGTACTCATATCTGACACTCCTTTAAAATTTGTTTATATTTTTATCTTACTCTATTCGCTTGTCAGATTAAGTCTAAACTATTACAATTTAACTGCACTAACTTACTAATACTCAAGTATGGGGGTACAGAAACGTATACATGTTGACGCAACTCTACCTCTCTACTTGATTATTTGCACATACTTCTTGTACAACTTCTTTAGCTTTCTGTCCAATATCTCCAACTAATACTGGATATCGATATTTTGTTATCCACACTATGTGATATATATACAGAGTGACTGCTTTTTCTATAATATTCCACATTCTTTGAGATTTTTCACCTTAAAATTATATTCTTAAAAGGATGGACTTTAAGTCCAGGGTTTTTCTCTCAAATTTGGGACAATAAAATCTAACGTGACTTCGCGCCAAATGTGATGCTGCTCAGCAGGTAAGCCAATTAACGGGCTACATTTATATACTGCACGCATTGCATTATCTGCTGCTGATCTAAAAAGAGGATTATTTTGATAAGAACTACTATCTGCTACGTTGGCTACAACGATCTCGCCTTTACTGGATAATAATAAGTTAATTTTTATACTAAAATTTTCTTTATAAACTATGCCCTCAGGAATGCTCCAACACTCTGTCAGTTTATCCCTTATAGAATTAATAATTTCTGTTACAGCCAATTGATCATCTTTGTTCTCAATATTTTTCTTATCTCTTATTTCATTTTTCACCTCTTTGATGTCTTCTCTTAGTTTTCTTTCTACACCCTTTTTTCTTTTGGGAATTGGAATACCCTCATCAATTTCCTGTATTTCAATAATTTGCCTCGGTTGTACTAACTCAACTAATTCTTTTTTTCTTTGTGGTATAGGAATAACTGACGAATCATCCGTTTGGGCTTTCATTGAAAAAAGCAAAAAACAACATAGAAACAAAAGAAGAATATAATTAAAATAGAGAGGGCGCATATGTTAAGCAGCTTGTTTTACTGGTTTAAAGCTAATATTGCACATAAAGTCAATATATTTCAGTTGACTTAAACTCAAATTTGCTACACTAATTTTATTATCTCTATAATATCATATGGTCAATATACTCTAAATGAGATGGAAAGATGAAGGTGTTATTATAGCTGTTAAAAAATACGGTGATAAAAATTTAATTCTTTCTCTATTTACAAAAAATCATGGAAAGTGCAGAGGATTAACTAGGTTAACAAACAATAGCAATTATAAGTTTCAAATAAGTAATCTATTACATGCAGAATGGAGTGCTAAGCTACCTGAAAATCTAGGTTTTTTAAAGTGCGAATTGATTGAATCTCCATTTCATCATTTCTTTCAAGATAGGTTAAAAAGCATTGCTATTGTTTCTTTCTCGTCTATATTAGAAAAAGTGCTTCCAGAAAGTGAATCCTGCATCAAGTTGTATGATAATTTTAGACACTTCATCGATGTAATAAAACATAATAGCCAGTTTTGGCAAAGTCATTACCTTAACTTAGAGCTTCTGCTTCTTACGCAACTTGGATTTAAGTTAGACCTATCAAAATGTGCTGTAACAGGTGTGAAAGAAAATCTACAATTTATTTCTCCAAAAACTGGTAGAGCAGTGTCAAAAAAAGTAGGTGACTGTTATGCAGATAAATTACTACCTTTTCCACAGATGTTGCATGATGTATACAATAACAACCTACAAAATAGCTACTCATATCAAGAATTCAGACTAGGGTTAAAAATTACAGGGTATTTTTTAAATAAATATCTATTTCTGCAGTTAAATGCGAAATTTCCGGAGTTGAGAAATTTTATGCTATCATTTGAATCTTAGTTACTACTTATTTGAAAGAACTTCAACCAGTAACCACTCTATTTCTACCACTGTTTTTTGCTTTATATAAATATTTGTCAGCACGTACTATAAATTTTTTAACATCATCAAGGTCAGATCTTTGCATTGCTGAAATTCCAATGCTCACAGTTACATTATGGGTTGTATTTTTACCCACAAGTATAAAAGGTTCTTTGGCAATAATTTTCCTTATTCTCTCTGCAATAGTATACGCATCTGATACATTGGTATCTGGCATTACAACAACAAATTCCTCACCACCAAACCTAGCTAATAAATCTGTCACTCTGATATTTTCAGAAATTCTTTTCTGTATTTCCTTTAAAAGTTCATCTCCAGCATTATGCCCAAAGTTATCATTCACCATCTTAAAATAATCTATATCAAGTATCATAAGAGATAAACTTCTATCTTTTTCCACAGAATCCTTAACAATATTTCTTAAGTGTGCATCAAAATATCTTCTATTATAACAGTTAGTTAATGGATCCTTTATAGACATTTCTACATTATTAAATAAATTCATTCTCAAGGCATCTTGATACCTTTTGCGTTTCACTTGCAAATTAACCCTAGCTATTAATTCACTCTCATCTAAAGGTACTGTTAAATAATCATTAGCACCTACATCAAGTGCCTTTACTAAATTGCTTTTATCATAATCTTCAGAAAGGATCAGAATTGGTGTATAACGTGTTTCTACTTTACTACGAAACTTAGAACACAACCGTAGGCCGTCAGTTTTTGAAAACTGCATGTCAGAAATAATCAGGTCGTAATTATCCTTAATACCAACCTTTAATGCTTCTTTTGGATCGTGCAGTATTTTAATTGATCTGAAGCGTTGCTTTAGAACATTGTGTATCTGCTCTGCTTGAAAGGTGTCCTCATCTACAACAAGTATGTTAGCATCAAAAATCTGATTAGAATAATCCATAATACTGCTTTCTGCTACTCCACCAATCTCAGCATTAGTTTCTCCTCTCAAGCACAACTCATCTATTATCATCTTTAAGCGCACAAGAGACTTAATTCTTGCAGATAAAGCAGTTTCATCTATCGGCTTAGTTAGAAAGTCATCCGCACCAGCATTAATTCCTTCCACTCTATCATGAGTGTCATGCAGCGCAGTTACCATAATTATTGGAATATAAGTCGTTAAGGGATCATTCTTTAGCTTCTTACAAACCTCAAAACCACTCATTTTTGGCATCATGACATCAAGTAAGATAATATCTGGCTGCTGTTCCGCTACTAAATCTATCGCCTCCTCGCCATCATAAGCTACAATAACTGTATAGTACTCTGCTTTTAGCTGAGCCTCCAAAAGCTTAACATTAGATGGTATATCATCTACTACTAGGATCTTTGCTGTCATTTTTTGTATTATCTACATCATAGGTAGGATAAAGTTTACCATCTTTACCAACTATATAATTGACTTTTTCAACGTCACACTCACTATATAAGTCTTCAATTCCTGCATCTTTCATTAAACTCCTGAACCTTGATTTTATAACCATAAAATACCTGTATATATTCTTAATAAGACTAAGGAACACAGGTACTTTACTCTTATCAAGAACAACTATACTCACTAAAGCTACAACTAAAACTTCTGACAGACCTATATTAAACATTTTTCCTATGAAGCAAGTATTTTAACTCTTCTGATTATGAGTATTAATTTACTTAAATCAAGTTTATAAGCGACCATCTCATCTAAAAAGCTATTGTAGCGCTCTATATAATCCTTATCATTAATAGCCCAAGTTTGAACCTTGTCTACATGATTATCAGTAGCTTTTATAACTTTAACAGCTAGCTTATGTTGATAATTGCTTAAATCATCTAATAAATCATTAATTAAGCTGCGATCCCAATAGGAAGAATGGCTTTTCATCTTGCCAGCAACTGTTCTAATCATATCAAATCTTAGCAGCGACTTTAATTCAAAGTATATTCTACCAGCCTCAAGGATGGACAAAGATGTCTGCTCAGCAACAGATATAACGTCCAGCGCATAAATAAGAATACGTAGATCAGCAACCCTTTTTGCTAGATCTTTATTTATGTTAAGCTCTAACAAAGAAGCTAATCCATGATTATAGACCTCTAATAGGTGCTCATCTAAAATATCATGGCCTAAAGTTTCAATTGCACCCCTAAATTTTGTAACACCATCTAGTTCTACAAGATTAAGCTTACCAAGATTTTTTACTAACCAAAATGATACCCTACCAATAAATTTTTGCACACTTCTCACTACTTGCAAATATGAATCAACATCAATTTTTCCATCCAATTCATCAATTTTCTGCCAAAGGCTACTTAAATTATATAGGTGATTAACAACGATATATATGTTAACTGCTTCATGTACTTTAATTCCAGTACTCTCAACCAAATTATTAATAAATATACAGCCCATCCTATTTACTACATCGTTTGTAATGCAAGTAGAAATAATTTCCCTACAAAGTTGGTGTTTCAATATGGAATCCTTGAACTCTGTTACTATCCTTTGTGGAAAGTAATTTAGTAAGTAATCACAGCACAAAAAATCTTTTTCAGGTAGCTCAGAGTGTATAACTTCATTTTTTATTGCTGTTCTTGCATAAGACATCAGAACAGAAAGCTGAGGAGAACAGAAACCTTCTCCATCAGTTAACATTCTTGCTACCTCTTCTTCAGTTGGAAGAAATTCTACATCTCGGTTTAGCAGCCCAAATTTCTCTAAACTGAGTAATAATTTATGGTGCTGCTCTAATCTTTCTTTAGCTTGTAAGCACTCAAGAAGCAATGCTTTTGTTTCAATCCTGTTATGGTCTTCAAGCACCTTAAATGCAACATCGTCTATCATGCTAGTCAGTATTTCATTCCTTTTTTCTAAGGAAATTTTCCCTACTTTCATAAAAGCAATTTTGATATTAACTTCAAGATCGGAACATATTACTCCTGCTGAATTATCGACAAAATCTGCATTGATATACCCACCTATTTTAGCATATTCTACCCTTCCAAGCTGCGTGCAACCAAGGTTACCACCCTCTATAAACATAGAAGCTCTAATATCCTGACCGTTTACTCTTAATTCATCGTTTGCTTTATCACCAACCATAACGTGACTTTCACTCTTTGCCTTAACGAATGTGCCAATTCCTCCATTCCATATGAAATCCACTTTTGCCTTGAGCAGATATCGGATCAAGTCATTTGGAGATAGTGTATCTTCCGTTATATCAAAGCACTTTTTCATTTCTTGAGAAATGTCTACTTGCTTGCTGCTACGCTCAAATACCCCGCCACCACGAGAAATCAAATCTTTGCTGTAATCCATCCAAGTTGAAAACGGTAATTCAAAAAGGCGTTTACGCTCTGCGAAACCCTTTGCTGAATCAGGATTTGGATCAATGAAAATATGCATATGGTTAAATGCGCCGATTAAACGTATATTTCTTGAAAGCAGTATGCCATTTCCAAACAGATCGCCAGCCATATCTCCAATTCCAATAACAGTTGTATCCTGGTAAATATCCTTATTCATTCTCCAAAAATGGCGTTGTGCTGCAATCCATGCACCTCTTGCTGTAATACCCATCTTTTTGTGGTCATAACCTGCTGATCCACCAGATGCAAATGCATCTTCGAGCCAAAAGTTACATTCAGAGGATACTTCGTTTGCATAATCAGAAAATGAAGCAGTGCCTTTATCTGCTGCAACTACCAAATATGGATCATCTTCGTCATACCTAATCACATTTTCTGGTGGAGTTATTTTGCCATCAACTACATTATCAGTAATATCAAGCATTCCTCTGATGAAATTCTTATAGCATTCAACACCTTTCTCCCTTAAAATGTTTTTGTCTTTATAAACTTGCTTTATTACAAACCCACCCTTTGCGCCAACAGGTACAATGACCGCATTTTTTGTCATCTGGGCTTTCATGAGTCCCAAAACTTCAGTGCGAAAATCTTCCGTTCTATCCGACCATCTCAAACCACCACGAGCCAACTTCCCTCCTCTTAGATGTATTCCCTCAAAAAGGTTTGAATAAACATACAATTCACGGTATGGGCGCGGGTCAGGTAAACCATTTATTTTACTTGAATCAAATTTGATAGATAAGTATGGCTTATCATCTTGATAATAACTGGTTCTCAAAATTGCCATTATCAAGTTAAATATCGAACGCAAAACGTAATCATGTGAAACGTTGCTGATCTCTTTTAGTAGTTCTTCAATTTTTTCCTGGAAAATGTTAGTAGTTTCTGCTCTATCAATATCTATATTAGGATTGAATCTTGCACGAAATAGCTGTATCAGATATTTCACTATTTTTGGGTACTCTGAGACCACTTTTTGGATATATTCTGGGTTATAGTTAAATAACGTCTGCTTTAGATAGGCACTTAGCACCCTAATAAGAAGCACTTCCTTCCATTTGAGCCCAGCAATAATGATCAAACTGTTGAAATAGTCATTTTTAATTTCCTTGTTGAACACTTTTGCAAGCGTTATTTCAAATTGCTCTTTCAGAGTAATGTCACTTATTAACTCATCGACTCTTGACAACACAAAGTGGTGTATCCATATTCCACCATTGATTTCTATATAATAACCATTATGAGATAGAATTTTTGCCCCTAAATTCTTAGTAATTTTTAATATCTTTGATAATTCAAGACCACCATTGCTTGGAGTGTAAACTTTTAACTGATAGTTAAGATTGTCACAAGTAAGTCTCAAATCAACCTCACTTACTCCTTTCTTCCTTACTATCTCCAATTTTTTCATGTCGTAATATGCATCATGAGGTTCAAAATCCTCTTGATAGCTTACCGGAAATGCATTGGAATAGCGGATGAATACATCCTCAACAGTGCTAAAAGTATTATATAAATTGTCTATAAAACGATCTTCCCACTTTTCCGTAATGTTTCTTAATTTGTTTTCGATATGCAAAACTTCATCATCAAGAACGCTAGCATTTTTGGCCTTTAGTACTACATGTAATTTCATCAGATCATATTCATTGATAATGTGATTGTTATAAATATCTGAACTTCCTGCACTTGTTTCATCCTTCAATATATCACGTATCTTGAACATTAGCCTAGCGCTAGCATAACGCATCGGTATCAGTACTATGCAACTAATAAAGTTCCCTAGCTTTCTCAAAAATAACTTGACTTTTGGTCTAATCGCAAGAGACATGATCGAGGTGCAAGTTTCAAATAACTCGTCTTCATTTGATTGGAATAATTCGTCACAAGAAAATGACTGTAAAATGGAAATTAAAGCTTTATTGTTATGGCCACCAGGAACAAATCCTGCCTTTTTTTCTATTGTTGTAATCTTATCCTTTATTACCGGAATAGTTCGAATATCTTGCACTTCTGCTATAGAAGTAAATAGCCCAAAAAAATGCTGTTCCCTTATTACATCACCCTGATCATTAAATTCTTTCACTCCTATACAATTCATATAGGTACGCCGATGAACTATTGAGATTAGGTCTGATCTTAGTATGTATAAAGAATTCAAGCTTTCAGAAGAAATTGATGAATTTTGGTACTCTTCACTTGCTCTCATTAACCCGAGGCTTTCCTTACCACTTAGAGCAAGCTTTCCTTCTTTATTAGTAATGTATTCTTGATAACCTAAAAATACAAAATTGTTATTTTTCAACCAAGCTAGAAAATCTCTGCTTCCAGCATCCAATGCCGGATGCTCAAGAAGCTTCTTGAGCATCAATTGCCAGTCCTTTACAACGCAGTTAACTGCTTTTAGCGTCTTTCGTAGAGATTCTTCTAGTGTATCAACAAAGCTACCACTTATGCCTTTAATAATTACATATATTACTGACTCTTTGATTCCATTACTTTCTTCCAAAAGATGAATTTTATCTATTAGGCTATTTTTTCTTTGAACATTAATTATGCTGTTACTATAATAGCATATAGTTAAACCGTGTGACTTAATAGTGGAAATGACAGAATCCACTAAAAAGGGCATGTCATAATTTGTGATTTTAATTATAGTGAAATTGCCTTCTATTCCTGAAATATCATTTACATTACTTACTGCCAATTTACTTTCTTCTTTTTCTTTTTTAAGAATGAAGTTGTATGCATCTTCTGCAATGTATAAAAGAAATTTATCGTTGACTTTTAGGTCACTATTATAAACAAAATTATAAAAGTACTGTATAAACTCTTTAATTTTTTCTTTCTCTTTTTTATTCCCTTGATCAACTAGCTTAAATAAAGACTCAACATTAACATTATGATTTATACACATTTTTCAAAACAAAAATACACAGCGAATCTAGATCTTTTTAACTAAGATTTCGTTACCAGAAGTATACACTATTAGCTCATCTCCTTCTACTATTTCCCCCGATAAAACTAACTTAGCTAGATTATTCTGAATGCATTCTTGTATTACCCTTTTCAGAGGCCGCGCTCCATATTCAGGGTCATATCCAGTTTGTGCTATTAGTTCTTTAGCTTCTTGCGATAAACTAATACTCAGTTTACGCTTAGCAAGCATCTTTTGTAAATAAGAGAATTGAACATCTATAATTTTATCAATGTCATCTTTGGTTAAGCTGTGGAATATAATAATTTCATCCAGTCTATTTAAAAATTCTGGACGAAACGCTGACTTAACTATTTTCATCACCTCATCTTTCACAGATTCGGTAGCTCCTCTTAGCATCATCTCAGCTCCAAGGTTAGAAGTTAAAATTAGTATGGTATTACGAAAATCAATTAATTTGCCATGGCTATCGGTGAGTCTACCTTCATCCAAAATCTGCAGTAATATATTAAATATGTCTGGATTTGCCTTTTCTATCTCATCAAACAAAATTACCTGATATGGTCTTCTCCTTACTGCTTCGGTTAATCTGCCACCTTGTTCATAACCAACATATCCTGGAGGCGCACCAATTAACTTTGAAACGGAGTGTTTTTCCATATACTCTGACATATCAAAGCGTAGAAGTGCTGATTGATCATCAAACAAAAATTCGGCAAGAGATTTTGCTAACTCTGTTTTTCCAACTCCGGTTGGACCTAAGAATAAAAATGAACCAAAAGGTCGATTAGTATCCTGAACACCAGAACGGGAGCGCCTTACTGCATTACTTATCGCTTCAATTGCATCTCTCTGCCCTATTACTCTTTTTCCTATTTCATTTTCCATGTTAAGGAGCTTTTCCTTTTCACTATGCATCATGTTATCAACTGGAATGCCTGTCCATTTTGAAACAATATTTGCAATATCACTCTCAGTAACTTCTTTCTTTAGGAAACTATCAGTAACTTTTTCCTGATTTTTTAACTCATTTTCAAGTTGAGGAATCACACCATACATCAACTCCCCTGCCCTTCCTAAATTTCCATTGCGCTGAGCCAATTCTAGCTCTTTCCTCGCGTTATCCAATTTTTCAGCAGTTTCTTGTATTTTAGCTATTTTATTCTTTTCCATCTGCCATTTACTGCTTAAGTCAGCAAATTTACTGTTTAGACTCTCAATTTCCTCATTTATCTTTTTTAAACGTTGCCTAGAGTTTTCATCACTTTCTTTTTTCAAAGCCTCTGACTCAATTTTCAGCTGTATAATCTTTCTTTCAAGCTCATCAACAACCTCAGGCTTGCTGTCCATTTCAATTCTAACCCTACTTGCTGCTTCATCAATTAAATCGATCGCTTTATCAGGTAAAAACCTATCTGTTATATATCTATTAGAAAGCGTTGCAGCAGCGATTATTGCACCATCTGTGATTCTAATACCATGGTGCACCTCATACCTCTCCTTCAAACCCCTCAGTATTGAAATAGTATCAGTCTCAGTCGGTTGAGAAATAAACACAGGCTGAAAACGCCTTGCAAGCGCAGGGTCTTTCTCTATATGTTGACGATACTCATCCAAAGTTGTAGCCCCTATACAGCGAATTTCTCCACGCGCAAGAGCAGGCTTGAGCAAATTTGAAGCATCCATCGCACCACTTGTTGCTCCTGCTCCCACTAAAGTATGAAGCTCATCTATAAACAAAATAACTTTTCCCTCTGCTTTTGAAATCTCATTAATCACTGCTTTTAGTCTCTCTTCAAACTCCCCTCTAAATTTTGTTCCAGCAATTAATGCACCAAGATCCAAAGCTAAAACTTTTGCATCACGCAAACCAAGTGGTACATCATTTGCAACAATTCTGTTTGCTAAACCTTCAACTATTGCAGTTTTTCCAACACCAGGTTCACCTATCAGTACTGGATTATTTTTTGTTCGCCTCAACGATACCTGCATAGTTCTTCTGATTTCCTCATCACGACCAATTACAGGATCAAGCTTACCTTGCATAGCAAGCTCTGTAATATCTTTTGTATACCTCTTTGCCGCATTTAATTTTTCCTCGCTATTTGGAGAGTCTGCACTGCCACCTTTTCTCATTTCTGCAATAACTGAATTTAATTTTTGCGGTGTTACACCACCTTCTGCTAAAATTTTACCTACAATTTCATCTTTTTGTGCAGCAAGGCCCTGCAACAACCGCTCAACAGTAACAAATGTGTCTTTATTTCTCCTCGCAATACCAATTGAATCATCAAAAACTTTTGCTACCTCTCTTGAAAGCTGAAGTCCACCACTACCTGGTCCTCCAACCACTGGAAACTTTTTAATTGTACTACTCACAGCATCAGAAATATTCTGAATATTTCCACCACAAGTGCCTATCAAATCCTGAACTAAACCTGACTCATCTTCAAGCATTACTTTAAGTAAATGTTCAGGCATAAAAATCTGATGCCCAGCTCCCAATGCTTTCATTTGAGCGCTCTGGATTAGGCTTTTTGCTTTTTCGGTAAATTTATTCAAGTCCATAATACAAATTTAACTCATACTTGCTGATATATATAACAACTACTTTCTCAATTTTAAACTTAAAGTCATTCAGCATTCAACCACTATGGATTGAAATCCATAGTGGTTGAATATTTGATCGTAGGGCTTATCTTTGTTATGCCTTGACCTTAACACAGCTACATTTCTAGGTTTTTTTCCATCATCGTTTATAATGTTAGGATTAGCGCCTTTTTCTAGCAAAAATTTGATAATCCTTAAATCACCATAATATGCAGCATTATGTAGTGCTGTGCTTACATACTTGTTAATAATGTTTACGTTAACTCCCTCATCTATTAAAAACCTAACTATCTCTAAACATCCCCTTCTGCAGCGTAATGTAACGCAGTTAACTTAGGCATGTGTGTATCAGTATCTAATAAATTTTTTACTGAGAATTTTACAGTTTCTAAGTTACAATTTTGAGAAGCAATGCGTAATATCGTTTTATAATTATCTGCAGCTTTTGCCTTCATGTAGTAATAGGTAGCAATAATACATACTATTACTGTTATAAGCCACCAAAAATGCAGCTTGTTTTTTGTATCTTGACTCAATTTATCCATATTCAACATCTTTTTAATATTAAATAGATCATTTACTCATTTTTTATTAACATTACTTACTCAAAGATGCTGACAACATAGTAAGGTAACCCGAGTTGGCTTTGTTGCATAGCGAGTAGAGATGGGAGAAAAAAGGGAGAAAATCTAAAGAAAGTGGTTACTTTATTAAGAAATGAACATTTTGTAGAGTATATGCCAAAGAAGATGAAAGTCAGTAATCATTAAAGAGTATAATCAATTTTTAGAAAAAAGAGGAAATGTCTTTCATTTTATCGATGAAGCTATAGAAAACTGGTACGAAAGTTCAGAAAAAATTCCTGGAGATTTATAGCGATAAGGTTGTTATTGCAGTACATATAGTCGTTAATCTATTTAGAATAGGCTTAAGGCAAGCAGTTGGATTTATAAAAGGATATTTACAAAGTATAGTGAAGAATCTCCAAGTATTCACAAGCTTCTCGTCAAACTTAATTTGAAATTATGTGACCACAGAACAGATAAAAATGACATAGAGAATATTGAAATTGCTATAGATAGTACTGTAATGCATATTTATAGTAACAGTACTCAACATAACAAAGATAACGCCAAGATAAGGAAGTATAATGGTACAGATCAAATAAGAAAGCTACATGTTGCTTTGGACGTAAACAGCAAAAAGGCAATAGCAATTCGATATACTAATTTTCTTTCACATGATAGCATCTAAAATACTAAAGGAAATGGGTGATATCTATAAGATTAAGTCTCTGCGTGCAGATGGAGCTTATGATACAGATAATTTATATAAGTTGTGCAATCAATACAACTTGAAACCCATCATAAAGCCAAGAAAAAATCTGCAGCAATATAGATTATCTATCAGAAAGAAACAACAACATTAGTATAAGGAAAACTTACCCACTGGAAAAAGAAGACAAGGTATGAAATACGTTCACGTATCGAGAGTTTTTTCCTGAGGCTCAAAAAAACATTTGGATTTAGTTTTAAGAATAAATCTGAGGTAAATCGCTCTCAAGAGGTGCTTTTAAAATGCTATTTGATTAATAACTTTACTGATATAGGTATGCCTATTTTCAAATTTGCCTCGTAAATTCCTTTCATTACTCCTCCTCATTCCTTGCCATTCAACAAAGCCTCCCATCTCTACTCGCTATTCAACAAAGCCTGGGAAGGGCTGTAATAGTTTAGACTTAATCTGACAAGCATGAATTATCTGACAGAAGAATCGACGAAGTCAAAACCGATATCAGAATCTGCTTTAATGTTATCAATATTTTTTTGGTAAGCAATATGCATACTGTCAAAAAAGGTCTGCATAGGAGTCTTACCGTAGCAATACTTACCAGAATGAGGTCTAGCTCTATTGTAAGAATGCAACTAATGATCAACATCTAACTGAAGCTCTTCCAAAGTACTATAAATCTTTTTCCTAAAGATAATATTGTAACATTCGTCTTGCATAGTTCTATGAAGCCTTTCACATATACCATTAGTCTGTGGAGAATAAGCTTTGGTTCTAGAGTGATCAATATTTTCTATTCCCAAATATAGCTGGTACGCATGATTCCCTGGTTTGCCACAATACTCCGTACCTCTATCGGTTAAAATGCGTAGCAATGGAACTTTCTGTTCATCAAAAAATGGTATAACTCTATCATTGAGAAGATCTGCAGCTGTTATGGCAGTTTTCTCCGTATAAAGCTTAGCGAAGGCCACTCTAGAGTAGGTATCAATAAAAGTTTGTTGATAAATTCGTCCAATACATTTGATATTGCCTACATAATAGGTATCTTGACTACCTAAGTATCCAGGGTGTTGTGTCTCAATTTCGCCATGTGCCTCTTTTTGTTCCTTAGCTTTTTCTAAAGCAGTAACTTGCTCCTCTGTCAAAATTATACCATCTTGTACTACCTTCGCTTCCAGCGCTTTCAATCTCTTTTTAAAATTTTCAAGATCGTTTCTTTGCCATATTGATCTTATCCCGCTAGCAGATATTAGAATTCCTCTCTTTTTCAGTTCATTTGCTGCTCTTTCTTGTCCATATGCTGGAAATTCTATTGCTATTTCAACTACTGCTTTTTCTATATTCTCTGATACTCTATTTGCATATAATGGCTTACTTTTACTTATCTCATGTAATCCCTCTTCTCCTCCTGTTTCATATAGTTCTTTGAATCGGTAAAATGTATCTCTCGAATATCCCATCACTTTACATGCCTGCGATACATTCCCTAATTGTTTTGCAAGTTCTAGCAATCCTAACTTTGGTTTTAATATTTTTTCTTGTGTTGTACTCATATCTGACACTCCTTTAAAATTTGTTTATATTTTTATCTTACTCTATTCGCTTGTCAGATTAAGTCTAAACTATTACAAAAAATTTTTACTAAGTACAAAAAATATTACTTCTAGTATGAGTCACAAAGGTTGTTGTTATGATAATGCTGTTTCAGAGAGCTTTTTTAGTTCACTTAAGAGAGAGTTACTCATTGATACTTCACAACACTCTGCACAACAAGCTAAAACCGCAATATTTGAATATATAGAAATTTTTTATAATAAACAGCGTAGACATTCTACTATTAACTATTGCATTCCTGAGCTTTTTGATTCATCATTCTCATAGCAAAAACGTCTTAACTTTCTGTCTACTTTTTCTGGGTAAGGTCAGGTCAGAGAAAGGGCTACTTGCATGACATGAAAAGGAGCACCGAGCAGATCACTTCTTCACAAGGATCTTATCAGCAACACGTATATCAATTATGCTCCAATTGCTAAAAGTAAAGTCGGTTGTATTTTGCAAGTGGCTTAAATAATCCCATGCGCTATAAGGATTATCTTCAGGCAATTTTACTGTGGCACTGTCATCGAGTATGATATTCCATCTTCTATTGCCTACATAAACACAAGAAGAAATATGATCACTTAATTGAGTTTTCCTCTCTAGTATATATTTAATGAATTTTAGGCTTGATAACGAATTTTGTCCTTTGATTATAACGAGGTTATCTATCTGGTAATCATCTACGATTACTTTACCTTCAGAGTCAATTACTGAAGTTTTGTTATCATCTTTCCAAAGAGCAAAAGGTTTGTGTTCATTTACATCAATGCGTAAGGTGTTGGGTAAAATCCTATAAATTCTTACATGTTTTATCCATTCGCTTACAGATTGTATATTATCTGTTAGTTTTGAGAGTGATACATACATGATAGGTTGTGTTCTATCTACTAAACTTAGAATGTCCTGTTCATTTGTAAATTTGTTTCCAGTAACGGTTACTTTGTCGATTGAAAATCCATTGCTAATTAATAAGCTCGATAAGCGATCGTTACACCAAGTAAAGTAGTAATTGAATCGATTTGTTATTTTATCAAGTGAACTATAAAGTACTAGTGTAAGGAAAAGTGCAGTTATAATCATGAAAGCACACTTGCGCAAAAAACTCCTTTGTCTTCTAGTAACATTGTTCAACATCGGCTTGATCTCTAATATTCTTGTGGTGTAAACTGTCTTTGACAATAATTTTAATTAATTCATTAAAATCAATTCCTTTTGTCAATTTTGCAATTTCTGGTATTAACGATAATTCAGTAAAGCCAGGATGTGTATTAATCTCAAGCATTTTTAAAGTGTTATTTTGGGGATTATAACGGAAGTCTGAGCGGGAAACAGTTTTGCATCCTAAAAATTGATGAACTTTTAGTGCGTGTTCCAAGGTCATTCTATATATGTTGTCAGGAATTTTAGCAGGAAATATATGTTCTGCAAATCCATCTGTATACTTTGCTTCATAATCATAGAATTTATTTTTTGGTCGTATTTCCATAGTGCCAATTGCTTCGTTCAGCAACACAGCAGTATGTAACTCTATACCCGGTATGTATTCTTCTATGATCATCTTTTCCATTATAGTAGAACTGTTATTTTTCAGCTCTAAGTAATCCTCATGTGAGAAAATCATGTGTACTCCAATGCTTGAGCCTTCGTTAATCGGTTTTAAGACGTACGGATAATCAACTTTAATATTATTTTTTAGCACATCTTCTCGACTAATTACATAGCCTCTTGGAGTGTCGATATTAAGAGAATGGAATATATGCTTTGACATCACTTTATTCATAGCAACAGCCGAAGCCATAACTTCTGAGTGTGTATATTTTATACCTAAAATCTCCAGTAAACCTTGAATACAGCCATCTTCACCATAAGGTCCATGTAGAGCAATAAAAGCAAGAGCGGGATTAGTTTTTTTAAGCTTTTGAGCAATGTTGCTATCAACATCTATTTCTATTGCATTATATGAAAGGCTATCAAGCGCCTTCTTTACTGCTTTTCCGCTCATAAGCGATATTTCTCTTTCGCAAGAAAATCCACCACTTAAAATTGCTATAGTTGGAACCATAAGCACCCTAATATTTTGCTATATATCATATATAAAAGATACTTTTATCTTCAATAGAAAAAACGCTTTGAAAAATTCCACAGCTGTACAGATATTGAAACTTGCAGATGGTGTCATGCAAACTGGTTCCTTTATGATCAGACACCAGATTGCAAGTAAAACTGGAAGATCTTTTTCAGTAATATTCTTTAAAAATTTAATTTTGTAATCCACTTGATTTCCACTTTACATCTTTGTAATCAACTGTTTCTACACCTTCAATGTCATATTGATCAGCAACTACAGATAGTTCCATTTCATGATCTATTAAATAACCTTTCTGCTAATTCTTGAGTGGGCTGCTTAGTAAGCTCAACTAGTTTAGTAAAATGCTGTAAAGTTTTTTTACTGAAAGATACATTAGCATTTGCCGTAAGTTTTACCAAAGTTCATGAGTAATTGTACAATATTTTCCTGAAATTTTCAAGAAAGTAAACTTATCTGGAAAGTAATTATGCTGATATAAATATTACAATTTTATTAACACATAAATGCTACCGTGGCGTTAGTTTTTTAATTTAGGAGTATATTATGGTTATACCTACACAAAACTCGAATTCATTAACGTCTCAGGCACGTAACCTATTTCATATTTGCCACAAAAACTGTGAAGAGGCGTTCAATGAAACAGATAAACCTCTATGCAAGACTAGATGTGACGCTTTCTTTCCAGTGCCTGAACCTCGTTCACAAATTAGTGAGAAATTAGTAGATATTGCAAACAATCTCCGTTTTGAGAGTGCACAATTATCGTCTATGGCAGATGAAATAGACGCTTACAATTCAATGTCTATTTAATCAAAAAAATGTAAGTCTATTTTTGTACTCTATGACCCTAAATTTTCATCAAAATAAGCTGTCTTATCCTTTTTTTCTTTATACTCTTCTGCTGCATCTAGGGGTTGCTTTTTAGCTGTAATGTTTGGCCATTTTTGCGAATATTCTACGTTTATGTTGTAAAATGATTTAAAGATTTTTTGTTCATTGTTCAGCAAGCCTTCGTCTAGTTCTATAATATCTTTTATGGAATCATCAGTTACAATCGCATCCACTGGACACTCAGGTATACATACTCCACAATCAATGCACTCATCTGGGTTAATCACAAGCATATTTTTACCTTCATAAAAGCAGTCAACGGGACATACTTCTACACAGTCCGTATATTTACATTTTATGCATTTATCTGTAACAAAATGCGTCATAAAACACTGTATATTTACATTATCTTGGGTACACTAAATTGATAAGAAATTCAAGCCTTTTATGAAGATAAATAAATTAAATAACGAAGAATTAGAAATATGGCTAAGCTTGGCTAGAACTGTGGGACCAGTAAAGTTCTTTAGTATACTTAGAGCATGTGGGTCGCTATATGAAGTGCTTAAATATCTTAATAAGTTGACTAACAAGGATTATGGAATTCAAAATGCACGGGAAGAAATTAAGAATGCAGAAAAAATTGGAGCCAAAATAACACCAGCATGTGATCCAGATTACCCTGAAATTTTAAGGAATATCTCTGGTTGTCCTCCTGTAATAACTACACTTGGTGATGTATCATTATTAAGTCGTGAGATAATTGCAATAATCGGTGGACGTAATTCTTCAATGAATGGAAGAAATTTTGCCAATAAGTTGGCACTCGATTTAAGCGAAGCTGGTTTCATCATAATTTCTGGTCTTGCAAGAGAGATTGATACTGCAGCAAACAGTGTAATATACAAAAATTACCCCACTATTGCTGTTACAGCAAGCGGAATTGACGTAGTATACCCAAGAGAAAATTTTGATCTATACAAAAGAATCACTGAAAATGGCGGATTAGTAATTACTGAGCTTCCATTTGCTACTAAACCAAAGCCTCAGTATTTTCCCCAAAGAAACCGAATTATATCTGGCCTTTCACTCGGTGTTGTGGTAATTGAAGCATCAAAAAAGTCTGGTTCTCTCATCACAGCAGATTTTGCTTTGAATCAAGGAAGAGAGGTGTTTGCAGTTTCTGGTTTCCCTTTAGATTCACGCTGTAGTGGTAGTAATTATTTAATTAAGAACGGCGCTAAACTTGTTGAATCCGCTGATGATATAGTAGAGAGCGTGAGATTTAGTTTACCTCTGCAGCAAAAAAATCTATTTGATACCGTTGCTGACCAAAAACAAGAAAAATTGCAACAGGCAAAATATGTTATAGTTGATCATATTAACTCTGTACCTGTTGATATAGATGAACTTATATTAGCAAGTGGACTTTCTGCCAACATAGCTCTAATGGCTCTTTTAGAACTAGAGTTGGAAAACAAAATAGAGCGTTCTCCGGGGAATAAAATATCATTAATTTTCTAGATTGCTTTAGTTATAAGTCCACAACCGTACAAACATTATGATTTGAGTCCACCAAGAAAGATGTCATTCCAGCGTGTGACGCTGGCTTTCCGTAATCTCACTAAAAACGTTGTATTTTTACATAACTTTTATACTTACTAACTTAATATATAATCAGAATTCCTAGATTCCAGACTCATGCATCAATAGACCTGCTGCAAAAGGTAATGATAAAATGATGGGAGAGAGGTAGAAGAGGAATAAGCAGATAGAGTAAGGTAAAAAAATGAGCTTTAGTTACTACAATATAAAGAAACACCCAAGAAATTTTCGTAATATAACAGGCTTAACTGTAGAAGAATTTGAAAAGTTGATAGAAAAAGTGGGGAACGTTCAAAAAAGTGTGTCAAGCCGAAAAGAAAAGTAATAAATTGATATAAAAAATGGAGGTTTGAAATGAGTCAAGCAAATAGAACTACCGGATTAGTAGACTATAAAGAACTAGAATCAAATATTTTATCATCTATAGCTAACCCAAGAAAGGTTTAGCTATATGGCAAAATTGGTTAGAATGGTATAATAAGTAATGAGAAAGAAGAAGATGCCAAGTCCATATAGTGAGGATCTGAAAGAACGTGTTTTCAAAGGAGTCGATAAAAAAACAGTGACGATAAAAAAAATCAGTCAAATATTCAAAGTGAGCATAAAACCAATATATTTGTGGAGGAAAAGGAAAAAAGAAACAGAAACCATCTTCAGGCTATCACAAAGGATATGGCCATAAGATTAAAGATATGGATAGATTTATCAAATTTCTGGATGGAAATCAGGATATTAGAATTGAAAAGATAATTGAAGAATTTGGTAATATGTGTAGAAGCACAGTATATAACTACCTTAGCAAAGTAAACTATACATATAAAAAAAACTTTTCTTTATCGAGAAAGAGATAAAGAGAAACGCAAAGAGTTCATAAAAAAAGTAGAAGAAAGAAATAAAGAAAACTTGATATACATAGATGAGTTTGGAATAAATGAATTTTATGAATATGGGTGGTCTCAAAGAGGAAAGAGGTTATTTGCCCAGGGTTTCAAAGAAAGAGGGTAAGCATAATTGGAGCACTGAATGAAGGAAAAGTTAAAGCTTCCTGAAGGCTACTGCAACAGCGAGATTTTTGATGCTTATGTAGAAAATATACTTGTTCCTGTATTTAAACCTGGACAGACTATTGTTCTCGACAATGCGAGTTTTTATAAATCTGCAAGGACAAAAAATTTGATAGAAAATATTGGGTGTAAAATTTTGTTCTTGCCTCCATACTCGCCAGATTTAAATCCTCACTTTTACCCACAATTTTGAGAGGTCATGATGTGAAGCATAACTATGCTCTCCTTAAGATTTTCATAGCCCCGCCATAGAGTCATAGCCCCTGGTAAATTATCACTTTTTCTATTCATAAATCCACCTAATTTTCCTAACCAAATAATAGCTTGTTTTATGTTTGGAGGTTCTTCTGGCAATGTAGCTACTTTATGCTCACGTATGAAAAGGGCCTTCCACTCTTCATTGCTTAAAATTTTAGTACAGGTTTCCATGGGATTTGATAAAGCGACTTTTGTTAAATATAAAATTTTAAATGCAATAATGCTCTTTATAGCAATTAATTTCTGTAGCCTTTCCTTTGTAGTTAAACGAGAGCTTTCTATTTTACATCCTGATTTTAAAACCCTGAAATACTCCTCAATTTTCTATCTTAGCTTATACCAATTTATCCTTTCTATAGCATCTAAAGTGCTATTAACTGGTACATTAGTCAGCAAAGTCCAATCAATAGCTTCCAATCCTTCAGGAGGATTTGTTTCTTTTGCACTTACCAACATATACAGGGATTTTATCACTTATTTTATGCACTGTGTCTTTTGATCCATAAATTGAAGAAGATCTGATAGGCTTTCATATACTTAACTTCAATATTAGCTTTCCTTGATCTTTGGTTTCTACCTTTATTAACTTCTAGAGAAATTTTCTTCTTTACTGGCAGTTGAGTGATGCGTGTTTGCAAATCTGTTTTTCCAATTTCAGTACAGATAAATCTTCTATTAGTTCGATTACGGATTACATTAAAGAATGGAGGTAAACTAGTGTTACAGGAACTGAAACTTAATTATATAATAAAAATAGTGATAATCTTAAACATGCATATGAAACAATCCCAGAACTCCAAAGTTATTGCGTAAGAGCCAAACATTCCTTCTCTCGCTTAGCCATGTTTTATAGTGACGCTGTAACCTTTAATACGGAAAATGATTGGTTATATTAGCATACTGAGCTGTATAATACGCTAAGGCCGAGTACAAAGATCGAAGAAATAGATCAGCCTGTAGTTTTCTTTTAGCCCAACACAATCTCGAAAAAGAATAAATATTAAGCTAGAGAAATCCCCATTCATTTCCACATTCCAGTCTTATTGTCACTAATTTTTACTTCATTCACATCAGTACTAGCACTATCCCATTCCTCTTCTTTAGCTTTTTGTAGAGATTCCTCCAAAAGTCTACTTGAGTCGTCTATATTCCTCATAAGCTGCTCTCTTGGTGATAAAAGACTTTCATGAATTGGTTGCTTATATTGTGTTTTGTTAAACAGACTAGCAGCTAGAATACCTAATAATAGTGTGTTATTTACTACAGTAGTAGTTTATTTCCGGTACAGAAGTAACAGTAGTACTATTGTGTCCTCTAGAAGTAAGTAAAGCTGGAGATCCTGTAGACGATATTAGACCTTTAACCCAACTGACAACACTATTGTTCATCCATGAATTGCTTGGTACTATATCACGACGATTACGACTCTCATGCTGATAAGATGACAGAAATTCAACAATTTGTGAATAGCCTCTGCTTCTTGCAATATCTAATGGTATTTGACCGTTATTATTTTTAACATTAACATCAGCACCTTTCTCTATGAGCTTTTCTACTACTGACCTTACCCAGAAAAAGTAGATAGAAAGTTAAGACGTTTTTGCTATGAGAATGATGAATCAAAAAGCTCAGGAATGCAATAGTTAATAGTAGAATGTCTACGCTGTTTATTATAAAAAATTTCTATATATTCAAATATTGCGGTTTTAGCTTGTTGTGCAGAGTGTTGTGAAGTATCAATGAGTAACTCTCTCTTAAGTGAACTAAAAAAGCTCTCTGAAACAGCATTATCATAACAACAACCTTTGTGACTCATACTAGAAGTAATATTTTTTGTACTTAGTAAAAATTGATAATTTTTAGAGGTGTATTGCGATCCTTGATCGCTATGAAATAGTAGATTTTTAGCAGATTTGCGCCTACCAATAGCCATGAATAACGCATCTATAACTAATTGCCTATTTACTGCATTACTCATTGACCAGCCAATCACCATGCGTGAATATAAATCTATTATTGCTGCCAAATATAACCATCCTTCATTAGTTTTTATGTACGTAATATCAGTTACCCATATCTTGTTAGGTTGATCAGCGATAAAATTCTGATTTAATATGTTAGGAGTTATAACTCTATTGTCTATTTGTGGTTTTTTACTTTTAAACTTTCGTCTAAGCTTAGCTTGAATGCCATTTTTCTGCATAACATTTTGCACTGTTTTGATGTTATAATTTTTACCTAAAGCCTTTAATTCAGCGTGAATTTTAGGAGCTCCGTATCTGCATTGTGATGCTCGATATACCTTCTGAATATCTTGTATGAGCTCTTCTCTTATTGATTTTTTGTTGTTTTTTTCCTTAGTAATCCATTTATAATAACCACAAGCAGATACGTTCAAAAATCTGCATGATTCCCGTATTTTATAGCATTTTTTATGTTCTTTTATAAAAGAATATTTTACTCTTTTTGGTTTGCAAAATATCCCAGGGCTTTTTTTAAAATGTCTCTTTCCCTCGTTACTCTTGCCAGCTCTTTCTTTAAATCAAACTTTTCTTTGTCACAATGAGCTACTTTCCCTTTTCCTGGAAACGCATCTACTCCAGACATTCTATCATTGTATGTTTTTACCCATCTGCTTAATGAATCACCGCTAATACCCAAATCTCTTGCTATTTTTGCTGATGATTGACCTGTTTCTTTTACTAGTCTTATAGCTTCAATTTTGAATTCTGCTGTATATTCTTTTCTTTTTGTCATACCACACCTCTTTGAAAAAACGTTTTATTTTACTTCAAAAACGTCTTAACTTTCTGTCTACTTTTTCTGGGTAAGGTCAGTGTCCGCCATACCAATTATTAGCATTAATATCAGCACCTTTTTCTACAAAATATTTCACTGCGTTTAAATTACCTTGCTCAGCAGCAAAGTGTAAAGATATATTGCTATAATCTTCTGTAATTTGCGGCACTTCTGTTGCAACTTGTTGTCTCTCTGTGATTCGTGGCACTTTCCCCTTGAGGTATTCAACTATATCTGAATGACCTTTCTGAGTAGCCCTTTGCAGAGGAGTTTTGCCACCACCATCAGTAGCTTTTGGGTTAGCACCCTTCTCTATACGGATATTGCAGAAAGGGAGAATGCACTAAAATCAGGTAAGAAAACTCAGAGAGTTAGCATGATTGCAGCTTTAAATAAGGGAAAAATGTTGCACCTATGACGTTTGAAGGCTATTGTGATACAGAGGTTTTTAATGGCTGGTTCGAGCAATTTCTGGCACCAATTTTACAGCCTGGACAAACAGTGATTTTAGATAATGCAACTTTTCATAAGTCTAAAAAGATTGTCGAATTTGCCAAAAGGGTTGGTGCAGACATTCTGTATCTGCCTCCATATTCTCCAGATTTCAATAAAATTGAGCATCATTGGTTTGCTATAAAAAACAGAGCCAGGAAAAACATTCCTCTTTTTAAATCTTTTCGTCAAGCTGTCGATTCTGCTTTTCTTCATTTGTTTCCACTATTATGAGAACAGCTATACCAAATTTTAATGAAGCAAAAAATTCTTCTAATTCTTCAAAAGGACAACTATTTTTCTCTAATTTTACTTTTATAATATTGCTTAACATTGTAACTCCACTAACCGTTTTATACATGTAGCTTAACACTGTTTTAATAATTTATCAAGAAAGTTTAATTATTAATTATAATATTTAATAAAATAAATAGACTCTTTTACATTTCATCTGCAAGAATCTTTTCCTTAGTTTGTAAATAAAGATTTTCTGAATCTAATTGCCGCAGATTACGTTTAGTAATATAATCTCATATTAAATAAAACTTTACCTAAGTTTATGCCAGACTCTACGTTAGTTTTAACAACTATTCTTATATTCTTCATCTTTACGTTGTCACTTTTTTTTATAAAAAGGATATTTGGATCAATGAACAAGAAGATAATAAAATCCTTCAGAAAAATTGCTCAGCAGATTAATGCGCTAGAGCAAGAAATGCAGAGCTTATCTGATGAGGATCTTGCTAGTAAAACTGCGGAATTAAAACAAGAACTGAAAAATGGAAAAACACTAAATGACCTTCTCGTACCTGCATTTGCGGTTGTACGAGAAGCATCACGAAGATTCCTTAACATGAGGCATTTCGACGTTCAGCTAATTGGTGGCATGGTTCTCCATAATGGCATGATATCAGAAATGAAAACAGGAGAAGGAAAGACACTAGTCGCAACTTTAGCTGCATATCTAAATTCTTTAGAAGGAAAAGGTGTGCACGTCGTAACTGTTAACGACTATCTTGCAAAACGAGATACAGAGTGGATGAGTAAATTATATAATTCTCTTGGAGTTTCTGTTGCATTTATTACAAATAATTTGAAAGACGACGAGAGAAAAAAGGCTTATAGCGCAGATATAGTATACTCAACAAATAATGAACTTGCCTTTGATTATCTACGAGATAATATGAAATTTTCTCAAGAAGATATGGTTCAGAGAGGCTTCAATTATGCAATAGTAGACGAAGTAGACTCCATACTGATTGATGAAGCGCGTACTCCGCTCATTATTTCTGGCCCACTTGAGGAAAATAATCAGATATATAAGCATATCAATAAAATAGTAATCAAATTAGTTGATTCTGACTATGAAGTCGATGAAAAGAGTAGAGCAGTGTTCCTCACTGAAAATGGCATTTCACGAGTGGAGGAATTACTAAAATCGTATAACCTCATTCCTGGAAATTCCTCGCTCTATGATACTAGCAATATTATACTGACTCATTATATAGATCAAGCACTTCGTGCACATAAGCTGTTTACTGCTGATAAAGATTATATAGTGAAAAACGGTAAGGTAGTAATTATTGATGAGTTTACTGGGCGCATGATGGAAGGTAGGAGATATTCTGATGGTCTTCACCAGGCACTGGAGGCAAAGGAGAATCTTGAAATTCAGCATGAAAGTCAAACTTTAGCATCAGTCACATTTCAGAACTACTTTCGTATGTACAACAAACTTTCTGGTATGACAGGAACAGCAGCAACAGAGGCAGAAGAATTTCGTGATATATATAGATTAAATGTAGTAAAAATTCCAACTAATGTGCCTGTTAAAAGAATAGATGTTGATGATGAAATTTATGGCACAGAAAAAGAAAAATTTAGTGCTGTATTGAAGTTTATAGCGGAATGTCACAAACGTCTTCAACCAGTGCTTGTTGGCACTGTGAGTATTGAAAATTCTGAAAAACTTTCCGATCTTTTGAAAAGCCATTCTCTTAAGCATTCAGTATTGAATGCTCGTTATCATGAACAAGAAGCGTATATAATAGCGCAAGCTGGAATACCAGGCAGCATTACTATAGCAACAAACATGGCAGGACGTGGAACTGATATTCAGCTTGGTGGAAATGTTGAAATGATTGCAAAAATAGAGCTCGAGAAAATAAAAAATGCTGATGAAAGAGAAAAAAAATATCAAGAAATAGTCGAAAGAGTAAAAAAAGATAAGGAAATTGCTATAAAAGCTGGTGGCTTATGTGTTATTGGAACCGAAAGGCATGAAAGCAGGAGAATAGATGATCAATTACGTGGACGTTCTGGCCGCCAAGGTGACCCTGGACTTTCTAAGTTCTTTCTATCACTTGAAGATGATTTAATGAGGATATTTGGTTCTGATAGAATGAGGAATTTTTTGCAAAGAGTGGGACTAAAGAACAACGAGGTTATTCATCATCCATGGATTAATAAAGCACTTGAAAAAGCACAGAAGAAAGTTGAAGTTAGAAATTATGATGTGCGGAAGTCTTTGCTAAAGTTTGATGATGTAATCAACAATCAACGTAAAGTTATTTTTAAGCAGAGAAATCATATTTTAAACAATGAAATCAATGATTTAGTTGAAGTATATAGTGAAGTAAATGAGGATATAATAGAAGGTATAGTACAAAGTGGTTATTACGAAGATTATGTTGAAGATATTGCAAAAGAATTCCACATAAGATACGGGATAACGCTTAATCTAGCAGAGTTTTTGAATAAACAAGAAGCCTTGGATTATATAAATGACAAGATACAAGAATTTTTTACTGAGAAAGAAAAATATTTCAATAGTCAACAAACTACAGATTTGTGGAATACGATAGTGAAACAAGTGATGATCATGACACTTGATCATTTATGGAGGGAGCACCTTTCGGTCTTAGAGAGCCTAAGACAAAGCATAAATTTGCGTGCCATGGGGCAAAAAGACCCACTGAATGAATTTAAACGCGAAGCTTTCTTAATGTTTGAGTCGATGCTTGAAAAGTGGAGGGAGCTTACCATTCACCGCCTAGCGCACTTTAAGTTGCTAGACAATCAAGAAATAGGCAATAGGTCACGCTCTACTAAAAATAGCAGACTTCCAAAAGTTTCAAGAAATGACAAGTGCCCTTGTAACTCTGGAAAAAAATACAAACACTGTCACGGTGCAGTTGCCGTAGTGAATTAGTTGTGTAATAGTTTAGACTTGATCTGACAGGCAAACAAAGTAAGATAAAAATATAGACAAGTTTTAAAGGAGTCTGTAATAGTTTAGACTTAATCTGACAAGCGAATAGAGTAAGATAAAAATATAAACAAATTTTAAAGGAGTGTCAGATATGAGTACAACACAAGAAAAAATATTAAAACCAAAGTTAGGATTGCTAGAACTTGCAAAACAATTAGGGAATGTATCGCAGGCATGTAAAGTGATGGGATATTCGAGAGATACATTTTACCGATTCAAAGAACTATATGAAACAGGAGGAGAAGAGGGATTACATGAGATAAGTAAAAGTAAGCCATTATATGCAAATAGAGTATCAGAGAATATAGAAAAAGCAGTAGTTGAAATAGCAATAGAATTTCCAGCATATGGACAAGAAAGAGCAGCAAATGAACTGAAAAAGAGAGGAATTCTAATATCTGCTAGCGGGATAAGATCAATATGGCAAAGAAACGATCTTGAAAATTTTAAAAAGAGATTGAAAGCGCTGGAAGCGAAGGTAGTACAAGATGGTATAATTTTGACAGAGGAGCAAGTTACTGCTTTAGAAAAAGCTAAGGAACAAAAAGAGGCACATGGCGAAATTGAGACACAACACCCTGGATACTTAGGTAGTCAAGATACCTATTATGTAGGCAATATCAAATGTATTGGACGAATTTATCAACAAACTTTTATTGATACCTACTCTAGAGTGGCCTTCGCTAAGCTTTATACGGAGAAAACTGCCATAACAGCTGCAGATCTTCTCAATGATAGAGTTATACCATTTTTTGATGAACAGAAAGTTCCATTGCTACGCATTTTAACCGATAGAGGTACGGAGTATTGTGGCAAACCAGGGAATCATGCGTACCAGCTATATTTGGGAATAGAAAATATTGATCACTCTAGAACCAAAGCTTATTCTCCACAGACTAATGGTATATGTGAAAGGCTTCATAGAACTATGCAAGACGAATGTTACAATATTATCTTTAGGAAAAAGATTTATAGTACTTTGGAAGAGCTTCAGTTAGATGTTGATCATTAGTTGCATTCTTACAATAGAGCTAGACCTCATTCTGGTAAGTATTGCTACGGTAAGACTCCTATGCAGACCTTTTTTGACAGTATGCATATTGCTTACCAAAAAAATATTGATAACATTAAAGCAGATTCTGATATCGGTTTTGACTTCGTCGATTCTTCTGTCAGATAATTCATGCTTGTCAGATTAAGTCTAAACTATTACACGAGACTTATTTTGTTTGTGTCCTGACATCAGAATCAAAGAAAAGGTTGAGAGAATCAGCACGCTTTTGATCTTCTGCTATTTCTTGGTCAATTTTTTACTAAATAACAGACATATTGCTTTGATACTCCTATCTCTCTTGCCCATTCCGTTTGTGTGATTTTTTCCACTCTTTTCCTCCTCTCTTTTTGCTCCTTTTTACGAATTTTCTTCTTGAATCTCTGAAAAGGTTTTGCCAGTATCAGCAATTCCCTACCTGTTTATACTTGCCAGCGTCTTAGAGATATTTTACTAACATAGAGCGAAGTACTCCGGTTTATAGCTGCTTTCTTTTTACATAGTGAAATTTGGCTATTTTCAACTAATACTATAAATTGCATCTTTGTAGTTATGAGATTCAACCACTACTTGCTCTAGCGTTAAACTGCTGCATTTGGCATCTTTACTATGGTTTTCTTCAAGCACTTTTGTCCTTGCTTCCTTTATTTCCTCAATGAACTTTCCATTAACTTTTTCTGGTTCAATTCTTTCCTCACAATATACAAGATTTGTGCAATTTGTTTTTCTGTAGTAATGTACTCCAAGGAATATCACTGATAGTGCAAGTATACTCGAGCCTATAAGTAGTGATAACCCTACGTTATTAATCAAAGCGTTCTGGTAAAACTTCTGTACACTATTAATACCACCTTCTACATACAGTAATAAAGGCAATACTATATTTGCAGCAACCAAACTGCTTAATAATGCTGTAAATAATGGCCTATCTTTGATTACTGATTCTACTTTATTTCTTCTACTAATGACTTTGTCGTCAATATTAATGAAGTTGTTCTTACCCTTCCAAGCGTTAAGTGTAAAATGTGAATGAGTACCATTGCTGTATTCCAGTTTGACTGATTTTATTACTTTATCTTTTGGTTGATACTTTAGCACCTGATTCAAAGTTTCATTCGCATTCTTTCCCCCTATTTGACACTCCTCAGTATCTCTAAATTGCTTTATTCCACAAAATATTGTGCTAATTGCAAGCAATGAAGTAATTGCTATCATTGGCATGGTAATATAGAGAGGGCTGTTTGCAAAAAATGCAATTAATTGTGCTTTATTCTGTAAATATACCAAAGCTGCAGAAACGCTAAGTGCAACAGCAGCTATACCGAAAATTATAAATTCCTTCTGCTGCACTGTATATTTTACTCTTGGCAAAATTCTATTTGTTTTCTTTTCTTTTTTAATTAATGGAGTTTCTGAATTCACTCCTCCACTATTTGTTTGATCACTTTCATGTAGCAAAATATTTGAAGATATATCACTAAGTGTGTCAATAGATGACCTTTCTGATGCTCCCTCTCTATCAGATATTGAGTTATCTTTCAGTTTCTGTAGATCTGATCTTTGTACTCCAAAGCTATTACCACTTATTCCACTATCACTCCCTTCTAAAACCTTTTTTGGAGATTTTGTATCTTGGTTTATTTTTGAATAAATAAGCTCGCCATTAGCTAGTTCCTCTATATTTTCCTCGTTATATGATTTTACTTCTAATGATGATTTTGATGGTGCAATAGACTGTATAACATTTGACACATGATTTTTTGCTGTTCTAGGTGAAGGTGGAGCCACACTCCTACTATTGTCCTGCTGTACGATTTTAGGTGATGACTTTGGCTTATCCCCTGATTTTCTATCCTCTTCATGCACATCTATTTTGTCATATGTTTGGCAGTTGGAAGATGTGCTGAATGCCACATTAAACTGATCAGGATAATATCCACCGTTATATCCTATTCCATTTGCCTCACAAACTGCATTCAATTCGTCCTCTATGTCTTCACCCTCATCTAATGATGAAAGTGCATCAAATTGATCAGCACCTGCCTCATCCATTTCTAGTGTAATACTGCTATCACTACCATTTCTAATCACATTCGAAAAAGCTGCCTTGTATTCAGTGTTGCACTGCTTCAGATCGTGACTACCACAAGTTTGCTTCATATGTTTCTCCTTAATAATAGGTGTTTGCTTCGTACCTTTTTCAAACAATTCAATTCTCTTCTTAACAGATAGTGTAGAATCTGAAACATTATTTTCTACTTCTTCAGAAAACAAAGCTGCCTTGTATTCAGTGTTGCACTGCTTCAGATCATGACTACCACAAGTTTGCTTCATATGTTTCTCCTTAATAATAGGTGTTTGCTTCGTACCTTTTTCAAACAATTCAATTCTCTTCTTAACAGATAGTGTAGAATCTGAAACATTATTTTCTACTTCTTCAGAAAACAACGATGTTTCATTACTTGTTTGCGACGTTACTACTCCAGCTGACGTCTTTGCTTGATTCATTGAGTGCATCACATTTAATCCAAAGTTATTTGTTACGCTAAACTTATTAAAATACAGTATATACCAGTAAATTAATATTACAACTACTCAGGCTTACTAAATTTCTATTTGCATTATCCCTTCCACTTTTTTCTTACTGTTTTTCTTCTTGAATTTCTGCAAAAGTTTTACCAGTACCAGAAAGAATTGCCTCCCTACCTGTGTATATTTGCCAACGTTTTATGGTTACATCTACAAACTTTGAATCTAGCTCTATTGTTCTACAAATTCTTCCTGTTCTCTCACATGCAATCAGTGTGCTGCCAGAACCGCTAAATGGATCAAGTACAGTATCCCCAGGTCTGCTGCTATTAACTATTGCTTTCTCCATTAGCTCTACTGGCTTCATTGTTGGGTGCAGTGAGTTATGTATTGGCTTATCATAAAACCACAGGTCACTTTGATTTCTACCTCCATGCCACTCACGTTTATTGCCGCTTTTCCATCCATAGAGCATTGCTTCGTATTGTCTTTGATAATCTGATCTTCCTAGCGTAAAGTGATTCTTTGCCCAAATGATAAATGTTGACCATTTCCCTCCCGCTTCCTCAAATACTTTTTGTAACGTTGAAAACTCTGATGATGATATGCAGATGTAAATTGCACCTTTCGTATATGCTAAAATATGGGAACAGATGTCGTAGAGAAAAAGTTCGTACTTTTCACCTTGATTATCATTTAATATTTTTTTCTCTTCTCTCTCCTGACTGCTACCGTAATCAACGTTATATGGAGGATCACATACGGTAATATCTGCCATTTTATTATCTAATACCGCTTTATATGATTCAACTAAAGAGCTATCACCACAATAGATTCGATGATCACCTAAAATCCATAGATCAGCTGGTTTTGTTATTTCTACCTTTTTGTCATCAACAACTAAGTCAGAAAGATCTTCTTTTTCATCATCTAAATCATCAAGAAAGTTTTGAACTTTTTCTAATTCAAATCCAGTCATTTTAAGATCAAACTGCAAATCTTCTAACTCTTGAATTTCTACCTTTAAAAGATCATCATCCCACTTTGCCCAATTAGCTGATTGATTTGCCAGTAATCGAAAAGCTTTGGTTTGTGGTTCATTTAAATTATCACTTAAAACAACTGGAATACTCTCCATACCAAGTTTTCTTGCTGCTTTAAGTCTTAAATGACCATCAACCACAGTTCCATCGCTTTTTGCAACTATTGGAATACGAAAACCGAATTCTCGAATAGAAGCACACATTCTGTTTACTACGTCATCATTTTTACGAGGATTACGCTTATATTCGACGAGGTTTTCAACAGGATAGTAGTGGATTGCTAAATTCATATCTTAATAATTAAAAAGTTAATATTCAAAATATCTCTGACGCTAAAGAAGGCCTGGGGTCAAACCCACTAAACCCGCCAGTATGGCCGAAAGGACCCACTTTTTATGGATTTTTCGTCTTATTAATATCTTTACTAATATAGAACATTAATGCCAAAGCATCGGCCTCATTATCATCTCTAGGTAAAAAACTTTTTTCACGTATCGCTTCAATAACTTCACTCTTACTTGCATTACCTTTGCCTGCTATAAAGCGTTTTATAGTTTTAACATTAACACCTTTGTATGGCACATGATGTTCTTCACACCAAGCAGACAGAACTGCGAGAAAACCGCCATAGCAATGCGCTGCATCAGTTCCTAGATGTCTTCTCACTTCTTCAAAATACACTGCAGTGAACTCATGTTTCAAAGAATTAAGCCAATTACGAAAATTCAAGAAGCACATGCCACCTCCGCTAAAACGACTACCATGAAAGCCTTTGCTTCCACTTTCAATTATTCCATCTGTTAGAATTGCCCAGCCCGTTTGCTTGCCAAGGTCCAGTGTTAGGATTGACATTTATATTCAGAATTTGTTTCGCTAGAGTGCTATATAATATATATTCAGGATTTGAAAAATTTTTGTCCAAAAAATCTTCTTCTTAAGCAAACTTTTTAGAAAAAACTTGGTTAAAAATCAGTAAACAGCCCTTGCATAATTATTGGTCAAGACTTTCAGATTTCTATCTTAACTATTTAAATAGTCTATTATGTTATCATGGTGTGGTTAGTTTCTTATGAACATTTATCCAAATCGTAAATTTTGGGAAGATGATTTAGAAGTCCCTGTTAACCATTTGCTTGACCGTTTTCACAATACAAAAATACGTCAGTCTTGGATAGATTCACTTTCTGGTAAGCAATTAAATATTATTTTTCAAAACTCCTTTAAAGATAAATTAAATGCTCAACTCTTTGATGATGAAAGTTACGATAATACATCTGTACAATACAAACGTAAAGTGATTGCTAATTATTCCGATTCTCTCGTTACTTACTACTTGATTACCTGTTTTGACCGTGCAAAACTAGAAATTACTGTCAGTGAAATTGCAAGATCTGCATTAACTACAGAACTCATGAAATCCTACCTTGTAAAAAATAATAATAAATATGATAAGAAGTCTTTGCTGTTTCTACTGTTTCATGCAGATTACAATCTTTTAAAGTCTGTCTATCACTTTGAAAAAATACAAAGAAAGAGTTTCATGTCTTTTGCCTTACAAAAAATACCAAGACGACCAAGTACTCCATTTAAGGACTTTATCTCAGAGGAAATCATACAACAAATACTGAAAGAAGATAACATTAAGAGAAATGACAGTTTCGAGAATCAACTACAAGGTTTCTTCTATCATCAGAATCGTTTATATGTGTTAATACGAAAAGCTAGCGATATAGATTTGTTGTTAAATTCAAACAAAGTTATTCATGGCCATAAGGCAGAGTGGATGATTTTGGATTTTCTACTAAATGGCACTCAGGTAGATCTTGGTGCTAGAAATATCGATCAAGCTATAGAAATAGCAAATAGCATTGCAAGTTGTTACTTTGGCTGCGAATGTATTTTTGTAGATGTGCAGGATAAAAACTTCGCGGAACAGGTGCATAAATTTATAGAAACTTGTATTAATGAATCTGATTCAAATATTCGTGTTTTTGAGTTAAAGTTTCAGTCAAATCGTTTCAATTACAGCTATACTAATATCACTTTGACTGTTGCTCCATATGATCCTATTGCACCGGAATTACATGTTTTAAAGCCATTTGTAGGAGACATAGTGCCATTTATAGAGTCGATTAAAGTAATATTTCAAGGCAAAAAGATAGGCTTATTTTTTAAGCGAAGTGATGAGTACATAGCAATTTACTACTCTGAACATCCTCTGAATAAAAGGGAAAGAGAGGATTTTAAAGCATACATAAAACAATTTTATGGTCTTACAATCTTGCCAAGAGCAAATCTCTGATCTTCTTAATTCTGGCAGCTCTTGGGTTAATCCAAATCAAAATTACATCGAAGCAGCAAGGTATTTGTCAGATCTTGAATTAATTAAGATGCAAGAGAGGTCTTACATTATCTGCTCTCGTAGACAAGATAAATTAGATTGGCCAAATATAGTTGATCCATACTGTAACAATGAGATTTTCATTGATGAGGACTTTAACGAAGCATGCGATAATATAATTTGTGAAAATTGCAACCGTGATATTTTACCTAATACCTACAAGAAGCAAAGATTTCATCGCTTATCTGTATATTTAAACCCAGAGAAAATCATGCATTGGTTTGAAGGTCAGCTAAGTGATACAAATTTTATGTGGCAAAAAGTGGAAAGCGGAGTTTATCATGTTGGTGGACAAGGTAAGATTGTAAGTTTAATCATACTTGATTTTTGCACCAATCCAACATTCTTAACGATAGATAAGCTTAAAGCTAATCCAACTGTATTAATAATACTGAGAAAAAATCCATCAAACATACCTCTTGATTTGCCCACAGTAAAAATGGTTGACCTTTTCTTTCAGCATAAGACTTTAATTGAAGTATTCCAAGAAGCAGTACAAAGAGGAGTACCAGAGTTAATACCAAATACTTCAATGCAAATCTTACATACTGCACTTAATCTAATTGAACCTCCTAAAGAGAAGGAATTATTAAAGTTGCAATTGATAGAGGGCTCACTTTACGTAAACAATATAGAGATTCTAAATAAGAAAGCTGTAGCATGTATGAAGGTTTTTCGCATATTATTTGAACAATTTTTGCATGATTGTAAAAAAGAATTACCTCCTGAAAAACACATGTTGCTTAGCATAACTGAAATAGAAAAACGCCTAAATCTTGATCCAGAAGCAGACCCAGAACATCACATCAGAAAACCACTAAACACAATCCAAAGAACAATAAAAACCACCTTAGCTAAAAAGTTAGGATTAAACATCGAACGTAATGATGTGATTCAAACAGTTGGTTGGCCTGGATCATCGCGTAAAGATTATGGCTACCGTATTAACCCTTTCACTGTGCTGATAAAAGTAGTTCGTTAACTGTGTTGAAGAGAAGTAAAAGATGTTACAATGGAAAAAGTAAAATTTGTGACAAGGCTTGTGATCAAGTTTTAAAGAAGCGTTCTTTGGTTGGTATTTTACCCTAAAGTCACATCTAGCTTTAAAATACAGTTTTTGCCTTATCTAAAAAAAATACAAATTCTCAATTACGTAAAAGCCTAAATTTCTTTTGCTTTCTTCAATCTTTTCTACTCTGTTCGTTTGCCGACTTTTGTGTTTGAAGCACATCTACATTCAATGCCCCTATACTAATATATACCGACCACTTTTTCCGGGAGTTTCTGAAAAAAAGTTAAAATAATTTTAAGACAGCTAAGAAATTAAAAAGAGCATTATGTCTTTTACAACAGAAATCTTCGCTATTTGAGTCCTTTCCATTTTGGAAACAACTTTTTACTTGAGCTGAAAAGAGATTACATGAGTTTTTGGTAAAAACATACAAAACCTATCTAAATCATCAATAACGCTATAATAGCCCTCTAAAGACGTTTTAAAGAATGGTATTGTAGTAGAGAGATTATTTTGGCTCCATTCCCTTCTTGTAAAGCTAAAGATACTAATGTTAGCAAACTCTATAAACTTAAGAATAACTGTAGAAACTATTATTTTTTAAAGTCAGAAAAAACATCACTTACAATTCAACAATTCTCCAAAATCAATTATGTTTGAAAAGTAATCACTATCTATAACATCATCACTTACATCATTGACGTGGATAAGGACTGGACGACATGAAAAGCCTTTTGGACGATTTAGTGCATCTATTTTCTTTTGTACCTCTTGTATTATTGAATGACCAATTTTATCTTTTGAAAATTTGATTTCGCAAATGTAGAGAGTGTTAAACTTCGTTTGAATCATATAATCAATTTGACAGCCTGCACTATTACGCGTTCTTTTCTGAAAAAATGGATTTTCGCTTATTATTCCATCAATTCCTAAGATATTATGTATACTCTTTCTATTGTTCAGCACCAAATTTTCAAATTGAAGCCCAATAATTGTATACCACTCTGGTAAGAACCCTATAGAGTAGGTGTCACGATTAATTTTCCCTAGATCTTTTTCGATATATTTTAGATAAAACCTTAAATAATTATCTTGAAGTCTGTACCTCCTGAGTCGTGAATCAGTACCCGTTTTTATACTCCAAGTATGATCCTTTGCAATAAAACCAGCAAGCTCAAGCTCATGTAGATACTCAGAAATGCGTCCATGTCTTACGATATTTAAAGTAGCACAAATTTCTTCTTGTTCTTTAGCTCCAGTAGAAAGAGCTCTGACTATTTGCTTATAAAAAGCCGTTTTTCGCATGAATAAATCTGAGAATATTTGATTAAATTCTTCAACTAAAAACCCACCTTTTGTAAAACAAAGCCTTTTAATATTTTCTTCAGCGCTATGTTTAAAATTTACCTCCTCTAAATACTTTGGAATTCCGCCAGTTACTGCAAGCACCTTAAATTTTTCATATGCTGAAATATTTTTCGGCCAAAATTCATTGCAATCAGAAAGTGATAATTCTCCGAGTGTTAAAGTTAACGATATTCTCCCTACGAAACCAGTGCTGCTAAGTATATTTTTCTCGATCCAGGATGAAGCTGATCCACAAACAACGAAAATTAACTTGTTATTATTTTTTAGCTGCGTATCCCAAAAATTTTTTATTTTGCCTAAAAAGGTTGGATCTTTTGAGCCCATCCAAGAAATTTCATCAAACAGCAATAATGTTTTTCCTGATAGTAGACGTTCACCAACTGCCCATAGTAAATCGCTCCAGTCATCATACCTAGCAAAAGATGTATTAAATTGTCTAGCAACTTGTCTAGAAAATTCATTAAGTTGGTAGGACGTTGTAGTATGCCTTTCTGGTGGCAAACCTATAAAGGAGTAATATTGTTCAAAATACTTACCAAACTCTTGAATTAAACGACTTTTTCCTATACGACGCCTTCCTTTGACTACTACAAAAGATGCAGTATTTTTGTCTGTAAGCTCCAGTAGTTGTTTTAACTCAGTTTGCCTACCAATAAATGATGGAGACATAAAACACAAAATATAAATCTTTGTCTCCATTATACTAGATAAAATTAGAGACGTAAATAAATAAATTTAGATCTTTGTCTCCATTTTAAGGGGCAATCAAGTTTTACGAGCTTCTGTTTCTTCTTCTATGGCAGTAACTTCAAACTTTTTTCCTTGAGCTACCTCTACAATTTGCTAATTTCATTACTGAGAGTTTTGCAATTAATTGCTCAGAGGTTTGCGATAAAAGTTGTTGTATTCCCATAATAGTCTCCATAACCCCTTATACTCACCATAAGTTGTTCAATCTTTTTTGAAAAATTTTCTTTGCAAAGTGTAAAAAATGTGTTAAACTTACTAGTTAGTTTACTAAAGATGCCTTTTATTTGCGTTTTAGAGGGCATTATAAGCGTTCTTTAGTGTGGCTAGTAAGTGTTTACACCCTAAAGTTACAGATAGCTTTAAAATGCAGCTTTTGCCTCATCTAAAAAAATTAAGAATATAAAGCTGTTTATTTTGCTTTCTTCAATCTTTTCTACCTCAAGTCTTCATCGCGCTTGCATAAAAGCCTTATTAAAGCAACTAGACCCAGCTCACTTGGAAGTTATTGAGTATTCCGGAAAATCCGGAGATCTGAATTCTTAGTTCAGCTATTAAACTCAGTAGACCAGCGTTATGCGTTTGTTAAAAAAAAGATGAGGGTTAGAGCCTCTGTTAAACTTATGGTAGAAGTAAAGCTATTGCAAAAATAATGTTTCAAAAAGTCTACTAACCATTTGTTCTTTAGGTTCAAAAAATTTTCTTTGCAATCAACAAAAAGCATGATAGACTAGTTGTAGGGTTTTTTCTAATAAATAAAAGTTTGGGGTATTAAGATGCCTCGTAATCGAGTTTTAAGCTACCCTACATGACTAACTTAGGTCAAGGTGGTATAATTAACCCTCGGGTCATAGAGTCTTTTTAAAATGCTATTATAAATTGTTTTGTCTTTTGTAAGCATTTGTCTTTCACTTTTAGGTCCTTCATCTTTTTTTCCAAGTTGTTCAAAATGCAATAGTAGGTTTCTCATATTTTTGTCTCTGTGTTGTATTTTTATTAGTGACTACTTTTCCAAACTTCTTTCTTTTTGCTCAAAAGTTACTATGAACCATTGCTATAGTTATTGTATTTTATATTAGTTTATTATTATATCATTTATTATTATTTATATATATATAATATATAAGATTCTCGGAAAGTGGAAATCAGCCACTGTAGCGGGTTTGAGTATTACCAAATTAGCTAAATTTTTTGGAAATGGAAACGTAATATTTCTTATATTAGATGGCTAAAAATCAACGAATTTCAATAGTTTAAGTGTGAATATACTCTAATTTCCAAATCTTGATAAATTTTCCGGAAATCATGGAAATTTGGTCGTGTGGAATTCATTTTTTGTTCTTAAAACCTTACTTTCAGAGAGACAAAATGAACCCACAAAACTTTCATAAGTGAGCTTTAAGTATTTTTTAGAAGTTACCTATTTCAAACCTTCCTGCACCTAGCTTAAACTTACCTTCTCCTCTGGCAAAAGAACCAGTTTTGATATCAAGCCATTTATCCTCTTTTGAGTTTGTAGCCATACCTTTTACTATTTTTCTTTCGTTTAATAGTTCCTGTGCTAAACGTTCAAGTCTATGCCTACTAACACCATGAAATGCAGCTGGTAATCTATGCCGTTGTTGAAACACTCCTGGTCCACCTGTATGAGTAAACGGATGACCTTCTTCTGCTGACACTGCAATAGCTTGCATCAGTATCTTTTTTAAGTATTCATCAGATAATTTTCCAAGCTTAAATTCCTCAGATATATCCTCAAGCAAGCCAGTTGAGGAGCGTAAGTAAGTTCTTATATTCCTATCTGTTGCTCCATTAGACTTAACTATAGCTCCTTGGTATACTGCATTATTAACTTTACTAACCTTTAATGTATTAAACACAGTATTCTGATGCTCTTTTGAAGCAGGCCATAATGCAAAAGAACACCTCACACCATCAACAAGTGCAGTTGTACCTCTTATCGCATCTCTTGCCTGTTCCACAGTCGTAATCGGTTCACTGCACTTGGGTTTTCTCATATGATGTGCTACAATTACAGCTGCTCCTGTTTCATTTGCTAAGTTTGCAAGTAACCCCATTGCGTAATACCCCATTTCTGGATCTGAGTTTATATTAGCATGGACAAATGATACTAGTGGATCAAATACTATTAGTTTTAGATCTTTTACTTTATCTAATTGTCTACAGATGTCTTCAAATTTATCTGAAGTTTCAGGACATTTACCACGCATGTTGCTTTTCACTATAGAAAAGGGCTCTCCCGTATTTGGAATAGGTATAATAAATAATCGATTTTGATATTCTGCTCTCTTGCTACCAGGATCAAGACGATCAAGACGACGGTGTATCTCACCTGCATCATCTTCTGCTGAAAAAATCACCACTGATCCATGCTCTGTAACAAGGGAACCAAAACCACATATCTGATCTGCATCACTTGCAACCTTAAGTGCCAAGTCAAGGAGTAGCATACCTTTACCTGTATCTCCCATAGCAGCTACTATTGAGGTAACACCTAAAGGAAATAAACCTTCAACAAGAAACCTTTGTATTGGTACTGAACCTAAATAACGACTCACACTCCAGTCTAAAATGTTAAGCGGCTGTTTTGTAGATCTTTCTAAACTTTTCATATTTGAAGTATTTGGAATGTCAGTAGATGGGGTATCAATAGTAAGTAAAGGAGTTGAAGCTAAAAATTCTTCAATGCTTATACCCTCCTTTACACAATCAGCGGCATCCCATTTCTCAGGCTTATCTTGAGGAATTTCAAGCACAGCAAGTGATGCAACTCCAAGGTCTAACAGCTTTTTTGCAGCATTTTCAGCATATCGTTTGCCTGGTTCATCATCATCTGGCCATATAATAATGTGTTTACCTTTAAGTGGAGTCCAATCTGTCTTCTCAATAGGTGCATTTGCTCCTGACATTGCTGTTGTTGCAGTTATTCCTTTCTCTATCAGCGCTTCTGCACATTTTTCTCCTTCAACAAGAATAACTTTATCGGACTTCAAAATACCTGGAATATTATAGAGTGGCCTTATCTTCGGTGCACCAAAGTCGGACTTTTTTATATTAAAAGGAAGATATCGCTTTCCATTATTATCATCATAACGATAGACTCTAACAATAGCTTGGCCGTTTTCATCGTAATAATCCCAATATGCAGTTGGATTACCTGCAGTTTTGTCAGTTTTGATCTTTTTAAAATGACCAAGCCATTCAGCTATAGAGTCCATTACTTCAGGAAACTCTATTCTCGTACTTTTTCTATGTACTCCTGCCCAAAGATCAATGATATCACCACCTTCTCCTGTTGCAAAATCATGCCATAGGCCAGCTTCACTGCCACTTAATTCTACTACTAGACTCTTGCCTTTATCACCTTGTATATTGCCTACATAAAACTTATCACCACAAAAAATCCCTCTTGGCAATAGATAAGAAAGGCATGATCTGATATTTAACAGAAGCTGAGCTTTAAGTTGTTCTTTTTCTACTAACGGTGCATTTTTTCGTGGAGCTGCAGTATTAAAATCACAATAGATACCCATAAAATCTCCAATATATTTAAAGTTTAGAAATTTGGTTAAGCTGTAGCTATCCAGCGTCCGTTAACCATATTTATGAATTTTGTTGGTATTGGTTTGCCGTTTTTAAGTTCGTATATCAATTGCAGAGTATTCCTTTCTGGCCTAAATATCATTACTCCAGATGTATATAAACTTCTTAAAACATTAGCACCACTCAATGCTTGAAATGGATTCTTTTTTAACGTGGTTGTTGACACTTTTTTGGTATAATGTGTAACTATTACTCCAGCCATAGATAGAGCGTAGTTCATCAATACCATTTTGCAAAAAAGAGATCATACTCCTATAATCAAAAAGAGAGTCTATCACTATAAGATCAACTGTTTTTACATCGAGATTTTCCGACATAATTTCTTTTATTTTTTCCACATTCAAAGTTAACTGTACTTTTTTAGTAATAACTAAGTTTTCTGTTCCTTCACCAAGGATTTTCTTGCTGATTCTTAGCTTCTGTAAGCGCTCTCTTATGTAATCATATTCCATTTCATCCTGTAGATAGAATATCTTAAGTGGCTTTGCAGGCTTCATACCAAGAAATGATACTCCAGCAGCTAAATGTACTAACATGGAAAGTAGAAAATTACTTTTTCCTATTTTGGGAGTTCCGCCTATAACCAAAAGACCGCCTGGAGTTAAAATTCTTGGGCCTATTATATCTTTTGGCATTGGTGATTTATCATTCAAGTAATGCCTTGCTGAAAACGATGTAATTTTATGTTCTGTTGTGTTTTCTTTAGTATTTAACCACTTCTTAGCGGAATTTATATCACCTTTAACTAAAGTCCAAAGATCGATAATATCACCACTGATTCCTTTAGTAAAATTACGCCAGTTTCCAGTTTCTTTACCTACTATTTTAACTGTAATCGTATTCCCATCAAAATTGCCAACATAAGTCCTCTCTCGATAAAAATTACCGTTTGGAATTAGGTAAGGTACACACTTCTTAATATTATCAATCAATAATCCTTTTATTTCCTTTCTCTGCATAAAACCCCCATACATACTTTTCATACGCTTAGAGCTGAGATTAGCTAGCTCACAAACAGTTTCAAAAGACTCTGAATCAAACCATTTAATTGCTTCTTTCTTTAGCTCTGGATTTTTTCCTGCTGCATCTTTGATAGCTCTCTCAATTACAGCAATCCAGAGCTTCTCTTCGTCGTACTTCAAAATGGCAACCAATCAACTTCAGATTGTTCTGGAGTAATAACCGTAGCAATCTTGTTCTTTTCTCCATACCGATCAGCTTCAATACCAACTTTTGCAGTAAACTCTACCCCGTTAAAGTCAGCTATAGAGTTGACTTTTCTAGCAATAGCTGCTTTTTCTGAAGTGTCATTTGAATGAATGTTCCGTGCTGACTCCAAAATACTTCTAAGCATAGAACGACCAGATTCTCCCCAAGTATCTTCTCCTTCAACTCTTGCTTTGCCACTTTTAATACCAATTACTTGAAAAATCTTGCGTTTTGCATATGGACCTTCAGTGACAGTAAATTCAACGTTTAAATAGATGCTGCCAGTAGTGTAGCTTTTAGTGAACCAATTTTCATAACCTCCTGGTTTAATTGCCATTTTTACCTTGACTATTGTACCTTTTGGTATTAAATTGCTCTGCAGTTTTGCGTTATTAAAATCAGTTAAAAAATCTGATAACATATTGTCTCCTATAAATTAAGTAAAAATCAGTTACTCCATTGGTCTGCAAGCTTCCAACGACCATCTATCTTATCAACAAGCTTATTTGCTACACGTTCACCATTACGAAGCTCAAATACTATTTGACGGACAGTGCTTTCCTCATCATGAGCAAACATCACCATGCCAGTGCTATAAAATCCACGTAAAGATCCAGCACCACTTAGGCCTTGAAATGGATCTTCTTCTAACATTTTTTTGGATAGTTTTTTTGTATGGTGAGTGAGTATTATGCCCGAATCTGGATTGATAACATTTCTCAGTTGACCTTACCCAGAAAAAGTAGACAGAAAGTTAAGACGTTTTTGCTATGAGAATGATGAATCAAAAAGCTCAGGAATGCAATAGTTAATAGTAGAATGTCTACGCTGTTTATTATAAAAAATTTCTATATATTCAAATATTGCGGTTTTAGCTTGTTGTGCAGAGTGTTGTGAAGTATCAATGAGTAACTCTCTCTTAAGTGAACTAAAAAAGCTCTCTGAAACAGCATTATCATAACAACAACCTTTGTGACTCATACTAGAAGTAATATTTTTTGTACTTAGTAAAAATTGATAATTTTTAGAGGTGTATTGCGATCCTTGATCGCTATGAAATAGTAGATTTTTAGCAGATTTGCGCCTACCAATAGCCATGAATAACGCATCTATAACTAATTGCCTATTTACTGCATTACTCATTGACCAGCCAATCACCATGCGTGAATATAAATCTATTATTGCTGCCAAATATAACCATCCTTCATTAGTTTTTATGTACGTAATATCAGTTACCCATATCTTGTTAGGTTGATCAGCGATGAAATTCTGATTTAATATGTTAGGAGTTATAACTCTATTGTCTATTTGTGGTTTTTTACTTTTAAACTTTCGTCTAAGCTTAGCTTGAATGCCATTTTTCTGCATAACATTTTGCACTGTTTTGATGTTATAATTTTTACCTAAAGCCTTTAATTCAGCGTGAATTTTAGGAGCTCCGTATCTGCATTGTGATGCTCGATATACCTTCTGAATATCTTGTATGAGCTCTTCTCTTATTGATTTTTTGTTGTTTTTTTCCTTAGTAATCCATTTATAATAACCACAAGCAGATACGTTCAAAAATCTGCATGATTCCCGTATTTTATAGCATTTTTTATGTTCTTTTATAAAAGAATATTTTACTCTTTTTGGTTTGCAAAATATCCCAGGGCTTTTTTTAAAATGTCTCTTTCCCTCGTTACTCTTGCCAGCTCTTTCTTTAAATCAAACTTTTCTTTGTCACAATGAGCTACTTTCCCTTTTCCTGGAAACGCATCTACTCCAGACATTCTATCATTGTATGTTTTTACCCATCTGCTTAATGAATCACCGCTAATACCCAAATCTCTTGCTATTTTTGCTGATGATTGACCTGTTTCTTTTACTAGTCTTATAGCTTCAATTTTGAATTCTGCTGTATATTCTTTTCTTTTTGTCATACCACACCTCTTTGAAAAAACGTTTTATTTTACTTCAAAAACGTCTTAACTTTCTGTCTACTTTTTCTGGGTAAGGTCAGTAATTTTCTGATTTACCAATTCTTAGTGGATTACTCCATGGTTTATCAGCTCTTGAATTAACAGGAGTAACTTTGCGTTCTGGAGCAATTGCAACAAGACTTGGAGCTTCTGGTACATTTGGAGCTGCAGCGTTAACTCATTGGACACCTACAATATTTGGCTTTTCTAATGGCGGTTTTCATCCCGGTTTTTCCGTAGAAGCAGGAGCAGAATCTGTCAGTGCCTTAGCAGATAATATGAGAGAGGGTGCTGAATTATGCAACATTATAGCAAGTTATCAAAGACGTGATGAGGATTGGGATTTACAGAAAAAGTTAGCTACCTGTGATGTGAAGCAGATTAATCATACAATAGAGGCTAATCAAATTAACCAAGCTATTGCTGAGCAAGACTTTAAAGTACATAAGGAGTCAATCAAACAAAACCAGGAAAAAAGAGAATTCTTTGAAAGTAAATTTACAAGTAAAGAGCTCTATGACTGGATGAAAGGGCAAATAGCGATAATATATTTCCAAGCTTATAAGATGGCCTTGGAGATGGTAAAACAAGTGGAAAAAACTTATCAGTATGAGCTGAATAACGATAGAGTATTTATTACAGCAAGCTCTTGGAATAGCTTAAAAGAAGGATTACTTGCAGGTCATAGCTTGAAATTTGCTCTTGAGCAGATGGCTAAAGAGTATCTTGATAACAATGAAAGAGCTCTAGAAATTACTAAGACCATACCTTTAAACCCTATTGCAATCAATGACTTAAAAACAAAAGGAAGCTGTAAGTTTGCATTAACAGAAAAGATGTTTGACCTTGATTTTCCAGGTCATTATTGCCGTAAGATCAAGAGTATAAGGATTACTATTAGAGCAGAAGTTGCTCCTTATCAGGATATTCATGCTACTTTGCAGCAAACAGGCAATAGAGTAGTACTTAAACCTGACATTGAGGCAATAAAATCATTACTTGGTGAAAGTGATGAATCAAATAAGTCGATAAGGGTAAATTGGAAAACAGGTCAACAGATAGCAATATCAAAAGGAAACCAAGCAGACAGTGGATTATTTGAATTAAACTTCAATGATGAACGTTATCTACCATTTGAAGGTACAGGGGCGGTATCTGATTGGATATTGAAACTGCGAAATGCTACGAAGGTTTCTGATGTAATTGTTCATCTTGATTATACTGCGTTTGATGGTGGCGAGGAGCTCTGCAATAAAGTAAAAGCTCTGCCAAAACTGAAATGATATGCTGGCAGTGAAGTTAAGCGAGTTTGATCAAGAAGAGTGGCAAAGATTTAAACAATCATCAGAGCTTAAGTTTAAACCTACTTTTCCCGCAGAGATTAAAAACCCAGAAATTGATTTAAGTTATAACGGTATTTACCTCATACCAAAGATCTCAGATGAAAGTCAGGTGGATATAAAACTTGGTAGTAATGTTTGGGATAGAAATACCCATAAAGTAACCGTTAGAAAGTGATTGGGTTATAAAAGCAACTAATGCAGATAAAATAGAGGAGATTATGGTAATAATACCTTATAAGGCAGAGGTTAATTGATGACCTTGAATAACTATTATAATCGCTCTGACAAAGAATACGAAAAAAGCTTGTTCCTTGCAGGAAGAGGTTTGCAGTCAGCAGAATTAAATGAGATTCAAGATTACGCCCTTTTGAGGCTCAAAGGCATAGGAGATGCGATATTCCGTGATGGTGATGTTATAACTGGGGCTAATTGCATCATAGATGGGGAAAAAGTTACACTTGAAGCTGGAAAAATCTATCTTCGTGGAGCAGTTAGAAAAGTCGAAAAAGAGGAGTTTGTTATTCCACTTAATATTACAGTTCGCATAGGTGTTTATTATATAGAATCCACCATTACAGAACTAGAGGATGAAAATCTTCGTGATCCTGCAGTTGGTACGCGTAATTATCAAGAAGTAGGAGCTGCAAGGCTTAAAGTTTCCACCATTTGGGGTTATCAAGCAGAAGGTCTTTCTCCACGTTTTTCTGAAGGAAAGTTTTATCCAATCTATAACATTGAAAATGGAGTATTAATAGAACATTCACCACCTCCACAAGCAAACATAGTAACTACTGCTCTTGCTCGTTATGACAAAGAAGCAAATGGTTCCTACGTCGTAAATGGTCTTGAAGTAATGTTCCTGCAAAAGGAAGAGGGAGAAGGAGGAAAAAAAATATTTGTGATTAATGAGGGCAAAGCTCATGTTGATGGCTATGAGATTGAACTTCCTCACAGTATTCGTGTTTCTTTTGATGAAGATCCGGATATAAAATCAGTTGAATCAGAACCACATACTTTTCAGCCAAATAGCCAAAGAGTAATGGAACTGAAGGTTAATGATTTTCCAATAAGTGAAATTAAAAAAGTAGATATAACTGTTCAGAAAACCATTACTGTTACTCATGGTTCATACTCTGGAGCTATTGATCCGATACCTGACTCTGCAGTACTTGAGATTATTCAAGTTAAACAAGGCAATGTTATTTATGAAAATAGTATAGATTACAAATTAAACGCAGGAAACGTTGATTGGTCATTACCAGGTAAAGAACCAGCTCCTGGAAGTAGTTATCAAATAACTTACCGCTGTCGTACTCATGTAAGCCCTGAAGATATAAGTGAACAGGGATGCAAAGTAAAAGGAGCAGTTGATAACAGCTTGGTTCTGATTGATTACACCTGGAAAATGCCCCGCTATGATTTAATTACTATCGATAGCAAAGGAGTGGTAAGAAGAATAAAAGGAATTTCTCACCCTTGGCGACCATCAATGCCTAGAGCGCCTAGTGGACAACTTTTGCTCTGCTACATTCATCAGACGTGGAAAAAAGGCGAAGGGGTAAAAATAGTGAATAATGCTATTCATGCTGTACCGATGAATGAGCTTGAAGCAATGAAAAAAGGAATAAATGATCTTTATGCACTTGTTGCACAGGAACGTTTACGCAATGATGCAAATTCAAGAGAACCTACCACCAAAAAAGGAGTATTTGTAGATCCGTTCTTCGATGATGATATGCGTGATCAAGGAATTTCGCAGACTGCAGCGATAGTAAATAGAGAGCTAGTTCTGCCAATAGATGTAGAAGTTGCAGATATTGAAAAAGGTGGGGAAAGATATCTTTTGCCATATGAACTTGAACCGGTACTGGAGCAGCTTTTACAGACCAAAGGAGAAAAGATCAATCCATATCAAGCTTTTGATCCAGTCCCGGCAAAAGTTACCATAAATAAAAACATTGATCACTGGACAGAAGTCAGAACAAACTGGAAAAGTCCAGTAACCAGAGAATTTACTACTTCTGAAGTTTCTGAACTTTTATCCAGTAGTACAAAAGAGGAAGAGTTTATGCGAGAGGCAATACAAGATTTTGAAATTGAAGGTTTTGCAACTGGTGAAAAGCTTAAGGAATTAAAGTTTGATGGAATTTTTATTCAACCTAAAGCATAGAAAATATTTGAAAGAAAAACATGATCGCAACATTTATTGCTGATAACAGAGGAAAAATAAAAGGAAGATTTACTGTACCAAGAAACATTCCTGCTGGGACTAAGTTAGTGCAGTTCTTCGGTGATAAAGGCAGTTATGGAGAAGCAACGTATACTGGTAAAAAAACAATTACCATAGAGGAAAGAAGAAGAGTTATCGCAGCAAGAAGAGTTGATCCTTTAGCCCAGACATTTACTCTAAACGAAAGCAGGCACATAGGAGGTGTAGAGCTATGGTTCATAAATAAAGGCAAAAAACGTGTTGTTGTGCAGATTAGAGAAACAGCAGTGGGAATGCCCTCGCAGACTGTCATTGCTGAAAGTTATATTGAGCCAAAAGATATAAAGATAGATGGCACAGCAACACGTATAGAATGGTCACCAATGTTTTGCCATGCAGGAGAGGAGTATGCGATAGTACTACTTACTGATGATGCAGATACTGCAGTAAAAATAGCAGAGCTTGGCAAGTATGATGCAGTAAATAGCCGTTGGGTAACAAGTCAACCATATCAAGTAGGAGTATTACTGTCATCTAGCAATGCAAGCACCTGGACACCACATCAAAACTTAGATTTAATGTTTCGACTACTAGCTGCAAAATTTAGTGAAAATTCTCACGTTATTGATCTGAGAAAAGTTACTGCAAATAATGTGTCAGATTTAATTGTTTTGACGAACGTCGAAAAAGTAGCATTTGACACCAACGTAGAATTTATCTTAACAGATGAGCAGTTGTGTTAAAAGTCAATAGAAAAATTGATGTAGCTGTGAATAAATACTTAAAGTTTATGTAGACGTATTTATTCACAGCTACGCTAGTACTAGATAAAAGCAGAATTAGGGCTATATTCCTTAGTGAACACTCTACCATCTCTTACTAAAGAGTTAGCAAGAATAAGTAATTTTCTCATGGCAGCAGTAGAAGCAACTTTATATGGTTTTTTGTATTGATCATATAGTCTATCAAAGAAGATTTTTATATAAGAATTGTACCTTTGTGCACTAAGGATACACATATACAAAACTGTTCTAATTTGCGATCTACCGCCTTGAATACACCTTTTTCCTTTACTAAAACCGCTGTCTCGATTAAATGGCGCAATTCCAGAAAGGCTAGATATTTCTTTATGTTTAAGAGTTCCTAGTTCTGGCATGTAACAGATCATAGTAATAGCCAAAGTTTTACCGGCACCTGGTATACTAGTTATTGACATGTATTTTTTTTTAAGCTCTTGACTTTGATCAATTAATACCATTATTTCATCTTCCAAGATTTGAATTTGATTTTGTAAAATTACAAGCAATTCTTCTATTTGTTTGATTATGGATACATCGGTTATCTGGTGAGCTTGGGTTTTCTGTATCTTTGCCATTTCCACTAGTTGATTTCTGCGAGATAGTTTTTGCTTCAAACAATCAGTATTATTAACATTTAAAGGAGTAACACGCATGTCTGTATTATTAATATAACGTGAGATGATACTACAGTCTATTTTATCAGTTTTAGTACTAATACCAAGGCTTTTTGCGTAATTTCTAACCCATCTAGGTTGAATGACATATACTTCAAAACCATTGCTTAGTAAAGTGTAAGCGCATAGTTTTTCGTATCCACCAGTAGCTTCTAATCCAACTTTTGTTACATTATGCAAACGTAGAAAGTCAAGCACTTGATCAATAGCTTGTACGTTATTTTCAAACGTTTTATAATAACTAAGTGGATGAATGTGGATGTCTAGTTTAGTTTTGCTAACATCAATGCCAGCAATAGTATTTGGTGAATTCATAATTCCTCCATAAAATAATATTGAATACTGCATTTTCCACCCTTATATACGAGCCTAAAAGCTCAATCAGTTGTTCGGAACTTTCAGTATATAAAACAGAGAAGAGAACCTTGCTCAAAAACGGTTCTTATAACCAAGAAGGGAAACGGTTCCTCTTCTCCATATGTCCTTATATTGCCATTCTATAACATTTATAAAGACTTGTTTTAACATATAAGGAGGGAAGAGAAAACTTTTTGTCTGATAATTTGCCGCTCGCGCTGCGTGAAAGACTATCTGGAGAGTTAACAGTAAAGGCAAATTTAAAAGGGTCAAAAGAAAAAAGTCCAGTGCTATATCCAGGGTTACAGCTAGTTCTAGGTAATCTTTCAGAGTCTGGGGATTATGTTACAAGAAGCATTACAGCAGGAGCTAACACCAAGATCACCATAACATATGATGCGCTAATACCTGGCACTGCAGATGTAAAAGCATATGTGCAAAAAAATGTGGATTGGCAATTAGTAAATTTAACATCAGGAAAACCAATTGGAGAAAATTGGGTAGAGAGAACTCATGTGCTGACAAACTTTAATGGCAATGAGACAAGGATAAAATTAGTTTTAAGTGGAACGGTTGTCTATCGGCCAAAGGTAAAAAACTTGCGGATTGTTATAACGTAAAAAAATGCCAAATAATGAAACGAGGCGCGGATATCCTTTACCACATCCAGAGAATATTGCTGTGCAAGATGTGGTACGTATTCGCAAAGCGGTAGAAAAAATAGATGAAGATATGAGTGAGAGGGAAAGTAAACATAACGATCTTCAAAAAGCATTTGAACGACTGAATTTTGAGAATTTTTTGAATTTTTGGAGTAATAACAGATGACTATCGCCAAAGAAGTAGTTTATGCATTGCATCAGAGACTGAAAGATCTATCTGTAAATGCTACCCCTGATCAACTCGCATATCTCGCAAAATCTCTAGAGTCTATTGCTGGGCAAAGTACAGTACTTGATATTGTACAGATGACTGACATAAAATTAAAAGAACTTCTTGACAGTAGCACAAGTCATTTAAATAAATTAGATAGTAGTAAAAACAATGCATTAGCAGCAATCTCTGAATTAGAAGGAAAGTCATTAAAGAAAATAGATGAAAAAGGAATTACAAATTTATCACTACTTGATAGCAGAAAAGATTCACATGTTGCCACCATCAATAATGCCGGAGATCTAAATAGCATAAGAAACACATTAAATAGCCTTAAAGCCATAAGCGATATACCAACTGGTTCATCAGTTATGAAAGAAATAAAAACTAGAGAAGACCAATTAAAAATCCTTACAACTAAATTTAACTCGATTAATGATGTGCCAAATGGGTCATCAATTATAAAAGAGATAAGAAAGCGCAATATGGTTGAACCTGAATCATTACCTTTTCTGTTTGGCATTCTTAATCGATATAATGACTATGGTTGGTCTGATGATAATGGCTATTTCAAAACAGAATTAGGGCAGTGGTATAAAGATACAGCAAAAACCGACTGACCTTACCCAGAAAAAGTAGACAGAAAGTTAAGACGTTTTTGCTATGAGAATGATGAATCAAAAAGCTCAGGAATGCAATAGTTAATAGTAGAATGTCTACGCTGTTTATTATAAAAAATTTCTATATATTCAAATATTGCGGTTTTAGCTTGTTGTGCAGAGTGTTGTGAAGTATCAATGAGTAACTCTCTCTTAAGTGAACTAAAAAAGCTCTCTGAAACAGCATTATCATAACAACAACCTTTGTGACTCATACTAGAAGTAATATTTTTTGTACTTAGTAAAAATTGATAATTTTTAGAGGTGTATTGCGATCCTTGATCGCTATGAAATAGTAGATTTTTAGCAGATTTGCGCCTACCAATAGCCATGAATAACGCATCTATAACTAATTGCCTATTTACTGCATTACTCATTGACCAGCCAATCACCATGCGTGAATATAAATCTATTATTGCTGCCAAATATAACCATCCTTCATTAGTTTTTATGTACGTAATATCAGTTACCCATATCTTGTTAGGTTGATCAGCGATGAAATTCTGATTTAATATGTTAGGAGTTATAACTCTATTGTCTATTTGTGGTTTTTTACTTTTAAACTTTCGTCTAAGCTTAGCTTGAATGCCATTTTTCTGCATAACATTTTGCACTGTTTTGATGTTATAATTTTTACCTAAAGCCTTTAATTCAGCGTGAATTTTAGGAGCTCCGTATCTGCATTGTGATGCTCGATATACCTTCTGAATATCTTGTATGAGCTCTTCTCTTATTGATTTTTTGTTGTTTTTTTCCTTAGTAATCCATTTATAATAACCACAAGCAGATACGTTCAAAAATCTGCATGATTCCCGTATTTTATAGCATTTTTTATGTTCTTTTATAAAAGAATATTTTACTCTTTTTGGTTTGCAAAATATCCCAGGGCTTTTTTTAAAATGTCTCTTTCCCTCGTTACTCTTGCCAGCTCTTTCTTTAAATCAAACTTTTCTTTGTCACAATGAGCTACTTTCCCTTTTCCTGGAAACGCATCTACTCCAGACATTCTATCATTGTATGTTTTTACCCATCTGCTTAATGAATCACCGCTAATACCCAAATCTCTTGCTATTTTTGCTGATGATTGACCTGTTTCTTTTACTAGTCTTATAGCTTCAATTTTGAATTCTGCTGTATATTCTTTTCTTTTTGTCATACCACACCTCTTTGAAAAAACGTTTTATTTTACTTCAAAAACGTCTTAACTTTCTGTCTACTTTTTCTGGGTAAGGTCAGGGAGATTAACTGCCCCTGCCACCGAAAATCATCGTGAGGCTCACAAAATGTGATGACCTCGTATAGGAGTTTGGAACAACCGGCAATATTCTACTCTGATATATTGAAATATGCAATTGGAGGAAAAAATATGCGTCACATTGGAGTTGATTTACATACCAATAGTTTTACTGTTTGTTCCTTACAGGAAGGGAAACCTGAGCATATTCAAACGTTTCGCTTAAAAGACTTGGATAATTTCACCAAAGATCTTCAAGAAACAGATGAAGTAGCCATAGAAGCAACAGGTAACAGCTGTTTCTTTTATGATGCAGTTTCACCTTACGTTAAACGCATAGTAATAATTGCTCCTGGGCAGTTTGAAGTTGTTCGTCGCTCTGTGAACAAAACAGATAAGCATGATGCACGAGCTATTGCTTTCTTTCTCAGCAAAGATATGTTGCCTGAGGCAAGGTGCAAAAACAAACAATGCCAGCAGTTAGCTTCTCTTCTTCAAATGAGAGATCAGTTAGTAAAGTCACGGGTATCTTTAATCAATAAAGTTCATGGTCTTTTTAATTACCATGGAATAAAAATTAAAAAAGAAGTACTTACAACTAAAGTAGGATTTGAACGTGCTACTCAAAAGCATAATTGGGATCCTTTAGAAAAAGTTGAAATTGAAGTGATTAGCTATCATTTAGAAGCTATCCGAGAAAGCCTTAAAAAGCTTGAAAAGGAAATTATAGCTTTCGCTAAACAACTTCCTGGGTTCAGCAATCTTATCAGCATAAAGGGAATAGGTCCAATTTCTGCAGCTGTTTTTATTGTAACAATTGGAGACATTAATGATTTCCGTAGACCTGAGAAACTTACTGCATATTTTGGAGTTGTGCCAAGAGTTTCTCAATCTAATCAGCAATGTACAATTGGAAGAATTACCAAACGAGGGTCAAAAATAGCGCGTACTTCTTTAGTTCAATGTACTTGGATTGCTGTACGTTACAGTCCTTACTTGAAAAGCTTTTATGAACATATAAAAAAGAAGCGTGGTTCTGCTAAGGCTATAACTGCTACTGCTAGGAAATTTCTTATAACTATTTTCTACACTCTTAAAAATAACTGGGTTTTTAAAGATTTTACAAAATTTGAAATTTTTACTGGACAATAATCATAGGAGAAAAATGTTACCGAAGATTTTAAAGAATTTTAATGTATTCGTAGATGGTCGGGGTTATGCAGGAAAAATAGATGAAATAACCTTGCCAAAACTTACCATAAAAACAGAGGAATACAGAGCTGGTGGTATGGATATTCCAATAAATATTGATATGGGCATGGAGAAGCTTGAAGCAGATTTCACTTTTTCTGAATACGATACAGAGCTCTTTCGGCTATTTGGGTTGATAAATGGAAATTCTGTATCTTTGACGCTCAGAGGTGGAATGCAAGGAAGTGGAAGTAATGATATTGAAGGAGTAATTATCAACCTTAGGGGCATATTCAAAGAATTTGATTTTGGTAACTGGAAACCTGCTGAAAAAGCAACGCTGAAGTGTACTGTAGCTGCCCATTATTATAAACTTACGATAGGTGGTAATGAGCTGATAGAAATCGATGCTGAAAATATGATGAGAAAGATAAATGGTATTGATCAGATGGCTTTGTTACAAGCGGTCTTAGGTATTTAGGTTTAGTTTTAAAAAGATTTTAGAATTTTATTTTTTAGGAGAAAGTATGACAACAGTAAAACTTGATAATCCAATAACAGTTGATGGTATTTCTGTATCAGAGCTTACCATTAGACGTCCAAAAGTTAGAGATTATCTAGCTATTGAGAGAATTAATGGTAGTGATCTGAATAAGGAAGCAACTTTGACTGCCAATCTAACATCAGTTGCAAAAGAAGCAATTGAAGAGTTAGATATTGCTGATTATGTAAAAGTACAAGAGGTATTAAAGGATTTTTTTTCACCAATTACCCAAAAAACTTGAGGTCAGAAGTAATCGAGCTCAGTTCTATTATTGGTAGTGGAATTGAGCCTTTGCTTGATATGGAAATCAGTGAATTTATCTTATGGCATGAAGCAGCGAGGAAGGTACAATGTCAACGTTATCTATAAAAATTGGAGCAGTCCTAGATGGCAGTTTCAGTACTGCAATAAAAGGAAGTAGCAGTCAACTTACTCATCTTGGTGAGAATATAAGAAAGCTTGACTCATCTTTAAAATCAGTATCAAAGTTTAAGCAGTTAGGTCATGATGTTTTGACTAGCAAGAGGTCATGGAAAGGCTTTGAAGATCAAGTAAAATCTTTAGCTAAACAAATGAAGGCAATAGAGAAACCGAGCAAAACCTTAAAAGCAGAATTTGACAAGGCCAAAACCTCTGCAATAAAAGCAAAAGAAGCATATTTGAAAAAGAGAGATGCTTTGCATTCATTTAATGAAGAAGTAAGGAAAAGTGGAAGAAATATTAAGTACTTAGTAAGTGACCAACATAAACTTGGCTCTTCTATTGAAGTATTAAAAGGTAAGTATGGTAAGCTTGGATCTGCAATACGTAGTCACCAAAGTTTTTTAGCAAGCAAAGCACATTTTAAGTCACAAATTATAGAGACTATTGGGCTAGGGCTAACGCTTGCAGCTCCAGTTAAAGTTGCAATTGACTTTGAAAGTGCTATGGCTGATGTTACAAAAGTGGTAGATTTTAAAAAAGGAACGGATGAAGCAACTAAATTTGCAAAGAAGTTAAAAGAGATGTCACGTACTATACCATTATCAGCCGCAGAACTGGCACAAATAGCTGCAAGTGGTGGTCAACTTGGTATCAAGAAAGAAGATCTTTTTATGTTTACAGAAACAGTGGCAAAAATGTCTACAGCATTTGATATGTCTGCAGAGCAAGCAGGTGATTCTATAGCTAAACTCTCTAACGTTTATGGAATTGATGTTAGTAAAATGGAATACGTTGGTAATGTAATCAATCACTTATCAGATAACACTGCTGCCAAAGCAAAAGATATGGTTGAAGCTCTAGCAATAGTTGGTGGTACTGCAAAACAATTTGGTCTTGACATCAAGGAAACAAGTAGTTTAGTAAATGCCTTCGTTAGTTTAGGTAAACAACCAGCAAAAGCTGCAACTGCTATAAATGCTCTACTTAGTAAACTTCAGACTGCTGAAGAACAAGGAGGGGATTTTAAAGCAGCATTAGAGCAAATGGGCATAACTGCAGAAGAAATAGTACAAAGAATAAGCGAAAACGGCGAAGAAGCATTACTCTATTTTTTTCAAACTCTAAAGAAAATGGATAACCAGGAACGTTCTACAATCCTTATGAAACTTTTCGGTCAGGAATATCAAGATGATATTGCATTATTAGCTGGAAGTTTTAACAAATACGAAAATGCTATAAGGTTACTAGCTGACACAGAAGAGTACAAGAGCTCGTTGCAGAAAGAATTTCAAAACCGTGTAGACACCACAGCCAGTAAATTACGACTTCTTCGCAACGCAATAGCTGAAGTTGGTATGAACCTGGGTTCAGTGATGCTGCCTACTTTAAAATCTATAGCTGAATTTTTACAAGAAAAAACTAGAAGCATAGCGTTATTTGCAGAAAAATATCCAACTTTAACCAAAGCAATCATGGGTACTGTAGCAGCCTTGATAAGTTTAAAAGTTGTAGCAGTGGGACTAGGATACTGATTTACATTGCTAGGAAGTACGATTTTTAGTCTGAAAGCAAACCTACTTGGAGTATTTTCATTTTTATCAGCTACAGTTTTTCCTGCAGTAGTAACAGGACTAAGAGCAGTAACACTCGCTATAATGAGTAACCCTATAGGACTTTTAATTACTGGACTTGTCACTGGCGCAGCACTTGTTATAACTAACTGGCAAAAGGTAAAAGACTTTTTCTCTAGCTTTTGGAAATCGATAATAAAACCCATAGAAGAAGCTTTTTCATGGATAGGTGAAAGTATATTTGGAAAAGTATTGGGAAATAGCCCACTGAAAGAGTTTGAAAAAAGAAAAACTGAAGTAAAAGCAGTGCACACTCCCCTAAAAAGTAATATTCTCAACAGTGGAAATCCTGTGCTAGGTAACAGTATAATTAAAGAATTTTCAAAGAGAAATAAAAATAGCTTCAGAGTCAAAAGCCTTATTGAGGAGACAGAGAGCGATAAGATATTTGCAAGGAGTAAGTTTGAAAATAAAGAACAAAATAAAACTCAGAACATCACTAATAATTACACTATCAGCATTAAAGCAGAACCTAACCAAGATGTTCGTAGTCTTGCAGATGAAGTAATAAAAAGGATAAGAGAAAAGTCACGTGATGTTTTATTTGATACGGTAGAGACATTTTATTGATGCTATCTCTTGGTCCGTATAAGTTTGCTTCCACAAGTTTAAAGTATAGCAGAGAAAATCGTTGGAGCACGATTGAGTGTATTGAAAATATGCCACTATTACAAAATATCGGTCAAGGTGTAGAAAATATAGATTTAGAAGGAATGATTTATCTGCATAATCTCAACGTGCTAAATCAATTAAAGAGTGTGAAAGAAACTGAAAAACCACATATTTTAGTAGATAGTTTAGGTAATATTTTAGGACAATTCGTAATTACTAGGTTAGAAGAAAAGCAGATGTATTTTTTACCTAATGGACTACCGAGAAAAATTGAATTTAGTTTGAGTTTAAAAAGCTATAGATGACTATATACTATGTGAGTAAAGAAAATGAGATGTTAGATCTGATTTGCTGGAAACATTACGGATTTACTGATGGAGTAGTGGAATTAGTACTAGCAGAGAACTTGGGTTTGGCAGAATATGGAAGCTTTTTGCCCGCAGGATTAAAGATAAAGCTTCCTACTATTAAGAAAATAGTACAAAAGTCAAAATTAAAGGTCTGGGAATAAATGCAGCCAGATTTTATAATAGATAAATGTGAATCAATTAAAGATAGAGTTATATCATTGCACCTTACAGATGAATCAGGAATAATAGATGATGTAGTTGAAGTGTGTGTTGATTACAGGGATGAAGGCATAGATATTCCGAATGAATTGAACATAGCACTAGGTTATAAGGAAATTGGAATCTTTCCAATGGGTATATATACAGTCAACGAAGTGACTATACAGGGTCCACCTAAGACTCTACTAATCAAAGCTCATGCAACAAATTTAAGAATATCTTTGAAGGCAAAAGTATCAAAAGAATGGCGCAAAATTACCATAGAAAACTTAGTAAAAGAAATAGCCCAAAAACATGGATATGGATACAAAGTCGCTGAGGAATTTAAGAATGTATTGATACCCCATATTAATCAGGCAGATGAAAGTGATATAAGTCTGTTAACAAAGATCGCAACAGAGCGTGAAGCAATGGCAAAATTAGCTGGTGGGTATATATTGTTTATTTCAAAGAATATGGCAAAATCAGCCACAGGAAAAGCTTTAGGAACAACGACTATTAGACCTCAAGATACAATTAACTGGAAAGTGCATTTTACCGTACGTGATAAGTATAATTCAGTAGTGGCAAAATGGCATAGCTATGAAAAGGGTGAAACTATTAAAGAAACAGTTGGTAGCGGCGAGCCAAGTTATATTATGTTAGAAATGTACTCAAATGCAGAATCAGCACTAAGTGCAGCAAATGCTAAGTTAAAACAACTAAAGCGAAATAATGCAGTATTGGATATCACTATACCTGGTAATCCAGAGTTATTTGCAGAAGCTAAACTTAATCTTATAGACTTTAACCAAGCGGTAGATGGTGAATGGATAGTTAATAGAGCGGAGCATACTTTAAATAGCTCAGGTTACCTTACTATGTTGTCAGCATCTTTGAGTAAGTAATGTTAATAAAAAATGAGTAAATGATCTATTTAATATTAAAAAGATGTTGAATATGGATAAATTGGGTCAAGATACAAAAAACAAGCTGCATTTTTGGTGGCTTATAACAGTAATAGTATGTATTATTGCTACCTATTCCTACATGAAGGCAAAGGCTGCAGATAATTATAAAACGATATTACGCATTGCTTCTCAAAATTGTAACTTAGAGACTGTAAAATTCTTAGTAGAAAATCTATTAGATATTAATGTGCAGATCCCTAAATTAACAGCACTACATTATGCTGCAGAAGAGGGATGTGCAGAGGTTGTAAAATTCCTAGTAGAAAAAGGAGTTGATATAAATGCTACGAAATATGAAAGATGGACACCTTTACATGCAGCTACATATGAAGGCAAATTGGAGATAATTAGATTTTTATTAGACAAAGGTTCAGACCCTACCATTAGAGACACAGATGGAAAAAATCCAAGAGATGTAGCTGTATTAAGGTCAAGGCACAATAAAGATAAACCTTACAAGGAAATCATAAAGCTACTTGCTAAAGCAGAAGATCAATACGAATCAACAAAAAGTAATCACTAAAGCTGTAAGTTTTCTATAATCTGCATATAAATTTCCAAAACTATCCATAACAAGTTAATATTTTCACATGAAAAAGCAAAAAATCCCAATAGCGGTAATAATAACAATAGTTGTACAGACTGTAGGGTTAATCTGGTGGTTGGCAAAACTCGACCTACGTGTACATATCCATGATAAATTTGTAGAAAAAAACCAAGAACTAATCGAAATAGTCTATCGACTTGAAGAGAGAGTGAAAAATCTCACTGAAGAAGTCAACGAACTTGAAGCTATTCACAAACACAAATAAATTTTACAGTGACAAAGTACATTTTATCTGTAGATGGAGGTGGCATTAGAGGGATAATACCTGCCATTATTCTAGCAGAAATTGAATCTAGGACAAAAAAGCCAATTTCCCAGATTTTTGATTTAATGGCAGGAACCTCAACCGGTGGGATTATTGTTGCTGGACTTTGTAAAAGCAATAAACTTCAATACTCTGCCAATGATTTGGTTGAACTTTACCAAGAGTATGGAGCATATATCTTTCAATCATCATTTTGGAGAAAATCAATTGCTTCTTGGCTGAGTGGTTCTCAGTACTCATATAGAAATATGGAATTTATTCTCAACAAATACTTTGGTGAAAGTACTATGGCCGATGTTGCGAGTAATCTACTACTCACCAGTTATGACATTCACAATAGTTGTGAATTTTTCTTCAAAAGTTGGAAAGAAAAAAACATTAAGTTGAAAGATGCACTCAGAGCTACAACAGCTGCTCCAACGTACTTCACACCAAAACGTCTGAAAATTAGCCAAACAGAGAGAGTATTGATAGATGGTGGAGTGTTTGCAAATAATCCAGCGGCTTGTGCATATGCAAGTGGTAAGAGGTTATTTCCAAATGATGAGATTATACTGCTATCAATAGGCACTGGTGGAACAGATAGAAGTATAAAGTATGCTAACTCAAGGAAATTTGGCAAAATAGGGTGGATCAAGCCACTACTGAATGTGATGTTTGCCTCTGGATTGGATTGCGTTGATTATCAACTAGAACAAGTAATAGACGATAAATATATAAGAATACAATCGCAATTGAAAGTAGCATCGACTGAGATGGACAATATTACACTCAAAAATATCAAATCTCTTCAGCAAGAGGCAAATGCAATGATAGAGGACAACCAGAAATTAATAGATAAACTTTGCGATTTCATATCTTAATTTATACCAAGCAAAATTCAACTGAGCCAAAAAAGTTGGTTAGCAAATTCTGCTGGTTAAATCATTAACTAACTTTACTTATATCTTAAACACATTCAATTTTCACACTCATCAGCAGTTAGGCCACTTGCTCGCACAATAATATCAATAGCAATACCTTCCTTAACTAGATCTTTTGCAATCTTGATTTTCTCTGCTTTTTTAACCTTTTCTTTACCAGTTTGCATTCCTTCAGATAAAGATCTAGCTACCGTATCCAGTAATTCTTGATCCTCAATTTTTTCGCATTTACCTACAAACCTCAAAACTGGCTCATTTTCATATTCTGTTAGTCCAAGAGCTTTAATGTTAACTGATAATGTCTTTGCTATCTTATATAATATTTCAATTGGAATGTCTGTATATCCTCGTTCATAGTCGTGTATTTCTTTAGGTGTTGAACCGATTTTATTTGCCAAGTCCTCCTGAGTGTATTCCCGTATTAATCTCTGCTCTTTTATCCTTTTCCCCACTTTGTAGAGTATAGAATCAGTACAAATTTCTTTCTCTATATCATCATATTCATAAGTAGATAAGCGAGTCACTTGGAAAATAATATCAACTGAAACTCCTTCTTTCACTAGATTCTTTGCTACTTCTATTTTCGCTTCTTCTTGGCTAATTTTCTCGCTAATATATACAAACCTTACTAATGGATACAGCTTCTTGCGTAATTCCTGATCCTTAATTTCTCTATGTATTTTTGTTAGATAGACTATTTCTTTATCCTCATCTTCATACCAACTGTTTTCTCTTAGTACTGTTGGTCCTGGAAGTAGATCTATAACATTGACTGACAATGCTCCTGCTATTATATACGATTCTTTGATTGTAATAGCCTTGCACCCTAGTTCAAAGTTATGTATTTCCTTATGTGTTAAACCAATTTTTCTTGCTAATTTTGCCTGAGTATACCCTTGTACTATCCTACAACCTTCTATTTTTTTCCCTAGCTCGTAGCTTACTGAGCCAATATGCTCTGAATTATCATAGATAAATCCTCTAAAAGCTGTTTTTCCTACAGAAGCAAACATATATTCTATCACAAAAAAATCCACTATTGGCTAAGTTTTTATGAAATCACAAAAATTTCTCAATCATATAATTTGATAAGCCTGTCGTTTGCAAGATAATATCAACAGAAATTCCTTCTTTCACTAAATTCCTTGCAACTTCAATCTTCTTTTCCTCTCTGACCTTTTCTCTATAAACATGTATACCTTCAAATAAAGACTTGATTAGCATATCGCGTAATTCCCGACTCTCAATCTTTTTGTATTCTTCTATCAACTTTGATAGCTTTTCTTCCGCTTCACTATCCTCATCTGATTCGGGAAGTAGATCTATGATACTGATTGATAATACCTTTGCTATTTCATCTAACATTTCAAGTGAGACAGCAGCTCTCCCTTGTTCATATTCGTATATTCCTTGATTTGTTATGCCAACTTTATTCGCTAAATCTTTTTGTGTATATCCTCGTATCAATCTCCACTCTTTTATCCTTTGCCCTACTTTGTATGGAACCGGAATTTTGTTCTCCTCATACTCACCAATAGATAAGTTAGTTGTTCGAGAGATAACATGAGCAGAAACTCCTACTTTCATCAAACCCCTTGCTACTTCTATTTTTACCGCTTTTCTGCTTCTTTCCTCACTCAAACGAATAAATTTGGTTAATAAATAAAATACCTCGCTTAATTCTTTATCTTTATAACCCTTTACTAAATTTAATATTTCTTCATCTTCAAAATATCTTTTTTCATTTGGTAGCGTCTCTCCACAAACTAGACCTTTAACATTTACTGATAATGCTTCTGCTATAGCATATAATTTCTTAATTGGAATTTTACGACTCCCTTTTTCATATTGCAGTATTGCCCAGTACTTTACACCAACCTTCTCCGCTAAATCCTTCTGAGTATACCCTCTCTCTAACCTCCAATTTTTTACTTTTTGCCCTACCTCACAGTCTAGACTTTTTTCCATACAAAGAACCATACATATAATATTTTCTACTATAGCTCAAAGGCTCCAGATATAATGGTAGACTCTGGAACCTTAAAATAAATGAATTAAAGCCCCCTAAAAGTTTCTTTACTATTTTCACGTACTTTATCTACCCATGAAGACAATTTTTCACTTGGGCTATCAACCTCCTTCATAAGCTGCTTGCTATTCCATATGCCACATCTCATAAAACTTCCCTTTTCTACTGCTTCTTTAAGTTTTACTCCAGCAAAAAGACAATTTTTTCCTATTTCTTCGCCTCTTTCTTGTAATTTAGACCACATTTCCTTATTTTCTACTCTGACTTGTACTTGATCATATTTTTTTACATCGTGGTACAATATAATATTTAGCTTACCAATGCTTGTAGGAAATTCTAATATAATAGAGCTTTCATCTGACATATCGATATAGTTTCTTATACCTCCCTTCTCACTTTTAACCTCAACTGCATCATTGCCAATTTTTAAAATATTACTTCCTAGCTCTCTCAGTATTTTGGCTACCTCTACCTTGCTATCCCCAGAAAATTCTATATACGATGTTGTATTATCTATTTCAACATCTATTAATCCTCCTTCTTGCACAGCACTTTCGCCAGCTTTCTCTAGTTCTTCTAGTCTCTCATTGTGGCTGAACTTCTGGTTGTAGCTCATTATAGATTTCACCTATCAATTTATTCTCCAATAAAGTATCATGAAACTCTGCACCGTTTAGCATTAATTTACGTATTAGCTTTTTACGATCAGCCTTATCAAATTTATGAAAATGTGTGCCCAGTATCACATATTCCGCGAGGCTCCACTCTCCATCATTACATGCATTTAGCCTTGCTCCAGCAGCTAGTGCTTCGTCTACAACCTTGTGCAGTTCATTTGGACTTTTTGCTCTTACCACAGCACTCTTAAACCAGCTCAACTTTTCTGCACTTGGCTTTATTTTTTTCAAAGCTGAAGCAAATGGATTTTTATCTTCTTGATCACTTACAGGTTTTGTGCCATAAACATAGTCAAATCCTTTCCCATAGTTGATTTTGTTTTCGCGAACTTCTCTACCAGGGAAAGGTGCTATTTCTTCAGGCTTTTTAGCCTTATTAATTTTGCTTACAAAGGTGGATTGCTCCTTAGTACCACCTATTCCTACAATAGCATTTAACACCTCACCTTTTGATAATCTATCAAGATCAATGTTTAACTCGTAAGTACCTCCTTCTTGATCATCAAAAGGTACAATTATTTTATTACTCATATTAGCCTCCGCTATTAAATATACTTTACTAAGTCTACAACCGACTTTATTATTAATTCAATATATACTTTCTCATTAATTAGAAGCAATGGTTAATGTACTTGCAAATACTTTCTTCATTCAAGTAGTTAAACAACTCATGAAAATCTTCAAATATCTGCTTTATAACAGTCCTTGCTCTTTAAAACTAAAATATCCAACACTTGTAATGATAATGTGATCCAGTAACCTAATCCCTATAGTCTGACAAGCTTCAGCCAAGTCTTTAGTTACAGCTTGATCCTCATCAGATGGCTTTAACCTTCCTTCTGGGTGATTATGCGATATTATTATTGACGTCGCTTTTCTTATTAATGCCTTTCTTGTTACTTCTCTTATGTAAAAAGGTACCTTATCCACTGTACCAGTAAACACTTCTTCCCCCTTTAAACGGCACTTTTGATCAAAATATATTATTTTCATCTTTTCCTCCTCTGAATAACCAATACTCACCCTTAAATATTTTACGATGGTTTCCAAGTTATCCATTATAGGTCCTTTCTTTAACTCTTCTCTTGGTACCCTCTTTGAAGCTTCCTTTAGGCATAAAATTACTGCTACTGTAGAGTCAGTTATCCCTTCTATAGTTTTCAAGTCATCTATTTCCTGGCCTAAAATTCCTCCTATTCCAAAACTATCTATTAGCTTTCTAGCAATAATTCGAGCTTCTTCCCTGTCATGCACTGCACTTAGAAACGTTTCTATTACTTCACGATCAAGTAGTGCTTTACCGTTGCTTTCTAATGCTCTGAATTCTATTTCTTCTCTACGATCTTTCTTATTATTCATAAAAATTACCCTTCACTAATAACAAAATGTTTTTATATATTTACTGCTGTTTTTTTGTCAGCATTGGCATAAGGCCATAGCTTTTGAGTGAAGTCAAATCAATTTTTCAATCTTTTTTACTTATTTTTTCATCAAAAAGTAAAGATGTTAATAGATAATGATTTTTTATTTTAAATTTGTTGAATTTCGTCCAAAGAGATGTCTACTGTTTTTAAAATAATATTGATAGAAATTCCTTCCTTAACTAAATTCTTTGTAATTTTCATCTTTTCTACTCTCTTCACTTTCTCTTTGCAAACTTGTATGCTTTCAAACAGAGATTTTATTAGTACATTACGTAGTTCTTGGCTTTTAATCTTTTTGTATTCTTCTATTAACCTTGATAGTTCCACTTCACTATTCTCATTTTCTGTTGTTTCTGGAAGTAGGTCTGTAATACTAATTAATAGTACCTTTGCTATTTCATCTAACATTTCAAGTGAAACACCAGCTCGTCCTTGTTCATATTCATATATTCTTTGATTTATTATACCCACTTTACTTGCTAAATCTTCTTGAGTGTATCCTCTTCTCAACCTCCATTCTTTTATTCTTTGACCTACTTTATACGGAATGGAAATTTTTTTCTCATCATTATCATATTCATCAATAGATAAACTGGTCGTTTGAGAAATAACATGAGCAGAAACTCCTTCCTTAACCAAACCCTTTGCTACTTCTATTTTTACCGCCTTTCCACTTTCTTCCTCACTAATACGGATGAATTTAGTTAATAAATAAAACGTTTCACGTAATTCTTGATCCTTAATCTCTCTATGTCTTCTTACTAGATTTAATACCTCTTCTCCCTCATACCTTCCCTCATTTGATACTTCTTGTACGCAAGCTAGATCTCTAGCAGTTGTTGATAATGCTTCTGCTAATTCATATAACTTCTTAATTGAAATTCTGCGTGTTCCTTTTTCATATTGCAGTATTACCTGATATGTTGTATCGATTTTTTTTGCTAAATCTTTTTGAGTATATCCCTTTGCTAACCTACGATTTCTTACTTCCTGTCCTATTACTTTGTAATCTAAAAAATTAGAGCATTTATTCTCTTTTTTCACATTTTATACTCATAATCAGAAGAGCCGTTACGTATACTTAATTGGGAACCTTTTTGACAAACTGAACTCATCTCCTTTCAAACAATTTTTCTATATCACTTAGTTTCATTTCTATATACGTTGGTCTTCTGTGATTGCATTGCCCAGCATAAGGTGTTTCCTCCATTTGTCTCATCAACTCATTCATCTCCTCCAACTTCATTTCCCTTCCAGCTCCATGGCACGCAATGGTAGCTAACACTTTTTCTTCTATAGGTAGAGCATCTCCTATCTCCATTAATCTATCAACTATATTCATCACCATCTCTTTCACATTTATTGTTCCCAAGATTGCAGGTATTTCTTTCACCCTTACTTTATCTTCTGATTCTATTTCAATACCAAAACCCATTTCAAAAAGCTTATCTTTATAAGTTTCAACCATCTCCATTCCAGCTTGGTTTTTAATTTCAACTGTTTCAGGAAGAAGAAGTTTTTGTCTTTTCATGCTTGATTTTTGCTTTAAGCACTCGTATATCAATCTCTCATGAGCTGCGTGCTGATCTACTATAATTAATTTGCCTTTAGCCTCAGCAATAATGTAAGTATTGTAGACCTGACAGCGTGCATATCCCAGGGGATGATCCTCTATTAAATCAATTTGCTCCCTTTCTAGAACCATCGTTCCCTTTTGGGGTGGAGATTCTCCATATTTAAACGTTTCTGGTAAGCTTTGCCTTCTTTCATCTGGTGCATTGAATTCTTTCATTAGACGATTTTCTAAAAGACTTGGTCTCTTTTCATAAAACTCTTTTTGATCTTTTTTCTCTTGACTATCAACCTGCTCTTGGCTTTTACTATCATTAAAAATTAGCTCCTCTTCAATACCTTGATCACCCGCTGCAAATCTCGTTGATAGTGTTTTTATTATCCCTCTTCTCACTATTTCATATATTAGCCTTTTATTCTGAAATCTTACTTCCGATTTATTTGGATGCACATTTACATCTACTTGGTCATATGGTACTTCTAAATGCAACACTGCAAAAGGATACCTATTGTTTGGAATAAAATCGTGATACGCATATCTAATTGCACCAACAAGTAGATTGTCTTTTATTGGCCTTCCATTAACAAACGTATAAATCTGAGTTGAGTTGCCACGATTGACATTAGGTTTACAGATGTGTCCCTTAAGTTTGATGCCTTCTTCTTCCTCTTTAACTTCCAGTGAATTGCTTTGAAATTCTTCTTCTATTTCACATAATCTGTTGAACAGCGAAGTTTGCTTAACATATTTTAAGAGCTTTTTATTACCAGAAGTGAGAGTAAACCCAATACTATAATTAATCATCGCTAAGTTATTCACAATATCAACAATACTTTGTGTTTCCGCCCTTTCGGTTTTTAGAAACTTTAGTCTATTTGGTGTAGCAAAAAATAAGTCACGAACTTCAATATATGTACCTTGCAACAAAGAACAAGGGGTAATCTCTCTTATTTTTTCTCCTCCCTCATATCTTATAGACCATGCTTCCTTTGCTCCACTTGCCTTGGATGATAATTTCATTCTGCTTACTGCTGCAATTGAAGGTAAAGCTTCTCCCCTAAACCCAAGGTGCTTGATTTCTATTAACTCACTATCGCTTAATTTTGAAGTGGCATGCCTCATAAGTGCTAGTTCCAGATCGTTCTTTTCTATTCCATTTCCATCATCTGTCACAGTTATAAGGTTACGTCCACCACTTTCTATTTTGATCTCTATCTCTGAACTTCCAGCATCTATTGCATTTTCTACTAATTCCTTTACTACACTCGCTGGCCTCTCTATTACCTCTCCCGCTGCTATACGATTTATAGTTTTTGTGTCTAAAAGAATTATTGCCATATTTTCAATTCTCAGTCTGATGAAGATATAGCTTTAATGTTAATAAAAATCAATCTCTATTAGGCATCTTCACTAATTTCAAAACAGAAATAATTGTAAAAGACCCAGGCTAAAATTTTATGGCAAGCTCTCCTGTAGTTTAATTTTAGTTGAATATTTCTTCACAATTGTGTATAATTATTAATGCTTTTTAGGTTAACTTATCATGGCTCTTTCCAAGTTTCTTGATGCTCGCAATGATATAGCTTTTCGCCGTATCTTTGGTACCGAAAAAAATAAAGATATTCTTATTCACTTTCTCAATGATATACTAGGTCTTACCGATGACAATAAGATTAAAGATGTCTCCTTTCTCAGTCCCATTCAAGACCCTGTCATCGCCTCTCAAAAGCAAAGCATTGTTGATGTTCTCTGTGTTGATTCTACAGGAATAAAAACAATAATTGAGATGCAAGTCGCTAAAACTACTGGCTTTGAAAAACGTGCCCAATATTATGCCGCTAAGGCCTATTCAAGTCAAGCTGATGTAGGTGACCAGTATCATGATCTTAAAGGCGTTATCTTTATTGCTATTGCTGATTTCATCTTATTTCCTAATAAGCTGGCTTATAAGTCTGATCACGTTACTTTTGATAAGATGACCTTTGAACATGATCTCAGAGACTTTAGTTTTACTTTTATAGAGTTACCTAAATTTAAAAAAAGAGAAGATCAATTAGAAAATATAGTAGAGAAATGGTGTTATTTTTTTAAACACGCCGGTGAAACAAGTGAAGAGGATCTAAAAAAAATAATAGGAAGTGATTTAATTATTGGCAGGGCTTATGATGAGCTGAACCAATATAATTGGAGTAAAGAAGAACGTCTTGCTTATGACCAAGCTAAGAAACGTACCGATGATTATTTATCTAGTCTTGAAGAGAAACTTCATGAAGGCATCCAAATCGGCCATCAAAAAGGCAGAAAAGAAAGAGAAATTGAAGTTGCAAAAAACTTGCTAAAAGCTGGTGTTTCTATTGATATTATAGCTCAAACTACTGGTCTTACAGTTGATGAGATCAAAAACTTAAGTTGATTTTGTCTTTCAAAAGATGAATATCTTTATATTACATGAAAACCCATTAATTTCAGCACAAATGTTATGTGATAAGCATATAGTAAAAATGCCATTAGAAACTGCTCAACTATTGAGTAATGTTTTTTCAACAGCATTAAAAATGCCAAATCCTTTTGTCAGTATTACAGATCAGAATATAGAAGTTCCGTATAAACTTACTCATATCCTTGTTCTTTATTGGCAAGGCAATCAAAAGGAAACTTCTGTTGGTTGATAGAGTACGGAAAAGAATTATGTAAAGAGTATACGTGGCGATACAAAAGAAAACATAAATCAGAAGAAGTAATAGATTGGTGTGGTGGTAATAAGGCTATTTTAGAACAAAAACTTGATGATGCTACTCAAAAAGGTAGACAAGAAGGCATACAAGTCGGTCATGAAAAAGGTAAAATTGAAGGTAAAATTGAAGTTGCAAAAAATTCACTTAAAGCCGGTGTTTCTATAGATGTTATAGCTCAAATTACCGGCCTTTCGGTAGATGAAATTCAAAAGTTAAGAAATTAAACTATCTTAGCCTTATCCTGAGTCAAATGGCTTTGAATAGAAGCATTACTTAAATAACTTTGAGGCTCTAAACTCATTTGCTGTTTTTTTGCACCACCAACTTCTAATGTACCATCTCCATTGTGTAATATCTGTTGTATTGATTGGTTTAGTACAACATCCAGCCCCTTATTAAATTGCGCTATAAACTTGTCAAACTTCTTCGAACTTAACTTACCTGCTCCTCTACCGAGGCATGCTTTCTCTATATGTGATTTTAAAATTCCTGGAATCTCATTAAATTTACTGCCCATGACCTTTCCAGTAACCTCTTTCTGTATTTCCACAAAATCAATATTTAATTGATGCATTGATATTTTGCTATCCTTTGCAGCCTGCCTTACTACTTTCTCAAATCCCTCTGTAACATTTAATGCATAGCTCTGTACTTCTAATAAAGAAATAGAGTTTTCTACTGAAGATATATACTTTTGACCCGTAACATTTCTAACCAGCACGTCAAGTAACATTATTGTACCATTTACATCTGTTGGTGCATCAACTTGTAAGATTGGACTTGGAGTGCTTGATGTTTCCTCAGATTTAGAACTTGATAACTCACCTATAGAGCTTTTTACCCAACCAAATAAACCATTCGTCCATGAAGATGGTCTTGTGCCACTACTTGCTGCTATCTCAGGTTGATTATTTGAACCTATAGGAAGAGGTTTATATGATAAGTGATAACTACTATTTTGATTTTTAGTCTGGTTCTGTATAGTCGAAATAACCCTAGCGCTAGAATTGGTATTATTATTGTGAACATAAAAAAGTACCGGTTCCTGACGATTAGCTGCGCTTCCATCAAAAAGTAAACCCTTAACCCAACGTGCTAAATCACTAACCCAAGAAGATAACATGCTTGCGTCACTCTTCACTTGACTACCATTGCCCTTATTACAATCTGCTTCACTGTTTTCAATACCACTAACTCTGTGTAAACGTAAGTAATCCAGTATTTCATAGTAAGACTTTCTTACAGCTTCATCATAAATTCGAGGAAGGACTTCACGAGCAATATACTCTTCAAGAGTATAACCTTGATCACTTGGGATACGGGTATAGGCACCATGTTCTACCAAATATTTAATTACATCTAAATTTGCTCCCGCTCCTCCTCCCCAAATAGGGGTTTTGTTATCCATGCCCCTAGCATTAACGTTAGCCCCATGCTCTACTAAACATTTAACTATAGGTAAGCTACTCTGTGTAGAGGCAGCAGCACAATGCAGAGGTGTAGTATTAGATATGTCTTTAGCATTAACTTTAGCACGTTTCTCTACAAGATACACAATTATATCTAAGTGCCCAGAAATGGCTGCATAATTTAAAGGGATACCACCATACCACGGACTATTATCTCTAGCATTAACATCGGCCCCATTTTCCACTAGAGGCTTAACTATATCTAAATTACCACCTTGAGTAGCTAAGTGAAGAGGGGCCATGCCATTTTCACCCCTAATATTCAAGTTAATCATTTTTTCTGCTGCAAGGAATTTAACTGCATCTAAGTTTCCACCTTGAACAGCTAAGTGCAGGCAAGTCCAGCCAGAATTATCTTGAATATTTAAATCAGCTCCTAACGCTGCAAGGTATTTTATCACATAGAAGAGATTGCCTATAACAGCTAAGTGTAAAGGTGTCCTGCCATCATTGGCTCTAATATCTAACTTAACCCCCTTCTCTGCAAGGTACTTGATTGCACTTAAGTAATTGTCTTTAGCAGCCCAATGCAAGGGAGTGAACCCATCATTATCTCTAATATTCAAGTCAGCCTTTTCTTCTGCTACAAAAGACTTAACTGCACCTAAGTTTTTACCTTTTACAGCTAAATGCAGAGGAGTCCAGCCAGAATTATCTTGAATATTTAAATTAGCTCCTAACGCTGCAAGGCAGTTAATTGCATCTGAACTATTGTATTGGGCAGCCAAGTGCAAAGGAGCTCTGCCATCATTGTTTCTAATATCCAAATCAGTTCCCTTCTCCGCAGCAAGACGCTCAATTGCTTTTGTATTATTGTATTGGGCAGCCCAGTGCAAAGGAGTTAAGTCATAATTGTCCCTAGCATTCAAATCAGCCTTATTATTTAATAAACAACTTATTATATCTACATAACCTGTTTTAGCAGCTAAATGGAGAGGGAATTCTCCATTCTTGTCAGCTACATTAACAAGATCATCTTCATATTCTACCAATATGTTAACAGTTTCATTTTTACCGTTTAAAATCGCTACATGAACAGGAATGTAACCATTGTTATCATATAATCTAGTATCTGCACCCCTTTTTAATAAAGTCAATAATGTTGAATTGCTAGCACCAGCAAAAGAAGCTAAATGTAAAGGTGTTGAACCATTAACAGTCTTTGCTTCCATCTTTGCATGACCCTCATCAATTAAAGTAGAAATGATTTTATCCTTATCATGCATAGCAGCAATATGCAGAGCTGTTAAATTACCTTTGATTGTTTCTTCTGTTAATGCTCCCTTTTGTAGTAAAGATGATGTAACATTATTTTGTCCAGTTATTGCTGCAATGTGTAAAGGTATAGTACCACCTTTTCCTTTTGAATTTACGTCAATACCCTGAGCTTTTAACAACTCCAAGGCAACATCTTCTTTTTTAAGAAAAGTAGCAAAATGAAGTGGTGTTAAATTGTCGGCTGATTTTGCATTTACATTAGTTTCATTATACTCAATTAAAACTTTAGCTACTTCTAGGTTTCCTATTGATGCTGCAAAATGGAGAGCTGTCAAATTACCTTTAGCTTCAGCATTTACATCAGCTCTATTACTTTCTAGTAGAATTTTAGTTGCATCACCATGGTTCTTAATTGCTGCTAGGTGCAAAGGTGTTAAACCTTCTTTAGAATTTGCGTTAACGTCAGTATTATTGCTATTTAATAAAACACGAATAGTAGGAGAAGAATCACTAAACGTAGCACTATGTAAAGGAGTAAAATCATCTTTGTCTTTTGCATTTATATCAGCTTTATTGCTTAGCATTAAAGTTTCAACAACTGGAAAATAACCTTGGTAGGCAGCAATATGTAAAGGGGTGAGGTTACTTTTATTAGTCTTTATATTGGGATCTGCCCCATGATCTATCAAAGATTTTACAAAATCTACGTATCCAGCTTCAGCAGCTATATAGATCGGTGTATAACCATCTGCATCTTGCACATTGATGTTAGTCCCGTTTAAACTTAAAAGGTCTAGCGTAATATTAAAGTTATTACTTTGAGCAGCAGCATGAATTGCTTTTCTTCCATAATCAAAAGTTTCATTTATATCAGCACCATTGCACAGTAAAACTTTGATCTCACCCCTAGCGCTATCTTCATCTGAACTTAGTGCAGCATCATAGACATCCCTACTGATATCTCTGAAACTTATTTCGTCTTTACCTTTTATTACTCCAACCAATTCTGGCGACTCGCCATTATTAAATTTCCTAAAAATGAGTCTTTCCCTACCTTCTTTTCCTGCTCCAGGTATTATAAGAAATGGATTTGCTTTTTTGTGTATTGCAACTGGATCAGACCACTCACCTATTTGTGAGTAAGTACTATTTTCTCTATATTGTATTGCATAACTTACTTTTATACCCTCTTTCCATTGTCCAATAGGTGTTGTTACGTTTGATTTGCTAAAGTCTGGTACTCCCGTTCTTTTTTTCGGTTGGTTTTCTGTTATAGGTAACTCCATATTTTGAAGCTTGTCCTTAATTTGCTCGAGAGATGTAATCCTTTCTGGCAGAAGTTTAAATACATCTTCTCTTGCATTCCTAACGAAGACAAAGTCTGGATCTTGTTGTACCCTGACCAGTATATCAATTACCTTATCGATTATACCATCCTGGCCAAAAAGCAGCCCTTTAAAATTCTTAAACCTTAATTGAAGAAGACTACAATTTTTATTATATCTATCTATTTCACCTTTATTATAGTAGTAATCAGCAAGGTAAGAATATTGCTCAAGTACAAAAAACGCTGCTGAAACACAAATTTGCGTTCCATAATACAATACATGAAATGCCGCAAACCCCGTGCTATCTTCTGCATTTTGTGGAAAGGCATGATAATGTATAATATTCTTTAAATTACCACGTAATTTACCATCTAATGTAATATCTTTATTTAACGTATCTAAAATATTATCATTCCTTTCAAGTTCATCAACACGTTCCTTTGAATGAAGCCCTTCTATAAATTTTACACTCTCTGTGAAATCATCTATAAATGTGATGATATCTGATACTTTATCAATCGTCCCTAATTCCCTTATACTATCAAGAACACGTTGAAACCCTTGACGCATCTCAAGCCTTGTTCCTTCTATAGCTAGTAAAGTCCTACTAACCATATAATAGACCTCTTTCATTTCTGCAAAATTTCTGTCTACTTTATTTCCAACCTCTTCAATAGCAGCATAATTTTTACCTAAAGCATCAAAAACCTTCTGAAAGTCCTTGGATTCTTCACTTGGCAATACACCAAATTTTTGAAGTATATCTACAACCCCGCCGGCTATCCCAACAATAGCATCTATCCCTTCAAGAACAGGAACAATACCTTCAAGATATTTTACTGTGTCTAAGTGATTATTTTTAGCAGCAAGATATATAGGTGTTTGTCCATATTTATTTTTTACATAAAGATCAGCATTTCTTTTACCTACAAGGTAAGTTACTATACTCAAATTGCCAACTTTAGCAGCTAAGTGTAAAGGGGTATTGCCATCACTACCTTTAGTGTTAATGCTGGCTCCTCTTTCTATAAGCTCCTTAACCCTATCAAGGTTACCTTCTTTTACAGCATCAAATAACTCGCTGTTTGGGCTCTCAATAGAAGCCTCTGTTATAGTTGTTGAAGTTTCTGTGGTAAGCTCAGATATTTGCATAAACCCTCTAATGATACTAGCCTTTCTTTACACTATAAAGCTGTTACTAAATTGTGTAAACTTCAGTACCTATAGCATAAATATTTTTGGTATACAACAACCTTTTTTAGATTATAAGTTTTGGCTTTATCGAAAAAAAATGGTGAGAAAGTTAGGCTGTAGTAATGAAAAAGTCAGTAGTGGAAAACTCCATACGCGAGTAAAGTTAAAATAAGCCCAACCATGCTAACAAAAAAGATTCATTTTCGCTATAAATTCATCCTGATCTTTCTTTGCTATTCTCAAATGGATTACTGTTAATTTAGTATTAAGTATTATTAAGAACCTAAACAATATGACCATTTCCAGCACCAAAAACCAAGGGCGGTGAGAAGAGTTCGTTTTGGAATCCGCCGGTCTACCATGTGTACCATACGAACTTTTCTACATAATAATTCTACTATATCTTAAAACTAGCTATATTAGCCTACTTTTACCACATTTACATACGAACCAAATTGCCTAACTTTGCTGTAACAATTTCACGTTTTTATTTACACAACGCCGCTTTTGTTTAAATTATTCTCACAAATATACGATCTTTTTTTGTGTTTTTTATAAAAAGTAAACGATCAAATTTTTTGTAACGCTACGGAGTGTGGTGTTTTCTACAATCTTTTATTAGTTTGTTAACATAATTGATAATCATTAAAATATTTGCTAATATAATAACTAATGAAGTATAAGGAGATATAGAAATGAATTTCAATAAGCATGTTAATGACAACGAATTATTGTTGGAGAATCAAAGAGTAGATATCAAGAAATTGCTAAGCTTTTTGCAAGAGAAAAAAAATATTACACAACTTTCTCTCAGCTGTTGTGGTATTGGTAAAGAAGGAGCAGAGGCTTTAGCTAAGAGCGAGAACCTTAAAAATCTTACTACGCTTAATTTAGAATGGAACAAGATCGGTAAAGAAGGAGCAGAGGCTTTAGCTAAGAGCGAGAACCTTAAAAGTCTTACTACGCTTAATTTAGAAGATAATGAGCTTGGTAAAGAAGGAGCAGAGGCTTTAGCTAAGAGTGAGAACCTTAAAAATCTTACTACGCTTAATTTAAAATGGAACAAGATCGGTAACAAAGGAGCAGAGGCTTTAGCTAAGAGCGAGAACCTTAAAAATCTTACTACGCTTAATTTAGAATGTAACTTTATTGATCTTCAAGGTGCAAAAGCATTATTAAAAAGTGATAACTTTCCAAATCTTAAATTGATTAGTTTTCATTTATGGGACCAATTTTATATTGGAAGTAAGATAGATCTTTTACAAGAGATAGAAAATGCTCAATCACGTAGTAAAGCAATGATAACAGGTAGTGTTTGTGGTGTTATAACTGCACTGACAGTGGGTATTGGATGCGGTGTTATCGGTGTTGAATTATCAATATTGGCTATAGTTGGTATAGCTGTAGCAGCTGCGTTAGTAATAGGAGTTATTGCTGGTGGCACTACATATTCAGTGCTTAAGTTAGATGAACCTCCCTTAGGAATAGCTAACCAACAACAAGTACCTGGAAAGAGCTAGCTTGATAACAAAAGCCCTACAGTCAAGCGGAGGTAGGGCCACCTTTTACCTTCCTTTTGTATTTTTTTGTTGGGAAAACCCTATTAAGTTAATAACTTAAGATAATTTCTAAAAAAGTCATTCCTATGCTTATGATTTTTGGAGTATGATGAACTTTTCTTCTGCAGCATCACATGTCAGCTGAAAAGCGGTCATTGGAAGCTGTAATAGTTTAGACTTAATCTGACAAGCGAATAGAGTAAGATAAAAATATAAACAAATTTTAAAGGAGTGTCAGATATGAGTACAACACAAGAAAAAATATTAAAACCAAAGTTAGGATTGCTAGAACTTGCAAAACAATTAGGGAATGTATCGCAGGCATGTAAAGTGATGGGATATTCGAGAGATACATTTTACCGATTCAAAGAACTATATGAAACAGGAGGAGAAGAGGGATTACATGAGATAAGTAAAAGTAAGCCATTATATGCAAATAGAGTATCAGAGAATATAGAAAAAGCAGTAGTTGAAATAGCAATAGAATTTCCAGCATATGGACAAGAAAGAGCAGCAAATGAACTGAAAAAGAGAGGAATTCTAATATCTGCTAGCGGGATAAGATCAATATGGCAAAGAAACGATCTTGAAAATTTTAAAAAGAGATTGAAAGCGCTGGAAGCGAAGGTAGTACAAGATGGTATAATTTTGACAGAGGAGCAAGTTACTGCTTTAGAAAAAGCTAAGGAACAAAAAGAGGCACATGGCGAAATTGAGACACAACACCCTGGATACTTAGGTAGTCAAGATACCTATTATGTAGGCAATATCAAATGTATTGGACGAATTTATCAACAAACTTTTATTGATACCTACTCTAGAGTGGCCTTCGCTAAGCTTTATACGGAGAAAACTGCCATAACAGCTGCAGATCTTCTCAATGATAGAGTTATACCATTTTTTGATGAACAGAAAGTTCCATTGCTACGCATTTTAACCGATAGAGGTACGGAGTATTGTGGCAAACCAGGGAATCATGCGTACCAGCTATATTTGGGAATAGAAAATATTGATCACTCTAGAACCAAAGCTTATTCTCCACAGACTAATGGTATATGTGAAAGGCTTCATAGAACTATGCAAGACGAATGTTACAATATTATCTTTAGGAAAAAGATTTATAGTACTTTGGAAGAGCTTCAGTTAGATGTTGATCATTAGTTGCATTCTTACAATAGAGCTAGACCTCATTCTGGTAAGTATTGCTACGGTAAGACTCCTATGCAGACCTTTTTTGACAGTATGCATATTGCTTACCAAAAAAATATTGATAACATTAAAGCAGATTCTGATATCGGTTTTGACTTCGTCGATTCTTCTGTCAGATAATTCATGCTTGTCAGATTAAGTCTAAACTATTACACTCCAACCCTTTCAACTATATCTTCCTGCTTTGCACTAAAAGTAATAAATTTACCGAGACAACTAACTTGTGGAACATCTTCAATCTCCACTGTATCAGGAACTTCTTCACTTGTTACTTCTATGTTTTTTATTTTCTCTCTATTTGTTAAAAATCTAGACTTATGATAATCATGATTCAGAATTACTTCTAAAATAACAAAAGCATCTTTGTTGTTATGCTTTATACTTGTAAATAATAATCTGTTACTATCACTTAATTTAGCTCGAGAATATTCAATATTCCCATCACCTTTTATTAATTTTATATTCCCTTGGCTTGTACTGTTGTTCTCCTTTAAATCTTTAATTATTTCGTTGAACTTTTTTCTCAAAGAATTTTTATCATCACCTAAATCATGGTCATTAAACTTCTTATAAAACAATACAATACTCATAATTTCTCTTAATTACTTAACTATATCAAGAGTATAATAATATTGTTAATATATCAATATTTCTATTATTATATTAACTTTTATTATTTATTAGCACGTAATTCTTATCTCATCATTAAATAAGTAATACTGCAAAGTTGTGGAATAAAAGTTAATGGATTTACTTTTTAGGCAGAGCTCTAATATTATAGATCTTTAATAGTATAATCTTCCCATTTGTCCACTCTGGGCCATGTACGATTAGTAGAAGGAAATAAATTTATACTCATTCAGTATTAAACAACCTCAGTAATTTGGTCACTTCCAGCACCCAAAACCAGTTAGTGTGAAAACATTTTTTTTAGAATCAATTGGTGTACCATATAAACTTTTCAATATAGTGATTTTTCTATACCATGAAATCAGTTATATTGGTTTACTTTCACTAAATTTACATATGAACCAATTTGCCTAACTTTGTTGCAATGATTTTAAGCTTCCATTTCCACAACCATATTTTTATAGGCTTGTTTTCACAAAGGTAGGTACTTTTTTTGCATTTTTGGAAAAATGAACATTCAAGATTTTTATGATTCTAATTTACAGTATGTTTCTGAAACTAAAGTGAATATTAATAATCCTATATAAAATATAAAAAAATACATAATTCTTGATTTTCTCACAGATATAGTTAACAATTAAGCTATATTATTCTAATAAAAAAGTTATAACTTTATGGTGGAAAAAGATATTAGCTGTAGAAAGTGATCCTAGACTTTTAATTGATATAGATAAACAAGCTAACTTAAAGAAAATGTTAGTTCTTTCTTTAAGGGAAGCTATAAATAAACCAGATGTTTCAATTGTTACAAACCTATACGAACATTTTACACAAAAACCTACTAGAAATAGGCGCGAGTACCCTGATTCACAATTCTTAATTATTCGGGAAATATATAAAAATGCCTTTACACTTGTAAGCAATGATATTGCCAAGCTCAATGAAAAAAATCTTAATCAGATCATTAGTAGAAAAGTAGGGCAGATCGAAACAATTTTGGCTATAGTCTCATTAATTGATAATAAACGACTGATAAAAAAAATGTTGAACTTAGTTGAAAAGAATATAAAAAACAATCCGGAAGGGCAGCAAGTTCTTTTAAAGAGTTTAGTTAATATACTAACATACTCGATAAAAAATGAGTGTTTTCAGACTATTGAGTATATATGTCACAGACGATTCTCTCAAACTTTTTGTCCTGTTATTCGAGGAACATATATAAAAGCATTTGCAGATAGCAAAGTAGTAGAAGAGCTAGAAAATAAAATAGAAAAACAAGAAAAATCTGCTAAATATGAGTGGTAGATGGAGTTGAAAAAATATCTTGATTTCAATCAAAAGCTAAATGCTTTACAAGAATTAAAAGAAATAGTAAATAAGTTTATTGAAGCTTCTGATTATCATAATAAGCTGTTCCAAGATGAAAATTATCCAGCTCTTTCTTATTATAATACAGAAATAGACTTGGAAAGGTTAGAGCAAATAACACGTAAGTTTATTAACGATTCTGGTCACATATCAGAAAAGGAGGTATTAAAGCAAAAAAAGCTTCAAATACCTTTACTAGGGGAAAAGCAATTGGTAGAAAATTTGAGAAAATTAGAAAAAAGAATATCTACTTTCATTCAATCTGTTTATGAAAAAACTGCACATGATGAGCAATATCCAGGCTTTGTTCAGTTCCCTAAAAAGAAAGACTTTATGATACTAGCACAAATAATACATGAGTTGTTTCTTGAGAAAGATGATTTCGAATTTGTAGATAAGGAAGAATTACCTAGTCCATATTTAGAAAAAGTTAAAGAGAAATCATATATTAGAGGGGTGCTTAGCTATTTAACTGGCTTTGTTGCATAAATGTTTATAAAGAGCAGGGAGTGTTCAATTTATAAACATTTGTATTAAATAAGAGTCTGATATTAGTTTTCAATTCTTCTATCAGTTAATTCATTCCCGTCAGATTAAGTTGTGTTTAGCACAATTTGTTCCACTGTTCTTCATCTAAAACTTCCACACCCAATTCCATTGCTTTTTTATATTTTGAACCTGGATCTTCTCCTGCAATTAAATAGTCAGTTTTAGTAGAAAGGCTTGAACTGATCTTTGCCCCTAAAACTTTAGCTCTTACTTTTGCCTCCCCTCTGCTCATAGCACGTAGCTTACCAGTAAACACTATAATTTTGTTATTCAAAAAAGAATCGCTAGAGTTGGAGCTCACGGGAAGAATTTGCAGATATGCAGTAAGGTCATTTAACATTTTAATGTTACGTTCCTGAGAAAAAAACGATTTTAAAGATTCAGCTACTTTTTCTCCTATACCATCTATACCTACCAACTCAACATCATTTGATGACATCGAATTATACCAGTTACCATAAGATACATAATAATTTGCGAGCAATTCTGCTGCAACTTGGCCGATAAATCTGATACCCAAAGAAAATATGAACCTATCTAGAGTGATTACTCTTCTGTTTTGTATAGCACTTAATAGATTAGCTATTGACTTCTCGCCCCAACCATGATGCTCTTTTAAGGAAAACTCTTTTAATCTTTCCTCTAAAATAAAAATGTCTGGAATTTGTCTTATTAGGCTAAGATCATAAAAAAACTTTATTTGTTTTTCACCAAGGCCAACAATGTCAAATGCATCTTTTGACACAAAATGTTTTAGTTTTTCTACTATTTGAGCCTTGCAATTAAATTCTTCAGGACATCTTACTGCCACTCCTTCAATCTGCACTTTACTACCACATTCAGGACATATGTCAGGAAAAACAAATTCAGGCATATTTGTATGACGAGAACCTTCATCTACTTTGACAATTTGAGGAATTACATCCCCAGCCCTTTTAATTGTTACAACATCTCCCTCTCTTATATCTTTACGTTTTATCTCATCTTGGTTATGTAGACTTGCTCTGCTAACTAATACTCCACCAATATTGACTGGTACTAAATCTGCAACTGGAGTTAAAACCCCCGTTCTACCCACCTGTATAAATATTTTATTTAACTTTGTCTTCGCATAAATCGCAGAAAACTTATATGCAAGTGCTGAGCGTGGCGCTTTGTGTGTACTTCCAAGACGACTTTGTAGCACCAAATCATTCACTTTATAGACTATACCATCGATATCATAATCCAAGTCATAACGACAATCATAGATCTCGTTATAGAACTTTAGCATTCCATTCAAACTACTTGTTAAGGAACGATGCTCATTTACGCAAAAACCAAATTTCTCAAGCTTTTCTAGTATCTCACTTTGACTTTTCTCTATTCCACCAATTAAAGAATAAGCAAAATATCTAAGAGGCCTTTTTGCTGTAATGTTCGCATTCAATTGCTTTAAAGAACCAGCAGCTGCATTTCGAGGATTAGCGAATTCATTATTTTCATTTAACTTTAAAAAGTCGCTGTTACTGATATATATTTCACCCCTTACTTCTAGTCTTCCTTGCACATCTTGTAAAAACTTAGGAAAGTCTTTTATTGTTGCAACATTGTGAGTAACATCCTCTCCTACAAAACCGTCACCTCGAGTTGCAGCTTTAACAAATTTCCCATCTTCATAAATTGCAGAAAATGACAATCCATCAATTTTTGGCTCACATAGTATTTCTATTTCATCTGCAATTAAAAATCTCTTTATTTTAGACAAAAATTTTTCTACACCTTGCTCATCATAAGCATTCTCAAGAGAAAGCATAGGTTCGTGATGTTCCACCTTAGAAAATCTCTCATCAGGCGGAGCACCAACACTATCTTGTGTTTCATAAGCTTCTGGCTCTATTGCAGCTAACTTTTTTTTCAGTTCATCATATTCAGCATCACTTATCTCTGGCTTACTTTTTTGATAATATAAGATATTATGATAATTAATTTGATTTTGCAGTTTTTCTCTCATCTTTTCCAAGTCAGTCATGATACCAATATAATGCTCTTTGTCGTCAAGTCATGAATTTTTTCAAAAGGTACTATAAATTTATACTACTGCCCTGAAAAACTATACTAATATTAATATAATTTTTGTACTTGTATATTAATGTTAGTATAGTTTTTAAATTAAGGAGTACATTATGAAAGAATACAATTACAAAAATTTGGCTGACGAATCAAACTTCGGCTCTCAAGTGTATCGTGCAGGAATGTTTGATAAAATTCTTGGTATAAGCAAAACAGCAAAAGAAGCTGCGAATCAAGTAATATCCCAAATGGGTAACGATTTAAAACTAGAAGCTAGAAAAGCAGCTCAAGATGAAGTAAAAAAAATAGAAGGAAAAATGCTAACTTTAGCTGAAGAGAAAGCTAACAAAATAGCTACCGAAAAAGCTAATCAAATAGAAAAAAAAATATCGACTTCAATTGATAAGACAGTAAAGTCAGTAGAAGCAAATGCTGAAAAAGCAGTGAAAAAAGTAGGACCAGAAGTTGCAGATCTGCTAAAGCCAGAAATAAAAACTCAGGTAGAAGAAGCAGTAAAAAAATACACTGAAGAAAAAATTGAAAGCCTTATAAAACCTGAAATCACAGACAAAATAGCCGATATTGTCACTGCACAAAGTAAAGAAGTAAGTAAACTTTTAGAAGATGAAATGAATAAATTAATCGAAGATGCACATAAAAATTTGAATGGGAAAATAGATCAGATTAAATGTGAACTTACAGAAATAAAATCTAATATCTTAGAAGCTAGTGCAAAAAGTTTTCTTGAGAGCGCAAAATTATTGTCTTTTGCTGCACAAGATGAAACATGTACAAACCAAGATTTAGTGTATTTCTAATCACAGCAGGGTTTTTATATTAAGGTTTTTATGGGTTTTTTAACCCATAAAAACCTTAGGATAAATGAAGAGAAAAGTATCTGTTAAGTTGCATAGCTACTGTGCAAAATATTGAAGCAAAAAGGTTTCATCCCAGTGCTCAGACACTGGGATCCATTGTTCCTTTCTGGATTACAGCGTCACGCGCTGGAATGACACCTATTTGTTTTTAGTACTTCCTTTCCTGTCATTCAATTAGCCTTTTCTTTTCATTCCAGTGCCCAGACACTGGTGCTCACAAGCAAACTAATCATAGGAGGTATTATAATAAAAACAACGTTTGCAATGAAACTACATAAAGCAAGTGTCACAAACCGGAATGACACCTATTATTGTTTTTACTTTATATCTTTATTTGTCTATCTTATTTTACCATTCTGTTGAACGAATACAGGAAAATAAACTGTAATATCTAACTTTGATGCAAAAAGATCAACATATAACACGTAAAAGTTACTGAATCACTTTAGCCATATATAGAATTATTTTGTTAAATATTCTCTACTCCCAGGTTTCATTATGGGTAATTGTTTTAATTCACTTGGCAGTTCTTCCTCGCTATAGTTTTTGATATTTAGTTCAATCAAAGATATGATAGGAAAAGGTAGTTTTGTTTCACTATTTCTCTTGATCAAAGAAGCTCCAGCAACAACTTTACCTCCCTTCTCTTCTGCACATTTTACTGCTTCAAGTGAAGATTTACCTGTGGTAATCACATCTTCAATTAGTAATATCTTCTCACCTTGTTTAATCTCAAATCCACGGCGTAATTCAAATTTACCATTAACACGTTCGCAAAATATTGTTCGGATTCCAAGCTGTCTACCAATCTCATAACCCACGATTATTCCACCAATTGCAGGAGATAGTATTAAATCTATGGGTTCAATAAGCTCTTTTCTTATTTTATTCGCCAATAGCTCACAAACGTTCATTGCTCTGCTTGGATTTTCAAAAATTTTAGCGCATTGTATGTAAGTGTTGCTGTGCAGCCCTGACGAGAGTACAAAATGTCCGTGCAAAATCGCACCAGCCTCTTCAAATTCTTTTATTATTGTATTATCTAATATCATTCTTGAGTTTTAAATTCTTTATTAATTATCTGTGTTATACAGATATCAGACCACACATTTATTGCAGTTTCAAACATATCAATGATTGTATAAATAGGCAAAATCAATCCCATAATGTACAAAGGAACATTCATTGATACCAAATAACTAGTTGCCATAAAATAGCACCCCATCGGCACTCCAGCGTTACCAATTGCAGCTCCTGTAGCTAAAAAAATCCATATGAACATCTCACTTAAGGAAAATGTGTGCCCATTCATCTCTGCAACAAACATCACTGTGATTAAAATAAATGCAGCACACGCATTCATATTGACTGTTGTGCATATTGGTAGAATAAAAGATGACAATTTCTTTGGTACCTTTAGCTGATTTTGCACACATTCTATAGTTGTAGGCAGCGTTGCACTGGATGATTTAGAAAAAAATGCAAGTGTAAGTGCTGGCATAACACCTTTCATCGTTTGAATTGGTGATATACCTTTATGCCACATGAGTAGTGGCAAAATCACAAATGCTTGCACGAAATTTGCAGACATTATGCAAGCAAAATACCAAAAAAGACTATGGAATTCGCTGCCACCTTTTAACTCGTATAAAAAACATGTGATAAAAGACCATACAACAAGAGGAATAAACTTTAATAACCCTTGAGCAATTCTAAGAAGTGTATCAAATAGTGCAGAAAATATTTGGTGTAATATATCTTGTTTTTCTTTTGAGAGCGAAATAATAGCTCCACCCATCAAAAAAGCAATCAATATGCTGCCAATAACGTTATTTTCAAGAAAAACTTGCACAAAATTTGATGGAATGAGTGATTTTAAGTATGAAAAGTAATTGTGGTTGCTGTCACTCACACTTTCTATTGTGTTACTTATGAAATTTTTTCTTACTGGATCTATAAATAAATAGAAAGATAGCGCAACAAATGCAGCTATAATGGTTGTAAGCAGCGTATAAAACAGCGTCTTCTTAAGTAATACTTTAATTTCAATTGAGTCTTTAAGCCCTGAAATTGTGGACACGATAGATAGAAAAACCAAAGGTAAACTGATTAATTTCAACAAACTGATGAATATATCACTAAATAGCTTTGCTACTTCAAATATCACTTCATTATTTAAATAGTAAGCGACAACTGCAAATAGTATAGAAAAGAATATTGCAAGTTTGCGCATTGAAAATAAAACCTCAAAATGATATTATACAATAATTTTTGGAATTAAGTTAAGATAATCAGCAGCAGCTATCTACCTAACACTCTTATCTCCCACTCAAGTTCAATGTTAAATTTATCTTTTACTGCATCTTTTACTCTGTTGCCAAGGTTTTCTAAGTCGAATGCAGTTGCGTTATTGTAATTGAGCAGAAAATTACAATGTTTCTTAGAAATTTTAGCTCTACCGTTACTTAATCCTCGGCAGCCAGACTCATCAATCAGTTTCCATGCCTTGCAGCCTATTGGATTTTTGAATATACAACCAGCAGTTTTTCCTCTTACTGGTTGACTTTTATTTTTTTTATCAATAACTTCTTTCAATCTTTGCAATATAAGCTCATACTCTGAACTTACTCCTTTAAATTCAGCTTCAATAAAAATCCACCTGCCTTTTAGACTATGTCCACGATAAAAATATCCCATTTCTTCACTGGAAAATTCATATAAATTTCCATCTTCTAGATTCACTGCCCTTATAAACTTTACAACACTCGCAATATCACTACCATATGCACCTGCATTCATCTCTATCCCACCGCCAACTGTTCCTGGAATTCCAGCAAGAAACTCAAGCCCACTAATTTGCTGTTCCCCGGCAAAGTATGCAAGGTTACTAAGCAATGCAGCACCACCTGCAACAATGGAGTTATTATCTTTACATTTTATATATGCAAATTCCTTGCCTAATTTCACCGTTATTCCTCGAATGCCACTATCTTGCACTATTATGTTAGATGTTGCACCGATAATGCTAATTGGTAACTCAGTATCTTTTATCAAGCACATTAGATCTTCAACGTCACGTGGTTTAAATAGTACATCAGCTTGGCCACCAACATTTAACCAAGTCATTTTAGACATTGAAACATTATAACGGTAGATTCCACATACTTTAGGTAAGCTTATAAGCATTTTGATTTTAACTCTAATCCTGCATCCATACCCATTTTTTCTGCATCTTCTACAAACGAAGTGCGTTCAGTAAAGTATATAACTCTCTCGCCCGCTAACATACAATAAAGATGTAGCATGTTTTCACTCACATATTCTGCTAAAGCTGCAAGCGGTGTAAAGCATGAACCATTTACTGTCTTCATGAAACTGCGCTCTGATTTTGCCCTTATAAAAGACATATTATTATTAATTTTCTCTAAAAGATCGATAACTTTTATATCATTCTTTCGGCATTGAATGCAAATTGCCCCCTGCCCTACTGCGCTTAACATGACTTTTGGTGGCAATACCTCTGTAATTAAGTGATATTTTTTTAATCTTATCAGCCCTGCTTCAGCTAAAATCATTCCATCAAAATTCTGATTTTGCAGTCTAGTTGTCACATTTCCACGCAGTGGCACTACATTTAAGTCTGGCCTGAGATTTAACAGCTGAACTTTTCTTCTTATTGAAGAAGTTGCAATTGTAGCCTGCTGTGGCAAAGTTTTTAGGCTCTTATATTTATGAGAAATAAATACATCACATGGACTTAGCCTCTCTAAAACACAAGGAATTGTTAAGTCCTTCGAGAAAAACGCAGGTACATCTTTTAGCGAATGAACCGCCATATCTATATTATTTTTGAGTAATTCAGCCTCAATCTCCCTGAGGAACAGTCCTTTACCTCCTATTTCAGCAAGGGTTACATTAGCATATTTATCACCAGAAGTTTTGATTTTAATGATCTCAACGGATAGATTAGGAAAAGACTCTAATAATCTTTGTTTTGCTTCCAAAGCTTGGATGATCGCAAGGTCGCTTCCTCTCGTACCTATTTTAACTAGCATATATCCTTCATATTATATGTCTATATTCTATGTCCATTTTTTATTATCTCCAGTTTAGTTATTGAATACTTTATAATTAGTGCATAGTATCACGAACATTTAGTAATCGACGAGTATGTATGTTTGATATTTTAAAAGATTCTAATGGCAGATTTAATAAAAAGAATATTTTACCTCTTGTAGGTGCCACTGTCGCTATTATTCTAACAGCATTAAGTGCAGTAGTAGCAATTCCCAGATTTTCCTCTCACCCCTCTCTATCTAGTCCTCTCGGTTGGAAAGATTTAAGTTATAATAAATTTCTTGCTAATCACATACCACTTAGCATAGTTATTTTCTTAACACTTGGTTTATGCACTTACCTTGCAATTGACAAAATTAGACAAAACAAACAGAGAATCTGAGAGCCAACTCTGAACCTAATACATGTGTTTATACTGCTTCAATAAATGATGTTCTAGAAGAACAAAATCAATTATAGAGATATTGGTTCTAGGCTTGTTTTTTATCTTTCACGGACCTTTTCATTTAGGTGCTTGTGATTAGCAACCATTCAGTTTACACTGTACCTAAGTATAGTTTAAATTTATGCTAAACAAGCTCACAGTTAAATCTCTTTCAGTATTGCTAATTTTTTTGCTATCTTTATATATAATACTGCCAAACTTCTTTGATAATAAGTTTCTCACCTCAAAAAAGAGGATAAATCTAGGGCTCGACCTGAAAGGTGGATCATCTATACTCCTGAACGTAGACTTAGATTTTTACTTCAAAGAGAAACTAAGCATGCTAACCGATGAAATAAAAGAAGGTCTGTTAACACAAAAGATTGAATTTAGCGCAAAAAACGATAAACAAGTGGTTGTAACTTTAAATAATATTGATGATTACAAAAAAGTTTCAACGTTAATACATAAAATAAACCCAAATTTAGAATTGAGTAGAAAAAATACTGCAATTTTCATTTCATATAAACCGCATTATAAGAATTCATTAATCAATGAAGTAGTTTCAGAGTCAATAGTTAATGTTCAAAGACGCTTAGATAAGCTTGGTACTAAGGAAGTAAGTGTGCAAAAACAAGGACAAAATAAGATATTAGTCCAAGTTCCTGGAGTAGAAGACACTCAGCAGATAAAATCTCTGCTTGGCAAAACAGCCAAGCTGGCCTTCCATTTGGCAAACACCAATGTAGCTAAAATGCAAGATATCGATCATGACACTACGATTATGCTCAAGGATTCTTTGGGTAATTCCTACCCGATATTCCGCAAAACTGAAATAGGCGGTGATTCATTAGTTAACGCATCAGTTAGATTTGGCAATTTAGGTAAACCAACAGTACATTTCAAATTCGACAGCATAGCAAGCAAAAAATTTGCAAAAATTACTAAAGAAAATGTAGGAAAGCCTTTTGCAATTGTTTTAGATAACACAGTCTTAACTGTACCAACAATACGTGAACCTATTCTAAATGGAGAGGGAGAAATTAGCGGTAATTTCACTGAAAAACAAGCGAGTGAACTTGCAATACTTTTAAAATCAGGTGCACTACCTGCACCACTTAAAATAATTGAAGAAAAAAACATTGGTCCAAGCCTTGGAGAAGAGTCAATAAAAGCAGGAGAAATTGCAGCAATAATCTCTATCATAGCCGTTGGTTTATCTATAATCATTACTTACGGCAAATTAGGCTTGTTAGCGTCTGTTGCACTCGTTTTTAATGTAATCTCTATACTACTCATTCTTACCTTACTTGAAGCAACTCTTACTCTCCCTGGAATTGCTGGAATTGCACTAACTGTTGGCATGTCGGTGGATGCAAATGTTTTAATATTTGAACGCATCCGCGAAGAAATAAGAGCAGGAAAAAGAACAGCTCGTGCCATTGAAGAAGGGTTTAAAAATGCAATAAAAACAATTCTTGATTCAAATCTCACTACACTGATTGCTGCAGGAATAATGTTCATTATTGGTAGCGGAGCAATTAGAGGGTTTTCTGTCACTTTATCGATAGGAGTTTTATGCTCGATGTTTTCTGCAATTATAGTCACAAAACTTCTGATAGAATTGTGCATCAACCCACAAAAGCTAGCACTTTAGTATCTGTTCAGCAGAGTGACAAAATAAGATAGACGAGAAAAGACAACTAAATGGTTGTCATGCAAGTAGCTATCCAGTCTTTTCGTCGTCAAAAACGTTGTAACATGCTTACCAATTTAGTGAGCATAAAACCAATATATTTTGTGGAGGAAAAGGAAAAAAGAAACAGAAACCATCTTCAGGCTATCACAAAGGATACGGCCATAAGATTAAAGATATGGATAGATTTATCAAATTTCTGGATGGAAATCAGGATATTAGAATTGAAAAGATATTATTACTAAAAATTAAACATCAAACCAACTTCAATATTATGAGTGGATATATCATCTGCAATAGGTGTTGGAATATTAAAGTAACGATAGCCAAGAAAGGTTTTAACTTCTGGAATTACTGAGTAATCAACACCAAGCTTTATTTGATAAACAAGCCAAGGAACATTCAGTGGCATTAAATTTTTAGATGATTTATCAATCCTTTTTAATCTAAAAACTGTTGATCCTATACCAAGACCAATATACGGAGCAAATTGAGTATTTTGAACATTAGGGTTATAGTAAAAATTTAATAAGAATGCAGATACACTTGCTGATTTATCAAATACCGGAGGAGAGTTACTATCTTCAATATTGACTTTAGAATACATGGTCTCAAAATCAACTCGGCCATTTTCTCCAGCATAGTAACCTACAGATATGCTGCTAAGCCACTGAAAATCAATTTTACCGTTAAATTTTTTTATGTTTTTAATTTCATCTCCTAAGAATAGGTCTAAAAGAAAACCACCATAACGGCCCTCAGCTAAAGCAAGAACTCTTTTTCCTATTGCACGTATACCCTGCACAAATACTTCTGAGCTATCAGAATATATCTTACCACCATTAGCACTAACATAGAAATCAAGTTTTTTTGATTTTTCCTTTGTAGGTTCAGCTTGATCTGCAATACTTGGCCACATATTTTTCTGATTAGCTACTTGGAAAACAGAAGGTGAACTACTTTCAAGTTCTTGACATTTTATTGGCACTTCTTTTTCAGTAACTTCTTCAGAATGTATCACACTTTCATTATTGTCCGTTTCTAATTTTAAGGGCTGCACTTGCTCAATGTGTGTATTGTTACTGATATAAGTAATAAAAAAATAGACACACGGAATGAAGATGAAAAATAAAGCAATAGATATTCTAATTATCATAAATGAATTATCACTTATAGTATAACTACTATATCATATATTCCTTTAATGTACAAAAATTAAGAAATAATATTTCCAATTAAACAATTATTTTCTATTCCTTTAACATGAGCTTTCACAATACTTTTAGCTTGAACTCTTGATGTAAGTTTTATTAATGCAAAATTTTCTGTTCTACCAATATTATTCTGCTCAACCAAAACGCTTTGCTCAGTGCCGAGCAAAGATTGATAAAAACTGCTCATCATTTCTTTATTTATTTCTCTTAGATGCTTTACTCGTTCTTTACGTACATTCTCTGGTATTTGTGGCATCCGTGCAGCAGGTGTGTTTTTCCGCTCTGAATATGGAAAAGCATGTAGGTAAACTATATTTGTTTTTTTCAGTAAATCAACTGTATCCTGAAACATTTCATCAGTTTCTGTTGGAAATCCAGCAATAATATCAGCGCCAAATGCTATATTAGGCCTCAAGCTCTTCATTTTATGACAAAATTCTATTACTTGTTCTCTGTTGTGACGACGTTTCATTCTCTTTAGTATTAAATTATTACCAGACTGTAGACTCAAGTGTAAGTGAGGCATAAGTCTTGACTCATTAGCTATTAAATCCATTAGTTCATCATCAACTTCAGCAACATCAATAGAGGAAAGTCTTAGTCTCTTTAACTGTGGTATATCCTTTAAAACTCTTCTAATCATTGAACTGAGTGATTGCTTACCAAACAAATCTGTACCAAAGTCAGTAATATCAACACCTGTAAACATCACTTCTTGATACCCATTTTCTATAAAAATCTTAATTTGCTCTATAATATTGTTTACTGGCACAGATCGATTATTTCCTCTTGCCTCAGTAATTGAGCAAAATGTACAACTATGATTACAACCATTTTGAATTTCAATAAATGCCCTTGATTTATCTTCAAATCCATTAATGAGAATAGGTTCTACTTGGTTATCACTGACTAAGATTTCATCATTATTTAGTAGATAATTTTCAGCTCTTAGCTTGTCTTGATTACCTAGCACTTTACTTACACCAGGAATATCACTATATGATTTAGGATCTAATTGAACGGCACAGCCAACTACGATAATTTCTTTACTTGGGTCGTTTTTATAGATCTTACGTATTTTTTGCTTCACTTGGCGTTCTGCTTCGTTTGTCACTGCACAGCTATGCACTACAACAACATTTTCTCTCTTTGCTTTTTTTAATGCTTCTTTGATTAACTCACTCTCGTAGAAATTTAGACGACAACCAAATGTTATTACTTCATTCATGCTTTTGCTTTAATAGATCTAAATTATATCAAATATCCAAGCAAAATGACTATTTTTTTGGTAGATATTATAATTTAAACATAACCTCTAGAGTTGAAAATCACAGGAAGAATTTGTAGATATACAGTAAGATCATTTAACATTTTGGTATTAGATTTCTTGCATAACTGGAATTCAAAGAGTTCCAGCGCGTGACGCTGGAATGGCTTTGTTGCATAGGTCAAATAAAAAGAACTGGCAGTTACTGACAAAATTCACTATAAGACAAGCATTTAACCTACTAAAGAAAAATATGCCACAAAAAATGAGAGTCAGTAACTGCCATGAATATAACAAATTTCTCCAAGAGAGGGGAAATATTTTTTATTACGTCAATGATGCCATAGAAAATTGGTACGAAAAAGGTCCAAAAATGGCTGGTGGCAACTATATTTATAGCGATAAGGTCGTGATTCTGGTTCACATAATAACTTGTTTATTTAGAATAGGTCTGAGACAAACAGCGGGATTTATAGCAGGGTACCTTGAGCAAGTAAGGAAAAACTTGCAAGTTATTAGCTATTCCCAGGCCTCAAGAAGGCTTAAAAAACTTAACATCAAAATTAATGATCGAAGACATGATAAAAATAATACAGAAGATATTGAGATTGCCATAGATAGTACTGGAATAAGCATCTACAATAATATTCCAGGTCATAGCAAGGCAAATGGTACAGATAGAAAGTATCGCCGCTATGAGCAAACAAGAAAACTGCATGTAATGCTAGAGATAGGTAGCAAAAAAGTTATAGCAGCAAAATACAGTGGCGGAGTTTATTCTGACCACTATGGAGCATGTGATCTTATTGCAAGGATTGATGTTAAATATAATATAAGCACACTATATGCAGACAGGGCATATAATCGAAAGAAGTTATACAAACTGTGCGATGAGCTTGACATAAAGACAAGGATTCCTCCGCAAAATAATGCAGTAGAGCATCCAAAGTTGGATTATATGGATGAGAGAAATTCTACAATCAAGCTCATAAAGTCATATGATGAAGATGGTATGAAGAGGTGGAAAAAAGAGATAAATTATGGGAAGAGATCTTATATAGAAAGTTTTTTCTCGCGACTGAAGCAAACATTTGGGTTTAGTTTTAGAAACAAATCTGAGGTTAATCGTGAGAGAGAACTGCTACTCAAGTGTTATTTGCTTAACAAATTTACTGATATAGGCATGGCTAAATTTGAGATAGCTTCATGAATTTATTCCACGTTACCTACTATCCGAAGAGTGATGCAACAAAGCCCGCTGGAATCAAGATTTTCTTATTGGATACCAAGCTGGCTGGTTATGCAAGAAATCTATTATATTCCATAAAAAAAGCTTAATGCCAATGATGTTAACCTCAAGCGAATATAAACCAAAAAACATTTTGCTAAACCTTGAAGCTCTACCATGCAAATTCATCTATATCATTTGGTACATAAGTGTCAGAATAAGCTTCATCCAAACTTTCTGCTTTCCATGGAAGCCATGAAGAAGGTTTTATCTTCTCTAAAACTTTACCTGGTATTGATGTTATCTCTTGCTTTACGTCTTCTTTTAATTTTTCTATTTGTAACCGAGCAAAATCTTCCACGCGAACCATGAGTTTATCTGTTAGCTCTTTTATCATGTCTTGATTTTGTTCTGCAACTTTCTTTGTAATAGGTACGACAATTTTACTTATAATCTCCGTTCCTAATGGAACAACGATTTGCTTTGCAACCTGATCACTAACAGGTTTAATAAGGTAATCTGCTATACTCTTTGCTGTATCTCCAGTCAGATTTGTTATTTTTTTTAAACTATCACCAATAATACCATAGTTTTTTTGGTACATCATATCTTCATCAGCAACTTCATATCTTCCTAAATCATCATACATTCCCATTTCTTGGTGAGACAATCCATTTGCATCAGATACATATCCGTATTTATTAAGTGAATTAGAATTAGACCGCATAACATTCTCTTAATTATTTATATATGCCTATTTCAGTATGAAACAACTAACAAAACATTAACTTTGAAGAACTCTTCTCAATTAATACATCAATAAAGGTAAGACCATATAATTTTCTCCTTTCTTGATACTATTCTCCTCCGAACTTAGTTCACACAGTTATTCAGACACTTCTGAATTTACCACCCCCAATTCCACTGCTTTTTTATATTTTGACTAGGTCTTCTCCTACAATTAGATAATCAGTACTCTTATCTGAAATGTACCATATAACTACACCAAGCTACAAATATGACACAAGAGTTTAGATTATTTTAGTTATTCTCTTGTATAAGATACTCTTTATATCAAAAAGAGGACCATATGAGTGAAGCAACTTTTTCTGAAAAAAATCAGCTTTCTAGAGAAGACATAGCAGAGTTAACAGAACTTATGTGTCTTGAACGAAGTGAAGTAAGTGAAAGTGGAACAGGGCTATTAGAACTTATAGCTGAACAGGAGCAAATACTTGAGGATTTAGGAATAGAATCAAAAGAGCTTTTATGTTCTCAGCATACAGGAATGTATGAGAACCTTAGTCAGCCCTATTCTACGGATCTCGAGGTTTTATAGCAGATATATAGATTATCATTATTATTGATACCTGCTCAAGAGTTGCTATGGCAAACAGACAAAACTGCAATTACTGCCGCTAATCTTTTTAATATACCTTTCTTTGATGGTGCTATTATCGCGCATTTCGACTGATATGGGCTATGATAAACCAGAAAATCACAGCTATATTTAGGAATTGAGACAAGGCCTCATTTAGGTAAATATTGCTATGCAGACTTTTCTTGATAGCAAGCATATTGCTTTTTAGAAAAATATTAGTAGCATCAAACATAGAGATTGATATTAGTTTTTCTGTCAGATTAAGTTGCGTCTAGTACAACTGACTATGCAAATAAGCTAACAGAACTTGAGATATTTTAATTGTTAGTTTTAGGGTGTATTTTCGTGTTCATTGCTATGAATGGGCAGAGCTACCTCTTCGAGGTAGCTCATCGGATCACCTAAATCATGCTCTATTTCTACTTCAAACTTGAACCCTAACTTCTCGCAGAATTTATAGAAATATTCTTTAATAATATCAAATAAACTTATGCCATCAGTTTTATAATCTCTCAATTTTCGAGGTACAGTAAGTGACAATTTGCCATCTTGATATACTACATCATCTTTCCCATCTTGATACTGAAGTGTGAATTTGATTGAACTTTGTATAGTAGCTATAGCTGCATCTTTTGAGTTTTCATATTCCTTTGTCTTGTTAGGGTCTAATACAGATATAGACATTTTAGATTCAATTTTTGTATAACTTGATTCAGTGCAATTAATATTTATTGTTTTCTTGAGAACCCCAGTTACGAGGTTGTGGCTTGCCAACTCAGGTGTATCAACATGAAAAGATAAATTACCATCATAACCAAGTTGGTTACAACTGGTGATTAACTCTTCCAAAATAGGATCACTTGGAACTTTTGCTGCAGCATATTTGAACATTTCCCTGAAAACTTCTTTTGCAATTAGGCGATAATTATTGTTTTTATCTCCTTTTTTTGGTAATAGATGAGTGTACCCTTTACCTAGATTGTAAAACCTTTCAAACTCCTCTTTATATTGGTCGGTTTTTTTATTGCCAGGTATCTCTTGCTTTTTATAATGTCTATCCCAAACTTCATCAAAATTATGTTGATCTACTCCATCTATCAATGCACCAATTAAAATTTCGTCTAGACTTTTGCTGTTAATAACAAACCTCATTCTTCGAAAATCGTCATACATCTGTTTTCCAGTAGTTGCTAACTTGTTGTTTTTGTCAGCCCTTAACCTGCTAAAATCAAACTTTTCCGCTTGAGCCTTTAGCGTAACTACTGGATTTCCCTTTTTTTCCTGTATAGAGTTGTTCATTGTTAATACTTTGATATGAATTGCTGATAGTATAATAATACATAAAAATAGTTAATATGTCAATAATATACTTAACATAGACAGTCATAATAGGGTGACAGGATTTTAGTAAGGCTCTATTATGAATAAACGGTTTTACACAGTATGAATGTTGATGAGCAGTCAAGTGTGCTGACTTTTCTAAATAGTAAAATTGAGAATATACCAAGGTTTCATTCCGCAATATTGCCTAAACTTTGCGGCGGAGACAGAGTAATGGACTTGCTGTTTTATAGGCCGCTCAGTTATGTGGATAGAAGTAAATCACTACCTGATGCTCAAGTGGGAGAATTTACAACTTTTATGGCAAAAGTGTATGAGCACCAGCGCCCCACTGTTAGAGGTAGGCCATATAAAATAATCGTTGAAAGTGAAAGTCAGTATTTATTTATAGTTTTTTTTAATTACTCAGTTAAATATTTGTATAAATTATTTCCAGTTGGAACAGATATAGTAATCAGTGGTAAACTTGAAAAGTTTGCCGAACATTGGCAAATTACTCACCCAGATTACATGTTGTCTGATATCAATCTATTTAAAGAAATAGCCTGCATAGAGCCAGTTTACCAATTATGTCGCGGTATTACTAACAAGAGCATTAGAAACATAATAAGTTCTAATCTAAAAGATTTGCCTGATTTGCCAGAGTGGATAGATGAAACATTAATCAAGCAAAAGAAATGGCTGAATTGGAAAGAAAGCATCATAAGATTGCACGGACCGAGCTCACTCGCAGAAGCAGAAGTTTGCAGAGAAAGACTTGCTTATGATGAGCTATTTGCGTACCAGTTGGCACTAAAGCTTGCAAGGGAAAATCATGTAAAAAAAGAGGGAAAAGAATTTATAATATTGAGTAAATACAAAGAGCAGGTCTTAAATGAATTACCGTTCCAATTAACAAATGATCAAATTCGAGCGATAGATGAAATCTCAGAAAGACAAAAATCCAGATACCGCATGGTAAGTCTGCTGCAAGGTGACGTTGGGAGTGGCAAAACTGTAGTTGCACTCTTTGCGATGCTGAATGTGGTAGAAAATAACATGCAAGCAGCTCTAATGGCACCAACTACTATCTTGGCTGAGCAACATTATAATTGGATCGAAGAAGCTCTATCTTGTACTGATATAAAAGTTGCTTTGCTTACCGGTAAAACTGCGCGCAAGGAAAGAAAGATTATTATGAACGAACTTGCAAGTGGTATTTTAAATATAGTAATTGGTACTCATGCATTATTTCAAGCCGACGTTACATTTAAAAATTTAGGACTCGCAGTCATAGACGAACAACAGCGATTTGGAGTGATACAGAGGAATCGGTTGGTAGGAAAAGGAGAAAATACCGATATACTTTTTGTTACTGCAACTCCCATTCCAAGAACCTTGCAGCAAGCTATGTATGGTGATGTTGAATGTTCTATTTTAAGGGAAAAACCAAAATCTAGATTGCCAATAAAAACCGTTATTATGAACGTTAAAAAAGTATCAGATATTATTCAAAGACTGAAAGATGCTATAAATAGAGGCGAAAAAGCATATTGGATTTGTCCATATATAGAAGAAAACGAAGAACTCAATATTGCCGCAGCAGAAATGCGCTTTCAGGAACTACAAAAGACATTTTTTGATAGAGTTGGAATAATACACGGAAAACTAACTCAAGAGCAGAAAGATCAAGTGATGTTTTCCTTCAAGAGGAATGAATTTTCTCTGCTTGTTGCAACTACTGTGATAGAAGTTGGCATAGATGTACCAGATGCAACTATTATGATTATAGAGAATGCAGAGCAGTTCGGGTTATCGCAATTACATCAGTTAAGAGGTAGAGTAGGACGAGGAAATAAACCGTCTTTTTGTGTACTGTTATATGACAATCTCAGTAAAAGTTCGTATTCAAAGTTAAAGATTATGTGTGAGTCACAAGATGGATTTTATATTGCTGAAAAGGATATGATGCTGAGGGGTAGCGGAGATATTCTAGGCACAAAACAATCAGGGTGCATGGAGTTTAAATTTGCTGATTTATATGAGGACAGAGAATTGCTCAACCTTGCATATAATAGTGCAAAAGGTACAATAGCTAATTTTGAATTACTGCTTGATATATTTGAATATAGAAGTAGACTACATTTTTCAAAATTTCAGTAATCTTCCAAGCCATAACCTTCATGAGTAGAAATTCCTTGACAGACGGGAGTATTTAACAAACCATATGCGTCAAGTTAAGGAAAAATAAGAGTGAAGAAGAAGTTTTTACCATAAGAATAAATTGTGCAGAGTTAATAGCAGGCCCTGTAAACAAAATGTTAGCAGGTCAAATTAATCAAGGGCAGGAAGTATAAAAATGGAAAAAAAGCGGTAACTTAGCCTAATGACAATAAATATATATAGAAGGTACCGTTTTAAAGAGCACAAAAGGAATACACAGTAAAAGCGAGAAGAAGTTGAGAATATGTATGGAAGCAGTGTGGAGAAGTGGCTGCCAATGATCAAAAATTTACCACAATTACAGAAGTATACACAAGAGGTTTAAAAGGTGATGCAAAAAGGGAATTTTGGCAAAATGACTTAAGTATGCACAACAAGATCCAGATTTGCATAATTGATGATCAGATGTCATTCATGCTCAGCCTATATATAGAAAAAATTCTCAAGCTCAAGAGGGCTTAGGGTGGAACTAAAATTCATGGACTTGTTGACGCACGTAATTAATTTCTTTTTTTTAAGTTAATTAATGTTAACAAGCCACGTCTGCCTGTAATCATGTTAATACCAAAATATAATGTAAGAGAAGAAATGGGCAGTGCTATGGTTAAATACAACAATTTTTGTTTCTTTCTAACCATGCTTCCATATGAAAAACATATGACATAAAAAGGAAAACAAAAAGCTAAGAACCTTGACGCGCTTTACATCTTGGCTTTACCTTATTTATAATATAAACCTTACCACCCCTTTTCACAACTTTACAATTTTTATCTCTGTTACGATGAGATTTTAGTGACCCTTTAACTTTCATATCTACAGTAAGAATAGAATTACCTTACATTATGATCACTGACAGAGAGTTAGTCAATTGATAAATTTTTCACATTTTATTAAAATACTGTATAATTGTTGCTGATACTTCTTCGATTGACCTTTGCGTGACATCAATAATTGGCCAGTTATTTTGCTTAAAGAACTCCTCTGCTTCTTTAATTTCCTTTTCTACTTTTCTAGGGTCAGCATATATATTATTACCTTCATTATTAATTGAAGTCAGTCTATTTTTGCGTATTTCTATTAGCCTTCTTACGTCTATTGTTACTCCTATAGTCAGTTTATTTTTTAATTTTGCTAAGTCGACGTAAAAGGGTATCTCGCTAACAAAAGGAACATTTGCAACTTTATAGCCTCGGTAAGCTAAATACATACTGGTGGGAGATTTTGATGTGCGTGAAACTCCAACCAAAATTATATCGGCTTTATCAATATCTTGAATATTTTGTCCATCATCATGATTAATGGTATAGTTTATTGCCTCAATGCGCTGAAAATATTCGTTATTTATTTCAGCATGTAAGTCAAGTTTTTCGTCTTTTTCAATTTCAAGATAGGATGAGATTTCCCTAATAATGTGTGATAATATCGCTCTGTAAGGAATTTTTAGCTTTATACAATTATTTTTTAGATATTTTCTTAGCTCATCATTAGTAATAGTGCATATAACAAAATTATGCTCATCACTTTTTCTATTAATTTCCTCTAAAATTTTGTCAATCTGCTCTTCTCCTTTTACGAAAGACCAAACATATTCGATCGTTTCTACAGAACGAAAGTGTTTCAGAGCTGATTTTGCAACTGATATAACAGTTTCACCACTTGAATCTGACACTAAGTGTAGGTTAAGCTTTTTAAGGGTCATCAACGTTATAATAAAAATAATAGCAAGCAATCTGCTACTGAAATTGTGCTAATTTATTATACTACGTAAATATAGAAAAACTATCTTGTTGATAAAACTCAAACTAATTGATAAATTCTTAACACAATTATTCTCAAAATGAATGTTTTTATTAAAGCCTACAAATTTCACTTCTTTTGCTAAAAAAGCTCTACCTTGGCTTGGGGTTATTTGTTTCGCATGTTTTTTAATTGGAATGTTCTTGGCATTATTCTTCTCCCCAGGAGATTATAAACAAGGAGAAATTGTACGAATTATGTATCTTCATGTGCCTTCTGCATGGCTTGCTCTTGGAATATACGGACTCATTGCATCACTCAGTTTCATTTCGTTGGTATGGAACAATAGTGTTGCTAGTGTCTTAGCACATGCCGCTGCTCCTGCAGGGACAGTCTTTTCGGCAATATGCTTAATCACAGGTAGCATCTGGGGAAAAGGAACATGGGGTACTTGGTGGGTATGGGATGCAAGGCTTACTTCAATGCTGATTTTGTTTTTTCTGTATGTTGGTTATCTTTCATTGTGGAGCGCTTTTGATAATCAAGCAAGAGCAGAGAAATCATCAGCAGTATTTGCCATTTTTAGTGCTATAAATATTCCCATAGTAAAATTTTCTGTGAATTTATGGTCTACTCTTCATCAGCCAGCAAGTATTTTTAGAAAAGGTGGAGTAGCAATAGAAGGTTCTTTACTGCTGCCACTCATTGCAATGTTTATATTTTGTACCACACTTTTTTTAGTAGTGTGGATACTTAATGCCCTTCATTTAATTAATTTGCAGAAGATAAAGAGAGAAATCAGTATGCGATATTAGGTATATAGTTCCAGAGTGTAATGTTGTGAACAGCTACGGAAATTAAAATGTAGAGCAATCATCAGCAGAGACTGAGTGGTATAAAAAATAGCTGAAGAATGTAAAAAAGGAAGTGGTATAGATAAATCTGTTACCGATAGAGAAGGTGAAATTGATACGGGCGAACCTGTTACTGATGAAGGAGAGAATGAAAATGGAGAAATTACATCTCGAAAAGTAACCTCAGATTGTTCCAAGTATGAAAATTGTGGGCCATATTCTCATTTTTATAAAGTTGATAATAAGATAGGTTGTCAAGGTTTTAGTGCATCTGATTTACTAAAGGAATTATATCCCGAGATGTACAGCAATCCTAAGATTGCAAAATATATAGAAGAGGGAGCAAATGGTAATTATGGTGCAGTAAATTTTAAATTTGCCTTTACAGAGGATCTTAATTCAATATCCTGGCTTGGTAATATAGAATGTGAAAAATGTGTGGATGATCAAAGAGAGTTAGCGTGTCAAGAAGAAGAGATTAAGAGTTTCTGTTACCCGAACGTTTACCGTAGTAATCCAGAATTCAACAAGAGCTTTTTTTCCAGAGGAGCATGTCCTAATCTCTTTAGAGAGTCCAGTGAAACAAGTGTTGTAAAAGCAAAACAAGTTGCACCATTGATACTTGTTAATACCTTAGGACAAATGATAGATAAAGAGGGTAATAACACTAAAGTATACTATGATGCATTGAAGCGTTATCTAAATGATGATGGTAAAATCAAGGATTGTGGAGATAATCAAAAGTGTAAGGATTATATTCCAATTATGGAGAAAGTTGCATGGAATAGTGATAAGGAAGTACTATTAAAAACTGCTGTTAATAATACGCAAGAAGCAAATCCTTACTATTATGGAAATGAGGATAGTTCTACTTCCGTTGAATTTGGTTCTATATAAGGCTGAATTTGTCTAATTTTTTCTACACTAGACACAATTTAGTCGTATCTGAACAAATACATAATCTATATAAAGAGGACGTAGGTACCATCTGTCCTTTTAAGGCATTTATGTCAATGATATGCGTAATCCATGATTTTAAACATGATGATCCTCCTAAGTAATACAAAAAAACTCAGAAAAATGTATATAGCTATGATAGAAGTTATCTATACATAAGTACAATATACTTTAACTAGAGATTGTAAATTAATGAAGTTGAAAAGTCTGCAGACGAAGATAGATTTCGAACTCTAGAATATCTTCACTATCAAAATAACAAAGCTGTCAAAATTTGTCAAGTAATTTTTATCGCAACTGTACAAACATTGCACAGGACAAATTTAAAATGCTGTAAAATGGTGTCTGTTCAGACGCATGTGAAACCAGTGCTTCTTTTCATCCCACTTCCATGCGGCTAAACCCTTTTCATAATCTCCTATCTATCATTTCTTAAACCACTCCCCTGAACGGATACAATTAAATACATTTTTAACATTTTTATAGAAAACTATTAGTATAGATTTGTATGCTGCCCTCATGGCTATTTTAAAATGTTTAATACTCCTTTTCATTATTTCTTGTACACATCTACCTAACAAGCAACATTCTGTTAATATAGACAATTATAAGCACGATTATTCGTTGCAACAATATAATACTCCTTTGAAGAATAACGAACCAGCAATACCAGAAATGATACCTTTACCGGTAGAGTTTCCCGATCTTACAACCAGTAATCAGTTTCTTTCGATTAATGTTGATGAAAAAGTACCAGTAAAGGATTTACTGATTGAGATAGGAAAACTTTCTGACGTTAACTTAGACATAGATCCCAAAATATCAGGTAATATTACTTTAAAGCTAAAAGATAAGAACATAAACGAAGTAATTCAGAATATAGCCAACAGCGCCAAATTGCGTTACTCAATGAATAATGGTGTAATTAGAATTGAACAAGATTTGCCATATGCACAAAATTATTACGTAGACTTCATCAATATTCAACACTCTGCGCAAAGGAGTTTTATCATTGGTAACAATATTACCGACAATGATGGTGATAGAAACTATATGAAATCTCAATATAGTAGTGATTTATGGAATTCATTAGAAAAAGGCTTAAATGCAATAATGGATGTTAACGGAGTAGATGATGGTGAGTTTCTTTCATCCAACAGAGAAGCTGGTGTCATTATTCTAAATGCTAGAAAAGATATTCACAAAGCTGTTGAAGAATATATTAATAAAGTTAAGAAATTGGCGTCTTCTCAAGTAATGATCGAGGCCAAAATAGTTGAAGTTTTATTAGACGATAAATACCTTTCTGGTATCAACTTAAATGATTTGCATAATGAAACCAAATCTATAACAAATCAAGGTAACTCTATTATTGACCTAGCAATTAACTCTAGTGTGAGTGATTTAGGAGATTTAGTAAAAAATTTAGGCAAATTTGGCACTTCAACCGTAATTTCAAGCCCTAGAGTACATGCTATCAATAATCAGCAAGCAATGATTTCATTTACTAAAAACCATATCTATTTTACTTCCGATATACAGAAAAATACCAAAAATTCTAATCATGCATTAATTACCAAGATGAATAGCACTCCAATAGGTGTGGTGTTAATAATCCACCCAAGCATTAACATTGATACTAATGAAATATTCATGGATATACACCCAACCTTATCAAGAATTAACGATTACACTAAAGACCCAAATATAGAATATGTCGCACAACAGAATAAAATGAAATTAAATAGTGACATTCCAATTATTGAAACCAGAGAAATGCATTCTACGTTAAAAATTAAGAGCGGCGAAGTTATGGTAATTGGTGGGCTTATAGAGCATAGAAAAGATAACCAAAACTTATTGCATCAAAAGTCAAAAAAACTGGCTAAGACAGTAGAAACCGTCATCTTCCTGAAAGCAACAATCGTACCAACACTTGGTTTATTAGATATAAAAGATAGGAATTTATATATATATTAAACGTATCCGTTCAGGCAATGGCATCAACTTAAGGAAAGATGTTGGGGTTGCTATTATGATAAGATAGAGAGTATCAGAATGATAATTAAGACAGCTTAATTATAAATCTGTTGCGGTAAATTTCAGTTACTTTAGTCATATATTAAAGTTTTTAAACAGGTCTTAGTTTACTTACTTTATTGTTTTCTTTATTATCAAATATTGCTTTAAATAATATGGAGGAGCACATTGTCAGCAATTGCCGTTATTGATTTTGGTTCACAGTTTACACAGCTTATTGCAAGACAAATCAGGGAAATGGGCGTTTACTGTGAAATATTTCCAAGCAATATCGATTTCGAAACAGTATCAAAATTCAATGGATTTATTTTTTCTGGAGGACCGCAATCTGTAAATGACAATTGCTCTGAAGTAAGTGAAGTAGCACATAAAATTATAAAACTTAACGAAACAATAAACACTCCTATACTTGGAATATGTTATGGACAGCAACTCATTTGTCATTATTTCGGGGCAAAGGTAAGAAAAGAATTCAATCAGGAATTTGGCAAAACTAAAATCAAGATACTAAAAGAATCCCCAATTATAAAGGATACTTGGGACGTTAATTCCGAAGTCGATGTGCTAATGAACCATGCAGACAGTGTTGAAACTATACCGCAAGGATTTACTGCTATTGCCTCAGGTATAATAAATCAAACAATCGCAATAATTGCCAACGAACAGCGGAAGATTTACTGTACTCAGTTTCATCCTGAAGTTAAGCCTACGACAAATGGTAGTAAACTTCTCTCTAATTTCTTAGATATTGCAAATTGTGAGAGAGATTGGACAATGAAGTCATTCATTGAAAAACAGAAGGAAAAAATTCAAAACTTAGTAGGGGAGAAAAAAGTAATTGCTGCAGTAAGTGGGGGAGTTGATTCAAGTGTTGCAGCAGTTCTTACACACAAAGCTATAGGAAAACAATTAAACTGTATTTTTATCGATACTGGGTTATTGCGTAAGAGCCAGACCACTGCTATGTTAAAAGAAATTCCAATAAATTACGTTGATAAATCAAACTTGTTTTTAAGTAGGTTAAGGGGAATAACTGATCCGGAAGAAAAGCGAAAAATTATCGGCAATACTTTTATCGAAGTATTTGAAGAAGAGGCAAAAAAAATAGGTGATGTGGATTTTTTAATGCAAGGCACCATTTACTCTGATGTAGTTGAATCAGGGCACGCTTCAGGAAACACTAGTACAATTAAATCTCATCACAATGTTGGTGGGTTGCCAGAAAAAATGAATCTGAAACTAGTAGAACCTTTACGCTATCTCTTTAAAGATGAAGTAAGGCTGCTCGGCAAAGAAATTGGGCTTTCAGATGAGATAATATTGCAACATCCATTTCCTGGACCTGGACTTGCAGTGAGGATCATAGGTGAGGTTGATGAAGAAAAGGTACGAATATTGCAAGAAGTAGATGAAATATATATCAACACAATGAAAAATTATGATCTGTATGATAAAATATGGCAGGCTTTTGCTGTACTGTTACCAGTAAAAACTGTGGGAGTTATGGGAGATAATCGTACATACGGATATGTTTGCGCTTTAAGGGCTGTGACTTCATCTGATGGCATGACAGCTGATGCATTTCCATTTGAAAATAAAGATCAATATTCGTTAGTATTTTGGAGGTTTTTGCAAGACGTTAGTAGTATAATTGTTAACAAAGTTTCCGGAGTAAATCGAGTTGTGTATGATTTAACTTCCAAGCCACCAGCAACTATTGAGTGGGAGTAGCAATAATTTCATTCCAGTTTCAGCTACTCGAATCACACCAAAGAGGCTGCTTGCATAACTCAAATTTTAAGGAAAACTATTTAATGTCATTCCAGCGTGTGACGCTGGAATGGCTTTGTTGCATCACTCTTCGGATAGTAGGTAACGTGGAATAAATTCATGAAGCTATCTCAAATTTAGCCATGCCTATATCAGTAAATTTGTTAAGCAAATAACACTTGAGTAGCAGTTCTCTCTCACGATTAACCTCAGATTTGTTTCTAAAACTAAACCCAAATGTTTGCTTCAGTCGCGAGAAAAAACTTTCTATATAAGATCTCTTCCCATAATTTATCTCTTTTTTCCACCTCTTCATACCATCTTCATCATATGACTTTATGAGCTTGATTGTAGAATTTCTCTCATCCATATAATCCAACTTTGGATGCTCTACTGCATTATTTTGCGGAGGAATCCTTGTCTTTATGTCAAGCTCATCGCACAGTTTGTATAACTTCTTTCGATTATATGCCCTGTCTGCATATAGTGTGCTTATATTATATTTAACATCAATCCTTGCAATAAGATCACATGCTCCATAGTGGTCAGAATAAACTCCGCCACTGTATTTTGCTGCTATAACTTTTTTGCTACCTATCTCTAGCATTACATGCAGTTTTCTTGTTTGCTCATAGCGGCGATACTTTCTATCTGTACCATTTGCCTTGCTATGACCTGGAATATTATTGTAGATGCTTATTCCAGTACTATCTATGGCAATCTCAATATCTTCTGTATTATTTTTATCATGTCTTCGATCATTAATTTTGATGTTAAGTTTTTTAAGCCTTCTTGAGGCCTGGGAATAGCTAATAACTTGCAAGTTTTTCCTTACTTGCTCAAGGTACCCTGCTATAAATCCCGCTGTTTGTCTCAGACCTATTCTAAATAAACAAGTTATTATGTGAACCAGAATCACGACCTTATCGCTATAAATATAGTTGCCACCAGCCATTTTTGGACCTTTTTCGTACCAATTTTCTATGGCATCATTGACGTAATAAAAAATATTTCCCCTCTCTTGGAGAAATTTGTTATATTCATGGCAGTTACTGACTCTCATTTTTTGTGGCATATTTTTCTTTAGTAGGTTAAATGCTTGTCTTATAGTGAATTTTGTCAGTAACTGCCAGTTCTTTTTATTTGACCTATGCAACAAAGCCCACTGGAATCCAGAAAAAAAGAATAATGGATCCCAGTGTCAGCTACTCGGATGACATCGAAATGTTCGTACAGATATTCGTCACACACCGGAATAAAAATTAGACTTTTGCTTTGTGCAAAATAATTTCAAGGCCGCATTTTCTTTATTTTGCTTATCGCTTCCACAAGCAGTGCAAACATAAACGAAGAATACAAATATGCTTTTGGTAGCTCTATGTGAAGTCCTTCAAGTATTAAATATATACCGATGAGTAAAATAAATAGAATGGCAATTACTTTTAAGCTTGGGCTGGATTTTATTAACTTAGCGGTATAACTTGATGAAAATAGCATTGCTAATATGGAAAATGTAAATGCTATAGCAATGATTATCATATTATGAGTTAATGCTATAGCAGTTAATATTGAATCAACAGAAAAAACTAAATCTATTAATATAATTTGTAGCACAACTAAAAAAAATTGTGATTTAACGTTTGCCTTTGTTTTGTTCTCCTTATGTACAAAAATTTCGCTCCATAACTCCATAGAACTTTTAACAATAAGAAATAACCCTCCTGCAATCATAAGCAAATCTTTTACTGAAATATCTAGTGATACAGAGTAAAATATAGGCTTTTCCATTGATAATATATGTGATATAAAAAATAGTATTATAAAACGCATCAATAGCGCCAAGCCAAAACCTATCAGGCGGGCTCTTTCTCTCAGCAGATTTGGCACCTTATCTATTGCTAGAGAAATAAAGATTAAATTGTCTATACCAAGTATAGTTTCAAGTAGCGTAAGTATCAATAAAGTCCAAGCATCAGCTAGCATTTTCATTCCAAAGTCAGCCTTTGTACTTTACAATAGATGTGTAAAAATTAAGTAACTTCGACTAGGTAATTAAAAAATCAGCCTTACCCGGAAAAGGGGGAGAGAAAAAAGAGCATTTTTATAATAAAAGTACTTTTGTAAGAGAAATAATGAAATTAAAAATCTAACTCTCTTTACGAAAATTTTAAATAGATTGTAAAATAGTTGTACCATGAAAATATATGCCTTCTTTGTAGACTAAGATTTTTCTTTAAATTAAGATAGATACACGATAAAAGGAAATATGATAAAAGAGTCATTAGCAAAAACTGATATAGTAAAAGTTGAAGATAAGAAAGCACCAAAGGGCTTTTTTAAAATATTAGGTGAAGTAGCAGATGCTGTAAGGTCATGGGTTGGCAATATTGGCCCTGATTTAAGTAGTAGTCGCGATGTCGATAGTTTAGTCTTGAAGATGAACGAATGCTTAAACCCAAAGGGGGGTGAAGTCTCAGCACGTAAGAACACCGTATCTCTTGGTAATTTGTACTTGAGTTTATCAGAGGCAGGTCAAATAAAATTTTTACAAACCCTAGCAGAAAAGTTCAATCCGGATAAAACGAAAATAGATGAAGAAATAAAAGTATATAAGAAAAATCAAGATTCTGAGTCGAGCTATAAGTTTGAACAAGACTTAATAAAAGTCCTTGAATCACCACGCTCTAAAATATTGAAGCAGTTTATCTCCTTACCGGAGGGCCTTAAGTTTATTGTTGATATGCGTTCTGATGTACTCAAGCTGAAGAATCAATATAAAAGTCTAAGTCCACTAGAAAACGAATTAAAAAGTATACTTTGTACTTTGGTTGATGTTGATCTACTTGATCTTCATCAAATCACTTGGGATTCACCTGCATCATTGTTGGAAAAACTTATAAAATATGAAGCTGTACATAAAATTTCCTCTTGGGATGACTTAAAAAACAGACTAGATTCTGATCGTCTCTGTTTTGCTTTCTTTCATTACAAAATACCAAATGAACCTTTAATTTTTGTAGAGGTTGCACTGATGAATGAGATTGCAGATAGTATTCAACACGTTTTGGACGAGTCAGTTCCTTCAAGTGACCCAAGCAGTGCAAGTACTGCTATATTCTATTCAATATCAAACACTCAAACTGGTTTATCTGGAATTAGCCTCGGTAACTTTTTAATAAAGAGAGTCGTAGAAAAACTATCGCAAGAATTTAAAAGCGTAAAAGTGTATGCAACTCTTTCTCCAGTTCCTGGATTTACAAAATGGCTAAAAAATCAAGACGTAGCTTTATTAGGTAAGCTTAATATAAAACAATCAGGTACAGAAATTTTAGAAAGCATAAAAACTAACATTGAATGCGAAAAACAGTCCCTACTGAAACTTTGTGCACATTATTTGCTAAAGGCTAAAAGCAGTGGTGGGGGTGCTTATGATCCAGTAGCACACTTTCATTTAAGCAATGGTGCATCAATCAAACAAATCAACTGGATGGCTGATACTTCTGAAAAAGGCATTAGTCAGTCAGCCGGAATAATGGTGAATTATCTGTATGAGCTGCCTAAAATAGATAACAATCATGAGAATTATATGATTAATAAAGCGATTTCTCATTCAAAAAAAGTATCGTCTATGTTAAAAGAATAATAGGAAGTATGCAAGAATGTAGAAAGTTTTAACATTTCCTAATCTTTATGTATATAATATTGAATAGCTTTATGAGGTAAAATATATGAATAGTAAGATATTAAAAGCAATAAAACAAAAAATACAAGATAGAGTAGCGCGTAAGGAACTGCACAGTCTCTTTATAGATCCTGAAGAAATAAAGTCATTCAATGATTGTGTTAGTAGTATTAAATGTGATGGAATAAGCCTAGAGGAATCAAGTGAATTGGAAACAATTTACAAAGTGCTTGATTCAATGTTTTCTCACATCAGTGATGACTGGGATAAAAATAAGGGTAGCCTAAATAGTAAAAAAATTGATGTATATTATCAAAACTTAGAGTCTATCTTAAAGATAGTAAACATAATTAAAGGATTGAATACAGGAGTGGGCCAAGAATCAGCGATCCCCAACATTGATGAATCTGTGTTAATTTGTGATATCGAATCACTTAAGAAAAAAATGGAAGAAGCGCTAGAAAAAACGCAACAACAACAAAGTGCAGCAAGGCAAAAAGAGTTAGAAGAGAAAGCTAAAGAGGAGTTTGGCAAGTACATAAAAAATGGCACCATTGATGCGGTGTCAATTGAAAAGCGTAAGGATCAAAATTCTCTTTAATGCAACAATCAAGCTAAAAGACGACAATAAAAACACAGATATTAGGGTAAGCGAATTTTTAAATAGTGAATTTTGTAAAGAAAACAATATTGCCGGTTTTCTTCTTTCAAGTGGAGATCAAAAAGAACCTATCAGTGGCTACATACATGAGGGGGTTAGATATTATAATTTAGGTACTGCAGCTCAATATGGAATAAAGTTTAACTGGTATGTAGGTGAAAGGGAATGTAGCATCACATTAAGTGCTAGCGATGGCAGTATTAAAATAGTAAGTAATAAACCAGATGATAAAGATTTAGAAAAAAATAAAGATGTAAAAATTAAAGTTCCTGTCCTTGGTTACCTAAGCCTTGCTGATGCAGTAAAAACGTGTAGACAGCAAGAAGATCCAAGTAGCACAGTGAAGCAAGCATCAGCTAATGAGCATTGCCGGCCATTGGCAAGGACTTCAGCTTAATGTTTTTAGCAAAAAGAGATATAAATAATTGCTCTTGTAATACTTAAAATGTAAAATAGATCTACTTAAATAAGTAGATCTATGAACAATATAAGAAATTTTGCAATAATAGCACATATAGATCATGGGAAGTCAACTCTTGCTGATCGTTTGATAGAAGAATGTAACGGTCTTGAGACAAGGGAAATGATCAATCAGGTACTTGACTCAATGGATATAGAGCGTGAACGCGGAATCACAATCAAAGCACAAACGGTAAGACTCAATTACACTGCAAATAATGGTAATAAATATTGCCTCAACCTCATGGACACACCAGGTCATGTTGACTTTTCATATGAAGTCAGCCGAAGCTTAGCCGCATGTGAAGGCTCACTTTTGGTAGTAGATAGCAGCCAAGGAGTTGAAGCTCAGACTCTGGCAAATGTCTACAAGGCAATTGACAATAATCATGAGATAATAGTTGTGCTTAATAAAGTCGATCTTCCTGCTGCAGATCCAGAAAGGATAAGGCTTCAGATTGAAGAGGTAATCGGAATTGATGCAACTGAGTCAATTTTGATATCGGCAAAAACTGGTCTTGGGGTAAAGGATGTACTTGAAGCTATAGTGACAAAACTTCCCGCTCCTCAAGGTGATACAAATGCTTCACTGCAAGCAATTTTAGTTGATAGTTGGTATGATCCTTACCTAGGAGTAGTAATTTTAGTGCGAGTTAAAAATGGAGTACTAAAAAAAGGCATGAGAATCGTTATGATGTCTAATAATGCTACATATCAGATCGATAATATCGGTATTTTCACTCCTAAAAAAGTTATGACTGGTGAACTTTCAGCAGGTGAAGTTGGTTTTATAACTGCTTCAATGAAAGAAGTAGCAGACTGCAAAGTAGGAGACACTATTACTGAAGAGAAAAGGCCGTGCAGCAAGGCATTACCTGGCTTTAAAGAAGTACATCCTGTAGTATTTTGCAGTATTTTTCCCAATAACACAGATGATTTTAAATATTTAAGGGAAGCACTAGAAAAATTACATTTAAATGATGCTAGTTTTACATTTGATGCTGAAACGTCAAATGCGCTAGGTTATGGATTTCGTTGCGGTTTCTTAGGAATGCTACATCTTGAAGTCATTCAAGAAAGACTCGAAAGAGAATTTGATTTAGATCTAACAGCAACTGCACCGAGTGTTATATATAAAGTTGCAACACAAAATGGTAAAGTTTTAAATATCCATAACCCAAGCGATATGCCAGACCCTACAAAAATTGAAATAGTGGAAGAACCGTGGATCACTGCAACTATAATGGTACCTGATCAATATTTAGGAGAGATTCTATCTCTGTGTGAAGAGAGAAGAGGAGAACAGCAGGATTTATCTTATGTTGGTAATACGACAACAGCACTACTGAAGTATAAATTACCGCTGTCTGAGGTTGTTTTTGATTTTTACGATAGACTAAAATCAATTTCCAAGGGATATGCAAGTTTAGATTGGGAAATATCCGATTATCAGGAAAGTCAGATAGATAAATTAAGTTTTTTAGTTAATGGAGAACCTATGGATGCGCTAGCCTGCATTGTTCATAAAAGCAGGGCAGAAAAAAAAGGCCGTGAAATATGTGCACGTTTGAAAGACTTGATACCACGCCAGCAATATAAAATCGCGATTCAAGCGGCAGTAGGCGGAAAAATTATTGCTAGAGAAACGATTAACCCGTATAGAAAAGATGTAACAGCCAAGCTCTATGGTGGAGACGTCACACGAAGGATGAAGCTGCTTGAAAAGCAGAAGAAAGGTAAGAAAAGATTGCATTCTGTGGGAAACATAAACATCCCACAAAATGCTTTTATTGAGGCTTTGAAAATAAATGATTAATATATATCCAAAAACATAAATTTAAAGAACTAAGTGATATTTTCTCAATAAATTTACTGACATTGATATGGGTAAATTTGAAATAGCTATGTGAATTTGTAAAACACTATATAAGATACCATACAACGAAATCATCCCAGTGTTAAACGCTGGGATGACAGAGAGCAGCTCAATTGCTCCACTCAATCAGTAAAAATCAGATATATGTAGACATTGGCTAAAACCATTCCAACAACATTTTAGTGAAACTTAACAAGCTTATCTATAGTTTTAGTGATGATTCTTGGAGTATTTGGAGAGACTTCTGAGCCCAGTCTATTTAACCGCTCTATAGCAAACCCGCTGTTCTCATTTATTATGAAATCACATAAAATATTCTCTATATCTTTAATAACACTTTCATGCTTTCTCAGAGGATGGTTATTCGGATATCTATGAATGGTTTTGATGCTAGAATACTCAACGAAAGCTTGATCTTTAAAAGCAAGTTGTCTCAATTTCTCTTTGAATTTTTCTTCTTCATCTCTTGCTAAAAGGCAAGACTTTATCAGTGATTTTATAATCGAGTTTATAGCCTGATGTATTTCAGAATGCACTATAACTTTGATGATATTTTCTTCCACTATGCAATCATAAGTGCTTTTTTCGCTCTTTAATGACTCTATAAGCATTTTGCTATTTTGCGAATTCAATTCCAGATTCTCTTCACTTATAGGAGTCATTATAAAGGTATTCTTATTTACCCTGATGTAAAATTGTGGCAACCCTTTAGAACAGGCAAATGCTACATCCTTAGACTCAAGTGCGTGATTGTATGAAGAAGAAAGGGTGCTTGCTATAACGCTACTTGGTACTTTCATTCCATGATTACTTAGGTGATTTAACACATTCTCAACATCATGATATGTAAAACCTGTATCTTTTATCAATTCAACAACTTCTATGCAATTGTGTTGTTTATACTCTATTGTCACTTCTTCTGTAAAAAGAGTTTTAGCGGCTATATGCTTATCAAGCACTGTGAAAATCTTGATGAAACTCTCTAAATCTTGTTTGTTAATTAATTCAATACTAATTAAGTTTTTGCTAACAATTATAATATTTTTTATCATTTTTTCCCACTAAAAAAACTCACTAGATGAATTGTATTTTTAATTCATTAAAAATTGTTTAAAGTGGGTATGCCAGCAACAGTAAGACAAAAAAATCACATAAAATCTTCATTATGTATTATATTACATCCCTCGTGTTCATCACTGCCGCTTGTGTAAGCTGTTGCATTAATGCTATCTTCATTGTTATTTAACATATTATCCAACTTTCCTTCTTTTTCAAGATCCATCAATTTGTCACATCCAGCAATATGATGTACATAATCACCATTTTCATCAGTAATAAAAATTTGTGGAACTGTCCTGACGTTATATTTTGATTTTATACCGTCAAACAAATCCAAGTTTCTAAGTACATCAATTTCTTCGTATTTCACACCTTTTTCATCCAATAACTCTTTTGCTTTCTTGCAGAATGGGCAATACTTCTTCACATATATTACAACTTTTCCTTTAGTGTTTTTCACGATTTATCTCCATAGTTTATAAAATACAACTATTATATATAAAAAATATATATATATATAAAATATCAAATTGTATGAAAATTATTTACAACTGTGAGCAAGGGATAAAAGATAATGTGGCACTAACTTTCGGAAATTTCGATGGCGTTCATTTAGGACATAAGTTTGCAATTTCCAATCTAAAGAAGGTAGCACAAGAAAGAGGATTACCCTCTGCAGTTTTAACTTTTGAGCCTCACCCATCAACTGTTTTATTTAGTAGGAACAATTTTAGGTTGATAGACCAAGAACAAAAAAAGGAACTAATCAGCAGCCATGGTTTAGATTACTTGTATATTATTAATTTTAGTAGAGGTTTTTCTGAGGTTAGCTGCGATGACTTTATTGGTAAGATTTTGGTAAAGAAGTATGGTGCTAAACATATAACTGTTGGAGAAAGTTGTACTTTTGGTCACAAACGATTGGGTAACATATTAACTCTAGAAAAATATTCTCAGATGTATGAATATTCTTTAACTAAATTAGAGCCATTGATAATCGATAGAAAAATTTGCTCTTCTTCCTCAATCAGGGAGTGTTTACAAAAAGGAGAAATAGAAATTGCTAATAAATTGCTTGGTAGGTCTTATCAAGTTTCTGGTATTGTAACAAAAGGTGCATGTAGAGGTAGAGAAATAGGGTTTCCAACCATAAACATTCCGATAGAAGATTACATGATAAAACCTAAGCTTGGTACATATTACGCTAAAGTTGCATTTTTTGAAAATAGTTCAAGTTGGCTATATGGAGTAGTCAACATTGGTATGAGACCTACATTTAAGGACTTAAAAAAACCTATAGTAGAAATGCATATATTTGACTTCAACGAAAATGTATACAATTTTAAGGTTGATATACAACTTTTAAAATTTATTAGGGCAGAAAAAAAATTCCATAGTATTAACGAGTTAACAAAACAGATAGATCGTGATATAATGAAGGCTTACCAGTTAAAGATAAATTTATGAAAAGGATATGTTTAGTTATTATATTGATTATAGTATCATTCGATCAAACAAGTAAATTGTATATAAACTCTTTGATTGATGAGGGGGAGTCAATCGAGATTACTAGTTTTATGAAATTAGTTGAAGTTTGGAATTCAGGAATTAGCTTTGGAATGTGTAGTACTCTGCCGCATGGCAGCTTCTTTTTTTCAGCATGTTCAATATTAATAATTGGTATACTTGCATACTTGATATATAAATCTAATGATAAGTCAATTTACCTTAGTTTTTCTCTGATGATTGGTGGAGCGATCGGAAATGTAATTGATAGAATCTATTGGGGAGCTGTATATGACTTCATATATTTTCATATCAATGATTGGTATTGGCCAGCCTTTAATTTAGCAGATCTATCTATAGTTTGTGGAATGTGTACATTGTTATATAAGTGGTATATATATGATAGGTCTATCTCTAAGCAAAATGAGGAATGAAATAATGCTTCGCAAATTCTTTATTTTTTTTATACTATCTGTGTTTTTTTTCATTTGTCCGATTTCTTTGGAAGCTGAAATCATAAAGCATGCTAAGCTCAGTAACGGATTGGATGTGTATGTAGTACCTAATCACCGAATTCCAGCTGTTTTTCATGCAATAATATATAAAGTTGGGGGAATGGATGACCCAATTGGCAAAGCAGGCTTGGCTCACTACTTTGAACACTTAATGTTTGGAACTACAGGAAAATTTAAAGACATAGAATCCACTTTGGGCAGCATTGGGGCCCAATTTAATGCTTTTACCACTAAAGAATACACCTGCTACTACGAATTAGTTCTCAAAAAAGATTTACCACTAGCAATGGAAATTGAAGCAGATAGAATGGGCAATTTTGATGTTACTCAAGACAAAATAGATAGAGAAAAAAATATCGTATTAGAAGAAAGAAAGATGAGATTTGATAATAATCCTGAAGCTTTACTATGGGAGGAAATGAACAGTGCATTTTATCGTAATGGCTATGGTAGGTCTGTTATTGGTTGGGAGAGCGATATTAAAACTTACAATCAAGATGACATAACAAGGTTTCATGATAACTATTATCATCCAGGTAATGCTATACTGCTCGTTGTTGGTGATGTAGAATTTGAAGAAGTAGCGGGATTAGCAAAGGAAAAATATGGTGCAATTAAAGCTGAGCCTGTAGTTAAGCATTATCCGAACCAAGATTCAATACATAATGCAGATATATCGGTAATTTTAGAAAGCACTGAAGTAAAAGAGCCAGTTTTATACTTTCGCTATAGTGTTCCTTTATTTGAGCAAATAAGTGAAACTTTTCCTGTTGATTTGGCAGTTGATGTTTTGGGGAATGGCAAGTCTAGTAAGCTATATAAAGATTTAGTTCTAGATAAGAATGTAGCAGTAGAAGTGTTTGCTTATTATAATAGCTTAGCTTTTAGTAATGGTTACATTGAGATTCGGGTAACTCCAAAAAGCGGGGTGAATTTGGATGCTGTTGCAAGAGAGTTAGAAAATTCTATTAATCACTTTAACTCTGAAGGAATAACAAGTGAAGAGTTGCAAAGTACAAAGTCTAAATACAAAGCAGCACAGCTTGATAATCTATCTGATTTAACTAATATAGCAATGTTTTATATACCACGTCTAGCACTAGGTATTCCACTTGATGAAATAGACATTTCATATAGCAAAATTAATGATGTCAATCTAGAGGATGTAAATAATAAAGTTCACGCTATCTTTTCTACTAATAAATTAGTTGGTCGTCTACTACCAAAAGCAGGTAATAATGATGAGAATAAGTAAGCTTGTATTTCTACTTTTTTTCTGTCCGGTCTTTAATTTGCAGGCGAGCAGCTACCTAAATATAGAGGAGGTTACTACTAATAAAGGGCTTAAGTTTTTGTTTGTTGAAAACCTTGATCTACCAAAAGTTTCACTCAATATATCATTCAAAGATGCAGGTTACGTGTATGAAAGTGCAGAAAAGCAGGGGCTTGCTTGGTTTACTTCTCTTGTAATTCAAGAAGGAGCAGGAAAAAATGATGCCAAAGATTTTGTAAAAAAGCTTGAGGATAAAGGAATTAGTTTAAATTTTACTGCTGGTTTAGAAGCATTTAGGGTTTCATTAAACACTTTATCTGAGAATCTAGAGGATGCAATTTCACTACTAAGTGATGCTATAATGCGTCCTAAAGTTGATCCTGAAGGATTGAATAGAGTTTTTGAAAAAGCCAAAGTAAACTTTAATAATTTTGAAAAAGATCCTTATTTTATTGCTGCAAAAGAGTTGGATACGTTGTTGTTCAAAAAACATCCTTACTCAAGAGATCCATATGGAACTCTAGACACTATAATGAGCATTACTAGAGACGATGTTTTAACATACATAAAGCGTAGTTTTACTAAGGATAATATCGTTATTAGTATTGTTGGTTGTGCAACAAAAGAAGAAGTTAGTACGCTGCTCGATAAATATTTATCTAAGTTACCATCAAAAAGATCGAAAGTTAGGAAGGTATCTGTAAAAAATGAATTTGGGCCTGCAGAAAGTAAGAGCGTTTTTATGGATATACCACAGAGTGTAATACTTTTTGCTCAAAAAGGCATAGCATATGAAGACCCTAATTACTATAATGCTAGTGTTTTGATTAATGCGCTTGGTGGTATGAGTCTAAACTCAATACTGATGAAAGAGTTGAGACAAAATCTAGGTATTACTTATGGTGTTAGTGCACATAATGTTCCTAATAAGCATGGAAATATTATATCTGGATTTATGAGTACTGATAGTTCCACTGCTAGCAAAGCTATATCAGCAGTAAAAGATACATTTAGCAGAATAAAAGAGGAAGGAATTGACGAACAATTATTCAAGGATGCAAAAACCAGTTTAGTAAATAACCTTATCTTCTCTTTTCTATCCAATAATGCGAATACAGCAACGTTACTGGATAGTATGCAGATAGATGATCGTGATATTAACCATATAAATAATTATGCAAATATCATTAATGATGTTCAATTGGAAAAAGTAAACAAGCTGGCAAGTTCTTTACTGAATCCTGAAAATTTATTTTTTGTTGAAGTTGGAAGAAACGCTCAAGGTCAATAGTTAATACCTTCTGCTATTGATCTTACTGCTTTTACATAACACTTATGCTCTTCAGCTAGAATGCGCTCTGAGAGACTGTGAACATCATCATTTGGTAACACTGGAACAGTAGCTTGAGCGATTATGGCTCCAGCATCAATTTCAGGAGTAACATAATGCACAGTACATCCTGTAATTTTTACACCCGCTTTCAGAGCTTGCTCCTGAGCATTTAGGCCCTTAAATGACGGAAGTAAAGAGGGATGAATATTTATAACTTTGTTATGCCATTTATTCAGGAAATTGGCCTTTATAATTCTCATAAACCCTGCAAGGCAAATTAAATCAACCTTATGTTGAACAAGTATTTCATGAATTTTATCAGTATCAAGTGGCTTATCTTCAACAACAAACGCTGAAACTCCTGCTTGCTTTGCTATTTTAAGGCCTCCAGCTTCACTATTATTTGTGATAACACACACAGTTTCAGCAGGGAAATTCTGATCTTGACATGCTTCTATTAAAGCCTGCATGTTTGATCCTCTACCTGAAATTAGTATTCCGAGTTTTATCTTTTTCATTTTAGTGCAGCCGTAAGAATGGATATTAATAAAATAGCTCAAAAGGAAAGTTTATTTTAGAATAAATACTATTGTGTAGCAATATTTTACACTGCTGGATAACATGGAATTAAAGAAATCATTCAGTTTGAAGTAACTTTAACATTTAATTTTAGGAATATTATACAATTTATGGTAAATAAATGCATATTTTTATGGCTGCGTTATTATTTATTTAACAAAGTATTAGTATAACTTACTACACTGAATTAAATGGAGAAAATTCAATGAATAAATTACCAAGCAATGCAAAAACAAGCAAGTCTCAGGTTACTCAGTGGGAGGTAATAAAAAATTGTGAATATTCTGATAATTGTTTATCAAAAGTAGTAACTTTATACGTCATTAAAATGGCAGAATTATCAGATATTTATACGAGTAATGAACCTGAAATTAATACTATACTTACAAGAATAAGCATAACAAGTGAAAATGCATTTTTAAATAAGGTTGTTGATATTGAAATTATGGAGGGCATTTTTCCGTACAAATTCAACAGCAAGAAGAAAAATAACATATCAATGCTAGAAGATTTGTACAATTATTTATGTTCTACTGTTATTGATAGCCTTCCAAAAGAAATGCTTGAAAGCCTAAGAAGAGAATACAGAGACGCTGTTAACTTATTTAAAGCAATTACTTAACTAGGTGTAGCATTTTTAAGACTTTACCTTCTATTTCAGAAATGCCACTTTCAAGATCTTTATCTATCAAACATATGGTAGATAAATATGTTTTCTGCTTCTTTTCAACATTGATAGTTAAAGTTCCAGGAGTAATCGTAACCGAGTTAGCAAATAATGCAATGGTCTTATCATTATGTCCTATGCATTCTCTTACAATAACAATTGGCTCAACTGTAGATTTGAATCGTAGCACCTTTTTTGTTACATAAATACTTGAAAAAATAATTTGGTAAATTAGCCAAGGTATATAACTTATAAGCTGATAAAGTGACAGCCTACCACTATCATTTAGAATTTGACTAAGGGCACTTTCAGCATCAATTAACCTTTTAAAGATAATCAATGTGAACACAGAAGAAAATACTCCACAGAGAATAAAAAAAGGCTCAAAATAACCAGACAATGTAATCCATAGAGAAGACAAAATCACAAATGATAGAGAAAAAAACTTAATATTTTGCCTGACTTTCATGATTTGGAGTATAACTTAAATGATTTTTTAGGAAAATAAAAAGTTCTTGATTTTTGTGTCAAAGAACATAATAACCAAGTTATTTTAATAAGTAGTGGAGATTATGACGCTTGATGATTTTCTAAAAATGCTTGAAGAAATAAATTATACTTCAGGTTTAAGCAAGAACAACATAGTTGAACGAATAAAAATAAAATTAGAAAGAATTGATTTACGGAGGTGGGAAGATAGTGGATTTAATATCAATCATATATTCACTACACATAGTGATCTAGATCCTGTAGAAACTACATTGTTGCATTTTGCTGCTAAGAGTGGCTATGAGAACATAGTAATAGCTCTAATTGAATATGGAGCATATGTTGATGCATGGGACAGCGATGGATGCACTCCTTTACATTTTGCTGCTGAATGGAACCACAAAGGCATATTAGATATTTTAATTGAAAGTGGAGCAAATGTTAATGCGTGGGACAATGATGTATGTACACCTTTACATCTTGCTGCCGAAGGTGGGAATGAAAGTGTAGTAAGAGCTCTAATTGCATGTGGAGCAGATGTTAACGCGCAGAACAATGATGGACACACTCCTCTACATTTTGCTACTAAGAGTGGCTATGAGAACATAGTAATAGCTCTAATTGAACACGGAGCATATGTCGATGCGTGGGATAATTATAGAAGCACTCCCTTGCATTTTGCTGCTGAAAGTGATAATGAAAACATAGTAAGAACTCTGATTGAACATGGAGCATGTGTTAATGTGTGGGATAGTTGTGGACGCACTCCTTTGCATTTTGCTAGCGATCATGAAAGTATAAGAGATATTTTAATTGAAAGTGGGGCATATGTTAGTAAACAGAACAATAATAGATATGCTCCTTTACACTTTGCTATTGAATGGGGCTGCAAAGATGTAATAAGTTCTTTGTCAGGTAATGCTAGTCCTAGGGCTGAAATGGCAGTAGGAAGAGTGGAACAAATTACACTTGCAGGAAGATTGGAGCTTTTTTAACCAAACTTGCATTTACTGAGATAATTGTTTTGTTATGAATTAAACCAAAAGTTCTGTAATATATTGAAGCTTAAAGATATCTTTAGATATGGAAGTTATTGCAGAAAATAGAAAAGCAAGGTTTGAATACTTTATCTTAGAAGAATTTGAAGCAGGTATGATACTCTTAAGTAGTGAAGTGAAATCACTAAGGGAAAGAAAAGCAAACATTTCTGATGCTTACGTTACTGAAAAAAAAGGTGAAATATGGCTAAACAATATGCATATCGCAGAATATAAAGCTGCAAACCAAAAGAATCACAAGCCAAAAAGAGAACGTAAATTGCTTTTGCATAAAAAAGAGATAAATAAGCTAATTGGTCAAATCAAAACCTCTGGAATAACTGTTGTGCCACTTTCTATCTATTTTAATGATAAAGGGTTGGCAAAAACTAAAATTGCTATTGTTAAAGGAAAAAAACTCTACGATAAGAGAGCAACTATAAAACAGAGAGAGTGGGACCGTGAGAAAAGTAGATTGTCTAAGAATAATTTGTAGTAAAATATGTCTTTAAGTCCAGTTATTTTTAGCATCGGTCCTGTTTCTATATATTGGTACTCTTTAGCATATGTTTTGGGTATAGTTTTTGCATATTGGTATTTACATAAGCTAGACAATCAAAAAATATTTACTAAGAATTTTTACGATTCGTTATTAACAGCCGTTATTATAGGAATTATCCTTGGAGGTAGGCTTGGGTACGCATTGATATATGATCCAGTTCTCTATATAAGCAATCCTATCGAAATACTAAAGACCTGGGAAGGAGGTATGTCATTTCATGGCGGTGCTATAGGAGTTTTACTTGCAGTAATAATCTCCTGTAGAAGACATAACATTCCTATATTTTACACACTGGATCTAATTTCTTGTGGAGTTCCGATAGGTTTACTTCTAGGCCGCATAGGTAATTTTATAAATGGAGAGTTATTTGGCAGGGTTACAAATATGCCGTGGGGTATGGTATTTCCAGAAAATGGTGATAATTTATTGCGCCATCCAAGCCAACTTTATGAGGCATTTTTTGAAGGAGCGCTACTTTTTGTAGTTGCAAATTCACTGTTTTTCTTGACTAGAGTGAAACTGTATTACGGTGCAACAACTGGTATTGCAGTTATGTGGTATGGAATAGCACGTTTTGTGGTTGAATTTTTCCGCGAGCCAGACTATCAAATTGGCTATTTATGGTTCAATTTAACTATGGGACAATTTCTTTCTATACCTATGATTTTGCTGGGAATGCTTATATATTTAGGTGCGTTGAGCTTAAGATTTAATACGAAATCTGTTCAATAGAGAAAAGGCAAGTTTAATCGAAAAATATAGTGGAAGTTTATTTATTCCATACTATGTACAATTATGTGAATTTTTTGTCTTGCAGAGAATAAATGTAAGACCAGCAAACCTTCGTTGTATAGCTATAAGAAAAACTTAGTAGCTACTGACCAAATTCATTACTAAGTAGATATTCATTTTCCATCAGAATATTCCTGATTGAGAAGCTACTTTATTAAAACATATTTTTAAATTTTTGCCAAAACCCTGGTTGATTATCATTAACCTTTGTGAAAGCTATGTTTAAACTGTATCTCGGATCATTTGGCATATCATATCTAATATTCAGTATTGAAACTTCGTTTTTATTATGAACAGAAACATCGTCATATGATAACTTTGTCGTGTAGCACTTTATATGCTTTTGCTTATCATATACTATATCACCTGATTCCCCTTCTAGTTCTACAAATTTAGTTTTTTTCTGACATTCTTTTATTTTTATTAGATCCTTGTCTAGTGATATTGAAACCGGTAGTGTATTACCAGCATACTCTTTAGCTAAAAGCTCACTTTGAGGATACATTTTTATTTCCCTTCCAAAATGTGAGTCTATAAAATTATTGCTCCAAAATTTGTCTCCAGAATGTACATATTCGTCAGTAGCATACGGTACACCACCATAATTGCATTGAACTTTGTAATCTCCAACACCATTATTTTGAAAAAAATCATGAATGGCAGCGTAACTATCAGCAGCATCATTTATGTAATCCATTACCTACCCCTTAAAACCTTTTAATTTATTATATCACAAGAAATTACATCTATCAATAAAAAGACTTTTTTTGATATCAAGTATCTAGGGAGCATATTGATAGGATTGTGACATTCGTATTTCCCAGTTCTTCACATACTGCTGGACTAATTCAGGATAATTTTCAATAATTAATAAATTTTCAGCGTTTCCCTTTTCAGCTGTCTTACTGAGGTTAAACGATCCTGTGATGACTTTTTGATTATCAACAATTATTACCTTATTATGAGCAATTTTTGGCTTATTATCGATCCAAATCGGTATTCCATTTGAAAACAATTCGCTTATGACACTATATTTTGAATGGAGTTGTGATTTATCTAAGACGACTTTAACATCAACACCACGCTCTTTGGCGTTAATCAAAGATTTTGCAACTGTTCCAAGAGTAAATGTATATTCTTGAACTAAGATAGATTCTTTAGATTGGTCTATCTCGCTGATTATCGGTACAGCACAGTCTTGTTCAGGTGAGAAGCAAACTGTTGCTTTTGGGCAAGGCGAGAATGTAGGACCCACATAGTAATACAGAGAAAAACATGCCGACAAAAATAAAAGATATAAAAGCCTCACAAACCACACCTAAATACACGGCGGTAGTCTACATCATAGTTTAATCATCTGTCAACCCATATTCCTTCCACTTCTCTGTAACTTTCTTTATTATTTCCTCGCTCATTTCAATTTTTCTTCCCCATTCTCGTTTGGTTTCAGGTGGAAGTTTGTTTGTTGCATCAAACCCTATTTTACCTCCGAGACCACTTTCAGGAGAAGCGAAGTCTAAATAATCAATTGGAGCATTCTCTATCATGATTGTATCACGTACAGGGTCCATTCTTGTTGAAACTGCCCACATTACTTCCTTCCAATCACGTACATTTATATCATCATCAACAACTATAATAAATTTGGTGTATAAGAACTGTTTGAGAAAAGCGAGTATGCCCATAATAATTCTTTTTGCATGCCCTGGATAAGCCTTTTTTATCGACACTACCGCTATTCTATATGAACAACCTTCTGGAGGCAGATAAAAATCTACTATCTCCGGAAACTGATTGATGAGAATCGGCACAAAGATTTCGTTGAGTGCTTCACCAAGAATTGATGGTTCATCAGGTGGTTTGCCAGTAAAAGTGCTGAGATAAATTGGATCTTTGCGCATTGTAATTGCAGTGATGTTAAACTCAGGAAACTGTTCAACAGCATTATAGTAACCGGTATGGTCTCCATATGGCCCTTCATCTTGGTAATTATCCAAACTTACATATCCTTCCAAAACAATTTCTGCATGAGCTGGAACCTGAAGAGGAATAGTTTTACAATTTACAAGCTCAAGTGTTTTTTTTCGCAGCAGCCCGGCAAATTGGTATTCTGATAAAGTCTCCGGCACCGGAGTTACCGCAGCAATAATCGTTGCAGGATCGCTACCAATCACAGCAGCCGCAGGAAACTTCATATTTTGCCCCCTCTCCTTCCACCGTTTATGGTGACCTGCACCACCACGATGTGCAAGCCAGCGCATGAGAGTCGTTTTTTTATTCACAACCTGCATACGATATATTCCAAGATTGAAATTATCTTGCTTGTCTGCTGTTGGTCCTTTTGTTACCACAAGTGGCCAAGTGATAAGCGGTGCAGGCTCGTTTGGCCAGCATGTCTGAATAGGTAGCAAACTAAGATCCACCTTATCCCCAGTTAGCACCACCTCTTGACATGGGGCTTTGCTCACAACTTTGCTCCGCATCGACAATACAACTTTTAGTAGAGGAAACATTTTCACAGCATCTTTGAAGGTTTTTGGCGGCTCAGGTGATCGCAAAAATGCTAGAAGTTTACCCAGATCCCTTAATTCATCAGAATTTATACCAAGTCCGAATGCAATTCTCTCAATAGTACCAAATAAATTCACTAAAACGGGAATTGAATTTTTGCCATTTTCTGTGACAACATTTTCAAAGATGATAGCTGGTCCCTTGTTTGACAAAACCCTACGATGAATTTCTGTCATTTCAAGAATAGTTGAAACTTCTTTTTTAATTCTAATTAGATCTTTTTTTTCTTCTAATGCTCTGATGAAGTCGCGTAAGTTATTGTACATATTTTAAAAATTTTAAGCCTTTTAAGAAGTGCTTTTCCCAGCACAACTCATTCACTTATTATTATAGAGGCTCTAGAAAAATTATTCTCCAATTCGCTTTTTAAGTTTTTATATTCAGCAGTCTTTAATTCTTCATTGGTAATAAAGCTTTTCTTTATGGTTATTAAATTGCTAAATTCGGTTCCATCATTTTTATATTTACAGAACCTATTTACATATAACCAAGGAGAATCTATTTCAAAATTCAAATTTTCACAGTTTTTAATTTTGATATCTTTTATTATCATATGGCTTTCCTTAGTTTTAGGAACACCAATAAAAAGGTCTGACACTTGGTCAGAAGCTGTATTGACAACATCATTAAGCCAATTATCTCCTAAATTCAAAGCAGGTCCTAGATTTGTCTTAAAAATCTTATTTTTTTGCTGAAACTCATATTTGATTGTAAGATCTTCTACATTACGTAAAGTAAGGTCAGGCAATTCTAAGAACTTCTTTTCCTCTTCATCAAGATATACCCCACTAATCATATGAAAAACAGAATCCCTTAGTTGCTCATTTGAATAATACAATCCAACCCCTGTTAAACCTAGGGCTGCTTCCCCTTGTACGGTAAGCCGGCCATATTCATTTACAACATTATCTTCTATAGTTAATTCACTATGAGATATCACTTTTGAATTTTCAGCTTGTACAGCAGGAATTTTTATGTAATCTGCTTCCTCAGAATTGAGTACTAGAGCGTTCCTATCAGCAATGTCTGGAAAAATACCCTGTGCCATACTGACGGTATTAGTTGGATCAATCCAATAAATTTTCCCATCTTTATTTGTTACTCTGAGCATCACATGATTGAAATTACCTATATTAGGCAACGATTCAGGATTGGAAATACCAGTAGTTCCCCTCATAACTAAAATAGGTTGAACTTTATAACCAAGTTCTTGTAAAATAGCAGCCGTGCTAGCAGAAAAGTCTTTGCAATCCCCGACTTGAGAATCAGCAATTTTCTCTAAATCTCTCGGGAAATATTTTCCTGATACTGTACGCCAGTCTCCCATGTACTGAACTTTTTCATTCAATAAAGAAGTAACAGCATTGATCTTATCTTCATCAGTACTCTCACTGGTAGCAGATTCTGCTATAGCTTTAAAAGTTGCAGGAAGTGGCTGGTTAATGACGCTATGATAACCAGGAGCTAATTTTTTAGCTAAATCCTCCCATTTAGATAGGCTTGAAAGTGATACCCAAGTGTTGTGTTTAATATTCAATATTCCATTATGTGGTTCACTTGTTGTGTTTTCATAAACTGCTTTCTTCAAAGCAATGCTTATAGAGTGTATATCATCATTTTTTTCCTCAGCGATTTCTAATACTTCTCTTGGATCATTAACTTTAATCTCCAGGGGTAATTCAGAATTGATTTTAGTATTGTCTGCTTGTAAATAATCCCCATAATAAGAGAGGCTCAAGCCATAAAAATTATCGACAGGAACCTTTTTGTTAACTTTTTTATACCTTAAATATACTTCTGTGCCAATTTCTATTTTGGGAAATGGTATGGTTACTTGCCTTAGCTGATCGAAGCCTTTACTAGGACTAGCTAGCGGTTTATCCTCTATCATGTCTTCAGTGACTATATATTCCTCTCCGTTATAAGCTGTTTTAGCTTCTAAAACAGTCAAATCTGCACTATCATCATTGTAGATTAAACTATACAGAGAAAATCTATCACGCCCAGACTCCTTGAGTATTTTTGCTTGAAGCTCTACTTCCGTTTCGTAGGTACCATCTCTATTAACATTAATGTTAACATTAGAAAACTTAACCTCGACAGAAGCATCTTCGTACTTACTCCACCTTGCTTCAGCTGTCGAAGCTACAAAAAATGCTAACATTGCTAAGTTAAAGACAGCTTTTAAAAACCTCATTTTTTACTTACATTTATTGAAAAATCATTCTATTATATCCGAACAACACTATCGGAAATGTAAGACTTAGTGTGTTCATATTACTTAGCGACGCGCTTACCGATATTATATGCAGCGATTACAAGATAATCAACTTTTTTGCTTACAATTTGCTAGAAATAGCGGTAAAGACTATCTAAATCTTTATAAATGCCTTACTCTGCAAAATTTTTCATCACCAAATCTTATGATGAACTTTACAAAAATATCTTAAATTTCATTTTATAAAGTTTGCATTTCTTGATAAAAATGTTTTAACATTGAGCATTTCTTTAATATTTGTATTCTTTAAGTAAGTGTATGTCTAAAATACCATTTTTATTGATTTTTATATTTGCAGTAGCAAGTTTACCAGTAATAAACAATTGGCTTTCACACCCCAGTCCAATCTTAAACGATGACCATATAAGTGAGAGATTAGATGACTACATAAGTAAAAATTTTGATAGAGTTCTAAAAGCTCTCCAGGAAGAGTCAGCTAAAAATAGTTATGCTAATGCAACCAAAAATAAAATTTCTCAGCATAAAAATGAAATATTCGACTCCACTTATCCTTACTCAGGAAATGAAAATAGCAATGTCATAGCTGTAGGGTTCTTTGACTATTCTTGTGGCTATTGTAAGGCAATAAAGAATGACATAAAACAGTTGATCAATGATGGCAAAATTAAATATATCTTTAGGGATGCTCCAATACTTGGTAACAACTCCTTAAAGGCAGCAAAAGGCGCTCTAGCTACTTATTTTATCGATAAAGAAAAGTACTTAGATTTTCACTACGCTGCACTAGATCACAGAGGAGAATTTTCAGACAAAACTATATTAGGTATAGTAAAAAATATAGGGATTAACGAGGACGATTTTAACAACTCTATGAAAAGTAATGCAGACAAAATTGAGCAAATGATAAACAACAGCAAACTTTTAGTAAGGGATTTAGGAGTAGGCGGTACACCTTTTGTGATAATAGGAGATAGTCTTTTTGTGGGAGCAACTGATTTAAATGTGCTACGCAAAAAAGTGGATGAGTTAAAAGATTAATAAATTCCCTGCTTGACAGCACAAGAGAGTTTAAGTATAGTTAAGATATAGTAAGTAACAATATGTATAGGCTACATATTAGTTCAAGAAAAGTAGGTGATGTTTGCTTGCAACACAGCACGACCTTAAGTAATTAGCCTTCCTAGGCTGGTTAATCTATTAAAATACAATTATTATTTTGGAGTTATAACATGAAAAATTTCAACAGAAAACCAATTGCTCTTTTTCGGCAAATCAAAGGAAAGAAAAAATCGAATAAATTATTGCATAATTTAAAAAGCACTTATCCTAGAGAGCTAAAAATAGGAGCTGCTATAAAGACAGGGGATTGCTTTTTTGACTCTGTGGCTCAAGGATTGAACGAGTTAAATATAAAACCAGATCATTATTTTACTGCAAAATCATTAAGAAAAGACTGCGCAGATTACGTTGAGCAACATGGTAAACAAGATAGTTGGGCCTATAAAGCAGTAATAAAAGACGCTGCTATTGGTGGCTACTTTGTTGCGCTAGAAGGTCCATATGGTCCTATACAAGATCCAAAAACTAAAATAAATATGATAGATGAGAAAAAGACTTTTCATGAGTACTTAAAAAATATTAAGAATATGGCCACAGGAGCTGGTTCTGCACCTATATGGGGTCGTCCAAACGTTGAAGGGAGAATGATATGTGACAAGTATGAAGTGGAGCTTTATATTTATTCAATAGATGAAGAAAGTCAAAAAGTTACAGTAACTAAAATTACAGCACATGATGATGATCCAGAAGTTTTTATGGAAGATATAAATCTCAAGAAACTAGAGATAGATAGTAGCAAAAAAACTGTAGGAGTAGTGAATTACATGAGGCATTTTGTGCCACTTCTAAGTGAAATTTCTGAAGATATAACAGAAAGTCAACCAGTTTCTAATGAAGAAATCTTTGGCGAGGTTACAGAAGCCTCTGCTTATGAGAAACCAGTACAACAAAAAAGCAGCGCTGGTGAGACGATTTTTTCGAATAGAAGAACTCCTATTTCTAATCAATCAGAGCAGAAACCACTAAAAGAAAGAGCTGCTAACAGAAGTATTGGTGAAAGAAATTCACAAAATCATGAAGCAATGTTAGAAAAAACACACAGTAAAACTTGTGAAAATACAGCAAAGATCTTGAGTGGAACTTCTAAGGATATGAAAAAAATTCCAGTAAAGAAATTCTTGAAGTAGGTAACAGAGTTCCTGCTTCTGAGCAACCAAAGCAAGAAGTACAACATAATACTAGAACTAGTAGCGCAACAATTTCGCAAGATCATACAGATAAAAAAATCCTTTTCTCTCGTCAACAAGAGCAAAAAACACAACAAGAAAGCAGCGCTAGTGAGCCAATTCATACAGATACAGTAATTACTTTTACTCATCAACAAGAGGAAATACAAAAGAAATTAATCAATAGTTACATGAAAGAGGCTATTTATAGCATAGCTGCTGTAATAACAGCTATAGTATTCACAGCATCTGCTATAGCTGCTGTTTTTACTCAACCAATTCCTTTAGCATCTCTTGCTGGAGTTGCTTTAGTTGTTGCATGTGTTTGTGTATATCAGTTAATGCAAAGTCATAACGACATTCATGAACTCAAAAGTGAGCCAAAGGAAAATATTGCTCATACTTTTCTAGAAGAAACGGGATTTAAAATTTATAGCCTGATTGATAAAGTAGCTTCAAAAGCTTAAGCTCTTCCCTACTTTATCTACACCAAATCAATTTTGTTTTCACAGGAGGAAATATGTCATTTACAGAAATTAGATTTCCAGAAAATATATCTTATGGTTCTACTGGAGGACCAGAATTTTCCACTGATATTGTAACAACTCATAATGGTTGTGAACAGCGTAACATCAATTGGTCTCGTGCACGCGCCAAATACAACATAGCTTATGGAGTTAGGTCAAACGAGCAGCTAACAGAACTCATAACATTTTTTCAGGCACGAAAAGGTAAAGCTATAGGGTTTCGCTTTAAGGATTGGTCAGACTTTACAGTTATCAATCAAGAAATTGGCATAGGAGACGATAAAAAAGCGATCTTTCAACTGATGAAAACTTACATAAGTGGAAAAGACAAGCATACACGAACTATTAAAAAGCCAGTGCATGATACAATAAAAATTTACCTAGATGGTGAAAAGACAGAAAAATATTCAGTAAATTATTCAACTGGAGAAATAGTATGACCTTACCCAGAAAAAGTAGACAGAAAGTTAAGACGTTTTTGAAGTAAAATAAAACGTCTTAACTTTCTGTCTACTTTTTCTGGGTAAGGTCAGCAATTTATGAAACCACCAGCAAAAGGCACAATAATCACCGCAAGCTTCGAATTTGATGTACCAGTACGCTTTGATACAGATTACCTAAACGCTTCTATTGATAACTATGGCAGCAGCAGCTGGAATAATATTCCTTTAGTGGAAGTGAAATAAGTTAAAGTAGGCTTCATAAAAATGAAGCGACACTGAGGCTCATATTTAAATGAACCTCAGCATATTTTAAAGCCTATCGCCCATTACAATGTTGGTGAGTCTTCACACTTGAAATTTCAGGAGATTCTAATTTAGTGCTTTCTTTTTCCTGTAAAACAGAAAGTTTTAATAACTCCTTTAGAGCTAATTTTTCAAGCGTTGTATCATCTTGATTTAAGATTTTATCTAGCATGTTTTTTTCCTGTAAGCGATTAACATAATTTCTAGCTTCCTCATTCAGACCCCCTATTGTGTTGACACAAGATAATACTAAATCTGAATTCTTCATTGCTAAAATTCCATTTAGGAAAATATCTAATTTTGCTTTATCCTTAGTTAAATCTTTAACTAATTTCTTTCTGATATTATCATTACTCATAACAAGTGTGGGATAAGAACGAGATTAATTAGTAAGTATAGAATCCTCCAAAGGTACTCCCTTCATGCCAGGTTGAGAATAGTGAATTATACTACATACAATAACTTCTGAAAAATTATCTATAGTATGATAACCAAAACCCTTGTAACAGCTTGCTAGCAAAGAAAAAAGACGTATTATACTTGTACCTCTATCTTTCATTTCCTCAAAAAGCTTCCCATCTTTTATTAGTTTATGCAAAATGTAATACATAGCTTGACAACCTGAATCGTAAAGACAAAACATACTACTTTTTTCAAAAATAGCCTTAGCTAATTCAATAGATTTTTTATCCTCATCTATAAAAGCTTTTTTATTTCTATTTAACTGTATGATTTCCTCTCTTCTCTCGCTATCTAACTTTATTATTTTCTTTATTAACGCTTCAAATGTTTCTGTGTTCATATATATCTTGTATCAATTAATATTAATACTTAATATATCAACTATTTTAAGAAAAGAAAATGAAAATCTTAATAAAGATTATATTTTTTTAATACTGAAGCTCTATACTTAAATGAGCCTCAGCATATTTTAAAGTCTATCGCCCATTACAATGTTCCATACCTGAAATTTGAGGAAATTCTAATGTAGTGTTTTCTCTTTCTTGTAAAATAGAAAGTTTTAATAATTCTTTTAGAACTAACTTTACAAGTGTTGTACCATTTTCCTTAAAGAGGTAGTCCATCCTATTGGTTTTCTGTATGTGATTGACAAAATTTCTAGCTTCCTCATTAAAAGCCTCGATTGTGTTGATACAAGATAATACTAAATCCGAGCTATTTATTGCTAAAATTCCATTTACGAAAATATCTAATTTTGTTTTATCTTCAGTCAAATCTGAAGCTAACCTATTTCTAATATCATCATTGTCAAACAAAATATACTCTAGGTACGAAGCAGACTCAATAAGTATAAAGTCTTCTAAAGGTAATGGTTCTGAATAGTTGTCAACATCAGTAAGTATTCCAAACTCAGTAATACACCCTTCTTTTCTCACAACATAGCAATCGGGAAGATTACGATACATTGATAGCAAAGAAAAAAGACGTATTATACTTGTACCTCTATCTTTCATTTCCTCTAGAAGCTTTTTATCATTTATTAGTTTGTGCAAAATGTAATCTGTAGCAGAACTTGGTTTGCGAAAACGAAACATATTATTTTCTGCAAAAATAGCCTTAGCCAATTCGATAGACTTTTTATCCTCATCTATAAAAGCCTTCTCGCTTCTATTTAATTGTATGATTTCAGCCTTGCTATTGCTGCGTAGCCTAGTTTGCCCTATTAACCTCTCAAATGCTTCTGTATTCATATATATCTTAATATAGTTAATATTAATATTAACTATATTAAGAAAAATAAATGAAAATGTTAATAAATATTAAGCTTTTATTAAAAAAGTAAAGTCTTTTTATATTTGTATGAGTATACAAGCAGTTTGATTGTTGTGATATATTTTCTATCGCACCCGGCTGCAGTGCCAAATATTAAGAACAATGTTCGCTTGCTAGCTTTCGCTTCAATATCTGCAAGATTGTGCTAGATACCCTGCACAACTTGCTTCAAAATTTCTGCTTGTTGTTGAGCATGGACATTAGCATAACCGCATGCAGAAGATGCAGCAGCGGGTCTTGCAACACACTTAGGCCTTTTTGCTTGAGTGTCTAGATTAGATAGAACCTCTTCTATTAACGGATTAACAAAAAACCATCCTCCCATATTTTTTGGTTCCTCTTGACACCATATAATTTCAGCGTTCTTATATTTTTCAAGTTCACTGCCTAGTTTATCGGCTGGGAATGGATAAAATTGTTCTAAACGCACTACTGCTATATCGTTTATTTTTTGTGCTTCAAGCATTTCAATTATGTCGTAATAAACTTTACCACTACATATTACAACTTTACGTATTTTATCACTTGCAACTAAACCTGTTCTACACTCTGGAATTACCGTAAGAAATTTTCCTTCAAAGTCAGAAAGGTTAGAAACTGTGCTTTTATGACGCAATAGTGATTTAGGTGTAAACACCACTAAAGGCTTACGAAAATCTCGATTAATTTGTCGGCGTAAAACATGAAAATAATTCGCAGGAGTAGAGCAATTAACCACCTGCATATTATCCTCTGCACAGAGTTGCAAAAACCTCTCTATACGAGCAGAACTATGCTCAGGCCCCTGCCCTTCATAACCATGAGGCAAAAGTAAAACTAGACCACTTGATCGCAACCACTTTGTTTCTGCTGATGCAATAAACTGGTCGATCATGATTTGCGCACCATTTGCAAAATCACCAAATTGCCCTTCCCAGAGCACCAGTGAATATGGAGAGTCAAGGCTATATCCATATTCAAAACCCATCACAGCATACTCAGATAGTGCGCTATCTATAACTTCAAAGCGAGCTTGCTTCTCACTTATGTTGTTTAGTGGAATAAACTCTTCTTCCGTTACTTGATCAACAAGCCTTGAATGACGGTGCGAGAAGGTACCACGACCAGAATCTTGTCCTGACAAGCGCACTCCTATTTCTTCTTTAAGCAATGACGCAAATGCAAGACTTTCACCAGTGGCCCAGTCTATGTTGCTACCGGAATTTATACTTTCTATTCTGCCATCAAGTATTTTCCTCACTTTATTATTGAGATTAAAACTACTTGGAATATTGCTATTTATGTGTACACCTAATTTTTTTAGCTCATCTGGTGAAACACCAGATTCCGTATAATATTCACTCAAATCGTTCAACTTTGCTCTTCTCAATTTCGACCACACTCCATCAAACCAATCAGCTTTTTTTGGAGTGTAAGTCACTGACTCAGCAAGACTTTTATCCAACCTTACCCTAAATTCGCTGCGCAATTTACTTACTTCATCACTAATTAGGACTTTCTCTGCAGCCAGCTTCTCTTCGTAAATTGTTCCCGGAGTTTTATGCCTTGATATTGCTTTATACATAAGTGGCTGAGTAAAATTTGGTTCATCACCTTCATTATGGCCATATTTGCGGTAGCATATTATGTCAATCACCACATCCTTTTTAAATTTCTGCACATACTCCATTGCCAAACTCGCGGCAAAACTCACGGCTTCTGGATTATCTCCATTAACATGAAATATTGGAGCTTCTATTGATTTTGCTACATCAGTACAATAAAAAGAAGAGCGTGCACAACGAGGATTCGCAGTAAAACCAACTTGGTTATTGATGACAATATGCACGATACCACCAACTTTATAACCTTCAATGTTGCTCAAAGTCAGGGTTTCAGCAACCACTCCCTGCCCGATAAAAGCTGCATCACCATGAATTGATATTCCAAGCACAGATCTCGTATTTTGTTTTGCCCTTACTCTTCCAGCTAGAACCGGATTTACCGCCTCAAGGTGAGATGGGTTAGGACATAAACTTAAGTGTATTTTTTTACCACCAGCAAGTGCTCGATCAGAAGAGTAACCAAGGTGATATGTGACATCACCAGACACCTCAAGACCACTTGGATATGCAAGGTTGCCTTGAAATTCAGACAGCATTGCCGCATAATCTTTTCCCATCACTTTGGTTAGAACATTGAGCCGTCCTCGGTGGGCCATACCAAGAACTATTTCTTCAATACCAAAAGCTGCAGAATCACTAATAACTCTTTCAATTGCAACAATGGCTGACTCCCCACCTTCGATAGAAAAACGCTTATACCCAGGAAATTTCATATGGAGAAATTGCTCGAACATCTCAGATTCAATCAAGTGCCTTAGTATTTCTTTTTTATCCTGAGGGCTTAGCGTATAGACCTGATTTTCAATTTTCTCCTGCAGCCAAACTCTTTCCTCATAAGAGGAAATATGCATAAATTCAAAACCGATATTCTTGCAGTAAATATCTCTGTAGATTCTAGTGTCACTTGTAGGAGAAAGATTCAAGTATTTTTGATAATCTATTTCCTTATTTACATTCGGTGATAATGGATTTAAGTCTGCAAAAAAGTGACCATAAAATCTGAAAAAATTTGCTAAATCATCAGCATCTACCTTAGCTTCATTCTGTGCTCTGCAGGGTTCTGCTTTATTAACTTCTAAATTGCTCGAAAAAATTCTGTACCAATCTTCTCCAATTGATTTATCGCCTTGCAAGTAACGGCTATAAATTTCTTCCACAAATTCGACATTATCGCCATAAAAACAGGAGTTATTTTTAAAACTGGACATAATCACTACAAAAGTATCAAATACTTATGAGTATAACTTAAGTTTTTTAAAAAAGAACTCCTTTAGTTTCTAATTATTAAGTTATACAAACACTGTAATCCGAGTTTTCCAGAAAGGGTGTCATTCTAGACTGACATCTAATCTTTCCATAAATGCTGTATTTCAACATAAAACAACTATACTCATCAACTTGTGCCAAATCATAATTCCTAGGTTCCAGTGTTAGCTACTTGGATGAAATCTTTTTTGGATTTCTATACTATTGCTGATTGAAGATTATTGAAATTTTTTTGCACATTAAGGAACGCAAGTGTTTATGAGTCAGAGGATAAGTCATATAACATTTACTCGGTCTTAATACTTTGAATTTATATTTAAGTAAACGATAAACAGTAATTGGTATGAGTGATCTATTTAAAAGTGACAATTATGATAAAAATCTCAATTCTTTGATAAGAGTCATAAAGCTGAAGGATACAAAAAAAATTAATGAACAATATGATGAAACACTGAAAGATTTATCTCAAGCTCTGAAGAATTTTACAAACAACGCAAAAGATGTAGCCAAATTTGTTATATATAGCGACTTGAATAATTATGTAGAACCTTTGAGCACAAAGCCACTCGGTTTTATTGGAACATTAAAAGGGATATTAGATAGAGTCTTGGGAAAAGATATTCCAACTAATGATAATGACATAAAAAATTTTGTTGGTGATGAATTATCAGGTTTCACTATAGAAAAAGCAGCCGAATACACAAATATTTTAAGTACAATTAATCTATTCAAGAAAGGACTTCAAGAAATTTTAGATTCGAAACAGAGTGGAAAAGGCAATAAAGAACATAAATCATACGAAGTAAGCACGGAAAATAAAACGACATCAAAGCAGAAGGAAGATACTCCTAAGCTGCAAGAAGGAAAACAGCCGGTAGGAAAATTGGTTATGAAGAGAATAAAACGGCCAACAACAGCACCTCCGCCACCTCCTACTGCCTCAAAAAAGGTACACTTTAAACCAGAAATAGAGAATGTATCTCCTGAAGATTCAGGCTATGAAAGTTCATTAAGTGAAGAGTCTGGACATGAGGAAATATCAAATTATCAAGAGAAAAGTAGTAAATCTTCAACAAAAGATTCGGAAGACTCAAAGTTAGCTAAAAAGGAGCCAACTCACAAAACGAAACCTAAGAAAAATGCAGGAACAAGAAGAGGATATAAAAAGAGACAGGCTCCAGAGCCACCAGCGCTAAACGCTACCAATCAAGAAATTAGGCAAGAAACTAAAGAAGATAAATCTGAAATACTGTCAAATCCTAAAAGGCTAGATATTGTTGATCAACAAGTGAGCACGAAACCAATAATAGTAGAAGTGACTTCGCAAAAATCAGCTGAAAGTAAACCAATCCTGAAAAAATCTGCTGATAAAGCAGCATCAGAAGTAAAAGCGGTTATTATAAAAGAAAAAGTAAATAGCAAGAAGGACGGTAGAGTAAAGTCAATAGTAGGAAAATTTGAGCAAAATCAAGTTGCTAAGAGCAAAGCCACCCCTGCAACACAAGCAGATATCGGTATGAAGAAAGATCCTGCACCATCGCAAAAAACTGCCTCCCAATCTCACTCATTTCCGGTAGGAAATAAAAGATCTAAAATGAACCCCATAACAGCAAAGTCCGATTCTAAACTTCCGGTTAGTAAAAAACCTCTTCTCACTCATGTTAGTGTAAAGAAAATAGCTGCACGATTTGAAAGCCATGGGAAGAAATAGTTGTAACCTATTGAACAAACCCTATAATATCCTTGATCTTTTTTATATTGTTATTTGCAATCTCTGCTGCTTTTTCTGTACCTTCTTTTAATATTTTATGTAAATGGAGCTGATCCTTCAAAAGACCGTTCAACTTCTCACGTATGGGTGATATAACACTGATGATTAAGTCAGCTAACTCTTTTTTAAAGTGTTTCATATCATGTTTATTCACTTCTTCACACACTTTTTCCACATTTAAATCACTAAGCACTGAATAAATGTTTACCAAATTGTTTACTTCTGGACGGCACTTTAAAGTAGCAAAATCAAAGCCTAGAATTGAATCTGTTTTTGCTTTTTCTATTTTCTTGACAATCAAGTCATCTGTATCGTCAAGGTTAATGCATGAGTATTCTGAAGAATCAGATTTGCTCATCTTGCTTGCTCCATCTCTTAAGCTCATTATCCTTGATGTACAATCCAAAGTTAAGATTTCAGGTATGATGAAATGACTACATTTATAATGATTGTTAAAAGCTGATGCAATATCACGTGCAAGTTCTAAATGCTGTTTTTGATCATCGCCAACAGGAACATATTTAGTTTGATACAGCAATATATCCGCAGCCATAAGTACTGGGTAGCTATATAACCCAAGAGAAGCTTTTTGTCTATCGCTTCCAGCCTTATCTTTAAATTGAGTCATACGATTAAGCCAACCAATTGGTGTATAGCACCCTAGCAGCCAGCCCAATTCTGCATGACCACTAACTGCGGATTGATTGAAAATAATCGACTTTTCCGGATCTATTCCACATGCAATATAAGTTGCTGCTGCTTTAAAAATATTATTTTTTAATTCATTTGCGGGAAGCTTATTTGCTGTGATTGCATGCAGATCAACAACACAAAAAAGAGATTTATATTTATCCTGCAACCCTATCCACTGCTTAATTGCACCAAGATAATTGCCCAAGTGTAGTACTCCACTTGGCTGAATACCTGAGAAGACAACTTTTTCCATACCTTGAGTGTTTTATTAGTTACTTTCGCAATCAGCAGATTTTTTAGAAAGAATAACCATTGCAGGACGAAGCAACCTATTTTTAATTGTATAACCAGTTTGTAGTACTTCTACAATAGTGCCAGGCTCTTTTTCATTATCTTCTCTTTCCACAACAGCTTGATGTAAATTGCTGTCAAAAGAGTTACCTATTGGATCTATTTCTTCTATTCCATGTTTTTTTAGATCACTCACAATCTTTTGGTGCGCCACTTTTATTCCTTCATGAATAGGATCATCATCTTTCAAGTTTTCCATTGCTTTTTTTAAATTGTCACAAGAGTCGATCATATCACGTGCAAATTTTGTGACTGCATAATCACTTGCATCGCTAATTTGCTTTTGCATTATACGTTTAACGTTTTCATTATCCGCAACAGCGCGACGTAAATGATCTTCAAGCTGAACTGCACGTTCTTTTAATATATTAAGCTCTTCACTTAAATCACCTGTTTGCTGATCTTCTTGATCATCCCCTTTTCGTTTACTGACCATATCTGCAAATTTCTTTTTTTTCCCTTTATTACTATCTGACATATCATTCACCCTTACAAACTTAATAAATATATAACAATCAATCTAAAAATATCAAGCGTTAGCTATCCTTGTCTTTCTATGCTTGCATTTAAAAAGTCAATCAAAGCAGTTTTATAAAGAGAATCAGAAAAAGTATCAATATTACTTTGCGCCATATTAATATAGTGTTTAGCTTCTTCCATAGAAACATGAATGGCATTATGATGATTAATATATTGTAATGCTTGGTCAAAATTGTGTCTAGCTGAAGAAAAAGATTTCTCCCAGAATTTTTGTTCTGATGGGCTGCCTTTTTCATATGCTATAATAGAAGGTAAAGTAACTTTACCTTCAAAGAAATCTTTTCCAAGTTGCTTTCCTAAAGTGCCTTGATTAGCAGTATAATCTAGCACGTCATCAATTATTTGGAATGCCATACCAAAATTAAACCCGAAATTCCTTAGCCTCTCTGTTTCATCACTTGTGGCTCCAGATACCACTGATGCAGCCTCGCAGCATGCAGAAAATAAAGATGCTGTCTTTTCTCCAATGATATTAAAATAATTTTTCCTAATTGTGTTAGGGTCAAAACGCGTTGTCATCTGCTTTATCTCACCCTTGACAAGCAAATTAGATGCCTTAGATAAAATAGAGAGAACACTTAAATTCCCACATTCTATAAGCCATCTAAATGCTAAGGCCAATAATAGATCACCAACTAAAATGCTTGATTTATTCCCCCAAATTTTATTTGCTGTTGCAACTCCATGGCGTGCCTTACTTTCATCAAGCACATCATCATGAAGTAAAGTAGCGTTGTGTATAAATTCTACCGATGCAGCAATGTTGACCCTACTCTCTCCAGAGTAATTCAGCATTTTACATATAATAAAAATGAGCTTAGGCCTTATCTTTTTTCCTCCTGAATTAATAAGATGAGATGTAATATCGGTAGCAAGCTTAGTACCTTCATCATTGACATTTTTGAAGATAAAGTCATTCATAGCCAATAAATCAGAAGATACAATATCATCTAATTTACTACTTTTTGTTAAATCAGTGTTTAGCATTTAAGAGGACTTATGCTTCTTGCCCTTGTACTTTCTCAACTTTTTTCTTTTCTATTTTTTTCGATTCTGTTTCTAAATCTACTATGCCTTTTTTAATGAACCACATTACCCTTTCAGTTGCTTGCGCTCCTACACTTAGCCAATGTTTTAATCTATCAGCTTTTACCACAACACGATTTTTATTGTCTTTTGGCAACATTGGATCATATTGTCCTATTCTCTCAATAAAGCGCCCATCTCTTGGTGCTCGTGAGTCGGCTACAACTATCCTATAAAAAGGACGTTTCTTTGCCCCAAACCTTGCTAACCTTATTTTAACTGCCATGTCAACCTTTATTCATATATTAATTACAATTTAAATACAATAAACAGCTCAAGTCAAACTAATTGTACCTCTTTTACCTAAAAATACAATATAGCCCCCTCCAATCACTCATAAAAGGAAGATCTAGGATAATAAACTTTTTTATATATCATCAATCATAGCATGATTAACTTCTACTCTATACTTTGATTTTAGATAGCTAATTAACTGTTCCTTTAGCGATATCATCACACGTTTTCCGGTGTCAAGCATGTTTAATTTACCATTTGATGAATGCATTTGTTTTAGAACGCCTATTATAATTTCATTATTGTATTGAATAGGATCTGTTACCGAATTAGTTGTTTTCATATTGAAAATCTCTTCTATGAAAGAAAAAGGGTAGTTTTGTTCATTGCGTTGTATTTGCTGGCCTTTAACCAATTTTATACCTTGCATTTCTTCCAAATCTGTCTTTTCTCTTAGTTGAACTGCTACTTCTTGTCCCATTTTAAACATTCTTTCTTTTATAAATTCACTACGCCAAAGCTTTATGGCTGATTCCCTACTTTCTTCAAAATTTTGTAATTTAGGAGGAATGATATCACTGATTTTTACACCAACAACAGTATCTCCAACACCCTTAAAATAACTCTTCTGATCTTTTTCGCGTGAAAAAATGAAAGAAATGAAATCACTGGAATTTCCTACTTCATTACCACTTTGGTCTTTTCCACTAGCATCTACTGGACCAATGGTTTGTATAGGTAAATTGTAATTATTGGAGATTTCTTCAATCGTTGCACCATTGTATATCTTATAATTCACTTGATTTATGAAATCATTGACTTTTTCAAAAGACTTTTGATTGGTTAAAACTGACCTTATGTCTTTTTTTAAATCAACCAAGTCTTCATCAGAGATTTGATGTATGCTTTCTACCTTTATTACGTGCCATCCAAAATTGCTTGTTAAAACTTCACTTACTTCACCTGTTTTGAGAGCAAATACCTTTTCTCTCATATTTTCAGGTAAGAAATCCTTAGTTATATTATTTACTCTGGTTTCATCGAGTTTCACTTTATTAAACTCTTCTATTATTTGTTCAAAGCTTGCTTTACTTTCTTCAAGTGCTCTTCTTGCTATTTCAGCTTTTTCTTTGGTAGGAAATATCACATTGAATATGTCTCTTTGATTTTTAAGTTCCTGATGTTCTATTATACTATCAACCTCTTCATCTGAAATTCTGATTTGATCTTCAAAATATTTTTGATCCAGAGAAATGTATTGCGCAGTTCGATACTCAGGGTAATAAAAATTGGACTTATTTCTTTCATACAAATCAAGTAAGGCTTGATCATCTGGTTCAGGAACGTCTGTAATTGCATCCTCAGTTATTTTAACAATATCAACTACTCTAGTTTGGTAGCGATTTTTGTATATCTGCTCATCAACACTCTCACCAAAAGTTACCGGATAATTATCTTTAAATAACGAAGTTATGAACATCATTGCAGGCAGGATTTTCTCTAGTTTTTCTATATATTCCTTTTCTGTTATATGCAGGCTATTTAGAGTTTGATGGAATTTATTATGGTCAAATTCTCCTTTATCGTCCTGAAAGTACTTGGTATTTTTTATATGGCTTTTGATAGATTCTTCTCCAACTTTTAATCCAAGTTCGCTAATTAGGTTAAACAATAGTTTTTGCTCTATAAGTGCGTTAAGTAAATCATATTTCAGCTTTTTTACTTGTTCTTTACTTACATCAGATCCAGAAATTTGCTTTTCATAATTTTGATATAGTAATTTATATTCATCTGATGTTATAACTTCCTTTCCTACTTTAGCTAATTCTTTCCTTTCATCATCATTTGATAAAAGATTGCCAATCCCCATAAAGATTAATAAGCAAACTAAAAGGAGAACGATTGCCTTGGTAAAAAAATTTCTAATACTCATTGTAAACTCAGTTAACTAACACTTAAATTTAGAATAGCAATAATTTAATCTTTGTAAATCTATTAACAAATTAGCTAATATATGTAATATTATAGTGTATTAAATTGAATGGAAGCTTATATTAACCTAAGAGCCTGTAAGTGATCTCTGAATATGGTAAGATGAGGTATAGTTGACATGAGGTAAAGTATGAGGAATACATATCCAAGTGACATAAGTTGTGAAAAATTCGAAAAGATTAGACTAATTTTAGAAAGCGTGCGAAAGAAAACAAAGCCAAGAAGATTAGGTTTATATGAGTTATTTTGTGGTGTGCTTTATGTACTAAAAAGTGGCTGTCAATGGCGAATGCTTCCAAAAGAGTTTCCAAGATGGCGAAATTGTTACGATTACTTCAAGAAATGGAGTAAAAAAACGAATGAAGATAGAGAAAGTGTTCTAGAAATTGTCTTAAAAAAAATTGGTTGGAGAGAACAGTGGTCGTAATACTAAAACAAGCTTCTGCATCATTGATGCCCAAAGTGTAAAAAATACCGATACTGCTGAAGAAGAAGGTTATGATGCTGGCAAGAAAATTTCAGTAATAAAGCGTCATATCGCAGTTGATACACAAGGTTTGACACACGCAATTCATATAACAACGGCAGAAATAACTGATCGTAGTAGTGCTTTGACAATGGTTAAAAATGCTAAAGAAAGTCTCTCTGAAGTTAAAAACATACTGGTTGATGCAGGCTACACTGGAGAAAATTTTGCAACACAGATGAAAGTAACTATTGGTGCAACTGTTGAGGTGAAGCGAATTACACACCTTTTCTGTATTGCCAAAAAGATGGGTTGTTGAGAGATCTTCTTTTGCCTGGTTGGAAAAATGTAGGCGACTTTGGAAAAATTGCGAGCGTAAACTTAATACTAGCCTACAAATTTGCTTTTACTTCTTTCCTCCTCAAAAGTACAGGCTGGACGGTATCATAGAAAGACCTAAATGGTTCTAATTCTGTATTCACAAGGTAAGCCTTACTTTTCATTTTTAATAGTAGTATATGGAGTTACATATGATCAACAACTTTTTAGGTATAGATGTTTCAAAAGAACACTTTGATGTTTCTCTCTCATTTATAAGTAAAAAAGGAAAACGTGAAACTAGAAAACGGAAGTTTAAAAACGATGATACAGGGTTTCAAGGTTTGCTGAACTTTCTACAAAAACATAATGTAGAAGAAGTAAAAGCTTGCATGGAATTCACGGGTTGTTATAGCGAGGCTTTAGCTGAATTTCTATACAATGCTGGACATTTTGTTAGTGTTGTAAACCCAGCTTGCATAAGATTTTATGCAAAAAGTAAGCTTACACGACAAAAAAATGATCAGATTGATGCAGAGATTATTGCAGATTATTGTCAAAAACAGGAACCTTCCCGTTGGATGCCACCATCTCCTAAAAAGAAAAAATTAAAACATCTTTATCGTTGCTCAGATGCGTTAAAAAATGAGTTAACATTAGTAAATAATCATTTAGAAAAAAAAGAGAGACTATCTGAAGAAGTTGTAAATGCTTGGGAAAGCCTTGCAATGAACATAGAACAATCAATAGAAACAATAAAAAACTCCATACGTGAACTATTAAAACAACACAAAGATTTGTTGGAGGATTTTCAACTCCTATTAACTATTCCAGGAATAGGAGAGGAATCAGCAATAGCTATTTTAGCTGAAGTTCCTGATATAAAAGCCTTTATAAATGCCAGGCAATTGGCAGCATACGCTGGAACTATACCACGAAATATAACATCAGGCTCATCTGTACATGCCAAGCCCAGATTAAGTAAAACCGGTTTACAAACATTACGTAAGGCAATGTATTTTCCTGCTATAGTAGCTAAGAATCACAATCCTATTGTTATGACTTTTTGCGAAAAATTAAAAGAAAAAGGCAAGCATGCTATGTCTATAGTTGGTGCTGCAATGCGTAAGTTACTTCATATAGTCTTTGGTGTTTTAAGTTCAAGAAAGGCTTTTGACCCAGATCATATCAAGAACTACAGAGCTAGAAGGTTGAATAAAGGTTTAGTACTTTAAAATTAAAAAATGCTTCCAATCTATATTAATTACAAAAGACTTTAGAATTTTATTTTTTAGGAGTGTAAACTTATGCAAACAATAATACTCAATAATCCAATAACAGTTGATGGGGTTTCTGTTGCAGAGCTAACTATTAGGCGTCCAAAAGTTAGGGATTATTTGGCAATTGAACGCTTAAATGGTAGTGACTTGAGTAAGGAAATCACCCTAACTGCAAATTTAACATCGGTTACGAAGGAAACTATAGAAGAGTTGGATATTGCAGACTATGCTAAAGTACAAGAAGTGCTAAAGGATTTTTTTTCACCGATTATACAAAAAACTTGAGGTCGAAAGTACTTGCACTCAGCTCTGTCACGGGTGGTGGAATTGAGCAAATACTCAATATGGAGATGGATGAGTTTATTCTATGGTGTAAAGCAACAAAGGAAGTTAAATGTTAATCTTGAATTTTCTTGCTGATTAACAAAATGGTATCTGAAGTTTAAAATCAAAAAATGCTCTTATCGCATCTTATGTGGAATAGTACCTTACACAAATTTATTAAATGTTGTTGGTTAGTGTATAACGCTATACAGGATGTGGGTTGGAAGTATTTTTTGATTACGGTACAGTTTGAATAATTTTTTTATTGACTCACAAGACGGTATCTTGCAATTGAACGCTTAAATGGTAGTGACCTTAGTAAAGAAGTAACTTTGACTGCCAATCTAACATCAGTTGCAAAAGAAGCAATTGAAGAGTTAGATATTGCTGATTATGTAAAAGTACAAGAGGTATTAAAGGATTTTTTTTCACCAATTACCCAAAAAACTTGAGGTCAGAAGTAATCGAGCTCAGTTCTATTATTGGTAGTGGAATTGAGCCTTTGCTTGATATGGAAATCAGTGAATTTATCTTATGGCATGAAGCAGCGAGGAAGGTACAATGTCAACGTTATCTATAAAAATTGGAGCAGTCCTAGATGGCAGTTTCAGTACTGCAATAAAAGGAAGTAGCAGTCAACTTACTCATCTTGGTGAGAATATAAGAAAGCTTGACTCATCTTTAAAATCAGTATCAAAGTTTAAGCAGTTAGGTCATGATGTTTTGACTAGCAAGAGGTCATGGAAAGGCTTTGAAGATCAAGTAAAATCTTTAGCTAAACAAATGAAGGCAATAGAGAAACCGAGCAAAACCTTAAAAGCAGAATTTGACAAGGCCAAAACCTCTGCAATAAAAGCAAAAGAAGCATATTTGAAAAAGAGAGATGCTTTGCATTCATTTAATGAAGAAGTAAGGAAAAGTGGAAGAAATATTAAGTACTTAGTAAGTGACCAACATAAACTTGGCTCTTCTATTGAAGTATTAAAAGGTAAGTATGGTAAGCTTGGATCTGCAATACGTAGTCACCAAAGTTTTTTAGCAAGCAAAGCACATTTTAAGTCACAAATTATAGAGACTATTGGGCTAGGGCTAACGCTTGCAGCTCCAGTTAAAGTTGCAATTGACTTTGAAAGTGCTATGGCTGATGTTACAAAAGTGGTAGATTTTAAAAAAGGAACGGATGAAGCAACTAAATTTGCAAAGAAGTTAAAAGAGATGTCACGTACTATACCATTATCAGCCGCAGAACTGGCACAAATAGCTGCAAGTGGTGGTCAACTTGGTATCAAGAAAGAAGATCTTTTTATGTTTACAGAAACAGTGGCAAAAATGTCTACAGCATTTGATATGTCTGCAGAGCAAGCAGGTGATTCTATAGCTAAACTCTCTAACGTTTATGGAATTGATGTTAGTAAAATGGAATACGTTGGTAATGTAATCAATCACTTATCAGATAACACTGCTGCCAAAGCAAAAGATATGGTTGAAGCTCTAGCAATAGTTGGTGGTACTGCAAAACAATTTGGTCTTGACATCAAGGAAACAAGTAGTTTAGTAAATGCCTTCGTTAGTTTAGGTAAACAACCAGCAAAAGCTGCAACTGCTATAAATGCTCTACTTAGTAAACTTCAGACTGCTGAAGAACAAGGAGGGGATTTTAAAGCAGCATTAGAGCAAATGGGCATAACTGCAGAAGAAATAGTACAAAGAATAAGCGAAAACGGCGAAGAAGCATTACTCTATTTTTTTCAAACTCTAAAGAAAATGGATAACCAGGAACGTTCTACAATCCTTATGAAACTTTTCGGTCAGGAATATCAAGATGATATTGCATTATTAGCTGGAAGTTTTAACAAATACGAAAATGCTATAAGGTTACTAGCTGACACAGAAGAGTACAAGAGCTCGTTGCAGAAAGAATTTCAAAACCGTGTAGACACCACAGCCAGTAAATTACGACTTCTTCGCAACGCAATAGCTGAAGTTGGTATGAACCTGGGTTCAGTGATGCTGCCTACTTTAAAATCTATAGCTGAATTTTTACAAGAAAAAACTAGAAGCATAGCGTTATTTGCAGAAAAATATCCAACTTTAACCAAAGCAATCATGGGTACTGTAGCAGCCTTGATAAGTTTAAAAGTTGTAGCAGTGGGACTAGGATACTGATTTACATTGCTAGGAAGTACGATTTTTAGTCTGAAAGCAAACCTACTTGGAGTATTTTCATTTTTATCAGCTACAGTTTTTCCTGCAGTAGTAACAGGACTAAGAGCAGTAACACTCGCTATAATGAGTAACCCTATAGGACTTTTAATTACTGGACTTGTCACTGGCGCAGCACTTGTTATAACTAACTGGCAAAAGGTAAAAGACTTTTTCTCTAGCTTTTGGAAATCGATAATAAAACCCATAGAAGAAGCTTTTTCATGGATAGGTGAAAGTATATTTGGAAAAGTATTGGGAAATAGCCCACTGAAAGAGTTTGAAAAAAGAAAAACTGAAGTAAAAGCAGTGCACACTCCCCTAAAAAGTAATATTCTCAACAGTGGAAATCCTGTGCTAGGTAACAGTATAATTAAAGAATTTTCAAAGAGAAATAAAAATAGCTTCAGAGTCAAAAGCCTTATTGAGGAGACAGAGAGCGATAAGATATTTGCAAGGAGTAAGTTTGAAAATAAAGAACAAAATAAAACTCAGAACATCACTAATAATTACACTATCAGCATTAAAGCAGAACCTAACCAAGATGTTCGTAGTCTTGCAGATGAAGTAATAAAAAGGATAAGAGAAAAGTCACGTGATGTTTTATTTGATACGGTAGAGACATTTTATTGATGCTATCTCTTGGTCCGTATAAGTTTGCTTCCACAAGTTTAAAGTATAGCAGAGAAAATCGTTGGAGCACGATTGAGTGTATTGAAAATATGCCACTATTACAAAATATCGGTCAAGGTGTAGAAAATATAGATTTAGAAGGAATGATTTATCTGCATAATCTCAACGTGCTAAATCAATTAAAGAGTGTGAAAGAAACTGAAAAACCACATATTTTAGTAGATAGTTTAGGTAATATTTTAGGACAATTCGTAATTACTAGGTTAGAAGAAAAGCAGATGTATTTTTTACCTAATGGACTACCGAGAAAAATTGAATTTAGTTTGAGTTTAAAAAGCTATAGATGACTATATACTATGTGAGTAAAGAAAATGAGATGTTAGATCTGATTTGCTGGAAACATTACGGATTTACTGATGGAGTAGTGGAATTAGTACTAGCAGAGAACTTGGGTTTGGCAGAATATGGAAGCTTTTTGCCCGCAGGATTAAAGATAAAGCTTCCTACTATTAAGAAAATAGTACAAAAGTCAAAATTAAAGGTCTGGGAATAAATGCAGCCAGATTTTATAATAGATAAATGTGAATCAATTAAAGATAGAGTTATATCATTGCACCTTACAGATGAATCAGGAATAATAGATGATGTAGTTGAAGTGTGTGTTGATTACAGGGATGAAGGCATAGATATTCCGAATGAATTGAACATAGCACTAGGTTATAAGGAAATTGGAATCTTTCCAATGGGTATATATACAGTCAACGAAGTGACTATACAGGGTCCACCTAAGACTCTACTAATCAAAGCTCATGCAACAAATTTAAGAATATCTTTGAAGGCAAAAGTATCAAAAGAATGGCGCAAAATTACCATAGAAAACTTAGTAAAAGAAATAGCCCAAAAACATGGATATGGATACAAAGTCGCTGAGGAATTTAAGAATGTATTGATACCCCATATTAATCAGGCAGATGAAAGTGATATAAGTCTGTTAACAAAGATCGCAACAGAGCGTGAAGCAATGGCAAAATTAGCTGGTGGGTATATATTGTTTATTTCAAAGAATATGGCAAAATCAGCCACAGGAAAAGCTTTAGGAACAACGACTATTAGACCTCAAGATACAATTAACTGGAAAGTGCATTTTACCGTACGTGATAAGTATAATTCAGTAGTGGCAAAATGGCATAGCTATGAAAAGGGTGAAACTATTAAAGAAACAGTTGGTAGCGGCGAGCCAAGTTATATTATGTTAGAAATGTACTCAAATGCAGAATCAGCACTAAGTGCAGCAAATGCTAAGTTAAAACAACTAAAGCGAAATAATGCAGTATTGGATATCACTATACCTGGTAATCCAGAGTTATTTGCAGAAGCTAAACTTAATCTTATAGACTTTAACCAAGCGGTAGATGGTGAATGGATAGTTAATAGAGCGGAGCATACTTTAAATAGCTCAGGTTACCTTACTATGTTGTCAGCATCTTTGAGTAAGTAATGTTAATAAAAAATGAGTAAATGATCTATTTAATATTAAAAAGATGTTGAATATGGATAAATTGGGTCAAGATACAAAAAACAAGCTGCATTTTTGGTGGCTTATAACAGTAATAGTATGTATTATTGCTACCTATTCCTACATGAAGGCAAAGGCTGCAGATAATTATAAAACGATATTACGCATTGCTTCTCAAAATTGTAACTTAGAGACTGTAAAATTCTTAGTAGAAAATCTATTAGATATTAATGTGCAGATCCCTAAATTAACAGCACTACATTATGCTGCAGAAGAGGGATGTGCAGAGGTTGTAAAATTCCTAGTAGAAAAAGGAGTTGATATAAATGCTACGAAATATGAAAGATGGACACCTTTACATGCAGCTACATATGAAGGCAAATTGGAGATAATTAGATTTTTATTAGACAAAGGTTCAGACCCTACCATTAGAGACACAGATGGAAAAAATCCAAGAGATGTAGCTGTATTAAGGTCAAGGCACAATAAAGATAAACCTTACAAGGAAATCATAAAGCTACTTGCTAAAGCAGAAGATCAATACGAATCAACAAAAAGTAATCACTAAAGCTGTAAGTTTTCTATAATCTGCATATAAATTTCCAAAACTATCCATAACAAGTTAATATTTTCACATGAAAAAGCAAAAAATCCCAATAGCGGTAATAATAACAATAGTTGTACAGACTGTAGGGTTAATCTGGTGGTTGGCAAAACTCGACCTACGTGTACATATCCATGATAAATTTGTAGAAAAAAACCAAGAACTAATCGAAATAGTCTATCGACTTGAAGAGAGAGTGAAAAATCTCACTGAAGAAGTCAACGAACTTGAAGCTATTCACAAACACAAATAAATTTTACAGTGACAAAGTACATTTTATCTGTAGATGGAGGTGGCATTAGAGGGATAATACCTGCCATTATTCTAGCAGAAATTGAATCTAGGACAAAAAAGCCAATTTCCCAGATTTTTGATTTAATGGCAGGAACCTCAACCGGTGGGATTATTGTTGCTGGACTTTGTAAAAGCAATAAACTTCAATACTCTGCCAATGATTTGGTTGAACTTTACCAAGAGTATGGAGCATATATCTTTCAATCATCATTTTGGAGAAAATCAATTGCTTCTTGGCTGAGTGGTTCTCAGTACTCATATAGAAATATGGAATTTATTCTCAACAAATACTTTGGTGAAAGTACTATGGCCGATGTTGCGAGTAATCTACTACTCACCAGTTATGACATTCACAATAGTTGTGAATTTTTCTTCAAAAGTTGGAAAGAAAAAAACATTAAGTTGAAAGATGCACTCAGAGCTACAACAGCTGCTCCAACGTACTTCACACCAAAACGTCTGAAAATTAGCCAAACAGAGAGAGTATTGATAGATGGTGGAGTGTTTGCAAATAATCCAGCGGCTTGTGCATATGCAAGTGGTAAGAGGTTATTTCCAAATGATGAGATTATACTGCTATCAATAGGCACTGGTGGAACAGATAGAAGTATAAAGTATGCTAACTCAAGGAAATTTGGCAAAATAGGGTGGATCAAGCCACTACTGAATGTGATGTTTGCCTCTGGATTGGATTGCGTTGATTATCAACTAGAACAAGTAATAGACGATAAATATATAAGAATACAATCGCAATTGAAAGTAGCATCGACTGAGATGGACAATATTACACTCAAAAATATCAAATCTCTTCAGCAAGAGGCAAATGCAATGATAGAGGACAACCAGAAATTAATAGATAAACTTTGCGATTTCATATCTTAATTTATACCAAGCAAAATTCAACTGAGCCAAAAAAGTTGGTTAGCAAATTCTGCTGGTTAAATCATTAACTAACTTTACTTATATCTTAAACACATTCAATTTTCACACTCATCAGCAGTTAGGCCACTTGCTCGCACAATAATATCAATAGCAATACCTTCCTTAACTAGATCTTTTGCAATCTTGATTTTCTCTGCTTTTTTAACCTTTTCTTTACCAGTTTGCATTCCTTCAGATAAAGATCTAGCTACCGTATCCAGTAATTCTTGATCCTCAATTTTTTCGCATTTACCTACAAACCTCAAAACTGGCTCATTTTCATATTCTGTTAGTCCAAGAGCTTTAATGTTAACTGATAATGTCTTTGCTATCTTATATAATATTTCAATTGGAATGTCTGTATATCCTCGTTCATAGTCGTGTATTTCTTTAGGTGTTGAACCGATTTTATTTGCCAAGTCCTCCTGAGTGTATTCCCGTATTAATCTCTGCTCTTTTATCCTTTTCCCCACTTTGTAGAGTATAGAATCAGTACAAATTTCTTTCTCTATATCATCATATTCATAAGTAGATAAGCGAGTCACTTGGAAAATAATATCAACTGAAACTCCTTCTTTCACTAGATTCTTTGCTACTTCTATTTTCGCTTCTTCTTGGCTAATTTTCTCGCTAATATATACAAACCTTACTAATGGATACAGCTTCTTGCGTAATTCCTGATCCTTAATTTCTCTATGTATTTTTGTTAGATAGACTATTTCTTTATCCTCATCTTCATACCAACTGTTTTCTCTTAGTACTGTTGGTCCTGGAAGTAGATCTATAACATTGACTGACAATGCTCCTGCTATTATATACGATTCTTTGATTGTAATAGCCTTGCACCCTAGTTCAAAGTTATGTATTTCCTTATGTGTTAAACCAATTTTTCTTGCTAATTTTGCCTGAGTATACCCTTGTACTATCCTACAACCTTCTATTTTTTTCCCTAGCTCGTAGCTTACTGAGCCAATATGCTCTGAATTATCATAGATAAATCCTCTAAAAGCTGTTTTTCCTACAGAAGCAAACATATATTCTATCACAAAAAAATCCACTATTGGCTAAGTTTTTATGAAATCACAAAAATTTCTCAATCATATAATTTGATAAGCCTGTCGTTTGCAAGATAATATCAACAGAAATTCCTTCTTTCACTAAATTCCTTGCAACTTCAATCTTCTTTTCCTCTCTGACCTTTTCTCTATAAACATGTATACCTTCAAATAAAGACTTGATTAGCATATCGCGTAATTCCCGACTCTCAATCTTTTTGTATTCTTCTATCAACTTTGATAGCTTTTCTTCCGCTTCACTATCCTCATCTGATTCGGGAAGTAGATCTATGATACTGATTGATAATACCTTTGCTATTTCATCTAACATTTCAAGTGAGACAGCAGCTCTCCCTTGTTCATATTCGTATATTCCTTGATTTGTTATGCCAACTTTATTCGCTAAATCTTTTTGTGTATATCCTCGTATCAATCTCCACTCTTTTATCCTTTGCCCTACTTTGTATGGAACCGGAATTTTGTTCTCCTCATACTCACCAATAGATAAGTTAGTTGTTCGAGAGATAACATGAGCAGAAACTCCTACTTTCATCAAACCCCTTGCTACTTCTATTTTTACCGCTTTTCTGCTTCTTTCCTCACTCAAACGAATAAATTTGGTTAATAAATAAAATACCTCGCTTAATTCTTTATCTTTATAACCCTTTACTAAATTTAATATTTCTTCATCTTCAAAATATCTTTTTTCATTTGGTAGCGTCTCTCCACAAACTAGACCTTTAACATTTACTGATAATGCTTCTGCTATAGCATATAATTTCTTAATTGGAATTTTACGACTCCCTTTTTCATATTGCAGTATTGCCCAGTACTTTACACCAACCTTCTCCGCTAAATCCTTCTGAGTATACCCTCTCTCTAACCTCCAATTTTTTACTTTTTGCCCTACCTCACAGTCTAGACTTTTTTCCATACAAAGAACCATACATATAATATTTTCTACTATAGCTCAAAGGCTCCAGATATAATGGTAGACTCTGGAACCTTAAAATAAATGAATTAAAGCCCCCTAAAAGTTTCTTTACTATTTTCACGTACTTTATCTACCCATGAAGACAATTTTTCACTTGGGCTATCAACCTCCTTCATAAGCTGCTTGCTATTCCATATGCCACATCTCATAAAACTTCCCTTTTCTACTGCTTCTTTAAGTTTTACTCCAGCAAAAAGACAATTTTTTCCTATTTCTTCGCCTCTTTCTTGTAATTTAGACCACATTTCCTTATTTTCTACTCTGACTTGTACTTGATCATATTTTTTTACATCGTGGTACAATATAATATTTAGCTTACCAATGCTTGTAGGAAATTCTAATATAATAGAGCTTTCATCTGACATATCGATATAGTTTCTTATACCTCCCTTCTCACTTTTAACCTCAACTGCATCATTGCCAATTTTTAAAATATTACTTCCTAGCTCTCTCAGTATTTTGGCTACCTCTACCTTGCTATCCCCAGAAAATTCTATATACGATGTTGTATTATCTATTTCAACATCTATTAATCCTCCTTCTTGCACAGCACTTTCGCCAGCTTTCTCTAGTTCTTCTAGTCTCTCATTGTGGCTGAACTTCTGGTTGTAGCTCATTATAGATTTCACCTATCAATTTATTCTCCAATAAAGTATCATGAAACTCTGCACCGTTTAGCATTAATTTACGTATTAGCTTTTTACGATCAGCCTTATCAAATTTATGAAAATGTGTGCCCAGTATCACATATTCCGCGAGGCTCCACTCTCCATCATTACATGCATTTAGCCTTGCTCCAGCAGCTAGTGCTTCGTCTACAACCTTGTGCAGTTCATTTGGACTTTTTGCTCTTACCACAGCACTCTTAAACCAGCTCAACTTTTCTGCACTTGGCTTTATTTTTTTCAAAGCTGAAGCAAATGGATTTTTATCTTCTTGATCACTTACAGGTTTTGTGCCATAAACATAGTCAAATCCTTTCCCATAGTTGATTTTGTTTTCGCGAACTTCTCTACCAGGGAAAGGTGCTATTTCTTCAGGCTTTTTAGCCTTATTAATTTTGCTTACAAAGGTGGATTGCTCCTTAGTACCACCTATTCCTACAATAGCATTTAACACCTCACCTTTTGATAATCTATCAAGATCAATGTTTAACTCGTAAGTACCTCCTTCTTGATCATCAAAAGGTACAATTATTTTATTACTCATATTAGCCTCCGCTATTAAATATACTTTACTAAGTCTACAACCGACTTTATTATTAATTCAATATATACTTTCTCATTAATTAGAAGCAATGGTTAATGTACTTGCAAATACTTTCTTCATTCAAGTAGTTAAACAACTCATGAAAATCTTCAAATATCTGCTTTATAACAGTCCTTGCTCTTTAAAACTAAAATATCCAACACTTGTAATGATAATGTGATCCAGTAACCTAATCCCTATAGTCTGACAAGCTTCAGCCAAGTCTTTAGTTACAGCTTGATCCTCATCAGATGGCTTTAACCTTCCTTCTGGGTGATTATGCGATATTATTATTGACGTCGCTTTTCTTATTAATGCCTTTCTTGTTACTTCTCTTATGTAAAAAGGTACCTTATCCACTGTACCAGTAAACACTTCTTCCCCCTTTAAACGGCACTTTTGATCAAAATATATTATTTTCATCTTTTCCTCCTCTGAATAACCAATACTCACCCTTAAATATTTTACGATGGTTTCCAAGTTATCCATTATAGGTCCTTTCTTTAACTCTTCTCTTGGTACCCTCTTTGAAGCTTCCTTTAGGCATAAAATTACTGCTACTGTAGAGTCAGTTATCCCTTCTATAGTTTTCAAGTCATCTATTTCCTGGCCTAAAATTCCTCCTATTCCAAAACTATCTATTAGCTTTCTAGCAATAATTCGAGCTTCTTCCCTGTCATGCACTGCACTTAGAAACGTTTCTATTACTTCACGATCAAGTAGTGCTTTACCGTTGCTTTCTAATGCTCTGAATTCTATTTCTTCTCTACGATCTTTCTTATTATTCATAAAAATTACCCTTCACTAATAACAAAATGTTTTTATATATTTACTGCTGTTTTTTTGTCAGCATTGGCATAAGGCCATAGCTTTTGAGTGAAGTCAAATCAATTTTTCAATCTTTTTTACTTATTTTTTCATCAAAAAGTAAAGATGTTAATAGATAATGATTTTTTATTTTAAATTTGTTGAATTTCGTCCAAAGAGATGTCTACTGTTTTTAAAATAATATTGATAGAAATTCCTTCCTTAACTAAATTCTTTGTAATTTTCATCTTTTCTACTCTCTTCACTTTCTCTTTGCAAACTTGTATGCTTTCAAACAGAGATTTTATTAGTACATTACGTAGTTCTTGGCTTTTAATCTTTTTGTATTCTTCTATTAACCTTGATAGTTCCACTTCACTATTCTCATTTTCTGTTGTTTCTGGAAGTAGGTCTGTAATACTAATTAATAGTACCTTTGCTATTTCATCTAACATTTCAAGTGAAACACCAGCTCGTCCTTGTTCATATTCATATATTCTTTGATTTATTATACCCACTTTACTTGCTAAATCTTCTTGAGTGTATCCTCTTCTCAACCTCCATTCTTTTATTCTTTGACCTACTTTATACGGAATGGAAATTTTTTTCTCATCATTATCATATTCATCAATAGATAAACTGGTCGTTTGAGAAATAACATGAGCAGAAACTCCTTCCTTAACCAAACCCTTTGCTACTTCTATTTTTACCGCCTTTCCACTTTCTTCCTCACTAATACGGATGAATTTAGTTAATAAATAAAACGTTTCACGTAATTCTTGATCCTTAATCTCTCTATGTCTTCTTACTAGATTTAATACCTCTTCTCCCTCATACCTTCCCTCATTTGATACTTCTTGTACGCAAGCTAGATCTCTAGCAGTTGTTGATAATGCTTCTGCTAATTCATATAACTTCTTAATTGAAATTCTGCGTGTTCCTTTTTCATATTGCAGTATTACCTGATATGTTGTATCGATTTTTTTTGCTAAATCTTTTTGAGTATATCCCTTTGCTAACCTACGATTTCTTACTTCCTGTCCTATTACTTTGTAATCTAAAAAATTAGAGCATTTATTCTCTTTTTTCACATTTTATACTCATAATCAGAAGAGCCGTTACGTATACTTAATTGGGAACCTTTTTGACAAACTGAACTCATCTCCTTTCAAACAATTTTTCTATATCACTTAGTTTCATTTCTATATACGTTGGTCTTCTGTGATTGCATTGCCCAGCATAAGGTGTTTCCTCCATTTGTCTCATCAACTCATTCATCTCCTCCAACTTCATTTCCCTTCCAGCTCCATGGCACGCAATGGTAGCTAACACTTTTTCTTCTATAGGTAGAGCATCTCCTATCTCCATTAATCTATCAACTATATTCATCACCATCTCTTTCACATTTATTGTTCCCAAGATTGCAGGTATTTCTTTCACCCTTACTTTATCTTCTGATTCTATTTCAATACCAAAACCCATTTCAAAAAGCTTATCTTTATAAGTTTCAACCATCTCCATTCCAGCTTGGTTTTTAATTTCAACTGTTTCAGGAAGAAGAAGTTTTTGTCTTTTCATGCTTGATTTTTGCTTTAAGCACTCGTATATCAATCTCTCATGAGCTGCGTGCTGATCTACTATAATTAATTTGCCTTTAGCCTCAGCAATAATGTAAGTATTGTAGACCTGACAGCGTGCATATCCCAGGGGATGATCCTCTATTAAATCAATTTGCTCCCTTTCTAGAACCATCGTTCCCTTTTGGGGTGGAGATTCTCCATATTTAAACGTTTCTGGTAAGCTTTGCCTTCTTTCATCTGGTGCATTGAATTCTTTCATTAGACGATTTTCTAAAAGACTTGGTCTCTTTTCATAAAACTCTTTTTGATCTTTTTTCTCTTGACTATCAACCTGCTCTTGGCTTTTACTATCATTAAAAATTAGCTCCTCTTCAATACCTTGATCACCCGCTGCAAATCTCGTTGATAGTGTTTTTATTATCCCTCTTCTCACTATTTCATATATTAGCCTTTTATTCTGAAATCTTACTTCCGATTTATTTGGATGCACATTTACATCTACTTGGTCATATGGTACTTCTAAATGCAACACTGCAAAAGGATACCTATTGTTTGGAATAAAATCGTGATACGCATATCTAATTGCACCAACAAGTAGATTGTCTTTTATTGGCCTTCCATTAACAAACGTATAAATCTGAGTTGAGTTGCCACGATTGACATTAGGTTTACAGATGTGTCCCTTAAGTTTGATGCCTTCTTCTTCCTCTTTAACTTCCAGTGAATTGCTTTGAAATTCTTCTTCTATTTCACATAATCTGTTGAACAGCGAAGTTTGCTTAACATATTTTAAGAGCTTTTTATTACCAGAAGTGAGAGTAAACCCAATACTATAATTAATCATCGCTAAGTTATTCACAATATCAACAATACTTTGTGTTTCCGCCCTTTCGGTTTTTAGAAACTTTAGTCTATTTGGTGTAGCAAAAAATAAGTCACGAACTTCAATATATGTACCTTGCAACAAAGAACAAGGGGTAATCTCTCTTATTTTTTCTCCTCCCTCATATCTTATAGACCATGCTTCCTTTGCTCCACTTGCCTTGGATGATAATTTCATTCTGCTTACTGCTGCAATTGAAGGTAAAGCTTCTCCCCTAAACCCAAGGTGCTTGATTTCTATTAACTCACTATCGCTTAATTTTGAAGTGGCATGCCTCATAAGTGCTAGTTCCAGATCGTTCTTTTCTATTCCATTTCCATCATCTGTCACAGTTATAAGGTTACGTCCACCACTTTCTATTTTGATCTCTATCTCTGAACTTCCAGCATCTATTGCATTTTCTACTAATTCCTTTACTACACTCGCTGGCCTCTCTATTACCTCTCCCGCTGCTATACGATTTATAGTTTTTGTGTCTAAAAGAATTATTGCCATATTTTCAATTCTCAGTCTGATCAGTTTAATATCAATTAAAATCAGATTGTCTATTAAATTCTATTCTAAGCCCTTTCATGAAGATCATTAGAATTATGTATAATTATTAATGCTTTTTAAGTGGATTTCCTATTGTTCTTTCTAAGTTCCTTGGTGCACGTAAAGAATGTTGGCTACTGAGAAGAATGAAGACATCATCATCAGCGAAAAAAAAGGGCAAAAACAGAGAAAATTGATGTAGCTACTTAAGGAAGGTGTCTCTCATGATCAAATAAAAAAGTTATAAGCACACAGATTGGATTACAGTATCTTTTTTAAGAAGAAGATTTATCTTGCTTAAAAACTTGTAGATGCTATATTTTACATAAATTCTTCAATGCGAGGCCTTTATGTTTACTAATAGAATATCTAATAATCTGGATCAGCTGCAATTTTTTGTAGAGTTTTTAAATGAAAACTATGAAACTCAGAAACATCTTAGTCTTACACCGCTACATTTAGCAGCAGGAAATGGTCAGTTGGATTTAGTCAACACTTTATTAGGAGAGGGTTTAGATATTAACTCAGAGATTAAGTACGATGCCTTTACGCCACTGTATTTTTCAATTGCAAAAAATCGCTTAGAGATGGTTAACTTTCTTATTGCTCATGGAGCAGATGTAAACCATAGGGCCATTCTAGGCTTTACACCTTTAAGTTTTGCATCCCAGCAAGGATATTTAGATATAGTCAACACCTTGATTGCAAATGGAGCAGATCTTAGTACTAAAACAGATAAACTTAATACACCTTTACACCTAGCAGCAGAGAATGGTCATCTAGATATAGTAAATGTTTTTATTGAAAAGGGATTAGATGTTAATGCTGTAAATAATGATCGAGCAAGACCTTTGCATTCTGCAGTACAAAATGGTAACCTCGAAGTAGTTAAAGCTCTTATTTCACAAGGGTCTAATATTAACGCTGGATCTTCAGGCATAGGTAATCATAAAGTTGATGCAAACATTACACCCTTACATCTGGGAACACAAACTGGTAGGTTAGATATAGTTAAAGTTCTGCTTGAAGCGGGAGCAAACGTTAATGCAAAAACAGATGATAAGATTACACCTCTACATTTAGCGTCTCAAAATGGCTTTTTAGAGTTAGTAGACATTTTACTAAAAGCAAAATCTAATGTTAATGCTAAGGATTATGAGAATCTTACACCTCTACATTTAGCAGCAGAACGTAATCACTTTGGAGTAGTTAAGTCTCTTCTTCTCGTAAGGGGAATTGATGTTAATGCTAAAGGCCACGATAATTCCACAGCTTTACATATAGGATCTCAGAATGGTCACTTAGAAGTAGTGAAGCTACTAATAGAGAAAAAAGCCAATGTTAATGCTAAAAAAAACGAAGGTTTTACACCTTTGCATCTAGCAATTCAGCAAAGTCATTTCGAGGTGAGTGATTTTTTAATTAAAAATGGAGCAAACATTAACACCGTGGATGATCAGAATTGGACTCCTTTACATAATGCAGCATATAATGGTTTTTCTTTAAAAATAGTAGAGAGCTTAATTGCAAAAGGAGCAAATATAAATGCAAAGATGGATGATGGTAGAAGAGCTCTACATTTGGCAGCAGAACATAATCACTTGGAAATAATGAATTTCTTGGTTGAAAATGGAGCAGATGTTAATGCTCTAGATAACAGAAGTTGGACTCCTCTACATTGTGCAGCATATGATGGTAATTTAGAAGTTGCTAAATCTTTGCTTGATAAAGGAGCAGACATTAATGCTAAAACAGTTAAAAGTACTACACCTCTACACTTTGCAGTAGACCATGATCATTTAGAGGTGGTTGAATTGCTCTTAGAAAAGGAAGCAGATATTAATGCTTTAGATCACACAAATTGGACTCCTTTACATTTTGCAGCAGAAAAAGGTTATGATCAGATAGCAACCGTTCTATTGAAACATGGTGCTGATGTAAATGTAAAAGAAAATCAAAATAAAGGCACAGCCCTACATCTTGCAGCTCAATATGGTCATCCTAAGGTAGTTAAAACTCTTATTATAAATGGAGCGGATGTTAATGCAAAAATGGATAAAAATGCTACGCCTTTACACTTAGGGGCACAAATTGGTAATTTAGATATAGTTAGGTCTCTACTTATGAGCGGAGCATACTTTAATGCTAGAGCTGAAGGAGATAGATATGTTTTACCATTACACTTTGCAGAAAGAAGAGGAAACTCAGAAGTTATAAAATTACTAAAATTGACTGAGAAGTTATTTAAGGCTATAGAAGATAATAATTATTTAGGAATTGAGAGTTCCATTAGAGATGGAGCAATCATTGATTCGAAAAACGTGGATGGAAGAACGCCATTACATTATGCTGTTAATAATGGGCACATAAAAGTTGTAAATATCTTGCTAGCAAATGGAGCTGATGCTACTAAAGTTACTAACAAAGGTAATACACCATTACACACTGCTGCTTCCAAAGGTCATAAAGAAATTATTGAAGCTTTGTTACAACGTGTAAGCCACAATAAATTGAGTGATTTTATTAATGCTAAAACAATAGTTAAAGGCACTACATCGTTGCATGTTGCTACTGAAAATAGCTTTTTCGAAGCTGTAAAATCTTTGTTGAAACATGGTGCAATTTATAACATCAAGAATAAAGAAGGTAAAACACCACTTGATCTTTCTCGAGACCAGAATATTACTAACCTATTGAAATTAGTAGAAGAGCTATTTGAAAATGCAAAAAATGGTAATGTTGAAATTATCAGTAAGCTGAGAGCAATAAAACCCGATGAGCGCGTAGCTGTAACAAATGCTCGTGATGATCAAGGCAAGTCATTAGTCCAGGTTGCAGTAATCAATAAACACTCAAACCTTGCAAGTAGATTATTAGAAATATTAAAAAGTCCAGATCAGAGTTTACAAGATGTCAGCGTAGAAAATCGAGTAAAGAGTTTAAAGTTATAGCTCTCTTAAATGAAACTCTAATGAGGGTGCCAAGATCTAGAAAATATACAAAAATTTTGTTACAAAATAGTGAAATTTAGGAGGATTTTAAAAATATGCTAAATAATAATATTAACAAAGAATTAGAAAAAGCAGTCTATGAACGAAACTTAGAAAAAGTTAAAGCTCTTTTGTCTGCAGGTGCTAATGCTAACCTTAGAGTAGAAAGGAATAGAGATACGTTACTTCATACTACTAGTAGTGTAGAAATTACTAAAGAGCTTTTGTTAGGTGGTACCGAAGTCAATTCAAGAAACATGTATAGTGAAACTCCACTACATTCTGCTATAACACTGGGGAAGGAATTAGAATTAGTTAGAGAACTTCTGAAACATGGTGCTGATGTAAATGCAACAAACCGTAAAGGCAATACTGCACTGAACCATGCTGTAAAAAAAAGTGGTAAAAATCTGGAAGTAGTTAAAGAACTATTAGAATATGGAGCTGATATTAATATAAGAAATCGTGAACGACGGCTTTATGATAATTGTTCCACATCTTTAGATAACGCTGTAAGTGATCTAGCATGCGCTAAATTGTTGATTAAATTTACTTTAGTAAGGAACTTCAATAAGGATTACGGAAAAATTATTGACTTATCTCCTTATAAAGGATGCAGTAATTACAGTAAATTATCAAGTTATCTAGATGACTGTGTTTGTGAAATTCTTCAAATGAAAACAGATGAAATAAAAGATAGCCTTCCACTATATGAATTTGTTACAAATAACTTCAACATACATGTACTATATAATAATCAATTATCTGTAAGACTAGCAAAAATTGATTATTCCATACGCTATCCTATATATAATGATATCATATTAGATAAGGTAAAACCTTTTTTAGAAAGAGCAGATTTGTTAAATAAGTTAAGTAAGATACAATTTTATACTAAATTAGATGTGGCAGATCAAGATGCCAAAGAAAAGAAAATTATTCTGGATCATGATTCTACATATAATATAACTGAATATCTATCTAATGATAACTTGTTAAACTTTATAGTAGCGTTTGATGATTCCAATAAACGTACTTTTCAATCTTTAAGTTCCTTAAATAATCTCGTAGAGCCTGGTACAAGACTTTATGAAACTTCTATAAGTAATGATACCAAACGTGCAAGATTAGAATAAATACATTTTTTGTCAGTACTAGAGTTTTTTATGAACAACAATTAGTCGTATGGTTCCAGAGAGGTGATACATAAGAGATTGCTATAATGCCAAAACACTAAACTTAGTGCTTTTTTATGTAAGTTGATCATCATTTCTCTTTGTTGTTTTCAAACGGGTTATTATTAGTAGGTGTTACTAAAAATTTAAACAACCAACACATTTCCCACACCCAAAATCAAATGTTGTGAAGGCTTTTCGTCCTGAAATTGCAGGATTAGTAGATATTCTCTCAAAAATATTTTATTAACAAAAGATGCTATTTTAATTTTTGCCATATTAAGTAAACTTTGCTATTCTAATACTGGTGTAAATATATCTCAGAGAGGGTTTATGCATGTACCTAAACAACAAACCAGTTTTTATCAAGAAGATAAACAGTTTTTATCACGTTCTTACACATCAAAAGAGGAGTTTATTAGAGAATATAAAAAGCTCTACCGCAGAAAAGCAAAAGCTGAAGAACTTTATCTCCTGGTTTTAACTGAACTCGAAGAGGCAATATCAGATGGTAATGTCGACAGCTTAAAAAAATTAAGCAATTTTATTGATTACATAAGTGATGCAGAAGATCAAGTAACTTTGAGAGACTATTATGATAATGCTAACAATCCTGTTAAGAGTACTAACTTAGTTATCTTAGCTTGTAAACACAATAAGGTAAAGATTTTAGAATACCTACTTGGCAATAATAGTAAAATTCTCAGTAATTTATCTGTTGGCATCAGAGAAACTACTATATTACCAGATGATGAGGATGAAACATGCCATAATGCGTTTTATTATGCTATACGTTCAGGTAATGTTGAACTTCTTGATACACTCATTAATAAATGGCTAGGTAATTATTTTGCTGTTCATTTCAGGGAATTAGATGAAATTCTTTCACGAGCTTATGAGGAATTAAAACTAAAGAACGTATTCTTGTCAGAAGAGATAGAAATTTTTGTTGAAAATAAGTTGATAAACCTCCGTTTTTTCTCTAGTGCTTCTGGACAAGATCAGAATGTGAAGAGTTATCTTAATAACATAAGAGAGCGGATTGAGTTAGTACTTCAAAATATTAGCCTGTTAAAGGCAGAGTATTCAAACACAGAAAAAGTAGATGAAAAGTTTTTATTCATAGCAAAATTTATTGCACAAAATATTCATATATTAAAGCGGCAGTTGAAATCAACCTACGATAGACTACCTTGGGAAGAAATGGAATTTTGTTTGATCAGTTTTGTTTCTTCTCACATAAAACGACAGGAAATGAATCTATTCTATAATGCCACATTGAATAAAAGTAAAATACTAGACCACTTGGAAAATTTTGCAAAGAAACTTAAAGAAGAAAAAGATATTATAGAAGGTGTGGACATTGGTAAATTTGCTGATCTCCCGAAGTTAAAACGTGAGAGGGTTGTTGCAGAGATCGTTAGCAATTATCCTCAATTTGGAGAGTTGTATAGCAATTATCAACAAATTAGGGATATTCATTCTTTAGAAAAAATAAGTGATTATATAAAGTTGGCATTATCAGCTAATCCTAAAGAAAGGGAAGGACAGTTAATTATTACAAGGGTTTTACAGGTTATTGGTGAATATTTAAAAAACACTCTAGAATCTCCCAAGTTATCTAGCACTACAAGCGAGCTTCTTCTACTATCATTACCAAAGAACACAAGAGAAGTCATTATAGATTTACGTAACTCACTATCACATGCTTACTCGCTCTCTAAAAGAACAGAGATTGAGGAAAATACAGATGTTAACTTTTTTATTGGTGTTCAAAATGATACTAAAAGAATCGATAATGTAATTACTGATATTCTTTACAATAACAAGATTAAAATAGTCATAATATTGCTAAAGAAAATCACCAGAAGTGAAAACTTAGACGAGATAAAAGAAGTTGCTGGAATATTTAGTAACGTTGAATTAGATGAAATGATTACAGAGAGTTTTAAAGTGATGGAACATGATAAGCTTGAAAAACTCATAAAAGAATTAAGCAATAATATAACTGAAAAGACGAATTATGAAAAGGAGCTGTTTAATAAAATTGATAACATAATCAATTTTGCAAAAACTAAATCAAAAAATATCAGAACTGATTATGTTACGGCGTTTATATCATTAAAGAGCTTAGATGTTGGTTTGAATGACAATAAGATTGACCATAATGTTATTAGAGGAATAAAATTCTTTGCTAATAAAACACTAGAGAATATTCCTTCCCAAATAGAGTCTCACAATCTTAAAGAAATAGCCGAACTATCAATGAAAATTTCTCATAGTGTTAGGTCAAGAATACAGGATGACAACCTTGATAAAGTAAATAGATTAACTTGTGAGATTTTTTACATTGCTGAACTTGGAACAGGTGACCTTAAATGGATTGAGGAATTAAGAAACAAGTTGAATGAGAAAGGTTCGTTTATTCCTATACATAAACAAAGGAAGGCTTACAACATAACAGAAGAAAAATACAATAACCAGCTTGAACTGAAGTTATCTGAACTGAAAAGTATTTTGAGGAATAACGCATTAAGTGGCAAGTTAACTGAAAAGCTTCCTTCCTACAAGAGGAATAAAAAGTTGCAAGCAGTAGTAGAAATGCTTGTTCTGGATATAATGTCAATTTTAGGTAGATCAGAGAAGCATCTAGAAAACAATCTACTTTTTTTAGATGATAACACTCCTTTATTAACTGGAAAATGTTTGCGTAATCATTTAGCACACGATAATACCTTAGTTGATGTATTGTTATCTGATCCCTCAATAGCAGTTATCTTGAACGCTAAAAAACTTATTTCAGAAAATGTAATAAAAAGTAAGAAGAAAATTGGCAAGTCGGTAAGAGATGATCCTTCCAAGCTGAAAGATAAATACGATCAAAACCTTATCACTATTACTAATCAGGAAAAAATGTTTGCTGCGTTGGAAGAAGGAAATCTTGAAGACTTAAAGAGTTATCTCAAAAAAGGAGCAGACATCAATGCTAGAAGTATTAACTCATGGACTACATTACATTTTGCTGCTAAGGGACCTAGTCTTGAAATTATAAAATTTGTTCTTAATCAAAATTTAGACGTTAATGTTAAAGATATTAATGGTCAAAGCCCACTACATATTGCTGCTGCATATGGAAGGAAAAATATTGTGGAATTTTTTATAGGAAAAACAGGTGTATATGTTGATGATCTAGATAATAGTGGCAAAACATCACTACATATTGCAGCTAAAAATGGTCACAAAGATGCTGTTGAAATTCTACTAAAAAATAATGCTAATACTAATACCAAAGATATAGCTGGTTTTTCACCTTTACACTATGCAATAAAAAACAATCATATTGATGTTGCTAAGATTATGCTGGAAAAAGAAGCGAATGTTGACATCAACGAAACTATGGGTGGCTTTACTTCACTACATATAGCTGCAGAAAGTGGTTATCTAGGGCTAGTTAATTTTTTACTGAAAAATGAGGCAAATGTTAATGCAAGAAACGATAAGGAGGGAATACCATTACATACAGCAGCACTAAATGGCCACCTAGAAGTAGTGAATGCTTTAATTCTCAAAGGAGCCGATGTTAACTCCAGAGTTATAGATGGTTGTACACCATTACACTATGCAATAGAAAACGGTCATGAAAAGATAGCTAATATTTTATTGAAGCATGGAGCTAATGTTAATGTTGTTGACAAAACCTATAATAACACACCTTTGCACTACGCAGCAAAAGATGGACATGAGAAAATTGTTAAGGCTTTACTGACAAATAAGGCAAATGCTAGTATTGCCACTGTGGAAGGTATAACCCCACTACATTTTGCAGTGCAGAGTGGCCACTTGAAGATAGTTGTTGCTCTTCTCGAGCATGGGGTTAACATTCGCGCTAAAGATAAAAATAATGCTACGCCATTACACTATGCAGCAGAGAGTGGTCATAAGGCAGTTGCTGAGCTTTTAATAAAAAATGGAGTAGAAATCAATGATAAAGCCAATAATAATCTAACACCATTACATGTAGCTGCTCTGAAAGGTCACAAAGATATTATTGAACTCCTAATAAGAAATAAAGCTGAAGTTAGAGCTCAAGACATTAAGGGTAGTACACCATTACATGCAGCTGCGATGAATGGTAGCAAAGATATTATTGATCTTCTAATAAAAAATAAAGCTGAAGTTGATGCTAGAACTAATGATGGCATGACGCCATTGCATGTAGCTGCTCTAAGTGGACATAAAGACGCTATTGCTTTTCTAATCAAAAGTAAAGCTGAAGTCAATACTAGTGCTAATTATGGTCTTACACCTTTACATGCAGCTATTGTAGGGGGTCACAAAGATATTGTGAACCTTTTAATAAAAAATGAAGCCAAAGTTAATATGGAAGGTATTGCAGGTAGTACACCATTACATGTAGCTGTGGAGGAAGGTTATAAAGAAATCGTTGGAATTTTGGTAGCAAATAGAGCCAATGTTAATGTTAAGAGTAACAACCTAACACCATTGCTTTCTGCTATTAAGCATAATCATAAGGAAATCGTTGAAGTTCTTGTAGAAAATGGAGCTAGTGTTAATGCAGAAGGTGGTGAACCTTTATCATTAGCAGTGCTCGCTGGTTATAGGGATATTGTAGAGATTTTGCTAAAAAACAAGGCCCGTACTAATATGAAAGGTCCTGAAGATGCTACACTATTACATTTGGCTGCTAAAAGAGGCCACAAGGAAATAGTAAATGCTCTGATAGCAAGGGGAGCCAATGTTGATGCTATGACTATTAATAGTACAACACCATTATATCTTGCGGCACAAGAAGGCCATGAAGAAGTTGCTGAAATTTTGATAGCAAACAAGGCTAACGTTAACTTTGTAAATGTTGAAGGTGCTCCACTACATATAGCTGCAGGACACGGCCATGTTAATGTTATTGAAGTCCTATTAAGTAATGGAGCAAAAGTTAATGTTAAGGACAATAAGAGCAGAACACCTTTAGAATTAGCAGTTGCACATGGTCATTTGCAAGTGGTTAAAATGTTACTGCAGTATAAAAAAGTAGATATGAATGCTAAAGGCAATGATGATTGGACTATACTGCACATTGCTTCACAGGAAAGTAACTTGGAAATGGTAAAATGTCTAGTAGATGAAGGGTCTAATATTAATGCTAAAAATGCCTCTGGATCAAAGCCTATACACATTGCAGCTAGAGAAGGTTATAAAGATACCGTAGAGTTTTTCCTTAGCAAGGGGTTGAGTATTAATGAGCTTGGTACAGCTAACCAGACATTACTACACTATGCTGCAATGAAAGGTCGGTTAGAAGTTGTAAAGTATTTGATAGCACAAGGTGCTGACGTTAATGCTAAAGATACTAATGGCTTAACCCCTATGCATATTGCTGCTAATTTTGGTTATAAAGACGTTATTGAAGTTTTATTAAAAAATGGTGCAGTTTATAACGCTGTTGACAAGCTTTGTAGAAGACCATTAGAAATGACTAACGATAAAGACGTTATCAATCTATTAGCATCAACTGAGAAATTATTTGAGGCTGTAAAACGTAATAGCTCTTCAGAGGTTGAGAATTACATTAAAGCAGGAGCGTTTGTTAATGCCAAAAATGCTGATAGTGTAACACCATTATATTATGCTGCATGGAAGGGCTATGATGGAGTTGTCAATATTCTATTACAAAATAAAGCTAATCCTAATGTGGTTGGTAACAAGGGGTTTACTCCTCTGCATTATGCTGCTAAGTTCTCTCACTTAAAAGTTGTAAAGGCCCTATTATCTAATGGTGCAGTATACAATGCTGTCTCTGACAGTGGGAAAACACCATCAGATTTTACTGTGGATAAAAGTATAACTAGCTTATTTAAACTAGTCAGTGAATCATTTAAAAAGGTTAAAGATGGTAATGCTCAAGTTATTAATGACCTAAATAAGATAAAGGATATTGATACAGTAAAAGCAGTGATGAGTGCTCGTAATAGAGAGAACAAAACGTTAGTAGTTGCTGCAGTACATAGTAACTTTTCAAAAGTCGAGCAGTTGAAGCAGATATCGCAAAGTGACGTATCCGCTCAGATTGATACAGCTTTAGTGCTCTTGAATCAAGGCAATTACCAAAAAGCCTTAAGTATTTTCAGAAGCGCATTTGAAAGAAGAAAAGAAATACTAGGACCAGACAATCCTGGTACTTTAGATATTCAGACATATATAGCCAAAGTGCTATATAAGCAAGGAATTTACCAAGAAGCTTTAAATATGCTTAAAGAGATTTTTCAGAAACAAAAAGAAATGCTGGATTTAAACGATAAGGATACTTTAAGTACAAGAAGTACAATCGCTTTAGTGCTGCATAGACAGGGGAAAGATGAAGAAGCTTTTAATATTTATCAAGAAGTCTATCAGAGACAAAAGGAAATACTAGGGTCAAATCATTCAGATACCTTAAATACTCAGTTTCACATGGCATTAGTATTAGATAAACAGGGAAAATATGAAGAAGCGTTAAATATCAATAGGGCAGTTTTTGAAAAGAGGAAAGAAACACTAGGTACACATGATCTAGCCACTGTGAGTGCCAAAAATAATATAGCAATGGTACTAGCTAACCAAGGTAAATACGAAGAGTCCTTAAAAATCTATAAAGAGGTTTTTGAAAAGAAGAAAATAATTTTAGGTATTAATCATGCTGATACCTTGAGAACGTTACATAACATTGCTGGGGTACTCTTCAATCAAAATAAATATCATGAAGCCTTGAAAGCTTTTCAAGAGGTTTTAAATATCCAGAAAAAAGCTTTACAACAAAATCACCCAGAAACCTTGAATACTCAATACAACATAGCAAATGTACTTTTTGCTCAAGGGAAATGGATCAGCGCACTTAAAGTCTACAGAGAAAGTTTAGATCAAAGAAAAGCTGTTTTTGGACCAAGTCATCCGAGTGTTTTAGATATTTTAAAAAAGATAGAGATGATTAATTTTAGATTTAAGCTTGAGGGTAGCGAAGCATCAGAGGTTCTCCAGCATCTGCAGAAAGATATCAACATTGCTGCTAGTAAAGGTGATATACGAACTGTTCAGCGTCTGTTAAAAGATGGAGCTGATGCCAACGATAAAGATATTGATGGAAGAACACCGTTGCATTACGCTGTTAGCAATGGACACATAGATATTGTAAACATCTTACTAACAAATGGAGCTAATGTTAGTCAAGTTACTAATAAAGGTAATACACCATTACACACTGCTACTTCCAAATGTTACAAAGAAATTGTTGAGGTTCTGTTACAACATATCAGTCGTGATAAATTAAATGACTTTGTTAATGCTAAAACTACTTCTAGTGGTACTACATCACTTCATGTTGCAGCTAAAGGTGGCTCCTTGGAAGTTGTAAAATCTTTATTAAAACATGGTGCAATTTATAACATCAAGAATAAAGAAGGTAAAGCACCACTTGATCTTTCTCGAGACCAAAATATTACTAACCTATTGAAATTAGTAGAAGAGCTGTTTGAGAATGCAAAAAATGGTAATGTTGAAATTATCAGTAAGCTGAAAGCAATAAAACCTGATGAGCGCGTAGCTGTAACAAATGCTCGTAATGATCAAGACAAGTCATTAGTCCAGGTTGCAGTAATCAATAAACACTCAAACCTTGCAAGTAGATTATTAGAAATATTAAAAAGTCCAGATCAGAGTTTACAAGATGTCAGCGTAGAAAATCGAGTAAAGAGTTTAAAGTTATAGCTCTCTTAAATGAAACTCTAATGAGGGTGCCAAGATCTAGAAAATATATAAAAATTACAGTGGACTTTACATCTTACTAATTATAAATTAACTTACTACCTAATCAATTCCTGAGTTATGTATGAGTAACATTTTGATAATATTAGCAGCAGGAAAGAGCAGTAGAATGAATTCTGAATATTCAAAAGCGTTGCACCAAGTGGGAAATCTTACTCTTTTAGAACATATAATTTCTAATGCAAAATTGCTGAGTCTAAAAAGCTTATCAATTGTTGTTAACAACTCCCTTCTAAAAGATTTAGAAAACTTTGATAGCCTAAAAAGTATAATCGATCAATACAATATAAAACTAATAATGCAAGAAGATATTACAGGCACTGGCACTGCAGTTAAAATTGCTCTAGAAAATCTGGAGGAGTTATCTGATCAAGACATAGTTTTAATACAGTATGGAGACACTCCCTTTATATCTAGTGATACAGTTATGAAAATGACTGATTGTTTAAAGTATAATAATTTAGTTCTTCTTGGATTCAATAGTCAAGATGAACAATATGGAAGATTAGTAATTGATAATTACGGAAATGTTCAAAAAGTCCTAAAAAATGGAGATAAAATGCTTCTTGCAAACTCTGGAATAATGGCTTCATATGCTAAAGATCTTTTTACCTTAGTAAAAGAAATAAAATTTAATAATTCGACCAGTGAATATTGTCTTAATGACATAGTACCAATTGCAGCAACCAATAACTTGAGTGTAGGTTATGTAGTTTCTGATGAAAGAGAAGCAATGGGAGTAAATAATAAAGAGGATTTGATTAAAGCCGAACACTATTTTCAAGAAAGAAGGCAGCCAACTCTTCTTTCATAACTACATTTTTTTATTCATTAATTTAAGTTGACATTTGTTTTATACTGGTTTTATAATACCCTTTAATTCTTACTTGTAAGATAATTGGTATGACAAATTTTCCTAGTTGTAGTAGAGGGTATACATGGGGATATTAATAACAGGTGCTGCAGGTTTGATAGGGTCGACCTTGGTGAAAAAGTTAGAAAACCAAGGTCATGAAGTAATAAGCTGCGATATTAGGTTTCACGGTAATCCACTCAGTTTTTTTTCAGAAGATATAGTACCACTACTTGCTCAGTGTACAGGAATCATTCATCTGGCTGCAATTTCTAGAGTTATACATGGTGAACTTTATCCTACACTGTGTCAAAAAATTAATGTTGATGGTACAATGCGGTTTTTAGGGTTATGTAAGTCACTTCCAAATAAACCATGGTTTATATATGCAAGTAGTAGGGAAGTCTATGGAGAGCAGAAGGAACTGCCAGTTACAGAATCTGCTAGTATCGATCCAATAAATAATTATGCAAAAGGTAAAGCATTTATTGAGGAACAAATAACAAGTTCAAAAGATTTTAATGTAGCAATATTACGCTTTTCAAATGTATACGGTGGTTTACTAGATCATAACAGTAGAGTAATTCCTGCACTCTGTATTAATGCATTAAGAGGTGATCCAATTAAAATAGAAGGTAAAGAATGTGTTTTTGATTTTACCTATTTGGATGATGTTATAGAGGGTATATGCTTAACTGTTAAATATTTACAAAGCGAAAAATCTTCTCTTCCTGCTATTCATCTTACTACTAATAGCCCATGTACTTTAGAAAACTTAGCAAAAACAATATTAAAAGTCACGAAAAGTGATTCTAGAATTGATTTTTATCCTCCAAGAAATTTTGATGTAACTAAGTTTCATGGTGATTTTACTAGAGCTAAAGAGCTACTTGGTTGGTCTCCAAAACATTCATTAGAAGTAGGATTAAGTAAATTTATAAAAAGTCTACAAAACAATACACAAGAATATCCTAACAATATAGATATGGTAATATATGAAAATATTAAAAGTTATTCATGGTTACCCTCCTTATTATAGTGCTGGTTCAGAGGTTTATAGCCAAACTCTTGCTCATGAACTAGCAAATAACAATGAGGTACAAGTATTTACTAGGCAGGAGAATGTTTTTTTGCCCAATTTTCACTATAGCACAGCGTTAGATCGTAGTCATTACGGTATATTGCTGCATCTAATTAATGTTAAATATCGTAATAGATTCATTAGTAACGAAGTAGATACAGTATTTAAGAAAATAGTAGATAATTTCCAGCCAGATCTTATACATTTTGGTCATCTTAATCATCTATCAATTACTTTACCAGAAATTGCTTTTAAAGAAAATATACCTACAATTTTTACGCTACATGACTTTTGGTTAATGTGTCCAAGAGGAAGGTTTATTCAACGTAATTCTGAAGATTTATTACAGCTTTGTGATGGACAAAAGGATCAAAAATGTGCAACCCAATGTTACAAGGGATATTTTACAGGAGATGAAGAATTCCTGAATTCAGACATAAATTATTGGGAACAATGGGTTGCAACTAGAATGAAGCACACAAGGAAAATAATAGACTATATAGATTACTTTATTTCCCCATCGAAATTCTTGATGGACAAATTTACTCAGGATTTTAATGTTCCAGTCAACAAAATTTCTTATCTTGATTATGGTTTTGATCTCAATCGTCTTAAGAAGAGAAATAGAGTACAAGAAAAAGAGTTTATTTTCGGTTATATTGGTACTCATACTCCCGAAAAAGGTGTTGATCTATTATTGAAAGCTTTTTCTCACTTATCATCTAAAGCAAAACTTAGAATTTGGGGAGCAGCAAGAGAAGAAACTAAAGCTTTAAAAGCGATTGCCGATCAGTTTTCACCTGTTGTTAAAGAAAGAATAGAATGGATGGGAAGTTATGATAATAAGAATATAGTTACTGACGTATTTAATAAAGTCGATGCAATAGTCGTTCCTTCAATTTGGGGTGAAAATTCACCGTTAGTAATACATGAAGCACAGCAACTTAGAATACCAGTTATAACAGCCGATTATGGTGGCATGGCAGAATATGTAAGAGATGGACTATTATTTAAGCACAGAGATGCAAGTAGTTTGTCAGAAAAAATGCAAGTCCTATCTACAGATCAGGAGTTATATAATAAACTTACCCAAAAAGGCTATCCTTATACTGAAAATGGAAATATACCTTCTATAGGTGAGCATACTGAGAAACTTAACAAGATTTACCGTAATGCTATTGAAAAGAAAGGCAAATCAGTAGCTGTGAAACCTGGTCCTTGGAGAATTACTTTTGATACTAATCCAGATTACTGCAATTTTGCTTGTATAATGTGCGAATGTTTTTCACCATACAGCAAAGTTAAAGAAGAGAAGAAAGCTAAAGGAATAAAACCTAAGATACTGTCGATAGAAACTATCAGAAAAGTAATTAAGGAAGCAGCTGGCACACCTTTAAGGGAAATCATTCCTTCTACTATGGGTGAGCCTTTAATGTATAAAAGCTTTGATGAAATAATCAATTTGTGCCATGAGTTCGGCCTTAAGCTTAACCTCACAACCAATGGTTCTTTTCCTATTAAAGGAGCTAGAAAATGGGCTGAACTATTGGTACCAATTTTATCTGATGTTAAGATTTCCTGGAATGGGGCAACTAAAGAAACTCATGAAAGAATCATGAAAGGTTCAAAATGGGAAGTAGTGACAGAAAATTTAAAAACTTTCCTTGAAGTTAGAGATAAATACTTTAGCGATACAGGTGAAAGGTGTACCGTTACTTTACAATTAACATTTTTGGAAAGTAATTTACATGAACTCTATGACATAGTTAAGATGGCCATAAAAAACGGCATAGATAGAGTGAAAGGACATCATCTTTGGGCGCATTTTACCGAAATTAAGGATCTATCTATGAGAAGAGATGAATCAGCAATCAGTAGATGGAATGCGGAAGTGAGAAGGTTATATGAACTTAGGGACAGTATGCCGTTGCCAAATGGCACAAGAATAAAATTGGAAAATTTTACGATCCTTTCTAAGGAGGGTATCAAAGATTTGGCTCCAGGTGGTCAATGCCCATTTTTAGGCAAAGAAGCATGGATAAACAATGAAGGAAAGTTTAGTCCTTGCTGTGCTCCAGATGAACTCCGTAAAACATTAGGGGATTTTGGCAACGTTAATGAAGTTAAGCTGGAGGAAATATGGCAGAGTAGTGAGTATCTGAGCTTACAAAAGAATTATTTACATTATGAATTATGCAAGACATGCAATATGAGAAAACCTTTGATCAATTAATCAAGGACAATCAATATCTTAAATCTATTAAAGTTTCATCGTGTGGAATGTTTCACGAGTTACTAGGAAATCCTTTATATGAAAATAGGTTTATAAAGATTGGCAAATTCCACGAGCCTGGCCTTGCACCAGTTTATGATGAGACAGGCGCTTATCACATTAATGTAAGGGGAGAAGCAGTTTATTGCAACAGATTTCTAAAAACTTTTGGATTCTACTGCAACAGAGCAGCTGTAGAAGATGATACAGGGTATTATCACATTGATCCATCTGGAGGTAAGGCATACAAACAGCTCTACCAGTGGGTTGGAAACTATCAAGAAGATATTTGTGTAGTTAGAAGATATGATAAATGTTTTCATATTAATTTAAATGGCAATAGAATTTATCACGAAGAATATGATTATGTTGGGGATTTTAAAGATGGCATTGCTGTGGTTTATAAAGATGGTAAAGCTACGCACATTGATAATCATGGCAAACTATTGCATAACAAGTGGTATAAAAAACTTAACGTTTTCCACAAAGGATATTCTATAGCAGAAGATCTGCATGGTTGGTTTCATATAGATGTCAACGGCAATCCTGTCTACCAGCAAAGGTTTAAAATGGTCGACGCGTTCTATAATAGTATGGCAAAAGTTGAAACTTTTGAGGGTAAACTAGGGCAGATCGATATTACTGGAAACATAAAATTTAGTATTTTTACTTTAGATGAAAAGTCTCAAGTAAACCAAGAATCCCAAGTACATAAGATCTCAGCAGAGCTTTCGGCTTTTTGGAAAACTTATCTAATAAATGCTGCTATTGAACTTGATTTGTTAAATATTTTACCTGCAACTATGCCGGTTTTATCTAAAAGGTTAAACATTATCATACCAAATCTAGAAAGGCTGTTAAGGGCGTTGTGGGAAATAGGGTTTATTGATTACGATAAGAACAAGTACTTATGGCAGCTATCATCAAAAGGTAAGTGTTTTAAGGAAATACCATTTCTGCCCAAAGCAGCAACAATGTGGGCAAGAGTTGCCGCTGAAAAGAATTGGTTAAAGATTGCCGATATACTAAAACAGAAGTCAATCTCTTCATTTGAATCTTTTAAGGAAAGAGAAGCATCAGAAGATAAGAAAACAGCGTTTTACCAAGCATTGCTAGGATATTCCATGTTTGACACTAAAGAGTTTAATTCTAGAATTAATATAGATGGTGCTAAAAATATATTGCTATTTGGTGTACACTCTTTATTTCTTGCTTATTCTGATATACACAATAGGGGTTCTATAGGCCTATATTATGATAACGAACATAAAGTGCCAAGACAGTTAGTAGAAAATTTAAAAGTCAAACTTACAACTCAGGAAGAACTACCAGCTACAAATTATGAATTAGGTGTCTTTTGCCGCTTTCTACAGCATTATGATGATGATAAAGTACTATCTTATTTAAAATTGGTCAAAGGAATATCTCGTATTTTATTGATAGAAACTATTTTAGATTACCGCTCTCCAGCTGGAGGCTCTGTAGATATTAATGTAATGGTTGAAACAGGAGGTAAACTAAGAACATTAAGCGATTGGGGAAAAATACTAAAACAAGTAAAAGGATTCAAAATTTTTGCTGTTGTACCTTTAACAGATTACTTATCAATTATTGATGTCAGGTGTTAATCATATGGAAATACTACAAAAAAATGGTTTTTTTATTATCAAAAATCTGGTTCCTTTAAAGCTAATAACTCAGTCTTTAAGTGATATAACAAACAAGATATCAGAGCTATCCCAAGAACTAAGTGTTTCAACTTCTGACTACTTAAACTGTACCGGCAGATGGGGCACGTCATCTCAAGTAACTAGAATTATCTCTCAAGCATTAGATGAAATTATTAAAAATTACCTTGAAAAGTCACTTCAGTGTCTGATACTGCAGAAAAAATCAAATGTTATATGTAAAACTGCTGATTTAATAGATGCAGTTCCCTTCCATCAAGACATCTCCTATAGTTTCAATGATCCTTACCACTTTTCTGTTTGGTTAGCTTTGAATAATGTAAGTGAAACTTCAGGTGCACTGCAAATTATAGAAAACAGTCATAAATGGGAAATACAGCCTTTAGTTGATTTTTGGTACCCATATTTTTTTGATCAGTACTCAAATAACCGAGAAAATTATAAAATTAAGTCACTACCTATTTCAGCAGGAGATGCGATAGTTTTTGATTCACGGTTATGGCATGGTAGTGATAAGAATACAGATGCTAAAGATAGATTTACTTATGTAACAAGGTGGATTGTAAAAGATCAAGACCTTCCCTATGTGCCAAAACCTCAGCCTTCAGTTTTTGGTATACTCAATTGTGGTGAGTTAACAGAATCTATACTGAGAGAATGTTTGTCATTATTTGGCTACCAAGAAAGTATAAAAGCAAAAAACATGAAAGAACTTATTAAGAGCTGGTTAGCCTTTGTTACAGACACAACTACAAATATTTCTGAAATCGACACTACTGAGGCTAAGCGAGATTTATATAAGCTACTTATTCTGAATCAAGCATCAGCACTACATGATGCTGGAGACATCTCAGGAAAAATATACAAAAATTTATGGTTTTCACTACTTGTATTTCTCAATAAAAAAGTCAACGTAGTGGAGCTAGCATTGTAAATGAACAGAAGTAGAGTTGATAGCTTCAAATGTGTATTGATGTTCATCCTGAATATAGTATCCAAATTCAAACTTAATGTACTTATAATGTCTTTAGTTGCCCTGGTGGTAGCTGTTGATTTGTCTGTTAGAAAGTATTTAGTAAAAAATATTCTAGATACAGCTGTAAAATATCAGGAAGGTAATGTAATTGAAAATCTTTTATTACCTATAAGCGCTTATCTTGGTATGGCATTACTTATCACTACTGCTTTTAGATTCTATGGCTATTTTGTTGACATTCGAATGTTTACCTTAATGCGTCAAAAGATAGCTGATATGTCTTTTTGTAGGCTACTCCAGCAAGACCATTCCTATTATCAGAACAATTTATCTGGAAGCTTAGTACATAAGGTCAGTAACTTAATGGATAGTGTGATAGAGTTAATAAGATTGCTTATAGATTGTTTTTTCGGTTACAGCATAGCATTAGTCTTAGCTATTTATACCTTATCATTAGTAAACATAAAATTTGCAATCGCTACATTCACTTGGGTAAGCATTTTTATTTTAGTATCGATTTTCAGCTTTCGTGTACTTACTGAACTAGCTGATAATTACTCTAAACAAAATTCACAAGTAATAGCTAGTATAGCAGATAGTATTTTAAATGTTATATCAGTAAGGTTATTTACTCAGCAAGCACATGAGAAACACAAATTTTTTCAAATATGCAAGAAAAGAACTATTGCAGAGAGAAAATTACAATGGGCATACTTTTGTCTTTGGTTTATATATGGCTATTCATTCGATATACTCCAAGCAGTAAACTTGTATTTTTTAATTCATGATTATCAATTGAACAAAATCGCAATAGGAGATATTGCTCTTGTACTTGGAATTAATATATCGATTATAGAGTTTCTTAACCATCTAACTAGGAATCTTACGCAATTTTCTACTCATTTCGGCAAAGTTTCAGATGCATTGCCAATCTTGACTACTGTACCAGAAATTCAAGATAAGAAAAATGCTAAAGAATTAAATTTATTAAGTGGAAGAATAACGTTTAATAATGTTTCTTTTTCTTATGAAGGTCAGGAGCCATTATTTCAAGATTTCTCAGTGACCATTAATCCTTGCGAAAAGGTAGGTCTAGTTGGTTATTCTGGAGGTGGTAAATCTACTTTTATAAACTTAATTCTAAGGCTATTTGATGTTAAAAAAGGTAATATACAGATTGATAATCAAATAGTATCAGAAGTTACACAGAGTTCTTTGAGGCAACAAATATCTGTAATACCTCAAGACCCATTGTTATTTCATGATACTATTTTAGCAAACATCATATATGGTAAACTTCAATCTACTATAGAAGAAATAATGAGAGCTGCAAAGCTGGCTGGTATTCACGATTTCATTATGACTCTACCAGATCAATATGGAACTATAGTCGGAGAAAAAGGTATCAAGCTATCTGGGGGAGAAAGACAAAGAATAATAATAGCAAGGGCATTTTTAAAAAACGCTCCAATATTATTTCTCGATGAACCAACTAGTCAGTTAGATTCTATAACAGAAAAAACAATTCAAATGAGTTTATTCAAATTGATGAAAAATAAAACTACGATTACTATAGCACACCGTATTTCTACACTTTTACACATGGACCGAATTCTAGTATTTAACAAAGGAAAAATTGTCCAAGATGGTAAACACGCTGAATTAGTTTCTAAGCAAGGTCTTTACAAGGAACTTTGGAATGCTCAAATTGGTTGTTTGAATGGCAAAAAATAAGATGGAAAAAATTATTGATCTGAGAAGTGACACTACAACTCTGCAGAGCTCCAACGTTATACATGCAATAAGTAATGCAACTGTTGGAGATTTTGCTTATGGTGAAGACAAAAGCTGTAATGACTTATCAGAATATTGCAAACAATTATTCAAAGTAGAAGAAGCATTATTTGCAACCAGCGGTATGCTTGCAAATAGATTAGCCATTGCCAGTCAAACAAGTCCTGGTGATGAACTAATAACTCATTATAATTATCACGTTAATTTTTTCGATAGCGCAGGCAATGCAAAAGTAAATAATATCGTATTTAATTGTATTAGAAATAATAGCGGAATCTTAGATGTTGCTGAAGTAGAATATGCTATTAATTCTAAGCCAAGGTACAAAATTTTTGCTCAGGTGAGTCTTGTTTCTATAGAAAATAGTATAAACGGGTTTAATGGTAAAATTTATCCTTTTGAAAAACAAGTCGAGTTATATCACTTTTTAAAAGCTCACAATGTAAATCTTCATTTAGACGGTGCAAGAATATTTAATGCTCATGTCGAAACAAATATTGCTTTAGCAGATTATGCTAAATATGTGGATACAATGAGCTTTTCTTTTACCAAAGGACTTGGAGCTCCTTTTGGTTCAATGCTTATGGGTAAAAGAGAGATAATTGAAAGGGCTAAAAAGCTACAGGTTTGGCTAGGTAGTGGTTATCATCAGATAGGGTATTGTGCTAATGCAGCAAAGTATGTACTACAGAACAATATTTCTAGGCTTAAAGAAGACAATAAACTCGCCAAACTGTTTGCAGACAAGATTAAGGAAATTCCACACATAAAACTGGTACTACCTTATCCAGAAACTAATATAGTAAGCTTTAGTATAAAAGCACTAAATGTAACTAATGAGGTTTTCTTGAGTAAGTGCCAAGCTTATGGTTTATTGCTTTTTCCTTGGCTCGAGTCTCATATAAGAGCAGTTACCCATCTTGGCACAAAGGAAACAGACATCATGAAAGCTGCTGAAATTATAAAGGAGGTTGTGTTAAATTTAATATGAGAGTAAAAATAGATTTCTTTAGCGATTCAAACACTGACCCTTCAGCTAAAATGAGGGAAGCGATGGCTAAAGCAAAAGTTGGAAACGAAGCTGCATGTGAAGATCCAACTGTGAACGAATTAGTGGCAACCGCATGTAAAATATTAGGTAAACCTGCAGGAATCTTTTTGATTTCAGGAACGATGTCCAATGTAATTGCTTATAAAGTACACATTCAAAGACCTGGTGATTACTTGCTGCTTGATGAAACTTCACATCCACTCATAGTACAATCTGGCTTGATCGCAGCCCAGGCACATGCTACTCCTTTGCCCATCAAAGGTACGAGAGGAATATTTACTGGAGAACAAATTGTTGAGTTTATTACTCGTCCTAGTTTAAGAAATATTCCGAGAGTTGGGCTTGTTTCTATCGAACAAACGACAAATTTTGGTGGTGGAGCTGTGTGGCCTTTAGAATATATTCAAGAGATCTCAAGTCTCTGCAAAGAGAATGACGTATTCACTCATTTAGATGGAGCAAGACTGTTCAACGCTTGTGCTCATACTAAAATATCTCCAAAGGAGTATGCAAGTTATTTTGATTCGGTATTCATTGATTTTAGTAAAGGATTAGGTGCTCCAATGGGCGCAATATTGCTTGGAAGTGAAGAGTTTATTGAAAAAGCTTGGTACTATAAGTTTCAAATTGGCGGAGGTATGCACCAAGCTGGCATTATTTCAGCTGCATGTTTATATGCTCTACATAATAATGTAAATTCTTTAGAAGAAGATCATAAAAAAATGCAGCACCTTATAGAAGGCCTAGACTCCATAGATCAAGTTATAATTGATATCGACCTGTATAAAACTAATATAGCGTATTTTTCATTACGTACTAATTGTATATCTACTCAAGAATTAATAAACGTACTAATGACTAATGATGGAATTAGAATGGCTAACATCAAAGGTAAAATCAGAGCTATAACACATAGAGATATAAGCTATGAAGATATTAATACTACTGTATCTGCTATAAGAAAGATACTAAGTAATTTTCTGCACTAATTGTTTGCAAACTTCTTGTCAAACAATATTATACCAATATAGTATTATGCTAGCATCTGCATAGAGCTATTTGGGAATAGGTGTGAACTTTGTCTTCTTTCAATATTTACTATTCTTCTGTGGATATATGCTGCTTTATTTATCAAGACAAAGTATACCAATTGCTCTACCACTGTTAATAGATACTGACCATGTAAAATTAAGCTATTTTTTTGCCTGCTTTTCTTTTTTTTATGGAGTATCAAAATTTGTTAATGGAATAATCATGGACTCCAAAAATAATCCATTATTTATGTTTGGGCTATGCAATATTGCAACTGGATTATTAACCATTGGTATAACTTTATCATATAATAATCTAACTTTATTACTGTTAACATTAATATTATTAGCTTGGACACAAGGGTTAGGTTGGCCAGCTATTACCAAGTTTATGGTTACAAACTCTAGCATCTCTTCAATTGCATCATCATGGGGAGTTATGAGCGCATCTCAGCAACTTGGTTCTTGTATTACTTTAATTGTATTACCAAGTATAATTAAAATATATGATGCAAAAAGTGCATTTTTGTACTCTGGTTTCTTATGCTTACTTTTTGGAATTTATATAATATTAAAGGCATATTACAAAGAAAGTGCCAACTTTACTACCTATTATAAGGTGCAGAAATCTCAAATAGGTATCAAGGTAACAAGTTCCATATGGTTTCTATGTTGTGCTACTTTTTGTGCTTATATTATAAAAATGGGAATCTTCTTTTGGTTTCCTATAATTTTAAAGAATAAATTACAAATTTCTCTTGTACAATCCTCACTAATAACAGGCGTATATGATTTAGGTGGAATCCTTGGAACTTTAATCACAGGAAGAATTAGTGATATGTACTTCTTTCAAAATAGAAGCTTGCTGGCATCACTTTATATGTTGGGTATAGCACTCACTTTTATTGCAATGAACTTTGGTCAAAACATAATTCTTATGAACCTTGGTGCAATCTTATCAGGATTCTTTATATTTGGAGTGCAAGTACTGACAGGTGTTATAGCTGTAGAAATTGCTCCACAAAATAATGTATGTGCAATTGTAAGCTTAACAGGATTATTTGGGTATATTGCAAGTTCAATATTTTCATGCGTGCTCTTAGGAGTACTTGTTAAGCACTGTGGTAACAGTATTATGTTTTCATTTTTTTCTATTTGCTCTGTTGTTGCACTCGTTTGCTTTTCCATACTATCAAGCAAAGATCTAAAAAAACTAAGTAAAGCGGTATAAAAAAAATTTCTCAACAGTTAAACTTTGTAGATAGATTTTTTACCCAAGGAATAAACATGGTAACCATATCTTAGTAATAGCTCGCTATCTAATAAATTACGGAAATCAAAAACATTAGGTGCAGCCATAATACTCTTTAAACTTGCAAAATCTTGATTTTTAAATTCTTTCCACTCCGTTAACAATAACAAGGCTTCCGCGTCCCTTGCAGCCCTTATAGCATTGTCCGCGTATTCTATATCCTTTAGAACTTGCCTAGCATTATCCATCCCCATTGGGTCATATGCAGTAATTTTAGCCTTGTTATTCACTAACAATTGTGCAATATCTATAGCTGGGCTATTTCTTACATCATCAGTACCAGACTTAAAAGTTAGCCCCCATATTGCTATTTTTTTATTTTGGACTCCATTTAATACATATTCTACCTTTTTAGCAATGTTTGTTATATGATTATAGTTAGATTCCTTAACTGAATTTAAAATTTGTAGCTTGACATTGTGATCTTCAGCAAGCCTTATTAAAGCTGACAAATCTTTAGGAAAACATGATCCTCCAAATCCTGGACCAGCTTTGAGAAATTCCTTACCTATTCTATGGTCCATTCCCATACTGTTAGCTAAAAGGTCAATGTCTGCTCCTAATAGCTCACATAAACCTGCCATCTCATTGATAAAAGCAACCTTTGTTGCTAGAAAAGCATTAGAAGCATATTTAATCATTTCAGCAGTAACTGTATCAGTGACTATTAACGGAATATTCTTATCTATAAATGATCTATATATAACTTCTAGTTTTGCTCTAGCTAGCTTAGTTTTTACTCCTATTATTATCCTATCTGGGTATAAAAAATCTGATACTGCAGAGCCTTGCTTGAGAAACTCTGGATTAACCCCCAAATCAAAGTTATAGCCCTTATTAGATAAATAATTATATATATTTTCTGCAGTACCAGGAGGAACAGTTGACTTTATCACTATTAAGCAATCTTGATTAACTCTCTCAGAAACTTCACTTACTGCATTATATACATTCTGTAAATTTGCATTTCCTAGGGAGTCTGATGGAGTATCTACAGTTATAAATACTACTTCTGTATTGGGATTTATTTGAAAATACGAATCGAAAAATCTTATCCTTTGTGACTTTATATTATTCTCTAAATAATCTGCTAATCCAGGTTCATATAGAGGAATTTTCCCTGATTTCAAAAGTTCAATCTTCTCAGTATTTATGTCAATGCAATCAACTTTATGGCCCTGCTCAGATAACATTGTACCAGATACTAATCCTACATACCCTACTCCTATAATAGTTATGTGCATTTTATTATCACCTTAAAAATATAGCTTAGCATCTAAAATAAATACCATTAACAATTATAAACTTTTGTTGTTACATTATTTTTCTTAATTGCCTTACCTTCCGAATAAGCTATAAATAAGGTTGATGGTATTAATATCAAAGTACCATATAAAGCACTTTTATCAGGTAATTCATTAAATATAACGTATGTTACTATTGCAGAAATTATTAGCTCTATGTATCTATACGGTGCAAGTGCAGTAGCATCAGTAAGAGCAAAAGCTTTTAACATGAAGAACAGAATTAGGTTTGAACTTATTCCTAAAATCAGCAGTAATACTAACTCCAACAAGGAAGGCATATGCCAATAAAATAACAAAGGTGGAGTAGAAAAAATAGTTGTCGTTAGAGCTGAATAAAATAACATACTTATTACTGACTCTTTTATTACAAGTTTCTTATTAAGTATGTCTAATATAGCAAAGATTAATGCAGATACAATAAAAATAAGAATTTTAGGATTAAAATCTTCACTATGAGCTTTGGTAGTAATAGCAATACCAACAAAGCCAATAACAGTTACTATCCATCTTTGCCAAATTATATTTTCGTTTAGCAAAGGGATTGCAAGAAGTATAACAAATAATGGTATAGAAAAACTTATAATCGTTGCAGTTACTATGGGGAAAACAGTCAACCCGTAAGTCCATAAGGTCATTCCACAAAACAACAACCCACCCCTGGTTATTTGAGTAGATATTTGACTTGTTTTAAAAGTTTCTATTCCATAGTAAAACATAAAAGGTACAAGGGTAATAGTGGTAAACAGAAAGCGGAAAAAAATTATTTCAAAACTCTGAAGATGTAAACTTAGATATTTTGATATAGTATCATTAGCTACACTACTAAGTAAGCTAAGTATAAACCAGATAACCCCAAACAAATAAGCTCTCAATCTGTAATCCATAAAGCTTCTGATTTAATAGATACGATGTACTCATATAATTTTACTACAAAACTAATAATATAAAAGTTTTCTGATGTACGTCCCCAGAATGTGATCGTAAGGGTTCATTATAAATAATTCGGGAAATTTCGTCTCTTTAGACATATTAAGAGCTATGTAACGAACGTTTATATTTGTGAGTAATAGTAAGGCTCAAGGTAAGGAAAATGCTAGTGAGGTAAAGTAGAATAACGTTGATTTGATAATTTAAGCTCATTCCCTCTTGCTACATCTCTCTTTAAATATCTCCTCTTTTGCAGCAGGTCTATAGAATTATACAGAGTATTTTATCTTCCAATACAGGCAATCTTGACGTTCTTCCATGGCATTTCTTCTGTTCTTGAACTTTTTCCCACTCTGGGCGCACTTTTTCTACAATCTTTTCGAATTCTTCTATTTTCAAACCTGTTACATCTCGAAAATTTCTCGGATGTTCTTTTAGATTATGGTAGTTTAAGCTCATCTTCCCTCTCTATTCTCTTGCTATACCTTCCTATTTTATAACCATTCCCACTCTTTTGCAGCAGGTTTAAAGAAATACTAAAGGCAAAAGATACGCTTGCGTAGTTCGAAAGCTTTCTATAGGATAAGTCTCACCTGATTTACAAATAGAATTGTTATGTTAGATGTTTGCTATTTATTCTTAAGCTCATTTTAACAGCATTTTGCTTTTTTTAGTATGTAGGGGTTTTCTAGGAATTATCCTATTGAATTCTATGATATTATTTTTTGTAACATTGTTATACATATCATGGTAAGGGAGTTGGCAAAATGTGTCAAGGAGTTTTCTATTGGCTAAGGTTGTGACAATAAAGTTAAGCACTGCCAAAAACTATGGAAGAAGTCATTATAATTTGTATTATATCTTTATAAAATGGTTCGCATAAGTTATCTAGAAGTGCAACTAAACAAATACAAAAATCAAAGTGTTGCGGTTTTCGGCCTTGGTAAAACTGGTTTGTCCGTTATTAATGCTCTAACAAAAAGCAGTGCAAAAATATATGCATGGGATGATAATAAAGAGCAAATAGCAAATGCAAAAAAGATATATAAAGAGTGTAACTATACTCATCCCAATGAGTATAATTGGCATGAGATAAGCACACTAATTTTGAGCCCTGGAGTGCCAATACCAACGCATTGGGTAGTAAAACTTGCAAGAAGCTTTGACTGCAAAATAAAATCAGACATTGAGCTATTTCTCGAAACTAAAACTACAAGCCAGAAGGTTGTAGGCATCACCGGAACAAATGGCAAATCAACCACCACGTCACTAATAGGGCACATATTAAAATCCACAGGGAAAAAAGTAGCTATTGGCGGGAATTTAGGTGTGCCTATTTGGGATTTAGAAAGAGATGCAGAAATTTATGTAATTGAATTCTCCTCTTTTCAATTGGAGCTAATAAATAAAATTAATGTAGACATTTCTGTATTGCTCAACATCACACCAGACCACATAGATAGACATGGAAGTATGAATAACTACATAGCAACTAAATTAAAACTGATAAACAGTAGCAAGATTGCCGTGATAGGATGTGATAACAAAATTACCGCTGATGTATTCAATAAATTCACTGGGAACAAAATTCCAATTTCAGTAACATATTCCCTGGTGTCATTCCAGCGCATGACCAGAAAAGAAAAACCATTGCCAACTACTCAGATGACAGAGGGTAGTGCAAGAGATCTAATATCATTGGCAGATAACAATTTGCCTGATTATAGTGAACAGATTACTGGTATAGATCGAAATTATCTGGATCCCAGTGTCAGCTACTTGGATGACAAAAGGAGTGCTGAGATTCAGGAGATCTCGCTAAAACTAGAGAATCACAACTTATCAATGAGTGATATGAAAGTAAACCTAGTATCCAATGTAGAAAATATAGTAGCTGCACACGCTGTGTGCAAGTTACTTGAAGTAGATAGCAGCACTATTGTCAATGAAATCAAATCCTTTCCAGGGCTAAGACACAGAAATGAATTTCTTGGCAAAATACATAATGTACTTTTTATCAACGATAGCAAAGCAACCAATGCAGAATCGACCGAAAAGGCAATTTTATCTTATAAAAACATATATTGGATTGTTGGCGGAAAAAGCAAAAAAGGCGGAATAGAATCATTAAGCAAGCATTTCACCAAGATTAGAAAAGCTTTTCTTATTGGAGAATCAACTGAAGTTTTTGCAAACATTATGGAGAACAAAATAGATTATATGAAGTGCTATAATCTAGAAAACGCGTTTAAACTGGCTTTTGAAGAGGCCATAAATAGCAAAGAAGAAGTAGCGATATTACTTTCTCCTGCATGTTCTTCTTTTGATCAGTGGAAAAATTTTGAAGAGCGCGGTGAAGCATTTTGCAGAATGTTTGAAAATCTCAGGTACAATTATATGTGATGTTTAGTATAGTATTGTATGGAACAAAAGTTAATAGTAGATGAGCTGATTAAGGTTATTCCATTTGAAGGAATAAGTAATACAACCTTATTGAAAGTGTGCACGAACCTTAACCTAGCCAATAGTTTTTGTAAATTTCAAAATGGAATATATAGTGCTTTGGAGTACATAGCAGAGGACTTAAACAGCTCAATGGAAACTGAACTTTGGAATTCCAATTTAGAAGATATGAAGGTAAGAGAGTGGATAAAGTTAGCTGTCCAAATACGCCTTTCAAACTATGCTAAGTTACAAAATTACAGAGAGTTTTTAAAAAATGTTTTATCATTCTCTATATTACCCCAAAATACATATTTTTCTAGTAAACTCTTGTACAGAACTGTTAGCGCGATTTGGTATGGCATTCATGATCAATCAACAGATTTTAACTACTATACAAAAAGAGCAATATTAGCTGGAGTGTACTTAAGTACGATACTTTTTTTTATCAATGATTATTCAGAAGATTTTGCAGATACCCTGTCGTTTCTTGACAAACGTATCAACAATGTCATGACATTTCAAAAGTTTAAAACCCGTTTGAATAGAATGGTAAGAAACTTCTTATAACCTCTTTACTTATACGAGTTACTCGTATTTATACCTAAAGCTGCCTTGATTTTTATGTTAAGATAATTGAACATCCACTAACAGTGAGCTTAACAAAGAACTTGATTGAAAGCAATACATTAGAAAGTAGTTTTGCTGGAAACTTGAAGTAGACAGAATTGATACACATAAAGCTGATCCATGTACAAAAGTATCTGTTCAGATACACGACTAATGCTGTGTGATCCATAGAGGTTATTACAATAAGAATGTAAGATCAAATAGAAATTTGGATTTGCAGTAGTTTATAGACCTTATTACAATTGCAAAGGATAAATTAGTTAATAATGGATTCTAGGGTTAAACTACGTCTGAGTTGGATAAAACTATACAAAATGACTACTTTTAGCAGCAAACATTAGAGCAGTTTTTTCATAGTCAAAATGAGGTAGACTAAGAGTACTAACTACATAATTAACACCTGCGTTTGCTATTTCTACTAAGTATTTTACTACATCCAAGTGACCTGCTTGAGCAGCATCAAGTAAAAAGAGTGGAGCAACTATCTCCATGAGGCTTCTTTTGCCTTTTTTTGCTTGCTTAATATTTATAGCTAAAGCTTCAGGGTGTCATTTCAGTGCGTGACGCAGAGATGTACGGAGATTGAAGATCAGTGCTTAACACTGGAATGGCTTTGTTGCATCACTCTTCGGATAGTAGGTAACGTGGAATAAATTCATGAAGCTATCTCAAATTTAGCCATGCCTATATCAGTAAATTTGTTAAGCAAATAACACTTGAGTAGCAGTTCTCTCTCACGATTAACCTCAGATTTGTTTCTAAAACTAAACCCAAATGTTTGCTTCAGTCGCGAGAAAAAACTTTCTATATAAGATCTCTTCCCATAATTTATCTCTTTTTTCCACCTCTTCATACCATCTTCATCATATGACTTTATGAGCTTGATTGTAGAATTTCTCTCATCCATATAATCCAACTTTGGATGCTCTACTGCATTATTTTGCGGAGGAATCCTTGTCTTTATGTCAAGCTCATCGCACAGTTTGTATAACTTCTTTCGATTATATGCCCTGTCTGCATATAGTGTGCTTATATTATATTTAACATCAATCCTTGCAATAAGATCACATGCTCCATAGTGGTCAGAATAAACTCCGCCACTGTATTTTGCTGCTATAACTTTTTTGCTACCTATCTCTAGCATTACATGCAGTTTTCTTGTTTGCTCATAGCGGCGATACTTTCTATCTGTACCATTTGCCTTGCTATGACCTGGAATATTATTGTAGATGCTTATTCCAGTACTATCTATGGCAATCTCAATATCTTCTGTATTATTTTTATCATGTCTTCGATCATTAATTTTGATGTTAAGTTTTTTAAGCCTTCTTGAGGCCTGGGAATAGCTAATAACTTGCAAGTTTTTCCTTACTTGCTCAAGGTACCCTGCTATAAATCCCGCTGTTTGTCTCAGACCTATTCTAAATAAACAAGTTATTATGTGAACCAGAATCACGACCTTATCGCTATAAATATAGTTGCCACCAGCCATTTTTGGACCTTTTTCGTACCAATTTTCTATGGCATCATTGACGTAATAAAAAATATTTCCCCTCTCTTGGAGAAATTTGTTATATTCATGGCAGTTACTGACTCTCATTTTTTGTGGCATATTTTTCTTTAGTAGGTTAAATGCTTGTCTTATAGTGAATTTTGTCAGTAACTGCCAGTTCTTTTTATTTGACCTATGCAACAAAGCCATCCCAGTTTCAGCTACTCGGATGACAAACATGGACTACTTCAACTACACCATCGTTAAAGAAACCAGAAAAGCTGTTATCAGAGCTGAAGCTCTCCTTGAAATCCCTCAACTTTTGGATTGTTAATTTTGCTATTGCAGCTACTCATTGCATAAACATTAAGACAAATGTTTGTCACTATTCCAACAAGCATACACATTCCTGTAATCATTGCAGCTACAGTAAAAGCTGTGCCTAAGGTTCCACTTATAAATATAGCTGCTATTAATGTTGGAACAAATAGACAGAATGAAGGTTTGATTACGTAACTATAAATCTTTTCAATTCTATCGAAATTTTTCCATGGTCCAGCAAGATCTTTCAATGGACCAGTAAGATTTCTTGCCATTTTAACCTGGGTTTCTAAGTTTTGCTTAAAGTAATCACTAAAACTAGTACTTGGAGAACCGTTATCAAGAATTAAAAGAGAAAAAGAAAAACCTACCTTGCTCATCTTCTGGCCTTTAAATTCCTCATCCATGTACTTAAAATTCCTAACATTAAATCTGGATCCATCAATATACCTAAGGTTAAATTGCATGTTAGGATTCAATACATGATTTAAAGTGCTTGCCTTCCTATCTATTAAAGCTTCAAATTTTTCTTTATTCTGATCATAATAGTCAATAAAATCCTCTAACTCTTTTGATAGCTTTTCTAGATCTATTTTTATGCCATAGCCTCTCAATATGATCAGAAAGGCACAAAAGTTTTGTAAATAACTTTTGGTGCCACTAAAGCTCAAATAAAATGATCTACCATGATCAATTTTTGCCCAGAGTTTTTCTTTTACTTTTTTACCCTTTGCATTTTCATACTCCTTTTCTATTACACCAAAATTTTCTGATTGCATAATATCAGCCTCTCCAAGTAATATTTGAGCAGCCAGTATTTTCTCAAAACCTTTTGCATCTTGGTAATTTTTGCCTTTTTCCTGAAGATCCATTAATGTTGTAAATTTGTCCAAAAACTTTGATCTCAAATGAAGTTGCCCTTGATTTTTCTCTTGCTCAATGCGCTCTTTAAATTGATCATTACCATTAGCAAATCTTTCCTTTGGCAAATCGTTATTTGTTACCAATTCAACAATTGGAGCTCTGTCATATAAAAACAGCTTATATAAATCACCAGCAACATATTCCCTGATAAAATCAGCAATATTTAAGTCGTCATAACATATATCGCTTTCTACCTGCTGCCATAATAAATCAAGATTATTATTTATCACAAAATTTGGCAAATAAGGATTTTGCAATTTTGTAGCTTTTCTTGATCCTTTGTAAAAAGATTCTTTGAATTGTGCTAACTTAGACTGTTTTTCCTCTTTTGTCAGAGTATGGTTTAGAACAGACTTAACCATGAAAGCTGCCTTGTCACCTTCATTGTCGCTATACTCGTGCTCTGCTTGAAATCCTGAACTGCAGCCTACTTCTTTCTCTCCTACTTTCTTGAACTCGCTCATAGGCTGGAGTGTTCTATCATGGAAATGTTTTTCAAGAAGTTGAGTTTTTTGTTTAAACTCTGTACTTATATTTGGCATAATTACCCCCTAGCTAAAAATATAAATGTTAAATATTTATTAATGATGTTAGCATATCTAGCAACATATGTCAAATTCTTCATCATTAGGCGATAGCTTCCCTTTTTTGTTACAAAGCCTTATATAGCTTTATATGGAACGCTTTAAAAGCTCACTAACAACCTAAACTTGCTTGAAAATCAAGTAAGTATTATAAAATTAAATAAAAGAAATTGAATATGACAGAATGGCTAATATCTAACCAATTTGCTGATTATAACCATTCTGTGAAATTCATGGAAGCAAAAATTCAACAAATTCACAATAATTTATCTGATGAGTTAGTATGGCTACTCCAGCACCCTCCACTTTATACTGCAGGAATCGGTGCAACAGATGATGACATTATTGAAAAATTATTTCCTATATATAAAACAGGTAGGGGTGGTAAATATACATATCACGGACCAGGGCAGCGCATTATATATTTAATGCTAAATCTTAAAAAAAGAAACAAATGTGACATAAAACTATATATCAGAGACCTAAGTAGTTGGATCATAAATGTTTTAAAACACTTTAATATATTTGGGGAATTTAAGGAAGATAGAATAGGCATTTGGGTGAACAACAACGGAGTAGAAGAAAAAATAGCAGCTTTTGGCATTCGCTTGAGAAAATGGATAACTTATCATGGCATAGCACTTAATGTCTCTCCAAACCTTTCCCACTATAAGGGTATTATTCCTTGTGGACTAAAAGATTACGGCGTTACATCAATGGAAAAACTAGGAGTAAAAGTTTCTCTTTGCGAATTAGATGATATATTAAAGCAAGAGTTTCATAAGATATTTTAATGTATTCCTTTATTCTTTATTTTCTATGCCTTTTACTCACTAATCCTGCACACACAATCAATCAAGTTGATATTATTGCTCCTTCTTCGAAAGGAAAAGAATCAGATCTGCCTACTATAAGAGAATACGTAAAAACTTTGGATTTTAATCCTCACATTTCGGAGAAAATATACAGTAATGACAACCCATTTTATTCTAACTCTGATGAGTTTAGAGCGAATGATTTGGTTAATGCGCTCACTGATGATAGCAAAATAATTTGGTGTATCAGAGGAGGAGAAGGGGCTTCTCGGCTAATTCCTTACCTAGAAAAGCTGCCCAATGATAAAAAAGAAAGAATTGCTCAAAACAAAAAAATTCTTATAGGCTATAGTGATATCACTGCTTTACATATTTATCTGCAAGTTAAATATGACTGGCAAACTCTTCACGCTACCATGTTGGAAATGATAGTAAATAACTCTGTTGCTGAAAGCTCTGTTGAAAAATTAAAAGAATTAATTCTTAACCAACGCAACTCTATCAGATTTGACAACTTAAAGATGATAAATAATGGAGTTAGACTAAAAAATGGCAGATTAGAGTCTAAAATCATCGGTGGTAATATGACTTTGGTTGAAAATAGCATAGGAACTGCTTGGCAAATAAACGCAAAAAACAAAATTCTATTTTTAGAAGACATAAGAGTTTATCCATATTCAATTGAACGCAGTCTAGATCACCTAAAACAAGCTCATATTTTTGACGGAGTAGATGCAGTAATATTCGGTGACTTTGTTAACTGTTATAATGATAATCTTGTCGAAATTGTAAAAGAAAGGTTTGCAAAAAGTGTCAACTTTCCAGTATTTACAATGAAAGGAGTAGGCCATGGACATATAAATGACCCTTTACCTTTCAACACTCACGCTACCATTAGCGTTCAAGACGAGAAGGAGTTTATGGATGTGCAACAGTTATACAAGTAGCTTTATCTAACACTCCTTTCATTCCAGCACCTTCATTTTCATCCGAGTAGCCCTCTTTCTTGCCATTCGAGTAGCCTCTTTGGTGTCATTCCAGTGCTTGACACTGGAATCCAACTAAGTTGGTAAACACGAAAGCGCTTTTTTTTGACGGAATTGCACAAAAAAACTGGATGCCAGTGGGCTTTGTTGCATCACTCTTCGGATAGTAGGTAACGTGGAATAAATTCATGAAGCTATCTCAAATTTAGCCATGCCTATATCAGTAAATTTGTTAAGCAAATAACACTTGAGTAGCAGTTCTCTCTCACGATTAACCTCAGATTTGTTTCTAAAACTAAACCCAAATGTTTGCTTCAGTCGCGAGAAAAAACTTTCTATATAAGATCTCTTCCCATAATTTATCTCTTTTTTCCACCTCTTCATACCATCTTCATCATATGACTTTATGAGCTTGATTGTAGAATTTCTCTCATCCATATAATCCAACTTTGGATGCTCTACTGCATTATTTTGCGGAGGAATCCTTGTCTTTATGTCAAGCTCATCGCACAGTTTGTATAACTTCTTTCGATTATATGCCCTGTCTGCATATAGTGTGCTTATATTATATTTAACATCAATCCTTGCAATAAGATCACATGCTCCATAGTGGTCAGAATAAACTCCGCCACTGTATTTTGCTGCTATAACTTTTTTGCTACCTATCTCTAGCATTACATGCAGTTTTCTTGTTTGCTCATAGCGGCGATACTTTCTATCTGTACCATTTGCCTTGCTATGACCTGGAATATTATTGTAGATGCTTATTCCAGTACTATCTATGGCAATCTCAATATCTTCTGTATTATTTTTATCATGTCTTCGATCATTAATTTTGATGTTAAGTTTTTTAAGCCTTCTTGAGGCCTGGGAATAGCTAATAACTTGCAAGTTTTTCCTTACTTGCTCAAGGTACCCTGCTATAAATCCCGCTGTTTGTCTCAGACCTATTCTAAATAAACAAGTTATTATGTGAACCAGAATCACGACCTTATCGCTATAAATATAGTTGCCACCAGCCATTTTTGGACCTTTTTCGTACCAATTTTCTATGGCATCATTGACGTAATAAAAAATATTTCCCCTCTCTTGGAGAAATTTGTTATATTCATGGCAGTTACTGACTCTCATTTTTTGTGGCATATTTTTCTTTAGTAGGTTAAATGCTTGTCTTATAGTGAATTTTGTCAGTAACTGCCAGTTCTTTTTATTTGACCTATGCAACAAAGCCATGCCAGTGTCAGCTACTTGCATGACATCATCTTTTTTATCAGATGCATATGAAACCAGTGCTTTCTTGTCATCCCAGTACTCCTTATTCTTGTCATTCGAGTAACCTCTTCAGTGTCATCCCAGTGCCTAGACACTGGGATCCAGAAAACTTCACTTTAAGTGAGTGAACTAGATTGCCTTTATATAGATTCCAGTGTCAGCTACTTGCATGACATCTTCAACTCTGTACAGATGTACGCAACGCGTTCCACTATGAAGAAATGCCAGTGTAACTCCCTGTTGTTCATTTGTTAAGTTGACAATTGGTTTTTCTGCTCCATCAACTTTAGTACTAGGCTTTAAACTGACCTTACCCAGAAAAAGTAGACAGAAAGTTAAGACGTTTTTGAAGTAAAATAAAACGTTTTTTCAAAGAGGTGTGGTATGACAAAAAGAAAAGAATATACAGCAGAATTCAAAATTGAAGCTATAAGACTAGTAAAAGAAACAGGTCAATCATCAGCAAAAATAGCAAGAGATTTGGGTATTAGCGGTGATTCATTAAGCAGATGGGTAAAAACATACAATGATAGAATGTCTGGAGTAGATGCGTTTCCAGGAAAAGGGAAAGTAGCTCATTGTGACAAAGAAAAGTTTGATTTAAAGAAAGAGCTGGCAAGAGTAACGAGGGAAAGAGACATTTTAAAAAAAGCCCTGGGATATTTTGCAAACCAAAAAGAGTAAAATATTCTTTTATAAAAGAACATAAAAAATGCTATAAAATACGGGAATCATGCAGATTTTTGAACGTATCTGCTTGTGGTTATTATAAATGGATTACTAAGGAAAAAAACAACAAAAAATCAATAAGAGAAGAGCTCATACAAGATATTCAGAAGGTATATCGAGCATCACAATGCAGATACGGAGCTCCTAAAATTCACGCTGAATTAAAGGCTTTAGGTAAAAATTATAACATCAAAACAGTGCAAAATGTTATGCAGAAAAATGGCATTCAAGCTAAGCTTAGACGAAAGTTTAAAAGTAAAAAACCACAAATAGACAATAGAGTTATAACTCCTAACATATTAAATCAGAATTTCATCGCTGATCAACCTAACAAGATATGGGTAACTGATATTACGTACATAAAAACTAATGAAGGATGGTTATATTTGGCAGCAATAATAGATTTATATTCACGCATGGTGATTGGCTGGTCAATGAGTAATGCAGTAAATAGGCAATTAGTTATAGATGCGTTATTCATGGCTATTGGTAGGCGCAAATCTGCTAAAAATCTACTATTTCATAGCGATCAAGGATCGCAATACACCTCTAAAAATTATCAATTTTTACTAAGTACAAAAAATATTACTTCTAGTATGAGTCACAAAGGTTGTTGTTATGATAATGCTGTTTCAGAGAGCTTTTTTAGTTCACTTAAGAGAGAGTTACTCATTGATACTTCACAACACTCTGCACAACAAGCTAAAACCGCAATATTTGAATATATAGAAATTTTTTATAATAAACAGCGTAGACATTCTACTATTAACTATTGCATTCCTGAGCTTTTTGATTCATCATTCTCATAGCAAAAACGTCTTAACTTTCTGTCTACTTTTTCTGGGTAAGGTCACTTGTGGAGTAGTAGTTGTTTTTGCTACTGTTGTTGGCTCCACTGTTACTGTACTTGTTTGAATTGTTGACCCTGTTGAAGGCCTACTCGTTGTAGAAGTAGGTGCAGTGGTAGTTGATGCTACTGTTGTTGACTCCACTGTTACTGTACTTGCCTGAGTTGTTGACTCTGTTGAAGATTTACTCATTGTGGAAGTTGGTACAATGATAGTTGATGCTTCTGTTGTTAATTTGGTAGTCTTTACAGTGTCGGTTTCTGTTGTGCTAGTAATTGCAGCAGTCGTCGTTTTCTTAGAAGTCACAACCGTCTCTGTAACAGTTATAGGAGCCACAGTACTGCTGGAAATAATACTAGGCATCAATTGGCCGTTAATGATATTAACAAAATCACTGAGAGCTTTGATACTGCTTGTCGGTATTATCGTTGCTTCAGAAGATTTTCCAGAGCTCTCTCTATTAAAAGTTATAATACTCTCTCCACTTACCGCAGTGACGATAAAACCTCCTTGGCCATTGTCTTTAACATACAATTGTTCTATAGGATCTTCACATTCACAAACAGTAAAATTTGATTTTGGTCCTTTCTTAGCAAGCCTTGCTAAATGCAATTCTTGTGTATTAGAAGATTGTTTTTTTGCAAGAAAAGCAACTAAATCATCACCTTCAGTTCGTCTTACATACTGTAAAAAGTTTATTTTTCCTGGATTATGGATAGTAGATGGTGCTATATTTAATTGGCATCCTTTCTTACTAAGCAAACATTCATCTTTCTTTCCACTTTTTAGATCCTCAACCACTTTGGCCATATCGAACTTAAAAATATTTGTTCTTACTTCTTGGTTTTTAGTAGTCTTTATCTGTGTATAAAGCATCGTATTTTCATCCAATACTAATTGCCCTGGATTATTAAACTTGAATAATTTTCTTTCTATGGTGTGTTTTGCTCCAGGTAAAGCTCTGAACTTTCCATTCGTGTCTGATTGTAAATACCAAGAAACTAAAGCTTGATCCTTTAAGTTATGAGCGATTACAATGACATTACCAGTACTAACTTTTACTGCTTTTGGTTGAAAGTAATTATTGCCTTCATTTGCAAGACTATTTATATCAATGTTTTTTTGTAATTTTACTTTTCCTATATGTTTAACTAAGGGAGCATTAGTTGAATGCTTGATTTCGTAAGTGTTGAATGTTAAGCCTTTGATGCACTTTCTTTCTTTGTTAGTTTCTTCTGTAGGAAAGATAACTCCAACTTTATCTACTTCAGCTGAATTTTCTATTAGTGTGGGAGATAATTGGCCCTTAAATTCATTTGCTACGTTGACACCTGTATCACACTCGTATGTTTTTGATTGATATAGTGAGCTAATAAGTAACTTTACTCTACTGCTCCCATTGCCGTTATCTTGATAGCTGAGTCCATAAGTAACTCCATTTCCTTCAATCAACCCTACGTTTTTTGGATTAAAACCTATCGCTTCTTTAACTTTCAGTATAGTTGTATTAACTCCAAATAATCTACTTAATATAGACATAATTATATTTAAAATTTTAATAAACGCTATTATGATTATTTCTGCGCGTTAATGTCAATAAAAATTTTAACTAAAGTTAAGAAATTAATACCTTTATAATCTGCAAAGCGAAATATGGAAAATGAGTAGCAGTAAAGAATTCACAAATTGAGTGCACCCACTCTACAGATATAATATTGTAGAGCTCAAAAAACCAACAATTGCAATTGTTAACTCTTCAAGTATAATTTGTTGAGATTTACACGAACCTTATTAGATGAAAGAGAAAGAAGAGCAGTTTAGTTTTACATCAGATAACCTGAAGAAAGCGAAAAAGTCTATAGAGATGTATCCTAAAGGTAGAGAAGGTAGTGCCGTTATGCCTTTACTGTATCTGATTCAAGAGCAATGCGGATGGGTTTCTGAATCTGCTATGCGTTATGTTGCTGATATGCTGCATATTCCACATATTCGTGTATATGAAGTGGCAAATTTTTACACCATGTATAATTTAAAACCAGTAGGTAAATATCTCATACAAATTTGTAGAACAACTCCTTGCTGGTTGTGCAATAGTGAAGAAGTGTTAAATACCTTTAAAAAGAAACTAGGAATCAATACCGGTGAAACTACTAAAGATAATCTATTTACTTTAAAGGAAGTTGAATGTCTTGGTGCATGTGTTAATGCCCCTGTTGTACAGATCAATAACGATTTTTATGAAAACCTCACTCCTGAAAAAGTGGAAAATATCATAGCAGAACTTTCAAGTAAATAGATGGAAAAGTTCTCGTTTAGGATAACCAAGCAATCAGGTTCTGCAAGAGTTGGAACGATCAAAACTCCAAATGGAAGTATAGAAACACCAGCATTTATATTTTGTGCAACCAAAGCTGCTATTAAAGCTGCAGATATCGAGAGAATCAGAGAAGCAGGTACTCAGATAATACTTTCCAACACCTATCACCTAATGCTCCAACCGGGAGAGGATACTGTGGCAAAGCTTGGTGGCTTGCACAAGATGATGGGATGGAGTGGGCCAATGCTCACTGATTCTGGTGGATACCAGATATTTAGTTTAGGACACGGATCAGTTTCAGAAGAGATAAAGGGAGTAAGACAGAAACAAAAAACTCTGATCAAAATTAACGAGGATGGGGCAATTTTTCGTTCTTACATAAATGGTAAAACTTATTGTCTAACTCCTGAAAAGTCGATACAAATTCAACAAAAATTAGGTGCAGATTTAATCTTAGTTTTAGATGAATGTACTCCATTTCACGTCAGCAAGGAGTACACAAGGAAATCGATGCTCATGAGCCATAGATGGGCTGAACGTTCTTTAAATGAATTTGAAAAAAATAATAATGGCAAACAGGTGCTTTATGGAATTAGTCAAGGCGGAGTGTATCAAGATTTGCGTAGAGAAAGTTGTGATTTTATCAACGATTTGCCATTTTTTGGTCAAGCAATAGGTGGATCACTTGGTCAAAGTAAAGAGCAGATGTATGATGTAGTTTCCTTTACTATGGAACATTTAAAAAAAGATAGGCCTACTCATTTGCTTGGTATTGGTGGAATTGTAGACATTTTTCGTGGAGTAGAGCTTGGAGTTGATACATTTGATTGCGTGCATCCAACTCGCCTCGCAAGACATGGTGGCGCGCTTGTTAAAGTAAAAAATAGAGATTCTATTTCTTCAAAGTGCAAAGAGCATATTAATTTGCGAAATCAACGATTCGAACTAGATGATAACCCAATTGAAAATGACTGTTTGTGCTTTACTTGCAGAAAACATTCAAGAGCCTATATACACCATCTACTGAAAGCTAAAGAGTTGCTGGCTTATACACTCGTTACCATTCACAATGTTTTCTTCATGAATAAGTTGATGGAATCAATAAGACAAGCAATATTGAATGATAGGCTAGATCAGGAAAAAAATAATTGGATTAGTGAAGCACCGTTACATTGTGAATTATATACCTAGTTCATATTTTGCACATGTGCGTTGCATTTTTTAATCTTCTTTAAAAACTTGACAGTACCGTATATATACGGGTATACTAGAAATATAATTTTGTGAGGCATTTATGGTTAAAAATAAAGAAAAACATCAAATAGCGTTTTGCGTTTCAGCCTTTACACTCTTAGCTGGTTTATCATTGATCGCAACTGGAATTGCAGTGGATACTGTACCTGCTATAGCTTCTTGTTTAGTGACAGGAGGAATTTTAACTGCCTTGTCTATTGTGCAATCAGTAGAAAGCTATTTATTTTTACAAAACAGCGAAAAAACTTTCAATAAAATGATTAGTGGTATATGCGATGAACCAGAAAGCAAACTTTTTATAGAAAGGATTTTGCAACCATTCATTGAACTTTTTAGTGAGCATAAGCAACATAATTAAAGTACACTAAGCATAGAAACCACTTTATCGTAACTTGGCAATGAATTAATTTCTCCAATCGCAGCTAAAGTAATTCTTTCATGCTGAGATAGCAATTCTTCTGCTGCTTTTTTTATATCGTAAATAGTAACAGCACTAATTTTTTCTATTAATTCGTTTTTACTGATGTATTTATTATAGTTACCGTAGTAGTGTCCTAACGTTTCAGCACGCGAGCTAACACTTTCGCGTGACATTAAAATTTGAGATTTTACTCGTTCTTTTACTCTATTTACTTCTTCTTCCTTTAAATCATCTGTAGACAATTTCTTCAACTCTGTCGTTATAGCTTTCAAAAGCTTATCTAGATTACTGCTATCTGTACCAGCAAAAATCGAAAGCATTCCTGTATCAGCATAGCTAGAGTTGAATGAGTAAATGGAATAAGCAAGCCCCTGCTTTTCTCTTACTTCCTGAAACAGGCGTGATGACATGCCACTTCCCAGTATGGCATCAAGAACTTTGAATGTGTGATATCTATTATCATCACGAGAAACACTAGGTAGACCAATTAATAAATGTACTTGATCTAATTTACGATGTTCTAAATACTCACCACCGGTATAACTTGCATTCTCGCTTTTTTTCAGCTCTTTTGAATGAATCTTTGAGAGAAAGTCTTTGATTAATTGAACAACTTCCTCATGTTCAACATTTCCTGCAACAGCAAATATAATGTTCTCGCCAAAGTAATGCTCATTTATGTAGTTATCTAGATTAGCTCGAGTAAAAGATTTGACAGTATCTTGCGTACCCAAGATTGACCTACCAAATGGTTGATCTTTATAAGCTGCTTCAAAATACTTATCAAAAATGATATCGCTCGGTGAATCATTAGTTTGAAAAATCTCTTGTATTACAACACCCTTTTCGCGTTCCAATTCATCCTCTGGAAATGTAGAATTCATTAATATATCTATTAATATATTAATGCCAGTCTTTATATCTTTTTTAAGAACCTTTGCGTAATAACTTGTACTTTCTCTACCGGTGCAGGCATTGAAAGCTCCACCTATGTCGTCAAAAGCTTTTGCAATTTCAAAAGCAGTTCTTGTCTTTGTTCCTTTGAAAGCCATGTGCTCTAGGAAATGAGATATTCCATTTTGACTTGCACTTTCAGCTCTACTGCCAACACCAACTCGTATATTTAAAGCTACGGAATCAACTTCATGCACTCGCTCAGTTATTATGCGCAGACCATTATCTAGTTTTGTTACTTGTGGTATATTCATCTTATATATTCTTCTTTAAATTCTCTTCTACAAAATCCCAATTGATCAAATGATCAAGAAAAACTTTTATGTAGTCAATTCTGCGATTTTGGCAATCCAAATAGTATGCATGCTCCCATACATCCATAGTAAGTAGTGGCACCTGGCCATAAATTAGCGGTAGATCCGCATTTGGAGTTTTAGTGATTTTGAGTTTTCCTTTTTCAAGCACTAACCACACCCATCCACTACCAAATTGGCTTACTCCATAATTTGAAAATTCTTCACAAAATTTGTCAAAGCCACCAATATCATCTTGAATTTTTTTTGCTAGAAGACCATCATCTTTAGGTTTACCACCACCATTTTTTTTCATTGAATTCCAATAAAAAGTGTGATTCCAAACTTGTGCTGCATTGTTAAAAATAGGAACTGTATTATTATTTCCATGAACTTTCGTTACTAATTCCTCAATTTCCATATGTTGATAATCTGTGTTTTCAACCAGTTCGTTGAGTTTATTTAAATATCCCTTATGGTGCTTATCATAATGAAAATCTAATGTCTTTACAGATATATAAGGCTCTAAAGCTGCTTTATCATATGGCAACTCAGGTAAAGTAAAACTCATGCTGACCTCTTTATTTTCGATGGTATGGTAATATGTGCTTTTGCGCAACAGATAATTTAGTTAGGTAGTGATTGCATTTATTCTAAAACAAGCTATATTGGTAAGATAATTATGTTTTTATTTTTAGAGGTGTAATATATCAAGTTTATATAAAAATTTTAAGGAGTATTCTCGATATGGAACAGTTCCTACCAAAAGCGTTCGAGGTAACGAAGTTCCACAAAATAGTTTCTATAAATCCGTTCATTATATTAATAGTGTTATTGGGCCAGTGAAAAATGTAGCTCTTGCTATGATTAGGATTACTACTTTTGCGTTAGCTAATATAGCCCTACAACCTTTATATCTAGCATTGGCGTATCTATCATATTGGCCGGCAAAAGGGTTAGCGAAAGTAACAGATAGTTATGATCTTAAGTGCAATACAAGATCGTTGATAGATTATTCATCTATGTTATCAAATAAGGCACGGAATCACAGTGGTACATTAGCTACATTTGTTAACGCAGTTTTGAGTTATGCTGTTAGTGCTGTCATTTGCGCTGCTGCGCTTGTTATTACCACTAGTTTGGACTATTGATAAAGTAGCAAGTAAGTTTAGTGATGCAAAAAGTGAAGGTGTTGGTAGTCCTTCTTTTTCAAAATAGATAGCCTACCAAGTACATGTGAAACCATTGTATCTGTGTGGCAAAATAAAGTAGACGAGATAAAGACACCTATAGAAGCAAGAGGATGTCATGCCAGTGCGTGACACTGGCATCCAGCTTTTTCGCGCAAAAAACGTTGTAAGGTGTTTACCAACTTAGTTGAATCCCAGCTGGGATGACACTTGGTTATGCAAGAAATCTATTGTCAAAAAAAATTACTTCCGCATATTTTGAATCTGATTATAATGACAATTAGAGATATTTTAAGAGCTCAAAATCTATCTTTGTCTGCAGACTTTCAACTAACTTTTCAATAAAAAACGTAGCGTATCTTTTTCAGCGTATATACACGTCTGTCATATGTGCGCTGCATTTTTTTCTAATCTTTTTATACAGGAGGATTTTATGTCCAGAATTCCAGATACTTGACTTTTACTTTAGCTAATAATGGGCGCCTATGATTTTTATAAAGAAAGTGTAGGAAATAGAAACATTTCTGTTTTTTGAGTAACAAAAAACCACTTTAACTTGCCATTTATATTTGAAAAGTAATTATATAAATATAATATTCATATTTATATACTAATATTAGTATATTTGCAAAATTAAGGAATGTATTATGTTTCGAGGAAATTTACAGGGTTTCAATAGTGAGGAAAAGGGAGTAGATTTACAACAAAAGTTGGATGATTTTTCAAGTTACAGTGTAATTCGAGACATTATGCGTATATGCTCCAATAAATGTCAAAATAGTTCATCACTGCAAGAATGCCTACAACAATGTCTTCAAGTATTATCATTTTATAGTCTTGAACTTTCCGAACCTCGTTCACAAATTAGTGAGAAATTAGCAGCTAGTACAAAAAGTCTCTATGATGAAAGCGAAAAATTATTGCTTATAGTAGATGAAATACACAACCAAGATCCAATGTATTTTTAATCACAAAAGAAGATATTAGTTTACTAATATCTTCTTTTTTTTATCCGTTTAGCAGAGTGATAAAATAAGGTAGACAGATAAGACCACCATAAGAATAAACGGTATCATGCCAGTGCTTGACACTGGAATCTAGAAATTTTTTAAGAACAAAAGTTATTCTAAGTTTTTGTTGGTAAGAAAGACTGGATTCCAGTGGGCTTTGTTGCATAGCTCAGATACAAAGAACTGGAAGTTACTGACGAAATTCACTATAAAACAGGCATTTAACCTACGAAAGAAAAATATGCCAACTAAAATGAAGGTCAGTAACTGCCATGGATATAACAGATTTCTACAAGAAAGAGGAAATATTTTTCATTTTATTAATGAGGCAATAGAAAGTTGGTACGAAAATAGCCTCAAAATGCGAGGTGGAAATTATATTTATAGTAATAAAGTTGTGATTTTAGTGCATATAGTCGCTAGTCTCTTTAGAATTGGCTTAAGACAAACGGTAGGGTTGATAAAAGGATATTTGCAGCAAGTAGTTAGCAGTCATTAGCTATTCGCAGGCTTCAAGAAGGTTTCAATATTAAGATCAATGATTGCAGAGTTGATAAAAACAATATGGAAGATATTGAAATTGCCATAGACAGTACAAGTATCAGATAATACCCCTGGTCACAGTAAGGAAAATAGCGAAGTATCGCAGTTATAAACAGGTAAGAAAGCTACACGTAATATTGAGTATAAATAGTAAAAAAGCTATAGCTGCACAATATAGCAATGGTGCCTACTCCGACCATTATGGTGCTTGTGACTTGCTCAGCTTTCAGCATGCTATAAAAGCATTATATGCAGACAGAGCCTATCAAGCTTTATAAATTGTGCAAAAAATATGATATAAAGACAAAAATTTTACCGAAAAATCGTGCAGCGGAGCATACAAAATTGGATTATATGGCTGAAAGGAATGCTGCCATTAGATTATGTGGTAAAGACGGTGTGAAAGAGTGGAAGGAGGAAGCGGTTTATGGAAAAAGGTCATATATTGAAGGATTTTTTTCAAGATTAAAGCAAATATTTGGGTTTAGTTTTAGAAATAGATCTGAAGTAAATCGAGAAAAAGAGTTGCTAATAAAATGTTACTTACTCAATAAATTTACTGATATTGGCATGGCTAAGTTTGAGGTAGTTTCATGAATTTATTATGCTTTACCCACTATCCGATAAGCGATGCAACAAAGCCATCCCAGTGTCAGCTACTCGGTTGACACCATCATAGAGATCAGCTACTTGGATGATAAAAGTAAGAAATATCGAAGTGTTGTGCTAGACTTTATACCTCTTGCATTCAAACTCACATAAATCATGAATTGTGCACGCTTCACACAAAGGTTTTTGTGCCTTGCAAATGTATCTACCGTGTAAAACTAGCCAATGATGAGCATAAAGCAGGTATTTTTTTGGAACCACATTCAAAAGAGATTGCTCTGTTTTAAATATATCTTTTTCTTTCACAAGCCCAACTCTATTGCTTACTCTAAAAACATGAGTATCAATTGCCAATGTTGGAATACCAAGCCCTGAATTTAAGAACACATTAGCGCTCTTTCTCCCAACCCCTGGTAAAGATACCAAATCATCGAAATTAGTAGGCACTTTGCTATTGTACCTCTCAATCAATATTTTGCTGAGCCCGATTATATTTTTTGCTTTGGAATTATATAAACCAATACTGCTTATGTATTTTCTCAGCTCACTTTGCCCAAGATTCAGCATTTTTTCTGGAGTATCAGTGATACTAAATAGCTCCTTTGTAATTTTATTAACGCTTATATCAGTTGTTCGCGCTGATAGAACTATTGCAACTAATAACGTAAAATGATTGGTATAATTTAGCTCTATTTTTGGTGCAGGATTTGATTGTTGAAACTTTTCAAATATCAATTCTACTTTTTTTGAGTCCATGCATAGAGCTAAAAGCTTATACTATACTGTTTGCTGTGTAAATTCAATTGCTTGAGGATTAGATAGTCCTTCGGTATTAACATCAGACATATCAATTTTTACCTCATCAAAATTCCTTTCAGCAAATTCGCTTGCCACTTCTGTAAAACACTTTCTAACAAGAGGCATAATTATCGGCATTAATAGCCTTCGTGGATCATACCGTCCTAACAGATTAGTTTCCTTTTGTACTCTATCTCTTGAATCTTCCTCAAGTAAATCTTTCATGTGTTTTTCAGTGTATATTTCACAACCTTTTGAAAATATAGGACTAAATATCTCAGTAGCTAGCAGTGCTAACAATGACAAAGTACCAAATATTGTCACATCAACATAAAGACTATTAGAAATAAACCCTCTATCATCAAAGAACCTGTTCATAATCTTTTGAGGAGGAAAGAAGTAAAAGCAAATTTGTAGGCTAGTATTAAGTTTACGCTCGCAATTTTTCCAAAGTCGCCTACATTTTTCCAACCAGGCAAAAGAAGATCTCTCAACAACCCATCTTTTTGGCAATACAGAAAAGGTGTGTAATTCGCTTCACCTCAACAGTTGCACCAATAGTTACTTTCATCTGTGTTGCAAAATTTTCTCCAGTGTAGCCTGCATCAACCAGTATGTTTTTAACTTCAGAGAGACTTTCTTTAGCATTTTTAACCATTGTCAAAGCACTACTACGATCAGTTATTTCTGCCGTTGTTATATGAATTGCGTGTGTCAAACCTTGTGTATCAACTGCGATATGACGCTTTATTACTGAAATTTTCTTGCCAGCATCATAACCTTCTTCTTCAGCAGTATCGGTATTTTTTACACTTTGGGCATCAATGATGCAGAAGCTTGTTTTAGTATTACGACCACTGTTCTCTCCAACCAATTTTTTTTAAGACAATTTCTAGAACACTTTCTCTATCTTCATTCGTTTTTTTACTCCATTTCTTGAAGTAATCGTAACAATTTCGCCATCTTGGAAACTCTTTTGGAAGCATTCGCCATTGACAGCCACTTTTTAGTACATAAAGCACACCACAAAATAACTCATATAAACCTAATCTTCTTGGCTTTGTTTTCTTTCGCACGCTTTCTAAAATTAGTCTAATCTTTTCGAATTTTTCACAACTTATGTCACTTGGATATGTATTCCTCATACTTTACCTCATGTCAACTATACCTCATCTTACCATATTCAGAGATCACTTACAGGCTCTTAGAAGTAAAAAAGACAGGCAAAGGGTAAAAAACACAAAGACTATAGCATAAGTAAATACAATTCATTCTACTTACATACTTGTCAGTAGAAATCTCATAGTTTTTGTATTTTTTTCGTAATGTTCTGTTAACAAAGCCAAAAACTGCACCATAATAGAATTTAATGCTACTAGTGGCAAGCATAAACACATCAAGGTATTACTGGCAATTAACCAAATAGGCAAGAAATAATAACAATAACTTGCTTCAGCAAGAGCTAAAGGAAGTAAGGTATATACTTTAGCCTTAAAAATACTAGATAGCAAATCGTCTCTACGCTTTATAAACTTTTGCATTAGTGCTTGTTTGTCTTCCCTTATTAGACTCCTACACTTTTCTAAAGGAGAAATATAACTAAACAGTTGCATGTTAAGCTTCAATAAGTGCTTATCAAGCTCATTTCTTAGCTTTTTGACTTCATAATCGAAAAGTGAGCCATATCTTGCGCAATAATTTATATCATAAATTAATTTATCTTTGCGTTCCAAGTCTCCTAGTGAGCTATTTTTCTTTTTCAATATGGAAGCAAGCTCAACAAAATTCTTTCCTATCACTTCTTCTTCAGTGATATTTAATTTTTCAAATAATTTCTTCCTATAATAAATTCACGCGCTGTTAAACTCCCATCACTTTCAGCACCAACACTGACTTTAACACAAGGATTTCCTAATTCCAAAGGTTCAATATATTTTTTAGCTCTTAATAGGCTTTATAAATTTGATCAAATCTATTTTTATCTCCACCCTTGTCAGGATGATTTACAAGAATCAACTTCTTATTCTGTTTCTTCAAAATTGCACTAAGCTCTTCATAATTCTTGTCTACAACTTGCTTAGCCTTTATTTCTAATACTTTAAACAAGTCAGCGTTATCATCAAACTCCCGACTAGTTAACTTAAAATGTTGACCCATGACTATATCTCAAATAAACAAGCTATATCCTTAGTATATTTTAAGCAATCATTAAGAGAAAAAACCTTCTTTTTCATCATATAAATACAACTTATCCATTCTCACTACATTAAAGTTATTTTCTTCGAGTTTGATTAGTAAATTATTCACGTCACTATTTGTAATAGTTTTCTTTTCACTATTCACAATAAACCTACAAGTTATTTGGTCACTTAAAGATTTTGAACTTCCTGGCCAAACTGCAAGACCCTTTGAGTATATTGCTATCATCTGCAGATTACTCGATTCAAATAATCCTACTATTTGATCAAAATTGTTGGATTTGTCCCAGGCAAGCGTTATATCACTACCCACTAGCTTTTTAACTTTGTAATCTTGTTCGTAATTGTCTTGTACTTTATTTATTTTACTATCCGAATCACTGCTAATTATAAGCTCAGGTAATGTTACAGGTTTCTTTCCTAGATTATCTATGACGGCTTCTGCAAATTCTTTTGTTCCAACCTTTTGTTTACTCTTTTTCTCCTTATATAAATCAGCAGTATGTACTCCATCTTCCAAAGTCTTGAGCCATGCATCGTAGATTAGTTTTGCAATATCTGCTTGACCTATATAGATCAACATATGCACTGCAGCATTTAAAAGACCAGAAGGATTAGCTATATTTTTTCCTGCAATATCAGGAGCAGAGCCGTGAATCGCTTCAAACATTGCATATTCATTACCTATATTGCTACTTCCTGCAAGCCCTACAGAACCTGAGGTTTGTGCCACTATATCTGATAATATGTCGCCATATAGATTTTCAGTTACTATAACATCGAAATTCTCGGGTTCTGTGGCAACACGTGCCATTCCAATATCAACTATATAATGTTCCGCCTTTATATCCGGATATTCTTTTGCAATACGATCAAACGCTGCATGAAAAGCGCCGTCAGTCATTTTCATTATGTTGTCTTTAGTCAGGCAAGTTACTTTCTTTCTGTTATGTTTTTTCGCATATTCAAAAGCGTACCTGCATATTTTTTCTGAGCCAGATCTAGTAATAATTTTAGTGCATTGGTACGAGTCACCAGTGAGCCTATGCTCTATTCCGGTGTAAACGTCCTCTTCATTTTCGCGTATTACAACAACATCAAATTTATCGAATTTATTTTCTATAACAGGGTGATACGAAATGCATGGTCTGATATTTGCATACAACCCTAGATTTTTTCTCAGTGCAACGTTCAAGCTTTTGTGGCCTTTACCTTGCGGAGTTGTTGTTGGAGATTTGAGTAATATCTTTGTCCTTTCGATAGATTCCCAACCACTCGGAGAAATTCCGTGAGACCATTCTTTACTATAAACACACTCTCCTATTTCAATAATATCTACTGAAATCTTTGCTTTCGCTTCGCGCAATACCGATAACACCGCTTCCATAATCTCTGGTCCGATACCGTCACCATATGCAACTGTGATTGGTGTTGACATAACTTCCTTAACTGTAAATGATTTAATGTTAATTCAAATAATAGAGTGGGTCAATGTTGCTAAAATAGAATATTTACTTTTATTTAATAATGCACTTTTATACTAGTTATAGCATTGCAAAATATGGAAAGTGTATGGATACTAAAATAAGTTATGCAGGGATTACAAGACGTATTTTTGCATTTGCAATCGATTATATTTTAGTACAGGGAATGGGGTTTGTTATCGGATTTATCATTGGATTTACTTTAGCATATTCTCTATCACTCAATGTAACTGAAATGATTTTAGATAAAGCAGTAGCTACACAAGTAATAGGGTTGATATTGGAATTAATATTTTATGTATTTACGATAATAGAATTTGGTGGTACTCCAGGACAATTGTTACTTCGCATGCGTGTAAAAGATGAAAATACACTTGAAAAAATCACTCTAATACAAGCAATAAGCAGAACAGCGGTTTTTGGAGTATTATATTTTATAATCTGCTACACACTATTCAATATTTCTAGTCTATTCATAGTTGTATCAATCTTAATCATATTATTTGCAATCCTTGACCAGCGTAAACAATTTCTTCACGATAAAATTGCAAAAACAGTAGTGATAGACTATAAACCTAGTTGATATTTTTCTTTAGTTGTTACCACCAAGGGTGTTATTCCAGCGCGTGACCCACATCTGTACGAACATTGCAATTAGCAGGTAATTTGCATAATAGACGGTGTCATTCCAGTGCTTGACACTGGAATGGCTTTGTTGCATAGGTCAAATAAAAAGAACTGGCAGTTACTGACAAAATTCACTATAAGACAAGCATTTAACCTACTAAAGAAAAATATGCCACAAAAAATGAGAGTCAGTAACTGCCATGAATATAACAAATTTCTCCAAGAGAGGGGAAATATTTTTTATTACGTCAATGATGCCATAGAAAATTGGTACGAAAAAGGTCCAAAAATGGCTGGTGGCAACTATATTTATAGCGATAAGGTCGTGATTCTGGTTCACATAATAACTTGTTTATTTAGAATAGGTCTGAGACAAACAGCGGGATTTATAGCAGGGTACCTTGAGCAAGTAAGGAAAAACTTGCAAGTTATTAGCTATTCCCAGGCCTCAAGAAGGCTTAAAAAACTTAACATCAAAATTAATGATCGAAGACATGATAAAAATAATACAGAAGATATTGAGATTGCCATAGATAGTACTGGAATAAGCATCTACAATAATATTCCAGGTCATAGCAAGGCAAATGGTACAGATAGAAAGTATCGCCGCTATGAGCAAACAAGAAAACTGCATGTAATGCTAGAGATAGGTAGCAAAAAAGTTATAGCAGCAAAATACAGTGGCGGAGTTTATTCTGACCACTATGGAGCATGTGATCTTATTGCAAGGATTGATGTTAAATATAATATAAGCACACTATATGCAGACAGGGCATATAATCGAAAGAAGTTATACAAACTGTGCGATGAGCTTGACATAAAGACAAGGATTCCTCCGCAAAATAATGCAGTAGAGCATCCAAAGTTGGATTATATGGATGAGAGAAATTCTACAATCAAGCTCATAAAGTCATATGATGAAGATGGTATGAAGAGGTGGAAAAAAGAGATAAATTATGGGAAGAGATCTTATATAGAAAGTTTTTTCTCGCGACTGAAGCAAACATTTGGGTTTAGTTTTAGAAACAAATCTGAGGTTAATCGTGAGAGAGAACTGCTACTCAAGTGTTATTTGCTTAACAAATTTACTGATATAGGCATGGCTAAATTTGAGATAGCTTCATGAATTTATTCCACGTTACCTACTATCCGAAGAGTGATGCAACAAAGCCATTCCATTATCAAGCACTGGAATGACACCATCTACTACTCAAATTACCTGCAAATTGCAATGTTCGTACACCAAAACGCGGTATCTTGTTGTAGATTCCGCTAATAAGCAGCGGAATACCAAATTGTAAAAGTTGCTTTAGCTCTCCTCACTCTCCCTTCAAAGTAGTCTATTCTATAAATTTTTTTGTTAAACTTGATTTTAAGCCACGAACAAAATCTTTAATATCGCAAGGATTTCTTCCTTCCATTTGTACAACTTTAGGAATTAAAGTACCACCTTTTAAACTTATATGCATATTATCATTAATGATCTCACCTTGTCCTGAAGTGAAGGCTTCAAATTCAGCATCAAGTATCTTGATACGTTTATTCTCTACCTTAATGAATGCTTTTGGATAAAATGCTTTAACCTTTCTATAAGCAATTTCACAGGCGTCACTTGCGTAAATTTTATAGTCTTTTACTTTGTCAGCATAGCACGCATCGTTATCGCTCTGTTTTAAGGGAACTTGCTTTTCAATTTCGTTTAGTACTTTCAGCAGTAAATCACTACCTAATTCAGACAATTTATCATACAACGTCTTATAATTATCGCTTTTTTCAATAAGAAATTTTTTCTGTTTTAAAATAGGGCCAGAATCTAATCCTTCATCTAGCTGCATAATGCTAACTCCGGTTTCTTGATCTCCGGCTAAAATTGTGTGCTGTATCGGAGCTGCACCGCGCCACCTAGGCAGCAATGATGGATGAATATTAATACAACCATATTTGGGAATATTTAAAATTTCTTTTGGAAGTATCAATCCATACGCAGCAACAACTGCAACGTCTGGCTTAAAATTTCCAAACTTTTCTTGCTCTATCGAAGATTTTAAAGAGGTAGGAGTACATACCTCTATGTCACTTTTTTCAGCAACGATGTGTACTGGGGATTTTGTTAACCTCTGCCCACGTCCAGAAGGTTTTGGAGCTTTGGTATATACTGCTACTATTTCACTCTGTAATTTCAATAGTAAGTTTAACGCACCAACAGCAAACCCCGGTGACCCCATGAAAATAATTCTCATGTTTTCAGGTGTTTTTGCTTTAGGAATTTTCTGCTAACTTACTATTTACAGTTTCTATTAATTTAGCAAAATCATCCTTACAATTAACAGCCATCTCAGCAAGAATTTTTCTATTCAAATCAACTCCAACAAGTTTAAGACCATGCATAAACCTACCATAAGTGAGTCCATGTTCTCTTGCCGCTGCATTAATACGTATTATCCACAAACCACGAAAATCACGTTTGCGATTTCTTCTGTCTCTATAAGCATACTGTAGTGCTTTTTCAACCCTTTGTAATGCAATTCTATAACAATTCTTTGCCCGTCCTCTATAACCCTTTGCTAATTTTAATACCTTTTTATGACGAGCATGAGTAGCGACTCCACGCTTTATCCGAGCCATTTTTATCTTACCTCCATTTTATTAAATACCATAAGGCATATAAAGTTTAACTATACGCGAGTCAGATTTATTGAGAATCGTTGTACCGCGTTGATTACGAATATTAGATTTACTTCTCTTTACCATGCCATGTCTCTTACCTGACTGAGTAGAGATGACTTTACCCTTAGCTGTAAGGTGAAAGCGCTTTTTGACAGAAGATTTGGTTTTTAATTTTATTTTCGTCATATTCTAAACAAATTTACAAACACCACTATTTAGTTCTTTATTAGTAATTAAGTATGAGTATAGATAATTTTATTAAAGAATCAAATTAAAATTGTATTTTAAAGCAGCTTGAATGTAATCACACCTAGTATATGTGTTATACCTTCTTCATTCCCAATTGGTAGCAATACTTGCCTCATTTTAACACTTTCACTTTCTTCCTCTTCGTTAATTGGGCATTTACTTTCTATTATAGTCTCAAGTTTATCAATAACTGCATCTATTTTATATAGCCGTAAAAATGGTGCATCAATTGCATATTTATTATCGATGTACATCTTTTTTTCAAAACCATAAAATTCAATAGCTTTTTCTCCTGCATTTTCACAAATATAACCTCGATCTTTAACTTCAATGATAAAACAATGCTGCCATGACTCCATGATTTCTGCAGTGTCTATTTCATGTCTTTCTGGCCATTCTCTATCTGATCCTTTTATATCACTCCAATGTTGAGTAACTATATTCACTATTCTTCTTTCTTTGCCTGCATAATTTTCCATTCGAAATTCCACATATAAAACACAGATATGAGGTAAATTTATCGTGAATGTATTGATTTTTTCTTACTAAAGGATGTAGATTATTGAAAATTCTCATCCTGTTTACACAACAGGTAATGATAAATTAAGTATAATAATTAGAGCATAAAAATTATTAAATGAGGAAACTGTAAAAAAAACAATAAAAAAATTCTATTTTTGCAATATTTTGACTAAATAATACTATTACCTCTACTTTCTAAGGTTATTGCACTTAATAAATTACTAGATGAAGTTTCTTCCTTAGAACTACTATGGCTTTTATTTTTTCTATTATAAAACCAACATTTAAGTGGTACAGCTGCTGCGATAGCTGCTAACAAGACTACTCCCATTGCTAACATATCTACTGTTAACACTCCCATATTTTCCTTATTTGATCGAGATGTTTCCAATAATTTAAATCTTCTCAAGTTCGTATCATGAATCATAGGATTACCCAAAATATTTGTCGTATTTTTAACATTTCCTATATTTTGAATTGTAATTCCATTACTAGCGTTTGATTTTTTCATTTCTTCCATTACTTGTTTTAAGTTTGGTAGTTCTGTTGTTGTACTTTCAATATCAACAGCTTCCAGCTTTTGCAAATTCTCATTACTCAAAAACTCTTTGAGATACTTTTCATAAAACTCTTTGGCATTATATCTTTTATAACTTCGTATTTTTCCACTCTTGAGATCAGAAACAATATCATCAATCATCACTTTTGGATTTTCTGCATGCACTATTTCTCCTTCAGCAACAAGAATACGATAAGATGTATCGTCAAGCATACATACATACTTAAGTTTTAAATCAACTCCTCCCAATAGAAAATATATTGTTCTGTTTTGTTCTACATCTCGCAATTCTGATTCAATACTAATTCATCTATTCCTTTTTTCCTTATTGATTGATCTTTTTTTTCCTACAGTATTTTTAAATCTTCTTGACATATATGACCCCCAAGCTGACCAATATTTCCTTATGTATAAAAGATAAATTATTTAAGTCCACATCTTTTCACTAAGATTTTTATATTTTTATTATACTAAATAATACATATATTAATATCTGAATTTCTCATTGCAATTTATTATACCTTAGTAAAAACGATATAAAATTAGAGAAAGAGTTATAAAATTTTTTGTAAGACAGGAAAATTTCTTCTCCTTTGGTTCCAGAGCATATAAGTGCTGTAAGAGCTAAGTTGATGGCACTGTTGTGCCATCAAACTCTGGAATCTTACTCGACACTAATCTGAGAAGATAGATGTGCTACCGATGTAGCATTGCTGAGCAAAGATTCTATTTCTGATGTAGATCCGGAATGCTCAAGTTGAGCTTGTTCAGGAAGGTTTTTCATCGCTTTTTCAACATCGTAGCTACCTTCCCTATTTTTTCTATGCCATATAAAGTATCCTAATCCTGCAAAAGCTACTGCTAGCACTCCACCCAATATACCACCAGCAATCCCTGCTATTCCTATATACTGTCCTCCATTTATTTCGGGTAATTTAGGCCCTTCCACATCTGTGCTATTAAATATAGAATGATCTAACACTTCTTGTGAATTACTATCAAAACGGGAAACACTACTTATATCTTCAGGAGTAATTCCATAACTAGCATTTGATTCTTCTATTTCATTTATTACGTCATTAATCTCTTTAGTAGTTACTTTGCTTGATGCAAAATCGAATTCTTGTTTTGTTAAAGAAGCTGATTCGATAGTTACATCTTCCTGCATCTGATAATCAATTTCTTCAGTGGTAGATTCTCTCAATTGGCTATTTTCATCAGTTCTTTCTTTTAGCTTTTTTGAACTATCCTTACCCAATTCATCTACAAGGTTTTTTAGATATATTTTCTCAAATTCTCTATAATTATATTCTTTACCTTTTTCTATTTCTCCACTCTTAAGACCTAAAATAATTCCATCTATTGTCGATTCACGAATTGCTTGAGGAATGTCTATTGAATTTACTATTCCTGTAACCAAGCCTATCTCAGCTGCTCTAGAAGATATAGAGAGGTCTTTTACTGTTAAATTCTCTCCTTTAATTAAAAATTCTACTCTTCTGTTTTGTTTTATACTTTCCAAGTCAGATACAATTCTAATTGTTGGACCATCCATCTCCTGCTTATTTGTTGTTTCTCTCTTTCGCATGCTATTCTTAGTGTTTTGGAATTTTTTTGGCATTTCACACTCCTTAAATGAATTAATAAAAGTATTATTTGAATTAACAAATACTTCTCTATGTTAGTGGATAAAATATTTAAACCTATATCTTTTTATTAAAATTTTTATGTAAAAGTTACCTTTATTATACTAAGTAATGTATATATTAATATTTAGATTGATAAATTGATTTTACTTCTGTTACAACTTATTATGCATAGATAACCTCAGTAAAAACGATGAAGCTAAACGAAATTAGAGAAAGATTTATAAAATTTTTTGTAAATAATAATCATGAGCAAGTTCCTTCTTCTCCTTTGATTCCAGAGCATGATCCAACACTCATGTTTACAAATGCTGGTATGGTACAGTTCAAAAACATCTTTACCGGCACGCAAAAAACTGAAATGAAACGTGCCGTCTCAAGTCAAAAGTGTCTCAGAGCAGGTGGTAAACACAATGATCTTGAAAATGTTGGCTATACATCTCGGCATCACACATTTTTTGAAATGCTCGGAAATTTTAGCTTTGGTGATTACTTTAAAGAAACTGCGATAGAATTTGCGTGGAAATTTATTACTGAAGAATTGTCTCTTGATAAAAACAGACTATCCATAACTGTTTACCACACTGATGATGAAGCATATGAAATTTGGCGTAAGATAAGTGGCTTTTCAGATGATAAAATCATAAGAATTACAACAGATGATAACTTTTGGAGCATGGGCAATACTGGTCCATGTGGCCCATGTTCTGAAATCTTTTACGATCATGGAAATTCCGCTTTACATGAAGACGACAGAATTGTTGAAATTTGGAACCTGGTGTTCATGGAATTTAATAAAGATGAAGAAGGTAATTTACAAAAATTACCAAAAAAATGCATCGATACCGGAATGGGCCTTGAAAGAATAGCAGCTGTTATGCAGAACGTTCATGATAACTATGATATTGACCTATTTTCTGCTCTGGTAAGTAAATCGCAAGAGTACTGTGGAAATACGGAAAATAAAGTAGCTCATAAGATTATCGCAGATCACCTTCGTGCAGCTGCATTTCTCATCGCAGAAGGAGTGCTTCCTGGAAATGAAGGAAGAAATTATGTACTACGCAGATTGATCAGGAGAGCAGTACGTTATATCCACCTACTTGGATATAATGATTCTCTATTGAACCTTGTTTTTCCTGCACTCATAGATGGCACAAGTTTGGCTTATATGGGAGATGCTTATCCAGAGCTAATCAGAGCTAAAAGCTTAATAGAAACAACGTTAAAATCAGAGGAAGAAAACTTTAAAGACACTTTAATGAAAGGCATTAATCTCTTGGACAAATTCACTGCAGATTTAAAATCAGGTGACACTCTATCTGGAGAATCAGCATTCAAACTATATGACACTTATGGATTTCCTTTGGATATCACACTTGATATTTTGAAAGAAAGGAGAATAAATTTTGACCAAAAAGGTTTTGATAATGCAATGAAAGAGCAAAAAGAAAGAGCACGTGCTAATTGGACTGGATCTGGTGAAAAATCTGTTGAACAAGTATGGTTTAATTTAATCGATCAGTTTGGCAAAACGGAATTTGTTGGTTATGAACGTGATGAAGTAAAGGATGCAACAGTACTCGCAATAATTTCCTCTAAAAATGAAGTAATTGATTCTGCAAAAGAAGGAGAAAAGATAACTATTATACTTGATAAAACACCTTTTTATGGAGAGTCAGGTGGACAAGTGGGAGATATTGGAAATCTTATACAGTCTGATGGAAGTATGGTAACAGTCGAAAATACCAACAAGATTAATGACTTGTATTTGCACAGGTGCGTCGGCTCAATTTGTAAAGGTAACACAGTTACAGCTAGTATTAATAAAAAAAGAAGACAAGACTTAAGAAGAAATCATTCAGCTACACATCTTCTACACTTTGCACTCAGAAAAATCTTAGGTGATCACGTTACTCAAAAAGGTTCTCTAGTCGCACCAAATAGACTAAGATTTGACTTTAGTCACAATAAGCCAGTCACTCAGGATCAGCTGTCTTCAGTAGAAGATATAGTAAACTCTCTAATCAGAGAAAATCTTTCTACGTCCACAAAAGTTCAAGGTATGGATGAGGCAATAGACGAAGGAGCGATGGCCTTATTTGGTGAAAAATATGGTGATAATGTTAGGGTTGTAAAAATTGGAGATTCAAAAGAATTATGTGGTGGTACACACGTGGAGCGTACCGGAGAAATTGGTTTGTTTAAGATAGCAGCAGAATGTTCCGTTGCATCTCGAGTAAGAAGAATTGAAGCTTTAACCGGTCAAGAAGCAATTAATTATGTACGCAATAACGAAATTAGCTTAAAAAAAGTTGCAGAATGCGTAAAAGCACCAGTAAATGAAATAATAAGTCGACTCAGTATTTTAAGCCAGGAGCGCAAAGAATTTGAAGTCAAAATAAAAAATCTTTATAAAAAGCTTATCAGTGTAGAAACTGTAAAAAGTACCGAAATAAATGGAATAAATTTCGTAAGCCACACTTTCAATAACGTTCCAGGAAGTATAATAAGGGAATTTGCTCTACAGCAACAAAAACCGAAAACTGTAATAGCCTTCATGGTAACAGAAAAGGATAAAACAGTTTTGATTGTCAAAGTAAGTAAAGATTTAACTAATAAGATCAATGCAAAAGAGCTAGTATCTACTGTAACCAGAAGGGATTGCAGTGGAAATGCCGAACTTGCCCAAACAGGCTGTGATAACAATAAAATAGATGATGCCATTACAGCAATCCATAGCAAAATAACAGCTTGCAAAAACTAATACACCCTACTACCTCGGTATCTTTTAACCGTGAACGGAATCGTCAAGGTATTATGCAAATAGGGGTAGAGAAGACTTAACTGTCAAATGAGCATATCAGGTAATAAGAACTGGATTACAGCTCCATGCTCTGGAATGATATCTAGGTTTAAAGTCTACATAAAAATCATTTACAATCTACGTTCAATATGATAAGTTAAAAACAGTTTATTCCTCGGTAGCTCAGTGGTAGAGCAGTTGGCTGTTAACCAATTGGTCGCTGGTTCGAATCCGGCCCGGGGAGCATTGTTTTATACAATCTGTACATTTCATTTTTAGCCCAGAATTCACTAACTTTTCTCTGTCTCTTAAACAGACAAAACTGTGGAGTTATATAGCTTTAAAACCTTTACTTTCAAAATGCAAAGATGCCTGTACCTCACTTAGCTTACTACCTGATTCTTCCCCTATTTTTCTTTTATTACACCTACTTTGCAGTGAAGGCAGGACATTTTTAGGGAACGTGCTATCAATATAACAATAATTAAAAATAATTGAAGTAAGACGCACCAAATTTCCACTCGCCAAAGTCTGTGAACCTCTGTAATTAATGCTGTTATCATATACTTTAAGTGTAATAAGATTTATAAGATTCCCACTCGCTAAAGCCTCTGCACCTTTGTCACTGATTTCATTCCATCCTAAACTAAGCAACGTAAGATTTGTAAGATTTCCACTCGCTAAAGCTTTTGCCCCCCTATCGCCAATTTTATTATCATATAATTTAAGCTCAGTAAGACTTGTAAGATTTCCACTTGCTAAAGCCTCTACACCTTCATCACCAATTTCGTTTCCTCCTAAATCAAGCGAAGTAAGATTTATAAGATTCCCGCTTGCTAAAATCTTTGCACCTTCTGTACCAACATAACTGCAACTTAGATCAAGTGAAGTAAGATGAGAAAGCTGAGCTAATTCTTTTATAACCTCATAATTAATTTTTGAACATCGTAAAATAAGTCTTGTAATCTTTGTATTGCTTTTTAAAAAGTTTACTAATCTATCAACATTAATTATAGCACCTAATGTTGCTAAAGTATTACCTTTTATATATTGGCTACAACTCACTTGACCTCACTATTAAAGCTATGCAAGTGTTTTAGTAAACACTTAAGCAACTGTCAATCACTTTAATAAAATATTTTATGAAAAACTTCATATACCATTGCCTCCAAGCAGCTTTTTATATCTCTTATTTTAACACAAAAGTTGTGAGAAGAGTTTGTTTTTGGTATCATCGGAGGTTCTCGATGATAACTTTTATATGAACTTTAAATCAGTCGTTTTATGTATACTAGATGGCTGGGGCAATGGAATAGAAAATAGTAAATACAACGCTATTAGCAATGCAAATCTCCCTTGTTGGCAACATATTAACTCTAATTATCCAAAGTGCAGTTTATCTGCCTGTGGAACTGATGTTGGATTACCAGAAGGCCAAATAGGCAATTCAGAAGTTGGCCATATGAATATTGGCAGTGGTAGAGTGGTAATGCAAAGCCTTCAGCGTATTAATCAAGAAATCGAAACGATAGAAAATAATGCAAATCTACAGAATTTTATTAATGATCTAAAAAGTAAGAATGGCATATGCCATATAATGGGATTGATATCAGATGGCGGTGTTCATTCGCATCAAAAGCACATTTCATCTTTAGCAAACAAAATATCACAGCGCGGAATTAAAGTTGTAATACACGCATTTTTAGATGGCAGAGACACATTTCCAAATTCAGGAAAAAAATGCATTCAAGAATTTGCAGAGAGTATAAAAGACAATGATATAAAAATTGCCACTGTCTCTGGACGTTATTATGCTATGGACCGTGATAATAGGTGGGAAAGAACAATTGAGGCTTATGAGGCTATAGCATTTGCAAAGGCGCCTCGTTATGATGATGCAGTATCGCTTATTGATGAAAATTATCAAAATAATATAACCGATGAATTTATCAGGCCCGCAGTAATAGGCGATTATCAAGGTATAAAACCAGAAGATGGATTGCTATTGGCTAACTTTCGTGCTGATCGAATGATACAATTGGCAAGTATTTGTCTTGGTAAAGCAGGCTATACTGAAGTGGCAAAATTCTCTTCAATTTTAAGTATGATGCAATATAAAGCGGACTTAAAAACCCCTTATCTCTTTCCTCCTGAATCTTTTGCCAACACTTTGGGACAGATAATAGAAGACAATAAATTACGTCAACTGCGCATTGCAGAAACTGAGAAATATGCTCATGTGACTTTCTTTTTTAATTGTGGAAGAGAAGAACCTTTTCCCGGCGAAGAAAGAATACTCATTCCTTCACCAAAAGTTAAAACTTATGATTTGCAGCCTAAAATGTCAGCCTTTGAGCTCACAGAAGAACTTGTAAAAAAAATTCATTCTCAAGAATTTGCGCTGATAGTTGTAAACTACGCTAACCCTGATATGGTAGGACATACAGGTAACATAAAAGCAGCTGAGCAAGCTGTGCTCGCTGTAGATGATTGCCTTGCAAAAGTACTCAACGTTGTCAAAGAAGTGGGTAACACTGCACTCATTATTACAGCAGACCATGGCAATGTAGAATGTATGTTCGATGAAGAAAATAACACACCTCATACAGCACACACTCTAAACAAAGTTCCATTCATTATATCTTGTAACAATCTAAAACTAAGAGATGGAAAATTATCTGATATTGCCCCCACTATTTTACAGCTACTTGGGCTCAAAAAGCCAAACGAGATGACAGGTAGTTCGTTAGTGCGTTCTATGTTGCTATAACTCTATTGTTAAGGGTTGAGGAAATAAAACACTGTGTATAGAAGATAGCATATCTATTTGCTGCTCTAAATGATCATGCTCAGCTTCCACATTAGAGTACCGAATATTATTCTTCCCTACATATACAGATAAAGAACCATCATCTTCAACTGCTTTGTTATTTTGCAATACTATATTAAAAATTTCTTTCTGTTTTAAAGCATCGAACCAATCTTCAACTGTCGTATAGAAAAACTCACCCGTTCCACTTTCCGGACACACTTCTGGAGAAATCTTTAGCACATCATGAGAAAGTGGTGGAGAAAAATAACTCTTGAATGAGTAGCTGGGAGAATTGTAGTTATTGTGCAGAGCGATAACGTGATCTTGACCAGGAAGTAAAAAATCTAAAATTCTTTCTGCAAAGTTTCTAACAGCTCTCAAAGCATCTTCTGAAACACTGCCAAACTCTCTTAAGCTAGCTTCTGCACCTACATCACTAAACATGCGATTGGGATCGAATTCATACCGCTCACCATTTAAGTAAAATTCTACATTACGCGGAGTACCATCACCATGAGTAATGTATAGCATTCTTCCACCAAACTGCTGGAGTATATGCTCACCAGCCCCTTTTGAAGTTACTTCATTTTGATGCACATTAATAAAATTGATCCCACTTGTATCGCTACTTTTAATAAAAAGCTTAACCGTGGTATCACCCAACGCTAGATCATATTCTTTAGTGTCGATGTTTGACATTCCGCTGCTATCAATAATCAAAGCAAAAAAATAGTACAAATTTTACTTTATGTCAGTTATAAGCTTTTATTTTTAAATTTTTTGCTGTCAACATTAATGATTCATCAAAGAAGCTATTAATATCACCAATACTATCTATATTTTTCACACTGATAGATTGGTCAATTCTTTTAACTAGATTAGATAAAACTTTGTTAGGGCCAACTTCAACAAACTTATTAGTGCCATGGCTTGTCATATATAAAACCATCTCTCTCCATCTTACTCTACTTACAACTTGCTTAGCGAGCAAAGCTCTTATGATCTCTGGATCACTTTCTTCCTTAGCTGTAACGTTTGATACAAAAGGAATCGAAGGGCGAGTTATGTTAACGCTTTCCAAAAATTCCAGAAGTTTTTCATCAGCAGGTTTCATAAAAGATGAGTGAAAAGGCCCACTAACTTGTAATTTTATCATTTTCTTGACACTTGAGTTTTTGAATAAATCAGGTAAGACCTCAAGAGCCTCTGCAGTACCACTCACCACTACCTGCCCACCACCATTATCGTTTGCAATTTCACAATCAATTTGAGCTGATTTTAATATACCTTCTACTTCACTTATTTCTGCTCCAAGTAGAGCAAACATTCCACCTTTGCATTTTAGTGAAGCTTCATGCATTGCTTCGCTACGAACTTTTAGCAACTTGACTGCAGACTCAAGCGTCAATGCTCCTGCAGCACATAGCGCTGTATACTCGCCAACTGAATGCCCACAAACATACTGAACATTGTGAAGAGATTTACCAAGCACATGCTCCATAACACGTAGCGTTGCAATTGACACTGCCATTATAGCTGGCTGAGCGTTTTCCGTGATGGTTAATTTCTCAATAGGACCATTGAAAATCAAATGAGACAGCTTTCTACCCAATACGTCATCTACTTCATCAAATACTTGCCTTGCAACTGAAAATTCATCATATAAGCTCTTTCCCATTCCTACAAATTGAGAGCCCTGACCAGGAAAAGCAAAAATCATAAAAAATTTTTCATTCTTCATTAAGAATACTACTTTATTTATTTTTTGTCAATATTTCACAATAATGATTGACCAAATGAACCAGATTCACTAAAATCTTAGCTGGTAAGAAATTTGTAAGAACAATGGCAGAAATCGATTATCACAAAGTTACTATAGTTATGACAGATGGTCAAGAGTTTGAAACTTATTCCACTTATGGAAAAGAAGGTCAAAAAATAAAACTCGATAGAGATCCTCTTACTCATCCTGCATGGACTGGAAGTTTGACAAGCGGTTCAGGGGAGAAGGATAGTAAAATAGCTAAGTTTAATGATAAATACGGGAGTCTTTTTTAGTTCCTCCCCTCTTTATTTAACATGTATAAATATAAAAATGTAGGCTATATTGCTTCTTCGCTACCCAAGTCTCAGGAAGTATCTAAACTACTACAGAAACTCAATTTTATCAATATAGCAGAAGCAGGTAAGCATGAAGTTGATCTGCTGATAGTTGTTGGCGGAGATGGTTTTATGCTACGCACCCTGCACGACTACGTCATAGGAAATAAAGATACACATGTGTATGGAATAAATACCGGTAACGTCGGATTTTTGATGAATAAATGCTTTGAAGATCTAATTGATCATATAGAACATGCAGTCCCTACTCAGCTAACTTTACTAAAAATGGAAGCCACAGACATAAGTGGCAAAAAACACCGTTACATCGCAGTAAATGAAGTGTATGTCTTTAGAAATGCAAATCAAATAGTGGAGATGAATATTACCATTAATGATAAGCTAAAAGTAGAAAAATTCAGAGGAGATGGAATTATATTGTCTACCCCAACAGGTAGCACTGCATATAACTTTTCTGCCGGTGGGCCAATATTACCACTTAATTCAAATTTATTTGCACTGACTTCCATTAATAGCTACTACCCAAGGCGTTGGAATGGAGCGCTAATCTCAAATGATACAATAGTGCAAATTGATATTAACGACGTGGAAAATCGTCCAGCACTTGTAGTATCAGATTACAAGGAATTTCCTGATATATCGCAGATAAAAATGCAGAAAGATCACGAAAACACAGTCACTCTGCTTTTTGATAAAGATTGCTCATTAGACGAGAGGATTTTTGATAAGCAATTTTTATACTAAATTCTTCATACTTATCTTTAAATTAGTATTTACCATATCTTAATAATTATAACGTAATCAACACAATATAGTGATTAATTTTGGAGCGAATATGCCTGGATCAGCAAACGTAGGAAACGTCAGAATAACTGAAAAAGATGGAATAGAAAAAACAAGTCTACCAAAACCAGCACGCAGAAGCACAGTACCAAAAACAAATGGTGAAAATGAAATTTTACAACATACAAGTTCGGCTAGCGAATCAAGTTCTTATGAAGAAAGGCAAGAAGCATCGAATGTGAACAGTTCAGAACCTCCTTATGCACCCATAGATAGAAGTAAAAAAACTTTGAAAAAGAGTTCAGATAGTGAAGCAGGTAATACAAACCTAAGCAAATCATCTTCTCAAGAAACAGTATACAGCGAACCTTGGAGTAGTAAAAAAACATTAGAAAATTTAGAAAGAGTAATAAAGGCAAATCTAACTCCTCCACCATCATATCAAACAGATGGCTCTGAAAAATCTTTGCTTGGAGATAATAAAAAGACAAACAGATTTTTACAGAAAGTAAAGTATACGATGCAAAAGAAGAAAGTTACAATGCCTTTCGTAGGTCTTATTACGGCATGTTGTATTACGTCAATCGTTTTAGCTGTGAAGCAAAGAGAATTCATTGGATTCATCGGCAGCATAAATCCTGTTACTATATTTGTCGGAGTATTAGCGTCTTGTTTAGCCTTGGGAATTATGTGGGAACTTATGCAAGCAGTCCGTACTAAGGAGCACAAGATCACAAAAAGAGATACTCAAGAAGTTTTAGATGAGATATCAAATACACTTTCAAAAGACGAGGAATGCATCAAATCTTTGGTATTAAAATATAGCAACGGTAATCGTGTTTACTTTACGTTTCACTCTCTTCCAGAAAAAGCAAAAAGTAATCCGAACATCGTAGAACTTACAGGCCAGCCAATCTATTACAAGAGTAAAGTAAATTCATTAATCAATGATAGAATATGGCTTCCTATCTTAGGAACAGTTCTTATTACTGGAAACATAACCTTCCCTTTAGCACTTTATTCAACAGGTGGTTTGAGCAATATAGTAAGTTCATACACAAATCCTACTATTTACTGGCCAATCGTTGCAATTTCAGGCACTCTACTGCTTTTCACTTTAGCTTGCACAATTCATCATTGGAGCAAAACTGATTTTAAAGATTACTTGTTATTAGATACAAAAGATGCTAGTAGTGAAAAGCCCAATGAAACAGCTATTAGAACTATCAAAAAGAGTGAAGAAGAGATTAGTTCAAAATTGTTACAAGTAGTTGCTGAACGATGTGGCCATCCAGATATTACTTATATTATTAATTAAATCTGGCTCGTACTTCTTTTTATCGCTATTCCAGTACTGTAACTGCAACGTTTTGAAGATTTACACTTGCTAAGACCTTGCTATTTTGATAGCTTGAGATGATGACAAGGAAGGGGTTTGTTTATGAAAAAAGGTTTAATATTTATATCTTTAGTAGCGGCTGTATTGATAGTCGTTAATTTTTTATATAAAAATAGCGGAATTGATGATTCACAAGTAGTAAACGTTTATTCATCACGTAAAGAAGAATTAGTACATAGTTTGTTTGATGATTTTACAAAAACCACTGGCATCAAGGTACGTTATATCATTGACGATTATTCCCAATTGCTTTCACGTATGGAAAATGGCGGTGAAGCTGATTTGTTTTTAACTGCAGATGCAGTGAATTTGATTTTAGCCAAAAAAAGAGGGCTCTTATCCCAAGTGGATTCAGAGACTTTAAAAAATGCCATACCTGCAAAATTTAGAGATAATGAAGATTATTGGTTTGGTCTCACAAAAAGAGCTAGAATATTGGTTTACAATAAAGAATTAGTAGATCCTAAAGAATTAAGTACTTATGAGGATCTAGCGAATGAAAAATGGAAAGGGAAAATATTAGTGCGTTCTTCCACAAGTCCATATAACCGATCATTGATCGCTTTTATGATTGCAAAAAATGGTTTTGAAAAAACAAAAGAATGGGTGAGTGGAATTGTAAGCAACATGGCAAGAAAACCAAGCGGTGGTGACACAGATCAAATTTATGCTGTAGCCGCTGGTGAAGGCAATGTTGCAATAGTAAACAGCTACTACTTTGCAAGAATCCTTTCATCAGAAAATAAAAAGAATATCACAGAAAAGTTAGGAGCTTTCTTTCCTAATGATGGTGTAATGGTGAATATTAGTGGTGCAGCAGTAACAAAAAATGCAAAACACAGAGAAAATGCCATAGCTTTATTGGAGTTTTTTGTAAGCAGGCAGGCTCAAGAATTATATGCTAAAAAAAATCAAGAATATCCCATTGTTGAAGGTATCGAAACTTCTGATGTATTAAAATCTTGGGGGAATTATCCACAAAATGATCTACCTATAAGTGAGCTTGAAAAGCACCTCTTTGAGGCTGTTATGATAGCAGATGAATGTAAGTGGAAATAAAATTTTATAGTTTCCTTCTACTTTACTTTACAGTTGTGTAATTGGAATTAAGAAAGTAGAATAAGCTCAAAAAAGGAGCTATGGACAAGAGAAGGAATTTATTAAATATCTCAGACCTCACAATCGGTGATGTAGAAAATATAACTAAATTAGCCAACCAATACCTTGAAGAAAAGGTTGAAAATAGTCATGTTCTGAAAAATAAAATAGTCATAAACCTATTCTTTGAAGATTCAACACGTACGCTCGCATCTTTTGAAATAGCAGCAAAAAGCCTTGGAGCAAATGTTATAACTTTACCAATAAAATCTTCTTCTATTAACAAAGGGGAAGATCTAAAAGATATGATAAAAACACTAAATGCAATGAATCCTGACTATATGATAATCAGGCATAGAAGTAGTGGTATCATTAATACACTGGCAAAGTATGTTAACTGCTCGTTAATCAACGCAGGCGATGGAAACAGTGAACACCCAACTCAAGCTCTTGCAGATTATCTTGTAATTATCAATCATAAAAAGCAAATAAAAAACCTCAAAATTGTGATATGTGGAGATATTTTGCACAGTAGAGTTGCAAGATCAAATATAAGATTGCTAAAAATGTTTGGAGCAAAAATAAGCTTAGTTGCACCACCAGCTTTGATGTGTAAGCATTTTTCTGAAGTAGATTCACTTCATTATTCATTAACTGAAGGTATAAAGGATGCTGACGTCATTATGCTTTTAAGATTGCAGAAAGAGCGAATGAATAATAGTTCTTCAGAAAAAGAATATTTTCATTTGTACGGATTTGATTCACAAAAACTATCGCACGCAAAACCCGATGCAATTGTTATGCACCCAGGACCAATAAATAGAGGTATTGAGATTAGCAATAATATAGCAGATTGTGTTATTTTACAGCAAGTAAAGTTTGGATTAGCAACGCGTAAGGCAGTACTGCACTATTTAATTAATGTTTAACTTTAATTAATTTTAAGGAATTTTAGACATAATGATCCTCCTATAAAAAACGATTTAGAAAAATATAACACACCTCATGACAGAAATTAAGTATGTACTGAAGTAGACTGTGCTATATTTTTTTATTGAGAGATTAGTTGAAAAGTCTGCAGACTTGAATAAGGTGAATTTCGAGCTCTAAAATACCCTCATTTTCACTAATAATAATTAAACTACCAAATGTGTCAAGTATTTTTTTGCATTTAATTTACAACTACGAACGTTTATTTGCAAAAAATACTATAAACATAAAATGATAGATGTCATGCCAGTGCCCAGACACTGGCATCCAGTTAAATTTGCGAGCATAAAAGTTATGCTAAAATATAACGTTTCTAATGATGATGGAAAATGGATCCCAGTATCAAGTACTGGGATGACAAGAGAAATGGAATAACATTATGAAGGTGTCATTCCAGTGCGTGACGCTGGCATGGCTTTGTTGCATAGGTCAAATAAAAAGAACTGGCAGTTACTGACAAAATTCACTATAAGACAAGCATTTAACCTACTAAAGAAAAATATGCCACAAAAAATGAGAGTCAGTAACTGCCATGAATATAACAAATTTCTCCAAGAGAGGGGAAATATTTTTTATTACGTCAATGATGCCATAGAAAATTGGTACGAAAAAGGTCCAAAAATGGCTGGTGGCAACTATATTTATAGCGATAAGGTCGTGATTCTGGTTCACATAATAACTTGTTTATTTAGAATAGGTCTGAGACAAACAGCGGGATTTATAGCAGGGTACCTTGAGCAAGTAAGGAAAAACTTGCAAGTTATTAGCTATTCCCAGGCCTCAAGAAGGCTTAAAAAACTTAACATCAAAATTAATGATCGAAGACATGATAAAAATAATACAGAAGATATTGAGATTGCCATAGATAGTACTGGAATAAGCATCTACAATAATATTCCAGGTCATAGCAAGGCAAATGGTACAGATAGAAAGTATCGCCGCTATGAGCAAACAAGAAAACTGCATGTAATGCTAGAGATAGGTAGCAAAAAAGTTATAGCAGCAAAATACAGTGGCGGAGTTTATTCTGACCACTATGGAGCATGTGATCTTATTGCAAGGATTGATGTTAAATATAATATAAGCACACTATATGCAGACAGGGCATATAATCGAAAGAAGTTATACAAACTGTGCGATGAGCTTGACATAAAGACAAGGATTCCTCCGCAAAATAATGCAGTAGAGCATCCAAAGTTGGATTATATGGATGAGAGAAATTCTACAATCAAGCTCATAAAGTCATATGATGAAGATGGTATGAAGAGGTGGAAAAAAGAGATAAATTATGGGAAGAGATCTTATATAGAAAGTTTTTTCTCGCGACTGAAGCAAACATTTGGGTTTAGTTTTAGAAACAAATCTGAGGTTAATCGTGAGAGAGAACTGCTACTCAAGTGTTATTTGCTTAACAAATTTACTGATATAGGCATGGCTAAATTTGAGATAGCTTCATGAATTTATTCCACGTTACCTACTATCCGAAGAGTGATGCAACAAAGCCCGCTGGAATCGAGAAAAAAAACAGTGTCAGCTACTCCAATGACAATTTAAGGTAAAACCTAAATAAATGGGAAAAACTTTGATATTCAGTCTTTGCAAGATTCTACTCGTATAGAAAAGGTAATACAAATGTTTTTTATAAATAAAACCTTAAGGCATTTTTTACTGTAGATTAATCATTTGATTATAGTATCATTCTAATTAAGCCTATGACTGCAATATCTATGAAGAATACTTTATATTTCATACTATTAGTTGCTATATTTTTATCATCCAACTTGTTTGCTGTAGAGCAGTCTGAAGAAAATATAAATCAAGAAGACGTATCGAAAAGCAATACTGATGCTGAAAAAAATTCTCCGCTTCTGAGCGAACTAAAAGAAAGCACAGACTCAACAAATGTAGTCGAAATACCTTCCAGCGAGCCAAAAGAAAGCACAACCCAAAATGTAATCAATGAAGAAGTACCTTCAAGTAATGAAAATATACAAACAAACCTACAGCCTGAAGAGGGGAATAATATAAAAGATACCAAAGCTCTAACAAGTCCTTTATCAGAAGAAAAAAAAGAAGAACCTGAAGAGAAGAAAATCAGTCACAATAATCAAACAAACCTACAGCCTGAAGAGGAGATTAGCAAAAAAGACACCGAACTTTCAACAAGCCAATTAACAGAGAAAAAGAAAGAAGAACAGCCTGACAATATAACACCTGTGAACAAAGAAAATGAAGAAAGCGAAAAATGGACAAAGCTAAACAAAGAAATAAAAAAAGAATGGAACCATAAAAGCAAGTCTATATATAAAAGACAATATGATAGCCTAAATGAGCACCTTCCTAAAACTATATTTACTGATGATTACAGTAAGCAATTTTTTTACTGCATAAAGAAGGGCAACTTAATTTGTCTAAGAGGAGTAATAAATAAGCTAGAAAAAATTGGATTAACAATTCAAGAAATACTAAGATTTAGAAATAAATTGGGTGATACTCCTCTAATTTATGCAGTGAAACAAGGTGAAATAGACACAGTTCGCTTTCTCTTATTACAAGGTGCTGATCCTAGAGTAGTTGATAATAATTTTAAGTCCCCTATTGAAATAGCAATCGAAAGGAAGCAGATCAACATAATAAACGCAATTGCCGAAATGATGCCATACCTTTTAGAGGATAAAGAAATAAACAATGAAGAAGACTCAGAGATGTATAACTTTGCTATAAAAACAAAAGAAAGTACCTGCGATGCAAAAGATAATTAGACTTTTGATATTAACTTTTCTAGTTGGTCATTTATGCTATGGAAATGAAATAGATGATGAAAAAAATCCAATCAATGATTTTTTAAGCGCTCTGCACGATGTAAAATACGTATCTTACAATAAAAAAGATTTCGCTAAATTTTTAGTACATTGTAATAAAGCAGGTATACCACAAGATTTTAAGAAAGGTTTTGGCTCTAATTTGAATGGGGCTAATTTTAGTCAATTATATTTAAATAAATCTATTTTTGAGGGAGTAAGTTTAATTGGTGCTGATTTTTCTAACACCGATTTATCAGATGTGTCTTTTATCGATGTTGATTTACGTGGTGCTAATTTTTCCAATGCTAATTTACATGGTGTTAAAATACAAGGCACAAATTTAAGTTTTTCAAAATTTGCTTCTACAAATCTAACAGATATCATATTTGATCAATCTAATATCAGTTATGCTGATTTTGTCAATTCTAATCTCAACAAAGTAAGTATGCGTAATATAATTGGTTTGCATACCAAATTTTTGAATGTAAAAATGAATTTATCCGATTTATCAAACTCAAATGCTAGCTACATAAATTTTAGTGATAGTGAAATAAACGACACTGTTATGCAGAAGAATAATTTCGACAATGCAAGTTTCTTTGGAGTGGATGCACACAAGCTCAAGATACAATTCTCTTCACTAAAAAACGCTAATATATACGGTGCTAAAATAAAAAAATTGGATTTTACAGGTAGCAATCTTTCGAACGCCTATTTTAATTCTTCTATTATAGTTGATAGTAACTTTGAAAAAGCCAATTTAAGCAATTCACAAATTTCCTATGTGAAAGGGGATAATTCAAACTTCATTAAATCTATACTAAATGGTTCCAAGATAAAACATGCATATGTTTTCGAATCAGACCTTCAGGATGCTGACTTATCTAATATTGATTTTAGTTTTAGTGAATTGTATAAAGTTAACGCCTATGATGCTAACATTTGTCACGGAAAGTTTCATAATACTAAAGTTGTGAATTCTGACATGAATGGTTCGTTCTTTGACCATTCATTGTTTACCTCTGCAAAAATAGAAGATTCAGATCTTTCCACAACTTCAATGTATAAGACAAAAATTCAAGACTCTCAAATTTATAATAGTACTCTTTCCCACCATAGTATTGACTTCAGTGAGATAGAAAATTCAATATTCTTCAAATTATTAGCTGATAATTCGAGCTGGTCTAACTTAAAAGTCACTAATTCAAATTTTATTGAAAGTGATTTCAAATCCTCCGTGTTTTATGATAATACCTTTAGAAAGACTAGTTTTTTTCTTAGCAATTTGAGTGATTCGACAATAAGTGATATGTCTTTTCTCTCTTCAAGCATATATAAAAGTTCAATTGCTGATATTCATTTAACAGATTGCAAATTTGATAATTCAATTTTGATTGACAATCAGGGACAGAGCAAAATTACAGGTCTAGAGAGTGCTATAACTTCAATTAAAGATCTGCAAGAGAAAATATCGCAGGGTGAAAAATTTGATGTAAATTATTCTTACTTTGAGTTTAAAGACATGAATTTAGAAAATGCTAATTTTTCTAATTCTCTATTAAGTAGAGCAAAGTTTGTAAACGTTAATTTGAATAAGGCAAATCTTGAAAAAGCCGATTTACGTTATACTGTCTTTGATAATTCCTCTCTTATTGATACCAATTTATCAAATTCTAATTTAGAGGGCTCTAGTCTTTTAAACTTTGATTCAAAAAATACAAAGTCTTAAAAAAGCTCTATAATGTACTTGTTAAATAAAGAAAAATGACCGTAAAAAATGAGGGCATACTACTGATTCTATCCTCTCCTTCTGGAGCTGGAAAAACTACTATATCAGAAAAATTACTTGAGCAATCAACTAATTTAGTTATGTCTATTTCTATGACTACACGCAAACCTCGTCCCGGTGAAGTAAATGGAAAAGACTATTTTTTCGTTACTGAAGAAAAGTTTCATGAACTATGTAAGGCTGGTCAAATGCTTGAATATGCTAAAGTTTTTGAAAATTTTTACGGTATACCAAAAGATTTTATAGAACAAAACCTGAGCAGTGGCATAAGTGTTTTACTGAATATAGATTGGCAAGGAGCATTTCATTTATTTGAAATCTTAAGAGAAAAAGTTGTAAGTGTTTTTATACTACCTCCCTCAATGGAAGAGCTTAGACTGCGTCTACAAAGGCGTAATAGTGATGATGAAATTGAAATAGAGCGTAGATTAGCCGAAGCGCAAAAAGAGATAAGTAAAAGTAATAAATATGATTACGTAATAATTAATGATGATCTTGATAAAAGCGTAGAAGAGATAAAATCAATACTAAGTAAAGGAATGCTTAAAAAATTAGAAGAAAAATCAAGTTTGAAAGATCTATAAAAACATTGGTTTGTCTCTTTTAGAGCACTCATGCTTCACAGTTTAGCCACATTTATTATTTTTTAAGATAAAATAGTTAAAATAGTAGACAAGTGCTAAAGTGGGGATTTGACTATGACAATAGATTTTCTAATAGAAACTAGCTTTCTGCCTTTTCACCTATATTTCGATAACATCTAGCTCAATTTAAAAGTTTAATCCAATTCGTTAACGCCAAATAGCTTTTAATATTGAGGTTTTAATATGAGTATAGATCTAAGTGTATTAGTTACTAATGCAAACAAACTAGATAAATATATAAACAAAAATGAAAAACAAGATAAAAAAGACAATCAATTGTATAATATTATAGAGAGAAAGGTAAAAAAAGAAAAATATAAGCATGAAAAACCAAGAATTCGAGATGGAACACTCAAGGAATGTAAAAGGTTATTTAAGGAAGGCGCTAGTCCTGAATTATTAACTAAATTAGAAGAATCTCTTAGAGAACAGGAAAAATATCACAGATATTATGTCCAATGTTTCCTTCCAGTGCTAGGTGAAGTAATAGAACGATCAAAAAAAATATCAAATGAAACAAAAAAACAAGTAATTTCTGAAATCAATAAAAGTTGTTCGAGTAGGTACAATGAACAAGATAATGGCTACGGTAGCGATTTTGAAAATGAAGTAAACGGAATATCAGATTCTGATAATGATGTTCAATTACTAAAAGTAATCAAAAATGGAAATAGCAGGAAATTTAGAAAATATCTAAAAGATTGCACGAATGTTAACAGCATAAAAGATGAAAAAGGAAATAATATTTTACATTTTATTGCATCGCTCGAAAAGGAACAGAAATGCAAGTTTCTAGGTACCCTAATAAAAACGGTCACCAAGGAAGATCTAGCACAACTTGTTGATAGTGAAAATCAAGAAGGAAAGACTCCTTTTCAGGTAGCACTAATTAACAAGATAATAAAAGGGAAACATGATTCTCACACAATCCAAGATAACGATAAAACACTTAAGTTTCTTACAAAATTGCTAGAGTATGGAGCCAGCTCTGACAATTTAGGATTATCTACAAAAGAATTACAATACTTAAAAGAAGAGCAAAAGACATACTATTGTGATTTCTTAGAAAAATTAGCAAAGTCAGTAAAGAAACCTGAGTTAAAATCAGAAATAAGAACAAAAATTAAAGAAATTATACCACATACCATAAATACTCCAGATAGTAATGATAATTATCAACTACATTTAGCAATTAAAGATAAAGATGAAAAATCTTTTAAGGAATTATTGAAAAAAGGAGCAGATATTAACCTTAAAGATGAAAATGGCAATAATGCTTTACACCATATTGCCTTGCTGAGAGGGAAGCAAAAAGTTACATGCTTGAAATTAATATCAGCCTTAGTAAAAGAAAGAAAAATATCTGAAGATAAATTAGATGAAGCTATAAAAGCAACTAACAGGCAAGGCAATACACCTCTAGAATTAGCACTAAAGAAAAAAGCAGAAAAAAAAAGTATCGAATACCTATCGCAAGAAACAATTTTTGATTTAGCAACTAATTATGATAATACAACAAAGTTTTGTGCAGCATTATTACAAAACGGTGCTAACCCTGATTCTTTATGGTTAGAAGATCCAGAACTCCATACTAAAAAGTACTATTTAACTTTACGAGATCTAAAAGATTGTTCAAGTACTCCACAGAAAGCACAGGAGAAAGCTAAAGAACTAAAAGAGAAGCTTGAGGAAAAATACCACTGTGGAACTGCTTCGAAAAAATGTCAATCAGGCATTAAAAAGCTAGGTTCTGGTGTAAAAAAAGGAGCATCTGCTGTATGGAAATGCATTGATCCGGGCAGGAGAGCTAGTGTATTGTTAGCAATCACAGTAGCAACTACTATTATTACAATGGTAACACTTTCTTGCTTCCAAGGACAAATTGCAATTGGAGCAGCGTTACCCATCATAGCTATAACAGGCACGGTCTGTCTGATAGTCACTTTGGGACTTAGCGGCATTAGGAAACATGTTAAAGAATTAACCAATGATCAGCAAACCAGTAAAGATAATCTCCAAACTGCAACACAACCTGAAAATGTTACTGAACAACAAAATTTAGCTAACAACTCAGCAGCACAAGAGCAGTCAGAACATACAGAAAGCCCAGCTACTCAAATGAGCTATGTATCAATACTACGTCAATTTATAAATAAACCAGATGGGTTAACTAATAAATTCTCTTTTCCGGGGCGATGAAATCAATCTCATCGCTCAGAGTTTTTTCAGCAACTTTTTTATAGTCAATTTCTACACTAACTTGGCTTTTCTCTTCTTTAAGCCATGCTATAGTATGCTTCATCCAGTTTTTATCATCACGTTCAGGGAAATCTTCACGAGCATGAGCACCCCTGCTTTCCTCGCGATTAGCTGCGCATTCCATGGTAATAACTGCTTGTGGAATCATATTGGCAAGCTCCAGCGCTTCAACCAAATCACTATTCCATATCATACTGCGATCTTCAACTGCAATGTTAGGCATCATTTTTGCTACTTCTTTTATAGCTTTTTTACCTTCCTCTAAAACTTCAGCAACACGGAATACCGATGCATATTTCTGCATAGTGTGCTGCATTTCACTTCGTATTTTTGCTACTTTGAACTCTCCAGAAGCAAATCGCATTTTATTAAATCTATCTACTATCAAGTCTGTGCAGTCTGAATGCAATTTTTTATGTGGTGTATCAGGTTTCAATTTTTCTTTTGCCCTAAGCGCGGCAGCTCTACCAAAAACCACAAGATCAAGAAGCGAGTTGGAACCTAGTCGATTTGCACCATGTACAGAAACACATGCTGCCTCTCCTATTGCAAATAATCCTTCTACCACTTCTTCTTTACCTTTTTGCAACGTGATCACTTCCCCATGATAGTTGGTTGGAATACCTCCCATGTTATAGTGAACAGTTGGAATAACAGGTATCGGATCTTTAGTAACATCAACTCCTGCAAAGGTCTTTGCTGTTTCACTAATACCTGGCAATCTGAGCTTTATTACTTCCGGATCAAGATGAGCTATATTCAAGTACATGTGATCTTTCTTTGGCCCAACTCCCCTTCCCTCTCTAATTTCAATTGTCATTGCTCGACTTACTACATCACGAGAAGCCAAATCTTTTGCCTTTGGCGCATAACGTTCCATAAACTTCTCACCCTGAGAATTAACGAGGTACCCACCTTCACCGCGGCATCCTTCCGTCATCAAGCACCCTGAGCCATATATTCCTGTTGGATGAAATTGCACAAACTCCATATCTTCAAGTGGCAACCCAGCTCTTACCACCATGCCATTACCATCACCTGTGCAGGTGTGTGCACTTGTTGCAGAAAAATAAACACGTCCATAACCACCTGTTGCTATTACCACAGAATGTGCACGAAATCTATGCAACGTACCATCACACAGCGACCAAGCTATCACCCCACAGCATGTCCCTTTGTCCATAATCAAATCGATTACAAAATATTCGACAAAAAATTCAGCGTTAAATTTAAGACATTGCTGATATAGAGTATGAAGAATTGCATGACCAGTTTTATCTGCTGCTGCACAAGTACGCTGAGCCGATTTTCCTTTACCAAAGTGAGTTGTCATTCCACCAAAGGCACGCTGATATATTTTTCCATCTTCCGTACGAGAAAAGGGTACACCAAAATTTTCAAGTTCAATCACAGCTTTGGCAGCATTTTTACACATATACTCTATTGCATCTTGATCGCCAAGCCAGTCTGAACCTTTTATTGTATCATATGCATGCCAGCGCCAGTCATCTTCAGCAATATTACTCAAAGCTGCACTAATTCCTCCTTGCGCTGCAACTGTATGACTTCGTGTAGGGAAAATTTTAGAAATGCAGGCAACTGAAAAATTAGTTGCAGCCATTCCAAGTGTTGCTCTAAGCCCTGCTCCACCTGCACCTACTATTACCACATCATACTCATGCTCTATGATTTCATACGCTGACTTATCCATATCCACTTATTTTATCATCACAGGCTTATAATATCACAGAAGTAGAAAAAATCTATACAAGTTTTCTGGATGTAAGCTTCTGAAACAAATCTATAGTAAACGATGTAATAACAATCATAGGGCGTCATGAAAGTAGCTGAAATTGGAATGAAACTATCATAAAGGAATAAGTGTAGTTACTTACATGACATTGATGACTTATGCCTATTTAACTAGATCTAAAATCAGACAGAAAAAGGTAATCTTGATAAAATTCATTGACAACAAGTTCTCTTGCGTTTGAATTTTCCGTTTGCACTTTTTTGTATCCTAATTTATGGCTTATTGAATCTTTATATGAACTAACTGCTTTATATATCTTACTTACCTCTCCTGGAAAGATACCACCAACAATTATAACGCATAAACCTGCAACTGTTGCAAAAGCTAGAGTTAAACTTTGCCTCCAGCTAGCTTTTTTTTCTTGTATACCAGCAGGACACAATTCACTTGACATTTCTTTTAGATACTCATACCACATGTGATTGCAGTTTGTACATTTCACTTTTCTTCCAGATTCACCTATTTGCCTACGAGATACTAAGTAAGTTTTAGTACAATTATGACATTGTATTTTCATAGTGCTTACGTATAAAATAATATAAATTTGATATCAATATGTATATAATAAATGAAAAACTTGCAACTAAAAAATTACAAGATGAGATAGAAAATATTTGGAAAGATAAAGAAAAACTTAACGACTATAATCTAAAACACGAAGCAAGATTAATAATCAAAGAGGTAATTGAGTTACTTGACAGTGGTAAAATTAGAGTAGCAGAAAAGCTATCAAGTGGAGAATGGATAGTACATAAGTGGATAAAGCAGTCAATATTATTACATTTCCTCACTGAGGAAAGCAAAATAATAGACAACACCAATTGCTGGTTTGACAAAATCGGTAGTAAGTTTAGTGAATGGAATGAAGAAAAATTTTACCATTCAAAAATTAGAGCAGTTCCTGGGTGTTTTGTCCGCCAATCTGCTTACATAGGTAAAAATGTTGTTCTAATGCCAAGCTTTATCAACGTTGGTGCATACATTGATTCTGGCACAATGATAGACACTTGGTCAACAGTTGGTAGTTGTGCACAAATAGGGAAAAACTGCCATATTTCCGGTGGAGTGGGAATAGGCGGAGTTCTTGAGCCCATTCAAGCTTCTCCAGTCATTATAGAAGATAATTGCTTCATTGGAGTGCGTAGTGAGGTAGCCGAAGGTGTTATAATAAGAGAAGGATCAGTTCTTGGCATGGGTGTGTTTATTGGAGCATCAACAAAAATTATTGACAGAGAAACAAGCAAGGTATTTTATGGTGAAGTACCACCTTACTCTGTAGTTGTACCAGGATCTACTCCACCTAAAAATAACATTTCAACCTATTGTGCAGTTATAGTAAAAAAAGTGGACGAGAAGACGAGATCAAAAACTTCTATAAATGAAATATTGAGAACCTAACTACTTGCAGTCATTTTTTTTATCATTATTACTAACTACAGTAATAGCATATGCACATAATTCTGAGAAAGAGATTCCATTTTCTTTAGATAACTTATATAATTTTTGCAGACTTTCTTTGACTCTATTAGGTATGTTTCCTCCACGCTCCTTTGCAAGCCATGAATCTTGATAGTGAATTGGATGAGTATCACTCTTTGGATCTCCTATGTATATTGCAAAAGGTGAACTTTGCCCTTTGAAATCACACTGTACAGTAAATTTTTTTATAGACTCAACCATTTAAAGACCTCTGCTTTTCTTTTTAACCGATTTTATAGAAGGTACAAGAGGTGGTTTTTTGATAAAATCTTGCCTATTGAAAACACTTTCTTCCCCTTCTAAAGCTCTGCGAATATCAGCTCTGCTCAATTGTGACTCTTTTGCTAACCTCATTCCATGCTTTACCATAATATTAGCATATGCTAACACTTTTTTTACTAACTCTAGGTCACCATTCAGCATTTTAACTAATGCTTGAAATACCTCCGCTAAAGTTAATCCATCAGCACCTACAACCTTATTTTCTACAAAATTGACAACTTCTTCAAATTTATATTCAACACCATCATCTTGAGGTATAAGGGTAACATAATCCGTATCTTGACTATTCATAACCAAAGCACTATCGCCTTTAAACTTATATTATATATATAAATACTCCACTATTTTATAGTATGGCACGCTATAGTTAAACATTTATTAATAATATGCTTACTTATATACACGAATTAATTGATAAAAGCCAAGGATCAATATCCATCAGTAATTTTATGAATGCTGCTCTATATCATAAAGAGTACGGCTATTACATGAATAAATTACCACTTGGCAAAGATGGTGACTTCATTACTGCACCTGAAATTAGTCAGCTATTTGGTGAAACAATTGCAGTGTGGATAATGAATACATGGGAAAAATTAGGAAAGCCATCAAAATTTTCTCTAGTTGAACTTGGACCAGGTAAAGGAACACTCATTCATGATGTAATAAGAGTCACCAAAAAATATAGCTGTTTTTTTAGCTCAATGGACATTCATCTAGTTGAGATAAGCCCTATTTTACAGAAAATACAAAAGGAAAAATTAAAGGGATTAGATATTAATTGGCACACAGATGTCGACAACTTACCAAATCAGCCAACTATTTTTTTTGCAAATGAGTTATTTGACGCCCTTCCAATTGACCAATTTATTTATCGTGATGAGCAGTGGTATGAAAATAGAGTAATAAAACAAGATGATGGCAGTCTTTCATTGTCACTCCAGTGCTTAACCAGACCAAAAACTGGATTCCAGACTGGAATGACAGGGGGTTTCAATGGTGCAGTAGTGGAAGTATGCCTAGCCGGAATCGAAATATTAAAGAAACTTGAGAATAAGATAGTCAATAACGGAGGAGCTGCCCTGATTATAGATTATGGTTATGTATATCCTGAATATAAGAGCACTTTGCAATCGATAAGGCAGCATAAATATACTAATTTTCTTGAAAACGTCGGTAATAGTGACATCACTGCACTTGTGAACTTTCAATCATTAAAAGATTCATTAAGGCACGTAAATTGTGAGATTTTGACTCAAAGAGAATTTTTACACCTTTTTGGTATAAAGGAAAGAGCACAAGCTTTAATGAAAAATGCAAGTAATGAACAGAAGAATAAGATCTTCAGTGAATTTTTAAGGTTAACTGAAAATATGGGTACTCTCTTTAAGGTAATGCTGATTCACCATTTGTAGTCTTGTGTAGTTCTTATGTTAAACATACAAATACTAAAAAATTTACAGAATAAAAAAGGTAAAAAAAACGTATCTGTTCAGCAGAGTAGCAAAATAAGATAGACAGATAAGACTATCATAGGAACAAATAGGTGTCATGAAAGTAGCTGACACTGGTATGACAACAAAAAAGTTACTCAAATGACACCCTTTTGATGCACAATTTTTGGTGCATCACGTACTGATTTTCATCCAAGACGATGTCGTGCCAGTGCGTGACACTGGCATCCAGCCTTTTCGCGCAAAAGACGTTGTAAAGTGTTTACCAACTTAGTTGGATCCCAGCTGGAATAACACTTGGTTATGCAAGAAATCTATTGTCAAAAAAAATTACTTCCGCATATTTTGAATCTGATTATAATGACAATTAGAGATATTTTAAGAGCTCAAAATCTATCTTTGTCTGCAGACTTTCAGTTAACTGACCTTACCCAGAAAAAGTAGACAGAAAGTTAAGACGTTTTTGCTATGAGAATGATGAATCAAAAAGCTCAGGAATGCAATAGTTAATAGTAGAATGTCTACGCTGTTTATTATAAAAAATTTCTATATATTCAAATATTGCGGTTTTAGCTTGTTGTGCAGAGTGTTGTGAAGTATCAATGAGTAACTCTCTCTTAAGTGAACTAAAAAAGCTCTCTGAAACAGCATTATCATAACAACAACCTTTGTGACTCATACTAGAAGTAATATTTTTTGTACTTAGTAAAAATTGATAATTTTTAGAGGTGTATTGCGATCCTTGATCGCTATGAAATAGTAGATTTTTAGCAGATTTGCGCCTACCAATAGCCATGAATAACGCATCTATAACTAATTGCCTATTTACTGCATTACTCATTGACCAGCCAATCACCATGCGTGAATATAAATCTATTATTGCTGCCAAATATAACCATCCTTCATTAGTTTTTATGTACGTAATATCAGTTACCCATATCTTGTTAGGTTGATCAGCGATGAAATTCTGATTTAATATGTTAGGAGTTATAACTCTATTGTCTATTTGTGGTTTTTTACTTTTAAACTTTCGTCTAAGCTTAGCTTGAATGCCATTTTTCTGCATAACATTTTGCACTGTTTTGATGTTATAATTTTTACCTAAAGCCTTTAATTCAGCGTGAATTTTAGGAGCTCCGTATCTGCATTGTGATGCTCGATATACCTTCTGAATATCTTGTATGAGCTCTTCTCTTATTGATTTTTTGTTGTTTTTTTCCTTAGTAATCCATTTATAATAACCACAAGCAGATACGTTCAAAAATCTGCATGATTCCCGTATTTTATAGCATTTTTTATGTTCTTTTATAAAAGAATATTTTACTCTTTTTGGTTTGCAAAATATCCCAGGGCTTTTTTTAAAATGTCTCTTTCCCTCGTTACTCTTGCCAGCTCTTTCTTTAAATCAAACTTTTCTTTGTCACAATGAGCTACTTTCCCTTTTCCTGGAAACGCATCTACTCCAGACATTCTATCATTGTATGTTTTTACCCATCTGCTTAATGAATCACCGCTAATACCCAAATCTCTTGCTATTTTTGCTGATGATTGACCTGTTTCTTTTACTAGTCTTATAGCTTCAATTTTGAATTCTGCTGTATATTCTTTTCTTTTTGTCATACCACACCTCTTTGAAAAAACGTTTTATTTTACTTCAAAAACGTCTTAACTTTCTGTCTACTTTTTCTGGGTAAGGTCAATTGGCTGGTCAATGAGTAATGCAGTAAATAGGCAATTAGTTATAGATGCGTTATTCATGGCTATTGGTAGGCGCAAATCTGCTAAAAATCTACTATTTCATAGCGATCAAGGATCGCAATACACCTCTAAAAATTATCAATTTTTACTAAGTACAAAAAATATTACTTCTAGTATGAGTCACAAAGGTTGTTGTTATGATAATGCTGTTTCAGAGAGCTTTTTTAGTTCACTTAAGAGAGAGTTACTCATTGATACTTCACAACACTCTGCACAACAAGCTAAAACCGCAATATTTGAATATATAGAAATTTTTTATAATAAACAGCGTAGACATTCTACTATTAACTATTGCATTCCTGAGCTTTTTGATTCATCATTCTCATAGCAAAAACGTCTTAACTTTCTGTCTACTTTTTCTGGGTAAGGTCAGTCATGACAAAAAAGGCGTTAAATCTGATGTCTCATATACACAAGAGCCTACATCAGAAATGTCTAAGGTCAATGTGAGAGAATTAGCAAATAGGTTCCGCGGCTAATCATTATTGGATTTTTCTAATAACAATTGCTTAAGATTTTATAAACTGTGCATATAGTACTCTATAAGAGAAAGAGAAGTGTGACAGCTTCTCTCTTTCTTAACCACTTGCTGAAGAACGTTTATCTTCTGTGGTATCTGGTGATGGAGCAACTAATCTGCTCAAAATCTCATCTTTTGGTCCCATATCATAAATAACACCATCTGACATGATAATCACTTTATCAACTACGGATAGTAACGGTAGCTTATGAGTGATGATAACAGTGGTAGTATTTTGCTCTCTTGCAACATTGATTGCATTAATCAAGCGCGCCTCTCCATTACTGTCTAAGTTAGCATTCGGTTCATCAAGCACTAAAAGCTTAGTATTACCATAAAAAGCCCTTGCAAGTCCAAGAAGCTGTTTTTGGCCACCAGAGAGTATTACTCCTCCAGGTCCTCCTATTGTTGTATCATACCCATTTGGTAAGCTCAGTATTAATTCATGTATTCCTGCAATTTTTGCTGCTTTGATTATTTCTTCAGGATTTGGATCTGGTCTCATGCGGGCAATATTAGCTTTAACGCTCGTGTTAAATAACTCAATATCTTGAGGTAAGTAACCAACATAATTACCAAAGTTTTCTCGATTCCAAGTATATACATCAGCACCATCTAGTCTGACTACACCTGATATGGGTTTCCAAACACCAACGGTTAGTTTTGCAATGGTCGACTTACCAGAAGCACTTGCACCAATAACACCAACAACATCCCCTGGTTCTATTACAAATGAGATTCCTTTTACTGTTGGCTTATTGCTCCCATAAGGAGTAAAAAATACCCTATCAAATTCCAACTTCCCTTCAGGCTCTGGTAGAGCCATAGTTTGCTCTCTTTTTGGGGATGTTAGGATAAGTCTTTGCAGCCTGCCATATGACATCTTGGCTTGATTTAAAAATTTCCAAGTATGAACTGCTGCATCAAATGGAGCCAATACTCTACCCATCAAAATCGAGGCAGCAATAATGCTACCGGCAGTTTTGTGAGCTGTGATTGCAAGTAATGCACCTGTTCCAATTACTGAAATTTGGAGAGTTGAACGTAAAAATTTAGTAATACCAGTAATTACATTAGAACGATTCTGTGCTGTGACTTGCATTGCACGATTTTGATCATTCCGTTTACACCAATCAGAAACTATAAATTCTGACATACCCATAGCCTCAACCACCTCTGCATTTCTTGTTGCAACATCTATAGCATTAATATTACGTATAGTTTCTTCATTGGTTTCTCGCAATATACGCTTAGTGGCAAGTTCATTCCATACTGCCATTGAAACTAATATAATGATCCCGGCAATAGCTATAAACCCTGTAGAGGTATGTATCATAAAGATCACAACAAGGTAAATTAGCGACCATGGAGTATCGAACAGTGAAAATATACCATTTCCTGTAATGAAATTTTTTATTACTCCAAGATCTCGTATTGCTTCACCACTTGAAGTTGAGCTTTGTACTGATGTTAACCTGATTGACCTTACTATTAGATCTGGTGTTGCAGTTTTATCAATCCAATCACCAATTTTAGCCATAGCTAAATATCGACAAGTTTCAAGCATTGCAGAACATGCAAACGCAGATAAAGTAATAATCGTCAGCATAACTAGTGTTGACACACTCTCGCTCGATATCACTCGATCAAGTACCTGAGAGGTATAAAGTGGCAAAAATAACATTAACGCATTAATCCCTGAGCTAAACCAGAAAATAAACCAAAACGCACTCTTGCACTTCTCTAGACAAGTATATAGTATACTTTGCTTTAATTCCTTTTTTATTGACGGAGTGATTTCCACAATCTTCCTTTTTATTTAATTATATGTACCATATATAGTTTTTATTTCAAAAGTATTAACAGTTATTGCCTTGCCATATCATTAATGTAATAAAATATTAATGATATGCGAATATAAACTTTTTCATGGAAATTTAGCAAGGCTATCTAATTTCTTCTCTACTATAACCTTATACGATAGCCTTGCCAATTGTTCTACGTTTTTCTTATCTACTACTAAATGACAGTTTACTAGAATGCTTACTATCACTCCTCTGAAAGTTGATGCTATCAGAGTCAGTGACTACAATCTGCATCTCTTTTCCTCTTTCTATATGATCAGGAAGTATTATATATTCCAATGATCTAGCTGTAATTGCTCTTTTTCTCACACAAGATGGACTTGAATATACCCTTGGTCTATATCTTTCGAATTTAAAACAGTCAACAGTAATCCCCTCCTCAAAGTTAGAAAGTATTAGAGATGGAGATTGACTAACTTCCTTATCACTCACAGAATTATTTGCACTACCATAACTCACATGACGCGCTGCACTATGATTGTTACCACACTCTTCTCTTGAGGTTGAACCGCTTGGATTAAAAGGAGTCGAAAATATTGAATACCCATTGGTATCACCAAATCGTTTTATCAACCCACAGTTTTCTTCATTCATTTTTGTAATATTCTCGTGATTAGCACCTTCTGATAAGCTTGATGAAGCAATAAGATCTTCTTTTTTCTTACTAAAGATATTGCCTATTTTTAGCTTAGTTGCAACATTCTTGAATTTGTTTTTCGGAGCTTTTGGTTTAATTTCTGGATGCTCATTTATAGTAATTACACATGATGGATTATCTAACTTGTCCATTGTATTTTGTACTCTACTGTTGCGTCTTGAATACAGACTAAGTTTTGTTGTTAAATCATTCAAAACAGGTGAACTTTTTCTACCTTCTAAAGACTTATTCGAACATAGTACTGCACTACCACCCCTACTCATTTTCTGAGGAGAAATATTGAGTTTGTCTTTACTCTCTAATCTAGTTTCATGCGTAAACTTGTAAAGTTCATTTTCCAATCGTGAAATATCTTCTGCATTCTTTATTAATAGTTCCAATATTGAGTTGTATTCCTCCAAATCATGATCTCCTACTTTTGTCTTAGCTAACTTTCCTGTAGCCTCTTCAATTCTGTTCATTTTTTCAGTATAGTTTTCTATCTTACGTTTAACAGGTTCTTTTTGAAGGCCAATCACTAAGTTGTATAAGATAAGTAAAAATGATATCGAAGAAAATGCAATGGAAATCCAGGTAGGAATTTCTTCCTTTTCAGATTCTGCATTATTATACTTAACGCAAACAGAAATAATCACACTTGATATTGACATGGCCAGATTATAGTAGTCTAGAAGCTTTTTGCTTCTTTCTTGATCTTCCATATTAAGTTTATCATATTTCCTTTTTTTGTTTTCCCTTATTTCAAAAAGAAATCTAAAAATAACCTCAAGATATTTGTGTCACCATGTTTAAAAGCATAATCTAAAGCTGTTTTTTTTGCATTATCCTTTATATCAAAATTTATCTTCTTATTTACAGTTTTCTCTCCGGTGCTGATTGTTAGGTAGAATAAGGCTTTAATAGCTTTTTCCCTTAAGTGCTCATTTTGTTTACGCTTTTCTAAAACCAACTTTTTCAAAAATTGACCTTGCTTAAAATCCTCATTTATAGTTTTTTCAAAATCATTATCACTCATTACAAGATAGTGTAATGCTGTTCTTCCAGATTTAGATACAACATTTAACATTTTCTTATTATAGGGGTAATGATTATCTGTCATAAAATATTCTATTAACTCAGCATTAAGGCTCATGGCAGCTAAATGTAGAGGTATAAGCCCTTGACTGTTTGTGTTAAAAAGTGGTACTGTATTCCTAATAGTTGACTCGGCAATACTTTCAATAACATACTGAGAGAATTCTATGTCGTCGGCAAGAGCAGCCATGTGTAACGGTGTATTGTCATTTTCATCATATAACACTTTGATGCTAGCAGCCACCTTTTTACCTACAAGTTCTTTTGACACAAATTCAAGACATTCCTTATTGCCGCTCAAAATAGCTGCAAATAACAACCTTTTTTGTGTATTTTGTTCTAAAAAAATACCCTTTGGGCTTTTTTTTACCAAATACTTAACGCATTCTACTCTTCCACTGAGAATAGATAAGTGTAGTAAAGTTTGTCCATCCTTATTTTTCTTACTTAATATTTCTCCCACTCTCTCTTTTTTAAAAAGGTGCTCAAGGCATGATTTATTACCAACACGTGCTGCCATATGAAAGACGGTGTCACCGTTGCTATTCTCACGCAAAACCTCTTGATAAACGTCAAATTTCTTCTCTTCCAACTTTTTTTCTATCATGCTTAAAAACGATAAATCAAGTTAGGCAGCAAAATGTAAAGGGGTGTTTCCTTCATTATTACTCTTATTTACTTGCATGCTTCTGTCTATTAATAGACTCACACATTTTTTTCTTAGTTCTGTTTCTGTATTACTCGATAGAGCTAAGTGTAGGGCCATATTTCCTTTGCGTGTTTCTGTACTTAAATCGTAATCAGGAAATTTCTTGAGTAAAGATGTTAGACAATCATACTTCCCGTACATTGCAGCTAAATGTACAAGATCTCTTCCATAATCACCTTTGGATTGAAGTATGCTATTTCCTATATTTTCATAAAATAGCTCTATACAATATGAATTACCATGTATAATAGCAATATGTAAGGGGGTGTTACCTTGTTTATTCTGAACAATTTTTGCACCTGATTTAATAAACAATTTCATTAGCTGGTTATTTCCATGTTTTGCAGCTATATGCAATGGGGTGTTACCATCTACATTTTCTTGATTAATTTCACTTTTTAGTCTACCTAAAAATTTTAGATGCTCTATAAGAAAATTTATGGCATTTTCTTGAGTTTCTGAGTTACCTACAATCTTATGAAAAGGATTCTCATTATATTTATTTTTTAAAAATTGTACTTGATTATCAATGAAGAATTTTATGCACTCAGCATTTCCAGATTGCACAGCATAGTGTAATGCGTTATTTCCATATTTATCTGTTTTAATTTTCCCCCTATCAAAAATTCCTTTTGCTGTCAATATTTCTTTTAAATATTCTAGGAGGTTAGGACTTCCGCTTCTGGCAGCATAGTGTAACTCGTTTTTATTATTGGTAGTGCAACTAAAATTTGCTTCATTTTCTATGAGAATTTTCAAGCATTCTTTATTGCCAGATTTAGCCGCATAGTGTAGTGGTGTTTTACCATCTCTATCTTTATTCCTTACTGCTTCTTTAATGTCAAAATTAGAATTTTCTATCACAAAACATAAAATATCTTCTTTACCTGACTCAGCTAAATAATGTAGAAGTGTTTTATCATTACTATCTGCAAAATTCTCCAATTTTATAATCAATTCTCTGCCCATACCAAGAATTAGAGATACAGCTATTTCAACATGAATATCATAATTCCTATTTTTCTTTTGTTCTTTCCCAATTCTTTCAATAGCCACTGTTAATAGCGAAGAACCATCATTACTTGTTATATTCCATCCATCTTGACGAAATTTTTCAGCTAATGAATCACTTATATTTTCTGCTAAAATCCTGCTTTTTATACAATCAAGATTATTAGTACATATATTATAGTTTTCTTTTTGAGTTACTTTATTAATATAATCATATATGATTATTAGGTCTTGCTTATTGACTTTATCTTCTGAATTGCCTTGTAATGAAGAGAGGTCTATCTCACTAATTGCTCTGGCCATACTAACGTTTCCCGCAACAAATAAACCTGAACTGAGTGTCTTTGCGCTTGTACTAGATTTAGCTTTGAAAACACTAGTAACTGTGTCAAATTTGTTTTTGAACATACTGTACCTCATAAATAATAATGCCGGCAGTGAATAAGGCTTTAGTAGATACCACTGTAATTTTTAAGCCTACAAAAATTTACCAGCGGCCGCATTATATAGTAGATAATTTTTTGTGCTAGTAATATTTTTCTAATTCCCACTTTTGCCTTGGTGCAAAGTCAAGAGAGTCTACATAGTTTCTCTGTAACCTTTCAATTCCTGTCCATCCAACCATCACTGCATTGTCTGTACATAAATTGCTTGGAGGAGAAAGCACGTTCAAGTCTATGTGCTTTTTTAATCTCTCTTTCAGGAAATTATTTGCTGCAACTCCACCAGTAATTACAAAATCATTGATTTTAATATTTAAAGATACAGCGATACCAATAGCATTTCTGACTCTATCGAGTAATATGTCGCTAATACACTCTTGAAACGAAGCACACATATCACACACATCCTGTTCACTCATTACAAATTCTCGTGCTAAGTTTTTTACCGCTGTTTTAATTCCAGAAAATGAAAAGTCACATCCAGAACGTTTTATCATTGCTCTTGGCAGCTTAAATCTCATACCATCACCTTTTTTAGCTAATTTTTCAATCAACGGACCTCCTGGATAGCTTAGACCCAGTGTCTTAGCGACTTTGTCAAATGCTTCTCCTAATGAGTCATCAAGCGTTTCTCCAAGTTTGATGTATTTACCTACATCCTGTGCAATTAAAAATTGGCAGTGACCACCTGATATCAGCAGGACTAAAAACGGAAATTTAACCTCATATAGTAGCCTAACAACTAACGCATGTGCTTCTAAGTGATTAACTGCAATAAACGGTTTTTGTGTTACGTGTGCAATTGCTTTAGCCATCATTGTACCAACTATTAATCCACCTATGAGTCCTGGTCCTGATGTTGCTGCAATTGCATCCAAATCACAAAAATTAAGGTTATATTTTTCCATAGCACTTTTTATTAAACCACTTAAATGCTTCATATGAGCACGTGATGCTATTTCAGGAATCACTCCACCACACTTTTTATGCTCTGCCTGAGAAAGAATTTCGTGAGCAAGCACTTGCTTATCACTATTTACAATCGAAACTGCAGTTTCATCGCAACTTGTTTCAACCGCTAAAATGGTTTTCATATATATTTGAACTCTTTAAATTGCGAGAACTATAACTTAAAATGTTGAAGAAGTTAACTGTATTCTGCTGAGCTAATTATCATCTTCAAATATAGAACCAATTTTTTTGCTTCCAGGAGAAAATTTATTAGTCCAACTGCTTTGTACTTTGTTTATATCTTTAAAAGCAGTTTTATCGCTATATTCCTTTACTTCTTTATCTATTCTCTCCATTATTTGTAGATCCAGGTAGCTCTTTTTCCATTGGTTAGTAGCAAGAAGTACTCTGTTTAAATCTTGAGTGCGAATTAGATATTCTTTATCTTTAGGATAAACTTCCTGAGCCCAAGCAAACAGCTCAAAATAGCGTGCGAATAACTCAGACGCACGTGATTTTGGAGTTTGATAAGCTTGTATCTCTTCAAATATAATTTGACCAATAATTTTTTGTACCAGAATATTTGACTGCTTTAAGTTCTGCTCAATATCCTGATAAACTTTATAGAGAAATTCTTGCTCTAAGCTTAAGTTCAGTTCATTTTCAACCATATGTGAAAGTTCATGTACTATGATGTAAGGATTTGACCTTCTTAGCACAATAACATACTTATTTAAACCAGAAGAACGAATTGTCTTACACACTCCCTCTTCCATATCCACTAATCCTTCTTGATATATTTCAAACGAGAGTCTATTTTGCTTTATTAGTGACAAAGTGAGGTTTAATGTATTTCTAAACTTCTCAAATTGATAGAGATATTTGACATATTGTATTACGTTTTCACTATTTCCTACTTGAGTTGCTTGTTTTATTAAGTTCCTGATTAGCATGCTTCATTATTAAAGGAATTTTCTTTATGCTCAAGAATTATAAAGTGTTTTCAGGAAGTATAGCTAAAAAAGTTTAATTTACTTACATTCCGCTACTTATTATTAGCCAAGAGGTATCACGTCAGTATGACTTAGGAATGTACTAGATATAAAAGTGCAATATCAAATATATTTTACTAAAAATCAATCAACTTTTCACATGTTTGCTCTTCATAAAAGAAGCTCAATGTTATCGTAGTACCAAGTTTTGCTTCACTTTGAATGTTGAAAGTCCCACCCATTAACTCTACTAATTTCTTGCTTAGAGGTAATCCGATACCTGTGCCTTCGTTTCTATATCCCGAATCTGCTTGGCCAAAAACGGACATAACTTTATATATGTCCTGCTGCATTATCCCTATTCCATTATCATGAAACTCAATAGTTAATAAATTTTTTTCTATATTCTCTTTAATAATCATTCTTATTAAACCACCTTGAGGAGTGAACTTGATTGCATTTGATAACAAATTTATTATAACTTGCTTCATTCTTTTGGGATCGGCGATAACTAATAATTGTTTATCAGATATCTCTTTCTTTAAACTAATACCTGTTTCTTTTAGTTTAGGTGATAACATTTTTAAGCACGAATCTATTATCTTATTCAGATTAAACTTCACTTTCTCTACTGTTAAACTACTTGATTCAGCTTTAGAAAAATCGAGCACATCATTAATCAAAGCAAGTAAATGTGTACCAGCATTATATATATCGTCTACGTACTCCTTGTATTTAGAGTGATCTACCGAACCTAAAGTTTCATTTTTGATCAACTTTGCAAATCCAATAATAGCATTAAGAGGTGTACGCAACTCATGTGTAACACTTGCAAAAAATTTTATCTTATTTGCATTTTCTTGCTCTAATGCCTCTTTAACCCTTTGTAATTCAATATTAGTTTTATGCTGCTTGGCTAGCATTTGGGTATTGGAAAAGTGCAAATAAAGCATTATTAGTATTAAGATAACCAGTAATAAGCCCATTAATATTGAAAATAGACTATATACCATAATATAAGAGTCATTATAGCTTTGAATGATCTTCAAAAAAAATGAAGGCTTAATGTCATCTTCATGAAATATAGGGAAAGTAGAAGTTAATGTATTTCCTGTAGCGTAAAATATTTCTTGATTGCTTAGCAATTTATCAATTTCATCATTTGTAAGCAACTGCTCATAGTCATGACCTTGAGTATTAAAATTACTGAAAATTACTCTGGCATTTTGATCATACAGTATTAAGCTAAAATTTCTTACTTTGCTTACTGATTGTAACAATTCAGCACGCAATTTTACCAACTGGTTTATGTAATCAAAACTGTTATATTTAATATGATGTTTTTCTATTAGTAAATAATGATATTTTTTTATTATACTATTTTCCAATAGATCTTTTAAGTTTGCATTTGAATTACGGTAAAAAGAAAGAAAATTATTCTTTAATGAATAACTGCGGTATATTGTGCCCAATAAAACCACAAAAATTAATAAGAATAGCGAGATAATTTTTGTATATCTATTTGTTTTTAGTGTAGTAAAAATTAATTTACTTAATTTATACATATTCTTCTCATTGTGAAATAACGTCTTTTATGGTATTAATAAAAAATTAGCATATCATACTTTTATGACAATTTCTCCTATCTTGCCAGTTTATTCTCCTATTAACATAAATTTTTCTTATGGCAAAGGTATTTACTTGTATGATATCGATAATAAGCGCTATATAGATTTTCACTCTGGAATAGCTGTTAGCAGTTTAGGTCATGCCAACCCACGATTAACTGATGTCCTAAAATTACAAGGAGAAAAACTATGGCATATATCAAATACCTATAATATATCTACTGCCAACAAATTTGCAGAAAATTTAATAAACAACAGCTTTGCTAATACTGTATTTTTTGCAAATTCTGGATCAGAAGCAGTGGAATGTGGACTTAAAATCGCTAGGGCCTATCAAAATGGAAAAGGTAATAAAAATCGCTATAGAATTCTAACATTTCATGGTGCATTTCATGGAAGGACATTTTTAACTTGTGCAACAAACGATAGACAGAAATTTTCTGAATTACTGAATCCTTATATTGACTGGTGTGATAACATAGAGCCCAATATTGAGAGTGTAAAGAAAGCAATTTCTAATGGCATAGGTGTTATATTAATAGAACCAATACAGGGACAAGGTGGTATTAAAGTAATGAGTGAAGTCTTCATGAAAGAGCTAAGAGAACTATGTAACGAAAACGACATACTGCTATTTTTTGATTGCGTTCAGTGCGGTGCTGGCAGGACAGGAAAGTTATTTGCATATGAACACATAGGAATTAAGCCTGACATATGTGCTCTTGCAAAAGGAATAGGAGGAGGTTTCCCTCTGGGGGCTTGTCTTGCAACTGAAAAGGTTGCTAAGTACATGGCGGTCGGTATGCATGGTTCTACTTTTGGTGGTAATCCACTTGCAACTTCAGTAGGTAATGCTGTATTGGATGAATTGCTCAGCCCTGGCTTCTTAGAAAATGTTGAAGTTAGAGGTAAGTCTTTAAAAAACAAACTAGAGGACTTAGCAAGCAAGTTTCCAATGATAGAAGAAGTGAGAGGAAAAGGGTTGATGCTAGGAATAAAAGTAAAAATGAATAACCAAAAATTTGCAGAAGAGCTAAGTCACCGTGGTTTACTTACTGTTGGAGTAACATCAGATAATGTTCTAAGAATCTTGCCTCCACTCATTATCACTGAAAAAGAGATTGATGAAGGCATTGAAATTCTCACTCAGTATTTATCTGAAAAGTTCTAGTTAAAAACTAAACCTTCCTGCTCACTAGTTGTTGGCTGTATCAAAATTGCAGATAAAGCAGTAGCTACAACTTTATCAGCTACTTCATTTGTACACTTTGCCTTTTCCTGTTCTCTTATCAGTGTAAGCTCATTTATATCACTTAGTGAGTCAAATTTTGTTATATCCTCAAATATAAACGATTGCACGATGTCTTTCGGAATATTGAGAAAAGCCGAGTTACCAAGCGATAATGTCATATCTAACAAACTTTTCATTGAGCCGTTTCTCAAAACACATTTAGACAGTTCTCCTAAAAGAATTGGCACTCCAAAAATAAAAAATGCTCCTCTCACTAAATAGGTCGTTATTTCATATAACAATGCACCACACAAGAGTGCCAGTGGTCCAAATACTATAAAACCGCAAAGTAAAGGCAATGGCATGGTCTGACCTGATGATATTCTACCTATAAGCTCCATTGAAATTATAAACCCAATAAGTAACATAGCTCTACCTAGATATGTCCTTTCTTTAGAGCGTTTGTTAAAGTTTTTCTCACGTAACTTAGAAAAATCATTGTTAACTCTGACTTCAAAAATATTATGGTTGATTTTTAATTTTAGCTCTAAGTCCTCTATTCCATGATACCACTTATGACACCTTACAATTTCATCAATTATCGTACTAACTTGATTATTGATTTTGTATAATTTGCTTTCTTGATATAAGTTGCCTTGATAATATTTTTCTCTCAAGTCTACACAATTTAAATTCTTTAAATCACATAAAAAATCTTTGATTTCTTGTGCCATTTTATTAGCATCATTTTCGTAGCCTACAGCTTTCAAAATTGTTACCAAGTGTTTATTTTCAATTTGAGCAATTGTTCTATCTAATGCACGTATATATTGCTTGGATTGAAAATATGAGATGATTTTTTCTTTACATCTATCCTCATTGCCTTCGTACAAACTATTTCTTTTGAAACTGCTGTCATGTTCTTTGGCAATTTCTAATGCATGAACCTGACCTTACCCAGAAAAAGTAGACAGAAAGTTAAGACGTTTTTGAAGTAAAATAAAACGTTTTTTCAAAGAGGTGTGGTATGACAAAAAGAAAAGAATATACAGCAGAATTCAAAATTGAAGCTATAAGACTAGTAAAAGAAACAGGTCAATCATCAGCAAAAATAGCAAGAGATTTGGGTATTAGCGGTGATTCATTAAGCAGATGGGTAAAAACATACAATGATAGAATGTCTGGAGTAGATGCGTTTCCAGGAAAAGGGAAAGTAGCTCATTGTGACAAAGAAAAGTTTGATTTAAAGAAAGAGCTGGCAAGAGTAACGAGGGAAAGAGACATTTTAAAAAAAGCCCTGGGATATTTTGCAAACCAAAAAGAGTAAAATATTCTTTTATAAAAGAACATAAAAAATGCTATAAAATACGGGAATCATGCAGATTTTTGAACGTATCTGCTTGTGGTTATTATAAATGGATTACTAAGGAAAAAAACAACAAAAAATCAATAAGAGAAGAGCTCATACAAGATATTCAGAAGGTATATCGAGCATCACAATGCAGATACGGAGCTCCTAAAATTCACGCTGAATTAAAGGCTTTAGGTAAAAATTATAACATCAAAACAGTGCAAAATGTTATGCAGAAAAATGGCATTCAAGCTAAGCTTAGACGAAAGTTTAAAAGTAAAAAACCACAAATAGACAATAGAGTTATAACTCCTAACATATTAAATCAGAATTTTATCGCTGATCAACCTAACAAGATATGGGTAACTGATATTACGTACATAAAAACTAATGAAGGATGGTTATATTTGGCAGCAATAATAGATTTATATTCACGCATGGTGATTGGCTGGTCAATGAGTAATGCAGTAAATAGGCAATTAGTTATAGATGCGTTATTCATGGCTATTGGTAGGCGCAAATCTGCTAAAAATCTACTATTTCATAGCGATCAAGGATCGCAATACACCTCTAAAAATTATCAATTTTTACTAAGTACAAAAAATATTACTTCTAGTATGAGTCACAAAGGTTGTTGTTATGATAATGCTGTTTCAGAGAGCTTTTTTAGTTCACTTAAGAGAGAGTTACTCATTGATACTTCACAACACTCTGCACAACAAGCTAAAACCGCAATATTTGAATATATAGAAATTTTTTATAATAAACAGCGTAGACATTCTACTATTAACTATTGCATTCCTGAGCTTTTTGATTCATCATTCTCATAGCAAAAACGTCTTAACTTTCTGTCTACTTTTTCTGGGTAAGGTCACTCATATTGATTTGCTGCGTTAACATCTGCTCCTTCTTGGATTAAAACCTCTACTGTCTTTTCGTGACCAATAAAAGCAGCGAAATGCAAAGGAGTAATATCGTGGTAACCTTTCTCATTAACATTTGCTCCTTTTGCTAGTAAAAACTCTACTGTCTTTTCGTGACCATTCTCAGCAGCTAAATGCAAAGGAGTAATATCAACCAAATTTTTCCGATTAACATCCGCTCCTTTTTCGAGTAAAACCTTTACTACATCTACGTGACCATTCTTAGCAGCTAAATGCAAAACAGTATTACCCGAATGATATCTCTCATTAACATCTGCTCCTCTTTCTAGTAAAAGGTTTACTATATCTACGTGACCATTCTCAGCAGCTAAATGCAAAGGAGTCATATCAAACCAATTTTTCCGATTAACATCTGCTCCTTTTTCTAGTAAAACATTTACTATATTTGTGTAACCATTCTCAGCAGCTATCGTTAATAACGTACACTCAATACAGAAGGAGAGAGAAAATACATAATTTACATCAAAATTACCTATCTCCCACAACAAATATAGAAATAGATTCTGTTCCTCTAGTTCTGTTTTTATTTTCTCAATATTTAAGCCTTCCTTAACCTCAATCGTACTCAGTACTTTTTTCAGTGATTCATATCGTTTTATCACAATTCTACTCTCAATATTAAACAATATGTTTAATTATTACATGATTATGATAAAAAGTCAATTAAAACAAGCTAATAACCGGGATTGTGAATAGTAAATTAGATTCAAATAGACTCTTTGGTGTTATTTCAGTGTTAGACCTTTTCATATCCTTACAAGCAAATTAATGTTATCCTTTTATTGCTAATCTAAAGTTTTTTATGTTCATACACTTGCGCGTTCATAGTGTTTATTCTCTGCTTGAGAGTTCGGTTAAAATTGAGGAGCTGATTGGTCTTTGTTTGCAGAACAAAATGCCGGCAGTTGCAGTTACTGACTCAGGTAACTTATTTGGCTCACTTGAATTTGCAGAATATGCAGCTAATAGGGGAATACAGCTAATAATAGGATGTAATATTATCGTTCGACACTTAGAACAAAATTTATCAATACTGCTACTTGCAAAAAATGAACAAGGGTACACTAATTTAGTCACTTTGGTGAGTGAGTCTTTTAAAAAGCGCAAAAATAGCAGCGATATTCCTTACGTTGATTTTGATGAGCTATTAAATTTAAGTTCAGGCCTAATCGCCTTAACTGGTGGATATGACGGCATATTGGCTCAACTGTTATTGAAGCAAGATAAAGAAACGATAAAAAGACTGCTCTCAGCATTCGATGGTCATTTATATGTTGAATTGCAGCGTCATGGGCTGAATAAAGAGCTAGAGCTTGAAGAAGCTTTAATAGATTTTGCTTATCAACGCAATATACCACTAGTTGCAACGAATGATGTGTTTTTTTCAAATAGATCTGATTATGAAGCTTATGATATATTAACGTGCATATCGGAGGGCAGTTATGCCCTGGAGAATAACAGAAAGAAGTTAACTACCGAGCATTACTTCAAATCTGTGGAAGAAATGGAGGAACTGTTCAGCGACATTCCCGAAGCAATTTATAACACTTTAGTGATAGCTAAGCGGTGCTCTTACATGCCAAGAAGCAGGCAGTCTATCTTGCCTAAATTTCCTTGTCGAGAAAATAAAACTGAGAATGAAGAGCTGAGGGAGCAGGCAGTTTCAGGGTTGAAGCTGCGTATTGCAAATGAAACGGACATAGACCTTAAACAATACTACGATCGGCTGAATTACGAACTAAGCGTAATAACTTCGATGAACTACGCTGGCTACTTTTTGATAGTTTCTGATTTCATTCGTTGGAGCAAAGCAAATGGCATTCCAGTTGGACCGGGAAGAGGTTCTGGTGCTGGGTCGATTGTTGCTTGGAGCTTACAAATTACAGATCTTGATCCAATAAAATTTGGTCTGATCTTTGAAAGATTTTTAAATCCTGATCGTGTATCGATGCCTGACTTTGATATCGATTTCTGCCAAGAGAAAAGGGACCTGGTTATTGATTATGTTCAGAAAAAGTACGGTTATGTTGCTCAAATAATCACTTTTGGAAAATTGCAAGCAAGGGCAGTATTGCGTGATGTTGGTAGAGTATTGCAAATGCCTTACTCTCAAGTGGATAAAATATCTAAAATGGTTCCATTTAATCCAGTAAATCCTGTAACTTTATCGCAAGCGATAGAGCTTGATCAAAACCTACAGAAAGAACGAGATAGTGATGAGGTAATTGCAAAGCTTCTTGATATATCACTAAAGCTCGAAGGAATATATCGTCACGTTTCAACTCATGCTGCTGGAATTGTAATATGCGATCAAAAATTAGAAAATTTTGTTCCCGTCTATTATGATCCAAATTCGGCTCTGCCAATCACTCAATACAGCATGAAATATGTAGAGAAAGCTGGGTTAATAAAATTTGATTTTCTTGGACTTGGTACGCTAACACTAATAGATCATGTATGTCGTTTAATTAATCGTGATGAAAAAAAATTTGATATTTCCTCGGTTTCTTTGATTGATCAAAGAACCTATGAAATGCTCTCAAGAGGTGATTCAATCGGAGTGTTTCAGCTTGAAAGTTCGGGAATGAGAGAAGCTTTAATCAAACTAAAGCCAGACTGCATTGAAGATATCATCGCTTTAATTTCTCTTTATCGCCCAGGACCTATGGATAACATTCCAACTTATGTTGCAAGAAAGCATGGACTTGAAAAGCCAGATTACATTCATCCATTGCTTGAGGAGGTGTTAAAAGAAACATTCGGAGTAATAATCTACCAAGAACAGGTAATGGAAATAGCGCGTATTCTCTCTGGATATAGCTTAGCAGAGGCGGATTTACTCAGACGTGCCATGGGTAAGAAAATTAAGGAAGAGATGGATAAACAACGTGAACTTTTTGTTCAAGGAGCAACAAAAAACGGTGTTGATTACGACAGGGCAAGTTATATTTTTGATCTTGTTGCAAAATTTGCTGGTTATGGATTTAATAAATCCCACGCTGCAGCATATGCGATTATATCTTACCAAACAGCTTACCTTAAGGCTAACTACCCGCTAGAATTTTTTACGGCCTTGATGAATCTCAACATTGATGATAGAGACAAACTGAATTTGTTTTATCATGCTGCAAAATTCAGTGGAGTTGCTGTTCTTTCGCCTGATATCAGCAAATCTAAGGCTGAATTTTCAATAGAGGGTGAGCACATACGCTACGGAATTGCTGCTTTGCGTAATGTTGGTTTTGCTATAGCAGAAGGAATAGTAAATGCACGCTCAAGTTCTTATAAGGACATATGGGAATTCATTCAAAATTTGGGGCATATAATAAATAAAAGGGCATTAGAAAGTTTAATTAAATCTGGAACATTCGATAGTGTGCACAAAAATAGAAAGCAGTTATACGAGTCAATAGACACATTGATTTACTTTGCAAATAAAAATAGGCAGTCAAATCAAGCTGCTTTATTTGGTAATCTTGATATTCTGAAGCCAAAACTTGAGAACGTGGAAGATTTTAATGAAGAGGAAAAATTAGAGCATGAGGTATTTTCATTGGGATTTTACTTAACTAATCATCCACTTGAAAAGTTTAGAACTCTCTTGAAAAAATTAAATATTGGGTTTATCGGAGAGAGTAAAACGATAAAAACTGCTGGTGTAATATTAAATGTGCGTATGAGAACCTCAGAACGTGGAAGATTTGTTATCCTAACACTTTCTGATCCCCACAATGTTTCTGAAATAGCATTCTACAATAATGAAATAATAGAAGAAAAAAGGAATCTATTTTCACCTGGAGCATTTGTGATAATTGATCTTGAAATTTCAGAAAACACAACGAGACTATCAGGAAAGGACATATCTGAATTTACAGAAAAGGTTACTTCTCTAATGAAAGGATTAGTTTTAACTGCTGTATGTTCAGACTCGCAAAAAGTTGCTGAGGAGTTGAATGCAGTGTTGAAAAATGGAGGCAAAACCAAAATAATGCTAAAGTTTCTTCTCGAAAAACATAAAGTCAGCATCTTGTTGCCAGGTACATATTCAATCACCCCCCAAGCTATTTATGAAATATCTCACTTAAGTTGGATTGAAGACGTAGAAATTAATACAAATAACTTGCTTATATAAAAAAGTTTTATATAATAAAGTGTTTAATTGATATTAAAGGAAGATATAGTGAATCTCTATGAATTTACTTTTATAGCACAACCGAACTTATTGCAGCAAGAAGTAGAAGAAATGGTCCAAGAATTGGCTATTTTGTTGAAAAATATTAAAGCAGATGTTATTTCTCAGGAGGTTAAAGGTCTCATAGAAAGAGAACATAGCACAGTTACAAAACAAGAGCTAGAGGCAAGTACTGAAAGCATTAAAAAAAGTCTGATTGTTTACTCTGATTTTTTGGAAACTCTGACAAAAATTTTATGGGTTGAATTGGAAGAAGATTTTTCAAATTTAAAAGAAATAAAGTCAAGAATCGATAAAGAATTGAAAAATGAACTAAGTGATACGGGAATAAAACAAAATTTTATGGACCTTCCAGGAGCTAACACTAAAAGTGCATTTATCTATAATGTAGTAAATGCTTTTAAGGAAAATATTTCACAACATCTAATAAAGCCCCTTCAAGAGGTTTTAAAAAGTTTTAAAATAGTAGACTCAAATCAATTGAATAAAACGCTGGAAGTGCTTTTGAAAAATATTGAAGCTTCAGGATTGATAAAATATGAATATTGGGGTCTATTGGATTTTGCATACCCAATAAATAAGATGAAAAGTGGTCATTACTGTATGATGTGTATAAGTTTTACTTCAAGCATTATGGATGAATTTGAGCGTAGAGTAAAACTGAATGAGAATATTATTCGCCACTTGTCTGTACGGGTTAATGAGTTTTTTAAAGGTAAATCTTACATGATGGATAAACAAATTGAGGAGAAAAGTGCATAATGATGAAAAGAAGAAATAGTTTTAATAATTCTTACGTGTCTGTAAATAACAGAACTGGCTTTAGGCGTCCTAAGGTCTGTCCTCTTGCTGCATCTAAAGATGAGGACATAGACTATAAGAATATAGATTTATTGTCCAAATTCACCTCTGACTATGGTAGAATATTACCTAGAAGGTTAACAGGTGTGTGCGCAAGAAAACAAAGAAAGTTGCGCTTAGCAATTATAAGAGCACGCTTTTTAGCTCTTGCTCCTTACTGTACTAAAAAAGTTAGGTAATTTATGTTAATAATTTTAAAGGAAAATATAACAACTTTAGGTAAGATTGGTGAAGTTGTCAAAGTTAAGCCAGGTTATGCACGTAATTTTCTTTTTCCACAAAAAAAGGCGATGAAAGCCACTAAGGAAAATTTAATAAAGTTAGAGGAACAGCGTTTATTATTGGAAGAAGAAAATACCAAAAAATTAAATGTAGCAAAAGTGCTTGCATCATCACTGCATGATAAATTTATTATATTAATAAAGCAAGCTTCAGAGGATGGAAAGATTTTTGGCTCTGTAACCACACGTGAAATTGCAAAAACTTTATTACAAGAAGGATATAATATAAGTCATCATAGTTTATCTTTTGGTGGAATAAGTATCAAAAATTTGGGCGAGTATCAAGTAAATATAGAATTACATAGTAAAGTGATAGTTCCAATTAATATATACGTTGTAAGATCTGAAAAAGATGCACATGAATTGAGGCAAGTAAAGTTGCAAAATCAGAAATCTGAGCAACAAGAAGATACAAATAATGAATAGCAGTGAATAAAATATTTCAACTACTCCTGTCATTCCAGTGCCTTTTTTTTCTGTCGTTCCAGTGTTACACACTGGGATCTAGCATGTTCAAAGATAAGACAGGGATCATCTAATGATCCCACGCTATAGCCACAAAGAAATGTCTTCCATTTGGGAAGAAAAAAATAAGTTTAATATATGGCTCAAAATAGAAAAATTAGCGTGTGAAGCTCAAGCAAAATTAAAAGTTATTCCAAACGATGTTGCTGAAAAGCTCTCTGGTGCTATTGAATTTGATATTGAGCGTATTAACGAAATTGAATCCATTGTAAAACATGATGTTATAGCTTTTTTGACATATATTGCTGAAAAAGCGGGAGTTGATGTTCGTTATCTCCATTACGGAATGACAAGTTCTGATGTTTTAGATACATGCCTTGCAGTGCAGTTGAAAGAGTCATGTGATATTTTACTCAAGAATCTAAAAAATTTACTTATAGTATTGAAAAAAAAAGCTGAGGACTATAAAGATATTGTTTGTGTTGGGCGCAGTCATGGAATGCATGCAGAACCAATAACTCTTGGGTTAAAATTTGCTAGATTTTATGCTGAATTTAAACGCAATTATCAGAGATTAATTAGCGCGCAAAAAGAGATCTCAATTTGTAAAATATCAGGTGCAGTAGGTAATTTTGCAAATATTAATCCATTTGTTGAAGAGTATGTAGCGAAAGAAATGGGACTCATACCTGAAACCATATCGTCTCAAGTCATCCCTCGTGATAGACATGCCATGTTCTTTTCAATTTTGGGAGTAATTGCAAGCTCAATAGAAAATATTGCAATTGAGATTCGTCATTTGCAAAGAACTGAAGTCGGCGAAATCTCTGAATATTTTTCCACTGGGCAGAAGGGAAGTTCTGCTATGCCGCACAAGTGTAATCCTATTTTAAGTGAGAATTTGACTGGGCTCTCACGCTTAATACGCAGCTATGTGTTTCCTGCGTTAGAAAATGTTGCATTATGGCACGAACGAGATATATCGCATTCATCTGTAGAAAGATGCATTACCCCTGATGCTTGTATAGCAACAGATTTTGCTTTAGTACGATTAACAGATTTGATAGATAAATTGGTGATCAATAAGGAAAATATTGAAAAGAACTTAAATTCTTCAAAAGGCTTGGTTTTTTCACAACGAGTATTACTCGAGTTGGTAAATAGTGGTTTGGCGAGGGAAGAGGCGTATAAAATTGTTCAGAGCAATGCAATGAAAGTGAAACAAAACAATAGTGATTTTCTGGCCGAACTGAAACAAGATAAATCCTTACTTGAAGTTATTAACTCTAAAAAACTTGAATCTTTGTTTGATTTGAAGTATTATATGAAACATATAGATTACATATATAGCAAGGTTTTTAATTAGGCTGAGTAGCTCAGTGGTAGAGCAGGAGGATCATAATCTCTTGGTCGGGGGTTCAAATCCCTCCTCAGCCACTCAAGCTAAGCTATGGTTTGGCGATAGCAGCGCACTTGACAAAATAACGTGATTCATTGTCAATTAACTGAAGTTTTTTTTCTGTAATAGTTTAGACTTGATCTGACAAGCATGAATTAACTGACAGAAGAATTGACAAAGTCAAAACCAAAATCAGCATCCTGTTTAATGCTATCAATATTTTTCTGATAAGCAATATGCATACTATCAAAAAAGGTTTGCATAGGCATAGCAATATTTACCTGAATGCGGTCTAGATCTATTGTAAGAATGCACCCAATGGTCTACGTCTAACTGAAGTTCTGCCAAAGAGGTGTAAATTTTCTTTCTAAAGATAATATTGTAACATTCATCTTGCATAGTTCTGTGGAACCTTTCACATATGCCATTAGTCTGTGGAGAACGAGCTTTGGTTCGAGAATGATCAATATTTTCTACCCCTAAATATAGCTGGTAAGCGTGATTTTCAGGTCTGCCACAATACTCTGTACCACGATCCGTCAAAACACGTAGCAATGATACTTTCTGTTCATCAAAGAACGGTACTACCCTATCATTAAGAAGATCTGCAGCTGTGATAGCAGTCCTTTCTGTGTAAAGCTTAGCAAAAGCAACTCTGGAATAGGTATCAACAAAGGTTTGCTGGTAAATTCGTCCAATACCTTTGATATTACCAACATAATAACTGTCTTGGCTACCTAAGTATCCTGGATGCTCTGTTTCAATTTCTCCATGGGCCTCTTTTTCTTCCTTAGCCTTTTCTAGAGCTGTTATCTGTTCTTCTGTTAAAATGATACCATCCTGAGCTACTTTTGCTTCTAATGCCTTTAACCTCTTTTTAAAATTTTCAAGATCGTTTCTTTGCCACACTGATCTTATTCCACTTGCAGAGATGAGAATTCCTCTCTTTTTCAGTTCGTTTGCTGCTCTTTCTTGTCCGTATGCTGGAAACTCTATTGCTATTTCAACTACTGCTTTTTCTATATCCTCCGACACTCTATTTGCATACAATTGCTTGCTTTTGCTTATCTCGTGTAAAGCCTCTTCTCCTCCTGTTTCATACAGTTCTTTGAAGCGGTAAAATGTATCCCTTGAATATCCCATTACTTTACACGCCTGTGATACATTTCCTAATTGCTTTGCAAGTTCTAGCAATCCCAACTTTGGTTTTAGTATTTTTTCTTGTGTTGTATTCATATCTGACACTCCTTTAAAACTTGTTTATATTTTTATCTTACTTTGTTTGCTTGTCAGATCAAGTCTAAACTATTACAGTCAAGAAAGGCTGGATAGCTACTTGCATGACACCATTTGTTACTGTGTTTTTGTCTATCTTATTTTGCTACCCTACTGAACGAATACACAAAATCTAACTTTTTTCTATACAACCAGCTAGGTCAAGAAAAGTGAATCTATCTCTTGTTGCAAATGTAAGATTGACTACCTTGCAATATTGCTCTTTGTTCCAATTAAGATGCTCCGGTAAGTACGGAATTGATAGATCTTCAAATACTTTCTGCAGGTGTTTTGCAGATAGTAAATTTTGCTTAATTAAACTAGAAATATTACTCCATTCTTTGCAAATAATCTCTTGAATTTTTTGCTGCATCATTTGCTTCTGCTTTAGAATTTTTATAAATTCGGTATTACCAAAGCACTGAGTTATATGTTTTATATCTAAAGTGATCGGTTTGGTAATCGGGTCTTGTATTGACAATATCTCCTCTTGCAAGTTAGCCATGGTAATCGTTGTCACAGCAATTTTTTCCCCATGTAACGAGGAGGAATAATCTTGTGTTACCATCTCAATTGCATGAGCTATCATATGTTCCCCTTGACTTGCAGAGTAACTGCCTTTTGACATCACCATTCCGAGTCCTGAAATCAATAAGGCTTCCATAAGTAATAAAACTACTCTTTTATCTTTTTTAGCAAGTGCCAAGTGTTCTCTGAGCAAAATTTCCTCCAGATTGCGAACAAGTTTAAAGGGGAGTTCATTATATTCTGTGCCAAGTAATAGATGAGATAATAGCCAATCGGCTTGTACTGTTGAACGGCAGATGAAATCTGCAAATCCACTTAATGTGAGGCGTGGTGGTGCATTGGCAATTATATCGGTATCAATGTATATTGCCTTTGGAAGATGTGCTCCGAACGATTTTTTATATCCATCAACTAATATTGAAGCGTTTGCAGAGCTATATCCATTCATGGAAGCGGCTGTTGGGAACGATATATAATCTTTTTTCTCGAGGTAGCTTGCATATTTGCAGATATCATTAACAGTGCCACTGCCAAATGCAACCATTAAGTCACTATCTTTTGCTTTATTTCTAACTAGATTTACAGTTTTGAGAGAAGCAGCTCCGTCTGGTGTCATTCCAGTACTTGATACTGGAATCCAGGAAAAAGATGTATAGATTTCAGCGTCACGCGCTGGAATGACAGGTGTGGCTGGAATAATTAAATGAGAAACTTTATTAAGTATGTTTTTGTTTAAAAGTTTTGCTGTATTTTCATCTGCAATCAGAAAAATGTCATTTCCGTATTGTCTACATATTTCATAGATATTATCAGCAAGTACTGTTACTTCTCTAATAAGAACTTGTTCTGTGTGCTGTAATATTTGTTTTAAATATCGCATAGAATGTTTACAATACGGTAATGTTAGTATTTCAAGATTGATATGAAGATTGACCCTGTAGAACTAACTAAGAAATTAATTTCTTTTAAAAGTATAACACCAAAAGACGATGGGGCAATAGAGCATATAGCAGCCATTCTCAAGAAAAGTGGTTTTGAATGTGAGATTCTAGAGTTTGGTGATGAAGTTAAAAATCTTTATGCGAAATATATAAATGGAGTACCAAACTTGTGTTTTGCTGGACATGTTGATGTTGTACCACCAGGTGAGTTAAAAGATTGGATATCTGATCCATTTAAGCCAGAAGTGAGAGATGGAATGCTATATGGAAGAGGAGCAGCTGATATGAAAGGCGGAGTAGCTGCATTTATTGCTGCTATCGTAGATTCAGTTGCAGGTAAGTTTCGATTCAGCGGTTCAATCAGTGCACTGATTACCAGCGCTGAAGAAAGCGCGGAAGAACATGGAACAAAGGCAGTTTTGGAATGGATGAAAAGTAAGCAAAAAAAGATAGATTTTTGTGTAGTTGGCGAACCAACTAGTAGTGAGAAATTAGGTGATACAGTAAAAATAGGTAGAAGAGGTTCTGCAACATTTAAATTGATTTGCCATGGTAAACAAGGGCACGTTGCCTACCCAGACCTAGCGGATAACCCAATATATAAAATGATATCGATATTAAGTAGAATAAAAGATACCACTTTTGATACTGGTAATAAATACTTTCAGCCTTCACATTGCGAAATTACTACTATCGACGTTGGAAATAATACTAATAATCTAATACCTAGTTCAATAGCAGCAGGTTTTAATGTTCGATATAACAATACACAAACACCAGACGTTTTATATAAGATGATTGATGCAATATGCACCAATGTGACTAACGATTATAAACTGTCTATGCAGAGCAGCAGGAACGTTTTTCTCTCTACTCCTGACAGAAATACTGATATTATGCTTGATGCGATAAATAAAATTACCGGTATTGATGCTGTGCTGAGTACAAATGGTGGCACATCTGATGCTGCGTTTATTAAGGATATTTGTCCAGTAATTGAATTTGGTATGATCAACAAAACCGCACATCAGGTAAATGAATGCGTATCAATAGACGATATACATAAATTAACAGCTATATATAAGGAGTTTATAAAAAATTATTTTTACCCCACTAATAAAATATTAAACCAGATCAATGTAATTGGTAATACGCCTGATGGTCCATTATTAGCTTGAGGTGCAGTTGCATAGAGAAGAAAACTTACTAGACACATTTTACCAACCCCTTATTATAATCTTAAGGGTATTTTTGACTCAAAACTTGTCTTTGATCTATGCGAGCTCAATAACAAAAATTCAGTAGAAAGCTTATTGGCGAAAATTATCTGTTCAGCAGAGTGACAAAATAAGATAGACAAAAAGGGTATAAGAACAAATAGTGTCATGCAATACTGGCTTTTGTACACAAAACGTTGTAAAGCGCTTTTGTCAACCTGGATCCCAGCTCGGATAACAAGAAAAGAAGCACTGGTTTCACATAGATCTGAACATATATAATTTCTTAAACATTTATAGCTCACATAAAACCCGGTCTGACTGTCATAAAGGCTACTCATTGCAGCAGACAACTTTCGCACTACTTCAAATTCTAATTTTCAACTTAAAGAGGTACATAATGTCAAATAACTTCAATTTCAAAGAATTTTTTCACCATCACGAAGCAAATAGCACTTTAGATGATATACAAAGGTACTGCATACTGTGGCAATCAGTGATATCACAGGCAATGATTGATGCAGCAAGTAACTGTAAAAAAACAGAAAGCTTGGTAGAGAAACGTAAAGCAATTTCCTGGCTATCAGACTTCAGTCAAGATTTTGTTGAAACATGTATACTGGCTGATTGCGATCCGTTATACGTAAAAAACAAAATACAGCCAATTCTAAAAAAGATAAAGCCCTTTTAATGAGGTTTATCCCTCTCACCAAGAAAAATATCATTTAATCTTTTTTCTATAGCTTCATCTATATCTTGGATTAATAGCTGCTTTATCATATTCACTTTCCGTTCTGCCTCTTGAAGATTATTGTTACCGTAACTGTTCTTATTACTATAACCATAACTACTGCCATTTGGTTTATTACTCATTTTTCTTCTTGTGCTGAGTATCTGAACTATCTTCTCCTTGAAAAAAGACTTCCAGCCTGTGCCAGAAAATAATTTGTAGAGAAAATGCGGAGTAAGAAACGCTACTAATATTCTAATAGAAACTCCATAACCCAAATCATCTCTATTTTCATAATACCATTTTAAATATTGATATAAATGGTAAAATGCATTTTTGAAAGAGCTAAATTCTACAGCATACCAAAAGCCACTGGTGAGAAACATGAGCATAATGCTCGATGTATAAAGATACAGAGTGAAAAGAAATAGCTTAACAACTATATCTTTCAAACTGCCCAGTATGTAATTAAATAACCTTAATTTATAAAAAAGTGATATCATTTCACGCACACTTCAATAAAGCTGGGGTGGAAGGATTCGAACCTTCGCGTGGCGGTATCAAAAACCGCTGCCTTACCACTTGGCTACACCCCAATATTGTTTATATCAATAACATTATTAACCCAATTAGTAAAAGACTTATTCGCTTTTCCTATGGGTATTATCACAACGGCTGGTTGATCATAAGAATGCATTGCCTCGATTTTTTCTACAATCTTATCAGCCTGATCATTCCTACTTTTCATAATTGCCACTACTTCACAATTACTATTAATTTTACCTTCCCATAAATACAGAGAATTTACTTCAGGAAATATATTTACACACACAATTAACTTCTCGTTTAACAATTCTTCAGAAATAGCCTTAGCCTCTTTCAAGTTTGAAAAAGTTATATAGACTAAAACTAAGTTGCTCATTAACCGCTACATAAATGCATTTTTACTATACTCCACTTAGATTTATTCATCAAGAGAAAATAGGAGAGACCTCTTCAGTGCTTGACACACAGAAATTGAAGATGTCATTTAGTAGCTCTCTCCTTGTCATCCTAGCGCCTAGACACTGGTTTTTCATCTAGATTCCAGCATCAAGTGCTGGAGTGGAATGTTATCCAAGTAGCTGACAACGGCATGACATCACCATAAAGGAATCAGTGTCAGCTACTTGAATGACATCATTTATTCCTCTAGTCGTCTTTTCTCTTTTTCTTATTTTACTACTCTGATGAATGGATACAAAAAAAACTCATGCACCTTGATGTAAGTAGATCTTGCAAGCATTTTAAGATTGCCGGTTCACTAGTTAACATAGAAAAAGCTTAACAAAATTATAAGAATAGTATATAATTGAAAATATTTAATAGTGAAAATAATGCCTAACACTAAAGAAAAAGAAATATATCTTATATTCTTTCATGGGTTAGGGGATAATTATAAAAATGCAACTACATTCTGTAAAGATATGCAATCTGAGCTCATGCACACAAATACCCGGCTGCATTTCAAAATTATATAACTTATGCCTTAACCAGCTTCGCATGCTTACTAGCATCAATATTGCCACCTACTGTCATACTGCTCACTAATCCAATAACAGCTAGAACAGCTGGATTGGCAGTCTTATCAGCTTCAGCTTGTGTTTTTTTATCTATATTCCTACTCATGATTCCGTTTCTAAATAAGGATCAAAAGTTATTCAAGTCTTCAATAGAGCAAATTGATCAACTAATATATCAAGGTGTAAAACCCGAAAATATTATACTTTTCGGTCATTCTTTTGGAGGAGCAGTTGCATCGGAAGTATCAAGGCATTTTGCGAATAGAGATGTTAAACTTGGAGGAATCGTCTTCACTAGCACTTTTAGTTCTTTTCATACAGCAATAGAGCATTTTCCAATGCCTCAAACGAAAATTTTGAGTTACTGCCTTCATTCCTACTAAAAAGAATACTAAAAGCCTTCGATTTAGACTTTGATATAGCAGATAATTTGCAAAAGTCACAAAATGAAAAAACGCCAATAGTAATTATTAATCACGCAAGAGACACATTAATACCACTGCCTGCACAGTTGGCAAATGCGATAAGAGGTGATCAATTATTAAATGGTAATCCGATTAAGATTCGTGATGATCTGTTCATATATGGAGATGATCCTCATAACAGTGTTTTGGATAGTGGCACACTGACTGAAGAATTAAGAGAAATGGTACTTAGTAAAGTTACGTCTAGAACGCATTAACTTTTCTTCTGCTTTTTTTGGCTAAGGTCACACTTCATTACGTATTAAATTGTATGCATCTGTTCAGGGAATTTGCTAATGTGAAAGCAGTGCTTCCTTTCTTGCGATGTAGCTGTACAGAAATTGAAGATGTCATTTAGTAGTTCTCCCCTGTCATTCCAGCACTTGATGCTGGAATCCATAAATTTAACTGGATGCCAGTGTTTGGGCACTGGCATGACACCATCATAAAGGAGCCAGTGTCATGCACTGATAGTTGTCTTTTCTCGCCTACCTTATTTTACTACTCTGCCGAACGGATACAATTGAATATAGTATAGTCTTCTGTTCTGACGAGAATAGTTTTATTCCATCCATCAAAAAATGCTAAATTGAGGTATGTATCACCCTTATAGGGCTTGTGAATTTCAGTTATAATAAATTCTGAGATTAGGTTATGCTCTAAAAAAAGGTGTGCTATTTGTGCCCCACCAATCACAAAGACTTGAGAACTACTTTGAATTGACAGAAATTCTTGCATGGAAGAGACAACAGTACATTTTGGACCTCTATTAAAACACTTGTTACGGGAGAAAACAATAGGTGTACGATTCTTTAGTATGCTTTGAGGCACGGTTTCAAATGTCTTTCTTCCCATCACAATAATTTGTTTGTCGGTCACTTGACAAAAATGTTTAAACTCACTTGGATAACGCCAGGGCAAATCATTATTTATTCCAATTACCCCATTAGGGTCAACAGCCATAATTCCAATAATCTTCATCCTTTTAAGACAGCTTGGGCTACAAAAAATCTCATGTGGTCGCGTACATTATGCACTCTAAGGAAATCAACCTTATTTTGCAGTATAGCAGATGTAGCAATTGTTTCTAAATCTCTATTAGAGGGAGATTCTATGGAAAAAGAGGAAATAAATGACTTTCTGGAATGGCCAACTAAAACCTTGCAGCCAAAATTTTGTAAAGTTTCTATACTGCGTAAAATCTGAATATTCTGATACATAGATTTGCCAAAACCAATACCAGGGTCAATAATTATTGAATTTTCATCAAAACCCAGGCCTAGTAGTTTGTTAATGCTCTTCTCTGCCCAATTATTTATGATATCAATTGGGTCAGTGTCATGTGGAATAATATTGTCCTTATGTGGTGGTATCGAAAGTGAATGCATAATAACGACACTACACCCACTGCTAGCAACTTCTTTTAAGGTATTACTACTCAGATCTCCCTTCTGATCATTTACCCAGGCAATATTGTAGTGCTTCAAAACGTTTAAAATAACGTCTGGCCAAAAACTATCAATGCTGACTTCAATATCACCATTTTTCATATAGTCGCTAAGATTATCAAGTACTGGTTTTAGACGTTCATACTCTTCCTCTGGCGTCTTTATTGAAGCTCCAGGCCTTGTTGATTGAGCTCCAAGATCAACTATGCTTGCACCATCTGATACCAGCTGCAATGCCTGCTTGGTTGCTCGATTCGCATCATAATAAAGACCACCATCTGAAAATGAATCAGGGGTAATATTGACGATACCCATAAGCTTTGGTGAAAGCGTAAAACTCTTTGAAAAACAGTCTTGAACATTGAAAGCAAAGGTTTTGTTAACCATTGCCATCAAGTGGAGCAAAAATGGTCTATTTACTAATTCTGGGTGAGGAATTTTAAGGTCAGGTATATCAAGCGTTAGATCATCCCATAACAAAATATCTAAATCAATAACACGAGGTGCCCATTTTTCGTAGACTTGTGGACGACCAATATCACATTCGATTTGTTTTAAGCCTTTTAGTAGCTCCTCAGGAGAAGAAGAACAACTTCCATAGACAATCATGTTGAGAAATGGCTTGTTCCAATCAGGTGGAGCACCATTTGGTAAAATAGCCTTAGTTTCTGGAATGATCGAAGACTTTAAGTCTTTTAAATAGCGCTTCTTTAGTAACTCAGTAGCTCTTTGTAAATGGGAAAGGCGATTCCCTATATTTGATCCAATAGAAATATAGATCATTCTTGCAATTCATTACAGTAAGTAAAAAAAACGCCCCCATGCACACCAGGAACTGGTGGTGCGATTTTGTGAGTAGTCACCCTGACAGAATGCTCTTTTTGCATAAAAAGGTCGTTAATCATCCTGTATATATCATGAGTTAAATGCTCGATTAAATTAAATTGCTTGCCCTGAACAAGAGATTGAATATTTTGCACTACTTCCAAATAGCAGATAGTATCTTTAAGTTGATCAGTTGTAAGCCCTGAAGGAGGAGATTTAAAAGTGAAATCAACATCAATACTCACCAATTGGGGAGAAAACTTCTCTTCTGTACTACATCCCAAATGAACCCAAAGCCGTAAATCAGATATAAGAAGATTACATGCAGGCATTCACTGAGTTTAATGACAAACGTATCATACCGTCAAGAAAACCCCATAAGAGTTTTGCTCCTTTTTTAGCGCCTTGCATGACTTTCTCTTGCTCTTCTTCGCTTAAATCTGCAATAAGGTTTGCACATTCTTCAGAATGCCACTCATCAGCTTCCATATGAACGGTAAAAAATTTTAGAGGACGTTCGTCGTTTATTGAATAGTGTTTTTTCAGACCCTCAATTTTAGATTTAGAAACCTCTGGAGTTTGACGTTCATAAGCGTACAGAGCTCCAAGACCTGCTGCAAAATCTGACTTTACAATGTCAAAGTAACCGTTAACTAATTCTTGCGTTTCCTTAACCTGCGCATCCTCAAGAAGATCAGACCTTACTACTCCCAGTCCTTCAGCAAAATGTTGCCATAATTCTGGGTGATTCTCGTCGCCTTGTTCTTCCTCTATTAAATTACCAAGTAAAACTTGCCGCATTTTCAAATTCGGACACAAAGAATGTATACCGCTGATATAACGAGGAAAAGCAGCAACATGGTGATAATATTCCTTAGCGTAGGTTTGCAGAGCCTGCAGGCTTAAGCTACCTTCATTCCATGACTCGTAAAACGGGTGTTTTAATAAGTGTAAACTATCTAATTGATTATTAAGTGATTGAACAAATGTCATAAATAAACACTAAATTGTTTTAGGCTACGTTTAGGTTTATCAAATGTCAAGAGGCATTTCTCATTACCTTTCTCCGATTACAGAGTTGTGCTCATCAAGTGAACATAATTCCTGAGCTAATTTCACTCTTTTTAGAATTCACAGATCGAAAAGAAGGGCTCGCTCAATCAAGAGATAAAAACAGAAGTGATATGTGGAAAGAATAGTGAAAAAGAAATAGAGGAAAAGAAACAGTATTTTACCAATTTAAAGAATTATTCAATAAGTCAGAGTATAGCTCAAAAGCTAACATCCCTGCAAATATTGAAATAAGTGCTTTCTTCCTTTTCATCCCAGCTTCTATAATGTCATTCGAATAGCTAACACTTGGATCCAGTTTTTTATTGAAGCTCATAAGATTAGCTGCTCAGTTTGCTTATAAATTTTTCTGGATTCCAGTGTTAGCTACTCGAATGACACTATCTGCTATTTTCCTTTCCTGAACAAGTACAAAAACTTAATTTCAAGTATAGAAGTAATCGCATAAAAAAAAGAAGATATTGGTTCACCAATATCTTCTATTGTGATTAAAAATACATTGGATCTTGATTGTGTATTTCATCTGCTATAAGTGATAATTTTGTGCTTTCATCATAGAGATTGTTTTCACTAGCTAATAATTTCTCACTAATTTGTGGATAAAGTTTAGAAACGTACTTCTCATAGCATTTATCTAGGCATTCTTGGTCTGTCCGTTTTGTTTTGTATGAATGGCATTTCTGCTTACATTGATTATATCTAAATTCAATCCCTTTCTCTTTGTTTGATGCTTGTTGTTCCATAATATTCTTCAATTTAAATAACATTAATATTAGCATACAGATATGAACATTATGCTAATATCATTACTTTTTAGGTATACATGGCAAATTTATGCCTGGAAACAGTTTTTGGTTATTTCCTAGATTTTCTTTATAAAAACCAAAGGCGCCAGTTGGTTTTTATTAGCTAAGGTAAAGGTCAAATATCTGGAATTCTGAACATAAAATCCTCCTGTATAAATTAGAAAAAAATGCAGCGCACACACGACAGATATAAGCTGAAGAGTACGCTTTTTATTGAAAGATTAATTGAAAGTCTGCAGACAAAGATAAATTTTTGAGCTCTTAAAATATCTCTAACTTTAATTAGAATTAGATTGAAAATACGCGGAAGTAATTTTTTTTGACAATAGATTTCTTTCATAACCAGGCGTCATCCCAGCTGGGATCCAATAAAAAAACCGCGCTGGAACTTTTGAATTCCAGTTATGCAAGGAATCTAATATCATGGAGTTTTCAAACACTAACAACCAAGTACTTTAATAAGGCAAAAAGCTTATGTAAGAGAGTAGGTTTTGCAATTGTATTAATAGTGGTGGGATTGGTAGGACTCGAACCTACGACCAATTCGTTATGAGCGAACTGCTCTAACCGACTGAGCTACAATCCCCTTTATCAACACTTATAATACACACAAAAGGAAATTTGTCTACTCGCTTATTTCACTATCAACCCAACTGTGTAAATCATTTATTGCGCCAATTTTGCGTGCAATTTCCTTACCATCTTGAAATATGATTAAAGTAGGTATAGATTGAACTCCATACTTACTTGGCACTTCAGTTTCTCCATCTATGTCGAACTTGCAGATCTTGATCTTGCCTTTTCTATCCTCAGCCAATTGCTCGATACGTGGCATCAGACTTTTGCATGGTCCACACCATTCTGCCCAAAAATCTACCAGCACAAATCCTTTGTGGTTAGCAACTTCAGATTCGAAATTTTGATCATTTACCGCTTTAATATCATCACTCATAAAATACCTAAATTTTTATAAATATAGCGTATCAATTAACAGCTGATCAACTAAATTTTTCTGGATTCAAGTGAAGTGATTACATCTGATGATTAAAGATATCTACACTCCCCCAACCCATTGAATCTAGCTCAATACGAGTAGGAAGAAATTCAAAGCACTTTTCAGCTAATTCTTTTCTATTTTCACGTTCTAGCATTAAATCTAGCTTTTCCTTTATTCTATGAAGATATAAAACATCAGATGCAGCATAACTTTTTTGCTTGTCTGTTAAATTTTCATTTCCCCAATCAGAAGATTGTTGTTGCTTATTTAATTTTATATCAAGTAGTTCTAAGCACAACTCTTTTAAGCTATGACTATCTGTATAAGTGCGAACTAAACGTGAGGCTATTTTTGTGCAATAGCACGGAAGTGCCCAAGTTTTTAAGTAATAATGTATTATGCTTACATCAAACCGCGCAAAGTGAAATATTTTGGTTATATTTTTATCCTCTAATATTTTTCTCAAATTTGGAGCTGTATAATCATTTTTAAATTGAATCAAATGAGCGTTACCATCATCAAAAGAGATCTGCACAAGACATAATCTGTCTCTACCATGAAGTAGCCCCATTGCCTCTGTATCAACAGCTATAGATTTTATATCACTTGGTATTGCACTGGCTGGCAGGTCGTCTTTATATACAAATATTCTCATAAATTTAATATGTTTTATGACACATATAATAATCAAAAATGAGTTTTAAGTATACGAAAAGATCATAGAAAACGTGCTCTCATGATTTTCATGTATGTAGGGTTTACAAATTATGATATGCACCTATAATTAAGAATAAGTAAACTTTCATTGCGGGAGTGGCTCAGTTGGTAGAGCGCAACCTTGCCAAGGTTGAGGTCGAGGGTTCGAACCCCTTCTCCCGCTCTTCTTTTAACATGAAAAAAATTGCTTCACTTATTCAACTAGTTTAGCTATACTGAAAGTAGCTAAAAGCTTTTTAGAAAATTATTATTTAGGAGGGTTATATGGACAACAATACTAAATGAATGTTATTTACCTTAGGTATAGCTACATCAATAGGAGCACTTACAGGCTTAGGGCTTAGTTTTACAGCTTTATCACCATTGATAATGGGTGGAATTGTTGCTGCGGTTTCGGCAGCCTTATTTGCATATCTGACAATCCCTAATGAAGTATTTTTCAAAAAAAAATTTTTCCTTTGCACTTCCATCTGTGCTGTAAGCGCTGCAATTGGAGTTGGTCTTGCTGCAGCTGCAATGGCTATTTTCCCTGGTTTAACCCTTGGAATGGGATTTGCAGCTTTAGCAGGTGCGGTGATAGCACCCATAGCAGTAATCGCAGGGGTATTTGTAACAGTTTGTGTTATTGAACCAATAGCTGAAAAAGTGAATGATTATATTATATCACCTATAGTTGAAAAAGTTGGAAAATGTTTTTCTTCAAAAGAGGAAGAAAACGGGCTAGTTAAAGGATAATTAAAAAAAGTTGTTTGACGTTAACGTTTAGTTTTCTTTATAATTTCCTTTGTGAAAGAAGAAAAATGCTTATTTGTAACGATAGCTGGTTTGCCAAATGCTGGAAAGTCAACGCTAATTAACAGCATCGTAGGCAAGAAAATTGCAATTGTCACCCCTAAAGTGCAGACAACAAGGACGCAGGTAAGGGGTGTTGCTATATGCAACAATGCGCAAATTGTTTTTACTGACTCTCCAGGAGTGTTTTCAGCAGAAACAAATCTTGAAAAAGCTTTAGTCAAATCTGCATGGGAAGCAGTTAAGGATAGTGACATTACCTTGTTGCTTGTTGATGTAAACAATTACCTAAAAAATATAGAAAGAATAAAAACGATATTTGCACGACTGGAGCGCACAAAAGGCAGATGCATTTTGGTTATCAATAAAACTGATTTAGTAAAGAAATCAGAGCTCAAGATGGCACATGAGCACCTAAATTTGCTTTATAAGTTTGAAAAAATTTTTACGATCTCGGCACTGAAGAATGATGGACTTTCTGATCTGACTAGTTACTTGTCTGAAATTGCACCGATAGGCCCTTGGTTTTATGAAAAAGATCAAATAACTGATTCCTCAGCTGATTTTTTATCAGCGGAAATTACGAGAGAAAAGTTATTCTTGAACCTACGTGAAGAATTGCCATACTCTACAGCTGTTATAACTGAACAATTCGAGGAAAAAAAAGATAAGAGTTTAGTCATAAAACAGATCATATTTGTATTGAAAGATAATCATAAGAAAATAGTGCTAGGAAAAGACGGCAGTAGCATAAAAAAAATTAATATCGAGGCGCGTACAGAATTGGAAAAGTTATTTGAGTGTAAAGTTCATCTCTTTTTGTTCGTAAAAGTGCGACCTTGGACTGATCGCCCTGAGGAATATATAAGTAATGCTTAATTCTTTGTTAGTATTTGATATTGAAACTATACCAGATGTAAATTCCTGCAAGAATTTACTAAATATTAGTGATGATAGCAGTGTAGAAGAAAAGAGGGACGCATTAACAAAATATCATCTTGAAATAACAAACGGGCAAAACTCTTTTCTGCGTCAGCCCTTCCACCTTGTTGTAGTTATTAGTTTTTTACTTTGTAATATAACACGCCAGAGCGGTTATGAAATGTTCACACTACAAGAAATAAGATCTGGAGGCACAGTAAACTCCAATGAAAAAGACCTAGTAAAGGGATTTTTTAACTACATATCAGAGAAAAAGCCAAGACTAGTTTCGTTCAATGGACGCACTTTTGATATACCGGTACTGAAGTACCGTGCTATGGTTCATGGCATTCAATCAGAATATTTTCACAAAGCTGGCGATAAGTGGAATAGTTACAATCAGAGGTACAGTAGTGATTGGCATTGTGATTTGCTTGAATCTCTCTCTGATTTTGGAGCTTCTGCAAGAATGAAGATGAACGAAGTTTGCGCAGCATTTAATCTTCCCGGTAAGATTGGAGTTGATGGTTCACAAGTTATGGACTTATATGATAGTGGCAAAGTACAAGAGATTCGCGATTATTGTGAAACAGATGTGATTAACACTTATTTAATTTACTTGAGATTCATGCATCATCAAGGAAGAATTACTACAGAAAGCTATAATAAGAGCATAGAAGAACTGCTTTTAGAATGCGAAAAAAAAGAACATCTAAAAAAGTTTAAAGAAGAGTGGGAGATAACTTGCGGTGGAAATTTTTATATTGAATTTAAATGAATAGATATTATGGAGCAATCTAACAATTGCCCCATAATAATAGTTATAAACTCCTTGTAGTAGAAAAGGCATTCTGATATGCCATCTGCTTAACTTCTACTTGTTCAATCTGAGAAGAATTTTCACATTTTTTATCTTGATATTCGTTTTTTACTTTCTCGAAAAAATTTTGTCCACCAAGAATATAATTACCTAAATTAGCAGCATAATATTGAGCATTACCTAAAACTGCACAGTTAATTCGACTTAACATTCTCGAAGGGTAATAAAAGAGAGAAACGTTATTGTTCGATCGGAAATCCTTTTCATCCATTATTTTAATGGCTTCATGATAACCATCCATTTGATGAACAAAATATCCTTCTGGTGCTGACATTCTTAATTGTGCACCTACATGAGCATAACCACAAATACCAGGTGATACCGCTGGTACTGGGTCTTGTCTATGTTGAGTTACTCTAATGGTTTTTTCTTTAAGAACATCATTATAAAATTCACTAGCAGTAAGATCAAAAACTCGTGGATCACCAAAAGTTGCAACATGAACATCTTCAGCTCCTTCTTGTTTTATTGAGGCATAAAGCAGCTATCTTAGCAATAGCTCCTCCCATACTGTGACCTGTGAGATTAATTTTAAAATCCTTGATTTCTGATCCCTGTTTTTCAGCATGAGATTTCAAAATGCCATACAGATTAGGCCATGAATCCATAAATGAATTATAGAAACCACAATGAATTCTTCCACCTTCAGGTAAAAATTCCGAAGTAGCAAAAAGTACATTTATATCAGTAATTCCATCATTAAAACTCTGGCTCAGACGAGTACCATGGTAAGCTATTGTTATTTCTTTACCTTTTATAAAAACGTGACCAGCATCTTTTTCAAAGCTATTACCAAATGGAATAATTTCATAACCTTCGCTGATGAGTTCAGCTCTAGTTTTATACATTTTTTCAGTAGATGGAACAATTTCAAAATCTTCTACAATTTCAAATTCAGTTTTGTATACTCTTTGAGCTAGGTTGTTACATCTTTTTTTACTTAATTTACCATCATCATCGCCATAGCTTATCTTGCAGAAATTACCCATTTCTAATAATTTCTCTCTATCAAATCCTGCAATTTTTACAATACTTTTATCTATTTTATAGTCAGAAGGTAAAGAACATGGCTCATTTGGATCAGCACGATTTATAAATTCATAATCTTCAATGATCTCAAATTCATCGTCATACTCTTTCATCTCGTATTTGCCATCATCTACTGAAATAGAGTCTGGCTGTTCAGTATTACCTGGCTCTGAGCCTTTAGCAGCACCTGTAGTGCTAAACCAATTTCGTAAAAAACTAAAATCCATAAATACCTTGATTATTAAAAATAAAACAATAATTCACTAATTATAATATAAACTAATATTATTGTCAATAGTTATATTAATATTTTAATCTTTATGTACTTTTACTTGAGTAAATTTTACTTCCATAGAATAAGTATAGAGTTATAATACACTAACAAGCAAACCTCTGTACTAAATTTTGGTTAATATACACGTTGAGCGTATTAAGAAAGTTGCTTTTAAAGTATTGCATTTTACTTTTATTTTCGCTATAAGGTTGCTTTAAGTTGGATTTTCAACACCTTTATACTATTTATGTTATGATTTTAAAATTTTTTGGGGGCACTTCATGAAAAAATCTATTTATACTAGAACTGCTCTAGCTTCTCTATTGACTTTATGTTCTTTCAGTGGCTTTGCTGCTGACTTTTCTGACGAGAGTATGAAGGAAGTAAAAAAGCAAGAGATTAACGAGTCAATCAAAACTTCTGGAAAGATGGAAGTGATGAAGACGTCAAATAAGAAACTAAAAGAAAAAATGGACAGGATATGTAATGCTTATCCAAGAAAAAAAGCTGAGGAGCTTAAGAAAAAAGAAGAACTAAGATTAGCAGCTGAGCAGAAGAAAAAAGAGGGGTTAAAATTAGCAGCTGAACAAAAGAAGAAAAAAGAAGAGTTAAAATTAGTAGCAAAACAAAAGAAAAAAGATGAAATTAGGCTAGCAAAAGAGAAAAAAGCAAAGCTTATAGAGGATTCAAAGGCGAAAGCTCTAAGCACTAAAAATTCTAATGTAGAAAAGTCAAAAATTAAGGGTTCTAAAACTAAGAATGCTAAAATTGAAGCTAAAGATATAAAAAAGGATGTAAAAGTTGTTAACAGCAATACAGAGGAAAAAGGTAAGGCAAGTCCTGTTGTTTCAGTTGGTGGGATTGATAATATCAATCCCAATCAAGGGGATGGTTTAAGAATAATTTTCGGTGGCGTTGTTGATTCTCAAGGTTATGGTAACCATGGGCTAAGTGGCTATAACCATTATAATGTTATGCCAGGTAAATCTACAGATTATTTTAACAATACTTCAGATAGTATAAAAGGAGCAAATCCAATATTTCCTAAAGGGATAGGGAATATTGGTGATTACAGTGAAAACATGGGCATGATTTCAGATGCAATATTGCACTTAAGAGCTGAAAATAAAAATGAGGATATTGGTCTTCGTTATGGTGCCGATGTACAATTCCATGTTCCAGTTACTGAAGGTAAAGGAGCTTCACAAGGCGTGAATGCTGCAAGAGGTAGAAGTGCACATGTGTTTTTGAATTCAAAATATGGTGATCTGAAGCTTGGCTATCAGTTTGGTCCTGAGTCTCTGATGAGACTTGATGCAACAAGAATTGCAACTGTTGATGGAGCTGCAGATAGTGACTGGTTCAGAAAAGTAAACTTAGAAGGAAGTGCTGCAAACTTCCCATTTTACGTAACACCACGTCTTTACACTGAAAGCTTCTCGAGCGAGAGCGAAAAACTCTCCTTCCGTATGGCAGGAAAATACAACAAAGAGGTTATGACCACATTGCCATTTAGAGCTGCTTACTACTCGCCGAATTATATGGGTGCAAGATTTGGTCTTAGCTACTCACCTCGCTACGATAGTGGTTTATCCGTTGTAAAAGAAATAGCTCCAGATCTCCTCAAAGATTCAAGTAATACGGTAACAGGGGTAAAGAATGAGGAAATGTTAAGACATGTTGGGCCAGATTACCAGCATATAATAAGTGCTGGTGCGTCATATGAATATGACTTTAGTAAACATAATATAAAAGTTAAAACTTCCGTAGTTGGTGAGTTTGGGTTGGCAAAAGAGCCAAGTAAAGATAAGCACCTTTATAATGAGTTCATAGAATACAATAACCTAGCAGGTATGAATTTAGGTGCAAGCGCTGATTATAAGATTGATGAAGATCAAAGTGTAAAATTTGCTGCCTCTTTTGCATACTTGGGCAAATCTGGTCAACTTAAAAGTATCAAGGAACTCAACCCTACTTCAAAAGAATATAAAGATACTAATGATGATGTTAGAAAAAATGGCTTAAAGCAATTTAATGACAAGGACACCATGTATTGGACTGCAGGTGCTGGTTATCAATATGATAATATCTACACAAGCTTGACATACTTTGGTAGCAGAATGAGCGATAAAGATATGCTTCATGATGTTGCACTTGGTGTTCAGTATGATCTATCTTCTTGCAATAAAAGCAAATTTGTTCCTTATGCAGCTCTTCACTACTTTACAACTAATGAAAAAGGTGCACTGGAAGATAAAAATAAGGATAAGATACCTTCTAACAAAGGAGTTCTTCTCCTCACTGGTGTGAAGTTTTCTTTCTAGTTATTTAACAATACACACCACAGCTTGAATGTGGTGTGTGTTTTCTCTGTTAGTATTTTATTGTCGATCAAGCAAACATAGGATATCATTTCAGTATGTCTATAAACACTTCCTTTAATTTACACAATAAGTCACAGTGTCCAGAAACTTGGATCGAGTCAAAAACTTAACATAAGCCTTTCCACTTATCAGCTTAGTGTTCAATTTGGTCTAGATTCCAGTGTCAAGCGCTTGAATAACAGAAGAAGTACTTGTACTTTAGCGCACAACTTTTGGTGCATTACGCACTGTTCTCCATTCAAGGCAACGTCATTCAGGTAGCTGACACTGGAATCTATTTTTCCATCATCAGAAACATTTTTATACTCGTAAATTTAACTAGATGCCAATGTCTGGGCGCTGGCATGACACCCTATGGCTACTCAGATAATGGATAAATTATCATAATCCCTTACCTATCGAACGTTTTCAAATTCAATCAATTAAGCAGTATGCAAACCAAATTAAAAAGTCATTTAGCTGGAGAATTACTTACCATCGCTACATGCTGGAAATTAACACTTGTAGGTGGAGAAGTAATGGGATTTACTGACTATGATGAAGATTTAAATCTCAATAATATACTCTATAAATCTTCAAGCGGTTTTATAGCCAGCAGTATAATATTAAATAGCGATTTGAGAACTGATAATCTCGAAACTGAAGGAATATTAAATAATGCTGATATTAAAGAAGAAGATATTTTATCAGGAAAGTACGACTTTACAAATATTGAAATATTTCTTGTGAATTATAAAGATTTAAGCCAGGGAATTATGAATTTGCATGCAGGAACTTTTGGCAAAGTAACATTAAATAGTGGGAGGTTTATCGCTGAAATTAGAGGTCTTGCGACAAAGCTTGAGAGAAGCATAACAGAGCTATATTCTCCTGTATGCAGGGCACAATTTTGCGATGATAGATGTAAAGCTGATGCTAAAAAGTTTAGTAGAATGAGCACAATTACTAAAGTGATAGATGAAAGAAGATTTGAAGACACTAATTTAATCGAAAGTGATGGATATTATAAGCACGGAGTGGTAAAATTCTTTAGTTCAGCAACATTTGAAGTTGTAGTTAAAGAATACAAGAATAAAGTAATTACATTATTTGCTTCTCCTCCATATCAAATTTCTACCGGAGATAAATATTCGATACTTGCAGGTTGTGATAAAGCGTTTTTAACGTGCAAAAACAAGTTTAACAATACTGTGAATTTCCGTGGCGAACCATATATACCAGTTGTTTAGCAACATAATTTTTAATATTATGAATAAGTATGGAAAGGTGGCTGAGCGGCCTAAAGCACACGCTTGGAAAGCGTGCACATATGAAAATATGTCGGGGGTTCGAATCCCCCCTTTTCCGCACATTATTTCTAGTATAACATAGGATTTTCCGTTTTGTTCTTGAACGTAATAACCATATAGCATTAGCACTTCAGCTCCGCAATTTTTCAGAGTCATCTACGTCAATAAAAAAATAGAGTTGATGTTCATCAAGTTGCAGAGCCTTCTTGATTTTTGATGACGAAGAGTAGTTGTTATCATAGAAATACAATCCAGTAGCCAGCATACCTTCCCTATTCCTAACAATATCTTGCAATACTATACTTAGTCTATGTCATTTCTCACGAGCATCAGCAAACTAGTATATACTCAACCTACCATAATATGTCAATACAATTCTTTATTGAAAATTCCGGAAAACAAGAGAAGCCTCACGCTTTTTACTGTATCTGCTACAGAACAGAAAATGAATCTGCGAGAGTATAGAAACTATCTCCAATATTTTCTAATGTACTCTTTATGTCACTAGCTTGTGAAGAATATTCAGAACTCTGAGATTTCTCTGGAGCTTGATATTGTCTATTGCATCTGGCTTTGCACATAGATTTATCGAGTTCTTTGTACCATTTAGTGCAGTCACTTTCACACCTTCTGTGGCACCAGTAATGTCCATCGTACGGATCATGGTTCAGTACTTCTCCCAGATGTACCCGTGTTACTCCATGTTGTATTGGTTGATCATCTGACTCCTCTGGAACATTGAACTTATCTCTAAAAACTCTAAGACTTCCATTCACAACATTCTCCTTTGACTCCTCTGGAGAATTTAACTTACCTGTAAAAGGTATAAGATATCCAAACATAACATTCTCCTTAATTAAAAAATTAATATAATATTAATACTGATATAATTACTTCGCTTTCTTTATTGAAAATTTCAGAAAAATGTTGTATAATTATTAGTAGATTTCGGTAAAATTTATGGCAAACGCTAATTTAGCTTTCAGTAAAGAAACTTTACAGCATCTTGCTGAATTATCTGAACTTACTAAGCAACCTGCTCAAGCATTAGCAGAAAAACTACTGAGAGAAGCAATAGATAATGAAATGGAAGATTTTTTATTATCTGTGGTTGCTGATCAATATGATATTGAAGGTGTAGAAACAGTTGATTACAAAGATGTAAAGTGGAGATCAAGTGGATTACAAGATTAAATTTTTGAAGAATGTCACTGAAAAAGATCTTCCATCTTTACCGATAAAAATAGAATTAAGAGTAAACAAAGCAATACAGGAACGCCTTACAGTCGATCCAGTTAATCTTGGTGAGCCTTTATATCATAGCTTTAAAGTGACCTTACCCAGAAAAAGTAGACAGAAAGTTAAGACGTTTTTGAAGTAAAATAAAACGTTTTTTCAAAGAGGTGTGGTATGACAAAAAGAAAAGAATATACAGCAGAATTCAAAATTGAAGCTATAAGACTAGTAAAAGAAACAGGTCAATCATCAGCAAAAATAGCAAGAGATTTGGGTATTAGCGGTGATTCATTAAGCAGATGGGTAAAAACATACAATGATAGAATGTCTGGAGTAGATGCGTTTCCAGGAAAAGGGAAAGTAGCTCATTGTGACAAAGAAAAGTTTGATTTAAAGAAAGAGCTGGCAAGAGTAACGAGGGAAAGAGACATTTTAAAAAAAGCCCTGGGATATTTTGCAAACCAAAAAGAGTAAAATATTCTTTTATAAAAGAACATAAAAAATGCTATAAAATACGGGAATCATGCAGATTTTTGAACGTATCTGCTTGTGGTTATTATAAATGGATTACTAAGGAAAAAAACAACAAAAAATCAATAAGAGAAGAGCTCATACAAGATATTCAGAAGGTATATCGAGCATCACAATGCAGATACGGAGCTCCTAAAATTCACGCTGAATTAAAGGCTTTAGGTAAAAATTATAACATCAAAACAGTGCAAAATGTTATGCAGAAAAATGGCATTCAAGCTAAGCTTAGACGAAAGTTTAAAAGTAAAAAACCACAAATAGACAATAGAGTTATAACTCCTAACATATTAAATCAGAATTTTATCGCTGATCAACCTAACAAGATATGGGTAACTGATATTACGTACATAAAAACTAATGAAGGATGGTTATATTTGGCAGCAATAATAGATTTATATTCACGCATGGTGATTGGCTGGTCAATGAGTAATGCAGTAAATAGGCAATTAGTTATAGATGCGTTATTCATGGCTATTGGTAGGCGCAAATCTGCTAAAAATCTACTATTTCATAGCGATCAAGGATCGCAATACACCTCTAAAAATTATCAATTTTTACTAAGTACAAAAAATATTACTTCTAGTATGAGTCACAAAGGTTGTTGTTATGATAATGCTGTTTCAGAGAGCTTTTTTAGTTCACTTAAGAGAGAGTTACTCATTGATACTTCACAACACTCTGCACAACAAGCTAAAACCGCAATATTTGAATATATAGAAATTTTTTATAATAAACAGCGTAGACATTCTACTATTAACTATTGCATTCCTGAGCTTTTTGATTCATCATTCTCATAGCAAAAACGTCTTAACTTTCTGTCTACTTTTTCTGGGTAAGGTCATTTGGAACATGTTAAGAAATCCTGCTTATATAGGAAAAGCAGCTTATGGTAAAACTAGGACATGCTCAAAACCACAAGTAAAAAAGTCAAAAAAAGGAACTTGTGGTAAACTTAAAAGTGGTCGCTTTAATAGTGATAAAGAGAACTGGACTTATATTCCAGTACCAAAAATAATCAATGAGCATTTATTTGATTCAGTGCAAGCACAACTAGCTGAAAATAGACAGAGAGCAAGAGTACGACAAAGAAGAGAAACATATTTATTGCAAGGTTTAATGGTATGCCAACGTTGTCAATATACTTATTGTGGTACAAACCACGTTCATAAAAAGTCGACATATTATTACTATCGTTGCTCTGGTACAAACTCTAGCAAATTTAATGGCAATAAAATCTGCGATAATAAATCAATACGCACTGATATATTAGATGGAGTTATATGGGAAGAAGTCAAGAGTATCTTGAAAGAGCCAGATAGGATTGCAAATGAATATCAACGTAGATTATCAGAGAACAAAAACCCTTTACATAATCAAACACGTGAAAAGCAAGAAAGTAAGCTAAGATTAAGTATCAAAAAATTTATTGATAGCTATGCTAAAGGGTTTATAAGCCAAGAAGAATTTGAACCAAGAATCACAACAATGAAACAGCATTTGAAAGAAATTGAAGAAGAGAAAGAAAGAACGCTTGATCAAAAAAAACTACAACAAGAATTGAGCCTTGTTACAGATAGCTTGAAAAACTTTTCCTCAAGTGTTGAATCAAAGCTTGATCAAGTAGATTGGCAGACTAAACAAAATATTATTAGAATGTTGATTCATCAAATTGAAATCAATCACAATCACTTGTATATAGTATTCCGCATAAAAAGTCTTGCAAATTTTGATCAAAATAGCCATAATAGAATTATGCAATGTTGTACTAGCAGTCAATATTGTTGGACTGCCGGATAAAACTGTTGCAGAATCCAGAGAGCGTATCAGAGCAGCGTTAAATTCAATCAATCTTCTGTTACCTCCAAAAAGGATTACGGTTAATCTTTCCCCTGCGGATTTGCTTAAAGAAGGTAGTCATTATGACTTAGCTATTGCTGTTGGATTACTTGTTGTAATGAATGTGATACCAGTTGAAAAAGTTCAGTCTTATATCATTATGGGTGAGCTTGCACTAGACAGCAGAGTCATACCAATCTCAGGAGTACTTCCAACAGCAATCAATGCAAAACAGGCAAATAAAGGAGTAATTTGCCCAAGGGGAAATGGAGTAGAAGCTTCATGGGTAAAGAATGTTTCTATTCTAGCTATAGAGAAATTAACCGATATTATCAGACATTTTAAGGGTGAGCAGTTAATTCAGCTGGTAACTTTTAACTATAGCGCTGCACCCAAAGAAAAAAATTCAGTTCCAGATATAAAGGATATTAAAGGTCAAGTTGTTGCAAAAAGAGCAGCTGAAATTGCAGCAGCAGGTGGACACAATATGCTTCTTGTTGGACCTCCTGGTACTGGAAAATCAATGCTTGCTAAGAGATTTATAGGGCTATTACCTGATTTGACTGAGCAGGAGATGATTGATGTTAATATTATCTATAGCATAACAAAAGCCGGTAACGAAACATTTAAAGTAACTCGTCCCTTTCGTGAACCTCATCACTCATGCTCGATGTCAGCGATGATAGGAGGAGGGAAAAATGCAAAGCCTGGGGAAATCACCATGGCTCACAATGGTGTGTTATTTCTTGATGAGCTACCTGAATTTCCAAGGCTTGTACTTGATTCTCTACGTCAACCACTTGAAGATAGAAAAGTTACTATTGCACGTGCAAATGCTCACATCACTTATCCAGCTAATTTTCAACTTATAGCTGCAATGAATCCCTGCAGGTGCGGTTACTTAGGTGATGCAAGTAGATCGTGCAACAAAGCTCCAAAATGCGGCACAGATTATAGAAATAAAATATCAGGACCTTTGCTTGATAGAATAGACATATGCATTGAAATGCCAAACGTCAATATATTCTCTCCTGAAATTTGTTCAGAAGGAGAAAGTACTAAGACGATAAGAGAAAGAGTGATATCAGCGAGAAAAATTCAAACTGAGCGTTATAGTAAATTTAATATTCGTTGCAATGCAGAAGTCAGTGGTGAAGCATTAAATAAATTCACTGAACCAGATCAGGAAGGGTTAGAATTGCTAAAATACGTACTGAAAGAAAATTACATTTCCAATCGAGGCTACACACGTGTATTAAGAGTCGCAAGAACCATTGCAGATCTTGCGAAAAGTGAGGAAATAAAAAGAGCACACATTGCAGAAGCGCTGAATTACAGAATAAGAATGTATAAATAAATTAATTTACTTGACAGAAAACTTTTTTTTGCCATATACTACCATTAGTGAAATTTTAATATTTTAGGAGTACAGTTATGCCGATAGTAGAAACAATCAAAGATAAAGTTAAAGAAGTTTATAATCAGGGTTATGGTTTTGTAACAAAACATCCGTATAAAACAGCCGCAACTTTTTTAGCAATTGCAACAGTAGCTTCGCTGACAGCTGCTTATTTCTTAAGTCCAGCTTATGCAACTTTTGTTGGTACAGTTGGAACAAAAGCTGCAACACTTGTTAGTCCTGCAATTACTGCAATGTCTGCATTTGCAGTTGCTCATCCACTCATTGCTAGTTTGGTAGTTCTTGCTACAGTAGCAGCTTTCATAACTGCACCTGTGCTTGCATATAAAAACAGTGGTAAATCAGAGGAAATTAAAGTCCTCAATAGCAACATTAACACAATAGCAACAAAAGTAAACGAAGAGAATGAACAACCAGCAACTGGGATTGAGGAACTTGAAGCAATGCCTTGCTTGGTGAATGCTCGCTATACATAAATTATGCTTTCAACAAAAAGGACAGGCTTCTGTCCTTTTTTACTTACAAGTACTTTCCGTTTTTTTTGCATTTTAAGTAGTGTTATTTGAAAGTATGTAGTCATTATATCTATTAATGTTAAGAATAAGTAAATCTTGTTTACTGTTTGCGTATGTCAAAATGAAAAATGTTTGCATATTGTTAAAAAGATAGTAACTTGTTATCAAGTGAATTCACTAATATTTGAGTAAAATTTAAATGTCAATCGACCTTAGTTTACCAGAGCTACCTGTATTACACCCAAGGATTACCGTTGTGGGAGTGGGTGGTGCTGGTGGAAATGCTGTGAACAACATGATTCAATCCAATTTACAAGGAGTAAATTTTGTTGTAGCAAATACCGATGCTCAAGCGTTAGAGAAGTCATTATGTGATAAAAAAATTCAGCTTGGTATTAACTTAACTAAGGGCCTTGGTGCTGGTGCTTTGCCTGATGTTGGTAAAGGTGCAGCAGAAGAATCAATTGATGAAATTATGGAGCATATAAAAGATAGCCATATGCTCTTTATCACAGCAGGAATGGGTGGTGGTACTGGAACAGGTGCTGCACCGGTAATTGCAAAAGCAGCCAGAGAAGCAAGAGCGGTAGTTAAAGATAAAGGAGCAAAAGAAAAAAAGATACTGACTGTTGGAGTTGTAACTAAGCCGTTCGGTTTTGAAGGTGTGCGACGTATGCGCATTGCAGAGCTTGGACTTGAAGAGTTGCAAAAATACGTAGATACACTTATTGTCATTCCCAATCAAAATTTATTTAGAATTGCTAACGAGAAAACTACATTTGCTGACGCATTTCAACTCGCCGATAATGTTCTGCATATTGGCATAAGAGGAGTAACTGATTTGATGATCATGCCAGGACTGATTAATCTTGATTTTGCTGATATAGAAACAGTAATGAGTGAGATGGGTAAAGCAATGATTGGTACTGGAGAGGCAGAAGGAGAAGATAGGGCAATTAGTGCTGCAGAGGCTGCGATATCTAATCCATTGCTTGATAATGTATCAATGAAAGGTGCGCAAGGAATATTGATTAATATTACTGGTGGTGGAGATATGACTCTATTTGAAGTTGATGCTGCAGCCAATAGAGTGCGTGAAGAAGTGGATGAAAATGCAAATATAATATTTGGTGCCACTTTTGATCAGGCGATGGAGGGAAGAGTTAGAGTTTCTGTTCTTGCAACTGGCATTGATAGCTGTAACGACAATTCATCTGTTAATCAAAACAAGATCCCAGCAGAGGAAAAAAATTTTAAATGGCCTTATAATCAAATTCCAATATTAGAAACAAAAGAATATGCTTCAACTGAGCAAACAAATGAAAGAGTTAAGTGGGGCAGCAATGTTTATGATATACCAGCTTATCTAAGAAGAAAAAAATAATGCAATTTTGGCTACTCAAGTCAGAACCAAGTGAATACTCGTGGCAAAAAATGGGAAAGGAGCAGGTGACGCAGTGGAATGGTGTATGCAATTATCAAGCTCAAAATTACATGAGAGCTATGAAATTAGGCGATCTTGCATTTTTTTATCATACAGGTAAAGAGAGAGTTATACTTGGAATAGTTGAAGTATTAAAGGAGTATTATCATGTTTATAATTCCAAATTTGGACTAGTGAATGTAAAACTTTTGAAACCTTTAAGTAACCAAGTGACGTTAAACAGTATAAAACAAAACCCACTTTTGAAAAATATGGTTATATTAAAACAATCACGTTTATCAGTTTCTCCAGTTTTAGAGACTGAGTGGAATGAAATAATAAGGATGAGTGATGTGTAATACCTGTTGTTTCAGTTTCCAAACAATATTACCTCAGCACACAACATACAGCTGTATGAGTGTTTGTTTCGAAGTAGCCGATTTTTCATCAAACACAAAGCAGTGCTTGATACTGGAATCCAGCTGTAATGCAACCACATTAAAAATGTTGTGTTTTAATATAGCTTTTATATTCACTCACCTAATGTCTAATCAGAATTCCTGGATCCCAGTGTCGGAGCACTGGGATGACATACTTCTAGTGTACAATATTCGTATAGTTGTGTGTATGATACGATGGTCTATAATTCTTCTTTTTTGGTTTCCAATGTCAAGTGATGGGATAATGTCCTTTCTAGTGCTTTATTCATGTTAGAAGTAAATATTCTTGATAAGAGGTGGCATAGTATTACGAAGGACCCACAGAGTTTTGTATTAAATATTATTAACGCTTCTCTAAAAGAATTAAAAATAGATCATTATAAACCAAATATATCAATAGCTCTCGCTGATGATAACTTGCTACATCAACTTAATCTTAAGTTTAGAGAAATAGATAAGCCAACTAATGTACTATCATTTCCATGCGAACAGTTATCTAGTGAATGTGATCTAGGAGACATAGCAATTGCAGTAGATACAATAGAAAGAGAGTCTCATGAGTACTGTATATCTATCCTCACTCACACTGCACACATGTTAGTTCATGGATTGCTGCATTTACTTGGCTATGATCATCAAAAAGAAGATGAAGAAATTATAATGAAAAGTTTAGAGAGCAAGATTTTAGCTTTGCTTGAATTTGAAAAGGAAAAGTATGGTAGATAATACCAAAATATGTTATTTACAAAAAAGGGGTTTCAGCTGTAAAAGGTAAGCAATATGGTTCAGTTTTCTTTACCAAAAAATTCTAAAGTTAATAAAAAGGGCAAGGTTTATCCTACTCCTACTGGAGCAAAAAATATTAGAAGATTTCAAATTTATCGTTGGTCTGCTGATGATGATAAAAATCCAAGAATAGACACATTTTTTATCGATATGGATAATTGTGGCCCTATGGTACTTGATGTATTAATAAAAATAAAGGATGAAATAGATTCAACCTTAACTTTTAGACGCTCTTGCAGAGAAGGAATATGCGGATCTTGTGCAATGAATATTGATGGTACCAACACTCTTGCATGCACTAAATCTATACATGATATAAAAGGTGAAGTAAAAATATATCCACTACCTCATATGTATATAGTAAAGGATCTAGTTCCAGATCTAAGCCAATTTTATGAGCAATACAAATCGATTAAACCTTGGTTACAAACAGATAAATCTGCCTTACAAAATAAAGAATACTTTCAATCTCCTGAAGATAGAAAAAAATTGGATGGTCTGTCTGATTGTATACTATGTGCTTGCTGTTCGACTGGTTGCCCAAGCTATTGGTGGAATGGTGATAAATTTTTAGGGCCAGCGATATTACTGCAAGCTTATAGATGGGTTGCTGACAGTCGTGATAATAAGAAAGAAGAAAGACTTGCTTCTTTAAACGACCCATTTAAGTTGTATCGTTGTCATACAATAATGAATTGTACAAAAACCTGCCCGAAAGGGCTTAACCCAGCAAAAGCGATAGCGAAAGTAAAACAGCTTATGGTAGAGAGAGAAGGAATTTGAGTGCTATTTCTGGCACTCTTCGTAAGAAAATAGTAGACCCTCTGAAGCATAGGGTATTGTTAATACTCTAAACGTTCTTCCATTCATGAAATGTATTGTTTCACCATATGATTCCAGTAATCTTTTGAACAACTCATGTCTTTGATTATTAATAGTTTGAAAATCCTTTTTTCCTAAAAGCTTTTTAGATTCAAATAGGTGAAGCATAATCTCGTGATAAGTTGGATAAGACTCCAAAAATTTTGGATCAAACTGAAAAGTTTTTATAAAAGCATTATTATAAAATTTTAGCTTTTGATTCTGACTATATATCGCTACAGCAATCGATAGCTTCTCAAGCAAACTTTCTTGTGCAGCTAAACAATTGCTTAGCTCAGTATGTAATTTTTTTTCATCACTAATATCTTTTCCATACATTACTATGCTATTGGAATTTTGCATTGGAACTTCAACAAAATTAAAAACCTTAGGTTCGTTCTTGTAAGTTATTACACACTCTCCTGGTTTTACGTTATAGGAGCCACTCGCAACAGTAAATTTTTTAGAGCTGCCTATATATTTATCATAAAATAAGTTATAAAACCTTACTTTTTTATTCTTATTGTGCTTCAGTATTGGAAATGGTAAAGAGTCAAAAATTTTTTTATAGTTCTCCAATTCTCGCATAAGCTTACTATTTTCTAACTCAAGTTCATTAGCTTTTATCTTATAATCGGAGATATTCCTTATCCATAACAACACACCAATCACATTATTAGAATAATCTATTATGCTTTTACCATAACATGTGCAATAAACCTCACTGTCTTTTGACTTTAAATCTAGAGTAAAAGATTTATTTATTTCCTTTGCCTCAGCAAAACTTTTAATTAAGCTTTCTGATTGCTCAAAAAAATTTACAAACTCATTAAATGAATAAAAAACAGTATTAAGCAAAATTAGTAAATTGGGAGAAAATTTTTCTATACGTTTTTTTGCGTCCCAAATATAAAATCCATCATTCACAGTATCTATTAAATTATTTATGATAACATTTTGATGTTGTAAGTCCTTAATTTTATTACTAATTTTTAATTTAGAATATGAGAAAAAGAAGAATACTAGAATTAGTAGTAAAACTATTTCATACAAAAAAAACATAGTATTCTAAAACAAATATAAAAATTTGTAACCTCTCAGCAAAGAGATTGTACTGAAGAGGTATATAAGTGAAGATTGCCCAATACCCTAAAGCCTAATCTCTTATAAAGGTTTACAGAAGGTTTCATGCAATGTGCTACTATGTATTTGCATTCAAATTGCCTAGCTATCTTTATTCTTTCTAGAACCATTTGAGTTCCTATTCCACGACCCCTGTAAATTGGTAAAACTCCATCGCTATAAAAACCAGCTATGCTGTCTTGAATATAAAGACCGCATGTTCCAACAATTTCGTTATTTAGCATTACAAGAAAAAATCTTAACCTTGAGCTCTTATCATCATAATTCGATAATTGGCGAAAAAATGTGCTAACAATACTAATTCTGTGATAAAAAATTTTAGAAGTGTGTAAATCTAATTGCTCTAAGAGCTCACTACTATTTACAACATTGAACTTCAAATTTGGAACAGCATCATCAGGCAAAAAATAATCTTTTATATTGAGTAAAACTTTTTTTGGTGTGCTAACGTGTTTTATTTCGCATTTTTCTAAAATACCCCCTATTTTTACACGTGGACTTATTATCCATGTTGCTTCTATATTTCGTGCTTTGAGATAATCTAGAGTTCTGCATATGGAAAGCTCAGTACATTGATCTTCACAAAACACAAAATTAAATAACGATTCTCTGGTACCATTTACTGTAAATATAACATTATCAAATTCGTCATGTATTTCCCACTTGGACAAATTCGTTGCATAAAGTATATAATCCTTTAGGTTCTGAATAATTAAGCTTGAATAACAAATTTTTTTATTCTGCATAAACCAACAATAAACAATAAAAGGCTCCTATAAAAACAAAGGCTAAAATTGCAGCTACAACATCATCTAGCATAATACCTAAAGGACCTTTTGTATTTTTATCAATCAAATTTATAGGCCACACTTTTATTATATCAAAAAACCTAAAGGAGAAAAAGCACACCAACAATACAGAGCTATTCATTTCTTGTTCTAATAATATTGAAACTAGAAGTACTGTCAGCAATTGACCAACTACTTCATCAATTACTACCTCTTTTGGATCATGCGGAGCTTTGTAATGTTGTATATAATTGCCTGTAGACCATAATCCAACTAAGAATAAAAAAAAAATAATTGCTGTACCTAAAATTCTGTCATTGAGTAATATAGGAACAATTGGGTAAGCAGCCAAGCTGCCTATAGTACCTGGCATGTTTTTTACCGTGCCAGATAGCCACCATGTTGATATTAATTTATATAAAAATTTCACAATATACCGAAATATAAAACTAATTTATAAGAACAGAAATAGTCTCTTCTATAGAAGTATTTTCATATAGCAATCTATAGATCGCTTCACATATGGGCATTTTTATTTTTAGCTTTTCTGCTAAATCAAATGCAGACTTAGCAGTGTTAAAACCTTCAATTACCGACTTACCTTCTGATAAAATCTGCTGAGCACTAGAACCATTACTATTAGCTACTTTAGATCCAAAAGATAGATTTCTTGAATTTAATGATGTGCATGTCACAACCAAATCACCTAAGCATGCTGGTCCAAGTAGTGTATTTATATCTACATTGCCGTCACTAACTTTTGCTGAGTATAAAGCCTTAATTTCACTCATACTTTTCGTAATTAATGCTGCATGAGCATTAAACCCAAACCTACCTAGAACAACCCCACATGCTATAGCAAAAACATTCTTTAACGCTGCACAAACCTGTATTCCTATAACATCGCTACTAAGGTACAATTTAATATTTTCTTGCTGTAGCTCTGATACTAATTTTGAACCTAATACTTCATTTTGACATGCAAGAACCATCGAATATGGTAATTTTCTTGCAACTTCTATAGCAAAGCTAGGACCAGAAAAAACAGCAAGAGGATTATTAGGTAAAACTTCATTGACTACTTCACTAGGTAATTTTAATGTAGATTTTTCTATTCCCTTACAAGCCAAAATTATTGCTACATTTTTTTTTAGGTTACAATCATTCAATTGATGACATATCTCCCTTAGAGACTGAGTGGGAACAGCTAGAATTATTACTGAAGCATTAACTGCATCTTCAATAGCTAATTTTACTGATACGTTATCAGAAATTGGACAATCAGGTAGCTTGTCACTTTCTCTTTTCTCTTTAATTGATTCAAATATGGCCTTATTGCGAGTCCACAAAATTACATTTTTCTTACTACTTAATGAAATCGCAATTGCTGTACCCCATGCGCCAGCACCTAAAACTGATATTACCACTCAATATTCCTGAAAGTATTACTTATAATTTAAAACTGTAGAATAAGTAAATTAAAAATATAACATAAAAGTATAAAATAGTTTAAATATCTATTAACCTAAGTATTCTTTTAATAAAAATAGCTTCTATTCAATATTTACTAAAAATAGTATTATTATAGTATATCTATTGTATTTTAGATCTATTTGTATAATTTTGGAACAACACATTAACTATTAATTAATAAGTGTAATTTCTATTATTCATTAATAAAAATTTGATTTGTTACTTTCCTTGGTTATATATATTACTAAAATTATAAATTATTTATGGGGTGTAAAATATGCGTATATTATTAATTGAAGATGATCAAGTAAGTGCAAGGACTGTAGTTAATGCCTTAACTTCTGATGGACATTTTTGCGACGTTGTTACTTCTGCACAAGATTATAACAATAATATGGTTTCCTCGGGTGGAGACTATTACGATCTAGTTATTCTAGATATACACCTGCCTGGTGATATTGATGGATATGATATACTGTTAAGATTAAGAAGTGCAAAAATCAAAGTTCCTGTTTTAATACTTTCGTGTATCTCCGCTGCCAACCATAAAGCTAAAGGACTTGGGTATGGTGCCGACGATTACTTAACCAAGCCATTTCACAAGAGCGAATTATTAGCTCGAATTAAGGCCATAGTCCGACGTACTAAAGGTCATCCCGAATCAGTGATAAAGATTGGTAATATGAATATCAATTTTGATCACAGGATTGTTGAGGTAAAAGGCAAAACAGTTCACCTTACTAACAAAGAGTATTCCATGATAGAATTGCTGGCATTGCGTAAAGGAGCAGTGTTGACAAAAGAAATGTTTTTAAACCATCTTTACAATGGCTTGGACGAACCTTCAGACAACAAAATAGTTGATGTTTTTATGTGTAAATTACGTAAAAAACTTGAAAGTGCAAATGATGGAATAAGCCACATAGAAACCGTTTGGGGTAGAGGATATGTTCTAAAAGAGTATGTTGACGATGAAGAATACTCTAGTGCTAATATAAGCGAAAGCAGTAGTGACTATCAAGCAGAACAAGTGAAGGACAACGCATGAAATGCTTTATTCACCCATTCATTGAAGCAACAAAATAGGTAGATGAAATAAGATAAAAACCAATCGTAAAAGTGAGGTAACATGGTTAGTCTTTTAGAACTTTACAAAGACTTGCAGCAAAAAATAGAAAAGTTGCTGTAATAGTTTAGACTTAATCTGACAAGCGAATAGAGTAAGATAAAAATATAAACAAATTTTAAAGGAGTGTCAGATATGAGTACAACACAAGAAAAAATATTAAAACCAAAGTTAGGATTGCTAGAACTTGCAAAACAATTAGGGAATGTATCGCAGGCATGTAAAGTGATGGGATATTCGAGAGATACATTTTACCGATTCAAAGAACTATATGAAACAGGAGGAGAAGAGGGATTACATGAGATAAGTAAAAGTAAGCCATTATATGCAAATAGAGTATCAGAGAATATAGAAAAAGCAGTAGTTGAAATAGCAATAGAATTTCCAGCATATGGACAAGAAAGAGCAGCAAATGAACTGAAAAAGAGAGGAATTCTAATATCTGCTAGCGGGATAAGATCAATATGGCAAAGAAACGATCTTGAAAATTTTAAAAAGAGATTGAAAGCGCTGGAAGCGAAGGTAGTACAAGATGGTATAATTTTGACAGAGGAGCAAGTTACTGCTTTAGAAAAAGCTAAGGAACAAAAAGAGGCACATGGCGAAATTGAGACACAACACCCTGGATACTTAGGTAGTCAAGATACCTATTATGTAGGCAATATCAAATGTATTGGACGAATTTATCAACAAACTTTTATTGATACCTACTCTAGAGTGGCCTTCGCTAAGCTTTATACGGAGAAAACTGCCATAACAGCTGCAGATCTTCTCAATGATAGAGTTATACCATTTTTTGATGAACAGAAAGTTCCATTGCTACGCATTTTAACCGATAGAGGTACGGAGTATTGTGGCAAACCAGGGAATCATGCGTACCAGCTATATTTGGGAATAGAAAATATTGATCACTCTAGAACCAAAGCTTATTCTCCACAGACTAATGGTATATGTGAAAGGCTTCATAGAACTATGCAAGACGAATGTTACAATATTATCTTTAGGAAAAAGATTTATAGTACTTTGGAAGAGCTTCAGTTAGATGTTGATCATTGGTTGCATTCTTACAATAGAGCTAGACCTCATTCTGGTAAGTATTGCTACGGTAAGACTCCTATGCAGACCTTTTTTGACAGTATGCATATTGCTTACCAAAAAAATATTGATAACATTAAAGCAGATTCTGATATCGGTTTTGACTTCGTCGATTCTTCTGTCAGATAATTCATGCTTGTCAGATTAAGTCTAAACTATTACATCATCTTTCCATTTAATTTCCTCTCTCATAGACTGTAATTTTTCTATAAGCAAATTTTTATCCCCTTTCAATTTTGCTATTTTCGCTTTCGAAGTCTGAGTATACCATATATCATCATTCTTTTCAGTATTAAGATTACCTAACTGATTACTTAATTCCTGGATTTGAATGTCTTTATCATTTAACTCTTTGTTTTTTAACGCGTATAATTGTCTTATGTTTTCTTCTGGGCTTGTTAATTCTACTTCTGGTTTTTCTTTTTCTGTTGTTAATGCAGAAATGTCCTCACATTTATCATCCAATTGTTGTTTTTTGTCAATTAGCTCTTTATCTTTCTGCTGTAATTGATTCTTTAATTCTTCCATTTGATTATTTGCAGTTTCTTTAGCTTCTTGCTTTAGAGTTAGCTCGTTTTCTAGCTCTAGTACTTTTTTAGCAAATTTATTTTTCCAAACTCCCAGTTCATTTTCATATGAAAGTACAACTACCAAGATAGATAGTATAGATAAAACCGTTGCAACAGTGAAAGCTATGTTCAAAGACTCAACTGAAGAGAAAAAGCCAAAATAAGAGGATGCAGCAAGTGCTACAGATGTAAGTAATGTAAGAGTAGCAAAAGCATTGGCTATAATATAAGGTGTACTATTGGTTTCATTGCGCAAATTTCCCATTATCTTCTACTAAGTAAAATAACAATTATATTATTACAAGCATCGAGAGAAGGCAAGCCATAAAAATTAACATAAATCTATACTCACTTTCCACTTTCAGTTTCAAGTACTGCTGGCTAAAGAGATAATTTTACTATCTTTTTTAGCTTGCATAAGGTACAAGTTAATCGTTATACATGACCTAAACGTGTTATCGAAGCTCAGTTGTTTTAAATTGATTCAATAATTAGGTCAAGTTAAAATTCATAGTGGTCGATAAAAATTTGTATTGGAGTAGGCGTTATGGGTAAAAAAAATCAGCAAAGGAAAAATCTCACACCATTACCTTTGGCGAACAATGTACAACTTGGTTCTCGAAGATCAGGTGGTGTTTGTGAATCTGATTATATGAAAGGGAAAGGGAAAGATAAGAGTAAGAACAGGAGTGTGGAACAGGAATTTGGTATGCCTAATACGGGTAGTCTTCATGAATTAGTTGGTACACCTGGTAGTACTCATAGTTTTTGTATTTCAGCTGGCTCACCCGATGAAGTAAGGAGAGAGGGGTTTCATTATGATAATTACCATCTAGGCTCTACTAATGTAAATCAAGATTTAAAGTTGAGTCAGAAAAATCAAAAAGAGATCTCAACAACTTTCTCCCAGATTAATGAGAGTACTGACTCGAACATAGTGCAAGAGACATCGGCATCATTAGAGAGCAAAAAAGATGCTACAATAAATCTACAGTTAGATGGACAAAACAACAATAAAGTTTTAGTAGTATCGAATGAGAAGGTAAAAGATTACAATGAGAACAATAACAGTCCATTAGGTAGTAATGAAAGATTATTGCCAGAAGATGAAAATGATACTTCTAGTAATGTTCAAGAAACCACGTTTGCTAGTGAAGAAAGTTTTGTTACTCCTGAAAATGAAAGCGAAACATATAAAAGTTCTGATGATAGTATTTTAACAGATTCAGATAGTATTCGGTTTAATGCAAGTAAAGGTAGTATTTATACTAACGATGATCAGCAAGATGTTTCATTACAAAATGAACAGAGTGGCAGAAAAGAAGTTTCAAAAGACACTTTAGTAAAATTGGATGAAGAAAATAAAAGTATTGAAATAACTAACACAGATACCCTAGAAGCATCGAAGCACAATGAAGATAACAGTAATCAATTATTAAATAGCAGTGAACCACTGATTTCAGCGAGTAGCACTCCAGACAATTCACCAAAAGAGGTAAGTAGAGAGAGTATAAATAGTAAATCATCAAGAATTTTTCAAAAAATCTGTTTTAGCACCAGAGATACAAGTGAAGGTGAAGAATTAGTCTACAAAACTTCAAGCTATAATCTATCGCAGAAAAATTCTAAAGAAAAGAAGGTCTCTTTGTGTCTTACAGCATTATCATGTGCTGTTTTTTTAGGGTCACTAACTTCTTCATTTTTAGGAAAGCCTCTTATCTCTGATCAGAAAGGTAATCTCATATTATTGGCAATTTTGGGTGCTGCTTTTATCATTTTAGGTTCTATTACCCTAGTTCTATATTGTTGTACTCAAGCTAAAGAAAACAAGCCACTTGATACATTAGATCAAGTTAGCATAGATGATGCTAAAATCAAGATGTTGTCATCATAAATTTGTGTAACCATTCACCGAAATACAAGGGATTTATAAAGTTAGAATAAGAGTACAGTTTGTAAAAGGATAACAGAATATGAAGGTATAATTTAGCAAAAATTAGAGACATTATATAGAATTTAAAATGCGAACTTGGAGCTTGTTAATCTTATCGTTTGTAATATTAAGTAATAGTTTTGTATATGCCAATAGAACAGTAATATCTTCGTGTGATGAAATACCTTCAGGATATAGGGGCAAAATTTTTAAAATTAAGACTGATTATCCTGCTGAACCAAGTAATAAAGAAAGACCGTGGGAATACATATCGTTTAAAGATGAACCACAGGAATACGCCTATACAATTTTAAAGTATATATATGATGGGAATATCGATTGTGATTTTGATTTACATTGTAATAAGATTGCTAATTGGTATCATGCACCATGGATGCATTATGGAGTAAATGGTAGAGAATTTATTAATGGTTTAACGAGAGAAAGATCCTTTAAGCCCGGTGAATTACATAATGATCAAAAGTCCATGATACAAAATTGGGCAATTTCTATTATTAATGAGCAAGGAGCCTATACATATGGCCAGGTATGGAAAGATATAAACAATCCTGATATTACCAAAGGGAAATTCTTAGATGGTACAGTAAGCACAAAATTAGTATTTACAGAAGCAACAGAGGAGAATATTCCAACTCTTAAAAAGAGCATCACTTGGGCCGGGTATATTAATCAATCTGAAAAAGGAACTCCAAAAGTATTTAAGGAACTGAGGTTATTTCAAATTGATTTTTTAGTTAAAGATAAGAGGTCAGAAGAAACAGGATGGGTTGCAGGTACGTTTATTTATGATTATAAGATGAACAATAAGAATCCATGGTTTAATATGAAATTATTAGGAGTTGCATGGGGTAATGATTCTAATTATTTTACATCAGATTACATAATTGGGAAAAGGTTATTGGAGAGTTGGATAAATTCCGATATGGTAAAAGGTTCTTTAGGATATTTAAGTAGGCTTAATGGTCCAATAGATAATAAAAAATCTTCGTGTTTGTCGTGTCATAGTACAGCACAGTATCCCGAAAAATCTACATCAGTACCACCAGAACAAACAACAGAAGCAGAAATAAAGTACTGGTTTAGAAATTTAAAGGAAGAAGCATTTGATGAAGGAGCATTTAATTTTGATTATTCTAAGCAGTTAAGCCATGGGATTAGAAACTACTATGGCGCAAAAGAAGAGGATGATCCAATTGGATGTAATAATTTTAATTATAAAGATGCCGCTAAAATAAGTTGAGAAGAAATGCCTGACTTTAGAGTCACGAAAGATTTGTTTATTTACTCTTTCCAAAATCGCAAAAAAGTACATATATTCGTGAGAACAAGCTGCGTACAAATAGGTTTGTAAAAATAAAAGCACAAAACTGTTGCAACAAAGTTAGGTACGTTAGTGCGTATATAAATTTAGTCAAAGTAAGCTAATATGGGTGATTTTGCGGCATGGTAAAATTACCATATGAAAAAGTTCGTATGTATAATTTGGTAGACCAATCCATCCCAAGAAAAACAGTTCTCACGTTCCTTGATTTTAACCACTGGAAATAGTTATTTTACTTAAATTTTTAGTAAAATATATTGCTAGGTTAGCATTAATTCATTTGATATGAGAACGAAAAACTGAGGTAAGTCTATAGTGAAATAGATACCTGTTCAAATTTTCAGCTTTTTGCATAAAATACTAAAAATTAGATAAATTATATTTAATCTATCTTAGCCTTACGACCTTGCCTATGTAATCATTTTCTACCACGTCGCTAATAGATACTAAATTAGGTAAATCTTTCTTGTCAGTAAATTTATTTGACCTGACAAGGCTGGCTTTAGCTTAAGAAGATGTTAAAGTAAACCCTCTTCTTCAAGAATCTTATCTTTCTTCCTTCAACCTTACTTACACTCTCTGGACTAAATATGTACGTTTCACTACAAGTACACCCAAATCGTGAGCACTTCCATTGGTAAAGATTATCTATAAAACTGTCCTAAGTTATCTCGTACGTTAAGAACATCCTTAACCGATATTAGAGTATCTGGTCCTCGTGCACCGTTATTGAATACAGCATACGATAAAACCATTTGATCTCCATCAGTAACACGTTCACATCCTCCACATTGCGTATATCGTTGTAATTGTCGATTCGCTTCTGCACTTCTTTGTCGTACCTGCCCTGCAGTTCTGGCAAATTTTAGCTCTATCCCAATTGGATGAGTATCATCTCTTTCCACAAATCTTGACAACACTAGATCTATTCTTCCACCTCTTTCTAATTGAAACTCAATAATTACTCTAGCAGGATTGCCAAGAGTATAAAATAACCCATGTAATACAGCTTGAAATTCAGCTTCACTTGTTACCAATCCTTGCCTTAACGGAAACAACACATTAGAAATTTCCTGAAATAATTGCGTATGCCTGTTGACATCTTGCCAGCCAGTATTCATCATTACACTTGCGGCTCTGTGCACTTGTCCAACACCACCTATTCGTGAAAGATTACCTTGGAAATGCCCAAGATAATTTCTTGAATAATCATCAGGTGACTGAAATGGTGTTAAAACAACGTTTACTTGAGGATTACCATCAACCATTTCACACAATATTTCACGCACTCTAGCACCTTGCCAATGTGGACGTAACAGATCTAAGGCCATTACTGGAAATTGGTGACGCAATATTCGACGGATATTAAGCACAACTAGTGAATTAATATTTAGTGCAAATAGAACCATGGTCAAAGCTCTCTCTCGAACATTTATTCCTGTAGCTCTTTGTCCTTGCTGGCCTAGCATTCTATCATCATTATGGTAATTAAATAGATATTTTGTTACTCTTACCAAATTTCCACCTATCCGAGCAGTACCTTTTTCAAATGCAATACTTGCAAATGCAAACCTAGATGTGTAGGAAAATGGATTAGAACCAGGTACCGCACGTGTACAAGAGGCTGGATATAATAAATAATTTTCTACATCTCTTGCAACTTCTCCCTCAATAGGATTAAGTAATCTTCTTATCAAAGAAGGTTCTTGCTCTAGAAAGTGTTCTGTATCAAGCTGCAGACGTTGAGCATTATGGTTAAAGTTTAGCCCTACACAAACAGCATTTCTTGACGAGGTATGAACAGATACAGATGAAATGGGACAGTTTCTAACATAATCCCTAGCTTGTTCCAATGCTTGTCCAGCGTGTTCTTGACCTGTTTTGAGTTCAATTATAATGGGAACTGAATTATTTAATTTTTCCTGACCACGCACAAGCAAAGTAATATCTGCATATCCTCTACCTATAAGTAATTCTAGGTAGATATCAGCCATAGCGCGGTGCCTAAAATTTACTAAAAATCCGGATAAAAAACCATGATCGTCAGACTCACTATCAAAATTCAATTCTTGGCGATATTCATCGTAGACATTGACGATGTATTGTAAAATTCTTCTAATGTCTCTTCTTACTTCTAGACTGTTATTATTTGCTAACCCATTTACTCGATCTAATAAGTTGCCTTGCTGCATGATTGGAGCAATTTCTCTAAAATTATTGATGGGAGATGCATGATTTCCATCAAAATCCCTTCCTTGAGGAAAAAATACACACTCTTCTCCCCGCTGAAATATTTTATACTCTTCCCAAGCCAGATCCTCCTGTAAGTGCTGTAACTGATTCTCTTCTACCCATAGCCTTTCTTCTTCACTGAATCTTGATCCAGGACTATTCTCATTATCAGCAATAGTGTAGCATCTTACTATTCTTATGCCATCTTCATCTACGTCATTAGTTAGAACAGCAATTTTTAGATTTCCTTTCCCATTATTATAGTTATCAAAACGAAAGTAAATTCTTTCACCATTTGCAATACCAGGGTCAAAATCTATAATACCAGAATCAAATGCAGTAGCAAACATGCCGAAAAAGAATGCAGGAAAAAAACGACTCCTACCAACCGAGTGTAAAAAAGATGGACACTGGTCTAAAAAAAGTCCAACTTTTCTATTTAGCTCATCACAATCTCCATTTAACAAATCTTGAATTAATTCAGTATCTTCATCATCATTCCGCATAAACACCCCTAATTATAACTACGACTAGACACACCACTAACACCAGCACTTTCTAACACGGTCTGTGGATCGCTGAAACCACTACCTTCAGGAGACAAATGTGCAGACTTCCCTAGCTGAGAAAATAATCCCTCTGCTACCTTGCTATAGTCGATACCATCTTTCATACCTGACACATAAACCGTTTTTAGATCATTAGTGATACCATCTTTAAATAATTTAAAATCCTTATCTGAACAAAAATCTTTGATAAATTGCAAAATTTCCAGCACTTCATGCTTCTTTACAATTTTATTACTGCTATTATCACGTTGCCAATCAACAATTAACCCTGCAAGCACATCTGTTATCGGATCTATGTTCTTGGAAAATTTAACCACAGCTTTTTTATGCTCATCAAAAAGATCGCATTTCCAAAGATTCACAATAATCATTCTTGCCTTAATTTGAATATCTATCTCAGGATCCTCTAACATCGAATTTGAAAGCGAGGAAAGGAGAAACGCGTAACCACAATGTGAAAGTATTTTCTTCTCCTCAGACACTAAAACCTTTTTCTGAGGTAAGTGCTTTATTACATCTTGAACTGTATCAACGAAACCACACTGTATTAATGTGCTAAGAGGCTGATACATAGCTCCTTTGCCTTTATCTGGTAACTCAAGTAGTAATTTATGCTTTATTGGATCAGTGATTATTTCATGCAGAAGAAAATCTAAAACGGTAGCAACATTATGGTTAGCTTGAATAGCAGATAAATTAGCAACAGCTTTAACCATCAGGTTATCAATCTTTTTCTTTCCTTTCTGATTTATACGACGATAGAAATATTCTACTCCTTCACTCCATTTGAATTCCACAGCTTTATTAAAACCCTCTACTGCATTATCATGCTTTTTAAATTCTCCAGATTTTTTATCAATCCAAAAGCTAAGTACAGGATCTTCACTATTCATAGCATTTAACAATTCATTTCTAACATATTTGTGGTTGTTAGTTGCAGGCCTACCATCATCATCTACTTCTTCAGAAGAGAAGCCACTTTTGTAAGATTCAAGTTGCTTCTGAAACAGTGGATGAATTTTATCTATCATACAGTACCTACAAGCCATATTGTATTTGCAAAGTGGATTATTTATTTCACCTATTTTTTCTTCAGTTAACATTCTTCCTAGAGTAGCAGTGTTTAACCTTGTACCTGACCAACAATTCTCATCACGAAATACGTTGTATAAGAACTGTAGCTCATCATCTTTAAGATATTCTACCTCTCCAGTATAGGTTCTTACCCATTTTTCGATAGCTAAACGCCTTCCAGCAGCAGTATTAGAATCTGGATGTTTAATGATATTCTGTAATTTCTTAAGTATTGTAGCATGACGATCTGTCCACCTTGGCATTGTACCTCCTATATAAAAATATTCACTGCATTATGCAAAAGTTAGAATCAAATAGCAACACTAAAATTATCAAGGACAAGAAAATTTTATGAAAAACATTTTTTATATTTAAATATCATCTATTTTGCGCTTAACTGATGCGTAAAATTAGTGAGAAAATCAAATAGGATATAGCGAGAATAGCGGAAGAGTTAGATGTAGGCTTTAATATATTAGACTAATGGATAAAGAAGTATAATAAGTTGAAAAGCGCTCTAAGGGAGCTACAGTACTTAAGCTTTTTCCTTGAGCTGTGAAATATCAGCTTGAGAAAGGCCTGTAGATTCAGCTATTAAGTCAACAGACACGCCAGCCTTAAGTAGGTTTTTGGCCACAGCTATTTTAGCTTGTTTTTCGCCCTCTTCCCTACCTTTTTCTGCACCAATTTTAATACCTTCCGCTTTACCTTTTTCCTGGCCGATTTGGATGCCTTCTTGTCTACCTTTTTGAATAGCATCATCGAGTTTTTGAGCAAGAACGGCCTGTTCATCAAGAATACGTTTTATTTCCTGTTCATAAGCGATAAATTCTTTTTCTGACCAGTTGAACCTATTTAGTTCTTCATATGCTCTCTTAATTATTAGGTCACTTCCTATTATTCTCTCTAGCTCTTCTTCATTAGTTTCTTCTGCATATCTAAAGAAGTAGACCCATTTTTCAACAATACTTAAAAGCTGATCTTCTTTGGTTTTTGGAAATTTAGGCAACTCAATAAATATAAAGTAAAAATCTTTTAGATCATGCTCATTAGTATCTTCATTGCGAATAGTGTGCTTTGATTTGTACTCAGACTTATCAGGAAATAAAATACAATCTGCTATAGCAATAAAGATAATTTCCTTAAGATCATGATATTGATCACCTTTATCAGCTTGTCTTGAGTAAGCTTTAGCAGCATAGTATTGGGCACGTTTTTCGAAGCCTTTGGTTTTAGCGACCTGCATCTCAATAATCCATTGCACCCCCGTGGAATCTCTACATAATACATCAACAATGCTTTGCTTTTTAGAGGCAATATCAGGGTCTTGAATAGTACTTAAAAACTCTATATCCTGTATTGCATTTTTGCCAGTAAAGCTCAAAATATCATTTAAAAAGTGAATGAGGATGTCTTTATTCTTTTCAGTGCCAAAGATACGGCGAAATGCGAGGAGAGTAGACCAGGAAAACTTCCTTCCTGGCCCCTCACAGAACCTTACGTGAAACTCGCGCTTCATAAGGCTCCCACTAGTCATTGCCCTAACCCTATACTTAATTTCCAGTGTACAAACAGATTTGGTTTACTCTTTGCAGTTCTCTCTAGTACCTTAGCTGCTTTGGTTCTATGTCCTCTCAGCTTTTTGTACTTTGCTTGAAACCACTTTCTGAGTTTCCTATTAAACATTCTTATTATGCTATCTAGTGCAGTTATATGATACTTCCCGTAATAATTAAACCACCCCCTCAGGATTGGATTACATATCCGTGATATATCCTCTATTTCCAAGTTTGTTCTACGAGCAAATTTCCAGCCTCTAATTTCTTTTCTCATCTTCTTTAAACTTTCTTTGCTTGCTATTGGAGTAAAGCTTACAAATTGTAATAGTTTAGACTTAATCTGACAAGCATGAATTATCTGACAGAAGAATCGACGAAGTCAAAACCGATATCAGAATCTGCTTTAATGTTATCAATATTTTTTTGGTAAGCAATATGCATACTGTCAAAAAAGGTCTGCATAGGAGTCTTACCGTAGCAATACTTACCAGAATGAGGTCTAGCTCTATTGTAAGAATGCAACCAATGATCAACATCTAACTGAAGCTCTTCCAAAGTACTATAAATCTTTTTCCTAAAGATAATATTGTAACATTCGTCTTGCATAGTTCTATGAAGCCTTTCACATATACCATTAGTCTGTGGAGAATAAGCTTTGGTTCTAGAGTGATCAATATTTTCTATTCCCAAATATAGCTGGTACGCATGATTCCCTGGTTTGCCACAATACTCCGTACCTCTATCGGTTAAAATGCGTAGCAATGGAACTTTCTGTTCATCAAAAAATGGTATAACTCTATCATTGAGAAGATCTGCAGCTGTTATGGCAGTTTTCTCCGTATAAAGCTTAGCGAAGGCCACTCTAGAGTAGGTATCAATAAAAGTTTGTTGATAAATTCGTCCAATACATTTGATATTGCCTACATAATAGGTATCTTGACTACCTAAGTATCCAGGGTGTTGTGTCTCAATTTCGCCATGTGCCTCTTTTTGTTCCTTAGCTTTTTCTAAAGCAGTAACTTGCTCCTCTGTCAAAATTATACCATCTTGTACTACCTTCGCTTCCAGCGCTTTCAATCTCTTTTTAAAATTTTCAAGATCGTTTCTTTGCCATATTGATCTTATCCCGCTAGCAGATATTAGAATTCCTCTCTTTTTCAGTTCATTTGCTGCTCTTTCTTGTCCATATGCTGGAAATTCTATTGCTATTTCAACTACTGCTTTTTCTATATTCTCTGATACTCTATTTGCATATAATGGCTTACTTTTACTTATCTCATGTAATCCCTCTTCTCCTCCTGTTTCATATAGTTCTTTGAATCGGTAAAATGTATCTCTCGAATATCCCATCACTTTACATGCCTGCGATACATTCCCTAATTGTTTTGCAAGTTCTAGCAATCCTAACTTTGGTTTTAATATTTTTTCTTGTGTTGTACTCATATCTGACACTCCTTTAAAATTTGTTTATATTTTTATCTTACTCTATTCGCTTGTCAGATTAAGTCTAAACTATTACATCGGTCATTCCTTCTATCATTTTCAGATCATCGATTTCTCGTCCCAAAATTTCTCCTATTCCTGGGCAGTTATCCATTAGAGTTTTAGTAACATCTTGTGCTTGCTTTCTGTCATGAACTGCTCCTAGAAGCACTGCCATTATTTCACGATCAAACAGAGCACTTCCTCCTCCACTCTGTAATACTCTCTCTATTTCTTCTGTAAGTTTTTTACCATTATTCATAAAATATACTCCTCGTTAATAACAAATTGTTTTTAATTATTTACTGCTGTTTTTTATCAGCATTGGCATAGAGCCATAGCTTCCGAGTGAAGTCAAATCAATTTTTAAATCTTTTTTACTTATTTTTTCATGAATAGGTAAAGATATTAATACATATTTATTTTCAAGTTATGTAAAAAGGTTGTTGTTAATCAATTATTTTAGAAATAACATCAGTAGAAAAACCTAACTGAAGTAAATTATTTACAACTTTCATTCCCTCTATTTTATTAATCTTCTCTTTGTAAATTTGCTTTCTTTGCAATAAAAATTCTACCCATATATTCAGTTCATCTCGTGATTCTTGATTGTCAATTTTTCTATATTCTCTTGCCCAACCTAATAACTCATTTTCTCCTTCGCAATCACTTTCTTTGTATTCCTTTATCAGATCTTCAACATCTACTGACAATTCTCTTGCTATCTCCCATAACCTTTCACTTAAAAGAGTAACGCTACCTTGTTCATAGTGATGTATCTGTGAGGGCCCTATATTAAGCTTTTTCGCTAATTCTTCTTGAGTATATCCTCTGATTATTCTCCACTTTTTTATCTCTTGTCCTCTGTTTGGCTCGTATCTCTCTTTATCAGCAATTCTTCAATTGATAAGCCCGTTGCTCGATAAACAATGTCATTATCAAACCCTGCCTTAACTAGATTCTTTGCAATTCTTATTCTTGCTGCTTTTATATTACTTTCTTCCTCAGTTCGGATAGATTTGGTTAATGCATAAATTGCTTTGCGTCCTTCTATTTTTTTGTATTGTTCTATGAAATTATACATTTCCTGGGTCTTAGCTTTGTCGAAACAACTACTTTCTTTTAGCACTTTTTGTCCTGGAAAGAGATTTCTAATAGGGATTGATAATGTCTCTGCTATCACTTTTAGCCTTTCAATTGGAATGCCACATGTTCCTTGCTCGTATCTTAGCAGTGTATGGTAATTTATGTTTGCTTTGCCTACTAAATCTTTTAGAGTATATTTTCTCTTTAACCTCCAGCTCCTTACTTTTTGCGCTATTTTGTACCTTATCGAGATATTTGCCATAAATGTTATACAGGTTAATACTACCAAACAAAAGATATACAAAAACTTCTACGTTTCAATTTTAGTTGAATATTTCTTCACAATTGTGTATAATTATTAATGCTTTTTAGGTTAATTCGTCATGGCTCTTTCGAAATTTCTTGATGCTCGCAATGATTATGCCTTTAAAAGAATATTTGGCACTGAGAAAAACAAAGATATTCTCATTCATTTCTTGAACGATATTTTGGGCTTTACTGGCTTAGCTGCTATTCACGATGTTGAATTCTTAGCTACTATTTTAGATCCCGAAATTGCCGCTAAAAAGCAAAGTATTGTCGATGTTCTTTGTAAGGACTCTCAAGGTTCAAGATACATCATAGAAATGCAGTTCACTAAGACCAAAGGCTTCGAAAAGCGTGCTCAATATTATGCTGCTAAAGCCTACTCAAGTCAAGCTGATCAAGGTGATGATTATCATAATCTCAAGGAAATTATCTTTATTGCTGTTGCTGATTGTATTATTTTTCCAGATAAGGCTGAGTACAAATCTAATCATGTCATTTTAGATCAAAATAGCTTTGAACATGACTTAAAGGATTTTTACTTCGTATTCATAGAACTACCAAAATTTACAAAGACAAAAGAAGACCAACTAGAAAATATAGTAGAAAAATGGTGTTACTTTTTTCGCTATGCAGCAGAAACAAACGAAGAAGACCTAGATAAAATAGTTGGTAGTGACGTAATAATAAAACGAGCTTATGAAGAGATGAATAAGTTTAATTGGTCAGAAGAAGAGTTACTAGCATATGAACAAATGAAGAAACGCATAATGGATGAGATAGCTGCTTTTGCTCAAAAATTTGATGAGGGTCTTAAAGTAGGTCAAGAAAAAGGTAGACAAGAAGGCATCCAAATCGGCCATGAAAAAGGTAAAATTGAAGGTAAAATTGAAGTTGCAAAAAACTTGCTAAAAGCAGGTGTATCTGTCAACTTAATAGCTGAATCTACTGGCCTTTCTCACTCTGAAATCTTACAACTTAGGGAAAAAACATAAATACTACAACTTATTCCCTTCACTTTTTAACATTTATGAAAATCTTTCCTAAGTTAGACATACCCCTTAATTAAGAGTCTAATGAACTGTCTAAAATAGCTATAAAGATTGCACATAAAATTATATAAATTACTATCATAACGAAACCCTTCTATTCAACCTTCCGTATCAAAGCTACACGCTGTAAGTTTGATATGGAGAGTACATTGCCACTTATTTTCCAATTCCAGTCTTGTTACTAATTCCTACTTCATCCATCTAGCATCCTCAAATTTGCTACTGATCTTCCCAATTTTTCAGTTATTTCTACCACCACCACTTTAAATTCTATTGCAGATTTTTCCCATTTGACATATTTAAAACACCTTACTTTCTTCTCTGCCCTTTTGAAAAAGCTAAAAATTATATCTTACCCCAGTCTTAAATTTCTACCTTGAGCTAAATGACCTTGAACAGAAGTATTATTTAAATAACTTCTAGGTTCTAAGCTTATTTGTTGTTCTTTTACTTCACTAACTTCTAACGCACTACTTCTGCTGTGTAATATTTGTTGCATTGATTGATTTAATGCTACATCTAGTGTGTTGTTAAATTCAGTTATAAACTTACCAAACTTCTTAGGATTTAATTTACCAGGACATCCCGCTTCTCTACCAGGACATGCTTTCTCTACATATGAACTTAAAACCCCTGCAATCTCATTAAATTTACCACCTATAATTTTTCCAGTAATCTCTTTCTCCACTTTCATAAAATCAATATTTAACCGGTGCATTGATATTTTACTATCCTTTGCAGCTTGCTCTACTACTTTCTCAAATCCCTTTGTAATATTGAGTGCATATCCCTGTGCTTCTAGTGGAGATATATACTGATCTGCTGTAGAAATATACTTCTGACCTTTAACCTTTCTAACAAGCACGTCAAGTAACATTATTGTACCATTTACATCCATTGATGCATCAACTTGTGAGATTGGACTTGGAGTGCTTGATGCTTCCTCAGATAATGCAGGCTTAGAACTTAATAACTCACCTATAGAGCTTCTTACCCAACTAAATAAATCATTTATCCACGAGGACACTTTTCTTGCATTACTTGCAGCGGGTTGAACTGAATAAGCTTTAGCACACTTACTGTAATTTGAAGGTACTTCTTTTTCTCTTAATTGGGTTTGTAGCCAACAACCAAACCCTTCTCCAATCTTTACTTTCTCCGCTTCACTATTGTAGAGCTTTTGTATCATCTGCCGGAAATAAAAACGACCATTTAGAGTTTCTTGAGCTTCCTTTGCTGAATAAAGAAGATTACCGATAAAATAGGGGTAAATTTCCTGTATATATGCAACAACTGCTGTTCCCGTTTTATAAGGATCAATTTCTCCTTCAATTATTTCTTCTAAGTTATATTCATAATATGTTTTGCTAACAAGAGCCGCAAAATCAGTCGATCTTTTTCCTTCTGTTAGACTTGAAATGTATTCTGCTAAGCCTTCCATGAAAACTTTTCCTAGATTGAATTTAGAAGTTGCATAGTACGTCAAACCATGTACAAACTCATGCTTAATAACGTAGTTACGATCTTTATAATTCACTTCTCCATCACTATTATAATCACCAAAATTTCTATCGTCGTTACGGGAGTATATGTTAGCAATGTAGATATGATCACAGAATTGAGTTTCACCCACACTCCTCCTGGACTGTACTTTGTTTTCGTAACTTCCCTTATCATCAAACAAGAATAACCTAAAATAAACAACTGCTTCATGTGCCGGAAGTGATCTATTATTCTGTGCAATTCCAAAATTCGCATTAAATTGTTCTATAGTACTTTTGAGAGCTTTTAAAATCCCCCTGTTATTAATAACACCATCTTTATTGTCATCAGTCAAATCTTCAAGAGGCATATTCTGAAATAGCTCAATGTTGAAATCAAGTTGATTATTGGTACTCTCTTGTATAAGTTTTATATTGATTACACCTTGAGATGGTAAACCTTTCACTTTCTCATGGAACTCAATTGATCTTTTTTCCTCTTGTAAGCTTTTCATTGATTCAAACTCAATATCCATTGGTGGCTTTATATTATATTTAGAGTACACTAACTTGATTTCATCAGTGCTAAAAGGAGTATACCAAAGCTTACTATAGATTTTTTCAAGTAACAAGTTAAATTCTATTTTCGTATATCCTATATTGATAGGATAATATTCAATTTCCTTAGCCTTAAAAGTGAATGACTCATTTTCTACTTGTGATGATTGCTTACCAATACAGGCAGAAAGCCCCTTTCCCATAGCTAACTTGCATTCCAGGAATGCTTTATATATAGTAGCATCTGCTATATAATTTTTATAATCCGGATGACAAACTAGATCTGTATCCCTGTATGAAACTTCAACTTTGACTTTACTAGTTAAATACCTACTATCGTACTTTCTCACTGAATGTGCTTCATAGTTTATATAATATTTTGATTCTTTTTTCGGTATAAGGAGAAGCAAATCATTTTCAGAGAAATTAATATTATTTTTCTTGCAGAAGTAACTTATTTCACAAATAGTGAAAGGGGTCTTTCCCATTTTTGAATAAATCTTATCTCTTAGTAACCCTAGTTCTTTTGCCAAAATATCTCCATGAGCTTCTTTCTCCCTAGCCAAAGACCAGAAAGCAAGATCATTTGTGATTTTCATGTTTTTAATAAGCTTACTACCTTCTACTTGGAATCCACTAGGGAATCTACTAGTTTTTTTTAACTCGTTTTCTATAACTCTAGTTTTAACATTATGCATTTATGCTACCAATCCTTATCCTAAATCTAATCTAAGGTATACCCTTTAACCTAACGTAAGCGCTACCAGAAATTGTAAACTCACTATACAGCCTAACTAACCCTTATGTTGTGTAAAGCATATGACTAAAAAAATAGTATCAGCAAGCAAAAAGTACTCAAAAGGAAAAAATTATAGTTTCAGGGCGTGATGGATAGAGATCTGTTTTTGTTATAAGTTACTATTCTTAGATAAATTATTAATAATTTAGCAATATAATCTGCTAATAACTTAAGTAATATAACTACTTTCAGCGCTAAAAACGAAGGGTGGTGAGAACATTTTTCTTTGGGATCCATTGGTCCTGTACTACACAAATACCCTGAACATGTCACTACCATTAACAATTAATTCATATTTATAAAATACTCATCTAAAGTACTGTATCTAGAAGTAGTTAAAAATGCGTTTTGATTTAACATCATCTATAATGCTTCCTCAGATGAAAGAGCAATTTGCATCTGTTGTAATAAATGAAGAAATAGGAATCGAGTTGCCCTATACATTTTATGCTTTTGATGGCCCTGTTTTTCTTATATATAACTTGACATTTATCCCGCAAAAATGGAAAGTAATCTCACCTAGAGGGTTAAAAATAAAGCTAGACGATGATAAACTAGTTTTAGTTAATGATCGTAGAGAATATTATTATTACAATGGCGAATGGCTCTGTTATTCGAAGACAAGAACTAACAATAACACTAACATTTCTACTAGAGATTTCATACCTAGTGAACTTACTGATATCAATCGCGAGATCTATTTTACCTTAAATGTCACAAATCCAGAAGGGATAATAAGTAGTCAAGAGATATGCAACCTTTATTTTACCCCAAATGTCTATATAGATCAAAAAGATATAATAAGTAGTAAAAACATAAAGCTTATTATGCAAGATCTTGCACGTCATAATTGTGCACCTTCAATACGTCCTGGAAACAAAATATTTCCAAAAAAAATCTCAACTAAGGAATATGTAGGTTATAGAAGAGCTGAAATATTTGATTGCAATAATAATAGAATCGGCATACTAAATAGTGTTGCTACAACATTTGATGTTGTAAATGGAAATCTCAAATTTTTCCCTACTTTTGAAACGGAAATGTTGAGAGAAGTCTATTTTACAACAGAAAAGTTAGGCAATAACTATGTTGGCTGCATATCAGATAAAAATGATAAATGTAAAAATTTTTATGATTTTAAACCTGAGTTTGAAGGATATAACTGTGACAACAATTCAGGTTTATATCCTTATTACTATAATTTAGAAAATTTTGATAACTTTTTGGAGGCTAATGTGACGAAGGTTAAAGAATTTATGAACTTAGAACAAAAGATTAAAACTTTAAAAAAGGATTTTGAATCATTAAGGGACAGTTTGACTCAAGTAGTAGGCTCTCCTGGATTACCAGGTTGGCCTGGTCCTCGAGGGCCACAAGGAGAAAAAGGTGAGAGAGGTTATCTAGGTTCAAAAGGTGAACCGGGAAAACCAGGGTTGAGAGGAGAAAAAGGGGATGTAGGCTTAGGTCTTCAGGGTCCTAGAGGTGAGCAAGGTCCTGCAGGTTTACAAGGCAAACTAGGACCTAAAGGAAAAAAAGGTGACCCTGGTTCTCAAGGTAAAAAAGGAAAAGAGGGAGAAACTGGCCCTAAAGGTAATCAAGGTGAGACAGGTCTGGTAGGTACTAAAGGCGATATAGGTAGAAAAGGAGATGTTGGATTGCCTGGAAAGAAAGGTGAGACAGGTAATCGTGGTCCAGTGGGTACTAAAGGAGACAAAGGTGATCAAGGCATTCAAGGCTTGCAAGGATTAAAAGGTGAGCGTGGTGTGGATGGATTACAAGGAGAAACTGGCCCTAAAGGTAATCAAGGTGAGACAGGTCTGGTAGGTACTAAAGGCGATATAGGTAGAAAAGGAGATGTTGGATTGCCTGGAGAGAAAGGTGAGACAGGTAATCGTGGTCCAGTGGGTACTAAAGGAGACAAAGGTGATCAAGGCATTCAAGGCTTGCAAGGATTAAAAGGTGAGCGTGGTGTGGATGGATTACAAGGAGAAACTGGCCCTAAAGGTCCAAAGGGAGAAGATGTAATAGGCTCTGAATTGGTCAGTGAGTTTTTGCTTGAGATCAATAAAACAAAAATTGAAATTCAGGTTGCTCAAAAAGCAGCAGAGGTAGCTAAAAATGCTTCTGAAAAATCTGCTCAGAAAGCTCAAGAGGCTGAAAACAGGACTATAGAATTACATAGTAAAGTAGCAAAGTTGAAAAACATAACTGAAATCATAAAAAAGGATGCCGAAAAATTTGCAGGCAATGCACAGGTATCCAAGGCCAATACTGAATCCCTTTATCGTCAAGTAAAAGATATCTTGTGTAAGCCAGAATCGGTGAATCAAGTTTGTGATGTGACTAGAAAGAAAAGAGAAATTCAAAAATCAAATAATCTGCCAACAACAAGTGGAGCAGGCAGACCAACTTCATTTATATCACAAGTAATAAATTACTTTTACCCTTCGGTGAAACAAGATGAATATAAAATAGAGAATACAATACATGAGCTTAATCAAGTGGCAAAAATAGTAAATGCAGCAGATATTGCGGTAAGATTTCAAAAAGTATTAGGAGAAACAGCTTTAAAATGTGGGATTGCGAACAAAAGCTTAAATTTTGATCCATTGAAACTAGAGAAAAAGATTTTAGGTAAGGTACTACTTAATGATGTAAATCTTAATGAGTTGTTGAAACTCTTGCGTTCAGCTGCAGCAGAAGCTTTTCCACACTATAAACAAACAGGTAAATTTTTGGATACTTTTGAAGATAGTATGAAAGAGGAATTAAAAAACAATAAACAACAAGTAGGTTGTATTGATACTGAGAAAATATCAACAGAAAATGAAATGCCAAGAAGTTTTATTAGTGATATAGCGCCTCCAAGGAGCTTAAGTGCCATTAATTATAATATTGTTGGCTATTTAAGGTAACAAAAGTTGTTAAAGTAATTTTGAGAAGAAATATTATGAAAGAATACGAACCCATTATAGTTAAAGATAACCAGGATCAAACTCCTACTCCATATTATAGATCATTTATTGATAATAATAATTATGTTATTGATTCACATCTTGGTAGGGTAAAAATACCGAGTAGTAATGACTTAAAATTAAAGTGGAACGGTGAAAAACAAACAATAGTTTTATATTACAATGGATTACCTCTGAAATTAGATGATGGTCGGGACTTTATTATAGGTCAAGACGATATTATAGGTAATAAAGATTATATCATTTCAATTCTTAAGAATACAGAGCAAGGGATAGATGTTATACTGCACAAGATACTTAATAATAATTCACATTTTGGTATGGGTTTATTATCCCCTTATACGCCTGGTAAGACTTCTGAGGAACTTGGGCTATTAAACTGTATCAATTATGATGACAAAAACTATCAATCACTAAAACACCTCAAAAAAGGAGCAGACAAATTTACTATTAGAATAGTAGATAATCAAATCGATATATCACAATCTGAATTAGACAAAAATTCAAAAGATTCTCCACAATCAACTAACTATGCAGAAAGAGATGATCAAGATAACAATACAGGAAAGAAAGATTACGAAGATATTGATGTAAAGACTACAGCTGTAGATTACATTAGCACATCTGAAGAGTATAATGCACCTATGCAAACAGAAGAACAGACAAGCACTTCTGAAAGTTTTTTTAGCATGCTTATGCATACTATTCCATTGTTTATAATATTTTTCAGTAGTCTTTTCTCATGTTTGTTTTGGTTTATTGGCGAAAAGACTGATGAACCTCAACAACAGGATTGTGATCAATTGTTTAGCCAAGATGACAGCAGTAACAATGATCAGATTGATCCCTATCTTTTTTAAGATATTCTTTAATTTTAGAATATATTTTATTAAAAAATTGATAATCTTGCTATTTGCAACAACTAAACCAAGCTATTGTGAGAACTGTTCGTTTTGGAATCTGTTGGTCTACCATCTGTAACATACGAACTTTTCAATATAATGATTTTGCTATACGCTAAAACTAGCCATATTAGCCCATTTCATCCATATCTACATACGAACTGTTTTGCCTAACTTTGTTGCAAAGATTTCAAAATTCTATTTTTATAACCTTATTTTTACGCTGCTTGTTCTCACAAATATACGATGTTTTTTATGTTTTTGGAGAAAGTCAATAATTCAATTCTTTATAACACTAACTAGCATGGTACTTTTACTAAAGTATTTTTTGAAAAAGTTAGTTGACTTATAAATAATTCTCTACTAATACTGGCATGTGTTTTTTATTCTGCTGAAGTGGCTCCGCAGGTTACTGTATAATCTTCAGCAGTTTTTCCACTCCTTTAAAGCATAATCCATCATGCTCTTATAGTAGTGATATCAAATATAGGTCTTAACCATGTTAATTTATAGTAAAATTAGCTCAAATTTGCAGTCATAAGCAACTTTTAACCTATCTACATACTCCATTGTTACTCACCATAAAAACTTAACAAGAGCTTAACGATATGAGTAGTAAAAAGATTATGGTATTGACTTAATGTTATATATTGCATATAATATATTAGTTTAGAGGGGTAAGTATGGGTGATTTTACTGGGATGATGAAATCTATCATCAATCAACCAAAATCCAAATCAGAATTATATGATATTGAATATGAATCCATTATAGAACATCTATCATCTAAAGAACATTTATTAAATGAGCTGATGAATGATATGTGGTACTCAGGAGATTTACCATCAGTTAGAAATCATAATGAACTACCTTCTTTAATAGATAGCAAACTTGGACTAAGCGAGCAAATTTGTGTTTGGTTTGCTCTGGACTACGATCTTATGTAATAGTTTAGACTTAATCTGACAAGCATGAATTATCTGACAGAAGAATCGACGAAGTCAAAACCGATATCAGAATCTGCTTTAATGTTATCAATATTTTTTTGGTAAGCAATATGCATACTGTCAAAAAAGGTCTGCATAGGAGTCTTACCGTAGCAATACTTACCAGAATGAGGTCTAGCTCTATTGTAAGAATGCAACTAATGATCAACATCTAACTGAAGCTCTTCCAAAGTACTATAAATCTTTTTCCTAAAGATAATATTGTAACATTCGTCTTGCATAGTTCTATGAAGCCTTTCACATATACCATTAGTCTGTGGAGAATAAGCTTTGGTTCTAGAGTGATCAATATTTTCTATTCCCAAATATAGCTGGTACGCATGATTCCCTGGTTTGCCACAATACTCCGTACCTCTATCGGTTAAAATGCGTAGCAATGGAACTTTCTGTTCATCAAAAAATGGTATAACTCTATCATTGAGAAGATCTGCAGCTGTTATGGCAGTTTTCTCCGTATAAAGCTTAGCGAAGGCCACTCTAGAGTAGGTATCAATAAAAGTTTGTTGATAAATTCGTCCAATACATTTGATATTGCCTACATAATAGGTATCTTGACTACCTAAGTATCCAGGGTGTTGTGTCTCAATTTCGCCATGTGCCTCTTTTTGTTCCTTAGCTTTTTCTAAAGCAGTAACTTGCTCCTCTGTCAAAATTATACCATCTTGTACTACCTTCGCTTCCAGCGCTTTCAATCTCTTTTTAAAATTTTCAAGATCGTTTCTTTGCCATATTGATCTTATCCCGCTAGCAGATATTAGAATTCCTCTCTTTTTCAGTTCATTTGCTGCTCTTTCTTGTCCATATGCTGGAAATTCTATTGCTATTTCAACTACTGCTTTTTCTATATTCTCTGATACTCTATTTGCATATAATGGCTTACTTTTACTTATCTCATGTAATCCCTCTTCTCCTCCTGTTTCATATAGTTCTTTGAATCGGTAAAATGTATCTCTCGAATATCCCATCACTTTACATGCCTGCGATACATTCCCTAATTGTTTTGCAAGTTCTAGCAATCCTAACTTTGGTTTTAATATTTTTTCTTGTGTTGTACTCATATCTGACACTCCTTTAAAATTTGTTTATATTTTTATCTTACTCTATTCGCTTGTCAGATTAAGTCTAAACTATTACAGTACCATTATTGATCGTTCTACTGATCATGGCATAAAAGCGTATACTTAAAAGATAATAAACCTTAAGAAGGCCAAACAAGATACCTTCCTGAGAAAACTCTTAAATTATTAAAGGTTACTTTCAAGCAATTGCTAAATTACTTTGCTGGTCAACTTCAACATTTTTAAGAGCTGTATTAGCTTTACATGAACAGTAAAGCCCTACTAGAAGGGAAGCTGATGCAATTACAGCAAATGTAATACGTATTATTAAGTAAGGTATTGGTAAATTTGCACCAACAGTACATACCACAGAAAGTATGAAAAACGCGGATGCGTAATTTATCTTATCTTTTGTTTTCCTAGTACTTACGGTTAGATCTTTTTCTTTTTTGCCTTCGATATCTTTATTTTTACTTTTTAGTTGTTTTTCTAGATTCTTGATTTGATTCTCTAACTGTTCATTTGTACTCTCAGATTTCTGCACTTGTGCTTTCAGATCATTATTTTTACTTTCAACTACTATTAATTGGGTGATTTTACCTTGCGTCTCTTGGATTTTGCCATTTTTCAGTTCTTCTAGTTTTTGTTTTTCGAAATTCTTTTCTTTCTCTATCTGTGAAACTCTTTGACTTGCATTGTTTGGCTCCTTTTCCTTCTCTGTAAGCTGACCTTTTACTCTCGTAAGTTCATTAGTTTTTTCGGTCAAGCTTTGCCTGGGATTATTCAACTTCGGCTTTAACCTATGAATATTTTTTTCTACATTTGAGGTTGCGTGAGTGCTTGCAGAAAATCTTTCCTGAGTAAGAGAGGACTTTTTATTTGGTTTGCTCCAACTTGAAACTTTGTTTAAATTTTCTGAGGGTAAGGTAGGATTGAATTTTGAGTTACACACCCTAGATATCCTCCTTTTACTAGTTACTTGAGTGGATTGTTTAGCCACTGGCTTCATTATATTTGGGCTCTCGTTTTCATTATTTCTATCTGAAAACTTAATGAATTGACCGGAATTAGGCATTTTTGTCTCCTTGTAACTATCGCTTACCGGGTTCTGTTGGGAACAACTTATTTTTATCATACTGTCACTTTTTTCTGTGAACATACTTTTTTTATCTGAAACTGATAAACTATTTGCAGAAATAGGAGTAATTTTCTTATCTGTTGTTTGTTCGATAATGTACTGAGAATCCTGTGTAGTATGGTAATCTCGATCAACTAACCTATTATCAAAACTATTTATAGAACTTGCAGAACAATTCTCATTCACTAAGTTTAACAATTCAGTTTGATTTGTTACAGTCAATGAAACATCTTCAACATTTATGATAGGTAATCCTTTATTGGAGTCATTGTTCGTTCCTTTTATTAGGTTAGACTGGATCTTACGCAGAATGTCCTCAAGGCTTTTAACTTTTTTATAATCTTCTTGAGAGATATAACCATAACAATACTGGCTGGTAGAATATATAACCCCTATAATAGGGTTAGTAGGATAAGTAACCCACGCCTTATCTTGTTCTTTAGTAAAGTTACCTACCATTTCTAATATTTTTTCTACTACTTTCAAACCTTTTTGAGGGGATACAGAAATAACATTATCCCGAACAACATCTACACAATCACTCAAAGCATCAACATTTTTAACATTTATTGCTCCTTTTACTGATTCTACTGCACTCTCTAGATCCAGAGTTGGATTTTCAGGAATAATAACAAGTGATGATTCTTTATCATTATTTAAATCTTCTTGATCTGCAATGAACGACTTAGGACCTTCACCAATATTTGCAATGAGGGACTCAACAGCTGCATTATCAGCATCTTTGAAATGTTTATTAATATCGTCAAGTAGGCTGTTGTCGTTTGCTTTGTAATTGCTTAATTGTTTAGGAATAGTAAGTATTACTTTGCCATTTTCATAGTCTACTCGATCACTTTGAAATTTAAGTGTGAATTTCAGTGAGCTATTTGACCTACATATTTCTTTCTCTGGATTATTCAACTCTGCTACACGTATAATCTTACGGTACTCAATGTTTACAGAATCTGCATTACTATCACAAATATGTATTGTTTTTTCAGAAACTATTGGTATCAAATTATACTTGGCAAGTATCGAATGCATCTGTTCATACATTGCAAACTCATATCCCGCTTGATTACAATGAGTAATTAACTCTTCTAGTATATGGTCATTTGGAACTTCTGCTTTAGCATGTTCGAACATTTTTGTAAAAACATGTTTTGCAATCTGACGTTTATCATTTTGATTGAGTTCATCGTATAATTGTGTAACAAAACGACTATCTATAGGTTTATCGTTAATTATAAAACTCATTCTAGGTAGGTCTTTATAAGCTTGGTTACCAGAATTTGCATCTTTATTACTTTCGTTTGCTTTTACCTTAATGAGTAGATGTTGCGTAAGTTTAAACTCTAATTTGGTTATTGTGTTAGGACTGTAGTGAGTTTCATTTTGATCTTTCTCAGGAAAAGAGTGAATATCTACTTGCTGATTTGCAACACCAATAATTTTACCTCTTGTCATGTTTATCCTCAATATAGATAAGCTTAGCCTAGTTTAGCACTAAATAGTAATTTAATTAAGTAAATTATTTGACTTTTCTCAAGAATGTAAAGCCTAACTATAGGTGTCTCAATATATGCCTTGATTTAAATTTATATAGATACTTCTAAACTTACAATGTTATACCAATTTTCAATGATAATGAGACAAATAAAAAAGAGCGCTTTCTATCTATAAACGAAGGTTTAAGCTAATTTATCGTATGTTCTACTTGTCTTCCCAATAAGGTGTAATAGTTTAGACTTAATCTGACAAGCGAATAGAGTAAGATAAAAATATAAACAAATTTTAAAGGAGTGTCAGATATGAGTACAACACAAGAAAAAATATTAAAACCAAAGTTAGGATTGCTAGAACTTGCAAAACAATTAGGGAATGTATCGCAGGCATGTAAAGTGATGGGATATTCGAGAGATACATTTTACCGATTCAAAGAACTATATGAAACAGGAGGAGAAGAGGGATTACATGAGATAAGTAAAAGTAAGCCATTATATGCAAATAGAGTATCAGAGAATATAGAAAAAGCAGTAGTTGAAATAGCAATAGAATTTCCAGCATATGGACAAGAAAGAGCAGCAAATGAACTGAAAAAGAGAGGAATTCTAATATCTGCTAGCGGGATAAGATCAATATGGCAAAGAAACGATCTTGAAAATTTTAAAAAGAGATTGAAAGCGCTGGAAGCGAAGGTAGTACAAGATGGTATAATTTTGACAGAGGAGCAAGTTACTGCTTTAGAAAAAGCTAAGGAACAAAAAGAGGCACATGGCGAAATTGAGACACAACACCCTGGATACTTAGGTAGTCAAGATACCTATTATGTAGGCAATATCAAATGTATTGGACGAATTTATCAACAAACTTTTATTGATACCTACTCTAGAGTGGCCTTCGCTAAGCTTTATACGGAGAAAACTGCCATAACAGCTGCAGATCTTCTCAATGATAGAGTTATACCATTTTTTGATGAACAGAAAGTTCCATTGCTACGCATTTTAACCGATAGAGGTACGGAGTATTGTGGCAAACCAGGGAATCATGCGTACCAGCTATATTTGGGAATAGAAAATATTGATCACTCTAGAACCAAAGCTTATTCTCCACAGACTAATGGTATATGTGAAAGGCTTCATAGAACTATGCAAGACGAATGTTACAATATTATCTTTAGGAAAAAGATTTATAGTACTTTGGAAGAGCTTCAGTTAGATGTTGATCATTGGTTGCATTCTTACAATAGAGCTAGACCTCATTCTGGTAAGTATTGCTACGGTAAGACTCCTATGCAGACCTTTTTTGACAGTATGCATATTGCTTACCAAAAAAATATTGATAACATTAAAGCAGATTCTGATATCGGTTTTGACTTCGTCGATTCTTCTGTCAGATAATTCATGCTTGTCAGATTAAGTCTAAACTATTACACCTAGGTGAAATATAAGCCGAGTTCTGTTTATGTAGCTATTTATCTGGAGTAAATGTTACCATTTACTTCATGCGATTTACCCGAGTAGATATGAGAAAAACATAAAATCTACTTCTATTTAATCTTGCTCCTAGTGTTGGTTACTTGACTACCAATGTTGCCATTGTTATGGTGCGCTCTTACCACACCTTTTCACCCTTGCCTAATAATATTTTAGGCGGTAATTTTCTGTAGCCCTATAACTGGAGTTACCTCCGGCGGGCGTTACCCGTCACTACCTTTTCTTGGAGCTCGGACTTTCCTCTGCTGTGTTTATCACACAACAGCAGCTACTTATTTCACCTAGAAATTATACTTTAACATTAAAATCACAAAAGCAAAAGAAAATTTCCTAACAGTCTACATACTAAAAACATTCAGACAAATAGCTAAAGGTGATATTCCGGTACATCATCGCTATCCCAAGATAAGCTTTTTTCACTTTTAGACTCTAGCTCAGTCAGTCAAGATCCTGGTCCACCGCTTGAAGACGATGAGCTACTTCTTGACCGACTACTACTCTCCACCGATATACTGTTTAGCACTGTTTCAGATTGATCCATAGTTCGCATAGATATATGTCTCATTCTGTTATTAGCGATAAAAATTTCTTCATCGCTATTGCCACTTGAAGATGATCGCCTTCTATCATTGAAATTAGTTAGTTCTAACACAGGGGCAGAATTACGACCCTTAACATATTTGTATGCTATGAATCCTATAATTCCAGCAATACTTATTATCGCTCCAACCAAAGACCCACCTATCATTCCTGCCCTATTAGACTCTATAGCAAGCTGAGCGGGCTGTGGTGAAGGAGTAGTTTGAGGAAGTAAAGTTGTAGTGAACAGAGGAGTTGTTGCTTTTGTTCTAGTACTTGGCATAATGGACAATGTTTGTATAGTTTTCTCTGAGTTTGTTGTTGGCGCATTAGTTGGCATTGTAGTAATCATAGTTGCTTGTGAAGTCGCAATAGTTTCAGCTACTGTCGTTGGTTCTGATGACGTACTCATCTTAGTTGTTAATTCTGTTAAAGGCTTACTCATCGTAGTGACCTTACCCAGAAAAAGTAGCGTATCTTTTTCAGCGTATACACACATCTGTCATATGTGCGCTGCATTTTTTTTCTAATCTTTTTATACAGGAGGATTTTATGTCCAGAATTCCAGATACTTGACCTTTACTTTAGCTAATAACAGGCGCCTGTGATTTTTATAAAGAAAGTGTAGGAAATAACCAAAAACTGTTTCCAGGCATAAATTTGCCATGTATACCTAAAAAGTAATTATATTAGCATAATATTCATACTTATATGCTAATATTAATATTCTTTGAATGGAATACGAAATTAATGTTGAAAAAATATGTACCAAAAAATTTATGTGGGATCTATGCCGAAGCTCAAATTGCATGACACCATTTATTTTTATGGTTTTGTCTATTTTATTTTGCCACTCTGCTAAACGGATACATTTAATTCCATTTTTATCGAGCAGATAATTGTCATATATTAGCTTAGTTCTCCTGTTATACTTAAATATAAATCAGCATAGCCCTAATTTTTTTATATATTTTACTTCTTTCTCTATATTTAATAATAGGCTTGAAAATAAATGGTAAACCTATAATTGTTAAGCTTAGAGCTAGGATTGAAAGTACACACAAGGCTTTGTGTTTACTATGTAGCTCTTTCAAGTAAAGCATCAAAAACCTACAAAATTTTTTGTAATTTTCTTCAATATTTTTTTTGCTATGAGCCTTGTCAATAAATAATCCTATTATAGTATAATCTTTACTATACTTAATTGCCCCTTTTTCTATTAATAGCTGAGCTATATCAAAATAATCCTTTTGAATAGTAAGATGTAGAGGTGAAAAACCTTGTTGATCACAAATATTCATATTGGCTTTTACTGCTAACAACATTCTTACAATTTCTACATGGCCTTTTTTAGCTGCAAGTAGCAGAGGAGTTCTGTTGTATCTAGTGACGGCATTAACGTTTACCTTAAGCTCCAATAAGAACTTAACTGCTTTAGTATCACCATTATAGCTAGCTTTATGTAACCTGGTGTTACCGCTACAATCTTGGTCATCTGCTTCTATTCCCTTTGAAACAAGAAATGTTACCATTTGCCTATTATTATGCTTAATAGCGCAATCCAGTGCATCAAAACCATGTTTGTTTTTTGTGCAAATAAACTCTTTTAACCTAGCTTTTGCTTGCTTTACAATAAGCTTTACCAGTTGCATTTTGTTGTTATATGCTGCTAGAAAAAGCGTAGTATTATTTTCTGCATCTTTTGCTTCTATGTTTGCACCTTTCTTTATCAGATATTCTATGATCTCTGCTCTACTTTCATAATGTGTAGTACATTGATAAATGGTCAAAAATAAAGGAGTACGAAAGTTGTTATCTTCACATTCAAGATTTGCTCCGCTATCAATTAAAATCTGGACGCTCTTTTTAGAACCGTATAATGAAGCTATGTGAAGAGGAGTATAGCCTTCCTCAGCATCTTTTTCATTAATTTTTGCGCCTTTTGTTATTAAAAAATCCATTAATTCTGTGTCATCTTGTAGTGTAGCAAGGTGAAGTGGAGTAAATCCATTTTTATCTCTAGAATTAATTGTCAGTTGATTAACAAGAAGTTTAGCAATTTTTTTGTGTCCATGCATAATAGCATAATGCAGTGGATTTCTATTTTCATTGTCCACAACATTAAAGTCAGCTTCGTGCTCTAATAATGATTTTACTCCAACTAAATCGCCTTCTTTTGTAAACTTATGCAAGAGAGTGACTCCGCTTACATCTTTTGAGTTAATATCAAATCCGCTTTCTACCAATTGATGTATGTCTTCCTCACACGCCATACCATTTTAATTAAACCCTTTTCGCATTAACAATACTCCCACTTAATTAAGTTTGAATGAATCTGTAAGAGAGATATCACAATTTATTGAAGTTACTAAATTCCGATATATTAAAGTCCACAATTTCCTGAATATAGAAATATTTATTTTTATACATTTGCCCTATTTCTTGTCATCCCAGTACATTCTTTTTTGTCATCCTCAAGTAGCCCCATTTCACACCACTTTCATCCCAGTGCCCAGACATCAGCCTTTCTTACCAACAAAAACTTAGCATAACTTTTGTTCTCAAAAAATTTCTGGATTCCAGTGGGCTTTGTTGCATAGGTCAAATAAAAAGAACTGGCAGTTACTGACAAAATTCACTATAAGACAAGCATTTAACCTACTAAAGAAAAATATGCCACAAAAAATGAGAGTCAGTAACTGCCATGAATATAACAAATTTCTCCAAGAGAGGGGAAATATTTTTTATTACGTCAATGATGCCATAGAAAATTGGTACGAAAAAGGTCCAAAAATGGCTGGTGGCAACTATATTTATAGCGATAAGGTCGTGATTCTGGTTCACATAATAACTTGTTTATTTAGAATAGGTCTGAGACAAACAGCGGGATTTATAGCAGGGTACCTTGAGCAAGTAAGGAAAAACTTGCAAGTTATTAGCTATTCCCAGGCCTCAAGAAGGCTTAAAAAACTTAACATCAAAATTAATGATCGAAGACATGATAAAAATAATACAGAAGATATTGAGATTGCCATAGATAGTACTGGAATAAGCATCTACAATAATATTCCAGGTCATAGCAAGGCAAATGGTACAGATAGAAAGTATCGCCGCTATGAGCAAACAAGAAAACTGCATGTAATGCTAGAGATAGGTAGCAAAAAAGTTATAGCAGCAAAATACAGTGGCGGAGTTTATTCTGACCACTATGGAGCATGTGATCTTATTGCAAGGATTGATGTTAAATATAATATAAGCACACTATATGCAGACAGGGCATATAATCGAAAGAAGTTATACAAACTGTGCGATGAGCTTGACATAAAGACAAGGATTCCTCCGCAAAATAATGCAGTAGAGCATCCAAAGTTGGATTATATGGATGAGAGAAATTCTACAATCAAGCTCATAAAGTCATATGATGAAGATGGTATGAAGAGGTGGAAAAAAGAGATAAATTATGGGAAGAGATCTTATATAGAAAGTTTTTTCTCGCGACTGAAGCAAACATTTGGGTTTAGTTTTAGAAACAAATCTGAGGTTAATCGTGAGAGAGAACTGCTACTCAAGTGTTATTTGCTTAACAAATTTACTGATATAGGCATGGCTAAATTTGAGATAGCTTCATGAATTTATTCCACGTTACCTACTATCCGAAGAGTGATGCAACAAAGCCATCCCAGTGTCAGCTACTTTCATGACAAGAAAAGAAGCACTGGTTTCACATGAATCTGAACAGATATCATGTTTTTCTTTAGTTTACTGCTTACAAAGTGACTTTTTTTGTTTCTGCATGAGCTAAATTAACTACCAATATCATACCTGAAGAACCCACCTGACCATTCTAGAAAATTTAACGCTGAGTACACTTTACTTTTAGCTTCTTCCACAGTGTTTCCTTCTCCTACTATATTTAGCACTCTTCCGCCATCGGAAATCCAATTACCACTTTCATCCAACTTAGTACCAGCATGAAAAACTAGCACACCAGGAATGTTTTCAATTTTATCCAATCCTTTAATTACCTCTCCTTTTTGATAATCACCAGGATAGCCTTTACTTGCAACAACTACACAAACTGTAGTTTTGTGATTAAACTCCACCATTTTTGTATTTAACTTGCCTTCTGCAACTGACAACATCAACTTTAACAAATCACAATTTGGATCAAGTCTAGGTAAAATAGATTGTATCTCCGGATCCCCAAACCTAACATTATACTCAAGAAGCTTTGGACTATCTTTGCAAATCATTAAACCAGCAAAGAGTACTCCTTTATAGGATGTTACCATGTTAGTCAGTGCTTGAATTGTAGGATATATTATTTTTTGGATAATTTTTTGCTCCATCTCCTTACTTATAATCGAAGGTGATGAGTATGACCCCATGCCTCCAGTATTTTGTCCCTCGTTATTTTCACCAACTCTCTTGTAATCTTTTGCACACCCAAGGGTTACTACCTTCAACCCATCAATAAGAGCAAAAAAACTTACTTCCTCTCCAATTAAAAACTCTTCTATGATTATTTCTTCACCTGACTCACCAAGATTTTTCTCCACTAGCATTGAATCTATTGCTGAAAAAGCTTCATTTTCTGTGTGGCATATTATGACTCCTTTCCCTGCTGCAATTCCATTTGCTTTAATTACAAGCGGAAATTTTATTTTATTACTACGGACAAAATTTTTAGCTAACCTTTCATCAATAAAACGTTCATACTTGGCGGTCGGTATACCATATTGTTTACATAGTTCCTTCGTAAAAGACTTTGATGCCTCAAGTTTTGCAGCTGCTTGACTTGGAGCAAAAACGTTTATCCCCTCCGCAGTTAAATCATCAGCAAGCCCATTAATTATCGGCTGCTCTGGACCAATAATCACTAGCTCTATATTTTCTTTCTTGCAAAATTGTGTAACATCCACTGAATCTTGAATATTTATATTCACAAGAACTCCAAAATTCTCCATGGCCGGGCGACCAGGAGTAACATATAACTTAGTCAAGGTAGGAGACTTCTTTAAAGCCCAAAGTAAAGCATGCTCACGCCCACCAGAACCTATAACCAAAACCTTCATCTTTATTTCCTCGCTTTTTTATATGTCAAAATTATTGTTTGCTTATAACAGTATCATTACTCATGTATCTTTGCAACACGTTTGGTATTGTAACTGACCCATCGGAATTTTGATAGTTCTCCATTATGGCAACAATTGTTCTTCCTATGGCTAAAGCTGAGCCGTTTAAAGTGTGAACGTATTTTTTTGTTTTTCTGTCAGTTTCTAAGAAGTATTTAGTGTTCATTCTTCTTGCCTGGAACGTACCGCAATTTGAGCAGCTTGATATTTCTCTGTACTTATTTTGCTCAGGTAACCATACCTCTATATCATAAGTCTTTTGTGCAGCAAAGCCCATATCACCACTACAAAGCAGCATTATTCTATACGGTAGTTCTAATTTTTTTAATATTTCCTCAGCAGCATTTGTCATGCGTTCAAGCTCATCTTTTGACTGGTCTTCAGTTGTGATGCTTACCAACTCCACTTTACCAAATTGGTGTTGCCTTATCATACCTCTTGTATCTCGTCCTGCACTGCCAGCTTCTTTACGAAAACATTCTGAATATGCAGTAAAACGAATAGGCAGTTCTTTTTCTTCTATTATTTTGTCAGCAACTAAATTTGTTAAAACTACTTCACTTGTGGGAATTAATCTTAATTTATCGGTAGTTAAATATGAGTCATCAGAAAATTTTGGTAGCTGACCAACGTTATACATCGCCTCGTTTTTTACCAGGGCTGGGTGATAAACCTCAGTATAGGCAAATTCATTAACATGTGTTTCCAGCATAAAATTTATTAATGCTCGTCCAAGCTTAGCTAACTGTCCTTTTAATATTGTAAACCTTGATCCAGAAATTTTTGCTGCTTGCTCAAAATCCATCAAGCCTAACCTTTCTCCGAGTTCATAATGAAATTTTGGCATAAAACTAAATTGCCTTTTTTCTCCATATTTTCTGATTTCTACGTTGGAGCTCTCATCTTCACCTATTGGTACATTTTGTGCAGAAATATTTGGTAAGTTAGATAAAATATCCACTAACTTATTTTTTTCTGTTTGCTCCTTGAGGCTGATTGTCTCTATCTCACTTGTGATGCTTTTTGATAACTTTACTTGTTCTTCACATGGGCTTTTGTTCATTTTAAGCCTCTTTATTTCTTCCGTGACCTCGTTTCGTTGCTTATTTAAAGCTTGCAATTTAGTAGTCAGTGATCTTTTTTTATGGTCTATCTCTAATATTTCTTTTGCAGTAAATTCTTTCACCCCTCTGCTTTTTATTGCTTTTTCAAATCCTTTAGGGTTTTTGCGTATATGTTCTATATCATGCATATGTTGTGCTATTACTAACATCATTACTCTACTTCAAAAGCTTTGAATGCTCAATATTTTTACATATAAATGCTAATATTGATTTTACCTTCATAATTTGCTAGAATTGATAAACTTGTAATAGTTTAGACTTGATCTGACAAGCATGAATTAACTGACAGAAGAATTGACAAAGTCAAAACCAAAATCAGCATCCTGTTTAATGCTATCAATATTTTTCTGATAAGCAATATGCATACTATCAAAAAAGGTTTGCATAGGCATAGCAATATTTACCTGAATGCGGTCTAGATATAATAGTTTAGACTTAATCTGACAAGCGAATAGAGTAAGATAAAAATATAAACAAATTTTAAAGGAGTGTCAGATATGAGTACAACACAAGAAAAAATATTAAAACCAAAGTTAGGATTGCTAGAACTTGCAAAACAATTAGGGAATGTATCGCAGGCATGTAAAGTGATGGGATATTCGAGAGATACATTTTACCGATTCAAAGAACTATATGAAACAGGAGGAGAAGAGGGATTACATGAGATAAGTAAAAGTAAGCCATTATATGCAAATAGAGTATCAGAGAATATAGAAAAAGCAGTAGTTGAAATAGCAATAGAATTTCCAGCATATGGACAAGAAAGAGCAGCAAATGAACTGAAAAAGAGAGGAATTCTAATATCTGCTAGCGGGATAAGATCAATATGGCAAAGAAACGATCTTGAAAATTTTAAAAAGAGATTGAAAGCGCTGGAAGCGAAGGTAGTACAAGATGGTATAATTTTGACAGAGGAGCAAGTTACTGCTTTAGAAAAAGCTAAGGAACAAAAAGAGGCACATGGCGAAATTGAGACACAACACCCTGGATACTTAGGTAGTCAAGATACCTATTATGTAGGCAATATCAAATGTATTGGACGAATTTATCAACAAACTTTTATTGATACCTACTCTAGAGTGGCCTTCGCTAAGCTTTATACGGAGAAAACTGCCATAACAGCTGCAGATCTTCTCAATGATAGAGTTATACCATTTTTTGATGAACAGAAAGTTCCATTGCTACGCATTTTAACCGATAGAGGTACGGAGTATTGTGGCAAACCAGGGAATCATGCGTACCAGCTATATTTGGGAATAGAAAATATTGATCACTCTAGAACCAAAGCTTATTCTCCACAGACTAATGGTATATGTGAAAGGCTTCATAGAACTATGCAAGACGAATGTTACAATATTATCTTTAGGAAAAAGATTTATAGTACTTTGGAAGAGCTTCAGTTAGATGTTGATCATTGGTTGCATTCTTACAATAGAGCTAGACCTCATTCTGGTAAGTATTGCTACGGTAAGACTCCTATGCAGACCTTTTTTGACAGTATGCATATTGCTTACCAAAAAAATATTGATAACATTAAAGCAGATTCTGATATCGGTTTTGACTTCGTCGATTCTTCTGTCAGATAATTCATGCTTGTCAGATTAAGTCTAAACTATTACACGGCAAACCTTGGCTGATTAATCAAGCAATAAACTTTTTGAGTGAAAATAAAGTTTCTGAGCCAACAGCCTCAGAGAGATTAAGCATAATACTCAAGCATTATGACAGTATTCTTGAGTACTATGGAAGCGATACAGGAATAAAGATGGCCCGCAAACATATAGGATGGTACAGTAGCGGGCTTCAAAACTCATCTGAATTTCGTGTAAGAGTAAATAACATAATAGACAGCACAGAGGTGAAAGAAAATATAATTGATTTTTTTAGTTAAAAACAGATTAAACATACTACCTCATTAGCTATATTCAACTTGACTGATCATAGTGCGATACCACCACACTCTCTTCTTCATCAGAATGTAATTGATAACTATTATCACTCAGCAATTTTTCGTCATAAGTCTCAATATCAAAATATTTTTCATATTTATCTATATTTTCACAAAGCGAAAGTGCTTTCACCTTATTCATAACCAAACCCGTACCAGCAGGAATTAATCTTCCTACTATAACATTTTCTTTTAACCCACTCAAAGGATCACTCTTTCCACAAAATGCTGCTTCCGTAAGTACTTTTGTTGTTTCTTGGAAAGAGGCAGCAGAAATAAAGGAATTAGTTTCAAGGCTTGCTCTAGTAATTCCCTGCAGAATAGGAAGATAATGAGCAGGTCGTTTTCCAGAGTTATTCATAGCATCATTTTCTCTATCAATTTCCAGCCTGTCGATATTTTCTCCAATTAAGTACATAGTATCACCAGGATCGGTAATTTCTACTTTTTGTAGCATTTGCTTTAAGATCACTTCCAAATGCTTGTTATCTATGCGCACACCTTGCAATCTATAAACTTGCTGTATTTCAGAAATCATATAGTGTGCTAACGCTTCTAACCCAAGCACACGTAGAATATCATGAAGATCAGGATCGCCATCCATCAATAAATCACCTTTACGCACAAAATCACCTTCATTGACTATTACATGCTTATTTCTTGATACTAAATACTCAACTGGAGAAGCTTGCTCATCTACAGGTTTAATTACTATACTGCGTTTTCCTCTACGGTCTTTTTCAGAGAACGTTACATAGCCATCTATTTCACTAACGATAGCATGCTCTTTAGGACGACGTGCTTCAAATAATTCTATAACCTTAGGCAAGCCACCAGTAATATCACGAGTTCTAACTGACTCTCTCGGCGTTCTTGTGATAACATCACCTGCATGAACCTTTTGGCCATCCTGTACATTAAGCACTGCACCAACTGGTATAAAGTAACATGCTTCCACACCACTTGAAAGTGTTATTACTTTTTCATTATCATCAAGCAATGCAATACGAGGACGTAAATTAGCTACACCAGAGTGCAATTTCCAATCTTTTACTACTCTATTTGATATTCCTGTAGATTCATCCATCACTTCAGTGATTGAAATTCCATCTTTTAAATCCTGGTAAGATATTGTACCACTCTTTTCCGTAATAATAGGTAATGTATACGGATCCCATTCCGCAACTTTATCACCAATTTTTACTAACTCACCCTCATTTACATAAAGTTTAGCACCATAAGGCACACTGTGCTTCAATTTTTCACTACCAAGGCTATCAATTAAAACGACTTCACAGGAACGGCTTATCACAATTTTATTTCCGTTTTTATCTATAATTATATTACTATTGTTTAATTTTATTCTAGCATTAATAGAAGCTATAATATTTGAGGATTCAACACCTCTAGTCATTACCCCACCTATATGGAAAGTACGCATCGTTAACTGAGTACCTGGCTCTCCAACAGATTGAGCAGCGATAACACCAACTGCTTCACCTATTGAAACAATTTTACCAGTTGCAAGGTCTCTTCCATAACACAAAGAACACACACCAGGACTTATTTCACAAGTTAAAGGCGATCTAATTTTTATAGCATCAAGACCTGCAATGTTGATTTGCTTTACTTTATCTTCATCAATTAATTCCCCTGCTTTTAATAATAACTCTTTGGTTACTGGGTTATATATATCATTTGCAGCTGTTCTACCCAGTACAACACTCTCTAGAGATGCAACTATAGTACTACCTTCAACTATAGCTCTTACAATAAGGCCATTTTTCGTTTTACAGTCATGTTTTGTAACTATGCAATTTTGAGATACATCAACCAAGCGACGAGTTAAGTATCCAGAGTTTGCAGTTTTAAGTGCAGTATCAGCTAAACCTTTACGCGCACCGTGAGTAGAATTAAAGTATTCAAATACATTTAATCCTTCGCGAAAATTAGAAATTATAGGTGTTTCTATAATTTCACCAGAAGGTTTGGTCATTAACCCTCGCATTCCTGCTAACTGCTTCATCTGGGAAGTAGAACCCCTTGCACCGGAGCTAACCATCATATATATTGAATTGTACTTACTATTTTCATCATACAGAGATATCGCTTTTAACATATCATTCGCTATTATATCTGTGCACTTAGACCACTCATCTATAACTTTATTATACCTCTCACTTTTAGTGATTAGTCCATCTTGATACTGTGCAGAAAATTTCTTAATTTCACCCCTTGTATAATCAACGTGTGTAGCTTTAGTTTCAGGTATGACCATATCGCAACGACTAAAAGAAGTACCAGAAAATGTAGCATACTCAAAGCCAAGTGTCATCAATTTATCAGAAAATACCACTGTAGCACTTTGACCGCAGCTACGATATACTAAATCAACAATGCTAGTTATTTCCTTAACTGTTAATACCTGATTTATTAAATCGAAGCTTAGATTCTTATGTTTAGGAAAAATCTGCCATAATATTAAACGTCCAGGAGTTGTAAAAATAGTTTTATACTGAATGTTTCCATCGCTATTGATGTATTCCATTTTGTACTTTATATGAGAATGAATATGTAGAGTACCGTTGTTTAAGGAATGCTCAACTTCACAAAAAGCACAGAAAAGTGGTAAATCATCCTCCTTAAGTTGCTGTAAAGTTAGGTAGTATATACCAAGCACTATATCTTTACTAGGAACTATAATCGGTCTTCCATTAGAAGGACTTAAAACGTTATTAATTGACATCATCAACACTCTAGCTTCAAGTTGAGCTTCCAATGAAATTGGCACATGTACCGCCATTTGATCACCATCAAAGTCAGCGTTAAATGCTGTACAAACAAGTGGATGAAGCTGTATTGCTTTACCTTCAATAAGGACTGGCTCAAAAGCCTGAATACCAAGCCTATGTAGCGTAGGCGCTCTATTTAGCAAAACAGGATGCTCTTTTATTACTTCTTCAAGCATATCCCAGACTTCTGGCTTTTCTGCTCTTATTAACTTACTAGCAAATTTAATAGTTGGAGCCATTCCATATATTTTAAGCCTTGAGTAAACAAAAGGTTTGAATAACTCAAGAGCCATTCTTTTCGGTAATCCACACTGATTTAGTTTCAAAGTTGGACCAACAACTATTACAGAACGTCCAGAGTAATCTACCCTTTTTCCTAAAAGATTCTGACGGAAACGACCTTGCTTTCCTTTCAGCATATCGCTAATAGACTTTTTATATCCAGTAGCGCCAGCTTTATTTACCAGAGCATTACGACGACTATTATCAAAAAGAGAATCAACTGCCTCTTGTAACATTCTTTTCTCATTACGAATCATAATCTCAGGAGGATTTAAACTTAACAATTTTCTCAATCTATTATTTCTATTAATAATAGTTCTATAATGATGATTTAAATCAGAAACTGCAGGTCGACCACTTTCAAGCGATACCAAGGGACGCAAGTCAGGTGGTAAAATAGGTATAGCTGTAAGTATCATCCACTCAGGTCTGTTTCCAGACTTGATAAAATTTTCAACAATACGTAATCTCTTTATAATTTTCTTTCTTCTCATTTCAGAAGCAACAGACTCTAACTCCTGTCTTAAATTCTTCCTAATTTCATGTAAATCAAGGCGTGTTAGCAATTCTCTTATAGCTTCAACACCTTGCATAGCTATAAAGCTATCGACCCCATAGCTATCTTTAGCTTCATTATAAGCTTTCTCACTAATAATTTCACCTTTTTCAAAAGAGGAAACAAGGGGATCTATTACAACATAATTATCACTATATAAAATACTTTCGATATCTCTAAGAGACATATCTAATAATGCTCCAATTCTTGAAGGAAGTGACTTCAAAAACCATATATGAGCAACAGGAGATGCAAGCTCTATATGACCCATTCTTTCTCTTCTTACTTTAGAAGATGTAACTTCTACTCCACATTTTTCGCATATACGGCCCCTATGTCTTCTTTTTTTGTACTTTCCACATAAACATTCATCATCATTGACAGGACCAAAAATTTTAGGACAAAATAATCCACCTTTCTCAACTTTGAATGTACGGTAGTTTGCAGTTGAAACATCTGTTATCTCTCCATAAGACATACGTTTAATACTTTCAGGGCTAGCAATGGAAATGCTAACCTCATTAAAAGATTGTGCGATATTAGTGTGAGATATATCTTCAATTACTATGTCATTTTGCTTCAAATCCACATTAAAACACAAGGAACGCAACTCTTTTATCATGACATTAAAGGATTCAGGAATTCCACATTCAAAGTTACTGTCACCTTTTATTACCGATTCATAAATCTTAACCCTGCCATTAATGTCATCAGACTTCACAGTTAACATTTCCTGCAAAGTGTAAGCAGCACCGTAGGCTTGCAGTGCCCAACATTCCATTTCACCAAAACGCTGACCACCAAAATGAGACTTTCCTCCAAGAGGTTGTTGAGTAACCAAACTATAAGGTCCTACTGAACGCGCATGAATTTTACCATCTACTAAGTGATGCAACTTAAGCATGTACATGTAACCAACTGTAACTTTGCGATCAAACTTCTCACCCGAGCAACCATCATATAATACAACTTGCCCAGAGTTATCCAATCCAGCAAGTTCAAATAGCTTTACTATTTGTTCATCTTTTGGACCTTCAAATACAGGTGCAGTAACAGGAATGCCATCACGCAACTTATACGCAAATTCAATGAGGTGATTATCATTAATATCGCGAATGTTATTACAAATAGATAAATTACTGCCACAACTATAAACCTCAATCAGGAAGTGACGTAAACTATTGTGTGCATCTTTACAAGAGTTGAAATAATTCTCTACTAATGTAGTCAATTCATTATTTAATTCATCCTTATTAGGCGTATCTAAAATAGAAGCCGTTATTTCATCATCATTAATATCCTCAAATTTTTTATTATCAAGATATAATGCTGCAAATTTTTCAAAATCATCATCACTGAGAGATCTAATTGCCTCACAAAAAGCACGTTTGATTTTATTGATCTCATCAAGAATATTGCCTACTTTTTCTCCTAATTTTTTACAAGCCCAACCTACATGCGTTTCCAATATTTGACCTACATTCATTCGCGAAGGAACGCCAAGAGGGTTAAGAATAATATCAATAGGAGTACCATCTTCTAAATAAGGCATATCTTCTACTGGAACAACTCGAGAAATCACACCTTTATTTCCATGTCTACCAGCCATTTTATCCCCTGGCTGCAAACTATGTTTTACAGCAATAAAAACTTTTACTGACATCGACACACCTTGAGGCAGATCATAGCCTTCATGCAATTTTTCTACTTTTCGCTTAAAGTTTGCTATCGCATGTGATACTTTTTCATCAAAATCTTTTTTTAAGCTCTCAACTTGCTTAGAAATAGATTGGTTTTTCAATCCTATATCCCACCATCCCTCACGTTCAATAAAATTAATACTTTCTCGATCTTGAGAGCCAGAATTAATAAGAATTTTTCTTAATTCATCATAGAAATATTGATTAATAACATTGATTATATGGTCTCGTTCTTTCTCAAAGTCGTTTGCCTCTTTTTGTTTAATAAGAAACGCCCTTTCGTTTTCTTCTTCCCCTCTGCGTGTAAAGACCTGCACATCAATCACTATCCCTTCAATATCTGGAGATGTATATAAAGAGGAATCCACACAATCAAATGACTTTTCACCAAAAATTGTCATTAACAATTTTGTCTCAGGAGGCAATGAAAGAGAATGCTTAGGTGTAACTTTCCCCACCAAAATATAACCTGGACCAACTCTTGTACCAACCTTTACTATACCACTATCATCCAAGTGATAAAGATTTTCTTCATTAACACCGGGTATGGCACGAGTTATTTTTTCCGACCCTAAAGGAGTATCATGTACAACACATTCAAATTCTTCTATATGAATAGAAGTAAATAGATCTTTTTTAACAACTTCACTAGAAATAATGATTGAGTCTTCAAAATTATAACCTTGCCAAGACATAAAAGCGACTAGCAAGTTTTGGCCAAGTGCCAATTCACCGTTATTAATAGCAGGACCATCAGCTATCACATCACCTTCCTTAACACAATCACCTACATGCACCAGTGGTTTCTGGTTAATACAAGTATTATGGTTAGAACGCTGAAATTTTCTTAGATGATAAATATCTACATCCAAGTAGTTAATTCCTCCTTTGTCAAAAGCACGTATAACTATAGAGTTACTATCTGAGCTGTCAACTATGCCACCACGTTTTGCTAAAACTACAGCACCAGAGCCAGAAGCTACGAAAGATTCCATGCCAGTAGCAACCAAAGGAGCAGTAGGCTTCAATAAAGGTACAGCTTGACGCTGCATATTTGAACCCATTAACGCTCTATTAGCATCATCATTTTCTAAAAATGGAATTAAAGAAGCAGCAACCGATATTACCTGCTTAGGAGATAAATCAATGTAACTTACTTGATTACTATTTACCATTACAAAGGTACCAGCATACCTACAGTATAACATATCATCAACAAAGCAGTTGTTCTCATCAAGCTTTGCGCTGGTATCGGCTATATAATATAAACCTTCATCTATAGCAGACAGATACTCAATTTGATCAGTAACAACCTTATTAACTACTTTCCTATAAGGACTTTCAATGAACCCATATTTATTAATACGAGCGTATATAGCTAAGCTGTTAATTAAGCCTATATTCTGCCCCTCAGGAGTTTCAATAGGGCAAATTCTTCCGTAATGAGTTGGATGAACATCACGCACTTCAAATCCCGCCCTCTCTCTTGTTAAACCACCAGGACCTAACGCTGACAACCTTCTTTTATGTGTTATTTCAGATAATGGATTAGTCTGATCCATAAATTGAGATAATTGGGAAGAGTTGAAAAAATCTCTTAAGACATTGGTTAACACTTTTGGATTTATAAAATCAGATGGAGAGACTTTATCTAAACTAGAAGTAGACATAGAATCAACTACTGCCCGTCCCAATTTTAATAATCCAGTTCTAAATTGATTTTCTATAAACTCTCCAACTGAACGGACTCTTCTATTTGCTAAATGATCAATATCATCTACAGATCCTTGACCATCACGTAACAATACTATTTTTCTTATAATTTCAATAATGTCTTCATGTGTTAAAGTAGTTAAATTTTCCTCATAATTTAACCCAAGGCAAGAGTTAAGTTTTAATCTACCAATGTTAGACAAATCATAATATTCCGGACTGAAGAAAAGATTGCGAAAAAACTCCTCTACTATCTTTAAAACAGGAACTTCACCAGGACGCAAGACCTTATATATTTCATATAGAGCGTTCTCATAAGACATGTTTTCATCTAAGAAAAGTGTGTTTAATATGTAAGGTCCAACAGAAACATTATCTATGTTCAACACTGATATTTTATCTATAGATAATAATTCAAGCTTTTTTATATCCTCTAATTTTATAGATTCACCAGCAGATAAGACTTTTGTAGAACTAGCACTATCTATTAAATCTTCTGCAAGAAATAAACCACATATAGAATCATAAGGAATTAGATACTCTTTCAATCCGTTATCATATAGATTTTTAGCTAATTTTGAAGTAATACGAACATTAGCTTTAAGTAACACATTGCCTTCAACATTCTTTAAATCAAAAGGAAGCCTCACTCCCTTGAATTTATCAGGGGAAAAAGGTACTCTCCAGCCACTTTTATGTTTTATATACTCTATTTTTTCATAAAATTTATTAAGTATGTCATTATTTGATAAGCCCAAAGCCTTTAATAAAACTGATATTGGCAACTTTCTCTTTCTATCAATACGAAAATACAAATGATCTTTAACATCAAACTCAATATCAAGCCAAGAACCTCTATAAGGAATAACTCTAGCAGAATAGATCAATTTGCCAGAATTGTAAGTTTTTCCCTTATCACTATCAAAAAACACTCCAGGAGATCTATGCATTTGTGAAACGATAACTTTCTCTACGCCATTGATGATGAAAGTACCTTTATCAGTCATCATAGGCAGTTCACAAAAGCGAACCTCCTGCTCTTCAGCAGATTTTATAACAGTTGCAAGCTTAGAATGATCATCATCTTCTTTAATCTCTTGATATTTTTCAAGAGAAACACCATCCTGCATAATAACAAGACGTATAGAAGCAATAACCTGAGCAGAAAAAGTTATACCACGTTTTATACATTCAGATTCACTATACTTAAGATCATCTACCCTACAATTCAAAAATTCGATAGTAGCCCTATGCAAAGGATCAGATATTGGAAAAATTGTATGAAAGATAGCTTCAAGTCTTTCATTACTTTCATTATTAGGAGTAAAGGAATTATATGACCCCTTTTGGACTTTAACCAAATCCAACAAAGAATCTTTTAAATCAATCGACCTGGAATAAGAAACTCTAGGAACAAAAGCACTAGAAGTACACATATAAGAAGAATCAACCATTAAAATACCTTCACTAATTAAAAGAGCTATATCAACATAAAATTAATATACTAACATTTTATTCAAGCTCAACTTTAGTTGCTCCTGCTTCAATAAGTTTTTGCTTTATTTTTTCTGCTTCGTCTTTAGAAACATTAGCAGTCAAATCTTTGGGTAAAGACTCAACTAATTCTTTCGCTTCTTTTAAATTCAATGTAGAATTAACTTCTCTAATAGCTTTAATCACTCCTATTTTTTTGCTTGCATCAATCTCTTTGATTACAACTTTATATTCAGCTTTTTCTTGAGCAACAGGAGCATTAGCATTATCACTAATAGGCACCCCAGCACCAACAGCCCCACCAAGAAAAGAACCACTAGGCAACCCTATTTTTTCTTCTAGAACTTTTACAAGTTCAGAAGCTTCTAATAGATTTAAAGATAATATTTTATCAACCAAATCACTTGTTACATTATTCATACTTACCACCATTTAACAACAAATTTATTTTTTAGAACTATAGTAATCCAAAACTCTCATAAGCCTCATAGAAGATGAATTAATAGACAATGCTAACCGAGCAGGAATATCATAAGATATTAAACGCATAATTTTAACACGCAATTCATCCAGAGAGGGAAGCTTAGCCAATTTGTTAACATCTTCCACTGTTAACAATTCATTTATATGAGCCGCACAAATCACAGACATTTTTTCTTTGTTAGCATTAATAAAATCAACTATTAACTTTGCAGCTTCTACTATAGCACTAGAATATATAATAGCAACAGAACCAGAAAATTTACCTGATAAATAAGAAAATTTACCAGTCCTTTCCAAAGCCAAGCAAGCTAGAGTATTTTTAACTACTAACATCCCACCCATTACAGATTTTAGACTATTCCTAAGAATTAATGAATTGCTAACATTCATAGACTTGAAATTTACCAATATTAAGAAATCATTATTTACAAACACATTCATTATGTTTTGTATAAATTCATCCTTATCTTTACGCTTCACAATTTCGCTCCCTTAAATTATATCTTCTACTTTGTTTATTTTATGAGCTTTACCCATAGTTGAATTTAAAAAAACGCTTTTAAAGTAAACTCCTTTCACAGAAGCAGGTTTATTGTCTCTAATTACTTTAAGAAAGGCTTTTAAATTTTCCAGCAAATCATCAATATCAAATTTAATACTTCCTAATTTACCATGAATAACCCCATTTTTATCCGTCCTGAATTTTATTTGACCAGACTTAATGGTTTTAGTAGCTTCCGCAATATTAGAAGTCACAGTACCAAATTTAGGGTTAGGCATCAGCCCTTTAGCACCCAATACTTTTGCAATAGGAGTGATTTTTGCCATGAAATCAGGAGTAGTTATGCACCAATCAACATTCAACTTTCTACCTTTTTTTATCTCTTCAATTAAATCTTCTCCTCCTGTAATATCAGCACCAGCTTTTTCAGCTTCTAATAAATGTTTATCTTGAGCAAAAACAGCTACTTTAATATTCTTCCCGATACCTTTAGGCAACACTACTGTACCACGCACCTGCTCTTCAGATTTACGTGAATCTACACCTAAATTGACTGCGATATCAACTGATTCATTAAATTTTGCTGAAGCAGACTCAACAATCTTCTCCAAACACTGCTTAGAATCATCATTATATGTACTCATTTACCTAACCTTCCACAACTTCTATACCCATAGATTTTGCAGTGCCTATAACCATCTTCACTGCTGAATCTTCATTATCCACTTTCATATCAACCATCTTACACTTTGCCACTTTAATGATAGCAGACATAGATAATTTAGCCACTAATTCTTTACCAGAATTACCAGAACCTTTACTTAATTTAGCTTCCTGCTTAAGCAAATAAGCCACAGGCGGACCGCTGACAGTAAAATCATGAGAGCGATCATCCTTTATGGAAATTCTCACTGTTACTAAATCACCTACTTTATAACTAGCGTTAGCAGCGCTAGTAGCTTTATTAAAAGCTTCACAAAATTTAGGAACAGGTATACCACGCGGGCCAAGTACTGAAGCAATTTTCGGTCCTGGAACTGCTTTTCCAGCTTCCATAAGCAAGTTAATCTTAGCAACTACATTACTCATAATTAATCCTCTATTTTCTCTACTTGAGCCAAATCAAGCTCTATTATTGTTGGCTTACCTAAGATTGATACTTCAACATTAATAATTTTTTTCTCATCATTTACCATATCTACCTTACCAGTAAAATTTTGAAAAAGACCATCATTAATTTTTACTTTTTCACCTTTCTCATAACCATAACTCAACTTTTTCGTTTCTTGAGCATTGTAAAGCGCACTACACATTGAACGAATCTCATTATCCTCAATCACCTTTGGAACATTACCATTTTTCAAAAATCCATAAACCTTAAGAGATTTTGGTATATTATTAATAAAATTTAATACCTCATCGCATAAATTCATGTATAAAAAGACATAACCAGGAAAGGACTTCCTTCGTTTAGCATTTTTTTTAGATTTTAAATCCATCTCACTTAATTCTTCACAAGGAATAAAAACCCTATTAAAATAATTATTAATATTCAATCTCATAGAATTTTCTAATATATATTGGCGCACTTTCTCTTCATAATTAGAGGCAACTCTTAAAATGTACCACTTATACCTATTAAATTCCTTACGTTTTAAAATTACCTCATCATCTGAAATCATCTCAAAATGACCAGACTCATCACCACAAAACCCAGTCATTTGATTCAAAATATTTTTGCTTTCATCACACAGATGCATACATATATATACTTCACATAACTCTTTTATATCAGATTTTACATCACATACTGTCTGATAAGGAATAAACACCTCCTTAAAGTAAACAGTATTGATTGCCAACTCGCATATATCCTTCTCATACCCGTAATCGACTTTAATGATATACCATTTATACTTATATTCCATAAATAATTCCAAATAAAGTCTTAATTATGTAAAGAGACATAAAATCTACGAAGCAAAAGAAAATCGAAAAGCATAATATAACAATTATTACAATAAACAAAGATGACAATACCTGCTGTTTTTTTATCCAAGCAATTCTCCTTATTTCTTGCTTTATATCGCAAAAAAAAACATACAGGTTTTTTAACATTTCTACCATAATATTAATGCAGGAGCGATAGGAATTGAACCTACAACCTCTGGTTTTGGAGACCAGCGCTCTACCAATTGAGCTACACTCCTATAATTCAAAGTTTACTCTAAAATTTCCGAAACAACGCCAGAACCAACAGTTCTACCACCTTCTCTTATCGCAAAACGCAATCCTTTATCCATTGCTATTGGTACTTGCAACTCCACTTCTATACTTACATTGTCCCCTGGCATTACCATCTCCTTTCCATCTAGCAATTTTATACTCCCAGTTACATCCGTTGTCCTTAAATAAAACTGTGGCTGATAATTTCCAAAAAATGGTGTATGCCTTCCTCCTTCTTCTTTCTTCAATATATACACCTCCGCATTAAATTTCTTATGCGGGGTTATTGTCCCTGGTTTTGCCAATACTTGCCCTCTCTCCACTTCTTCTCTCTTTGTTCCTCTTAGTAGTATTCCTACATTGAGTCCTGCACTTCCCTTATCTAGCAACTTCTTAAACATCTCAACACCAGTACATATCGTCTTTTGCGTCGCTTTCAGACCTATTATCTCTACCTCATCCCCTGTCTTTATCTCCCCCTTCTCTATTCTTCCTGTTACTACCGTCCCTCGGCCCGATATTGAAAATACATCTTCTATTGGCAACAAAAACGGCAAATCTACAGGCCTTGGAGGTACTGCCACATACTCATCTAACTTCTCCATCAATTTATCTATTGATTTCTTTCCATACTCACTACTATCATCCTCTAATGCTTTTAGCGCAGACCCAACTATCATAGGCACTTCATCACCTGGAAATCCATACTTACTCAGCAACTCTCTCACTTCCATTTCTACCAAATCTATCATATCAGCATCAGCAACATCAGCTTTATTTATATATACCACGATATATCCAACACCCACCTGTTTTGCCAGCAATATATGCTCTCTCGTTTGTGGCATCGGCCCATCAACCCCTGACACTACCAATATCGCTGCATCCATCTGTGCTGCACCTACTATCATATTCTTTACATAATCAGCATGTCCAGGGCAATCAACGTGTGCATAGTGTCTCTTTTCTGTTTGATATTCAACATGCGCTGTTGCTATTGTTATACCTCTCTTTCTTTCTTCTGGCGCTTTATCTATTTGATCATATGCTACAAAATTACCATAATGCTTTGTTATCGCCGCTGTTAACGTTGTCTTCCCATGATCCACATGTCCTATCGTTCCCACGTTTACATGCGGCTTTCCAAATGCTTCTACTATCGCTGTCATAATTACTAACCTTTAATTATACTTTAACTTTAACTCATCAACCACATATTGTGGCACTTGTTCATAACAAGAAAAATGCATACTATACTGAGCTCTTCCCTGAGATATAGAACGCAAAACATTTATATAACCAAACATATTTGCAAGAGGAACCGAAGCAGTAATTATTTTGCTATTATTACCTAAATCCAGCATATCAACAACACTGCCTCTTCTACTATTTATATCACCCATAACATCACCCATATATTCTTCAGGAGTAATGATTTCCACTTTCATTATAGGTTCTAGCATTTTTGGACCAGCTTTATTTGCCATTTCCTTAAAAGCACCTTTAGCAGCAAGTTCAAAAGCCAAAGGACTAGAATCAACATCATGAAAAGCACCATCAAGAAGAGTAGCCTTAAAATCAATCAATGGAAAGCCGGAAATTATACCACCTTCTTTTATCAACTCTAAGCCATTTTGCACTCCAGGTATATACTCTTTTGGAATAGCACCGCCTACAATTTTACTTTCAAACTGAAAGCCAAAACCAGGCTCAAGAGGTTCGAATTTTATTTTAACTTTAGCAAACTGACCAGCACCACCTGATTGTTTTTTATGAGTGTAATCAATTTCAACAGATTTAGTGATAGTTTCACGATATGCAACTTGAGGCGCACCAACGTTAGCTTCAACATTAAACTCGCGCTTCATTCTATCAATAATAATCTCAAGATGCAGCTCACCCATACCTTTCAATATAGTCTGCCCACTCTCCGCATTTACTGACATCCTTAAAGAAGGATCTTCTGCAACCAATCTATTCAAAGCAACACCTAATTTTTCCTGATCTGAGGTGGTTTTCGGTTCTATAGCAGTTTCAATAACAGGATCAGGGAATTCCATACGCTCTAATAGTATAGGAAAATCAGATGAACATAAAGTATCACCAGTAATTGTTTTCTTTAATCCAACTAAGGCAACTATATCACCAACTTTAGCTTCGTTTATATCTTCTCTGTTATTTGCATGCATAAGCAACATTCTACCAATTCCTTCAGTCTCATTTTTTCCAGCATTTAACACAGCAGATTTAGATTTTAACTTACCGGAATAAATACGAATAAACGTCAAGCTACCTACAAATTTATCCGTCATCACTTTAAACGCAAGAGCAACGAATTTCTCTTTTTCTGAAGGTTTGATCTCAATTTTCTTTTCTGAATCTTTAGGATCAGTTCCAATAATTACATCAACATCAATAGGAGAGGGTAAAAAATCAACCACACCATCTAAAAGTGATTGCACGCCTTTGTTTTTAAAAGCTGACCCACATAATACAGGGACAAATTTTCCTTTAATGGTCCCGCTTCTCACACACTTTTTCAATAAATCAATTGGCAGATTGTTAGATTCAAAGTAAGTATTTATCGCCTCATCATCCATTTCAGCTGCAGCATCTAATAAAAGATTTCGATACTCTTGAGCCTTATCAAGCAAATCAGAAGGAATATCTTCATAAGAAAATTTAGCGCCTAATGTTTCTTCTTGCCATATAATAGCTTTCATAGAAATAAGATCGATTATGCCTTTAAAATCTTTCTCACTTCCTATTGGCAACTGAATAACTAAAGGTGATGCGCCAAGCTTCGTTTTTATCATATCGACACATCGATAAAAATTTGCCCCGATTCTATCCATTTTATTAACAAAGCAGATACGAGGAACGGTATATTTATCAGCTTGACGCCAAACTGTCTCAGACTGAGGCTCAACTCCAGCAACTCCATCAAATACAGCAACCGCACCATCCAAAACCCTCAAAGATCTCTCAACTTCAATAGTGAAGTCAACATGACCAGGAGTATCTATTATATTAATCCTATGATCATTCCAAAAACATGTTGTTGCAGCAGAGGTAATTGTAATGCCACGCTCCTTCTCTTGCTCCATCCAATCCATAGAAGCTGCACCATCGTGCACTTCACCAATCCTATTTTGTTTACCAGTATAAAATAAAATACGCTCTGTTGTGGTGGTCTTGCCAGCATCTATATGAGCCATTATCCCTATATTTCTATACCTAGATATTAAAACTTCCATACCACAATCAATCAGCTAATATTAAAAACGAAGATGAGAAAATGCCTTATTAGCTTCAGCCATTTTATACTTTTCTTCACACATCTTAAATGCACCACCACATTTATTATAAGCATCTAATATTTCAGACTGCAAACAATAAACAGTAGTTCTACCGCTCTTTTTTCGAGCAGCAGAAGTTGCTCTAGCAATCCACCTTAATGCCAAAGAAATTGCTCTATCTTGACGAATTTCAACAGGGACTTGATAAGTTGCACCACCAATACGCCGAGAGCGTACTTCTATAGAAGGGGTAACATTTTCTACTGCTGTCTCAAAAATTGATAAGGCATCTTTGCCTATTTTCTTTTCAGCTAAGGACAAAGCACTATAAGCAATCTTTTCTGCAATAGATTTTTTACCACATTTCATAATTATATTAATAAAACGCATAAGCAAGACACTACCATAACGAGAGTCAGGGCTTGTTCTTTTTTTTGCTTTATTACGACGTGCCATAAATTTTAACCAGATTTCTTTACACCATATTTTGAACGAGCTTTCTTTCGATTTTGCACACCACGTAGATCAAGAGCACCTCTTATTATGTGATAACGTACACCCGGCAAATCCTTAACTCGCCCACCACGTATTAAAACAACGGAATGCTCCTGTAAATTATGACCTTCGCCAGGTATATAAGCCGTCACTTCACCGTATCCACTAATCTTTACTCTAGCTACCTTACGTAGTGCTGAATTAGGCTTTCTAGGAGTTGTAGTATATACCTTAGTGCAAACACCCCTTCTTTGAGGATTGCATTTTCCCAAAGCTGGCACCTTCTTCTTGCGAGTTAACCCTGATCTACCTTTACATATTAATTGATTTATCGTAGGCATATACTGTAAATTTAAAACTCTAAAAATAACTAAGTCTTAATTATAAAATAATAAACCTCAATAGTCAATATAAAATAAACATTACTACTCTAATAATCTCAGCCTAATTGCTTTGAAAGCTACTGATAATTATATGCTAAAGCGCATATTGGTTTTAATATTAAGAAATTATCACTTGCTGTGGTCGAATTAATATAGATATGGAACAAGTAATATACTGTGATGGCTATCAAAGAATATGCAGAAAATAATCCTTATAATAGAGCCAAGAGCTTCTAACATTAATGCAAAAATACCAACCGAACTAACCGAATTACCAGTAAAGCCAGATGATTTTTACAATCCTACTCTTGACACTTAGATTTAATGCAGCTACCCTAAGTTCAAAATTCTATACTTAATTTTGCTGTTCTTGCATACAAGGAACACGTTTTTAGAATAATGAAAACAATCAGCGCTTTAATTAAAGAAGGGTCAAAGCTACTATCATCACATAGAATTGAATCACCATATTTGGATTGTGAAATCATCATGCAGTACGTACTTGGAGTAGAAAGATCATTCACAATAATGAATCACACCAATCAGGTACCAAGAAACAAAGAACTTCTATTCTGGAAATTAACAAAAAAAAGAGCAGAAAGATATCCAATATCGCAAATAATAGGTAATCGTGAATTCTGGAGTAAAAATTTTATAGTTAACCAACATGTTCTAGATCCAAGACCAGATAGTGAGACAGTAATTTCAACAGTGTTAAAATATTACCAAAATAAGAAGCAAAAAATAAAAATCGCAGATTTTGGCACAGGCACAGGCTGTTTGTTGATCTCCATACTTAGTGAGTATGAATATGCTATTGGAGTTGGTTTTGAAAAAAGCCTGGAAGCATACAAAATTACCTGCCAGAACACAAAGAAACATAATCTTCTCAACAGAGCTAAAATATTTCCAAATTCGTGGACAGAATGTAGAGATTTATTTGATCTCATAATAAGCAATCCTCCATATATTAAAAGAAGTAAGTTAAAAGATCTGCAAGCTGAAGTGCAAAAAGAGCCAAGAATTGCTCTTGATGGTGGTATCGATGGATTGAGCTGTTACCTGAGTATTTTTCCAATATTGAAAAAGTGCCTTAAAAAAGATGGGTTTGCGATACTGGAAATAGGCGAAGATCAAAGCAATATTGACAAAACAATACCCTTATATGGACTGGCTTTTCAGGAATACGTATACGACTTGGCTGGAATGAAAAGATGCATTGTTGTAAAGCAAGATAAAGAACATGACTAGTAGAACGCTAGCTTTCTAAGAACCTGTTCATAATCTCAAGAAAGGCATAAAGTAAGAAATAGAGTGTATAAATTAGGATATATGAGGAGTGTATACCCAAGTGACATAAGTCGAGAGAAGTTTGAGATTATTTCACCAGATCTGGAGTCTTGTGGAAAAAACAAAACCAAGAAAACTTGATTTGTATGATATATTTTGCGGAGTGTTGTACGCCCTAAAAAGTGGTTATCAGTGGAGGATGCTACCAAAAGAGTTTCCAAAACGGCGCAATTGTTATGATTATTTCAAAAATGGAGTGAAAAAGTAAAAGGAAATAAAAAAAAAGTATTTTGGAGTGCATGTTAAAAAAATAGTTAGTGTGGTCCGACAAAACAATGTTTGGAAAGAAAAAACCAGCTTTTGCATAATTGACGCTCAGAGTGTAAAGAACGCAGACACTGATGAAGAAAAAGGCTATGACGCTGGTAAAAAAATCTCAGGAATAAAACGCCATATCGCACAAGATATAGATGTTTGCTATTTATTCTTAAGCTTATTTAAATAGCATTTTACTTTTTTTAGTATGTAGAGATTTTCTAGGAATTATTCTATTGAATTCTATGATATTATTTTTTGTAACATTGTTATACATACCATAAGAGTGAACTGACGAAATTTGTAAAGGAGTTTTATGGCTTAGCTACATGATACTAACACTCAAGTAAATTTTCATCAATGACGCAATTTGCTATGTCTATATCTCACATAGCTTACAACTTGCTTTACTCCTTTTACTTTTCTTGCAATTGCTATTACAGCTTTTAATTCCGCCTTATTTTGAGCTATACCCATCAAATAAACGACTCTATCAACTGTATTAACGCTATAATTAATTGATTTAATATTTCTTTTTCCCAGAAGTCTCGTGCTTATCTCTGCTGTTATCATACCATCCACAGTAACATCTAGCATAGAAGCCATTTTAATTGGTGTGACTCTTATTTCATTTATCACTTCTTTAATCTCTTTTTGCTGCCAAGCTATTTTCTCTGCCGTGAGTTGCTTTTCATGATTATCAACATTTCCAATGAGTAATACTCTTCCTTCACTCACTTTAACTTTTATAGATGAGAACAGTCCGTGTTTTAAGAGTCCCTTATTGATTCTTATTACTATAGTTGTATCATCAATAATGTTTCCCAAGGATTTATCTTGCATTGTTATTGCTGTAGCCGCTGCAGTTGCTGTTACCACTATACCACTCACAAGAGTCGTACAGCCACTCTGTGTAATCAGAAAAATTGCGAGTAAGAAGCTTGCTATTAATCTCATTATTAATTTCCAGAGTTTAGAGCTTTAATTAAAGAATATTAATAAGCTTTTTTTATTGTGTAAATACTATAAATTGAATAAGCCTTGAATATTTCTAAGACAGTACTTATCTTAATAATGTTAGTTAAAGTAATTCAGGCTTAGATTCATAGTGGAGTTAACCAGTATTATAAGTTCAGTCTGTGGTATTAAAATCTAATCTTTAAATTGCATAAGATGACAGAAGTGGTTATCTATAAGTTAATGAAGGGTTCTTGCGGATATGGCGAAATTGGTAGACGTGCCAGGTTTAGGTCCTGGTGAGCTTGCTCGTGGGGGTTCAAGTCCCTCTATCCGCACTTAAAGTCATGTAACTCAGGTTTTAAGAGAAAATTTATAATTACTAAGTACACTTTTGTTTGTATAAGAACCTGTTCTTAAGGATTGTATTTAACTTAAATTCTGGTAAAATGGCTTTATTAAAACATAAATAAAATATTGATAACAGGTTGTAATGTCTAGTAATATAACTCAAAATGCAGTCAAAGCAGATACATTAAGTAATATATATACCTATAAGGAACTTAGTGTAGATAAACTAAAGTATGAGTATGAAATCACAGTTAGTAGTGATTATATAGAACAAAAGATAAACTCTAGATTACAAGAAATAGCGAAGGATGCAAAACTGCCTGGATTTAGATCCGGAAAGATGCCTTACGATCTTGTTGTTACAAATTATAAAAACGAAGCTTTGGAATATGTGATAAAAGATACGATTGACTATTGCTCAAGTGATTTAATGAAAAAAATCGAAGTTAAGTCTCACATCCATCCTAAGGTTGATATTATGTCATTACCAAACCTGGATAAAAAGGATGAAAAAGGCAACTTTCTGTACAAATTATCTTTTGAATCGATGCCAAAAGTGCCAGTAATAGATCTTGATAAAATAAATTTGAAGAAAGTTAAGGCAAAAATCAAAGAGGGAGACATAAAAGAATTTATTGATTCTATAAAAACAAAATTTCCTAACTTTGTCTCTGTTAATGATGCTTCTTATCAAGCAAAAAACGAGGATAAACTGATAATTGACTTTGAAGGGCGAATTAGAAATAAGCTCTTTCAAGGTGGAAGTGGCAAAAATTTTACTGTTAATTTAGGATCTGGAACATTTATAAATGGTTTTGAAGATCAATTAATTGGCATGAAAAAAGGGGAAACAAAAAGCTTTAAGTTGAGATTTCCTGAAGATTACCAGGTAATTTCCCTTGCGGGGCAGGAGGCTGCTTTTTCTGTTCGAGTTAATGATATTCAGATTGCCAAAGATTTGCAAAGTGATAATGAAATAGCTAGGAGAATTGGTTTTGAAGATCATTCTTCGCTAATAAATCATGTAAAAGAAGTAATTGATAATCAGTGTAAAGAAATGGGAGATCTCTTAATTAAGAAAGAGCTATTTGATTGTTTGGATGCTAGTTATAGTTTTGATTTGCCTATAGAAGTAGTAAAACAGGAACAGCAGAGAGTGGAAAGAGAGTTGAATGCTAAAGATGATTCTTGTAAAGAAGCTGAAAGACGCGTAAAGCTTGCAATGCTATTTATGGAGTTCAGTAAAGAACATGAAATATCATTAACTCAAAGTGATATTATGAATGTTATTGTAAATCAATATGTCAGTAAAGATGTATCATTTGACAGAGTATTTAAACATTTTAAATCAGACGGACAATTTCAGGAATTAGTTAGAGGGCAAGCACTTGAGTATAAAGTGACAGATTATATGATAGAAAAAGCTAGTAAAGAAGAACAGATTGTTTCTGTGAAAGAATTAAAGGAATTATTTGATAATATTTGATAGGAAAAGGTATGACTCTTATACCAATTGTAGTTGAACAAACTAGTCGCGGTGAGCGGGCTTATGACATATATTCAAGGCTAGTAAAAGAAAGAATAATTTTCGTAACTGGCCCTATTGAAGACAACATGGCCAGCGTAATAGTAGCACAGCTTTTATTTTTAGAATCGGAAAATCCCGATAAAGACATTTGTATGTATATTAACTCACCAGGTGGTGTTGTAACTGCTGGTTTGTCGATCTACGATACAATGCAGTATATAAATCCAGACGTTTCAACTTTGTGTATAGGTCAAGCTGCATCTATGGGTTCTTTGTTGCTTACAGCTGGTGCGGAGGGTAAACGTTACTCGCTACCTCATTCAAGAATTATGATACATCAGCCATCTGGTGGTTATCATGGGCAAGCAACTGATATAGAAATACATGCTAATGAAATTTTGCGAGTTAAGAAAAAATTAAATCAAATTTATGAAAAACATACTGGAAATTCACTAAAGAAAATTGAAGAAATGATGGAAAGAGATAAATTCATGGATCCTGAAGAAGCAATGAAAACTGGCTTAATTGACAGAGTAATAGCTGAGCGTAAAGATATGAAGATTGAAAATATTAAAGTTAAACAAAAGGTAGTTTAATGGATAACAATAATGATTTACACTACTGTTCTTTTTGTAACAAGGCACAAAACGAAGTAGATAAATTGATTACTAACTCTTCAGATGGTTTAAAGGTGTTCATTTGTAATGAATGCATAGAGTTATCCCATAAAGCAATAAGTCAAAAGAAAGAGAGAGCTTTTAATTCAGATCATATATCTGATATGAAGCTATTACTAAAGAAACCTGAAGATATAAAAAATTTTCTTAGTAAGCATGTTGTAGGTCAGGAACATGCGCAACACGTTTTATCTGTGGCTATGTATAACCATTGTCAATCCATGGTGCAACTTCATTCTATAAGTGATATTGAAATTGAGAAGTCAAATATAATGCTTATTGGCCCTACTGGTTCTGGTAAGACTTTGCTAGCAAAAACACTTGCTAAAGTTTCAGATGTGCCATTTGCTATGGCCGATGCGACAACTTTGACTGAGGCAGGTTATGTAGGTGATGATGTAGAAAGCGTGTTGTCACGTCTATTACAAGCTGCAAATTATGATGTTGCAAAGGCACAGCATGGTATAGTGTTTATCGATGAAATAGACAAGATCACAAGAAAGTCTGAAAGCGCTTCAATAACCCGTGATGTTTCAGGTGAAGGGGTCCAACAAGCTCTACTAAAAATCATGGAAGGTACGGTTGCTTATGTTCCTCCACAAGGAGGGCGAAAACACCCGCAACAAGAGTTTATACAAGTAGACACTAGTAACATACTATTTATTTGTGGAGGAGCTTTTGAAGGCCTAAATAAAATTATTGAGGCAAGAAAAAAGGGAACATCAGTTGGCTTTGGGGCGGATATAAGTCAGTCTAAAGCACAAAAGAAAAAAAATGCTTTACGCGATGCTCAACCTGAGGACTTAATCAAATTCGGTTTGATACCCGAATTTGTAGGACGGGTTCCAATAACTGCTGTTCTAGATGAGCTGGATCACGAGGATTTAATACATGTGTTGACAGAGCCAAGAAATGCGCTAGTAAAACAATATAAAGCATTGCTTGCATTTAGTAAAGTAAACCTTGAGTTTTCAGATGAAGCAATATCAGCTATTGCTAAAAAAGCTATAAGCTATAAAACAGGCGCAAGGATGTTACGTGCTATCTTAGAGTCACTTTTGCTTGATGTTATGTATATATCCGGCAACGGAGGTTTTGAAGGTAGCACTATAACGGTTACTAAGAAAATGGTAGAATTAGGCAAAGCGACGATTAATCATAATAATAAGGGTAGTGTTATAACGGTTAATGATTAATTTGAGGCATATATTATGAGTATTGGACGTGCTGTAAACTTTAATTCTACTGTATTACCAGTATTACCTCTAAGAGATGTAGTAATTTTTCCAAATATAATGTTGCCTTTATTCGTAGGTAGAGAAAAATCTGTTCATGCACTAGAGTATGCAATAAGTAGCAGTAGTCACCAAAACGAGATTTTTCTCATAGCACAAAAAGATGGTTCTATTGATAATCCAGAGCCAGAGAATCTTTATGAAGTAGGCGTGTTAGCAAATATTATACAACCATTAATAAAACTGCCTGACAATGCAGTAAAAGTCATGATTCATGGGGTAAGAAGGGGAAGAGTTATAGAATATATTAGCTCTCACACTTTGTTAGAGGCCAGAGTAGCGTTGGATGGTCATTATGAGTATGGAGAAAATGAAGATAATATTGATTTAGAAGCTTTAAGGCGTTCTGTTATAGATGCATTCGACAATTGGTGTAAACTAAGCAAGAAAAGTCGGCCCGAGATTATTATTGACCCCATTGATCAAGTTAAAGAGGTTAATCAAATTGTAGATATGATAGCTTCGCACTTAAATATAAAGGTATCAGATAAGCAAAACATACTTGAAGTTTATAACCCAAAAGAGCGTTTAAAAAAAGTTTTTGCTCTTATTGAGAGAGAAATAAGTATTTTGAGTGCACAAAACCGCTTGTATAAGACAATTAAATCACAGATTGAAAGTACTCAAAAAGTTTACTACCTTAATGAGCAATTAAAAGCTATACAGAAAGAATTAGGTGAGTTTGAAAATGGAGATGAAGGGAATATACTCAATGAATTTGAAAAAAAGATAAATGAAACAAAGCTTTCTGAGGAAGCAAAAGAGAAAGCCATAACTGACTTAAAGAGATATAAGAAAATGAATCCCATTTCTCCTGAAGCAACAGTTATATCTAGTTACTTGCATTGGTTGCTTGATTTGCCATGGGGAAAGTACAAAGGTGCAAAAATTAACTTAAATGCGGCTAAAAAAATCTTAGATGAAAATCATTATGGCATAGAGAAAGTAAAAGATAGAATAATAGAATTTTTAGCAGTATTAAAGAGAGTAAAAGAGATAAAAGGTCCTATACTTTGCTTAGTTGGACCACCTGGTGTTGGTAAAACTTCTTTAGCTAAGTCTATGGCAAAAGCAGTAGGAAGAGATTTTGTTCGCATATCTCTTGGTGGTATACGTGATGAGTCTGAAATACGAGGACACAGGAAAACTTATATTGGCTCAATGCCTGGTAAAATCATTCAACACATGAAAAAAGCTAATTCATGCAACCCGCTTTTCCTTCTTGATGAAATAGATAAGATGGGTTCTGATTCGCGTGGTGATCCTGCATCTGCATTACTTGAGGTTTTGGATACTGAGCACAATAAACATTTTACAGATCATTACTTGGAAGTTGAGTTTGATCTTTCAAGTGTAATGTTTGTAGCCACAGCAAATAGCTTAAATTTACCGCATCCTTTGCGTGATAGGATGGAAATTATACAATTATCTGGGTATACCGAAGACGAGAAGATCAGTATTGCTACACATCACCTTATTCCAAAATTAAAAAAAGAGCATGGTTTGCATCAGAAGGAGTGGGGAATAACCAATGAAGCATTATACGAGTTGATACGTTTATATACACGTGAAAGCGGCGTGCGAAGCATGGAAAGGGAACTTGCAAAACTCATGAGAAAAGCAGTTAAAGCAATATTAACTGATAAAAATAATAAAATATCCGTAGAGATTGGTAATTTACAAGATTATCTAGGGGTACGTAAGTATACCTTTGGCATTGCAGAAAATGAGAGTTTGGTAGGGATAGTAACTGGTCTTGCCTATACTGAAACAGGTGGTGATATTTTGATGATAGAGTCAGTCCTAATTCCTGGTAAGGGGGAGATAAAATATACAGGAAAGCTTGGAGAAGTTATGCAAGAGTCTATAAAAGCTGCGTATAGTTATGTGCGATCAAATTGTTTATTTTTCGGTATAAAGCCCGAAAAATTCCAAAATAATGATATACATTTGCATGTACCTGAAGGTGCTGTGCCAAAAGATGGTCCCTCTGCTGGCAGTGCAGTATGTACGTCTATTGTTTCTCTCATGACAAATATATCAGTTAACAAAAGTGTTGCTATGACAGGCGAAGTAACATTGCGCGGTAGAGTTTTGGCTATCGGGGGCTTGAGAGAAAAATTGCTTGCTGCGCTAAGAGGATCAATCAAAACTGTGATTATACCAAGTGAAAATGAGAAAGATATGCAGGAGATTCCCGCAAATATTAAAGAAGGGATCAACGTAATTTTTGTTAAGAATATTGATGAAGTTATAAAAATTGCTTTAACTCGCCCTATTACTTCAATTGATGGTGATAGTCAAAATAGTCTACCTTCCTCCATAGAAAATAAAGATAGTACCTTCTCTGCGTTAGAAACATTAAAGCACTAAATTGAAAAGGTTTATGCAATTTTCGTTTCTTTTTTTTTAACCTTAAAGCTCTGATTTGAATACATAAATTACAAGTAACATATATGGCAATTTCATAAGTTCATTTTTCAAGCATATATTGCAATATCTCACTAGCAATTGCAACATCTTGGCGTGGAGTTTTGCCATGTTCTATAAACACTGAGATTGCATAGCGCGGATCATGGTAGGGGCCATAAGCGATAAACAATTTATGACTTTCACCTTTAGAGTTTATCTCTGGTGTACCGGTTTTGCCAGCAATTTGTATACTGCCTAGTCCTTTTCTATAGTTAGAATTCACCACGTCAAACATAGCTTTTCGAACCACACTAAGATGCTCATGATTCACATCAATATCAAGAAAGTCTTGCCCTGGTTTACTCATCTCAATGTGGGGAATTACCTCCTTTCCTGTTGCAACCCTCGCTGCAAGAACCGCAAGCTGTAGTGGTGTTGTAAGTAAATACCCTTGTCCTATAACTAAGTTAATGGTATCACCTAAATACCACTCTGAATATAGCTTGCGTGCACGCCAATCCACATCAGGCAACAATCCCGGAGCTTCTTCCTTAAACATTCCAATTAATGGTCCACTTCCTATACCAAATTTGCTAGCCATTTCTAGTAGAGAATCTACATTTATTTTTTTTCCTATATTATAAAAGTAAGTGTTGCATGAGAAGGACATTGCCTCGTTTAAAGATACATATCCATGGACTTTGCTTTTTAGGCAACGAAATTTTCGTTCACCTATTTTCATATAGCCCCTACACGAGAACTTTTCTTCTGGTGTTATTATTCCATCTTTTAAACCCGCAAGCGCATCTATTATTTTAAATATTGAACCAGGTGGAATTTGATATGATAATGCACGGTTTACAAGCGGCAATGAAGGATTGTTTAAATTTTTCCAAGTTTCACTTGATAATCTGCTAGTGAAAAGATTATTATCGTAAGAAGGTGAATTATATAATGCTAAAATTTCTCCGTTATTTACATCAATTACCACTGTGGAACCTTGGTGGTCTTTAAATATCTCTGCAATTTTCTTCTGTAAATCAACATCAATTGTCAGCTGTATATCTTGTCCGTCTTGCTGCGGTATGCTAGATAACTCTCTCATGATACGCTTCTTAGAATTTATTTCCTGCTCAGATTTTCCGGTCTTGCCTTTTAATACATGATCATATGTATATTCAATTCCACTAACCCCTGATTCATTTATGTCTTGCTGTCTTTTTGTATATCCGATTATATGAGAACATATCGAACCAAACGGGTAATAACGTTTATAAAGAGCAGTTATTTTTGTATCTGATGATTTTGTTGCATCAGGTTTAATTTCTGATAACATCTGCAAATCAACCTCCCTAGTAAAGGTTTTTTGCCCATCAAATAAAACAATATACGAAATTTTGTTTACTGCGAGTTCAACACTATTCCTATCCAAAATCCTGCCTCGTTTAGGCACAATAGTAACAACTTTTATCCTATTATTATTGGATAGCACTTCATATTTTTGTCTATCTCGTACTTGTAAAGTATACAACCTATAACTAAAAATAGCAGAAATAGTAAGCTGAATACCACCTAATATGAATGCCCTGCGGTTGAAGACCTTGTTTTTTGTCCACATAGAATTCCTTTAGAATGCACTCCTTCTCCTTTTATTGGCATATTTCTAGCTTTCACCACATCACAAATCCTCTTTTCCCAATCACTTAAGGTAACAAGCTCATAACCCCATTTTTTTAGTATTTTAATAATCTGAGGTAAAGCTTCAACTGTATTTGATTTGTTATCGTGATCATGGAACAATATAATCGCTCCATTATGTACATTGCTCAAAACTCTTTCAACCAGAATCTCTGATTTATCGCCTTGCCAGTCCAGAGAATCAACTGTCCATAGTATGGAACACATATTTAATCGATTAGTATTTTCGACCAAATTATCATTGTGACATCCATATGGTGGACGAAACCATTTTACATTCTGTTCTGTTGCATTTTTAATTGCCACATTTGTCTTTTCCAGTTCTTGCAATTGCTCCTCACTTGAAAGTGATGTCAACTTCCTATGCGACCAAGAATGATTACCTAATTCATGACCTGCTTTATGGATTTTGTTTACTATTTCAGATGTTTTTTTATTTATACGCTCACCAAGCACAAAAAATGTCGCTTTTGTTTTATTGCTCTCCAGAATATTAATAATATCTCCTGCTCTATTATAAGACGGTCCATCATCAAACGTAAGTGCAACAAACTTATCTTTGTTATTCAATAATTTCTTTATATTACTTAAATTTCTATATGATAGATCCAAATTACAACTGAGCCCACGATATGGTAAGTTAAAGTTACAATCACTACAGAAAACTGCGCTTGAATATAGCAAAAGAAAAGCGATTATTCTTATAAACATATATAATCAGCAAAGTGATAGAGTACTACACTTTTTTGCTAAATTAAACCACTTTTAACAGCTACTGTTTACTTCGTTACTTTGTCAATATATTATATTAATAACTTTATATAATATAGTATGATTGCAAATATAAATACCGGTGCACTTCAGGGAACCAGCACAGTAAATGTTAATGCACAAATTCACATGGCAAATGGTATTCCAGCTTTTAAAGCAACAAGGACAACATTGCAAATTTAGAGTTCAAAAGGGTTATTCCTCGAGAACTACTGCGTCAGAAAGCTGGCGCTGAATTTGTATATAATGTTGATCTTGGAGGTTTTTATGAATAATAGTGAGAGAAAAGAGAAATTAGAAACTCGTATTCTATCAAGTAGAGGTAGGTCTTTACTTGACCATGAGCTACTGGAACGTAATCTATCCGCGTGTACAGAAGGAAGAGAAGTCGCCAAAAGGCTAATGGAGCTTTTTAGTAGTTTAGGAAGGATAATTAATGCTGATTTTCATGAGCTAAAAAATGTTACAGGAATGAACGATGGAGCAATAGCAAGTATCTTTTGCCTGAAAGAGATTTTCGATAGGATATTGAAAGGTAAGTTAAAAAAGCTGTCGATTCTTGATAATAGAGAAGAGCTATTAAAATACTTTAAAGCAGCAATAGGGCAGTCACGAAAGGAAAGCTTACGAGTGGTATACTTAGATCGAAGTGGTCATTTAATATATGAGTATATTCAAGATTGTGGAACTATAGACAGAGTACCTCTATATGTGAGGGAAATAATAAAACAGGGATTACTGATTGACGCAGCATCTGTTGCAATTTCACATAATCATCCAAGTGGAGATATAGAACCGTCAAAGGAGGATGAGGATAACACACTTACATTAGCTGCAACCTGTGAAAATGTAGGAATGAAATTGATAGATCATATAATTGTAACACAGAAGAGCCACTTTAGTTTTTATGACAGTGGTTTATTGTAACCTATAGACCGGAGGGAGAGTTCTCTAGCTCTCCTTCTTTTTTTTCTACTTCATAAATTACAAAATTCAATGTAAGCTTGAACAGCTAAAATTAGTAATGAAAGGTGGAATTAGGCAAAAAAATAAAGGAACTTAGGTTATACTGTGGTTTGACACAAACTGAATTAGGAAAAAGAATAGGCGTTTCATATAGACAGATACAAAGGTACGAAAATGGTTCAAATTGCATTTTAGCCAGTAGGCTATATGACTTAGCAAAAGCCCTATCAATTGATGTTGCTGATTTCTTTACTGGTATGCATACTGACTCACATGAAGCTTATGATGAAGAAATACTAAAACTAGTCAAAGGATATAACGAAATTAAGAGCAAAAGGTTACGTAGTGTAGTTTATATATTGGTAAAATCTTTTTCTCAAAGTATATTATCTGATACGTAAAATGACCATACAACATCCTATCGATAAGCAAATAGGTGAAAGAATAAGGAAAAGAAGGCTAATGTGTGGTTTTAGCCAAAGGGACTTAGGAAAAAAGCTTGGAATTTCATTTCAGCATATACAAGGATATGAAACTGGAGAGGTAAGGCTTATAGTTGATAGGCTGTACAATTTGGCAGAAGCTTTGTCCGTTGATATGTCATATTTTTTTACCAAAGCCTCTGAAGACTTGCATGATAATGCCTTCCGTAGCGATGTAGGCAGCAAAGAAATATCAAGATTAGTAAGAGAATATAGAAAAATTAAAGATGAAATATTGTGTAATATAGTTCATTCAGTAATAAAAGCGCTTGCCAATAAGTACTAATGCCTAAGTGTATTTCCAACTCACCTTTACAAGAAAATTATTGGTTAAAGTAAATTATTTATGGTAAACTTGATTGAATGTTAAAAACTACTTTACTTCGCAATAGCTAAGGCTATGTAAAAACATAGCCTCCGATCAAGAACGCCCTACGGATGTCGTTTTGTTGTCTTTTAATTTACTCACCCAAGAAAAGGTCTCACTACTTTTAGAATTTTGGTCTCCCCACCTTCCACATCTAGTAAAGCTGCCTTTTTCCACTACTTCTTTAACAGACATTCCACCAAATAAACAACCTTGTCCTATGATTTCTCCTATTTTTTACAACTCATTCCACATTTCTTCATCTTCTACCTCAATTTGTACTTGATGATAGTCTTCTGTGTCATGATATACCATTAAATTTAGTTCTCCTAGGCTAGTGCAAAGTGTTACTGTAAAAGCGCTGTTATCGGATATATCCACGTAATTTCTTTTGCCGTCCTTCCCAGTTTTTACTTCAACTTCACCGTCACCTATTTTTATAATATTGCCACCGAGATTTAAATCTCCTTTGCTTAGACCCAAATTTTTTGCACCTTCTACAACTTTTGCAACATCAACTATGCAGCTATGCGAAAATTCCATATAGAAGGTCTTATTATCGATTTCTACATTTTCAACAGTTCCTTCTATAGTAGCGTTCTCTCCAACTTCCCTGAGTTTTTTGAGCCTACTATATATTTGTGGCTCAATTTCTTTTTGTACCTTTTGATGAATTTCAGTTATTTTCTTATCAACTTGTACATTAAAATCTGCTCCATTTAAGGCTAACTTCCTGATTATATCTTCTTGTTTATTTCCTTTGAACTCATCACGATACATCTTAAACATTGTAACGTTAGCAAGGCTAAAGCCATCTTTGTTGCAAGCATTTATTCTTATCCCTAAGTCCAAAGCTTCATCGATAACTTTACTTAACTCGTTTACATTTCTAGCTGCAATGGTTTTCTCCAAAAATTCATTTAGTTTCATATTTTCATATTCACTTAGCCTTATCTTGCATAAAGCTGATCGAAATGGATTGAGCTCTTCAGGATATTCCAATACAGGTAATTTACTAATCTTTTTATTTGCTGTTGGAACAGCTTTTATAAAATTAGGTAATAACCCTTCTTTTGCTATTCGCTCTACCGCTTTTAACATTTTACTAGACAATTTTTTACTTTTTATCTTTTTCATTGTAACCCTCACTTAATCTTATTAACATTCAATCATATCGTGATAAATGTTATTTAATTGTTAACGTTATACGACTTATTGATTTACTGTAAATTATAATAACAAATTTAACGGGTACTTACACTACAAAAACATATCTTGTAAAAATTATTTCAGTTTCAACAAAAATGGGGTATTGTGATTGTAAAGTTGAAAGAAATGGATCTCCTGTCTTACTCCACTGAAAAGTTGAAGAAGCATTGCCAGCTACTTGATAACGAGGAAAAAATAATTCTATATGAGCAGCTGCTAGACAAGGCTAAAGACATACTTGAAAATTCAAGAGATAATGTTTCTGAACTGAAAAAGATCAGTAAAGCTGCTGTAGCAATAGAGAAAACCACTGATAAGCAGTTACTAGAAAAGTTTAATGATGATCACCCGCTAAGAGAAGTGGACATTTTAATCTACTTTCCTCAGGGAAATACTGAATATCTGTTCAGCATAGATAACTCATCAGAACTTTATAATTTAAAAGAAGATAAAGAAAAAGCTCTTTATAATGCAGTAAAATCAAATGATGTTGAGCTCGTAAAAAAGCTGCTCATGATTCTTCTACCTGAAGAAGTAAGTAATTTTGACACGAAATACTTGGAAGAATTAAAAATATTGTTATCAGGAATTCACAAAGAATTGCGATTATCACAAGATATGAAAAATTATCTTGTAAAGACGATAAAGCTCTATAGCTTTTTATGTGGTAATTTTAACTTATTAGTTGCAAATCCTACTGACGTAAAGGCCATAATCGATCTATTTGCTGTTCAACCAAATATTGATTACCAAATAGATAAGCTTCTGCTTTCTTTTATTATGAAAGATGTTAAGGAAGAAAAGTTAAGTTCTAAAATCAGTCACATGATAGAACTTCTCGAGCAGCATGAAAAATTTGCTGAGCTCGAATATAAGGTAAGGAGATTAAGATCGGAGTTTGCAAGTGGCAAAAGTAGATATTCTGCTGAAGTAACACGAAATAGCATTGCAGAACGAGAAAAAGAGATGAGGGAGATTGAGAAAAAATACATAAGACCAAACGATTTAATTAGCAAGAGGCAGAAATTATTAAAGCAATTACTTTGCTAGCTTTTTCATAAAATTTGTTGTAAATTTGAACAAGAGGTGAAAAGTGCAATTAGGTAAAAAGATAAAACAATTAAGGCTAGATCATGGTTTAACGCAGACCGAATTGGGAAAAAGAATAGGTGTCTCATATAGACAGATACAAAGGTACGAAAATGGCTCAAATTGTGTTTTGGCTAGTAGATTATATGATTTAGCAAAAGCCCTATCGATTGATGTTGCTAACTTTTTTACTGATGTGCATGCCGGCTCACATGAAGTTTACGATGAAGAGGTGTTAAAGCTAGTCAAAGGATATAATGAGATTAAGAGCAAAAGGTTACGTAGTGCGGTTTATATATTAGTAAAATCTTTTTCTCAAAATTACAATGAGAGTTAGTATTGCTTTGATATATAAATTAAGATGTTAATAAACGATTGTGCAAGCTGAACAGTACCCTATTGATAAACAAATAGGTGAAAGAATAAGGAAAAGAAGGTTAATGTGTGGCTTTACTCAAAGAGATTTAGGAAAAAAGCTTGGAATTTCATTTCAGCATATACAAGGATATGAAACTGGAGAGGTAAGGCTTGTAGTTGATAGATTGTATAATTTAGCAGAAGCTTTGTCTGTTGATATGTCATATTTTTTTACCAAAGCCTCTGAAGACTTGCATGATAAAGCCTTCCGTAGCGATGTGGGCAGCGAAGAAATATCAAGATTAGTAAGAGAGTATAGAAAAATTCAAGATGAAACTTTGCGTGACATTGTTCATTTAGTGATTAAGGCTCTTGCTAACACAGGCTTTAAAGCACAAATGGGTAAATTCTCTCCTTGACTTGTTGAATAAAACTTAAACTTTCATTTTCTTCATCATTTTGCTTTCGATTTTCTTTAACTTTGATGCGTGTAGTTATACCCTACACAAAGTATAATGTTTTAAAAATAAAAACTTGCACCATAAAATATTGAGATTTAGAATATTAACTTATAAAGTCTTTTCAGCAGTTTTAGTAAGGGTTTATTAGCAAGGATGTTGGAGGTTAGAAATGACTATATCTGAAGGTGTAATACAGGGTATAAGGCATAATGATAAGAACGCGATAGGGGGATGATTTTTTGGTCAAGATGGCTGTGCACCATCCAGCTAAGTTTGATAGCTTAGAAGTAACAAAATTTTTAGTAAATAATAAAGGTGTAGGTTTTAACACTAAAACTAATGACGAAAACAAGCCTATTCATATTGCAGCTGATTTTTGAAATATCGATATTGTAAAGTTTTCTCTTAATAAGGGAGTAGAAGTTGGTACAAAAGGTAAAAACAATTGGACTCCTTTGCATTATGCTACCAATAAAGGATATCTAGGGATTGTAAAGCTTCTAATAGAAAAGCAACAACAAGAATCATTTATTAATTCTAAAACCACAGATCAGTCTACTATGCTGCCAAGGAAGGACATTTATCAGCTGTAGAGTTTCTCATAGAAAAAGGAGCAAGAATTGATATTAAAAATTCCAATAATAGATCACCATTGGAACTTGCAAATGATGGAGGACATGAAGAAGTTGAAAGTTTACTAAGAAATGAATTACTTCTTGATGCTGTCAAGAGAAAAGACCGCAGTGGAGTAGAAGCTCAACTTGATAAAGGGGCTAATGTTAATTATGTACGTCGAGAAGATGGCTGTGCACCATGCTGTCAGTTATAACCATGAAAATCTTGAGTTTGTGAAGTTCTTAATAGGGAAAGAAAAGGTGAAATTATTTAGCACCAAAGATTAAAGAAGATACAGTAAATGGGAGACACCCAAGTGGCTTGAGGTTAGCTGATTTGAGGGAAATACCGGTGTTGTGGAGTGAGCAGATGGAAAAATTGTAAGGAATGGCGTCTTAATTTACAAAAGTAACAGAAAGAGTACGTGCCAGAAGGAGCTGATACGAAGGGCCATGCCAAAAGATGTTGAGGAAGTCAAGATTGATGTAAAAAAGCAAATCAATGTTATAAAAGCTGACACTCAATTATGCAAAAATATCAATATAAATGACGAAGATTTTAGCATGCTAGATACGACAATGGCAGAAAATGTATCGAATTTTAGCTGCACATTTTAATAATAGATCTGGGGAAAAATTCTATAGAAATCGAAAAATGCAACGTACAATACTCTAAATCCCAGCATACAACTCGAGAAAGTAGTACATGTGGACTAATCTACAGCTTCCTTTGAACCTGAAAGCGTACTTGAAAATTCATAAGTGCTAAGTAAATTCTTTTTTAACCATCTAAATAAACTTCCTCCATCATTGCTGTGTAACAAGTCATATACGGAGCTATGATCCACTTACAAGTAGTGACTTATGTTGGTGAGATTCTATCTTTAACTCGTCCATACTACACCTTGGTAAGCTTGAATAGCATTTTGCCAAGATTTTATTACTATTAAACAGTGGTTCAAAATGATCATGTCCCTTATTTACTATATGTAAGACATTATTGTCATCATAATCTATCATATTATACTCACCTGTACTTCTTGATCCTAAACTATCTATTAGTTGATGCAAGGATGGATCTTGTTGTTCATCAGTAGCATGTAATGGATTACTCTCTACAACATGCAATTTTACACCATACTTTCCGCAAAGTATTCTACCTTCAACCTCAGGATCACCCCATCTATTGTTATTTAGAATATTTTTTGCATAAAAATCTGGAGTTTCCCTACGCACCACGCCATTATTATCATGACTGTTAGTAATAGCATTTATGAACCATTCTGGTGGGTTATTTCGTGCAAACTCTTTACAATATTGTCGCAATTGCTCAACAGTAGCTTTTATTCCTAATTGTTGTTCTAGTTCTTGTCTAAACGAATCAAAAAAACAGTTTCCATCTTCAATTGCTTGTCCTAAATAGAAATTATCAGGTATGTTTGATTTTTGTTCTTTATCACCTTGTTTTTCTGCTTTTTCAATAACTCCTTTCTCTAAACCAAAAATCTTACTCCAGTTATATTTACCTTCTAACCCCAATTTTTTACTTTCCTTTTCTGCTGCTTTAGCTAAGTCTGTTTTAGAAATATCCCCTTTTTCTTCACAGAATCTAGATAAAGTTTTAAAGATTTCTACCAGGTGAGTTTTTATGTCAAAATTCTTCTCCTTTTTTACAATATTAGACTCAATATAGCGTAAATCCTGTAATAGTTGTTGCTTTTCATTTACAGTTTGAGCAGCTGAACTAACTGTTTCGGAATATTGACAAAGTTTTCCTGATCTAGTAAAGAAACCTCGTTCTATGGCTTGATCAACTGGTAACCCCCCTAGTAAGCAATTCTTACCTATTTTTTCGTTACAATTTTTTAATTCCTCCAGTAAATCTTGATCGTTCACCTCTACTCTTATTAGATCTTTATTTTGTGTATCAGGATATAACCTAACCTCTAGTTCCCCCTGAATGGTATAGAAAGTTAATACTATATCACCACCTTCTGTAAGATCTGTGTAATTCCTTACACCATCTTTTGTGATAATCTCTACTTCACTATTACCGATCTTTACTATATTTCTTCCACACTTTACATCTCCATGGGTTAGCCCTAAATCCCTTGTTCCATCTGTAATTTGTGCAACATCTATTGTACTGTCCTCTGAATATTCTAAGTAAAAAGTAGCGTTATCCATTTTTGCACGATTTAACTTGCCGTTGGTCGCATTTTTTGCGATTTTCAGGAATTTCTGAGTACAATTAACATACTTTTCATGAGCTTTTATCATATTAGCTTTGTGATCTTTAAATTCTAATTCCAGTTCGCCAATTACATCTATACTGTTTTTAGTATAGCACGCTGCTCCCCACGATACCAACTTACATACTATATCACTTGCAACTTTAGGATTCTTTTCTAATCTACTAATTTCTTTTATTACATAATCTGTAAAGTTGTACTTTTCACCTTGAGAAGATTTTTTAGCGAAATTTAACATTACTCCGAAATCTATAGCTCTATCTACAACTTTTTCCAGTTGATCCATACTTTCAACTTGAGATATGTCATTTAAAAATCCACCTAGCACTATCTGTTGGTTTGGGATACTCCATAAAGTCCTAGGTGGAAGCAAACACTTTTTCTTCTTATTGCACATATTTGCATCTTTTTTAGGATCAGTTGCTCCTGCCTTTAGAAGTAAATCCACTGCTTCTTTGCAAGTAGCTCTAGCATAACTAAGTACTTTTGACATACCTACTCTATCCTGAACAATGAAAATCATTTTGAGATCCCGACTATTCTTATGTTTATCCAGAAACTTGCCTAAATTTTCAATAGCCTGACGATTAAAAACTTCACCTATAACATGAGGTTTTTTATAATCTTCAGGCGAGAGTATACCTAAAAGCATATCATACAGCTCTTTACTCAACTTTTTCTGATTGTCAGTTAAGAAGCATTCTAAAATGTGGCAGTTATTATTATCAATAGCAGTTTGTAATGGGGTTTTTCGTTTATTGTCCCGTATGTTAGGATCAGCTTTTCCCTCCAAGAGTAGATTTATAGTGAGATACCTATAGTTACTATCAGCAGCATAATGTAAAGGTGTTTTCCCTTCATTGCTTTCTATATTAGGATCAGCCCCTGCTTGTAGAAGTAAATTGACTAAAGTAGGACCGCTCTGATCATCATTGAGTCTTGAAGCAGCATGCAATAACGTTAATCCTGACTCTCCCCTTTTAAGGTTAAGAACAACTTTTAAATCTTGATCGTCCTTGTTATTTTTTAAAAAATTTTCAAGTTTTTTAGTATCGTACTCATGAAGATAAGAACCTATACCCTTAAGAGTTTTTAGTAATTCTTTATTTAACTTTTTTTGATTCTCGTTCAAATTTGTTGTATGAGCAAGCCATATACACACCAGCTCCTCAAATGAACATTGACCATCAACTAGAGATCTACCTCCATTTAATTCAGATGGAACCCATAAATATTTTTTAATTAACTCGTACTCTTCATCCAATAGTTTGTCTGTTTCTGACCACTCTTGTCCAGGACTTAATTTCTCTTCTAGCTTTTTGCTCGCTTGTTTACTTTGCCCTTTGATAGCTTCAACAATAACCATACTTTCCTCCTAGCTTGATATATTATGTACAATATATAATATGAGTCAAGCCAATCTTAATGAGGAGTTGATAAAAATTGTTAAGAGTAGCACCTCAGAAAAATAAAAATCAAACGACATTGAAGATCTTTTGAAGAAAGGAGCGAACATTAATTTTCAGGACGCTAATTATGAGTTAAATACACCGTTACATGCGGCTGTTCGCAAACAGGAACCTAAAGTAGTTAAGCTGCTTGTCAAAAATGGAGCAATACAAATCAAGAATAGTAAAGGTAAAATGCCACTAGATATTGCTAAAAGTCTTAATAACGAAGGTATTATTCAAGAATTAGGCAGAGCTTCACTTCTAAAAAGGGCAAATACTGGAGAAAACAAGCCAGAAATTAGTTCTTCTAAAAAGCCAAGAATTTCCGTAATCGTTCACAGAGATAAGGTGATTTACAAAGTAAATATAAAAGTGTAAAGAAATAGGAAGCTAAATATGGAATGGGTAAATGACAAAAGTGCTGCAAGAAAAGATTGTAGCAGAAAACGCTAATCTCAAGGAAGAAATAAAAGCGCTGATCAGAGAAAATGACAGCTTGAAAGCAAAAATAGTTGAATTAGAAGACAAATTGGGCTTAAATTCGCAAAATTCATCGCTGCCACCATCACGAGATATATATCGTAAGAAAGCAAAAAAGAAAAGTGATAAAAAACCAGGAGGTCAGCCAGGACATAAGGGGCATAAGCGTGAATTAATGGCTGCAGACGAGGTAGTGAGCTGCACAATTGATACGATTTGTATGTGTGGAGGTAAGGTTACTTTAGAAGATGAAATTATTCATCAGAAGGCAGAATTGCCAGAAATTAAGCCAACTGTAACTGAGTACAGATTGCAAAGAGGACATTGTAGAGTATGTAATAAAAGAATTACAGCAAATTTACCCGAAGGTGTTGCAAGAGATCTTCTAGGATCTAATGCTAAAACAATTATAAGCAGCCTTAGCGGCTTTTTTATTAACTCAAAAAGAGAGGTACAGCAAATTTTAGGCAGTATTTTTAATCTAAATATAAGCCTTGGTTTAGTCTCAAATACTGAACGCAGGGCATCGAAGAAGTGTGCATCTGAATATGAGAAAATGAAGGAAGAGTTACAAGGAAGCGAATATTTGCATATAGACGAAACAGGACACAGAAATCAAGGAAAGAGAGGCTGGAGTTGGGTAATAACGAACAAAGCGTTGACACTTCTGAAGGTAAGCGAGTCTCGTGGTAAGAAGGTGTTGAAGAGTTTACTGCCAGAATATGATGGTATAGTTGTGAGCAATAGATACGCTGTATACAATTACTTCAATCGTGAAAATAGACAGATATGTTGGGCACATTTGGCAAGAGATTTTGAGAGATTTGCCCATAGTAAAAATGTTGAAGTGAGCAAAATTGGCCAAGCACTAAAATCGCTCAGCAATAAGGTGTTTGTAGTAGACAAGGCAAAAAAACACAATTCGATAGATAATTTGAGATTTTATCGACTGATGCGAAAAATTCGGAAAAGGGTAAAACATTTTTTGCGTAAAATGACGAGGGTTGTAAATAGCACTCAAGCTTCAAGAATGGCCGCTAAGATGTTACGGTCTGAGGATATGATGTGGAAGTTTTTAAGAAAACCTGAAGTGATAGAAACAACCAACAACCTTGCAGAACGGCAAATTAGACGGTACGTAATTTATCGTAAAAACAGCTTTTTCACCTGGTCAAAACGTGGGGAAAGATTCGTGGAAAGAATGTTGTCAATATTTTTGACATCACGTCTAAATGGCCAAAACCCCTTTCAAAAGCTACAGAATCTACTAGCTGTCACTGCTTAGTTCTTTATTCATTCTCACAATCCGTGAACGGTTACGAATTTCCTTCATGAAAAAAGAAGAGCCTGAAGGAACAAAAATCGAAGAGGATGAATCAAGAACATACCTTGCTTCTGGATTAAATAATACTCTTCATGGCAACATTTACCAGCTAAAATTGTTAATGTTATTTTTAAAGCGTGGACTAGATAAAAGCTACTCTTTTCGTTTGGCTACAGAGTAGAATAATGCTGAAAAATTTGATGATTTGGTTTTTATATGTAATAATTCAAAATCAAAAAAAATATATCGTTTTTTGCAAGCAAAACACAAGCAAAATAAGGAGGATAATAAAATTGGAATAAGCGATTTACTCACAAAAAATAAAGATGGTGAATTTAATTTGGCAAAGTATTTCATTTCCTACTTAAAGATTAAATACAATCAAGACTTTATCAATGGTGAACTGAAAGATTTTGTTATTTGTACCAACATTGATTTTGATCTAGATCAAAGCAGAACACAAGATGCAGTAAAAAAGTTGAAAGTGCAAAAAAAATAAAGGAAAGGAAATTTTGGTTGAAACAATTAAAGATAATGATGTCTTCTTTAAAGATGGCGGTGAGAGATATAAGCTTTCTTATGAAGTATATAACAATGTTACAAAAAATAATATCATAGAATTCAGTAGGATTATTCCTAGGATGTTTCTATGTTCCAAAAGAGGAAACTTAAATAACAAAATAAATACCCTTTTAATATACACAGAAGGCATTCTATAGCTAACTTAAGTAACCAGATACAACTATAACTTTTATTGTTTAATAACATTTGTGCCATTCTCTCTAACTTGAGCTTATGGTTTAAAGTACTTAATGACCAAGAGCATAATTATTACTACAAATAGGTGGTCTTAGGCTTTCAAGATGACTATTTACTTTCAGCGAATCGTCCAAATCATGCTCTATTTTTTGTGTTTTTATCTCGAATTTAAATCCTAATTTTTCGCAGAATTTTTGAAAATATTCTTTAATAACATCAAACAAGTTTCTACTTTCCCCTTTATAATTTTTTAGTTCCTTAGGGATAGTAAGTAATAATTTGCCATCTTTATAGGTTACACCATCTTTACCATCTTGAGACTCAAGTACAAATTCAAGTGAAGTCGATAGATCGCATATTTTTTCTCCTGGGTTATCAAACTTCGTTACGAACACTAACATATCAGATTTTACTTTTGTACTGATTGGATCAGCACAATCAATACACATTGTTTTATTCTTGCTATATTCACCTTTTAATCCATTGACCTTACCCAGAAAAAGTAGACAGAAAGTTAAGACGTTTTTGAAGTAAAATAAAACGTTTTTTCAAAGAGGTGTGGTATGACAAAAAGAAAAGAATATACAGCAGAATTCAAAATTGAAGCTATAAGACTAGTAAAAGAAACAGGTCAATCATCAGCAAAAATAGCAAGAGATTTGGGTATTAGCGGTGATTCATTAAGCAGATGGGTAAAAACATACAATGATAGAATGTCTGGAGTAGATGCGTTTCCAGGAAAAGGGAAAGTAGCTCATTGTGACAAAGAAAAGTTTGATTTAAAGAAAGAGCTGGCAAGAGTAACGAGGGAAAGAGACATTTTAAAAAAAGCCCTGGGATATTTTGCAAACCAAAAAGAGTAAAATATTCTTTTATAAAAGAACATAAAAAATGCTATAAAATACGGGAATCATGCAGATTTTTGAACGTATCTGCTTGTGGTTATTATAAATGGATTACTAAGGAAAAAAACAACAAAAAATCAATAAGAGAAGAGCTCATACAAGATATTCAGAAGGTATATCGAGCATCACAATGCAGATACGGAGCTCCTAAAATTCACGCTGAATTAAAGGCTTTAGGTAAAAATTATAACATCAAAACAGTGCAAAATGTTATGCAGAAAAATGGCATTCAAGCTAAGCTTAGACGAAAGTTTAAAAGTAAAAAACCACAAATAGACAATAGAGTTATAACTCCTAACATATTAAATCAGAATTTCATCGCTGATCAACCTAACAAGATATGGGTAACTGATATTACGTACATAAAAACTAATGAAGGATGGTTATATTTGGCAGCAATAATAGATTTATATTCACGCATGGTGATTGGCTGGTCAATGAGTAATGCAGTAAATAGGCAATTAGTTATAGATGCGTTATTCATGGCTATTGGTAGGCGCAAATCTGCTAAAAATCTACTATTTCATAGCGATCAAGGATCGCAATACACCTCTAAAAATTATCAATTTTTACTAAGTACAAAAAATATTACTTCTAGTATGAGTCACAAAGGTTGTTGTTATGATAATGCTGTTTCAGAGAGCTTTTTTAGTTCACTTAAGAGAGAGTTACTCATTGATACTTCACAACACTCTGCACAACAAGCTAAAACCGCAATATTTGAATATATAGAAATTTTTTATAATAAACAGCGTAGACATTCTACTATTAACTATTGCATTCCTGAGCTTTTTGATTCATCATTCTCATAGCAAAAACGTCTTAACTTTCTGTCTACTTTTTCTGGGTAAGGTCACACACTTGAATTAATCACTGCCCCAATCATAGTACTTATAGGTATAGCCATACCCAAAAAAATTGCTATTTTTCCATGATCTTCCTCAATAGGATCTCTTTTGCAAAACTTATATAGCAAACATCCTACGTGCAAAACCGCAATCAATGCTGGAGCTATACAACCAGCAATTGCACCTATGGCTAAAGGTGATGAAGTGTCAAAACTCAACCACCAAGCTAATACTCCTAGTGCTGACACTATACTATAAGCTAACAAACAAATATACATACAATCCCTCTCACTAATTAATAGGCATCATTTTTACTCTAAATTGCAAACTTTCCCTCCGCCATCTAAATACTAGAGCAACAAGGAATGCTAACGGCCGTGCAAAAATATCTAATGTTTATATTTATGTAAAGTGGAAATTTTGAGTGGGGCGAGCGACCAGGATTGAACTGGCGACATTCAGTACCACAAACTGACGCTCTACCAACTGAGCTACGCCCGCCAAGATATAAAATTTTTAACATACGAGCACAAATAGTCAATTGATTATTTAAGCTACCTCCTTTTGCAGAGGGTTTTAAATATTTTCATTCATGCTTTTATCATTATACTCAATCGTATTGACACCGTGATATGTTTAAAAGTATTTTCACATTTAGTTTTTTTACAGCTATTTCAAGAATCTCAGGGCTAATAAGAGATGTATTGATTGCTACGGTTATTGGTGCAACCTCTCTTGCAGATATATTCTTTTCCTCGTTTCGCTTTGCTAATTTATTTCGATCGTTTTTTGCAGAGGGGGCATTTACTACCTCATTCATACCATTATACTCTGCAGAGTCATATGATAATAAAAAGGCATTTAATTTCACAAGTAGTGTAATATCCATTACGTTTATTATTCTAGTAATTTTTTGCCTTATCACACAAACCTTCTTCCCTTACATGATCAAAATCTTCACTCCTGGATTTGACCAAAATAAATTTACCTTTACTGTAACTTTGTCGAAAATTATGATGCCCTACATAATCTTCGTGTCAATCGCATCACTTATTGGTGGAATGCTGCAAGTAAAACAGCATTTTGCTTCAACAGCTATTTCACCAATCGTTTTGAACCTCTGTTTAATCATCAGCTTGTTCGTACCTTACATTGAAACTCCAGCACACAACCTTTCTATAGCTGTCCTAATTGGAGGAGTTTTGCAGTTATTACTGATACTGTTTAGTGCATACAAATTAAAGGCTTTCTTTTCTTTTAGTTTAGAATTAAGTAACGAAGTGAAGTTGTTTTTCAAGCGTGTAATACCTGCAATTATCAACAATTGTGTAATACAAATAAGTGTATGGATTGACACAATCATGGCAAGTTTTATACCAAATGCAGTTTCTTATATATATTATGCCGATAGACTAAATCAACTACCGCAAGGAGTAATTGGCACTGCAATTGGTACAGTACTTCTTCCTCTGATTTCAAAACGAATAAATGATACTGAGAATATAGTCAAAATACAGAACAAGGCCCTTAATATAGGGTTAATATTAATTATGCCAATAACTGCTGCTTTTATCATTATTCCTGACATAATTTTACTTACGCTTTTTTCTTACGGCCGATTTGATTATTATGCAGTACAGCAAACTGTTCCTACATTAGTAGCATTTTCTCTTTCTTTACCCGCATTTATTATAAATAAAGTATTGCTACCCACATTCTTTGCTAGGGGAAAGCTAAAAATACCAACTATGTTCTCATTAACGTGCCTTGTAATTAATGTAATACTAAATCTCCTATTAATGAACAAATACCAACATATAGGAATTGCTATTGCTACTTCCATTTCCACTTGGATAAATTCTATTTTATTGATTAATTATTTAACAATAAATAAGATGTATAAGATTAGCCAAGCATTATTACTAAATATTGTAAAAATTCTCACTGCAACATTGGTTATGTCAATAGTTCTTTATCTCTCTCATTACTTATCAGCAGGGTTGTTTTTCGATAGAGGGCTAGCTCGTATTGTTTATTTAGTAACTTTAATAGCTTTGAGTGTTATTATTTATTCTAGCACTCTTTACCTAATTTTTAGAGGAAATTTGAATAATTTGAAATATGTATAAATTACACCCTTTGTATTGCTATATGTCATTTCAGCTACTATTCCAATATCCACTCCTTTCATCCCAGCACCTATTCCTGTCATCCCAGTGCTTGACACTGGGATGGCTTTGTTGCATCACTCTTCGGATAGTAGGTAACGTGGAATAAATTCATGAAGCTATCTCAAATTTAGCCATGCCTATATCAGTAAATTTGTTAAGCAAATAACACTTGAGTAGCAGTTCTCTCTCACGATTAACCTCAGATTTGTTTCTAAAACTAAACCCAAATGTTTGCTTCAGTCGCGAGAAAAAACTTTCTATATAAGATCTCTTCCCATAATTTATCTCTTTTTTCCACCTCTTCATACCATCTTCATCATATGACTTTATGAGCTTGATTGTAGAATTTCTCTCATCCATATAATCCAACTTTGGATGCTCTACTGCATTATTTTGCGGAGGAATCCTTGTCTTTATGTCAAGCTCATCGCACAGTTTGTATAACTTCTTTCGATTATATGCCCTGTCTGCATATAGTGTGCTTATATTATATTTAACATCAATCCTTGCAATAAGATCACATGCTCCATAGTGGTCAGAATAAACTCCGCCACTGTATTTTGCTGCTATAACTTTTTTGCTACCTATCTCTAGCATTACATGCAGTTTTCTTGTTTGCTCATAGCGGCGATACTTTCTATCTGTACCATTTGCCTTGCTATGACCTGGAATATTATTGTAGATGCTTATTCCAGTACTATCTATGGCAATCTCAATATCTTCTGTATTATTTTTATCATGTCTTCGATCATTAATTTTGATGTTAAGTTTTTTAAGCCTTCTTGAGGCCTGGGAATAGCTAATAACTTGCAAGTTTTTCCTTACTTGCTCAAGGTACCCTGCTATAAATCCCGCTGTTTGTCTCAGACCTATTCTAAATAAACAAGTTATTATGTGAACCAGAATCACGACCTTATCGCTATAAATATAGTTGCCACCAGCCATTTTTGGACCTTTTTCGTACCAATTTTCTATGGCATCATTGACGTAATAAAAAATATTTCCCCTCTCTTGGAGAAATTTGTTATATTCATGGCAGTTACTGACTCTCATTTTTTGTGGCATATTTTTCTTTAGTAGGTTAAATGCTTGTCTTATAGTGAATTTTGTCAGTAACTGCCAGTTCTTTTTATTTGACCTATGCAACAAAGCCATTCCAGCATCAAGTGCTGGCCTGAAGCTTTAGCTATAAATATTAATAAATTTACTAAGTAAAAAAAGGCAAAAGAATCCCTATATAGCGAGTTTTAATAATGTAAATTGGCGTTGTAATAATGTGCTAACGCTTATTTCAAGCGTGTTTTGGCTGAATAGAAAAAATTTAAAAAGCTGCTATAATTTTTATGTAATTTGCCAATAAATATCTGAGTTTTTTTACTGAATTTTGTTGTTAAATCTGCGGAGATTAAAAACAAGGATAAATACTCTTATTGACATGGTAAGAAAAGTGGGAAGGTTTGTCAAGCCGCTTCTATATACCTGAGCATTGATCATACGGGTTCCATCTGTTATATATAATTTTTTTGAATACGAAGAAAGCTGATGAATGAGTATGATATTACAGTTATAGGTAGCGGTCCTGGTGGTTATATAGCAGCAATTAGAGCGGCGCAGTTCGGATTTAAAACTGCAATTGTTGAAAAGGAAGAAAATTTGGGTGGTATATGCTTAAATTGGGGGTGTATACCAACAAAATCGCTACTTAGAGCATCTGAAATTTATAGGTTAATAACAAGATCAGAAGAATTTGGCATAAAAGTAAAGGATGCAAGTTTTGATATACAATCAATAGTGAAATACTCAAGAAACGTTGTTGATAAATTGTCAAGCGGTGTTGCATATTTGATGAAAAAAAATAACATCAAAGTTCATCAAGGCTTTGGTAAACTTGCAGGTAATCGTACTGTAAAAATTCTTAATGACAAAAAGGAGGAGGAAATTTCTTCCAATCATATCATTTTAGCAACAGGTGTTAGAGCGCGAAATCTACCTGGAATAGAGGCGGATGGAGATTTAATATGGAATGCGCAGCACGCTATGACTCCAAATAAGTTACCAAAATCGCTACTAATCATAGGTTCTGGTGCGATAGGAATAGAATTTGCAAGTTTTTATAGTACTTTGGGGGTTGATGTAACAATTATAGAAGTAAAAGACATTATTTTGCCGCTGGAAGATAAAGACATTTCAAATTTAGTACAAGAGATATTTACAAAACAAGGAATAAAAATATATACGAGCAATAGTGTAAAAACTTTCACTAAAAATAAAGACTCTGTTCAAGTGCAGCTAAGTAGTGGTGATAATAAAGAATTCGATAGAGTAATTGTTGCAGTTGGCGTTCAAGCAAACACTGAAAATATAGGTTTAGAAAATACAAAAATTAAGTTGAGTCCTTCTGGTTTCATTGAAACGAATGAGTGGTATGAAACAAGTGAATCAAGTGTGTATGCAATAGGTGATGTAGCTGGTCCCCCATGTTTAGCGCATAAAGCAAGTCATGAAGCTGTAATCTGTGTTGAGAAAATTGCTGGTAAAAATGCTCATAAGTTAAAAAAAGAGTGCATACCAAATTGCACTTACTCTCATCCGCAAGTAGCAAGCGTTGGCCTTACTGAGGAACAGGCAATAAAAAGTGGATACGATATAAAAGTAGGAAAATTTCACTCCAACTTTAATGGTAAATCTATTGCACTAAGTGAAACTGAAGGTTTAGTGAAAACAATTATAGACAAAAAAACAGGCGAACTTCTTGGAGCTCACATGATAGGAGCGGAAGTAACAGAGTTAATTAGCAATTTCGCTCTTACAAAGCAACTAGAGGGAACAGACTGCGACATAAAATCTACGATTTTTCCTCATCCAACTATTTCGGAAATTATACACGAATCAGTACTTGCTGCAGATGATGAATCGTTAAATAGTTAAGCTAACGATTCATTGTTTTAGAGCTACAATTATCCTGATTAGGCGATTCAATTCTAATAGATTGATTACCAATATCAGATTTTTCTAACTTTTCTTTTAACCCTTCAGCTGCTTCTTTCACTTCAAGCTTTTTTTCCTGATTAAGATCCTCTGGGCTTTTTCTTTTACTGTCTAAACCTTTTTGTCTATCAATATTTTTATTGAGTTGTTCTTGCTGAGGTAGATCAACAACTGAGTTAAAAAGAGCTTTTGTTATGCTTTTTAACAATCCTATAAAACCTCCGCTTCCGCCTTCTCTTTGCTCTTGAGGCTTGTTTTTCACGTTTTTACTGTTGCTGCTTTCAGGCATTTTTAACTCAACTATCATAAAGCTTAATAAAATTTTACATGCAGATTATTAAAAAATGATTAATAATCTATTATCAAATTGCTATTTACAGATGGATATTATTCTAGCAACAGGCGGTACAGGTGGGCATGTTTTTCCAGCTATAACCTTAGCAAAAGCACTAAAGGTACAAGGGCACAATTGTATATTATTCACTGATCAAAAAACCATCAATATAGAAAGTTATATTTTACCATTGTGCAAGCCAAGTGGCAACAAATTGAAGTTTCTCTTTTTGTTAATGTATAGTTGTGTATTAGCACTGTATCAAACAAGAAAATTAAAACCAAAGCTAATCATTGGTTTTGGTAGCTACGCTTCTTTTCCAACTCTTTTTGCAGCAAAGATTTTTTCTATACCTATAATTTTACATGAACAAAATATAGTTTTAGGGAGAGTAAATAGATTCTTTTTCAAGAGTGCAAAATTAATTGCAACTAGCTTTCCAGAGACTAAGTATGCAGAAGGTAGTAAATGCGTTTTTACAGGAAATTTTGTCGATATAGAAGCACAAGGCTATTCTAGAGCTGAAACAGTTTTAAACGTGTTAATAATAGCAGGCAGTCAGGGTGCAAATTTTTTTGATGATGTAGTGAGCAGCGTAATTTGTGATCTACCTGTTGAAGTAAAAGAGAGGATTAGAGTAACGCAGCAATGTACGAAGAAAAATATAAACAAGGTCAAGAGTCTATACAAAAGTGAAGGAATTGATTGTGAGTTAAGTGAGTTTCTCGATGATATGGAAAATAAACTGGCCAATACTCATTTGGTAATTAGCAGAGCGGGGGCAACTTCAATAGCAGAGATTACTCTTGCTGAGCGTCCTGCTGTATATATTCCTTATCCTCACTCAAAAGATAACCATCAATTTTATAATGCAAAACATATTGAAGATTCGGGAGCAGCTGTAATGGTTGAGCAAAATAGTAACGCGAAAAAGAATCTAGGAGAGTTGCTAGTTGATTTATTGCAAAATTGTCAAAAATTGCTTGATATGGCTAATAATACTAAGAAAACAAGAATAAGGAATGGAGTTACTGAATTTATTAAGGCAATAGCTCAAGAACTTAGTTGACGAATTGCTTTTTCTTCAAATGTATCCCATAGTTCTTTTTCTAGTGATTTACTATACAACTTATTGATATAAACTACTCCCGTAGGCGAAGTTGTGTTAATTTCAAGAAGGAAGTCATCTATAATATCAATGCCAACGAATATTAGCCCTCTTTTCTTTAGCTCAGGACCAATTTTATTACATATTTCGTTGTCTCTATCATTCATTTGGGCAGGCTCAAAACTTGCTCCGAGTCTCAAATTTGTTCTGATTTCTCCGCTAGACTTTGGAACTCGCTTCATTACTCCTATTGGCTTTCCATCCAGTAGCAGTATTCTTTTATCTGTATTTATCTTTTTACAAAATGCTTGTGCAATTACAGGACATTCATATTTTGCAATCATGAGATCGACTACCACTTGAATGCTATTTTGGTCTTGTATTCTTATTACGTCATTTCCTCCATAGCTATATAGTGGTTTCAAGATGATATCTTGATAGTCGTGACAAAAATTTCTAATCATCGATATATTTTCAGTGATCAAAGTTGGAAGAATTAGCTCTGGAAATAGTGAAGTAATTAATTTTTCAGGGCAGTTTCTTATTTCTGTTGGATTATTTATTACTAACGCAGTAGTCTTTTCTAAGATATAGGTTGTTGTAATGTACCGCATATCAAATGGTGGATTCTGTCTGATAAATATGATATCCATTTCATTTAGGTTGATTACTACATCCTCTTTTGAAATGAAGCTACAATCATCAACGCTGACTTTCTGAGCAAGGGCAATTGGCTGATTTAACTTGAGTGCTAAATTATTAGGTACATAAACAAAAATTTCGTACCTTCTTCTTTGCGCTTCTTTTATTAATGAAAATGTAGTATCAGCTTCAAAATTTATACTTTCATCCATCTGAAAAGCTACTTTCATTTATCCTCCCTTCCTATTACAATATAATATAGTACCATAAAAGTGTTAATAATGGAGCAAAGTATGGAATTAACAATAGGAAATAATGCACCTGATTTTAGCTTGCCAACAGATTCTGGTGAGATTTTATCACTGAGTGAATTTTTTGATAAAAAAAATGTAGTTCTTTATTTTTATCCTAAAGACGATACTCCGGGCTGCACAATGGAGGCAAAAGGCTTTAGAGACAATATAGAAAATTTCTCTTCTCTTGACACAGTGATAATTGGTGTATCAAAAGATAGCGTTAAGTGCCACGCTAACTTCAAAGCAAAATATTCTCTGCCATTTTCTTTAGTTTCTGATGAAAATGCTGAAATGTTGGAAAAGTATGGTGTTTGGGTAGAGAAAAGTATGTTTGGCAAAAAGTATATGGGAGTAGAGCGTACTACTTTTTTAATAGATAAAAAAGGTAAAGTAGTGAAGATTTGGAAAAATGTAAAAGTGAGTGGACATATTGATGAGGTTTTAGAGGAAGTAAGCAGAATATAAATTAAAGAATGGCTACCCATTGCTATATAAAAAAATTGAAATTACATAATTTCCGTAGTCATTCAAATTTCGAACTGGATTTAGACGATAGATCGGTTGTAATAACTGGTCAAAATGGTATTGGTAAAACTAATATACTTGAAGCAATCTCATTGCTTGCTAAAAGTAATGGCATGAAAAAAGTAAAAATTAGTGAGATGCAAAATAGACTCAGTAATGAAGATTGGGCAGTGCATTATGACTTTTTTAATGGAACATACTTTAACTCAATTGGTATAGGAAAGAATCTTAATAATAAACTAATACAAATTGATGGAAAAACACAATCAAGTTATTCATCTCTGTATAGAATATCCAATGTAATATGGCTCATTCCACAAATGGACTATATTCTTCTTAATTCTCCGAGTGACAGATTAAAATTTTTAGACCGTATCGTCTCACTGTTTGAAGAAAATTACACTTATTGCTATATGAAATACAGGAAAGCTAAACATGAGCGAAGTAAACTGCTTAGAGAGAATATTTTAGACGAAAATTGGCTCTCTAGCCTTGAAAATGTCATGGCTACCAATGCAGTTGATATTTTACGTATGCGTTTGTCTGTTTTAAAAATACTACAGGGCACAATTGATAACCATTCTTGTGAGTTTTTTCCAAAGGCAAGTTTGAAATTTAGCAGTCAGCTAACTTTGAACGATACTGCAGAATATTTTCAGAATCGTCTAAAGGAAAACAGAGAAAAAGACTCATTAACTGGTAGAGTAACCTTTTCTGTACATAATGATAATTTTCGGGTTTTTTGCCAAAAAGGGGACATGCCAATAAATCTTTGTTCTACTGGAGAGCAAAAGCTATTACTGCTTTCTATCATCTTATCTAGTGTAAAAGCAAGGTGTATTCATTACAATAAAACACCTCTTCTTCTGCTTGACGATATAATGTCTCATCTGGATAAAGATTACAGAAAGGTGTTAATTGAGGAGGTGTTAAGCATTCAATGTCAAACTTGGATAACCGATGTAAATCAAGATAATTTCAATAACTATCTTTGCTCTTTCAAGTTTTTTGAATTATCAAGTAAATAAATTTCAAGCGTGCTGTCATACATCAAGCTCATATTCGGTATGTAAATCTCTAATTAAAGCCTCAGCGTGTTTTTTTTGAACAACTATACTGATCTTGATTTCGGACATTGTGACAGCAAGTATTTCTATCTTTTTTTCGCTTAAAACCTTGAGTGTGCGGTACATCACTTCAGTGTTAGACATAACACCAATACCAATTATTGAAATTTTAGCTATATTATTGTTTACGACATAATTTTCATTTTTGTTCAATAACTTTGTCATTAAATCAACATCAAATTTAGAAATCAAAAAGCTTGACCCATGTATCATGTCAACTTTAACGTTTGCTCCTGCTATATCTCTTAAAGTATCCAGAGTATTTGCAAAGTTAGTAAAAGTTACAAGAGCTTCGTGAGTGCTATAAGTTATTCCAGTAATTAAGTATCTTTCCAGTACATCTTTTTCGTGTAGTACTGTAGTGCCTTCTACTTCCTCAAAAGTGGATAACACTTGCACCTTAATATTATGCTTCATTGCAAGTTGTACTGAACGATTATGCAATATTTTAGCACCAGATGACGACATCTCCAATATTTCATTGTAAGAGATAGATTTAAGCTTGCGTGCCCTTGGAACAATTTTTGGGTCTGCTGTATATATTCCGTCAATATCAGTAAAAATTTCACAAGTCCTAATACCAAAGACTACAGCAAAGGCAATTGCTGAGATGTCAGATCCTCCTCTACCAAAAGTAGTGATTCTATCATCGTATATACCCTGAAAACCAGCAATGATTGCAGCAGTATAACCCTCAGCAAAAGATCTTTTTACATGGTCAATTTTTATCTTTTTTATTTTAGACTCAGAATAAAAATTATCCGTTAGAATTGGTAACTGCCAGGCGAGCCATGATTTAGCATTAACTCCAACAGACAGAAGAGTGATAGCTAATAACCCGCAAGAGACTTGTTCTCCTGCTGAAAGCAGGACATCATACTCTGATAACTCTTGTCTACAATTTAAATTTGAAATTTGCCTGGCTTGAAAAGCCATTTGGTCAGTGAATCCTGCAGCAGCAGATACAACAGCAATTACATTATAACCTTTTTCAATATCGTTTTTTATTAGATTTGCAACTCGATTTAAGTCAGTTAGCGAAGTACCACCAAATTTTTTTATTATTATTTTGTTCATAGTTACAATAAGGTCAATTTCACCTTTCTAGAGAGTATAGTTGCTTAATTAAATGTGTTTTTCTGGTCACTAATTAAAGTGATAGAGGATTATTCATCTTTATCACTACCAAGGTCTTTTAACATACTGTAGTTGCCTTTTCTAAATTTACCTTTTAAAGATGTAACTCCGCTCTCGCTAATACCACTTAAACTTAATGCTGCTCCACCTAGCTGCAATCCAATTTCAGACGTTTCGGGAATAACTTTACTAGCCCCTAGATCTTTATAAACCTCCACATTATTCAAATCTGGTAAACGTATTATAATATTTACATGCGGGAAGTTTGTTGCAACTAGAGAAACTATTTTCTTTATAGTGACTTCGTTCTTTATTGAAACCACAAGAGCTTGAGCTCTTTCTATTCCTACTGATTTTAAAATTTCATATCTTGTAGCATCTCCAAGATATATAGGGAAACTGTCATTTTTTCCTTCTTTCACTATTTTTGATTGAATATCTACAACAACATAACTTAAATGCTCCGCAGTAAGCATTTTCGTTACCATATATCCCACTCTACCAAACCCAGCAACTATTACGTGGTTATAAAGATCTTGTGTGTCTGTTTCGATTGCTTCATCGTCTAGTATTATTTTTTCAGTGCTAAATGAATTTGCTATCCAGTCTCCAATTCCCGATAAAAGAGGTGTAAAAGCCATAGTTACTGTAGTTACCATCATAAGCACTTGAGCGATTTCACTTGATAGTACATCTAATTCATCTGCTAAACGGAATAAAATAAATGCAAATTCACCGCCTTGTGCAAGCAGTAATCCAGCTTGTATTGCAGGTGCACTTCTAAATCCAAAAAATCTACACAATGTATATATAATGGACGTCTTTAAAACGATAAGGATAATTGATAATAAAGTAACGAGTGGTAACTTATTGAGTAAAAGGTCAATATCAATAGACATGCCAACAGTCATAAAGAATAAACCAAGAAATAAGTCTTTAAATGGCAATACTGCATGTTCTACCGAATTCCTGTGTTCTGTTTCTGCAACTAGTAACCCAGCAACAAATGCGCCTAATGCCATTGATAAATGAAATTGTTCAGTAATAAATGCTGATCCTAATATTATCAGAAGTGTTGTTGATATAAAGATTTCATTACTCTCCATTTTGGCAATAACCGAAAACAATGGCCTCAGTAATAACCTACCAGTTACAAATATCAACACCAATGCAATAGCTGCTTGCACTAATGAGCCTGCCAACGAGCTTATTAAGCTGTGTTCAGAATTGCCAGTAAGCAGGGGCACTAGTACTATTAGAGGTACCACTGCAAAGTCCTGCATTAGTAGCACTGCTATTGACAATCTACCAACTTGGCTTGCTTGAGAACCCTTTTCTTGCAGAACCTGCAACACTATTGCTGTTGAGGATAGTGCAAGTCCACCACCAATAACTGCTGCCATGTTTGTATTTACTCCAAAGGCAAGAGCAATGCACCATATTGCTATCATGGTAACTATAACTTGAAGGGAACCAAACCCAAACACATGCCTACGCATAGCGATAAGGCGTTCAAATGTCAATTCAAGACCTATAATGAACAATAGGAAAACTACGCCAAACTCTGCAAAGTTATCCATTACTTCAACTGAATGTATCAGATTAAATCCATGAGAACCAATCAATGCACCTGCAACAAAGTAACCAAGTACTGGGCTAATATTCATTTTCCAAAACGCTATGACTATAAACACAGCAGCAGAGAGTAAAATTATAATATCAAACAAATGCTGAGAGCCGCTGTGCATAATATTTAACCTGTAGAATTAGACCATTTTATTGAACAACCAATGCTTGATTTTTGGTCAACTGGAGGATTGCTAGTTTCTGCAATAAATTTCATGGCTTGAAATAAATCACTACTTCCTACTTCGTAATTTTGAACTTTCTCTTTTTTTGTGTTGTTAAAACGCCCTCGATAGCAGAGGGCTAGTTTGGAATTAAAGCCAAAAAAATCAGGGGTACAAACAGCACCATACTCTTTAGCTACTTCTTGGTTATTGTCAATCAAATATGGAAATGTAAACTTATTTTCCTTGGCAAAATTAATCATGTTTTCAAAGGAGTCTTCTGGGTACTCATTTACATCATTTGGCATGATTGCAACGGTGTTTACCTGATAATCTTTTTTCAACAAATTAACATCGCTTACTAGATTGCTAATAATTGATTGAACGTAAGGACAGTGATTGCATATAAACATTACAATGAGACCATTTTCCCCATAGCAGTCACTTAATGTATAATATTTGTTATCCACTCCCAGGAGATTGAAATTCTTTGCAGTAAAGTCTAAATCTATCTTAGGAGTGTCTAGCGTAACCATAGCTCATAGAGAATTGTATACCATAATTTATGATCTTATTGCTTAAATGTCAAATGGTTTCTATGTACACTGTTTGCATTTAGCATTGTAATTATAAAATTTATGTTCATAACCTTCGAAGGAATAGATGGTTCTGGTAAAACAACACAGTCTGAGTTACTTGCAAATTATTTCAAGCAAATTCACGGTGAAAATAATGTCGTATTGACTAGAGAACCAGGTGGTACTGATTTTGCAGAAAAAATAAGAGGATTACTACTTAAGGATAATATTGATCCTATTTCTGAACTCTTGCTGCTTATCTCGATGAGGCACGAACATATGAAAAAATTAATATTGCCAGCTCTTAAAGAGGGAAAGACAGTTATTTGTGATCGATTTATCGATTCAACTATTGCGTATCAAGGGTATGGACTAGGTGTTGACTTGAGTCTAATAAGAGACTTACACAAATTAGTGGAAATTAAATATCCAGATATCACATTTATTTTAGATATTGATGTTCAAGTTGGACTCAGCAGAGCAAAGGATAAAAATAAGTATGAAGAAATGAGCATTGATTTCTATCATAAAATTCGAAAAGGATTTCAAGAAATAGCTATAAAAGAATCTAATAGATGTAATGTTATTACTGGAATTGAAAAAAAAAGTGATAATCATGTACACAATGAAATTATTGATATTGCAAAGACTTAGCTATACGTATTGAACTTTTGCTAACCTAAACAGTTACTGCATTAACCTGTGGTAAAAAATTATCAATTTTAGGTGACGTTATTTCATACGAAAGACTCTCTTTTTGATTAGCTAAAAAACTTTGTATTTCATTTTTAGGTTTTTCACTTATTGTTCTATATATTCTTGCGCGATTAATTAGCTCATTTCTACTATTCTTATTGCTTACTTCAGTTATGGTAAAAAATTGATCAAAGTGATTTAACAGATCCTCGTCTTTTATCGAGGATGCAACGCTATCAATTTCTCTTACATATAAAGCAAGTTTGTGCGCTTTGCTACGATCCTCAAAACAAAAGTACTTTACAAAACTTATTTTTTGTAATATCTCTTGTTTCTGCTAGCAAAAATCCGATTCTGTCTTGGCAATGCACTCTCTTAACTGACTCAGCAGATACCGAGAACATTTTCTCTACAGACTTTTTCTCACAACCAAAAAGAAACGTACAATATCCCATAGACAGAGTCAAGAGAAGGAATATAGCTGGAAGCAAGAATGGAGCAAGTAGATTTTGTGATTCAGGAAAGATAAACCAGACGGCAGTTGCTGCTGACACAGCTAAAAATAATCCTGACATAACGAGTTTTATTTTTCTTCTGTATCCGTTATCAATAACTGTATTTATGCCAATAAAAGCTACATCAACCATTGCTCATACCTCACTAAAAGTAATATTAGCTTAATAATAGCATTGTTGTGATAAGAAATCAATACTATGAATATTTTAATTAATTTATAAAATCATCCAACCAAATAGAAAAAAGGCAAAAGAAGTCCCGAATAGCGAGTTTTAATAATTTAAATTGATAATGTACTAACAAGCGTGATTTGGCTAAATGTAGAAAAAATAAAAAAGACATGCAGCCACTATAATTTAATGTAATTCACCAATAAATACCTTAAGTTTTTTACTGAATGTTGCGATTGAGCCTACAGGTCAAAAACAAGCTTTGGGTCAGAAATACCATTGCTATTATAATAAGAGAAATCGCGATGTTTGTACAATTGAAAGATGGTTGCGGGAGTAGGATTTGAACCTACGACCTTCAGGTTATGAGCCTGACGAGCTACCGAGCTGCTCCATCCCGCGTCGTTGCTTATTTATTATTATATGCGTAATAATAATAAATAAAAGAATAAAATCACACTATTACATATATTTATATATCTATTAACCTTTCTTAACATGATAGTAAATTATATACATAACAATCTGTGCAATGAAAAATATAACTTGATATTGTGGTTCCCTGTTTTTCAGTGTGCAGGAATTTTAACCTATTTCTCATTAAATTTTGAACCAAGCTGTGCTTTCACCTATACTAATTCTGATTGCAATATTATACAGGAAATACGCAATATTATGCATTTCTTTAATTGCAGTGCTCATAGGATTTACAGCCAGCAAATTCAGAACAGATTCAGTTAATACTCACATTCTTGATAAGGAAAGGTATGTGAAAGATATTGTTGCTACAGTGAAGGATATTAATAACAAGGGCTCGTATGAGCAATTTTTGCTTTATGAAATAAAAAACACGAAGTTCAAGCTGGATAACATCAGAATATCAGTTAGAACCAAAGCGGAAGAAGGCATTAAAATAGGGGATCAAGTAAAATTATCAGCAAAACTCTTTCCTCCAAAATTGCGCCTTCGGAATATGCATATGATTTTGCAAGAATAGCATATTATCAGAAAATAAGTGCAACAGGCTTTGCAACAAGCAAAATAGTCCTGTACAAAAAGGCTGAAGCAAGAAAATTTCAAGAGTATATAGAATCTTTCCGTCAATATATCTATGAAAACCTACAGCAAAATACCAAAAAGCCACACGCGGACATAATCTCTGCATTATTAATTGGCAAAAAAGACGGGATAGATCAAAAAACTATGAATGCGACACGAGATTCAGGTATAGCACATTTATTCGCTATATCTGGTTTACATTTATCGTTTGTTGCTGGTCTATTTTTTATAGTATTCCGTAATTTATTTGCAATATCTGAAACTTTGACTCTTAAATATAACACTAAAAAAATATCTGCATTCTTTACTATCTTGCCAACTACCTTTTATTTGTTGATTACCGGTATGCAAATTTCTGCTCAGCGTGCCTACATCATGGTGATCTTGGTACTTGTTGCAATAATCATAGAAAGGAAATATCGAGGATTAATAGCAATTGCGTTTGCTGCTTCAGTGATACTCATAGTGGAGCCAGAAGCAATCTTAAAGCCAGGTTTTCAAATGTCATTTTCTGCTGTTTTGGCACTAGTTGCCAGCTATCAGATCAATGCTAATAAGTTATTCAAAATAAAAATAATAAAATATTTTGTGTCGATAATGATCAGCTCAATAATAGCAAGTTTAGCAACTGTTCCGTACACAATATACAATTTTAACTATTTTTCAATCAGTGGCATTATCACAAATTTGATTGCTATACCAATAGTTACACTCATTATTATTCCACTTGGAATAATCTATGTTTTATTGATTCCTTTAGGTACTCAGTGGATTATAACGCCTCTCATGGAACGCCCAATTGACAGCGTTTTATATATAACAAACGCAATTGCCAGTCTTCAGTATTTGGTTATTCCTATTCGCACTTTTCCTGCCTCATTAATTATTATAATAACGCTTGGGCTATTATGGTTATGCTTGTGGGAAAGGAATTGGCGTTTCTTTGGAATTTTCTTTATTGTGCTAGGTATTTTCTCTAGCGCTATGTATACAACTCCTGACATTCTAGTCAGTGCTGATAATCTTGCTGTAAAAGAAGATGACAATTTACTATATTCCCTTACTAGAAAAAACAGAAATTTTGTTGTCAAAACGTGGGCAAAGCAAAACGGGCAGAATCAAATTGTGAATCATACTAAATTCAGTAATTCAAACAAAAGGCTAAAATGTAATGATTATGACTGCATATATAATAAAGGAAATAATAAGTCAGTGTTGCTAGCTCAAAAAAGAGAAGATATTTTAGAAAATTGTAACAATGTCGATCTAGTAATTCAGTTAAGCAAGTTTAACTATCCAGCTTGCAATACTAAAATCATCAAATACTCTGACTTAGAGGCATATGGCACACACTCTGTTTGGCTAGCAAATAGTGGCATAAAGGTTAGCAAAGTCCGTTCTAATCGTCCTTGGCATAAGCCAAAAACTTGTTTTTAAAGTATCATTTATATATAATTACTTAATTAGGATGCAAGGAAATTTATGCCTTTAGATACAACAAATCCTTTCAATGTTAAAGTAGATCATAATTTTGCCAAAATAGATGATGCTATTGGTTTTTTTCCTAGGTTATGGCGTGCAACAAAGAAATATTCTGTAAGTAACACTCTACCTATAGCAGCTGTAAATACTTGGCTTCAATTTTCTTTGGCTTATGTAGCTGCAATAATAATAACTAGTAATAATTTTAGCTTTATTACAGATATTTTTAACCCAACATTCATGCCAATTTACACTTTGGTTTCTGTTATTCTTTTAACAACTTTTGTAGCCTCTTCTGCTATGAGATATATGCATAAGCAGAAGATAAAAGAAGGAAAAAAGCCGATAGAGGAATTAATAAATGATAAAATTAGAGGTGGCAAAGACAACGAGATAAGTGAAATCGCTGAAAATGCTCTGAAAATAGAGATAAAACCAAATTTAAGTTTTATAAGTCACAAAAAAGCAAGCTTTTCAATAATTTTGCCAATCTCTGAAAATCAAAAAAAAATATTAGATGATCAAAGACAAGAGAATAAGAATAAGGCCATTTTTCTTGCCATACCATATGTAGTTAGTGCTGCAATCATAGTTGGTGCGTTAATACAAAATAGATTTAGCTTTGCCAATGTTCAGGATTTGGAATGGGCCATAGTTGCACTGGCTAGTATCATTGCTATTGTTGGGATATGTATAACATTCAGCAAGCTAAAAAAAAATGAGATAAACAATAATCATAATATTGTTAAAAAGTTTAACAATTTGGATATTCTCTTTCCATTCAGAAGAGGTGGGGTTGTATCGGTAATGGAAGAAAAGACAAAAGATGAGAAAGAAAATGATTCTATATCTCGATTGATAAAATTACTTGATAAGCACTTAGGTGAAGTTACAGATCTACTTGATAATAGTATTCTAAAACCTGCAAATGATGAAATTCAAAAAACGCTTGCTCATCTACGAGGAGTCAGAGAAGACATCAAAGAAGATTTGGATGAGTTGCACAAGGAAATCTCGCCCATTTTAAGTGAAGCTAAAGGGCTGGCAGAAAGAGCAAATACACTAGATATCGAAAGTACTTTTTCCAATCTACAAAATGCTATCAAGATAGTGGAAGACAAGGCAGAAAGCTTAAAGTTAGGAAGATTTGGTGTACCCTATTTTGATACAACACAGTCTGGTCAAAATGGACATGAAAATGTTAATAATCAGACGGAAGGTGATATCAATCAACTCCTTGGCATGTTGAAAAAATTTAGAGAAGAAGTAGATGAGTTGAAAAAAGCATATGAAGAATTAAAGAAATCTCTAGAAGAAAGAAAAAATAAACAAACTCAATCAAATGGACCTAATAGCAGTGAAAGCAGTATTACTGCTACTCCTCTTGACAAACAGAAAGATGAAGAGAAAAAAGCAATAGAAAAACATAGATTATTAAAATCAAAAAAAAGGATGAAAGAGCTGGAGCAAGAAAATGCAAAATTGGAAAAAGAATTATCTGAACAAGAAAAAATGGATGAATGGAGAAAAAAAGTTAACGGTAAAGCAAGTGACTTTCTATATTATTTATTAGAGTCTATTAAGCTAGAAGAAAAAGATAAAAAAGAAGAAAAGAGGGAGTTAACGCTACGGGATTTTGATAATAAAATAATAATTTACTGGAAAGATGGCTCTCAAACAATTTGCCATATTAAAAAACAAGACGGCCTTCAAATTCAACCTAGTACAAAAGTTGATTTTGTGAATCCAGATGTTCATGCAGCATTCAAAGTAGCTTGCGCAGGGTAGTGACCATAGATATAACCTTAAATGTTAATAGTGACGAAAAAAAAATTAAGGCTAGATACTTACATAGCTAAAAAGTGTAACATATCACGCAGTAAAGCACAAAGATTGATACAAGATGAGCGGGTAACATTACTTGGCACGCCGATAATTAATAATGACCACATAGTAAAACCAGGTGAAGAGTATATAGTACATCTCGTTCAACCTGACATATCCACATCAATTGAACCTAACTATAATATAAAGCTTGATATCATCTACGAAGATGGGGACATTATAGTGCTGAGTAAACAAAGTAGATTAACAGTACACCCAGGTGCTGGAACAAACAATGATACACTCCTGAATGCAGTGATCGCTCACCTTGGCAAAATTCCATATACAAATACAAGACCAGGAATTGTTCACAGGCTTGATAAAGATACTAGTGGACTCATGGTAATTGCAAAAAATGAACAATCCCACAGCTTCTTGTCTGAACTGCTATCAAATCGTAAAATAAAACGGGAATACTTAGCAGTAATTTGGGGAGCATTACCTAATCTGCAAGGAACAGTAAAAACCCATATTGCTCCAAAACGCAGTAATAAAGAAATGATGTGTGTCACAAAAACAGCAGGTAAATTAGCAATCACTCATTATTCAGTGAAGAAAATTATAGGGCAAGCAAGCCTGGTTAAATGTACTTTAGAGACAGGCAGAACACACCAAATTCGAGTACAAATGAGCCACATAGGACATTCTGTAGTTGGTGATCAAGTTTACGGAAAAAATAGTAGTAAAAGTGAAAAACATGCTAAAAACTCTGACTTTATCCGTAATTTCAATAGACAGGCACTACATGCTCACACGCTAGGCTTATATCATCCAAAAAGTAAAGAATATATAGAATTTGTTTCTGATTTACCACAAGACATGCAAGTCTTAATCGGTGAATTTGAAAATATATCTTAACAACATTCATATCAATATTATCATCCATGTTATCAAGAAGTTAATTAATGAGAGAAAAACTGCTGCACTACCTAGATCTTTCACTTTTTTTGAAAGTGTATGTTGTTCACTGGAAATACCCTCAATTGTTGTTTCAAAAGCAGTGTTAATAATTTCTACAATTAACACCAAAAATAGGCTACTTACCATTACTGCACGTTCTAAATTACTTACATCTAAAACAAACAAAGTTGAAACACATATTATAAAAAGCAGTAACTCCTGTCTGAACGCAACTTCTGATACAAAAGCTGATTTTATTCCTTCACAGGAGTATTGAATTGCTTTTATTAGACGAGTAATGCTTTTCTTCATTATCAATTTTGGAAACTCAATGAATTACACTTATTGCACTCAGGTAAAAAATGCATGAAAACACCTTTCAGTCGTGATCACTTACAAAGATTTTTAAGTTAAAGTCTAGCATATTGTTTGAATCAAGAAAATTAGTACAAAGCCTTTCAACAAACGCTCAAGGCAGTTATATATTGATACTGACACAAAAATCCTTTAATTAAATTTCTCTCGCCTTAGCTTACACGATCCTCATTTTGAAATAAGTAATAATTTATTATAGTCTTGATATTTAAACATTTTGTATCTGCTGTAATGATTTCACTTCCAATTTGCTATTCTTTACATATTGAATTGCAAGCGCTAACGCTTTACTCCCAGAAGCTGTGGTGCTATAAGCTATATTTTGCAAAATAGCAGTTCTCCTGATATCTTTGCTATCTGAGACTGATTTCACACCTTTTGAAGTATTGATTACTAGATTTATTTTTCCATCTTTGAGCATATCAACTATGTGGGGTCTGCCTTCTCTCACTTTATTTACAGCTTTTGCAGCAATGCCGTTATTGTTCAGATGCAAAGCTGTGCCTTTGGTGGCATATATTTCAAAACTCAGTTCTTTCAACATTCGTACAACAGGCAATATATACTCTTTATCATCATCTTTTACTGAAACCAGAGCTGTTCCTTCTGTTGGTAACTTGTATCCTGCAGCCATGTGCACTTTTGCAAGTGCAGCTCCGAAAGATAAGTCAATTCCCATCACTTCTCCTGTTGATTTCATTTCAGGACCAAGTAAAGTGTCAATTCCCGAAAAACGCGTAAATGGAAAAACAGCAGCTTTAACTGCAAAATGATTGAAAGGCTTGTTTTCCTGATTCAATTTTTTACCCAAAATAACCTGAGTGGCAAGCTTTGCAATAGGAATATTGATTACCTTGGAAATAAAAGGAACTGTACGGCTAGCCCTTAAATTCACTTCAAGTATGTATACATCACTCTCTTGAACAGCAAACTGAATGTTTATCAGACCTTTCACTTCTAGTGCAAGAGCTATTCTTTCAGTTTGGAGCTCGATCTCTTTTATTACTTCGTCACTCAATGTATTTGTCGGTATTGAGCATGTTGAATCGCCAGAGTGGATACCAGCTTCTTCAATGTGCTCCATGACCGCTGCAATGAAAACTTTTTTCCCATCACATACAGCATCAACGTCAACCTCAACTGCATTGACTAAAAATTTATCAAGAAGCAGTGACCCGTGTTCAAAAATTTTGGTTTGATTCAAGACATACTCTTTAAAGCTCTGAGTATCGTGTCTAATCGACATAGACTGACCGCCGAGGACATATGATGGCCTAACTACTAGTGGAAACCCCACCTTTTCTGCGTTGGTTAACGCTTCTTTTACTGAATGGCAGATAGAACTTTCAGGTTGTTTTAAATTAAGTTGCAAAGCAAGGTTTTTAAATCTCATGCGATCTTCTGCAAGGTCAATAGAATCAAACGAAGTTCCCAGAATTTTGAAACCTCTCTCGTTAAGCACTTTGGCTAACTTTAAAGGTGTTTGACCACCTATTTGAACTATTACACCAACCAGTGTGCCATTTTCTTGCTCTTTGCTTAGTATTTCAAGCACATCCTCTGCAATCAGTGGGGCAAAATATAAACGATCAGCGGTATCATAATCAGTTGAAACGGTTTCCGGATTACAGTTAATCATTATTGTTTCATACCCCATTTCTTTGGCGGCAGAAGCTGCATGTACGCATGCATAATCAAACTCAATACCTTGACCAATGCGATTTGGACCACTTCCTAAAATGACAACTTTTTTTCGATCCGAAATATTCGCCTCACATTCCGTTTTATTTTCAACATCACCCTCATAGCAGCCATACATATAAGCAGTGCTCGATTCAAATTCAGCTGCACAAGTATCTACACGTTTATAAACTGGATTAACACCAAATTTTTTTCTCATTGCTTCAATCTGTTCTACTTTCTTATTGCTTAATTTTGCCAATCTTGCATCTGAAAACCCCATTTTTTTCAGCTCTAACATTTCATATGCAGTCTCAGGAAGGCCGTTTTCCTTGATTTTTTGTTCAGCTAATATAATTTGCTGTATATTCTGCAAAGACCATAAGTCATATCCTGTAATCGAATTTATTTCTTCTATGCTAATTCCGTGACGCATTGCGTCAGCAGCAATCAGTAATCTGTTTGGTAGCAATTTTGCTAATTGAGATTTTACGTGATCAATATCAATGTTCTCAGGAAATACTTCATCAAGTCCTGTAAGACCAGTTTCAAGTGAACGAAAAGCTTTCTGCAGTGACTCATTAAAAGTGCGGCCTATAGACATCACTTCCCCCACTGATTTCATGGAAGTTGATAGTTCACAATTCGTCCCCTTAAACTTCTCAAATTCAAAACGAGGAATTTTAGTGACGATATAATCAATCACTGGTTCAAATGCAGCAGGTATAACTGGAGCGCAATCATTACGTATCTCATCGAGTGAATAGCCGATAGCAAGTTTAGTTACAACTTTTGCAATAGGATAACCTGTTGCTTTTGAAGCAAGTGCAGAAGAGCGAGAAACCCTTGGATTCATTTCAATCACAACGAGGCTTTCATCTTCTTTAGGATTCACTGCAAACTGAACATTTGCACCACCGGCACTAACATCAATTTCTCTTAGCACTGCTATAGATGCATTTCTCATCTGTTGGTATTCTACGTCACGCAGAGTCAAAGCAGGAGCAACCGTGATACTATCTCCGGTGTGCACTCCCATTGGATCAATATTTTCTATCGAACAGACTATTATGCAGTTATCTTTACAATCACGGATAACTTCCATTTCATATTCTTTCCAGCCGATAATTGATTCATCTATCTGAACTTCATTTATTGGCGAAATTTTGAGAGCACTTTCTGCGATATTGAAAAACTCCTCTTTATTATATGCTATGCCACTACCTGCGCCACCAAGAGTGAATGATGAACGAATGATTGCTGGTAATCCAACGTAATCCAAAGCCTTTTTTATTTGTTCTTGATTTTTTATAATGATACTTTTGGGGTATTTCAGTCCTATTCTATCCATGGACTGACGGAATAACTCTCTATCCTCTGCTTTTTTTATTGCTTCTCTATTTACCCCTATTAATTCTACATTGTATTTGTCTAACACTCCATCATCTGCAAGTTTTATTGCACAATTAAGTGCTGTTTGCCCGCCCATTGTTGGCAATATTGCATCTGGTCTCTCCTTAATTATAATTTTCTCTATGATTTCAGGTAGCACCGGCTCAATATAAGTTGCATCAGAGAATTCAGGATCTGTCATTATAGTTGCGGGGTTGGAGTTAACTAAAATGACTTTATAACCTTCACTTTTTAATACTTTACAGCTTTGCGTTCCAGAATAATCAAACTCGCATGCCTGACCTATAACTATTGGGCCTGCTCCTATTACTAATATAGATTCTATATCTGTGCGTTTCGGCATAATTACAATAACGGTCTCTATTCAAGTAATGTTACCAATCTTTCCTGTATATGTGAATTTTTATTAAACCTATTAGCTAACTACTTTTAGGCTTGACGCATAACTGTACGAACATTCATTTTTGAAGGTAAATTGCACAGCAAATGATGTCATTCAAGTAGCTGACACTGGTTCCTTTATGACGGCAGTGCCCAGAGGTGTCATCCCAGTCTGGGATCCAGAAAACTTAACTTTAAATAAGTGGCCGCACAATAAAGACTAGATTCCAGTGTCAAACACTGGAATGACACCATAGAGGCACTGGGATGACATCCTTCCTAGTGGACTCAAATCACAATGTTCATACAGTTGTGGGCTTAACGGTATCTTTGCAGATACTATGGTAATTTACTCGGGAGATTTGCTAAGTGGTAAGATTTGTCCTGATATGCTACAATCTTCAGAAGCAAGTTCCACAAATTTGTCTGTCAGTTTATCAGGTGGCACCAATTCAGATATATCTTTTCCCGGAAATGCTTGCTTATACATTTCACTATCGATAGGCTCTTCCGAATACACGGCATTTATGCACAAATTCGTATGTTTTGTCTCAGATGCATATATCTTCACCATTGCTTCTAGTGCAACTTTACTTGCAGCATATGGCATCCAATATGGATAAGAGGAAGGAGAAAGTGTTATCTTTGAGGTCATGAATATCGCTCTTCCAGCATTAGACTTTTTTAGTATCGGACCCAAATTTTTTAGCAAGTACCAACTGGCAGTAAAATTTGTATTCATTACCTTCTGTAGATCTTCAAGCTCACAATCGTGAACAGGGCTCAACTTACATAAAATTTCAGTGCATGTAATCAGTATATCAAGTGTGCCAGATTCTGATAATTTTGGGCTTTCTATCATATTTGCCAGTTTTTCTACGTTTTCAAAGTCTAAAAGATCAAGCTGAATTAGTTTCACATAGCCTTCTTTAAGCTCTTCAATTTCATTATACAGTGGCTTGAGGTGATCGATAAACCTTGAAATCAGAATCACACATGCACCTTCTCTTACAAACCTTTTTGCAACAGCAGAGCCTATTCCACCTGAAGCCCCGTTAATTAAAGCTACTTTACCTTCTAACTTACCCATTTCTTTCTCCTTAGCAAGATCCATTGAAATATTTTAGCTGAAAATTAAATTTTGCTCCATATATAAAAATCAAACTTAGCACATAAAAAAATAGTAACGATACTACCACACCACCTAAACTTCCATATATCAAATTCAGTTGATCAAAGGAAGCTTTTAAATATTGCTTGAAAGCTGAAGCAGAGATCGTCCAAAGAATAACAGCCACACAAGATCCGGGAAATACGTCTGATAAGTTTTGCTTTATGTTTGGCAATGTAAAATATAGCCAAGATACTATAGTAAAAAGCACAAACTCAATAAGTAAATATCTAGTATAACTTAGCCCTTGGTAAGAAAAATCAATCAACATTGGCACTAATGTAAAAAATACTATAGTCAGAGTTGTAACAAGCGTAATTACTAAAAATTGTAATATACTGAGCACCCTTCTCCATATATAAGGCGATGAAACCGGAACTTTATAGGCCTTATTCAATATCGTTCTAAATCCTTCAATTGTCGATGAGGCAGTCCAAACAGCGCCTACAATTGCCAAGGTTAATAAGCTTTGCGGAGGGCCTGATATTATCTCCCTAATACGTGGCATCAAAGATGATAAAATATCCTGTGGCATGTTATCAATAATAAATGCCCAGCCGACATTGTATTGATCTAAGAAATTTGCGAACGTTGATGCCATGGCTATTAAAACAATAAGAAAAGGAAATATTGATAACAGGATTAAAAATGATAGATACCCTGCATGCTCCACTCCATCATTATAAATTGTGTCAATTAAAGCACGATAAAGGCAATAAACGATACTATAAAATTTCTGTAGCACTTGTAATATAAATAAACTAAGAAAAGTATTCTAAATGAAATAAAGCATACTTTTAAGCAAAAAATCCTCACCGTTTACTTAAATTTAATCAAAATGATAGATAATCCAGCGTTAAATACGGAGGCACAATGAAAAACTTTCTTCTACTTGTAGCTTTAATTCTTTCCTTTGCATTTGATGCAAGCGCTGATGAAACATCAGCAGTAATATGTAAGATAGTAGACTATACTCACAGCATAGGTGGACCGATGATTACAGTAGTGATAATTGGTGCAGCCTTGCTTGCAATATTTGGCAGAATGCCATGGCCAGCACTTTTTGCACTCGGTGCATTTACTGCTGTGTTTTTTGGTGCACCTAAAATTGTGAGCGTGATAGCACCAGGTGTAGCAGAAGCTTGCATAAGTTGCTCTAGTAATCAGGAAATGATCAATGGTACATGTGTTGCAAAATGTTCTGGAAAGCAAAGACGTAATGCATCAGGACAATGTAGTTGATGATTTGAGACAGATAGTAAAAATAGTGCTTAAGAGAAGCACTATTTTTACATTATATCATAAACTTTTGTTGAGATTCTCTTCACTTGAAAGTGGCTAAAATGGCCACTTTCACTGTCTATAACTACCTAATAAATTCTCTTTCTGTAATCATATCAGTTAAAGTCTAGATTCCAGCGGGCTTTGTTGCATCACTCTTCGGATAGTAGGTAACGTGGAATAAATTCATGAAGCTATCTCAAATTTAGCCATGCCTATATCAGTAAATTTGTTAAGCAAATAACACTTGAGTAGCAGTTCTCTCTCACGATTAACCTCAGATTTGTTTCTAAAACTAAACCCAAATGTTTGCTTCAGTCGCGAGAAAAAACTTTCTATATAAGATCTCTTCCCATAATTTATCTCTTTTTTCCACCTCTTCATACCATCTTCATCATATGACTTTATGAGCTTGATTGTAGAATTTCTCTCATCCATATAATCCAACTTTGGATGCTCTACTGCATTATTTTGCGGAGGAATCCTTGTCTTTATGTCAAGCTCATCGCACAGTTTGTATAACTTCTTTCGATTATATGCCCTGTCTGCATATAGTGTGCTTATATTATATTTAACATCAATCCTTGCAATAAGATCACATGCTCCATAGTGGTCAGAATAAACTCCGCCACTGTATTTTGCTGCTATAACTTTTTTGCTACCTATCTCTAGCATTACATGCAGTTTTCTTGTTTGCTCATAGCGGCGATACTTTCTATCTGTACCATTTGCCTTGCTATGACCTGGAATATTATTGTAGATGCTTATTCCAGTACTATCTATGGCAATCTCAATATCTTCTGTATTATTTTTATCATGTCTTCGATCATTAATTTTGATGTTAAGTTTTTTAAGCCTTCTTGAGGCCTGGGAATAGCTAATAACTTGCAAGTTTTTCCTTACTTGCTCAAGGTACCCTGCTATAAATCCCGCTGTTTGTCTCAGACCTATTCTAAATAAACAAGTTATTATGTGAACCAGAATCACGACCTTATCGCTATAAATATAGTTGCCACCAGCCATTTTTGGACCTTTTTCGTACCAATTTTCTATGGCATCATTGACGTAATAAAAAATATTTCCCCTCTCTTGGAGAAATTTGTTATATTCATGGCAGTTACTGACTCTCATTTTTTGTGGCATATTTTTCTTTAGTAGGTTAAATGCTTGTCTTATAGTGAATTTTGTCAGTAACTGCCAGTTCTTTTTATTTGATCTATGCAACAAAGCCCACTGGAATCCAGTTAAATTGGTCAGCATAAAAGTAATGTTGAAATATAACATTTTGATGATGATGAAGAAACGGATCCCAGTGTCAGCTACTCGAATGACAGAAGAAGAAAAAGCAAAATTTTGCCTTTTACCGCTAACCTATTATACTTACTTGATAAGTTCTATCGCTTGATTAAATGCATAAAATATTAGTAAGAAGTAACCATAAGCCCTTGATTGGAAAAATCAAGATTAATGGTTCAAAGAATGCCGTCTTGCCAATAATGGCGGCAAGCTTGTTTAGTAATTCTTCAATAACTTTGCATAACGTACCTGATTTAATTGACGTGCATTTGATGTCTGAGCTGCTTAAGAGTCTTGGTGCAGAAGTAAATTTTATATGCAATAAAGACTATAAAGCAAATCACACTTTGGAAATTGACTGTAGCAATATCAATAACTATTTAATATCACATGAAATTGCAAGCAGACTGCGAGCATCTTTTTTAATGCTAGGTCCAATGCTCAGCAGATTTGGTAGAGTTTCAACAGTATTTCCTGGTGGATGTAATATTGGAAAACGTCCTGTTGACATTCATATTAAGGCACTTGAAGCAATGGGAGCTAAAATTGAAATTGATAGCTGTAATATAACTGCAACAACAAAGGGGAAATTGCAAGGCAAAGAAATAACATTTGAAAAAGTGAGTGTTGGTGCAACAGAAAATATAATAATGGCAGCAACACTTGCAGAGGGAGTAACAATAATAAACAATACTGCAATCGAGCCGGAAGTTCTTGATTTAATAGAGTTTCTGAAGAGTATGGGTGCCAATATTGAAGTTAATAATACAAAAATCACAATAGAAGGTGTTGAAGCATTAAATGGGTGTGAGCATAAAATAATACCAGATCGCATAGAGGCCGGTACTTATGCTTTGGCTGCTGTCATTACCGACGGCGAGCTAAAGTTAGAAGGAGTAAGTTTATCTGATATAGAATGTATTGCAAATGAATTGAAGACTATAGGAGCCAGAGTTGAGTTATATGATGATGGTATTATTATTTCTAGAAAAAATGGCTCTATTAAATCTGCTCACGTTGCAACAAATCCATATCCCAACTTTCCCAGTGATATGCAACCACAACTAATGTCTGCTATGTGCATTGCAGATGGAATATCAATCATTGAAGAGAACGTTTTTGAAAGTAGATTTGCACATGCAAATGAGTTAAGAAAATTAGGTGCTAACATTAGCATTGAAAAAAGTAAGGCTACTATAAGTGGAACAAAGAGCTTATCTGAAGCTAATCTGCATGCTAATGACTTAAGGTCAACAGCAGCTTTAATTCTCGCTTCTTTGGTAGCTAAAGGAGAAACTACAATAAATAACTCACATCATTTATGGAGAGGCTATGAAGCGATGGACGAAAAACTCAATTCGTGTGGAGCCGATATTTCCTTGAGGACATGTTATGAATAAGCGAACTACAGTAAAAGAGATAGATGACATTCTATACGAAGAACATAAGGTGTTAGATCATGGATTTGTTCGAGTGATTGATTATATGGGCTCTGATAGCGCCATAGTTCAAGCTGCTCGTGTTTCTTATGGAAAAGGAACAAAACAGATAAATCAAGATGAAGCGCTTATAAAGTATTTGATGAGGCATCATCATACAACTCCATTTGAAATGTGTGAAATTAAGTTTCACGTGAAACTTCCAATTTTTATTGCAAGACAGTGGATAAGACACAGAACTGCAAATGTGAATGAATATTCCGGAAGGTATTCGATACTTGATAATGAATTTTATATACCAGAACAAGTTGCAAAACAATCTGATAATAATAAACAAGGTAGCGGTGAAGCTTTTGACTCAAGTACTTCAAAAGAAATAATAGATTCTCTAATAAATGATTCTAATTTAGTATATTCTCATTATGAGAAATTTATTGAACAGGGCCTTGCAAGGGAAATTGCCCGAACTAATCTAACACTTAATTACTATACTCAGTTTTATTGGAAAATAGATTTACATAACCTTTTTCACTTTTTAAGGCTTAGAGCTGATCAGCACGCCCAATATGAAATTAGAGTCTATGCAGAAGTTATGTTGGACATAGTGAAGAAATGGGTTCCGCTGGCCTATAATGCTTTCATTGAATACTCCTTAAAATCAGCCTGCATTTCAAAAACTGGTCTTGAGATAATTCGCAGATTAATAAAAGGAGAAAATGTTACGAGAGAAGAAAGTGGCATTGGTAAAAGAGAATGGGATGAGCTGATGTCTATACTTGGTAAATAGCCAAAAAAAGATCAAGTTATGTCCTTTCACAGACTTGCAGGTGTGAGCAACAATTTATTCATACCTTTATCAACTGATATATCAATTATTTTTGAATTTGTTTTTTCTTTTGTTTCATAAAGCTTTTCAGCTTCCTTTAACATTAGTGTTGCATTTCTAAGCGTAATACAAATTTCGCAATAATCTGGAGAATTTTCAACATACATATTATATGAATAATGGTTTACAGCAAGTTCTATTGCCCTACAAACTTCCTCTAATGTAAAATTAGCAACTCCTGTATTAGGACAAAAGCCAACCGCTCCTTTACTAGGGTCAAAAAATATGTATTTATCACTCTCTGCTTTATACACCAACATAGAATGTCCCTCATCCTTGAAATCCGCTCCATTATAAGCAAGATAAAAAGAATAAAATTCTAAGTAGCATCCTATCTCCACATCATTTAAGACACGTTTGATTTGTTCTTGGTTAGTATCTATCCATACTTTTGTTGAAGATAAACCATCACACCATTGCTCATGCATTTCCTCATCAAAATAAAATAGAGCTCCTTCTCGCCTTTTAATACTCTGAACATCAATAATAGGTAAGAATTGCGATAAAAACTGCATCATTAATAACTCAATCGTTTGTTCTTTTCTTCCATCAATATAGTCCATAAAATCTTGTTCAGATATAATATTACCAGACTCGAGGAATTGAACAAAATCTTTCCTATTCTCTAATCTTATAAAGGTAATAAAGTAATTTAATGAGTGACATAACCCTTCTTTGGGATCAAAACTTAAAACTTCTTTAAATCTATCTCTTAATTGTACAATTTTAGATATACTATCTGACATGCAATTATTCAAATCAAATTGAATGCCTTGCTCACTTTCAAATAATTTATTATACTGCCTTTCAGCTGATAAATCTGGTGCTTTATATACATATCTATCATTTTCTCTATGTATACCTTCTATATCTTTAATTATACCTTGTTCTACATTTTTACTGATAGCAGTTTTATGCTTTCCTCTGTTGGCAAATTTATTTAAAAACTCCGCAATTTCCTGCTTTGAAAGTATTTCTTCAACTTGTCCATCTTCTCTATCTTCAGTTTTTAAAAACACTCTAACTCTAGGATGTTTTTTATCAGTATAGACTTTTAATACAATAGATTGAGCAATGCGATTAACATATTTTGGCATATTAATTATTAAGATATTAACTATATATCTTAATAAGAGTATAACTCATGCTACTTATCAATTAATATTTTGATAGATTAGTAATATTTATTATACAAAAAAGTAAATTACATAGTAAATGGTGTTATTCAAGTCTGGAATCCAGGAATTTTGATTCTAAATTAGGTATTGGTCTTAAATTAAAATAAACGTTTGTGATAAGATTATATGAAAAATTGGATCCCAGTGTCGAAGCACTGGGATGACACCTTTCCTTATGGACTTAAGTCACAACTGTACGAACATTGCAATATGGCACATAATAAACGTTGGCACTGGCTCCCATCCAAGACGATGTCATTCCAGCGCGTGACGCTGGAATGGCTTTGTTGCATAGGTCAAATAAAAAGAACTGGCAGTTACTGACAAAATTCACTATAAGACAAGCATTTAACCTACTAAAGAAAAATATGCCACAAAAAATGAGAGTCAGTAACTGCCATGAATATAACAAATTTCTCCAAGAGAGGGGAAATATTTTTTATTACGTCAATGATGCCATAGAAAATTGGTACGAAAAAGGTCCAAAAATGGCTGGTGGCAACTATATTTATAGCGATAAGGTCGTGATTCTGGTTCACATAATAACTTGTTTATTTAGAATAGGTCTGAGACAAACAGCGGGATTTATAGCAGGGTACCTTGAGCAAGTAAGGAAAAACTTGCAAGTTATTAGCTATTCCCAGGCCTCAAGAAGGCTTAAAAAACTTAACATCAAAATTAATGATCGAAGACATGATAAAAATAATACAGAAGATATTGAGATTGCCATAGATAGTACTGGAATAAGCATCTACAATAATATTCCAGGTCATAGCAAGGCAAATGGTACAGATAGAAAGTATCGCCGCTATGAGCAAACAAGAAAACTGCATGTAATGCTAGAGATAGGTAGCAAAAAAGTTATAGCAGCAAAATACAGTGGCGGAGTTTATTCTGACCACTATGGAGCATGTGATCTTATTGCAAGGATTGATGTTAAATATAATATAAGCACACTATATGCAGACAGGGCATATAATCGAAAGAAGTTATACAAACTGTGCGATGAGCTTGACATAAAGACAAGGATTCCTCCGCAAAATAATGCAGTAGAGCATCCAAAGTTGGATTATATGGATGAGAGAAATTCTACAATCAAGCTCATAAAGTCATATGATGAAGATGGTATGAAGAGGTGGAAAAAAGAGATAAATTATGGGAAGAGATCTTATATAGAAAGTTTTTTCTCGCGACTGAAGCAAACATTTGGGTTTAGTTTTAGAAACAAATCTGAGGTTAATCGTGAGAGAGAACTGCTACTCAAGTGTTATTTGCTTAACAAATTTACTGATATAGGCATGGCTAAATTTGAGATAGCTTCATGAATTTATTCCACGTTACCTACTATCCGAAGAGTGATGCAACAAAGCCATTCCAGTTTCAGCTACTCGAATAACATTTTCGTAGTCGATTCAAAATAGCATAATTAACTACACCTTTCCAAAGATGAGAGACGCGTTGGTACCACCAAAACCAAATGAATTAGAAAGCGCATATTGAATTTTATGCTCTTGAGCTTTAAGTGGTACAAAATTTAAATCACACCCTTCTGAAGGTTTGTGTAGGTTTAAAGTTGGTGGAACAATTCCATTGTTTAATGCAAGGATACTAAATATTGCTTCAACACTTCCTGCAGCACCAAGTAAATGTCCTATAGAAGATTTAGTTGAGGAAATAGGTATTTTATAGGCATAGTCACCGAATAGCTGCTTCATTGCTATTACTTCTATTTTGTCTCCAAGTGGTGTTGAAGTGCCATGTGCATTGATATACCCAATTTGACTTGGGCTTACTTGTGCACTCCTTAAAGCGAGCTCCATTGCCTTAAGTGCGCCTCTTCCTTCTGGATGTGGTGCTGTGATGTGGTGCGCATCTCCTGTTAACCCATATCCAGTGAGTTCTGCATATATTTTTGCTTCCCTTTTTTTTGCATGTTCATATTCTTCCAGAACTAATATACCTGCCCCTTCGCCCATGACAAATCCATCGCGTTCTTCGTCCCATGGCCTTGAGGCCTCTTCAGGCTTATCATTGAATTTAGTTGATAGCGCCTTCATCGATGCAAAACCTGCAATTCCAACTCTGCATAACGCACTTTCTGCTCCGCCTGCAATCATAATGTCAGCTTCACCGAGTTTTATAGCTCTTGCTGAGTTTATAATCGCATGTGCACCTGTTGCACATGCAGTTACCGCTGAGTCATTTGGACCTATAAATTCGTATTTAATAGAAATATGACCAGATATCAAATTTATTAGACTTGCAGGAACAAAAAATGGGCTAACACGTCTAGGTCCCTTCTCCTGCATGGTAATTACATTTTCCTGAATTGATGGAAGACCACCTATACCAGAACCAATAGCTACACCTATTCGCTCTTTATTAATATCTTTATTTTCCAAAATTAGTGAATCTTCTACTGCCTGAACAGCTGCTGCAATTCCGTAGTGAATAAAACGATCTGTTCTTTTTAGGTCTTTTTCAAAAATATAATCTGGTGGATTAAAATAATGCTCAATGTTATCGGATTGCACAGGCACCTGCCCTGCAACCTGACAAGCAAGATCAGAAGAGCCGAACCTATCTGTATTGATTGCTTTGATGCCAGATTTACCTTCTTTCAGCTTTGACCAGGTGTTATTAACATCTGCTGCTAGTGGAGTAATTAAGCCAACACCGGTAACTACTACTCTTCTGCTCATTCAACATCAATTGTTTGCTTTGTTTACTACATATTCAACTATCTGTTCCATAGTTTCCATTTTTTGCGCATCTTCATCAGAAATCTCTATACCAAATTCTTCTTCAGCTGCCATGATTATTTCAACTGCATCTAAACTATCTGTGCCATGGTCTGAAAGCTTTGAAGAACTACCAAATCCCTCTACATCCTTACTGATGTGCTCTAGTATAATCTTCTTTACTTTTTCTTCTATATCTTCCCTAGTGCTTTTTGCCAATTCGCTCATTTCTTACTAAAAAATAACCTATTCTCTGATGTTATAAAAAATTTTGATGTTTGCAATAGCTTTTATGATTATATAAACTATTAAAAACTTCCTATCTCTTAGCACTCGATAGTTAATAAATTTAAAAATGCTAGACGAAACAACAAAAAATTTGCTTGTTGTAGAAGTGAATAAGCTCTTACCTGAAAATAGCGAGAATAGACTTATATCAGCTATGCGTTATGTGCTTCTTGCTCCTGCAAAACATATACGTTCTTTTTTAGTTATAGCATCTTCGTCGATATTCAACATAAAGGTTGAAAAAGCAATAACAGCAGCAGCAGCAATTGAATTTATTCATGCTTACTCCCTAATTCACGATGACCTGCCATGTATGGATAACAGTGACACCCGCAGAGGCCAGCCAAGCTGCCACAAAAAATTTGGTGAAGCAACAGCAGTACTGGCCGGAGATGCATTACTTACCCTGGCTTTTGAGGTATTATCTTTGTTAAATTGTGAGATCATAAAAGTGCTCTCTCAAGCAATAGGAATGAAGGGAATGGTGGGAGGGCAGATTTTAGATATAGGTGCAGATTTTGACAAAATAAAAGAAATTCATTTGATGAAAACTGCAAAACTATTTGCAGCTTCATGTGAAATAGGGGCTATAATAGGAGGCGCTACAGACAAGGAGCGGGAAGCATTATATAACTATGGAATAAATCTAGGGCTTATTTTTCAATCCAAGGATGATATCGAAGATTATGAGCAAGATAAAACAAACAATTTAATGTCCGTGCTTGGCAAAAATGAAATGGAAAACTATATAGATAGTCTCTTTAAACAGGCCTCAGATAATTTAAGTACGCTTTCAGGGAATACTAATGACTTATATGATTTATTGAATCAAGTAAAAAAAGATGGTTAGAAAAATTATATTACAAATGTTTATCTCTGTAGTAATGATTCTCGCTTTAGCTTCTGCTTTTATAATTACGATTGTTTATATAAACAAAGATAAACCAGAGAAAAGGGAAAAGCTTTACGAAATAAATGCTACACATGGTGGTTTGACACAGATGATAGCAAGTTATTTGGTCAGGCCGATACTTGAATCAGCTCTTGATCGTTATATTGAAAAGCATGGGTTAGCAGAATATTTAGAAGAAATAACACAGCAAAAAGAAGAAGAGATGATAAACTTTTATGAAATTACTGAAGGCAGTGGCAGTAAAGTTTTCTGTGGCCAAGAAGTTCTGCTACAAATGTACAAAGTCTCCAACAACCTAGCAACGCTACTTCCGACTGATGTCAATTTGAAAATAGGTCAGGATTACTTAAAAGAAGTGAGTTTAGGGGTAATAGGTATGCAAGAAGGCGGAGAGCGTGTAGTTACTATTGCTGCTGATGACAACAAAATGAGTTTTAACTCTTATTACATCAAATTGATTGAAGTAAAAGATAAATATCCCGATTCAGTAAATAACCTGATGATTTTTAATGACTTAATTAACAAAACTGGAAAACGAGTAAAATGTGGCGATGAGATATCAGTTCAATATAGCATAAAGAGACATAATGGTGAGTATATAATCAAAGATCAAATAGTGCAGTTTAAGGTTGGTGACAAAAAAATACCACTTGCTATAGAACTTGGAGTTGTGGGAATGAGAGCTGGTAATAAAAGAACAGTTCTTTCTCCACCTGATCTTTTAACTGATGTGTTAACAAAAGGCATAGATTTTGATATTGCAATAATTGATTTAAGCTTGAATTCTACTATTGAAAAATAGCTTAAAGAATTACGAAGTAAGAAAAAATAAAACCTCTTGAATGCTCTATATTACTTAAAGTAGGCTTCCTCTAAAGTATAAATTTAGATAAATCAAGCTGCTTTGAAATTGACTCTAGTTTATCTCTTACATATTTGCTATCTATAACAAATTTTTCACTATTTTTTTCAGAAGCGATAAAACTTATTTCATCCAAAAGCTTCTCCATGACAGTATGAAGTCTTCTTGCACCTATATTTTCCACTTCTCTATTAACTGTAAATGCTATTTCAGCTATAGTCTCTATACCATCATCAGTAAACTCAAGTATTACATTTTCCGTTTTCATTAACGCTATATACTGTTTTAACAAACTAGATTCTGGTTCCTTTAATATTTTTATTAGATCCTCTTGAGTAAGCGCCTTAAGTTCCACTCTAATTGGCAATCTACCCTGTAATTCTGGTAAAAGACCAGATGGCTTAGATAAATGAAAAGCACCAGATGCAATAAATAATATATAGTCTGTTTTTACGGGGCCATACTTAGTTGAAACAGTTGTTCCCTCAAGTAATGGTAACAGATCGCGCTGCACTCCTTCTCTGTTGACTTCACCTTTTATTTCTGTACGTGCTGCAATTTTATCTATTTCATCTAAAAACACTATGCCTTCATTGCTAACAAGATCAATCGCTTCTTTGATTATCTTGTCTTCATCCATTAACCTTTCGCTTTCTTCATTAATCAATATTTCACGTGCTTCTTTCACTTTAACTGTAATAGTTTTTGTTTTTTTGCTCCCATTAAACATCTTGCCCACGATTTCTGTTACGTTCATCACACCAATTTGCCCACCTGGCATGCCAGGTATATCAAAAGTGGGTAACATACCCTTGCTCTCCCTGACGTTAATAGAAACTTCTCCATCTTCAAATTCCTTATTTCTCAGTCTTTCTCTGAAAACTTTTTTGCTTTCCTCGGTTGCATCTTCACCAACCATGGAGTTGACTATTATCTTTTCAGCCAAACCTAAAGCTTTTTTAGTTAAGGCTTTACGTGCTTTTTCCTTAACTAAAACTATTGCTGCGTCAACTAAATCACGTATTATCGAGTCAACATCACGTCCAACATATCCTATTTCAGTAAATTTCGTTGCTTCAACTTTTATAAAAGGTGCACCAGCAAGCTTTGCTAAACGGCGAGCTATTTCAGTTTTACCAACTCCCGTATGGCCTATCATGAGTATATTCTTAGGTATAATCTCTTCACGTAGTGGAAGTGGGACTTTATTTCGACGCCAACGATTTCTGAGTGCAATAGCAACAGCGCGCTTTGCATCATTCTGCCCGATTATAAATCTGTCTAATTCTTTAACTATCTTCTGTGGTGGTAGATCATCTAATAAAGCTTGTGAGCTTTGAATGCTGCTACTTCCTGTACCTTCATTTTCATAGAGGCTATTTTTCTCATTACAGTCATCATTATTATCAAATTGACCTACTACAGATTGACTAGAAAAATTAGCACACAAAGTTCTTGACATATTACTCCTCTATTTTTTCGATAATTAGATTATGGTTTGTATAAACACATATATCGGCAGCTATCTTCATAGCCTTTTTTGCAATCTCCTCTATTGATATTCCTTCAACGTCAATCAAAGCTTTTGCTGCAGATAAAGCAAAATTTCCTCCAGAGCCAATGGCTGCAATGCCATCTTCAGGTTCAAGAACATCACCCGTTCCTGTAATGACCAATGAAATGGACTTGTCTGCCACGATCATCATAGCTTCTAATTTTCTTAGATATTTATCCATTCTCCAGTCTTTTGCAAGTTCAACACATGCCCTCATTAACTGTCCTGGGTGCTTATCAAGTTTAGATTCTAGCCTTTCGAAGAGAGTAAATGCATCAGCTGTTGCTCCAGCAAAACCGGCAATTACGGAATCACCAGAAAGACGCCTAACTTTTTTTGCTCCAGATTTTATAACGGTATGGCCTAGCGAGACTTGCCCATCACCTATTACTACTACATTTTTGTCTCTTCTAATTGACAGTATAGTAGTACCATACATTTTACTGCTGTCATGATGAATCATTTTTTTGTTATTTTAATTCGTTATATTATATTAAGATTATAACTTATAATATAGTACTTTTCTTATAACATTTAAAGTGTAGATGCAAAACATAATTCATCCAAATCTGGAAAAAGATATAAATAATTGGTTCAAAACAAAATTTAATGGTTTTACATTACCATTTTATAGCTCCATAGATCTTAGGAATTCAGGCTACAAAATTGCTCCAGTAGACGCCAATTTATTTCCTGCAGGGTTTAATAACCTAAGTGAAGTATCAAAAGCGATAGCAGCAAAATTGATAAAAAGCTACTTCGAAACAAAACAATATAAAAAGGCCCTTATAATACCGGAGAATTACACACGAAATAAAATGTATATAGAAAATGTATTTGCCATAGAAAAGGTACTGCAACTCGCAGGTTTTGAAACTAGAATTGGCCTCTTTCATAATGAAACGTACAATTTAATAGAACAGTATGAAACTGTTGTGAAAGAAAACTCTTTGCTGAAGACAACTTCAGGATTTGTGCCTGATGTTATTATACTGAACCGTGATATGACGAGCCACATTCCAGACACGCTAGAAAACGTAAAACAAGAGATAGTGCCAAGTCCATTATATGGCTGGCACAGTAGGCAGAAATTTCAATATTTTGAAATCTATCAAAAATTAGTGTCTGAATTTTGTGGCGAATTTAAAATGGACCCATGGCTTATTTCTGTGCTTACAGAAAGCTGTAATGGAGTTGACTTTAATGATGATTCATCACTAGGAGCAGTAGCGACTAAAGTTGACCAAATATTATCTCTAGTGCAAAAAAAATATGAGGAATATGAAATAAAAACACAACCTTACGTTTTTATCAAAGCAAGCAATGGCACATATGGAATGGGCATTATAACAGCAACAAGTGGAAAGGAAATATTAAATCTCAATAAAAAAAAGCGTCATAAAATGAAAAAGATAAAAGAAGGAATAGCAATCAATAGTGTTATTATACAAGAAGGTGTACCAACTATTGACATATTTAAAAGTAGTTCTGCAGAACCGCTAATATACTATATAGGAGATACTCCAACATGTTACTTATACCGATGTAATAGCAGGAAAGATGTATATTCTAGCTTGAATTCCACTGACTGTGAATTTTATGACATCAGCCAAGAAAATAAAACTTTGCCACTTTGGAATATTGTTAGCAAATTAGCAGTGCTAGCATTGGCAGTAGAAATTAAGTCTTTTCATCTCTAATAATTAATTTCTACAATGCTGCCATTATGCTGAATATGGTGAGCGTCATCAAGTCCAGTAGAAGGATCAGTACCATTATTAGGTTGATTGACAAACTTATCGATGTTTGATACTAGATATGCTATGCTTAGTATCAAACTGACCGTAACAGTTAAGTTGAAATTATAGATTATGCCACCACCCAAGTCTATTGGTATGGTTGGAAGTTCCATTCTTTTTAATATGAAGCTTAACAAGCCCAATGACAAAGCGAATGTGCTAAAAATAACTTCTTTGCCATATTTAGCAGACTTTTCAGAATCCTTATTATCTAGATACTTCTTCCATGTATAATAACAGTTTATGCATTCTGAAAATAGAAATAGAACTGCTGATGTTAAGCTAATATAACTTATTACATCCTTGTTGTTTCTAGCTAAGAAATGAATGATTTTTGTCTGCATCAATATTCCTATGACACAGTTTGCCAAGAAGGCTAAGCTACCCACAACCTGTATTGGTTTTTCAGGTTCATTTCCCCCTTTACCATTCTGAAGTTTTTTAGATTTATATCCAGCTAAATTGAGACCAAAATGAAGAGCAAATATTATTGATGTTGGTAGTTTTATGAACTTAGAAATATCTAATATAGTACAAATATTGGATCTGTTGTTATCAATAAACTCGCAACAGAATTGCAATGAAATTTTACACAATATGCCTGTTAAACCTACTGCAATACAATACATCTTTCTAATATCATGATTGTGAGCATCATGTATACTTTCTATAAATGTATTTGGCTTACCTTTTGGCATAAGTAGATAATAAAATAATAACTTTTTAATATTATACTATAAAAATCTAAAAAGAAAAGTGCTATAAATCAGTACTTTGAGAGTGATCTAAACATAAATCGGCCAAGCACTTGATAAATAAGAGATCAGTACTGAGAGTTGGTACGCGAAAGTAATATCCGTCTTTGATAATTGCTTTATACTCTATATCAAGTTCAACCAGTGTTTCAGAATGCTCAGAAACAAAAGATATAGGTGATAAAACTACAGGTATATTATCGTCTTTTGCGCGTGATAGCTCACTTTCAGTGCTAGGCTCCAACCATTTTACAGGGCCAACCTTACTCTGATAACATATTTCCCAATCAAGATCTTCAATATTCAATTTTTTTACTATTAATTTTACTGTTTTTTCTATCTGTGAAGCGTAAGGGTCGCCTTTTTTAATGATACTAAGAGGTAAGCTATGAGCCGAGAATAGGACTCTTGGCTTACCGATTTTGCTAGCTAATTTATAATATTTAGACGTCAGATTAACATGAGCTTCAATAAAGTCTTCATTGTCATAATAATGGTGAATTGTTTTTGTGTTACATTCCAGTTTGGCATTTTTTTGCCAATTCTCGATGGATGATAGAGTTGTGGTGGTTGAATATTGCGGATATAGTGGTAGTAGAATGACTTCGTCAGGGTCGAATTGCTTTACGCTTTTAACAACTTCATCAGCAAATGGATGCCAATAACGCATGCAGATGAATATCTTATATACATGGTTTCCATTTTCATTTAATTTTAGTTCTAAAGCATCAGCTTGTGCTTTCGTATTCTCCAAGATTGGCGATTTACCTCCAATGTGCTCGTATATTTCTTGTGCAGTACTTTCTCGCCTTTTGGAGATAAACTTTGCTAAAAGAAAGCGGAAAGGATTGGGTAGATTGACTATTCTTCTATCATAAAATAGATTAAACAAGAAAGGACGTACTGCACTTAGTGAATCAGGTCCACCAAGGTTAAATAAGATTACTGCCTTCTTCACTGACAGCACCTTTCTTCAGGTTTGCCTATAAAATCAGCTACACACTCATCAAGTTTAGTTACAGGCACTAAATTTCTCACACTAGCATACAATAGATGACCAGATCTCTTCACGTTACTCTGTGTAGATACAAAGTTTCTATCAAAAACCACATCAACACAAAAACTTGGCACTGCTTCAAAAAGTTCAACAGCAGCCAAAGATATCATTATGCAGCTTTGTAGAGCCTTCAGAAAAATCGTAAGGGGAAAAAGTAAAACCCTAACAAAGAGAGAGGGAGGACTTTCATTCATTAGTTGTCCTTGATTAGGAGAATTATACTCAATATGCTGTCTGTTTTTATCAAAGATAGGAAATTTTATAATGTCTTTCTTAAATTCCTGCTCTATTTGTTTCTTGGTATAATTTTCATTATTAGTCATTTTTTTCAATAACTTTTCACGCAAGTGAAAGGTTCTTACAACAAAACATGTTGCAACCATCAGTGCAGCACATATAAGTGCGCACTCGATAAGGCTTATGTTGCCTACCATAGCTGGTAATACAAAGCAAAAAAACAGCGGTATGGCAATCATTTCACCAAATGGAACAACGTTCCTTTTCATCGCAAAAGCGGCACCTTCTTTTAATTTTGTATTATTGTGTAAGCTATACTCTAAATAACTTAAAAATGCCAAATTAAAGGTTAAAAAACCTTTTGTTCCGCAGAAAATTGATGATTTAAGATTATTCACTAGTTTCTTACGACAGTAAACCATAAACTACCCCTTGATGTTTTATTCTTGACTATAAATAAAAAATCTCTTTGATGGAACAAAAATTCACAATAAAGTAAATATACGATCTTAATATAAGGGAATGATATGGCAATTGAGAGAACACTTTCGATATTAAAACCTGATGCAGTAAAAAATAATATTACAGGCAGTATAAATTCTTACATTGAAAAATCTGGACTAAAAATTATAGCACAGAGAAAGATGCTGCTGACAAAAAAACAAGCAGAGCTGTTTTATGAAATTCATAAGGATAGGCCTTTTTTTGAAGAGTTGGTGGAATTTATGACTTCTGGGTCTGTGATAGTTCAAGTTTTAATCGGTGAAAATGCAGTCAGTAAATACAGACAAATCATGGGTGCTACAGATCCAAAACAGGCAGATAAAGGTACAATTAGGGGTGATTTTGCTAATGATATTAGTGAAAATAGAGTGCATGGTTCTGATAGTCTAGAGAATGCTCATAGAGAAATAGCTTTCTTTTTTGCTGAATGTGAATTGGTGTAGTTTTACTTTTTTACATATTAAATTTCTGAATTTTATGTTGAACTGTATAATATTAGCCCAATTTTTAGTTTAAGCAATATTAAGGGAAAGCTTTTTCATGCACAGTATAGATAATATTTAAAATGGATCATGTTGTTAACGCTTATAATAGATCTGAAGCTTCTATAGTTAGAGGAGAAGGAGTATATCTCTTCGATAAGGATGGTAAAAAATATTTAGACTTTGCTGCAGGAATTTCTACAACCTCTCTAGGGCATTGTCATCCATACATTACAGATAAACTGAAGGAGCAACTGGATTCATTATGGCACTGCTCTAATATTTTTACTATTCCTCAGCAGGAAAGGCTTGCTCAGCGTTTAACAGAACTTACCTTTGCCGATAAAGTTTTTTTCTGCTCAAGTGGACTTGAAGCAACAGAAGCTGCAATTAAATTTATTCGCCGCTATTTCTACTTAAATGGACAAGAAAAGCGCAGTCACATCATTACAATTGAAGGAGGTTTTCATGGCCGCAGTATTGCTGCAATTTCAGCTGGGGGAAATGAAAAATCACGCGAAGGTTTTGCTCCACTCCTTTCTGGTTTTGATAAAGTTCCAAGAAATAACATTGAAGCATTAGAAAAGAAGATCAATAGCGAAACAGCTGCCATATTTTTAGAGCCCATACAAAGTGAAGGCGGAGTACATCCATTGGACGTAGAGTATCTTAAAAAAGTAAGAGAGATAACAAAAGCTCAAGGAATAATTTTATGCTTTGATGAAGTGCAATGCGGATATGGACGGATTGGCTCTCTATTTTACTATCAAAATATAGGAGTTGAACCTGATATGCTCACTTGTGCGAAGGCTATGGGTAATGGATTTCCTCTGGCTGCATGTTTAGTAAAAGATTATATAGCAGAAGCAATCACTCCAGGAACTCATGGGTCAACTTATGGAGGTAATCCACTTGCTATGACTGTTGGTAATGCAGTACTCGATGTAATGCTAAAGGAAGGCTTTTTTGACCATGTTAAGAAGGTCAGTAAATACCTAAAAGAAAAGTTGTTGCCTTTGACTGAAGAATTTCCGAAGATCGTTTCAGAAGTTCGTGGGGAGGGTTTATTGATAGGGATAGAGCTTAGAGTACCTTTGGCTGATAAAATTGTTAAACAATCTCTTGACAAAGGCTTAATAATGACTAAAATTTTAAATAATAGGGTAATAAGAATAACTCCTCCACTTGTTGTTGAGAATATGCATGTGAATGCAGTGTGTGATATATTTCATGATTTATTTTTTTATATTAAAGATATATAGACTTGCAAATGCTTCTTACAACATATAAAATCAACTCTGTTTCTATATCGCAATAACATCATACTTTAATGGATTGGTTATTGATTTCAGTACTGTCAGCAATTTTTTTCTTATTGATTTTATCGTTTTTGTTCTCAGGAGCAGAAATAGGGTTAACCTCAATTAGCCGATCCCGAGTGAATAAACTAAAGCTAGAAGGTAACAAAAAAGCCAAGATAATAGAGCTTTTGTTAGGTAAAAAAGAATTAACAATAGGAACAATATTACTCTGTAATACAATTATTAACATTACTTGCTCTGCTTTATTTACAGTAATATTTATAAATTCTTTTGGGAGTGAGGGCATATTTCTTTCAACATTCATGATGACGTTTTGTATTTTGCTATTTTGTGAAGTTTTACCAAAAACTTACGCCATGCAAAATCCTGAAAAATTTACATTACTTTCTGCTTATTTTATGCTGTTTTTTGTCAAGGTTCTTTCTCCATTGACATTAGGCATTCAGTTTATTGTCAATATCATTCTGAAGTTATGTGGGCTTCATAAGAATAGGGAGGTAATATCTGCAGCAGATGCAATGCGTAATATGATTACTCTTCACCGCAGTGAGGGCACTATGTTACAACAGGATTTAGATATGCTAAATAGTATACTTGATTTGGCTGAGACAGAAATATCACAAATTATGACCCACAGGAGAAACTTATTTTCTCTTGATATAGATCGAAACAAAGAAGAGTTAATAAGAGAGATTTTAACCAGTAGCCATAGCAGAGTACCTTTATGGCAAAAAGAACCAGATAATATTGTTGGAGTGGTTCACGTGAAAAATCTAATAAATGCCTTGCGTGAAAAGGATAATAAAATAGAGATTGCCAAAGTTATGTCAAAGCCTTGGTTTATACCAGAAAGTACGCCACTCAGTGTACAACTTCACAACTTCCGTAAAAACAGGAAACACCTTGCATTTGTTATTGATGAGTATGGAGCACTACAGGGAATCGTAACTCTTGAGGATATACTGGAAGAAATAGTTGGAGAAATTTCAGATGAACATGATTTGATCACAGAGAATTTTATAAAAAAGATATCCGATAATATGTATCACATAGAAGGAAAATCTACTATTAGGGATATTAATAGACAGTTACATTGGGATCTTCCTGATGAAGAAGCTACAACTCTAGCAGGTATGATTGTAAACGAGATAGAGCGCATTCCTGAAGAAAATGAAGAGTTTTCCATGTACGGTTTTTACTTTAAGATTTTAAAAAAAGATAAAAATATTATTACTATGATTGAAGTACAAGTAAAAACTACTAATACTGTAGTAGCAATTAATTAGTTGGGTTCTATGGAAGATACAGTAAAAATAACGGCTGAAGATTTGAAGCGCTATATAGAGAGAATCGAAAAACTTGAACAAGAAAAGAGGGATGTGCAAGATCACATTCGTGATGTATATGCAAAAGCTGCAGATGAAGGTTGGGATATAAAAGTGATGAAACAGATTATTAGGCTAAGAAAGATGGATGATGATGACAGGGAGGAACAGGAAATATTACTTGATACCTACAAACGTGCATTGGGAATGAATTACGAAGGTGAATAGTAGGATTGTAATTGGAATAAGTGGAGCATCTGGTTCTATTTACGGTGTACGGATTCTAGAGGCACTAAAAAATACCAATCATGAAACTCATTTAGTGATCAGCAGTGCTGGAAAAATAACTATAGCTCATGAGATTAAAGAAAAACTTGAAGATATTATATCGCTTGCAGATTTTTACTATTCTGAGGAAAAAATAGGAGAAAAAATAGCAAGCGGCTCGTTTAAAACCTCAGGTATGGTTATTGCTCCATGTTCTATGAAAACAATGTCTGAAATAGCATCGGGGGTGACTTCCAATCTATTAACAAGGGCTGCAGATGTAACTCTAAAAGAAAGAAGAAAATTAGTTCTTATGGTGCGAGAATCTCCACTACATCTTGGACATCTCCGAAATATGTTAAAACTAACGGAGATGGGAGCAATTATTGCTCCGCCGATGCCTGCTTTTTATATTAAACCAAAATCTTTGGATGATATTGTAAATCATGCTGTTGGTAAAGTATTGAATTTATTTGATATTGCATTACCTGACTTCAAGGAGTGGCAAGGAAATGTCAATTATTATTAACGGTAAAAAAATAGCAAATGATCTCTGTGAGGAGCTATCAAAAAAAATTGATATTTTAAAGAAAGAGTATAATGTTTTTCCTTGTCTTAAAGTAATTCTTGTGGGTAGCAATCCAGCAAGTCAGGTCTACGTTCGTAATAAACAAAGAAAAGCAGAATCAATAGGCATAAGTTCTGAAACTATTGTTTTGCCTGATAGTATCTCAGAAGATGAATTGATTGAAAAAGTTAATACATTAAATGAAGATTCATCTGTGCATGGAATTTTAGTTCAGTTACCTTTACCAAAGCACATCAGTGCAAGCAGAGTAATTAATACAGTGAGTGTTAAAAAAGATGTAGATGGCTTTCATGATGAGAATGTTGGCAGATTAGTTAAGGGTGAAAAAAATTGTCTGATACCTTGTACTCCCAAAGGTTCTTTGCACTTAATTAAGTCAGTTGAAAATAATCTGTCCGGTAAAAACGCAGTAATCATTGGCAGATCAAATATTGTGGGCAAGCCGATGTTTCACTTATTGTTGCAGGAAAATTGTACCGTTACCATCTTGCATTCACAAAGTAGGAATTTAGACGATTATTGTTCTAAAGCGGATATAGTAGTTGCAGCAGTTGGAAAACCAAATTTTGTTCAACCAGATTGGATAAAAAAAGGTGCAATAGTGATTGATGTTGGCATAAATAGCATTAACATAGGAAATCAAAGTAAGCTTGTGGGTGATGTTGACTTTGAGGGAGTAAAAGAAAAAGTCAAAGCTATTACTCCAGTGCCTGGTGGAGTTGGCCCGATGACAATAGCATTTCTTATGATAAACACTGTAGTTGCTGCTTGCTTACAGCGGGAAGTTGATCCTTCTGATTTTATTGCTTAAGGTTTAGCTTAATGTTAGCATAAACAGAATACCTTTGCAAATAGCACATATATAGCACCGAGCATACAACTGTGTATAAGGATTCAAAGTGTGTGACCTTACCCAGAAAAAGTAGACAGAAAGTTAAGACGTTTTTACTATGAGAATGATGAATCAAAAAGCTCAGGAATGCAATAGTTAATAGTAGAATGTCTACGCTGTTTATTATAAAAAATTTCTATATATTCAAATATTGCGGTTTTAGCTTGTTGTGCAGAGTGTTGTGAAGTATCAATGAGTAACTCTCTCTTAAGTGAACTAAAAAAGCTCTCTGAAACAGCATTATCATAACAACAACCTTTGTGACTCATACTAGAAGTAATATTTTTTGTACTTAGTAAAAATTGATAATTTTTAGAGGTGTATTGCGATCCTTGATCGCTATGAAATAGTAGATTTTTAGCAGATTTGCGCCTACCAATAGCCATGAATAACGCATCTATAACTAATTGCCTATTTACTGCATTACTCATTGACCAGCCAATCACCATGCGTGAATATAAATCTATTATTGCTGCCAAATATAACCATCCTTCATTAGTTTTTATGTACGTAATATCAGTTACCCATATCTTGTTAGGTTGATCAGCGATGAAATTCTGATTTAATATGTTAGGAGTTATAACTCTATTGTCTATTTGTGGTTTTTTACTTTTAAACTTTCGTCTAAGCTTAGCTTGAATGCCATTTTTCTGCATAACATTTTGCACTGTTTTGATGTTATAATTTTTACCTAAAGCCTTTAATTCAGCGTGAATTTTAGGAGCTCCGTATCTGCATTGTGATGCTCGATATACCTTCTGAATATCTTGTATGAGCTCTTCTCTTATTGATTTTTTGTTGTTTTTTTCCTTAGTAATCCATTTATAATAACCACAAGCAGATACGTTCAAAAATCTGCATGATTCCCGTATTTTATAGCATTTTTTATGTTCTTTTATAAAAGAATATTTTACTCTTTTTGGTTTGCAAAATATCCCAGGGCTTTTTTTAAAATGTCTCTTTCCCTCGTTACTCTTGCCAGCTCTTTCTTTAAATCAAACTTTTCTTTGTCACAATGAGCTACTTTCCCTTTTCCTGGAAACGCATCTACTCCAGACATTCTATCATTGTATGTTTTTACCCATCTGCTTAATGAATCACCGCTAATACCCAAATCTCTTGCTATTTTTGCTGATGATTGACCTGTTTCTTTTACTAGTCTTATAGCTTCAATTTTGAATTCTGCTGTATATTCTTTTCTTTTTGTCATACCACACCTCTTTGAAAAAACGTTTTATTTTACTTCAAAAACGTCTTAACTTTCTGTCTACTTTTTCTGGGTAAGGTCAGTTTCATAGCTTAAAAATTATAACGTATACCTACTTCTATGATTGCATCTGGTTTTTTCATCGGTGGTTTAAAGCTGACCTTACCCAAGAGAAAAAGGCATTACTTGTAGATATCCTCCTAAACCTCCACTGACATATAGTTTCACAGGATCAATGTCAACGTCAGGATAATAACGGTAATTTGCTAATAAACTAGCTCCCATTTTCTTGTCTGCTGCACCAAACATATCACTTACGTCGGTGAGAATCTCAAGTTCAAACTTAGAGCTTTTATCATAATTATAACCAAAAACTAAGCCAGGTTTTATTTTTAATCCAGTACCCCATCCACCACCAAAGTTTAAACCTGCGTAGTACTGCTCTTTTGCACTATTACTAGCTGCACCTGCTAGAGATGAAGTGAGCAACACAGCTAAAACACACAATCCTTTTATTTTCATATAACTACCCATACAAAAAAATATATAATGCATAAGTATATATCCTTTATATTAAAAAAGATATAACCTCATACCAAAAAAAGTATACCTACGAAATTAGGGACATGCTACTCAAAATTTTTATATAACTATGTTTACTACCTTATTTGGTACAGCATATATAGTGCGAATTTTGCTTTGATCGATTTTGTTAGATACAGAATCTGTTGCTATTTTCTTCAATTTTTCTTGAGGTAAATCAGTTGCCACTTCAATGGTTGCACGTAACTTTCCATTGATCTGCACTGCTACAGTCACCATATTATCAATTAGTAGTGATTCATCAGCTTTTGGCCAAGGTTGCATATATAGCATGCCTTCGCCTCCTATTTTTTGCCATAAATTTTCAGCCAGGTGTGGCATGAATGGCTCAATTACTCTGATTAGTATGCATATACCTTCATCAATAAGAGATTTTCCAGTTTTTACGTCTATTTCAGCTATTAAATTTGTCATTTCACGAAACTTTGCCACCACACAGTTTAATCTGCAGTTTTCCAAGTCATCTGTAAGCCCTTGCAATAGTTTATGGATTTTTTTTCTGTACTCTAGGAGTTTACCTACAATGTTTTCATTATCATAGTGTATGTTTACGGGCCTAAGTTGCACTACCATACGCCACAATTTATTTATGTAGCGAAAACAACCTTCCACGCCATCATCAGACCATTCCATATCTTTTTCTGGGGGGGTATCGGATAATACAAACAAACGAGCAGTATCAGCACCATATTTTTCTATGATAAAGTTTGGGTCAACTGTATTCTTCTTTGACTTACTCATCTTTTCGACTTTTCCAACTTGGATCTTAGCACCCTTCGCAATCAACTCTTTTGCTTCTTCGGGAAAGAGCCATTTGCCATTCTCATCTTTATAAGTTATATGGCAGACCATTCCTTGAGTGATTAAAGTAGAGAAAGGCTCTTTAACGTCAAAATAGCCACATTTAGTTAAAGCACGGCAGAAAAACCTTGAGTAAAGCAAATGTAGAATTGCATGTTCTATTCCACCTATGTAATAATCAACAGGCATAAAACGATTACAAGTATCTTTATTAATCGATTTATTTTCACTGCAAAATGCAGCAAAATACCAAGAAGATTCAAAAAAAGTGTCAAATGTATCAGTTTCACGTTCTGCTTGCTTTCCGCACTTTGGACAATCAACAAATTTCCAGGTTGGGTGCTTATCCAGGGGATTACCACCACTTGTAAATTCTACATCCGTTGGTAGAACAACAGGGAGGTCTTTTTCTGGAACTGGAACAATTCCACAATCTTTACAATATATAACAGGTATAGGACATCCCCAATAACGTTGCCTTGAAATTCCCCAATCATGCAAACGGTAGTTTACTGTTTTTTTGCTTATTCCTTTTTCTTCAAGCTTTTTAATGATTACTTCCTTTGCCTCATTAATCATTAGTCCGTTTAAGAATTCAGAATTGAACATCACTCCATCACCGAAGTACGGTTCTTTTAAGATCTCTGTGGTCTCTGTGCTCTCTTCACAAACTACAGGAATAATCGGTAAACCATACTTTTGTGCAAATTCAAAATCACGCTGATCATGTGCAGGGCAACCAAAAATCGCACCTTCTCCATACTCCATCAACACAAAATTCGCTATGTACAGTGGCAACTCTTTATCAAGAAATGGATGTTTGACATTTAATCTTGTGTAAATCCCGATTTTTTCATCATTCTCCCCCTTTGCCTTCACACTGTCGATAAAGCCTTGTATGTCTTCGTTCTTAAGATCTCGCACAATAGGATGCTCTGCTGCTATTGCAAGAAAAGAAGCTCCAAATAAAGCATGAGGACAAACTGTAAAAACCTTTAATTTCTTATTCAAGCCAACTATTTCAAACTCTATAGTTACCCCTCCAGATTTTCCTATCCAACGCTCTTGCATTGTTTTCACGTTCTCTGGCCAATTTTTTAAACTTTGCAAACAATGAAGCAAATCTTCAGCAAAATCAGTAATCTTTAAAAACCACTGAGATAACTTACGTTTTTCAACAACTGCACCTGATCGCCATCCTTTTCCATCAACCACTTGCTCATTTGCAAGCACTGTTTGGTCCACTGGATCCCAATTAACCCACGACTCTTTTCGATAGGCAAGACCATGCTTTAAAAAATCCAGAAAAAATTTCTGTTCGTGTTTGTAATAATCAGGCTCACATGTGGAGAGCTCACGATCCCAATTGTATGAAAGACCTATAGATTTTAGCTGCGCGCGCATATTATCTATATTATCTTTTGTCCATGCTGCAGGGTTAATGTTATTGTCCCTTGCTGCATTTTCAGCTGGTAATCCAAACGCATCCCAGCCAATTGGGTGCAAAATCTCAAATCCACGAGCTCTCTTGTAACGTGCTATAGCATCTCCTATTGCATAGTTACGCAGGTGCCCCATATGAATCTTACCAGATGGATATGGAAACATTTCCAACACGTAACATTTCTTCTTTTTACTATCTTTACTTACAGAAAAATCCCACTTATTTTGGTAGAATTTTTCAACGTTTTTAAAATCATATTTCATAAATTCAATCACAGTTTATATGTACTAAAGGATCGACTGCTTGACCATTATGCCTTATTGTGAAACACATCTGCGGATCTTTATCTTGTGTGCTTGATTTACCTGCAGATCCAATTACTTGACCTTGTTTTACTTTATCACCAATTTCAACTTGTATGTTTTTTAAATAGGAGTACATAGTCATGTAATTATCTTTATGTTCCACTATAATTAAATTTCCGTACCACCTCAGGCCTTTGCCTACGTATATTACTTTGCCAGGTGCAGAAGCAATAACCTTTGTTCCACTTTGAGCAGTAATTTTTATGCCATCTTGACATATTTTATCAGAAGAGGTAACTGCACCTTTAACCGGTATTACAAATTTACACATGCTTTGTGCATTATTGTTATATACCTTATCTACAAAGGCTTTTCTACTTTCTTTTCGCAGCGAAGAATCAACATTTTCTTTAATCAAATGATACTCCCTTGTGTACTCTAGGTCTCTTTTCCCATAAAATTCTTCGCCTTTAAGTAGTACAGGTGCAGGTTTTTGCAGGCCACAGCTTATCAGTATTGCTGATAATATAAAGAACAATGCTATACGACACATACACTTATCTCTAGATATATCAACTTTCACAAAACTTTATAGTGTTTTTCGTCTATTTATTACTTTCTTCATTTATTTTATCAGTCAAATAGTCTCTTAAATCGGTAAGTTCTTGCAACAAATTTCTTGAATAATGATCAATTCTTACATCGTTACCAAATTCCTTTTGTACTCCTTTTATTGTATATCCTTTGTCATATAGCATATATTTTATTTTCTTTATTGCCTCTATACACTTATGATCATATAGTCTTCTTCCCTTCCGTTTTATGGGTTTAATTTGATGGAATTGACTTTCCCAGAATCTTAAAACATGCTGCTCCAAATGTAGTTCTTCAGCTACTTCTCCAATTGTGTAAAATAATTTTTCCTTATTCATCGGTTGTTTATTAATTTCTTCATCATTTTTGAAGGTCTAAAAGAAATTGATTTTCTCGCTTGAATTACTACCCTTTCCGATGTCTTTGGTATATTTCCTGGTCTTTCTTTCTTGTTTTTAACCAAAAATGTTCCAAATGAAGATATTTTTACTATTCCATCCTTTGCTAAGCTCGTTTTTATCTCATCCAATATATCATCTATTATTGCAATAGAGTCTTCTTTCGATAATCCAATTTCCTGGTTTATACATTCAGCTATTGTTGCCTTAGTTACTGTTGTGTCTTTTGTTGTCATAATTTATTACAGTATGTTAATATAATATAACAATCGACTCAAGATTCAGCTACTTTATTTTTATAGTATGTTTCTTTTGTAGCATAATTAAAAATACTAGCAAATGTTAACATTGCAAATATTGTGAAAAGCGCCATTTGATGATCTGAAAAAAGTGCTAAAATTGACACTAAAATTCCACTCATAACAAACATAAATCCATTGATAATGGATGATGATGTGCTAATATACTTCTGCTCAACAATCTCACTACCAACAGTAAAATTAAGCATATGTCCTCCTGCAAAAAAACCAAACATTAACATACAAAAGTATATAATATGAACTGTTAAATTGCCGCATAGTAAAATAATAGCTGAAATACTTTGCAATGTGGCAAAAGCAGAGATTACGTGCCTTCTATTTTTAAATAGATTTGAGATTAGATCTGCAATTGGAGCACCAACTGCAAGACCAAGCCACAATATTGCAGTTGCCACACCTAACTCCATTGTATTGAGTTCTAAGTTGCTTAGTAACCTTGGTGCCCACAGCATATTAAGCGCTAAAAATGTTCCAAAAGTAATAGCACCCACTATTGAGGTTATCCAGATATCTCTTAATTTTAGCACTGTTAGTACAGAACATATTACTGTTTTTATAGAGCTCTTTATTGTGTATTCCCCCAAATTTTTTTTTGAAAGTCCTTTCGGATAAAAAAACATAAGTACAAATATCGATACGCCAAATAATATTACGCATACAATAAGATTTTTCCAATCTGCACCTTCGGCAAGCAAGCTAGAGAAGCACATTTGAATCATCAAAGCAGAAAGACTTGAAATTGTCTGCACTAGTGAGAACATCAGTCCAAATTGAGTAAGGGGAAAATATGTGCTACTTACATGAGCAGCGCCAATAAAACCAAACGATGCTCCAATTGCGATCAAAAATTGAGATAAAATTAAATGGGCAAAATTGTCACTCTTGATAAGGACAAAAAAAACAAAGAGCATGATTGATAATGAGAAAAAATAAATTTTTTTGCTGGAAAAAACATTAAACATTGCCCCACTAAAAAATTGTGAGATAGCAAAAGTCCAAGTATATGCTGAATTAGCTAGTGCAACTTGCGCGATTGTGAGCCCAAGTTCTTTTTCAAGATTCACGCTTATAAAGGTGTAGATTATCTGCATATTGCTGAATACAACAATCAAGTTACTGATTAGCCAAATGAACCAAGCTTTATTTTCCATAAGATTTTTTTATAAATAGTCCATTGATAATAAACCTCTTTTAGGCTCTGATTATTGTTAAAACAGTTGCAATTATAGTATGATATAAAAGCTATGAAACAACAAATTTGTTGTGAGATTTAATTTGTTAGAGTCTGTACATAATCTCGAGAAAGAAATAAGTTCAACAATCATTACCTATAAGATAAAAGGTGAAAATTTGAAATTATCATGAACTGGCTCATTTTTCTGCCACTCGAATGATGTTCTTTCAATTGTTGGTAAATCAAAGTCGGTTTAACTATTAATTATTTATCTTTTTTCTAGTTATGCAACGGGCCTATTATTAAATCTTTCAATAATACCTTTTATTTTTGCCGCCTCTTCAAACTCTAAATTTTCAGCATGCTTCAACATTTGCTTTTTCAGACTATTTAGATCATCCTGACTAAAATTCTCAACTACCACTTTTTCCTGTAAAGTATTTGATATAGGCTTTATTATAGTTTTTGGTACAATATTATGCAGTGTATTATGCTCTGTCTGTTTCTTTCTTCTCCTTTCAGTTTCTTTCAGTGCACGATCCATAGAATTAGTAATTTTGTCTGCATATAAAATTACTCTGCCTTCAACATTTCGTGCAGCACGACCTATCGTTTGAATGAGCGAAGTCTCTGATCGTAAAAACCCTTCTTTGTCAGCATCTAAAATTGCAACCAATCCACACTCGGGAATATCAAGACCTTCCCGCAACAAGTTAACGCCAACAAGAACATCTATTTCTTTAGATCTTAATTTGCATATAATTTCAATTCTTTCCAGTGCACCAATATCTGAATGTAGGTAAGTTACTTTCATACTGAGCTCACTCATATGCTCAGCTAGTTTTTCAGCCATTTTTTTTGTCAATGTGGTAATTAGAATACAAAATCCTTTTTTTATCGTCACTTGTGCCTCATGAATCACATCATCAACCGGACTCCCTGTTGGTTTTATGATGCAGATGGGATCTGTCAGTCCTGTTGGGCGGATAACTTGCTCTATAAATGCGTGATTAGTCTTTTCTAATTCATATTTTCCTGGAGTAGCCGAAACGTAAATAGTCTGTGGCCGTATTGCCTCCCACTCTTCCAATTTTAATGGACGGTTATCAAAAGCAGAAGGTAGCCTAAAACCATAATCTATCAATTTCTTTTTACGTGCTTCATTACCGCTATACATTGCACCTATCTGGGGAACGGTTACATGGCTTTCATCAACAAATAAAATTACATCTTTAGGTAAATACTCAAACAATGTAGGCGGTGGATCTCCGGCTTTCATTCCATAAAGATAACGCGAATAATTTTCAATACCTTTACACACTCCCGTTGCCATCATCATTTCAATATCAAAATTAGTACGCTGCTCAAGGCGTTTTGCTTCAACAATTTTGTTCTGTGAATAGTAATAATCCAGGCGTTCATGTAGTTCTTTTTTAATCAATTGAACTGCTTGCAAAAGAGTCTCACGTGATGTAGTATAATAGCTATTTGGAAAAATGGTGACTGTATATATGCGTCTGATAATATTGCCGTTCATGGCATCAATCTCAGAAATTTCCTCTATTTCATCACCAAACAATGATAAACGCCAAGCTTTATTTTCATAATAGGCAGGAAATATATCAATAATATCGCCGCGCACTCTGAAATATCCTCGCTCAAATCTGACATCAGAACGTTTATATTGGAGATTAACTAAATTATTCAGAAAGTCATTAACATGAATCTTATCTCCAGCACTTAAAGTCAAGGTCATGCTGAGATAGCTCTCAGGCGAACCAAGACCATATATACAAGAAACACTCGCAACTACAATCGTGTCCCTACGCTCCAAAAGAGAGCATATAGCAGAATAGCGTAGCATATCAATTCTTTCATTTATTAAAGAGTCTTTTTCAATATAAGTGTCTGTTTGTGGCGAATAAGCCTCAGGCTGATAATAATCATAATAAGAAATGAAGTATCCAACAGCATTGTGGGGGAAAAATCCTCTCATCTCCTCGTAAAGCTGTGCCGCTAAAGTTTTATTATGCGCCATAATTAACGCAGGCCTGTTTGTTCTTGCAATAACATTTGCCATAGTAAAAGTTTTTCCAGAGCCAGTTACTCCAAGTAAAACCTGATCTCTTTTTTTGTTATTTAGTCCTTCAACTAAACTATCTATTGCTTGTGGTTGATCCCCAGCTGGCTGAAAATTTGTAACTATTTGAAATGCCATAATCCCTATACTTTCATAATATATTTATCATTACATAATACACATGATATTATGAGTAAGGTATAAAAACGAGCGTAAATGAAGTTCTATTTTCCTTTTTTATAGAGTTGGCTCCAAACTCTATTGTTAGTGAGAACAAAAAACACCGTCAAAATTATAAAATATGTCACTATTTTTAGCCCAAGTTTATGTCGGCGCTCCAGTTCTGGCTCTGCTGCCCATTGTAAGAAATTTACCACATCATATGCCATATTTTCAACTGTGGCTTGCCTTGTACCATCATATTCTACCATTCCTTCAGATAATGGTGGTGCCATAGCTAACCTGCCTGTTGAAAAATATGGATTAAAATATAAACCGTTCTCATCATGTTCACCGTTTTGATAACCAATTAGTAGTGAATAGACATAATTTGCACCATCATGTCTTGCTTTGACAATTAATGATAAGTCCGGTGGAATTGCTCCATTGTTGCTTGCTGCAGCTGCTTCTTTTGTATCAAAAGGTGCAATAAAATAATCCGAAGACACTCCCGACCTATCAAACATTTCACCCAAATCATTCGGACCATCTTTAACTTGGTAAGAGGCTGCAATTTGTTTTACATCCTCTTCAGAAAAACCAACATCTTGCAAATTACGAAACGCTATTCTATTCATTGAATGGCAAGCAGCACAGACTTCCTTGTATACTTTATAGCCACGCTGAATTGACTCTCTATTGAAAGATCCAGTAATTCCATCAAAACTCCAGTCGATTTTCTTATTTGGTAAAGGTTTAAACTCCTCTGCAGACAAAGAATTAGTGAGAAATAATATACAAAATACAGCAACTTTAACCAACAGCATCACTTCATCTCCGGAACGGAATCGCTTATTGTTTTTGGTAATTTTTTTGGTTTCTCATACTTACTAAGTAAAGGTAAAACTATCACAAAATATGAAAAATAATAAAGAGTTGAGAGCCTACTTAAAGTAATATAAGGCTCTTTAACTTCCTGCCCCCCAAGCCAAGCAAGAAATGCAAAATTTATTGCAAAAACCCAAAAAAATTTCTTAAATAATGGGCGATAAGCACCACTTTTAACCTTTGATTTATCAAGCCAAGGCAAAAGAAACCAAACTAAAATAGATCCAAACATGGTAAGTACACCAATAAGCTTATTTGGAATTGAGCGCAACATCGCATAAAAAGGTAGGAAATACCACTCTGGTACTATGTGTACTGGAGTTACCATAGGATCAGCTTCTATATAATTATCAGGATGACCAAGATAATTAGGGGCATAAAAAACAAATCCAAACAAAATTATAAAAAATAAACCAAAAGTTATGCAGTCCTTTGCTATATAATAAGGATAAAAAGGAATAGTGTCCTTACCTGACCTTACTTCTATTCCACTTGGGTTATTAGAGCCAAATCTATGCAGAGCAACAACATGCAACATAGCTAAAGCAATAATAATGAAGGGCAGAAGATAATGAAGGGCAAAAAAACGATTAAGTGTTGGGTTATCAACGGAAAAACCACCCCACAACCATATAACTATTTTATTGCCAATTAAAGGTATGGCTGAAAATAAGTTAGTTATAACTGTTGCACCCCAAAAGCTCATTTGTCCCCATGGAAGAACATATCCCATAAAGGCAGTTGCCATCATTGCAAAGAATATAAATATGCCAATAAACCACACCATTTCTCGCGGTCTCTTATAAGATCCGTAATATAATCCACGCATGATATGAACATAGACCACCATAAAGAAGAGTGACGCCCCAACAGCATGAGTATAACGTATCAGCCATCCATAACTTACGTCACGCATTATACGCTCCACACTATTAAATGCATGATCAACATGCGGAGTGTAGTGCATGGCAAGAAATATACCTGTTATTATCTGCAAAATTAGTGCTATACCAGCCAAAGAACCAAAATTCCAAGCATAATTTAAATTTTTTGGTACTTGATAAGAAGCAGTATGTTTTAGAAAAGAAAATATAGGCAGTCTATACTCTATCCAACCTAATATACCTTTTTCTTCTGTTATTTCTTTCTTGCTATCATCTTCCATAACTTAAAGTTTTTTCATCTTAACTCATTTTATTGTAACAACTTACCTACAACGCACAATAAAAAGTTTAATTTAAATAATAGATTTCACGAAAACAAGCACTCAGACTTGAGTGCTTGTTTTAACTGATTTAGAGGGATTTTTGATGACATACACCTTTAGATATTGTTGAATTGCTTAATAAACTTCGAGGACATTGATCAAGTTTTTCAAACTCACTAATTACCATCTTGATATCCCTTTCTATAGCACTAACCTTTCTTTCTCTAATTTGCTCCAATGTCAAAAGTGAATCATCCAATGGTCTTGAATATTTCCTCCCGATAAACTTTCTGATTACCACGTCAGCTAGCAGAGCTGTTCCATTAAAATCAACTTGCGAAAAATCAATTGGGCTTCCAGTCAAATGTGCAACAGATTGCTGTGCAGGAGGTAAAGCAGGGGCACTCTGAAATAAGCTACTGAGTGCAGCAGTTGTTGAAGTTCCCATCCAACTAAATACACTATTAATAAAAGAAGAAGGCCTGACTGCACTGCTTGGTGCAGGATCTGGATTTACATTGATACTCTCTGCCTCTGCAGCAATTTCTTTTATCGTTTTACCTGGATAAAATAACTTAACATAATCTAATGGTGTCTCGTTCCTTATATTCTTAACATTATCAATATCAGCACCATTATCGTATAATAGCTTAATTATTTTTGGACGTTTTGAACTAATAGCCAAATATATAGGTGTTTGTCCCTGTTCGTTTTGAACATTGACATTAGCACGATATTCAATAAGAAGCTCAACTATTCTTGAGTAGTTTTTTTCAATAGCAGCATGTAGGCATGAATTTTGTGAATAAGCAAGAAGATCAAATTTGCCGTTTGGGCTAGCACCATGTTTAAGTAAGACCTCCACTTTTTCCGGACTATTCTTGTCTATAGCCCAACCTACAAGAGTGCGTTTTTTATCAGCATATGAAAAATAACCACTAATGCTTGCTCCTTTATCGATTAGAAGCTCTATCATTTCTGTGGTGTCCTTTGTAACAGCATAGTATATAGGAGGCACACGAAAAAAGTCCTCAATATTAACATCTGCGCCATTCTCAATTAAAAACCTCATCATTTCTAAATCTTGTTTACTAACAGCAATCGATAAAGGTGAGTTACCATTTCTATCTTTAGAGTTAATAACATTAGTAGTATGTGTCTTTCCTTCTCTAATATACTTCTCAGCTTTTTGAAAATCATGTTCCTTTACTGCAGAACGTAGCCCGTCTCTCCATTTTTCAACTTCTGTTTTTGTAACCATAACCCCTCCTAAAGAGTAAAACTTTTGATTGTATATCACATAATTTATGCATATACTAGTAAAATTTATATGTAAAGCTAAAGAAATTCCACAACGCAAGAGATTATTTATTTCATTGTGTATACCCTGCTACATTTAGTTTTTGTACAAAACGCTATAAGCTTCCTTAATTTACTTAAGTTTCGTAGCAGCTTATTCCCAACATATAAGAGCTTAAACTTAAAGAGGATTATACGAAAATAAGCACTCAAGCTTGAGTGCTTATTTTAACTGATTTAAAGGGACTTTTGATGTATACCTTTAGATATCGTTAAATTGCTTAATGAACTTTCAGGACATTGATAAAGTTTTTTACACTTACTAAGTGCTGTCTCGAAGTTTTTTTCTATAGTGTTAAGCTTTCTTTCTCTAATTTCTTCTATTGTGAGAAGTGAATTGTCCAGTGTCCTTGAATATTTTTTTCCTGTGAACTTACTTATTGCTGCAGCAGTTAGCAGAATTATTCCATTACAATCAACTTGTGAAGAACCAATTGGGCTACAATCTAAGTGGTCAACAGATTGCTGTGCAGGAGGTAAATCAGGAGCACTGCTGAATAAGTCGCTGAGTGTGGCAGTGGTTACCCAACTAAATATACTATTGATAAAAGAAGAAGGTTTTACTGCGCCGCTTGTGATGCTGCTAGCTTCTTTAAAATCTGCTCTGGTAGGAGTGGAGGAAGAGTTCACTGTGCTACTTGCCAAGTTTTTGGTATTACTAACTTCCAATTCTATCTTAATTGCTTTGGTAGGGGATAATTGAAGACTCGCTGCACTACTTACCGAATCTGTGCCCTTGTTAGCGTCTAACCCTACCTTAATACCTGCTTTTATAGAAGTTAATTTTGCTTCACAGTCAGCTTCAGTAGCACTGCTCAATACAGATTCTATTTTTTGAATTTCACTACTACATTCATCTTTTCTAGCATTTCCAACAACATCTAATGCTGTTTTGCCGTAACGACTTTGAATACTAGCATCAGCACCTCTACAGAGTAGGAGTTTTACCATATCTAAATGACAATCGTTAGATGCTAAGTACAAAGGTGTAAAGCCTTTATAATTTGTAGCATTGATGTTAGCATCACGATCAAGTAAAAACTTTGCTATTTCTAGTTTGTCATGTCTAGCAGCAATGTGCAAGGGAGTACTCAAATATCGATTACTAATAGTAGTATTAACATCAGCACCGCTGTTACATAAAAACTCTAATATCTTTAAATTACCCAAGAGAGTAGCATGATGTATAGGTTTCATATAGTATCTTTCATAATTCAAAACTTCATTTTTTATTTGTTTATACTCTATCTCTTTAATACATTCTTTAACTTTCTGAAAATCACCTCTGCTTATAGCAGAAACTAATTTTCTTCCTAAAATCTCAATTATTTTTTGTTTTTCCATTAAATACCTCCTAAAAGAGAATGCTCCCGGCTTTATATCATGCAACTTAATATGTGCAAGCAAAATTTACAGAGAAAAATTTCAATAATTAAAAATTAGGTCTTCAGCAACCTACCACGTTAACTTTTGTACAAAATATGCTGAGCTTCCTTATTCAAATTTTTTTGCTCTTAATAAGAAGCAATCTGCTTTAGAAAAGGAAATAAGGGATAAGTTTTGTAAATAAGCACTCGAATTAGAGTGCTTATTTTAACTGATTTAAAGGGACTTTTGATGCATACCTTTAGATATCGTTAAATTGCTTAATGAACTTTCAGGACATTGATAAAGTTTTTCACAACTACTAATTGCCGTCTCGAGTTTTTTTTCTATAATAGAAAGTCTTGTCAGAGGTGGATTGTCCAGTAGCCTTGAATACTTTTTCCCTGTGAACTTTTTGACCACTACATCAACTAGTAGAGCTGTTGCATTAAAATCAACTTGTGAAGAACCAATTGGGCTACCAGCCAAGTGATCAACAGATTGCTGTGCAGGAAGTAAAGTAGGAGCACTGCTGAATAAGCCATTGAGTGTGGCAGTGGTTACCCAATTAAATATACTATTAATAAAAGAAAAAGGTTTTACTGCACTGCTTGGTGCAGGATCTGGAGTATCACCAGCTTCTAATTCTAACTTAGTATTTATTCTAGCAGAGAGTAATAGTTCTGTACAATTATTTTTATGAAATTTTGATAAATCTAAGTATATTTTGCTCATGTCACAGCCATCACTGCAAAGACTTTCATAACCTGGGATAACCTCAAATGCCGTTTTGCCATTTGCATTTCTAATAATAACATTAATAATGTTATTATTGAGCAGAAGATTCGCGATATCTAATCGACAATAAAAAAAGGCTAAGTGTAAAGCTGTAAAACCTTGCATTACTTGGGAAGTGGTACTACTAGTACAATGATATATCATTTCTTTTATTTCTGTTTTGCTACTCATGGTAGTAACGTACGAGTAAGGAACAAGACATCCATCACTAACAGCATTAATATTAGCATTATTTTTAAGCAAAAACCGCACTATCTCTAAGCTACCTTTATAAACAGCAAGATGTATAGACCATCTTTTTTACCATTAATAATCTCTTTTTCTTTATTTATATATCTTGCCTTTTTAACATATCTTTTAACTTTCTTAATATTAAGCTCATCTATAGCCGCAAATAAATTCTTTCTCAATCTCTCAAGTTTTTTCATCAAATACCTCCTAAAGAATAATGTTTCCGGCTTTATATCATGCAACTTAATATGTACAAGCAAAATTTACAGAGAAAACAATGGTTAAAATTAGGTCTTCATCAACCTATCACGTGCTGCGTTTAACTTTTGTGCAAAATATTCCGATCCTCCCTTGTCTGGATGGACCAGTTTCATTAAATTTTGGTATGCCTTATTGATTTCATTTTGGTTTGCCTCGGAATTCAGCCCCAGTATTTTTAATGCTTCATCTTTGGACATATTATCACCAGTGTAATTTTTGGTGTAACTTTTACTGCTGTTAAATTCGTTCAAAAACTTACTTAATATAGAGTTCATCATAAAACTTATGTTATTTCTCTTTGCCAAAAAGAGAAAAAATACAACAACGCTAGGTAAAACAAACGTGATTATTGTGAATATCAAAAAAAGGAAGAAGATGAATGACATGTATATTTTTTTATCATTTTATGATTAAATAGTAACAATTATAATTGTCATGGTAAATAACATGTTTATCCAGATTGAAGAAACACCAAACCCAAACACGCTGAAATTTCTTCCTGGTTTTGAAATTCTGAGCGAAGGAGAAACAGCTGATTTTTCAAATGCAGATGAAATAAAGAACTCCAAACTAGCAGTAAATCTTTTTCAAATAGAACATGTTATAAGAGTATTTTTTGGTCATGATTTTATTTCGGTAACAAAATCAGATAGAATGAATTGGGATATAGTAAAGGTGGAAATTTTAACTACAATTATGGATCACTTTACTTCTGGTGGAAAAGCATTTGATAAAGAAGGAGTAAGTGATAATAAAATGCTAGAGGAAGAATTCTTTAATGAAAATGATATAGAAATTGTAAATAGAATAAAAGAATTGATGGAAAGTTATATTAAACCTGCAGTTGCTCAAGATGGTGGTGATATCAAGTTCCGTGGCTATAAAGACGGAATAGTTTACGTTGAACTGCAAGGAGCTTGCTCTGGGTGCCCAAGTGCTGCAATTACCTTAAAACAAGGAGTGCAGAATATGCTAAGCTATCACATACCAGAAGTTTCAGGTATAGAGACTATGCTATGACTAATCAAACAGTTAGAGGAACGAAAGATCTTCTGTTTGATGAATGGTATAAATTTAAATACATAGAGCAAACAGCAAATAGAATCTCAAGTTTATACGGCTTTTTACCTGTTCAAACTCCGATATTTGAATACACAGAAGTCTTTACAAAGACTTTAGGTGATAGCTCAGATATTATCACTAAAGAGATGTATACTTTTATTGATAAAGGGGGAAAGAGCATAACTCTGCGTCCTGAGTTCACTGCAGCTATTGTTAGGTTACTCATTGAAAAAAAACTGCAAACACCAATAAAATTATTCTCAACAGGACCTACATTCCGCTATGAAAGACCACAAAAAGGACGACAAAGACAATTTCATCAGATAAATTTTGAGGTTTTTGGTATAGAAGATCTAAGACTTGATATTGAATTGATATCACTTGCTCAGCACCTACTAACTGAATTTGGCATCAATAGGAATGTAAAACTAGAAATTAATTCTTTGGGTGATGGTGAAACAATAACTAAATATAGAGAAGCTTTGATATCGTATTTAAAAAAGTTTCAAAATGACCTATCAGAAGATAGTCAAAATAGATTGATTAAAAATCCACTCAGAATATTAGACTCTAAGGATAAGACAGATAAAGAAATAATCTCTGACGCACCAAAAATCAGTGATTATTATACAAAAGAATCTTCATATTTCTTTGACCAGGTGTTAAATGGACTGCAAGCTCTTGGCATACCTTACACTGTAGATAGCAAATTAGTTCGAGGTCTAGACTATTATTGTCACACAGTATTTGAATTTGTCACAGAAGATTTAGGTGCACAAGGGGCAGTTTTTGCCGGTGGAAGATATGATAATCTAGTATCTTCAGTAGGTGGAAAGCATACTCCAGGAATAGGGTTTGCAGGGGGTATTGAGCGTATAATGGAATTAATCAGCTATGCTGAAAAGAAAGAGAAGCCTATTTATCTAATTCCAATTGGTAGAGAGGCTGAAGAATATGCTCTAGTACTTGCAAGTGAATTGCGCAGAAACAATTTATATGTGATTTATGAATATAGTGGAACGCTTAAAACCCGAATGAAAAAAGCAAATCAAGCAAATGCAAAAACTGCATTAATCTTTGGTGATGAAGAGCTAAGCAGTAGAACTTTAAAAATTAAAAACATGGATACGGGTGAAGAAAAAATAATTGCTAGCGATAAAATCGTAGAAAATATCTAATCAGAAGCAATAGGAGTGTTAGCTATAGAAGAAAATTCCTCTGCACAAGAATTTTTCATAGCATTTAATATATCATAATCTGTAAAATCTAATTTTATCGGTGTAATAGTAATAAAACCTCCTTTTATTTTATTTATACTACCACTGCCTGAGTGCTCTCGAGACCAATTTAAGCTCAAAGAACCATTCAAGTTTTCAGTAAAAGTTAAATCACCATCAATGTTATATTCACCTTGTTCAGCAAATTCGACCCCTTTCACTTTTTCTGTAGCAGGAAAATTTATACTCATCACTATATCTTTAGGCCAACCAACTTTCATTAGCTTGGCAATAACCTTTGGTGCAAAAATCTTTGTATTGTTCCAGTCTATTTTACCATGATAAACTTGGCTCAGCGCAATAGAAGGTATAGATCTTGCAACACCTTCCATTGCAGCACCGATTGTGCCTGAATAACAAATGTCATCTCCGACATTTGATCCAATATTTACTCCAGATAATATTAAGTCTGGTTTCTTATTCATAATTTTATTTAACGCGATAATAACACAATCTGCGGGAGTACCAGACACACTAAACTCCCTTTCACTATGTTGGTTTATTCTAATAGATTGTTTCACTGGGTAATCAAGAGATCTTGCAGATCCACTCCTGTCAGTATCTGGTGCCACTATCCATACTTCCGATGCAAAATTGTGTGCAATTTCTTTAAGTAGTCTTATTCCTTCACTTTCAAAACCATCATCATTTGTTATCAATATTATCATATGTAATACTCACCTATCAAAGTATACTAATGAGGTTTGAAGTTTCTTTTCATAACCATAACAAAGAACCTGCTACAAATCAATAAGGAAAAATTAGAAGGCGGCCAGATTGCCATCGCCTAGGTTGCTGTGAGTTAATTGTAAATACCAATTTTAGCTTCACGCCTAACTCACAATCAAAGTTTAGCAAACTCTAGAGGAATGCTAAGCAGCAGAAAACCTTACCACGTTTCCCAAAAATGCTTTCACTCTTTCAAGATAAGTAGATGGTTCTGCAGGAACTTCTATCTCGTCTATCTTATAAGATATTGCTGTATCTATAACTTCATCTGTTATTAATTCTCTTAGCCTTTGTTTTATTTGCCCTCTTCGAATATGTTCTCCATAGTCATTATGAAACTTCACATATAATTCTTTAAATACAAATTCTTTTATAGTACCTCTCATATGAGAAATTCCTTCCTTTACTTCATCATTTGCATTGCTCAAATCCACTCCAGAACCTAGCGAATAAAAGTCATCAAAACTTTCTTTTAAAATCTTTATTTTAAAGTAGTGCTTATCTACAGATTGCTCAAGAAATCTTTTAGTAGTATTACCGGCCAACTCTCCTATTATCTGAGGCTCTAATTGAGCTGCAAAATTATTTTCTGCTTCAAGGCCACTTAATGCATAAATGATACGATTAAGCATTCCAGGGCCACACTGGCGATTACTTTCCTCAAAACGAACCAGTAATATGGATTTCAACAGCTCTACATCTGCATTTTGCTTTCTTGCTGTAATTAAAACTAAATTTATAGCCTGTGTTAATGTCAATCCGGTTTTAGAATCTACCCACCTTACCCATTCTCCTTCTCTATAATTATCTAGCTTCAAATAAGGCGCTATCAGTTCTTTCTGCTGATTTGTCAAACCGCCTATATAGTTTTTAAACTCTTCATCCAGCTCATTTGATGGAGTGCCATGTTCTTCCTTTAATTTTTTTGCACACTCAATAATGCTTTGCTGAAAGCTACTCGTATGAACACTCTGGCTGACGGTGCCTACATCACTTACATTAAACAAAAAGCTCATTTGCTTTACACTTAAACCCAGAGGCGAGAAGAGCTTTATTAATGGATACTTTATTAACTCAAGAAGTGCTACTGGGATCAATAATATAGTATTAATAAGCACTAAACATATTCTAAGACCCAACGCTCTACTATTTGATAATGTTCTGCTAAGCTCTGATATCTTCGATGAACAATACAAAAATGGTAATTGGATACAATATATTTAGTATATAGAAAAAAATAAAATCTTATCTTTCAACCCTATTGTCGGATCATTATATACTTCAGAAAAAATGTTATCATCACTATTTTCATTTTTGAAAGATTGATAGCTACTTGTAATCTTTTCTGTAAAAATAGAACAGAGCTTATGCAGTCCGTAGCACAAAACACAAGTGGCAAGTAAAACTGCAAGTGCTCCAAAAACAGCTAGCACCTCACTTGAAGTTTTGGCAAGAAGGAATGCATAAAGCGCATCAATAAAGATCTCAAGTAAGTAGTCAAATAAAAAAATTGCTCCAATAGTAGCACCAACTAATAGAACATACCCACAAACAACCAAAAATGTTTTTAACCTCGGATTCATAAACCACTTCTTAATAACCTATTAATATACTTCTCATTATATGCTTAAATTAAAAAAATGCAAATTTTTATACAAAAAAGATCAATTGAAATTTTCGAGCTTCAGCTATATTGTTAATATATTCAGATAAAAATTAAACATTGTCGTGTCAAATAAAATAGGCTTTTTGGCTGTTTTTGCCTTGGTGATCAGCAGCCAAATCGGCTCTGGAATTTTTATGCTCCCAATTAGCCTTGCGCCTTATGGCGCTTATAGCCTTATAAGCTGGGTGATATCAGGATTTGGCGCTATATCTCTTGCTTTAGTTTTTGCTTCACTCTGCGCAAAATTTCCAGAAACGGGTGGTCCTCATATTTATGTGAAACATGCCTTTGGCTCTACAACAGCTTTTTTTGTTGGCTGGACATATTGGGTAAGCTCGTGGGTAAGCTCAACAGCTGTGACAATTGCAAGTATCGGTTATTTAGCCCCGCTTTTTCATAATGATATACAAGATATACGTTTGCTTTTAGAAATAACATTAATTTTAGCTATTATGCTAATAAACTTAAGGGGAGTAACTACTGCTGGGCATGTTGAGCTTCTGCTGACCATTTTTAAAATTATTGCACTTCTCGCAATACCTATTGCAGGGTTGTTTTTCTTTGATAAAAATAATTTTATTGTAAGCGAGGAAGTATCAAACTTTACAATATCACAAACTCTTGCTCGTTCTACACTCCTTACTCTATGGTGTTTTATTGGACTTGAATCAGCAACAGCACCTGCAGGATCCGTCAATAATCCAGCTAAGACAATACCAAGAGCTATAGTGCTTGGAACAGTCTGTGTTGCTGTGATATATTTCATCAATAGTCTTTCAATTATGGGATTGATAAGTGGTAATGAATTAGCTAGTTCAAAAGCACCATATGTTGATGCGATAAAAATTATGTTTCCAGGTAATTGGCATTTAATTATTTCTGTTGTTGCCTTTATCGTTTCTGTAAGTAATTTAAATGCTTGGTTTTTAGCTGATGGACAGGTCACCTTAGGCCTTGCAAAAGACAAGTTAATGCCGCAATTTTTTGGCAAAAAAAATAAGCATGATGCTCCATTATGGGGAATAATACTCAGTACTTTGGGGGTGTTAGTTTTACTTATCCTAACGTCAAACAAAAGTTTTGCTGAGCAAGTAACTTCAATAATTGATATCTCTGTGGTGTCATTTTTGTTTATCTACTTAGCATGTAGCCTTGCTTTTCTCAAAGTTAATATACAAGACAAAAGCTACTGCAAATTTTTAATTGGAGGTGTGGCTGTATCTTTTTGCTGTTGGATAATATACGAGACTTCTATAAAAACATTGTTAATATCAAGTCTATTCCCTTTAAGCGGAACACTTATTTATCTACTTTGGTATCATAAACTAAAAACTTAACTTAAATTTTTTATTTGCTAAAATCCTTAAGCTATACTACTGGCTTACATTAATAGAATTAAGAGGTATTGTGTCAAATAAAATAGGTTTTTGGGCTGTTTTTGCTTTAGTCATTAGTAGTCAGATCGGCTCTGGGGTTTTTATGCTTCCAATTAGCCTTGCTCCATATGGCGCTTATAGCCTTATAAGTTGGATGATATCAGGAGCTGGTGCTGTGTCTCTTGCGCTAGTTTTTGCTACGCTATGTGCAAAGTTTCCAGAAACAGGAGGTCCTCACGTTTATGTGAAACATACTTTTGGTCCTGCTGCAGCGTTCTTTGTTGGTTGGACATATTGGGTAATCTCATGGGTTAGTACAACAGCTTTAATAGTTGTGGGTGTTGGCTATCTTACACCATTTTTCCATGAAGATATCAAAAGTATGAGTTTATTTTTAGAGCTGTTGTTATTTACAATCATTACATTAATAAATTTAAGGGGAATAGCTACTGCAGGGCATGTTGAGTTTCTGCTCACGGTTGTGAAGGTTGCTGTATTGCTTGCAATACCTGTAGCAGCGTTGTTTTTTTTCGATAGAAATAATTTTATCATAAGTGAAGAGATATTAAGTCTTACAACATCGCAAATTCTTGCCCGCTCTACACTCCTTACTTTATGGTGTTTTATTGGACTTGAATTGGCAACAGCACCTGCAGGGTCAGTTGATAATCCAGCTAAAACTATACCAAAAGCTGTGGTGCTTGGCACAGTTTGTGTTGCTGTTATATATTTTATCAACAATTTTGCAATTATGGGATTGATCAATGGCAACAATTTAGCAAGTTCAAGAGCACCATATGTTGATGCGATAAAAATTATGTTTTCTGGTAATTGGCATTTAATTGTTTCTATAGTTGCATTCATTTTTTGTGTTGGCAGTCTAAACGCTTGGGTTTTATCTAGTGGACAAGTTGCTTTTGGTCTTGCAGAAGATAGACTAATGCCAAAATTCTTTGCTAAAAGGAACAAGCATGGCTCTCCTTTTTGGGGAATAACAGTTAGTTCAATTGGAACTGCAATTTTACTAATTCTCACTTCAAACAACAATTTTGCCCAGCAGATTACGTCGATTATTGACTTTTCTGTAATTTCATTTTTGTTCGTTTATCTTGCGTGCTGTTTTGCCTTTCTAAAGGTTATTATACAGGAGAGGAGTTGTTATAAGCTTTTAATTGGTAGCATAGCAACAACCTTTTGTTGTTGGGTGATATTAGAAACCCCTGTAGGTACTCTGCTGATTTCGAGCCTGTTCACTGCAAGTGGCATACCCATTTACTTATTTTGGTACTGCAAAACTTCTGTGCAACAAATTCAGTAGTGAGAGATACACTTTAAATGGTTAATATTTATGGGCCAAGATTTTTTTTCTCTTTATCTACTTGTTCAATATTACCATTCTCAAGTTTGCTACCTACTTCTTCTGTGCGTTTATTATCTATGTAGATCTCATTTTTTGCTTTATTAGAAAGACCTATTTGCGATTGCAGTTTTTTATACTCTTCTTTTTCAGGCGTGAAAATTTTCACTAAAAATCTTCCCATTATTGGTATTGAACTTAAAAAATCTCTTAATCCAAAAGATTCTTGCTTCTTGTTTGAAAGATGCTGGTCTATCTTAGAAATTTTCACACCATACTTTTTATCATCAAAATTTATCGCTGGCTTGCTTTTTTTCGAAAGAACATTTTGAATCTCTAATCTATTGACTTTTTCAGGCTTTTGAAATTCAGATACTGCAGGTTTGACCTTAGTGTCATCATGTTTTTTACTCATTTCATTCTACCATGCAATATTACTAGTATCTTATAATTATAACTAAATTATGGTTAATTGCAAGGTAAAAATATTAAAGTAATTGTAAATTTTATCAGTAAAAATATAATATAGCTTTAAAGTCAGAGGTTTATCTAATGGGATATAAAATTGCTGTTATTGGAGCAACAGGAAGAGTAGGGCGTGAGGTATTAAGCGCGCTTGCCGAGTTTCAAGACGAAGGAAAAATTTCAATAGATTCTGTTATTGTATTTGCATCAAAAAAATCAGAGGGAAAAAAGGTAAGTTTCGGCGATGAAGAATTAACTGTCTTAGACCTTGAGAACTACGATTTTGTTGGAATTAATATAGCAATTTTCTGTGCTGGGTCTCATGTTTCCGAGAGATACGTACCGATTACAACTGAAGCTGGATGTATTGTCGTAGATAATACCTCTTGTTTTAGGATGAAAGAAGGCGTGCCACTAGTTATTCCAGAGATCAATAAAGATAAAATTACGGAATATAAGAATCACAATATAATATCTAACCCAAATTGTACTACAATACAGATGTTGTTGGCATTGCATTTATTGCACCAAAAAGCAAAAATAAAGAGAATCGTTGCTTCAACTTATCAATCAACTTCTGGTGCAGGTAAAGCAGCAATGGATGAACTCTACAACCAGACAAAAAAAATATTCATGAACGAAGCTAAAAAATCTGAAATATTTCCTAAGCAAATAGCATTTAATTGCATTCCCCATATAGGAGGGTTCATGGAAGATGGCTCTACAGAAGAGGAATGGAAAATGCAAGAGGAAACAAAAAAAATTTTAGGAGAGAATATAAAAGTGACTACAACTTGTGTAAGAGTGCCTGTCTTTATTGGACACGCTATTGCGGTAAATGTAGAATTTGATCAGCATATAACTGAAAAGGAAGCTCGTGAAATGCTCAGTGAAGCCGAAGATAGTGGAATTTTAGTGTACGATAGGCGTGAAGACGGTGAATATATGACTCAGATTGATACTGTACAGGAGGATGCTGTATATGTATCGCGTATCAGACAAGACAGTACCATAAAATATGGACTCAATATGTGGATAGTAGCTGATAATCTACGCAAAGGTGCAGCACTAAATATAGTGCAGATCTTGGAGATCTTGATCAAAGAGCATTTATAGCTCAATAACTTAAATCTATATTGACATGTCCCATTTTACGCTTGTCCCTAACCTCTTTTTTCCCATATATGGTTAAACTAGCTTTTTCGTTGCTCAAATATTTGTGAGAATTATATATATCATTACCTATTATATTTTTTGTCATGCAAGGAAAGCGTAATACTACTTCCTGCATAGATAGCCCGCATATTATCCTAACTAGCTGCTCGAATTGACTAACGTTGCATGCATCCAAGCTCCAGTGGCAAGAATTGTGGGGTCTTGGGGCCAGTTCATTAACTAGTAATTCATGATTTTGAGTGATGAAAAATTCAATAGCTAGAATTCCTACTACATCAAGCGCAGTTGCTATTTTCTCTGCAGTTTTTTGTACCTCTTGGGCTAATTTATTATCTATTTTAGCTGGTGCTATTGAAGTATTAAGTATTCCGTCAACGTGGTGATTCTCTGCTATGGGAAAAAAAGCTACTTTACCGTTTTTATCTCTTGCAACGACTATTGAAACCTCTTTCAGTAAATCAACACTTGCTTCAAGAATGTACTCTTTATTCCAATCGAAGGAAGCAAATTGCTTCAGTTCAGAATCATTTTCAATCACATATTGTCCTTTTCCATCATAACCCATTTCTGTTGTTTTTAGCCTCACTGGATAGCTAAAAGTTTCACTACTTTCTAGTAGCTGATTATAATTTTGTATACTTTTGTAATCAGCAGTTTTTATGCTTAAATCTCTAATAAAATCTTTCTCTCTCAGCCTATTTTGCGAAATGTGTAACGCCTTTTTGCCTGGATAAAAATCTGTATGCTGCGACACAATATCAATTGCACTACATGGAATATTTTCAGACTCAATAGTGACTAAATCCACACTCTGTGCAAAAGATTCAAGCGCCCTCTTATCACAGAAGTCTGCTATTGTTAAATCATCAGCAACAGAATAAGCTGGATCGTTTTTAGCACTGGCAAAAATATGCGTTTTGTGCCCAAGTTTTATTGCAGCGATAGCAGTCATTTTACCTAATTGCCCACTTCCTATTATTCCTATCACTTTTTTATCCAGTGGATCTGTTTTGTTCATCATGTAAATTAATACTTCCTAGTTAGAGTACGATAATATGCTTGGAAAATCCATGAAAAAAGTGTATAATTGAAGTGTGTTAAATTTTTATCATAAACACTTTACGATGACCATGAAATACACACTTATTACTAATTATGTTGAAGTTACAGTTTTGCCAATTTATATTGAAGAGCAATCCATTCCTTATGAAAATTGTTACGTATGGATGTATAATGTTAAGATAAAAAACAAAAGCTCATCAACCATTCAATTATTAAGTCGCTATTGGCAAATAATAGATCATAAGGGCAAAATAAATGAAATTGCCGGAGTTGGTGTTATTGGAGAACAACCTGTAATAAAATCTGGAGAGGTATTCAAATATACAAGTGGAACATACTTAAATACACCATCAGGAATAATGCAGGGTAAATATGAATTTCTGAACGAAGAGAGCATAAAAACCTTTGATGTTATGGTACCACCCTTTTCCTTAGACAGTCCATACGTTAACACTAGACCTCATTGATCATCAAGATAGTGTATTTGTTTAAGTGCATCTGAAACCAATGCTTCTTGTTTTGTCATTTGAGCTTCCATAATGTCATCCGAGTAGCTGATACTGAGATCCAACTAAGTTGATAAACACGAAAGCACTGACCATTTGCTTCTATAGTTGTCTTTTTTCGTCTATCTTATTTTGTTACTCTGCTGAACAGATGCAAAATAGTTTATTTTTGATTCTTATCATCAAGTGTGAATAAGATTATTGTAGAGGTTAAACCTATAATAACTATCATTAACGAAAATGGGGCAGCTTCTCTGTAACGCTCATCGCTGACAAGTTCATATACTCTAGTTGATATAGTTTCAAAATTAAATGGTCTGATAATTAGTGTTGCCGTGAGTTCTTTTACCGTATCCATAAACACGAGCAGAAATCCCGATAGTATGCTTTTCTTGATAAGGGGAATATGAATATTCAGGCACGTGGAAATAGGCCCATGACCCATAGTATATGCAGTCCATTCAATTTCATTTGTTGTTTTTTTGAGTCCCGACTCTATCGCCTTGAAAGATATAGCAAAAAAACGAAATAAATATGAGTAAACTAATGCGCCAATAGTTCCTACCAAGCTAATTTCTACAATATATTGAGTAATAAAAGAAGATATTCTGCTTAAAAACATTATTATGCTAATTGCAATAATTGCATTTGGAATTGCATATCCAAGAGAAATGAGACGTGCTATATTGTTTATTACCTTATTTTTACGTGCTGTATATCCAATAATTATTGCAATGCTGATCGAGATTAGCGCGGTAATAAATGATAAACTAATACTGTTTGTTATTATATTATAAAATCTTGCTTCGTATATGAAAAAGCCTTTCTCTATGCTCCAATATATAAGTGGAATCATTGGTAAAATAAAGCCTATTAATATCGGCAATAAACACATAAGATAAGAAAAGATCAACGATATAGAACCGTTTATACTACGTTTATTGTGATAATCTGCATTAGTATTGATTGAAGAGTAAGATATTTCTCTTTTTTGTAGTTTTTTCTCGATAACTATTAGTGTTGCAACGAAAATCAGTTCTGCAATTGCCAAAACAGTAGTTGAATATTTGTCATGCAGTAAAAACCAAGTACGGTATATTCCTGTCGTGAAAGTATCGATAGCAAGAAACTGTGGTGTGCCGAAATCTGTAATTACTTCCATTAGTACCAAGGATAACCCAGCTATAATTGATGGACGTATGGAGGGTATGATGACAGAAAACAGACTCTGTAATGAGGAGAACCCAAGTGTTGATGCAATAGTGACTGAGTTACTAACGCTCTTTAGACTTGAGCGGACCAACATATAAACGTATGGATATAGACTAAATCCCATTACTAATATTCCACCACCTAGGGATTTGATCTCGGGAAACCAATAGTCACCTTTGCTCAATTGAAAAGTATCTCTTAACAAGCTCTGAACTGGACCTGAAAACTCTAGCGTGTTTACATAAACAAACGATACTATATATCCAGGAATTGATATCGGAAAGAATAAAGCAATCTCGAAAATTCTACTTCCAGGAAATGAAAAAAATGTAGTGAGCCAAGCTGGAACTACTCCAAATATGAAGGATATTCCTCCTACTCCTACCATCAAAATCAACGTATTGAGTATATATTCAGGAAAAAGTCTACTAATTACCCATCCAGAGTTTGCTGATTCTGTAAATAGAATCGATATTAACGATAGTATAGGGCAGACAAATAATACACTTACTAAAAACAAGAATATATTTTTAAATACTCTCAGAAACATTAACTTGAATCTATATTTGATATTAAAATGTTATATGCAAAAACTAAAGATATCCAGTAATTAACAGCCGTCCTATTGAATATCTTCATAATTTTATATATTATGTTTTAAATCGATAAACTAATTAATTATGAGTTTTGTCATTGCAACTTTCTATCATTTTATAAAACTCTCTAATTATTATGACATGAAAGACGAAATAAAAGTTGCATGCGACAACGTTGGATTAAAAGGCACTATACTCCTTGCAGAAGAGGGTATTAATGCAACTGTATCTGGAGAAAGAAACGCAATTGATAAAATACTTGATTTTCTACGTTCTGATGACAGGCTAAAAGGTCTTACGTGGAAAGAGAGTGCGGCAGGATACCAACCGTTTAGTAAGATGAAAGTGAGATTAAAAAGAGAAATTGTGAATATTGGTGTAAGTAATCTCGGTACTTCCATTAGAGGCCAGTACGTTGATCCAGAGCATTGGGATGATTTTGTCTCTCAATCTGATGTTTTAGTGATAGACACACGAAATGAATACGAAGTAAAACTAGGCAAGTTTAAAAATGCAATCAATCCACACACTCAGCGTTTTCGCGATTTTCCTCAGTGGGCAGAGTCATTTTCTGAGAGTAAAGACCTGAAAGTAGCTATGTACTGTACTGGTGGAATCAGATGTGAGAAATCTACAGCATATATGAAAAGCCTTGGATTTAAAGATGTTTACCATCTTAAAGGCGGTATTCTTTCCTATCTTGAAAAAACTGGTAATAAAAGTGGTAATTGGGAAGGCGAGTGTTTTGTTTTTGATGATAGAATTGCTGTTGATCACTCACTCGCCCCAAGTGATAAAATAAAATGCATATTCTGCTCAAGTAAAGTTTCAACTGATGAGCTGAAATCAGTTCCACGTGGCCAAGTGGTTTGCTCTGATTGTAAATCTTTAAGTATTGAAAGAAATTCAGAATATAACACGAACCTTTAACAACTTCTTTCTCCTTGCATATTTGTAACCTTAATTTTGTCAAGGCATTTACCTACGACATAGCCCGCTCCAGCTCCAAGTAATGCACCAACTATAGCAAATGCAATCAACACTACACCAGAAACACCGATAAGAGTTAAAGTTTCTTGCCCTAAACAACATCCTGCAACTAGACCAGCAACTAAACCAACTCCTGCACCTATGCACCTAAGTTTCATGTTATTACTAATATTTCTACTTCTCTCAAATTTTATACTATTACTGGTATCTTTATCTGCCCAATTAAAGTAATTGATATTTGGGTTTTTGTCCATAAAAGTGAGAAAATCACCTATTTTTTTGTCATGAAGATGAGATAAATCTATCTCGTCATCTTTTACACATTGTTCAAATTTCATTTATTTATCCATACTATTAGAATATATTTTTACTACACTTAATGTCTTAATAATTGGTAAATTCCCATACAAGAATAAGTAGATAATCTTACCACTATAGGTGGGACTAAAGCGCTGTAAGATTAAATTCCTGAAAAATGTTAGTAAGAAGAGCTTTTCTAAAAACAATAAAGTTAAGAGTTGAAGAGATAGTAAAAGAGCGACTTACAGTTAATCCAATTGATTTTGGTGAATCGTTTTGTTACAAACTCAAAGGATACAGAAGACTAAGGGTTGGCGATTATCGTATCATGTAAATGCTGCAAAGTATGAAGTAACCATTGTTTCAATAAAACACAGAAAAGACATTTACGAATCTGAGGCTCCATACTAATATCCTTCCAGTATTAACTTACTGTAACCTTTCCGGTTGATCCACTCCTATTCTTTGTAACGTTGATCTCTAATTCGTTATTAGAGCCTATTTTATAGTAGCTGTCTCTGTAGAGTAGTAAAATTATAGGGGGTAGCCAAAAAAATGAGTTATTTTTGAGCTGAGCAAAGCCACCTAAGGTGGAGAGGAAAGAGGGCTGTATAATATAATATTTATAATTTACTTACTTAACGAAACAGAGTTTATTGAAAAACATAGTTCTTAAGTACCTTCAAAGCTTTCTCGTAAATGATATCCCTATGTCCTATTGTAACGATAGTTACTTCATGTTTTTTTGTGTCTGCACAATACATAATACGGTAATCGCCAACTCTTAGTCTTCTGAACTTTGACCTTACCCAGAAAAAGTAGACAGAAAGTTAAGACGTTTTTGAAGTAAAATAAAACGTTTTTTCAAAGAGGTGTGGTATGACAAAAAGAAAAGAATATACAGCAGAATTCAAAATTGAAGCTATAAGACTAGTAAAAGAAACAGGTCAATCATCAGCAAAAATAGCAAGAGATTTGGGTATTAGCGGTGATTCATTAAGCAGATGGGTAAAAACATACAATGATAGAATGTCTGGAGTAGATGCGTTTCCAGGAAAAGGGAAAGTAGCTCATTGTGACAAAGAAAAGTTTGATTTAAAGAAAGAGCTGGCAAGAGTAACGAGGGAAAGAGACATTTTAAAAAAAGCCCTGGGATATTTTGCAAACCAAAAAGAGTAAAATATTCTTTTATAAAAGAACATAAAAAATGCTATAAAATACGGGAATCATGCAGATTTTTGAACGTATCTGCTTGTGGTTATTATAAATGGATTACTAAGGAAAAAAACAACAAAAAATCAATAAGAGAAGAGCTCATACAAGATATTCAGAAGGTATATCGAGCATCACAATGCAGATACGGAGCTCCTAAAATTCACGCTGAATTAAAGGCTTTAGGTAAAAATTATAACATCAAAACAGTGCAAAATGTTATGCAGAAAAATGGCATTCAAGCTAAGCTTAGACGAAAGTTTAAAAGTAAAAAACCACAAATAGACAATAGAGTTATAACTCCTAACATATTAAATCAGAATTTCATCGCTGATCAACCTAACAAGATATGGGTAACTGATATTACGTACATAAAAACTAATGAAGGATGGTTATATTTGGCAGCAATAATAGATTTATATTCACGCATGGTGATTGGCTGGTCAATGAGTAATGCAGTAAATAGGCAATTAGTTATAGATGCGTTATTCATGGCTATTGGTAGGCGCAAATCTGCTAAAAATCTACTATTTCATAGCGATCAAGGATCGCAATACACCTCTAAAAATTATCAATTTTTACTAAGTACAAAAAATATTACTTCTAGTATGAGTCACAAAGGTTGTTGTTATGATAATGCTGTTTCAGAGAGCTTTTTTAGTTCACTTAAGAGAGAGTTACTCATTGATACTTCACAACACTCTGCACAACAAGCTAAAACCGCAATATTTGAATATATAGAAATTTTTTATAATAAACAGCGTAGACATTCTACTATTAACTATTGCATTCCTGAGCTTTTTGATTCATCATTCTCATAGTAAAAACGTCTTAACTTTCTGTCTACTTTTTCTGGGTAAGGTCATTAATAGATTCCTTTGTATCATCAAGTTTTATAGATTCACCTTGCAACTTACAGTTGATTTCTTCTAAGCCACTTGTAATACTTTGCTTTTCTTGATTGCTGATAGAACTCACACATTACCCACTATAATTATCACAATATTAATTGTATGTTAATTCAGTAAATTGTCAATTCTATAGACAAAAAGCTGATTTCAACTATCATATTAATATGAATATATGCCTCGGAATAATTACTTCTCCCCATGGAATCAAAGGAGCTGTTAAGATAAAAACCTTTACTGAAAAGCCCGAAAATATTTTCCTATATGGTGAACTAATAATCGGAAGTGAAAATTATAAAATAAGCTTGGTGTCTGTTGTCAGTAATAATTTAGTAATAGCAACAATTAGCGGTGTGAATTCCCGTAATGAAGCAGAACTTTTTAGAAATAAAAAGTTCTATATAGAAAGAAATAAGCTACCACAGTTAAATGATGAGGATGAATTTTACCAAGATGATCTTGTAAACATGGAAGTAAGGTTAGAAAATAACGAGTTATATGGCCATGTGAAATCTGTACATAATTTTGGTTCAGGAGATATATTAGAAATTTTGGTTATCAGCACAAAAAAAAACATTATGCTATCTTTCACTAAAGAAACATTTCCACATATAAATATAAAGGAAGGGTATATAGTAATCAACATGCCAGAATTCATTGGCCAATAAAAATTTTGATATTTGTATAAAGTTATTTATAATAATCAGACCAAATTAAAAGTGTAATTATGGCAGAAAGGGCTAATGATATTAGGCCAGGTCAGGTACTAGAACATAACGGTGGTTTATTTTCGGTTATAAGTATTATGCATACTCAACCTGGTAAGGGTGGTGCTTACATACAAGCCGAAATGAAAAATATCAAAACTGGAGCAAAGCACTATGAAAGATTCCGCTCTGATGCAACAATCAGAAGGGCTATTTTGGATGAAGATGAATATGTTTATCTTTTTACTGAAGAAAATATCGTAAATCTTATGCATCTAAGTAATTACGAGCAGATTGTTATAAATTTAGACTTATTAGGAGAAAAGAAGGCTTATTTGCAAGATAATATGAAAATTAAAGTAGTAACTTATCAAGATAAAATAATTTCTGCACATGTGCCTGATCACGTTACACTAACTGTAAAAGAAACAGAGTCTGTTATCAAAGGGCAGACTGTTACTGCTTCTTATAAGCCTGCAATTTTGGAAAACGGAATACGCGTTAACGTCCCTCAATTTATAAAAGAAGGTGATAAAATTGTAGTACATACTCCTGATAACAGCTATTACGAAAGAGTGAAAGAGTAAATGGCAATTTCATCACCACGAATCAATGTGATGCTTGATTCTGTACGCAGTGCCTCCAAGCAGCTTATACGTGATTTTAATGAATTGCAAATTTCAAGCGTTAAGTCAGCAGACTTTATCAATAAAACTTATTCGAAATCCAAGCAACTTATGTACGATTGCTTGAAAAACTACAACCAGAACTATGACTTTATTTTTGAAGACAATGTAGGCCAAGATCTAAAAGAAGGCAGTTATACTTGGTTTATTATGCCTATAGAAGGCAAGGAAAACCTTTTTAGTTGTATGGTTTATTTTGCAGTATCAGTTTGTCTCATTCATAAAAACAGAGTTGTAGCAGCTGTGATTGATGCTCCAGCCCTTAGAGAAACTTTCTGGGCAGAGGAAAAGAAAGGAGCTTTTCTTGAAGATTTCAAATCTCGCCATGTAAAAATGCGGATGAAAGCTCGTGAAGGGGGAATAATAGACATAAGTGGTAATTTGTTAAATAAATTACCACTTGACAATAATAATCTGCGCTCCCTTGGCTCAACGGTATTAGGTTTTGCATATCTTGCTGCCGGAAGATACAATGGAATAATTTACTCTGGAATTAACAAATACAAAACCTTGCTAGGCAAACTTTTTCTTCAAGAAAGCGGTGGAAAATTAAAGGAAGAGAACGGAGTCATCATTGCTGGAGATATAAACTAAAGTTCATTCAAAAGAGCAAAAGCCACGTAGTGAAAATAATAAATGGTCTTACCTACCCCTCATTGCAGCAGGGTGGCAAAATAAGATAGACGAGAAAAGACAACTATAGGAACAAATAGTCAGTGTGTGACAATGGCATCTAGTCCTTTTGCACAAAAAACATTGTAAAGTGTTTACCAACTTAGTTGGATCCCAGTGTTAGCTACTTTCATGACAAGAAATAAAGCACTGATTTTGTACATTAACCATGCTTTTAAATAGATACCTTATTCTTGGCAACTTTAAACTCAACAACAGACACAAACAGACAATTTCTCAAAAACTTTTACAAGAGATTTTGTTAAATGCTCTATCATTTCATTTGTATGGTAAGGCGTAGGAGTAATACGGAAGCGCTCAGTCCCCTTTGAAACTGTTGGGTAATTTATATGTTGTACATATATTCCATACTCATCAAATAACAATTTTGATGCTTTTTTGGACAACTCAGGATCGCCAATTATGATTGGAATTATATGAGTTTCTGTTTGCATAAAATTCACTCCTGCGTTTCTCAGTGAGTCTTTTACCTTTTCAACAGACTGCTTTTGCTTCTCTCTTTCAACATTGCTCGATTTTAAATGCTCAACGCTTGCCTTTGCTGCTGCTGCTAAAACGGGTGACATAGCAGTAGTAAAAATAAATCCTGGGGCTGAACTTCTTATTACATCCACCAAGCTCTTTGAAGACGCTATATATCCACCCATCACTCCAAAAGCCTTTGATAATGTACCCTGAATAACAGTTATTCTATCCATCAAACCTTCTCTTTCTGCAATTCCGCCACCGCGCGGTCCATACATGCCAACTGCGTGTACCTCATCCAAATAGGTAATTGCATTATACTGATCTGCTAGATCACATATCGCTTCAAGCGGTGCTACATCACCATCCATTGAGTATACAGATTCAAGTGCTATTATTTTCGGCGTTTTTATATCTATAGACTTTAGCAACTGCTCTAAGTGATCAACATCATTATGCCTAAATATGTGCTTCGGTCTTTTTCCTGATTTTATACCTTCTATCATTGAAGAATGGTTTTTCTCATCTGAAAAAATTACCACGCCCGGAATAACAGACGATAAAGTACTAAGTGTAGTTTGGTTGGCAAGATAGCCACAAGCAAAAGTTAAAGCAGCTTCTTTTTGATGCAAGTCAGCCAAAGACTTCTCGAGCTCAACAACTTCCTTTGTTGTACCTGATATATTTCTTGTTCCTCCAGCACCAACAGATGAATTTTGAATAGCAGCAATGACACTATCGTTTTGTGACATTCCCAGATAATTATTACTGCACCAGACAATAACCTCTCTATTTCTTTCATAATCCATAATATAGGGAAGTTTGCCAGGTAATGACGCAAAATGCGTAAATTCACGATAGCGCCCTTCTTCTTTTATATCTTTAATTTTATTTAAGAATATTTTTTCGTAGTCTACCAAGTTTTTATCTATTAACAATCAATATAATTATAATAAATTATTAAATGATAGACTACTATATTTATTACTTAGACTGACATTCTTCTGTCTGTATAACCTTTTTGACCTGATTATCCTCAACTAAGCTTTTAGGCCTATAGCAGTACGTAATTGTAGCTACAATAAGACAACAAACTGCAACTGCTATTCCTATTGCTAACATTTCCAAGTAAACTGCAACAGCTGCTCCTAAGGCAGTAACAGTTATTGCAAGCGCAGAAGCAGCTACGACATACTTTTTTGTGTTTTGTGGATCATTCTTTGAATTGCTTGGTACGGTTGCTGAATAGCCTAAAGATGACATAAATTCCAAAAATCCCTTATTTCCTCGTTTTTTTGCCATATCTAAAGAGCTTCCTTTCAAAAGAGTATCTAATGGTGTATTAATGATTGGATCATTTTCTAAATACGGGCTTGCACCATTGTCTAGTAGCAATTTTGCAGATTTTTTATGTTCTTCATTTATTTCTCGATTATAAGCTATAACATGCAACGCAGTACCAATATTATTGCTTTGCACATTAACATACCTTTCTTTATCTTCTGCTGCACTTATTAAAATAGCAACTACATCAGGATGGCCATTATCAGCAGCTAAGTGCAGTGCAGTTTCATCATTATTATTCTGTAAATAAAGATCTGCATTGTTTTGTAAAAGCAATCTCACCATCTCCAAATTACCTTCTGCAGAAGCATACATCAAAGGAGTAAAGTTATGCCGATCTTTAGCATCAACTGTTGCACCACGCTCTATTAGCAATTCTGCAACATCTGAATGTTCTTTATATGCTGCTTCATGTAAAGGAGTTACTCTGCTGCCTGTACTGCTTACTGAATTAACATTTGCGTCATTATCAAGTAAAAGCTTCACAAAATCTTTATGACCACTCTTGGCAGCTAAATGAAGTGCGGTGTCACCACTTGCTTTTGTCTTTGATTTTATCTCGATATTTGCACTACATTCTAGTAAATGCCTGCCAAGCTCAACATCACCTTTTTGTGCTGCAACTTGTAAGGGAGTAAATCCATTATTATCATAATCTGTGAAATATTCATTAATATTGTCTAGTAAACTTTCTCTATAAGCTTTTAATTCTTCAGGAATGATAAGTTTTACTTTACCGTTTCCATACTCTACCTTACTATTCTGAGATTTAAGTGTGAACTCTAAAATAGAATCAACCCTGCATATTTCCCTATTTGTATCAAGTTCCCTGACAGGCATACTTGGACAATACTGAACATTGAGAGAACCTTGGCTATTATATACAATACTTATCTTTCTATCATTGGCATGAGGCAAGATTAGTTTATGCTTAAAGAATATAGGAGAGAGCTGCATTAACAAAGAGCCATCATAACCAGCCTGATTGCAACTAGTAATTAACTCTTCCAGTATATAGTCATTTGGAACTTCTGTTCCAGCATATTTAAACATTTCTGTGAAAACACATTTTGCAAACAGACGTTTATCACTCTCCTGATTGTATTTATCATACAACCCTACAATGAACCTATTGTCTATAGTTTTATTATTGATTACAAAAAAATCCGTTCTATATAGGTCTTGATAAGCTGTGTTACCAGACTTTACATCTTCATTATTCTCATTTGCCTTTACTTGACCCAGCAGAGATTGCGTTAGCTGAAATTCTAACGTAGTTACTGCACTAGATTTAGTATCAGAATTATTAACGCCAGATTCCTCTTGACTTTCATTACCTGAATCCTCAGAACGACGGCGCTCTTTTTCCTCTCGTTCTAAAATTTCAAACCCTTCTTCAGTTCCCGAATCCCTAGAATCTGATTTCTTTAAAATTTTGTTTGATTCCTGTGATACAAAATCTGAACCTAACATGTTTTTCCTCTTAATTAGTAGCTAAGCTAAGTGTAGCATTAAATGGCAATTTTGTCAACTTAGCAAGCATCTCTTCGTAGTCTACCAAGTTTTTATCTATTAACAATCAATATAATTATAATAAATTATTAAATGATAGACTACTATATTTAGTATACAGACCTTTCCTTGAACACAATCTCTGCAGGCTCACCATTCTCAATTAAGCTTTTAGGTCTACAGCAGTATGTAACTGTAGCTGCAATAAGACAACAAGCTGCAACTGCTATTCCTACCGCTAACATTTCCAAGTAAACTGCAACAGCCACCCCTGAAACAATACCGGCTATTGCAAGCGCAGAAGCAGCTACAACATACTTCTTTGTATTTTGTGGATTTTTTTTGAGGCCACTTTTGCTGCTTTGCTCATTAATTCTTGGCAATTCTGTTTTTGGCTGTCCATTTCCGCTAGCAACTTGTTCTACATGCTCAGTAGGTTGATTAACGTTAATATCATTATTAACATCTTCAATTTCAATCGAAAGAAGTTCATCTTCATCATCACTTGTTAATTCTACTCTTAAAGTACAAGGAACAGAATTACTAGAAACAGTACCATTAGCTGTTGCTTCAGCTTCCACTGTGTCAATTACAGATATTCTTGTTTCATGACCTTCTTCACTAATTTTTTCAAATGGAGAATTACTATTAGAGTCTGAGGAAGTTCCGGCAGAGCAATCACTTTTATTACCTTCAAGTTTAGAAAAATCATCATCTTCAGAACTCAGTGATGGTGAATCTGATTCACGTTCTTTAACCTTTTCCACAGGAATTTGTTGACCACTTGCAGTAGCTTCTACATCATTGCCTACTGATGATGCATCAATGTGCTCGAGCTCGTTTTTAAGCAATGCTATTATTTGTGCAAGATCCCCTTTCTGCTTACCCTCTCCCAAGCTTGTCATTTGCTTGACTCAAGAGCTTCTGTAAAGTGGATTTATATACACTATCATCTAATTTCTTTAATAAATCTATCATAGTATCACGATTGATTCTATCGACAGCATCAGACAATTTTTCTCCTATAATTTTTTCATTTCCAGGCATTTTACCCTCCTCACAATTATTACCTATAGCTTCTTCTATTGAAGCCTCTTCATTATTCATAATATTCTCTACTTTATCAACAATGTTTCTTTGCGGCTGTTGATTATCAATATTTTTGGATTCTGGATCTTTTTTAATATTTAAATGCAAAGGTGTTTTATCATCTAAACCTTCAAGAAATTTTGTGATTTTTGATTCACTAGAAGATTTTTCCCTGTTTTCTTCCCTTACCAAATATAAACTTTTCGTTCCTACCAGATCTAAAGCTGTTTTGCCATCTCTATCTTTAATGTTCCAATCAGCTCCCTTGTTTACAAGTAATTTTACTATTTCAAATTTATCATGGTAAGCAGCCCAATGTAAAGCTGTTCTGCCATGCCTCTCATCTTGAACATCAACATTAGCACCATTTTTAATAAGTAAGCCGATTAATTCTAAATTATTACTTGCCACAGCCCAATGCAAAGGTGCATGCCCTGAATTGTCTATACTATTAATATCAGCAATTTTATGATTAATAATAGTCTTTGCTACATCTATAAAATCTTGTTGTATAGCATAGTGCAAAAATTTTTCTGACATATCAGAAACTCTAGACCTGGCTTCAGTATCTTTAAATTTATCTAATACCGCTTTCACGCATTCTTGATTACGAATAGACAACGCCCTTCGAAGTTTTTCACATATGCTATGCCAAGGTAGAATAGTACTTCGATTTTTTTCCAAATCTTCTAATAAAAGCTTAGTATAGCGCTGTCCACCAACACCAATAAGTAGCCTATCGAGCCCTTCATCTTGCGTAAATAATATACTTTTATGCGTTTCTGCATACCTTTCCACAAGTGTGTCATCAGCTGCAATGGCTAGTAGTGAAAGCTCTTTTACTGAATAATTATAATAACCATTTGTTTCATCATAGCTATTATTCAACAGCACATTGTGCATATGATCAGTCAAATTAAGCTGTTGAGAGCAAAAATCCTTCAAATTACCACAATTCAAATCAGTAATAAATCTATCGCTTTCCTCTATATTATTTATAGTTTTATCTAAACCTGCGTAATCACCATAATTTTTTGCTTTATTTATAACGTCTATTAATCCATCAAAGGTTAAATTTTTAGGGATAATGGTAAATTCTTCTTCATTATGCCTTGGTTCTATATTAACCTGATCTTGAGGCCAAAATAACTCTGTTGCTACAACTGCTGTAACTTCTGCAACACCTACCAATACATTCGCAACATTACCTAAAATGCCTGGATCAGTAACTACTTTGTTTGCTACTTCACTACTATCAGATGAACTCTCAGTAATAGACAAGTCTTCAGCAGCAAATGACTTAGGTCCTTCATTCATATTTTTCTCAAGAGTCTCTGTAATTCTATTATCCTCATCTTCGAAATGCCTATTTATTTCATCTAACAAACTTTTGCCATCAGCTTTAATTGTTCAGGAATGGCAAATGTTACTTTGCCGTTTTCATACTTTACCTTACTATCTCGAAACTTAAGGGTGAACTCTCAAATAGCATCAACCCTGCATATTTCTTTACCCAGTTGCTTAACAGGCATATTTGGACAATATTTAATGTTTAAAGAATCCTGATCACTACAGACAATCTCTATATGTCTATCATTAGCATCAGGCAATTGCAAATCGTGTCCCAAAAATATAGGAGAGAGCTGCATTAACAAAGAGCCATCATAACCAGCCTGATTGCAACTAGTAATTAATTCTTCTAATAGATTATCATTTGGAATTTCTGCTTTAGCATGTTCAAACATTTTTGTAAAAACATGTTTTGCAATTTGGCGTTGGTCATTTTGATTACATTTATCACGAAGCTGGCTAACGAAATTCTTGTCTATAACTTGACCATTAATTACAAAATCCATCCTGGGTAGGTCTTTGTAAGCTTGCTTGCCAGAATTTGCATCCCTATTATTCTCACTTGCCTTTACTTGACTTAGCAGAGATTGTGTTAGTTGAAACTGTAACGTAATTGGTACACTAGGTTCAACATCAGAATCCCTCACATCAGCTTCTTCTTGACTCTCATTACTTGAATCTCCAGAGTAGCGACGCTCCTTAATTTCTTCTCGCCCTAAAATTTCAAACTCCTCTTCAGTGCCTGAATCTCCAGAATGGCGACGCTTCCTTTCTTCTGCAGTATCTACTGCTGGCGGCATGAGCCCACCAAGTAAATTCCAACCACCCATGATTTACCCCCTGACCATTAGCTAAGTTAATTATAGCATTAAACAGAAATTTTGCCAAGCAAATTATTGAGTCTTTTAGCAAACAGACTTACGTCTCCCATCTCTTCACCTTCCACTATACAAGCTTGATAGAACAATAAGTAAATCATATCTCCAAGTGTTGGATTTTCACCATTTTCAGCGTGAGATTCCATTATGTTTCTTATCAAAGGATGCTTAATGTTAATTTCAAGTACTTTTGGCGTGCGGTAATTTAGCTGCTTCTGTTCACGTAAAAAACGCTCCATACGAAGATCCATAGTTCCTTCATCAACTGCTAGACACACAGGACTATCGGTTAATTTCTTAGAGATCTTTACACTTTTTACTAAGCTTCCAAGAACCTTGGTGAAGTATTCGAGTATAGAATCCGCGTTTTCTTCGCTTTTGTTTTCATCTGATTTATTTTCTTCATCTTTCTTACCTTCTTCTGAAGAGAATTTTTCTAAATCAACATCAGCACGAGTTACAGATTTAAATTTTTGATCTTTATATTCATGAATCACGCTAGTCCAGAAATCATCAACTGGATCAACAAATAGAAGCACTTCCAACCCTTTGCTGACGAATCCTTCAAGTTGTGGACTGTTTTTTACTGAATCGAGACTATTTCCTGTGAGATAGTAGATATGTTCCTGTTCAGGCTTCATTCTGCTTATATAATCATCAATGCTAACTAGCTTATCATCACTGGTGCTATGAAATCTGCAAATGGAAAGCAATGCTTCTCTTTCATCAGTTGGCATAGCTTCGCAAAGACCTTCTTTTAACACCGCACCAAAATTGCCCCAGAATTTTGTGTATTCCTCTAAATTATCTTTTGCTTTTTTGCCGAGCTCTGATACCACGCGTTTAGTTAGGGATTTCCTAATCTGCTCAACAACGCGATTATTCTGCAGTGTTTCTCTGCTGATGTTAAGAGGCAAATCTGGTGAATCAACCACACCTTTCAAGAAACGCAGGTATTGTGGTATAATTTGTACATTATCTTCAGTAATAAATACTTTATTGACATATAACTTTACAGAGCAGCGTCTATCTGGATGAAACAAATCATAAGGCTTGATAGAAGGAACATAAAGCAAATTCGTATATTCTATTGCACCTTCATTTTTATTATGCAGTATCATCCAAGGCTCACCACCTACGTGCGCAACACCGCGGAAGAAGTCGTTGTGCTCTTCTTGAGTAACGTCATTTTTTGGCTTAGTCCAAATTGCAGCTTTGCTATTTAATTTTTCACTTTTCCCTTCTTCATTTACAAATTCAACAGGAAAATTTATGTGATCTGAATAAGTAGTAACAATGTTTTCAATACGGAATTTGTCTAAAAATTCGCTTTCTTCAGGACGAATGATGAGCGTAATTTTTGTTCCACGAGAGATTTGACCATCTAACTTGCTGATTGAATATTCTCCATCTCCTTTAGATTTCCATACCCAAGACTCTTCTTCTCCGGCTTTCCTTGACTCTACTATAACTTCTGAGGCAACCATGAAGCTTGAATAAAAACCAACACCAAACTTTCCAATCAGTTCTACAGCTTGGTTTGAATCTTTATTATTCTTAATTGCATCCAAGAATTTTTGCGTACCAGAACTTGCAATCGTGCCAAGATTATCTATTAAATCTTGCCTGTTCATGCCAATTCCATTGTCGGTTATATACAGCTCATTCTTATCTTTACTGGAGCTAATAGTAATCTTCAATTCATCGCTTGAATCTAGTAAATTAGGATTTAATTGCGATTCATAGCGCAATTTATCACATGCATCTGATGCATTTGATATTAACTCACGCAAGAAAATATCCTTATTGGTATAAAGTGAATGAATTACTATATTTAGTACTTTGCCTACTTCAGCGTCAAATTTTAAACTTTCAGTTTCTTGTATGTTGTGCATTTTGAGCTCCATTATTAGCCTGCTATTCTAATAATTTAAGTATTGCACAGCGATCTTTCAAGGTCATATATGCTAAAATTTATGTGAGCCAATTTGTCATGCAAGCTGAAATGATAAGAAGAGGGTTCTGTTCTACAATTCTCTTTATTCTTAGAATAAAATATCTCTTATTTGCTTCAAAGATTTGTGAGTCTTTGATTCTTTTTCTTTAAAAGTAGTCTCAAGAGAAGTTTTAAGATTTTCCCATTCTTCCTGACCGTTTAGAATCAAAGCGCTCTCAATCTTCTCCAGTGCCTTCTGAGGTGATGAATATAATTCCTCATACAAATCAGTGTTTACTGACTGTAGTATTACTAAAAATGTAAATAAATTCGGATCAATTTTCGCATAACATAGCTTTATTTTCTTTACGCAGTATTCTATTGCCTGCAATGATAATGAGAAGCTTTCTGCATAAAATATAAAGCTATCTATAATTAAGCTCTTTGATTTTTTCGGCAATTCAATATTTTGAAACAGCTTTCTTGTAAATTTCTCTATTGGCTGTTTTGGCAAATGCAAAGAGAGATCAGTAAAAGATTTTAGGCTGAAATTTGGTCCAAGTATTGTGCTGATTGCTCTTTGCACGTTACTTTTATCTTGACTAACAGAGATAATGAAAACCAGTCCCTCAACATCAAGCATGTACTTTATGGATTCTAAAAAATCGACAATGAATTTAGGACGGCATATATCAAGATTATCGACCATTATATAAATGTTTTTACCTTTTCTGATTTTGTTAACCACATCTGCTAGTTGTATTTTAAAATCTCTAATGTTCTCTTTTCTCCTTTGGAGAAGATTTAATTCACCCAAGACAAAACCTATGTCTTTCTTATCAGCCTCTTTTGCAGCATCGAGAAATACTGAAAGCATAGCGAGTGGAGATTTACTGATTAGCTTTCCTAATGTATTGAGAGAAAATAGTTCTTGGTTTATGTTTTTGAACTGCTGTATAACGCTTCTTTTTACTTCGTATGATGCAAATAGATCCTCAAACAGGAAATGCAAAAAAGAAGGCAATGGTTGATCTAGCGCACTAATATCCCATGCGCTGTAATAAGCTGCAATTTCATTTTGCTGCTCTAGATCCTTTACCCATTCTTTCAAAAAAAATGTCTTACCCCACTCATTATATCCTTCTAAGGATACGATCGAAAAAGACTGATCAATTGTCTTAATTATATTACTAAATCTACTTGCAACTTGCTTATAGCCTAAGCAATCACCTTCCCAAGTTATTACCTTGGGTAGATGTTCCGTTTCTTTTTTTCTGAAGGTTATTAGGGATGTAAGTTTTTTTAAGCACATAAGACTCTTACACTATATTTTACTATAGTATTTTATAAGTTAAGAATCAGTTTACTTAAATAATCCATAATTTTCTATCACTGCAGAAATGGAAAGGTTCTTCAAGCTGCTTTCGGGACTATATTGAATATCTATGCCGGTTAATTCTTTTACCCTTCCTTCTGTATCTTTTGTTAACCTTTGTGTTAAACCATCTACATTGCCAGAACTTATCATTCCCATAACAGAAAATTTCCCATTTGAAATATACTCCTTCTCTATCAGTGGGGATATTTTAATTATCCTATCTAGGCTCTCACGATTGGTTATTGATAATTTACCTTCTTGTTGAAGTAGATATAACTTTTCTATCATCTCAGCTCTATTACCGGAGTGGTTCTTTACAAGATCCTCTAATAGTTTTCCATGTTCATCTATAGGCACATGAATATACATTAGCCACAAAAGAAGAACTAGGTCCGTATTATCTTTTGTTATCCCCCTTATTTTACTTGCCTGAACGCTTGCATAAAAATAAGGATCCTTGCCATCATAAGAATAACTAAACCTCGACACCCCCGACCTAATTTGATCATCAATTCTTACTCGAATCACATTTTTCAGATTTTCAATAGATCTATGCTCTTGTTCCATTACTTTAAACATTTTTGAAGAATCTATTTTTGTGATATATGGGTCATATTTGATTTTAAATTTAGGTTCAATATTCATCAGATCTCTTTTTAGTTCATATTTGATTTCAAGTTCAGGCTCAATATTTATCAGATCTTTTTTAACCAGATGATCTTCTATTATATATCCAATTCGTTTACTATCTGCGTATTCTTTGTTAAATAGCGCAATGAAATCAAGAGCGGTTGATCTTGATTTTTTGATTAACCAATTATAAGTATAACGTACTCCATCTAGTGCAAAAGTTAACATAACCCCTCATTTTAAAACATCATATTTAAATGTATAATATTTTCAATTAGTAAGCAAGTTTCTAGGCTGAAGTATGTTATAGTATTTTTAAGGTATGTTGCTCAGAAGAAATGGAATATTATTTAATATCCTGTCTTGACGTAAGCGCTATCTTCAGCGTCCCTTCATCTAGGTAGTCAATTTCTCCACCTATCGGTATACCACAAGCAAGGCGCGATATTTTTACATTCGAATTCTTTAGCAATTCAATTATATATTGCGCAGTAACTTGGCCTTCTAATGTCGGATTGATTGCAATAATGACCTCTTCAATTTTAAATTCTGTAACTCTTTTGGGAATGTTATCAAGATTCAGTTCTTTTGGACCTATACCATTTATTGCTGATAGCCTTCCACCCAAAACATGATACATACCTGAATATATATTTCCTTTTTCAAATGCCCATAGATCACCCAACTCTTCTACTACACACATTAACTTGGTGTCACGCTTTGGGTTAGTACAAATAGAACACGGCGATTTAATATCTAGGTTTCCACAAATTTTGCACTCTATTATAAGATCCGCTAGCTCTCTAATCAAAAATGCAAGCGGTAGCATGACTTTCTCTTTGTTCTGGAGCAAATGTATAACTAACCTTCGTGATGATGATGGCCCTAAACTTGGCAATTTAGAAAAAGCATGAACTAAATTCCTTATATTAATGTTCATTCAGTAAATTCAAGATAGTTCAAAAATGATAACATCAAACCTTTCGTAAAGGAAGTAGTAAGTCTTTATCTTGATTAGCTATAGAAAAATTTTCCCACTTTTTTCATAACCTGTCTTGAAAAAAGTGATGTAATCACAATCTACTGTAACTTAAGTCTGACTCAGGTGTAACTGAAATTATCTCATACATTTGCGTAGTTACTCCAGTACCTCTTTTTTGAAAGTGACGCAATTTATTTTTCAACATGTTTCTTTCTTCTACATAATTGTCTGATTCTTTATTCAAACTAGAATTTTTTTCTTCATACTTGGAAAGTATTGTATCTATCAAATAATTAAAAAATAATATTAGACCTGTAGTGTTGAAAAGCAATGCAAGAGAATAATATAACATATCTTCACTCACTTCTTCATTTATTATGTCATGAGAATTTCTATACATTCTAAAACAAGAGCCGAAGGCTGCTAAGCATACGCAAGTAAGTTTTGTTTTGTTTAGGACGCACTTAATTCGCGCTAGTTTTTTATTATTGTCTTCTAATTTTATACGCAACTCACTAATTTTACTACTGTAGTGCTTAATAAACAATTCTATTGCCTCTTGGTTATTAGTATAATTATATGCTTTGTAAGATTCCTTATCTATGAGTTCAGTATCTATATCCTTTGATTTGAGAAGCTCTTTGATTGTTTCATTTTTGTTAAGAAGCACAGCTTCGTGTAGAGGTGTGTACTCATTTTCAACATCTTTTCTTCTGTTAATATTTTCACGAGTTAAGTAGTTAAAAAGAGCTGAAATGCATTCTGAATTATTGCTTTCAATAGCCAGAGTAATTGCATCTTTTCCATCCTTGTTCTTAGTATTAATAACTTTGAAAAGCGGCTTTTCATTCTCTTGCTTACGTTCAAAATATTTGCGTTTGTAAAACTCACTGGAACAGTATGGTTCCTTAAGAATACACAAAAGTTTTTCTACAAAACAAGTACGATTTCTTTTTATAGCTACATGTAAAGGTGTGTCATGATTCTCATCGTCTTGCAACAATAAGACATCATACAAATAACCCTCTTTATATAAAAAATTAATCTCTTGATCAAAAGAGATATCTTCTTCTCCTTTACAGATATTTAGTAGCCGTGACCCTATACTTTCTGTAGTACTGTAATCAATTGCAGAGCTACGTTGCACTTTAGATTGATAAAAGGTTACGTTAATACTATTCCTACCTTTAAACAACCCAGCTATACCTCTAAATATTCCAGCTATACCTGATTCACTCCAAGCAGCACAAGGCGTTTTATCTTGAATGTGAATCTCAACATTTTCATTAGAAAAAAGTTCTAAAACATGCGAGCTGCCTCTTCTACTGGAAAAAGGCGCCTCATTCTTTTTATCTTTAGCTTTAACACTATTCTCTAGCTTTGCATTCGAAGCACTTATAGGGTTAGCTAAACAATCAAAATCCGTATTTTTAGATACAAAGTCTTCTGATTGAAAATTTGCTGCAGCGTTTATTTCACCTTTCATATTTCTTTTTTTACAGAAGTTGCATTTCAGGTAGGGTATCTCATCTTTAAAATTTTTCAACTCTATTTAAATTTTTTTAAAATAGTTTTTGATAAAAATATTTATGACACTAATTTTTGTGTTAAATTTTTAGAAGATTTTATAGCTAAAAATTGTATCCGTTCAGATGCATGGCTAATGTGCACATATTGAAACCAGTGCTTTCTTTTTTGTCATCCCAGCTACCAGAATGAGGAGAGTAGACCGGCGGAACTTCCCCACCAGTCTCTCGCAGAACTGCACGGAAACCTCTCGGCTTATACAGCTCCCATTATTTAGCCTTTTGATCCTAACCCAAGTGTCCAATGATAGAAAATACTTGGAGACCTCTTTCTCACTTTTCCTAAAAATTGCTTTGCTAGTCTTCCGTGATCACGAAGTTTCTTATATTTTGTCCTGACCCATCTTATGAGGTATCTCTCTATATTCCTGAGAGATGGATACATCTCTGATTTATAAAACCTGCCATAGTACTGAAACCAGCCTCTGACTATTGGATCTATTTTCTTCGATATTTCCTCTAGTGTGGTCCATGTAATCCGATGTATTCTCCATGACTTTATGGTTTTCTTGATCTTCTTCTTGGCTTTGTTACTAATTGCAGGTAGAAATGAGATGAAATAATTCCTCATCTTATTCTTTGCTACTCTAGGTCTAAAAGTATAACCTAGAAAATCAAAGCTTTGTTTAGGAAATTGTTCTTTTCTATCATCATCCTTACTGTACACAATCTGTGTCTTTTCAGGATGTAACTTCAATTTACACTTAGCCAATCTTTCTTCAATCATTACTTTCATAAATCCTGCCTGTCTTTTAGTTCTGCAGTGCACTATCGCATCATCTACATATCTTTCAAATGGTACTGTTGGATAATTTTGTTTCATCCACATATCAAACGCATGGTGCATAAATATGCTTGAAATGATTGGGCTTATTGAACCTCCTTGCGGAACTCCTTTATCCCTTGTTACCCTACTGCCATCTGCTTGCTGAATGGGGGCTTTCATCCACCTCTCAACATACAGTATGACCCATTTGCAGTCTGTGTGTTTCTTGATAGCCTGCAGTGCTAAATCGTGGTCCAGATTGTCGAAAAACCCAGATATATCAAGATCTACCGTCCAATCATTTTTCCAACATCTCTTCCGTGCTGTGTATACCGCATCCAGCGCAGACTTATTTGGTCTATAACCATATGAATCTTCGTGAAATTTCGGTTCTACTAACGGCTCAAGATACATTGTAGCTGCTGTTTGCGCTATCCTGTCGAATACTGAAGGCACACATAAAATTCTTTGCCCTCCTGTATCTTTTGGTATCGCAACAGCTTTTACCGGCTCTGGAAAATAACTTCCGGATGACTGACCTTACCCAGAAAAAGTAGACAGAAAGTTAAGACGTTTTTGAAGTAAAATAAAACGTTTTTTCAAAGAGGTGTGGTATGACAAAAAGAAAAGAATATACAGCAGAATTCAAAATTGAAGCTATAAGACTAGTAAAAGAAACAGGTCAATCATCAGCAAAAATAGCAAGAGATTTGGGTATTAGCGGTGATTCATTAAGCAGATGGGTAAAAACATACAATGATAGAATGTCTGGAGTAGATGCGTTTCCAGGAAAAGGGAAAGTAGCTCATTGTGACAAAGAAAAGTTTGATTTAAAGAAAGAGCTGGCAAGAGTAACGAGGGAAAGAGACATTTTAAAAAAAGCCCTGGGATATTTTGCAAACCAAAAAGAGTAAAATATTCTTTTATAAAAGAACATAAAAAATGCTATAAAATACGGGAATCATGCAGATTTTTGAACGTATCTGCTTGTGGTTATTATAAATGGATTACTAAGGAAAAAAACAACAAAAAATCAATAAGAGAAGAGCTCATACAAGATATTCAGAAGGTATATCGAGCATCACAATGCAGATACGGAGCTCCTAAAATTCACGCTGAATTAAAGGCTTTAGGTAAAAATTATAACATCAAAACAGTGCAAAATGTTATGCAGAAAAATGGCATTCAAGCTAAGCTTAGACGAAAGTTTAAAAGTAAAAAACCACAAATAGACAATAGAGTTATAACTCCTAACATATTAAATCAGAATTTCATCGCTGATCAACCTAACAAGATATGGGTAACTGATATTACGTACATAAAAACTAATGAAGGATGGTTATATTTGGCAGCAATAATAGATTTATATTCACGCATGGTGATTGGCTGGTCAATGAGTAATGCAGTAAATAGGCAATTAGTTATAGATGCGTTATTCATGGCTATTGGTAGGCGCAAATCTGCTAAAAATCTACTATTTCATAGCGATCAAGGATCGCAATACACCTCTAAAAATTATCAATTTTTACTAAGTACAAAAAATATTACTTCTAGTATGAGTCACAAAGGTTGTTGTTATGATAATGCTGTTTCAGAGAGCTTTTTTAGTTCACTTAAGAGAGAGTTACTCATTGATACTTCACAACACTCTGCACAACAAGCTAAAACCGCAATATTTGAATATATAGAAATTTTTTATAATAAACAGCGTAGACATTCTACTATTAACTATTGCATTCCTGAGCTTTTTGATTCATCATTCTCATAGCAAAAACGTCTTAACTTTCTGTCTACTTTTTCTGGGTAAGGTCACACTGCAGGCTATCAAGAAACACACAGACTGCAAATGGGTCATACTGTATGTTGAGAGGTGGATGAAAGCCCCCATTCAGCAAGCAGATGGCAGTAGGGTAACAAGGGATAAAGGAGTTCCGCAAGGAGGTTCAATAAGCCCAATCATTTCAAGCATATTTATGCACCATGCGTTTGATATGTGGATGAAACAAAATTATCCAACAGTACCATTTGAAAGATATGTAGATGATGCGATAGTGCACTGCAGAACTAAAAGACAGGCAGGATTTATGAAAGTAATGATTGAAGAAAGATTGGCTAAGTGTAAATTGAAGTTACATCCTGAAAAGACACAGATTGTGTACAGTAAGGATGATGATAGAAAAGAACAATTTCCTAAACAAAGCTTTGATTTTCTAGGTTATACTTTTAGACCTAGAGTAGCAAAGAATAAGATGAGGAATTATTTCATCTCATTTCTACCTGCAATTAGTAACAAAGCCAAGAAGAAGATCAAGAAAACCATAAAGTCATGGAGAATACATCGGATTACATGGACCACACTAGAGGAAATATCGAAGAAAATAGATCCAATAGTCAGAGGCTGGTTTCAGTACTATGGCAGGTTTTATAAATCAGAGATGTATCCATCTCTCAGGAATATAGAGAGATACCTCATAAGATGGGTCAGGACAAAATATAAGAAACTTCGTGATCACGGAAGACTAGCAAAGCAATTTTTAGGAAAAGTGAGAAAGAGGTCTCCAAGTATTTTCTATCATTGGACACTTGGGTTAGGATCAAAAGGCTAAATAATGGGAGCTGTATAAGCCGAGAGGTTTCCGTGCAGTTCTGCGAGAGACTGGTGGGGAAGTTCCGTCGGTCTACTCTCCTCATATTTCATAAAAGGGAATCGATACTATAAATTTGAATCTTGGATAAGGAAAGGAAAAATTTTGTGGAGTAACTTAGACATAAAATCTGTAGTTAATTTGCAGGAAGTGTTAAATAAACCATACGCGTCAAGTTAAGGAAATATCGTGAAATATAGCAACATTTGAGATGGGCATTTTATTTGTTACATTTATTTTTTTAGGGAGTTCTTATCTAGAAGAAGATAATTTTTTCAGAAGAATCTATAAATTAATAACTTTATTACTTAATATATAAAATAGTTTTTTTTTCGTTTCCTTTCTTCCTTATACCACTTTTCCTTAACTTGACGCGTATGGTTTATTTAACACTCCCTAATTTACCTCACAACTCATTTTAACATATATGAAAATAATGTTTAAAGAATTTTTTCCTGCAGTAATGAATTATTATGAAGCTTGCATTTTCTGTCGCTTACTACTGGGATAGTTTGATAGTTGCAGTACATGTCTATCAATGATAAAATAAAGATCAGTTTATTTTGATGCTATGATTAGGGTACTCTTTGTTGCACTATTATTTTTTTGTGGTGGTTATGCACTTGCAAAACAGGAACCAAGACCAATAGCTGGTGATAACCACATAAAGGTAATGAATTATAATCCACAGGCTATACATAAGTACACGGGCTTTTATGGTTATCAATCCAGCATATTGTTTGAGCCAGGGGAGGTAATAGAGAGTCTTTCAATGGGTGATGCAACCGGTTGGCAACTCCTTCCTCAAGGTAATAGATTATTTATTAAGCCTATAGATGATATTGCCGATACTAATGCAACTATAATTACCAATAAAAGAGTTTATTATTTCGAGTTTCATGCTGAAGAAGCAAACGGGCTAGATGATCCAAGGTTAGCATATGAAGTAAGGTTTCTTTATCCACTGTTCAACAGTGATGAAATTTATTCAACGAGTAACGGTGATATTCTAGAGCAAGCTAGTCATACCACTATCCCTGATATAAGTGATATTGAGGTTATAAAGAAAGGCTTGAATTTTAACTATTCCATCTCGCACGTTAAAGGCAGTCAATCAATAATACCAATTAAGGTTTTTGATGACGGAAAATTTACATATCTACAATTTAATAAAATAAACTCTGATTTCCCGGCAGTTTTTATGGTTGATTCTGCAGGATATGAATCCTTGATAAATTTTCGTACAGTTGATGACTACCTGATAATTGAAAGAGTAAGCTCGGTATTTACCTTAAGAAACGGATCAAGTACAGTCTGCCTGTTTAATGAAAACATACCTTTCAAAAAAGGTAAGTGATTAAAGGCTATAGTATTCTTATAGGTGCAAAATTCTTTCTATGGTGCTTCGTAATTCCATGAAGGCCAATAGCGCTGAGGTGTTCTTTTGTTCCATATCCTTTATTTTTATACCAATTATATTGAGGATGTTTATTATGCAATTCTTCCATAAGTCGATCTCTTGTAACTTTTGCAACGATTGAAGCGGCTGCAATTGATATACTTAAACTATCACCATTCACTACAGACTTTGTTTGCCATTTCACTTCAAGTGGTTGGTTACCATCAACTAACACATAATCTAGTTCTAAATCTAAATTTACCAGCGCACGTTTCATTGAAAGCTTTGTTGCTTGCAAGATATTGTATGAGTCTATCTCCTCTACACTTGCCATTCCTATACCAAATTTTGCAACAGACGTTATTTTTTCGTATAGAACTTGCCTACACTTAGGGGTTAGCTTTTTTGAGTCGTTTATTCCATCAATAACCGTATCTCTATCAGTAAATATTACAGCTGCAGATATCACTGGACCGGCAAGCGGACCTCTTCCAACTTCATCTACTCCTGCTATAATTCCTGATAATGTATTTTCTAATGTGAAATCTGGATATTTCATAGTTCCTATAATAAGAAAGTTAAAGCAAAAATCGAACAAACGATAGAAATTATCCAAAATTTTATAACTATTGTATTTTCTGACCACCCTTTCTTTTCAAAGTGATGATGTATTGGTGTCATAAGGAAAATTCTTCTTCCTGCTCCATATCTAAATTTTGTATATTTAAAATATGATACCTGAATAATCACAGATAAAGTCTCTATTACAAAGATTATTCCAATAACGGCGAAAAGTATCTCTTTTTTAATTAGAACACTAGCGAGCCCTAAAGCTGCACCGATTGATAGGCTTCCAACATCACCCATAAATATTTTTGCTGGATGTGTGTTAAACCACAAGAAACTTAAAATAGCTCCTATAAATGCAATGCAGAATAAAGTAATGTTTACATCTGTCTGAGTGATGTATGCAACTAGTCCCAAAAAAGCAAAGGAAGTAATGGCTTGAGTTGCAGCAAGGCCATCCAAACCATCTGTGAGATTCACAGCATTGGCAGAGCCAACAATAACAAATGCAGCAAACGGAAGATATAGATAGCCAAGGTCGATTGCTACTTCTCTAAATAGAGAAATTTTTGTAAAACCTTCAGCAGATTGTAGCTTAAGTATAAACATACAGACCAGAGTAACGACAAACTGAATAAGTATTTTGGTTTTTGCACTTAAACCTCGGTGGTGATTTGTCTTCAATTTTAAATAGTCATCAATAAATCCAAGTAGAGCAAAAAATAGAGTTATAAATACCAGCAATGAAATTTCTGGTGTTAATTGAGTCCAAAGCAGGATTGGTAATAAAGCAGAAGTTAGTATTATTATTCCACCCATAGGTGGTATATTCTTTTTTGTTATTAAATGACTTTCTGGTCCATATGATCTGATTGGTTGTCCATCTTTACTTATCTTTTTTAGAAGTTTTATAAAATAGGGAAAGAGAATAAACCCAAAAATAAATGAGATAAAAAACGTCTTTGTAGCTGAGATCACCTGCCTATTCAAAATTAACTAGATATTATACCAAAAGCTTTACCTAATCTCAATTTATACCTTTTTATCAGCTCATTTTATTTGGAGTAAATTTAGTTATTGATTAGTTATAGCAAAGTTTGCATACTGATATTTAGTTAATGGTAAGAGGTGGCATATGTTAGATTATATTAAAAAGCTTTTGTGGGCTACTACAGTACCTGATAATGAGAGTAGAGTTAAAAATTCTTACACGCATATAGTAGAGAAACCTTCTTTTGGTGATGCAGCTTCAAAGTTGAGTAAGGAAGAAAGGTCAGAAGAGCATCTTGTTCTTCTAAAAGGTAAAAGCAATAGCTCTGGTACAACTGTAACAGAAGGATCGTCTAGTATTCAGAATGCAGTATCAGGCAAGAACAAGCGTGGATATATCAAATTAGACAGTGATGAAGAATGGGATGAATTCTTTGAGTTACAGAATGATCCAGACACTAATACTACGAACAAAGAGCCTTTTTCTCCGAAGAAAGGAGAATCTCACTATCATGGCAAAGAGATCATAGGTAAAATTGCTGACCAAATTAAAGCAGAGATATCTGAAGGTATGAAAAATCATACTATAGGGTCCATAATGATAAAAGAAGGCAAAAGGGAAAAGAATATTGTTTATCCTACCGTGAGAGTTGTGCTACATGCCAATAAAGAAGGAGTAGATATAGCTAAACTTCTAGGCGGTAGTATATGTAAAGAGTATGGTGTAAGAACAATTACATTTTGTCATCCTAATCAAGAAAAAAAGAGGGGGGCATCTTTCTATATTAATAATGATAGTGATAATGAGGAAAAAGTTTATGAAATAATTAGTGGGTTATATGAAATGACTTTAAAGTGGTATGTTGATGGAAGAGAATGCAAAGTTAAAGTTAACATTGATGGTAAGAATGGTGTAACTCTCCTTGAAGGCAACGGTGTTACTGCAGAGCAGTTGCGTGCAAATAAAGAAGTCAAAATAGGTAAGAGACGTGAGCCAAAATCTTTATATGAAGCGTTAGTACCGCAATTGCAACAAAAGAGCTCTGAATCAGTCAAGGTTTTACAGCAGCCTTCAACAGATGTAACAAATGTGACAACAACACCAACTTCTACTTCTCAGAGATGCTCTTGACTAAATAAATAAGAAAAAGCAAAAATAGTATAACTTGCTTACAAATGTAAGTAACTTGTACTTCTATGATGAATAACACAATATTACCAAGAAATTTCTATGAACGGCCAACTTTAACCGTAGCTGGGGAGCTGCTAGGGAAGATTCTGAAATTTTCTAATTTTAGTGGAATAATAACTGAAGTTGAAGCGTATATAGGAATGGATGACCCAGCTTGTCATGCAGCAAGAGGCTATACTAATCGAACCTCAGTAATGTTTGGTACGCCAGGGTTTTCGTACGTATATTTTATATATGGAATGTACTATTGTCTAAATATTGTAACAGAAGCAGAAGGATTCCCAGCAGCAGTGTTAATACGAGGATTAAAGCTCACTGAACCGCTTGAAGCAAATTTAGGCGGGCCAGGCATACTGTGCAAAAAATTAAACATTACAAAAGAACATAATAAACAAGACCTTACTACAAGTCATGAATTTTGTCTCTATGAATATCACCTCAAACCAGATTATGTGTGCACTCCAAGAATCGGAATTAGTAAAGGCAAGGAGAAATTTTGGCGATTTAAAAGTTGCGTTTTAGCAGAAATGCCTAAAATCACACTCAACAATAAATATAGACCTTCTGCATAAACTAGATAAAAAGGCAAATAGCCTTTTATGTTTACCAACAATAGACTTCTTGGATAACCTAAGGATATTTTTTGATCTTCTATGGGGGAGTTGAACATTCCCTTTTTATAAAACTTTTGCATACTCCTATTTAACTTTAATAGCTCTTTATCTTCCTGAAATCTGGATGTTTTATCAATGCATCTTCTATTCAGCCGTTAGCAAGAACTTTCACTTATTCCATAGCTTTGCACTATATGGAAATATGTACGGTATTTACACAAATATTCGAGTGCTATTAATAAATATATTTGGTTTTCCTCCTCTTGCCTTTTTCTTGGCCTCTTCCTCTATTAAAATTTCTATTATTTTTCCAATGTTTTTCTTTTTACTCCTCTTAGTCTTCGAAGCTTCTCTTCATCAAGTTTACTTACCTGCTCAAAATTTATACCTTCCCTAATATTGCTTCTACTACTTGTTTCTTAAGTTATCCAAGAAGTCTATTGCCTGTTCAGATACGAGGTAGCTGCTGCCATTTGAAATATTTTATTCACCTAAAATTACATTCTACCTATTTTAAAAGTAGTTTAAAAAAACTTTATAGACTGCATACAAAAGACCTAACATCTTTAGCAATGCCTTCATAAATCCTTACTAAATCCTCACTTAGTATTGAAGGATTTCCACAATCAGAAGCACTACATATTTGCGGATCTAGAGGAACTCTGCTCAAGAGTTTGACTCCCAGCTCTTCAGACATTTTTTTTGCACCACCTTTTCCAAATATGTGTATTTTTGAATTATCTTGAACAAAATAGCTCATATTTTCCACAATGCCGATAATTGGCACGCTGAGCTTTGTGAACATATCATAAATTTTTTGTGCATCGACTAAAGCAAGCTCCTGTGGAGTTGAAACTATTATTGCTCCAGTTAAACTAAAATTCTCCATCAGACTTAAATGTATATCGCCAGTGCCAGGTGGTGTATCAATGATTAAATATTCTATATCAGACCACCTTGTTCCCATTAGCAAATTGTAAAGTGCTTTTGTGATCATAGGTCCACGCCATATTACTGCGCGGTCCTTATCAATAAAATAGCCAATTGAAATAGTATAGAGACCATGTTTCTCTATAGGCATTGCTTTACCACTCTGTATTTCTGGTTTTAATTTCTCAGTGCCCAACATTTTAGGAATCGAAGGACCATATATATCTGCATCAACTAGCGCAACTTTATGTTTTAATTCTGCTAACGAAAGAGCTAGATTTAGTGCAACTGTCGACTTACCCACACCTCCTTTACCAGAAGCAACGACAATTATATTTTTCACTCCTTCGATATGAAGTTTAGCTTTTTGTTGCCTAGCTTGTTTTTGACCAGTAGCAACTACAGTAACCTTTCCTACTCCCGGTATCGCCTTAACAGCTTGCTCACAATTTTTTCTTAATTCTTCATTTGGCTCAGTAACTTCAAGAGCAAAAGCAACATCTTTACCCTTAATAACAATTGAGGATACTACACCAACATTCTTACCACTTTTCTTCTCTATAACCTTTTTTAGGCTTTCTCTTACGATTTCCTCATTAACCTGTGTAAATTTTTTCCAGAACATATGATGAAATTTTTTCTATTGGTGTATACTAACATAGAATAATTAAACTGCACTGACTTTAAAGCGAGGTTACAAGAATATGCTAAATGATAACAACTTAACACAAGCACAACGAAATTTGTATTTTAAGTTGAAAAAGGTAATATCAAATGGTGAGGGAATTAGTAATATCTTGAAAGTAGCCTCAGAGAATGATTTACTAAAAGTTCTTACAATAGGATATACTACACGATTTCCAACAGATGGAGGACGCACTTTAACACTGCTTAGCCTAGCTATACATAGAGACAATAATGAATGTGTTAATTCTATTTAGAACAAGCTCAAAACAATGGTATACTACAAGATATTCTTACTACTGCAAATATTATAAACTATCAAAATGGTTTGATGTACACCTTAACATCGCTTGGCTTTGCCATACATCATAATAAGGGAAGGTATATTAATGTTATTTTAACAAAAGCCCAAGAAAATGGTATATTACAAAATATTCTTGCTTCTAGAAATATTGTACAGTATTTAAATATTATAGCGTATACTTTAACGCTACTTAACTTTGCTATATATAAAGGCAATAACAAATGTATCAATTCTATTTTTATACGAGCTCAAAATAGTGATACACTGCGAAATATCCTTACTTCTAAAGATATTGTGCAGCTTACAGGAGTGACGTATGTCATTAAACCACTTGCCTTTGCTATGTATAAAGGTAATAATGAATGTGTCAATTCTACTTTAATACGAGCTAAAAATAGTAGTATGCTACAAGATGCATTTACTGAAGTAAGTACTGTACTGTTTCCATATGGTAGATATACTTTGAATGCTTGTGAGCTAGCTGTAGTTGTTAATGAGAACAATGCTAGTATTAGGACTGCATTAGATAATGTATCTATTTCTTCTAGGTATGTTAGAGAAAATAGCAAAGTTAGTTAATTTCTTAAGTAACTCTTTCTTGCAAGTACTACTTTTTTATGTATCTGTTCAGGCAATGGCGTTAACTTAAGAGAATAAATTAGCAAGCTCTCTTAAAGGCATGATGGCGTTTAGGCTTATCTACTTTATTGCAGCTATACAATCTTCACGTTAACTTTAGTGCGTATACTTAAAAAGGGCTTGGAAATTTTTTGGTTCCAACAAGTACCTGATAAAGTTTCTGTCTCATTACACCAAATAAAACTGAAAAATTTAAACGATACTCAGCAATTTGATCTGGGTTCCAAGGCTCTTGTGCATCACACATATGAAGTATTGCACATGACCAAGTTTGCACAAAATTCTTGTTTCTAAATTTATCCCAGAAAAATTCTCTAATTCTACTTCTACTTTGAGTCGTTTATAGCACTCCTCTATGTGACACCTTAATAGATAAGCTTTACTGATATCTTCTTTATTGAAATAAAATAGAAACCAAAGGTCCTATTTTTTACAGTATTTTACTCCTTAACATCTTTCCTTAAGTTGACGCCATTGGGCTTTGTTGCATCGCTGTCTACGATGGATAAAAGATAAAATCTAGAATATCAATAGCTTATTATTCTAGCATTTATAGTAAGGACAGTCAGTAAATATCTAAATTTAAGTAAAAGAAGTTTTACTATCATTCACTAATCTAGCTAGAATTCAAGAATTTCAATGCTTTAGCTATTTTAAGTAGAATTAAATTTACTAGTACAAACAATAAATTACTATTCTTAAATTTAATCAGATTGATTGCAAAAAATAAGATTTTCAATAAGCTGCTTGTATAGTTAGCCTTTCATAGATAGTGATGCAACAAAGCCCGCTGGAATCTAGTTCATATTATATATTTATCTGATAAGTTCCATGCATGTGTAATTTATTTAAATTGACTTCTTATCATATAATTAAATACATTATTGAAAATTAAAGGTAAGGTTATAGCAATGGAAATTTCAAATTGGCACGAATTATTGAGTTTAGTTAATGTTGACAAAGATTTAAGCAAAGATAACGTAATTGAAAAAATACAAAATGAGCTGAAAAGATATTCAAAGGAATATGAAGAGTGGGAAAAGTCTGGCTTTGATATAAATTATGTATTTAAAGATGGTGAAAAAGCGACTCTTTTGCACTTGGTGGCTTCCTTTAACCTAGAAAATATAGCGAAGGCTCTCATGGAAAAAAGGGCAAATGTTAATGAAAAAGATGTAAAAGGAGATACTCCTTTACATAATACTATTTATCTTGATAGTATAAACATAGCAAACGCTCTCATAGAAAAAGGTGCAGATGTTAATGCAATAAATATATGGAGAAGGACTCCTTTACACTATGCTGCTTTATTTCGCAGTATGGCCATAATAGATGCTCTTGTAGAAAGAGGTGTCAATGTTAATGCAGTAGATATGTGGGGAGAGACTCCTTTATACTATCTTAATTGTCCAGCAATTAAGAAAGGGTGGATTGCCGGTGGAGTAACTGCATTATTAGGCACTGCTATATCTATAGCACTTTTTACAGCCGGAGCAATTACAGCTGAGTTAATACCTATAGTTATAGCAGTAGTTGCAATTACAGCAACAGCATTAATAGTTGGCAATGCTATATATAAATTGTCAAAGCCTGACGCTCAAGTTGATAAACCAATCTCAGCAAATCGACAGCAAGAAACTGCTAGCGATAGTAGGGTTGCCTAGCGATTCTGCCACAGTGTCAGCTGCTTCAATGATATCCATTTGTCCCTATAATTGTCTTTTCTTGGCTACCTTATTTTGCTATTCTTCTGAACAGAGACAAATTTACTTTCTTACTTCACTCACTAAAATTTTAATATGGCGTTTCTTTCCTGCAGATAATTTGATAAATGGCTGACCTTCAAAGCTTTCAGAGTTTATTGTATAGTTAACATCGTTTATAGTATTATCATTAACTTTACATCCATTTCCCTGTATTAAACGCTTTGCCGCACCTTTTGAAGGTTCAAAACCGGTGTCATGAAGCAAGTCTATCAGGAGTATGCCATTTGCAACTTGTTCTCTTGTGATAGTGTAACCAGAAAGCAATGAACTATCTTCATTTTCAAAAGCAGAGATTGCAGCAGATCGTGCAAGTTCAGCTTCTTTGCAACCATGACATATTTTTGTCACTTCTGTTGCCAAGACCTTTTTTGCTTCATTTATTTCTTGATCCTTCAAGGACTCTAGTTTTTTAATTTCATCAGTTGGTAAATCAGTGAAAAGTCTCAAGAAACGACCAACATCTTGATCATCAACATTGCGAAAATATTGCCAGTAGTCATAAGAATTTAGCATGCTGCCATCAAGCCATACTGCCCCACTTTCAGTTTTGCCCATCTTTTTTCCTTGTGCGTTTAATAAAAGAGGTGTGGTAAGACCAAACAGCTCAGGTAAATTTAACTTTTTGCTAAGTTCAATTCCGTTTACTATATTTCCCCATTGGTCTGACCCTCCAATCTGGAGACGACAGCCATACTTTTTATTCAACTCGACAAAATCATAGGCTTGTAACAACATGTAATTAAACTCGAGAAAGCTTAGATTTTGCTCCCTATCTAGCCTAATTTTCACACTATCAAAGCCTAACATGCGATTTACAGAAAAATGTGTCCCTATATCACGCAAAAAGTCTATATATTTTATGTTATCTAACCAATCTGCGTTGTTTACTATGATTGCACCAGTTTTTCCATAATCGAAAGATATCATCTTCTCGAGGGTTTTCTTTATACCAAGTATATTTTGATTGATATCTTCTATCGGCAAGACGCTTCTTGCTTTGTCTTTACCAGATGGGTCACCAATTTTTGTTGTGCCACCTCCAAGTAGAACTATTGGCTTATAACCGAATTTTTGTAGGTGACGGAGCATCATGATTTGAATGAGACTGCCAATATGCAAACTTGGTGCCGTACAATCAAACCCAATGTATGCAATTATATAATTATCTTGTGATAATAGCTGGTCTAACCTATCAATGTTTGTACATTGATATAGGTATCCTCTTTCTTGAATGAAGTTTAAAAACTCGGATTTATGTTTCATAATATGTTATTTTGTGTGTAAACGGTGTTGTTAACGATGGCGTCATTCCAGTGCTTGACGCTGGAATCCAGTTTATTATGAAATTTCATCAAAAATGTTGTATAGTGTGCTCGTTTATGATTAAGTTTTCTAGATTCCAGTGTCAAGCACTGGAATGACACCACCAACTTCATAAGGGTTGCCTTCAAAATTACAACATTTGAGCAAGTGTATACCAGCTACCTGGATAATCAATTCCATAACTCTTCTATCTTATAATATTCTCTTACTTCTGGCCTGAATAGGTGAACCATTATACCTTGAAAATTCACAATCACCCAGTTACCTTCATCCATACCTTCTACATCTATTTTATCATATTGCTTGAGATTTTTCATCACGTGCTCAGCTAATGCTTTTACATGGCGGCTCGAATCACCGGATGCAATGATCATATATTTTGCAATGACAGTTTTATTCTGTACATCAAAAGTAACTATATCTTGACCTTTGTTTTGATCTATTACATCTACAATTGTATTTTTTATTGATTCTGTATCACCATTCATTATTCTAAATTATATAATTTATCTGTAATGATACCACTCAAAATTTCTGAATATGAACTATTTTTGATATGTTTCTAGTGTAACGTTTATAATACATATATTTGTAATATATGATAGTTTTCTGATGGTATGATCATTTACTTAATCGGATTTCCGGGTAGTGGCAAACTTACGATTGCAAAAGAGCTGTGTAATATTATTGATGGGGTGATAGTAGACAATAACCTGTTAATGATACCATATTTGATATGATTGATTTCAGAAACGCTGAGGTTACAAGTGAAATATGGGAAGAAATTTTTGTGATTAGAGAGAATATGTTAGCAATATTGGAAAAATACCATATAGAATCAAAGCATTATATATTTACAAACGAATTGATAAAAGGTGATTCCTATGATCAAAAAGTATATAACTCAGTGGTGAATTTAAGTAAAAAAATGAACGTGGAGATTCTCCCTGTGGTGTTATATTGTAATAGTGGAGAACTAGTAAAGCGCGTTCAATTAAAGGAAAGAGAGCAGGAGAGAAAAATTACTGATTCAGATTTTGCTATGAGAAGAATTAAAGGAAAGAAACTATTTATGCCTCAAGGTTCACTTGAAATTGATAACTCAAACTTAAGCGCAAAAGAAGTTGCAAAAAAAATTGTTGAAAAAATGAATAGTAAAAAAGTAGTTGGAACTTCTATGATAGATAATTTAGCAATAGAGAGTATTTGTGATTAGTGAGGAGAAAGAGTATCGCCCTTGTGTTGGCATAATGTTATTTAACAAACAGGGAAATATTTTTATTGGAAAACGTTTTGATAGTGACTCTTATTGGCAGATGCCACAAGGAGGAGTTGATGAAGGTGAAGAGCTAGAGCAGGCAGCGCTACGTGAGCTATTGGAGGAAGTTGGTACTGATGAAGCAGAAGTTGTGGCTCAAAATAAAGAGTGGATATATTACAACTTACCCGAGGAAGTTATACCGATATGCTGGAATGGGAGATATTCTGGCCAAAAGCAAAGGTGGTTCTTAATGAAATTTTGTGGGAAGGATAAGGATATTAATATTAACTATACTGATCATCCAGAGTTCAAAGAGTGGCGTTGGCAAAATGTGGATGATTTGGTAGCCAGTGCCATACCGTTCAAAAAAGAAGTTTATAAAAAAGTGATAGAAGAGTTTTCTTCTATCATAAAAGGATCTATTTATGATAGTTGATTCTCATTGTCATCTAATTTATTTTTCTGATGATGAAATACCAAAGGTAATTTCAAGAGCAGAGCAAAATGGTGTGAGAATTTTGCATAACATATGTATAAGCATTAATGATATCCCTAAATTATTAAAAATCTCTTCATCCTATGATCAAGTCTACTGCTCCGTTGGTATACATCCGCTTGATACTACTGTGGAAAAAGGTGAGTGTATAAATGCTGATGAATTGATTGAATTTACTAAGGGCAAAAAGGTAATTAGTATCGGTGAAACCGGATTAGATTTTTATAAATCTGATAACAAAAGCAATCAAAAAAAAAATTTTGCATCACATATAGAAGCGGCAAAAGTAACAGGATTACCTTTAGTTATTCACACTAGAAATGCTGATAGTGAGATGATTGATATGTTAAATTCAGAAATGAAGAAGGACGCTTTTAGTGGAGTAATGCATTGCTTTGCTTCTTCTAAAGAGCTTGCTTATAAGGCTATGGACTTGGGATTATACATTTCATTTTCTGGAATTATTACTTTTAAAAATGCGAACTTACTAAGAGAAATTGCACAAAATGTGCCACGTGAGCGTGTTTTAGTTGAAACTGATGCACCTTATCTATCTCCTGAGCCTTACAGAGGAAGAAAAAATGAACCGGCAATGGTGAAATATGTTGTGAATTGTTTAGCAGAATTATGGAATGAATCGCCGGAACAAGTAGCAAAAATAACTACAAATAATTTTTTTAGACTGTTTTCGAAGCTTGAGCTCAAAGAAATTCTATAGGGCAATTAATTTAGCTGACAGAGCTCTTTTACTGCACTTACAGATTTATAAAACATCTCTTGTTCACTATCGTTCATTTTAACTTCTAGAACTTTCTCAACTCCATTTTTGCCAATAATAGTAGGAACACCAATGAATAAGTCTTTCACACCATATTCACCATTAAGATAAGCAGCGCATGGTAATATACGCCTTTTATCTTTTAAGTATGATTCTAGCATGCTTATGGCTGAAGATGCAGGAGCATAGTATGCAGATCCAGATTTAAGTAGATCAACTATTTCTTTTCCACCATTACGAGTACGCTCAACTATTTCATCAACTTTTCCTCGCGTAATCAAACCCATCTCAATGATTTGGGTAAGTGGAATGCCAGCAATTGAAGCATAATTGATTAGTGGTACCATAGTGTCACCATGTCCTCCAAGCACAAAAGCAGATACATCTTCGACAGAAATATTTAACTCACTTGCAAGAAAATAACGAAAACGAGCAGAGTCAAGCACTCCTGCCATACCAACAATCATATTAGTTGGCAGGCTTGAAGATTTGTATACTACTGAAACCATAGCATCTAAAGGATTGGTAACCACTATTACAAATGCGTTTGGAGAATGTTTTTTAATATTTTCCCCAACCTCTTTCATTACTGCAGCATTAGTTTGCAGAAGGTCATCTCTGCTCATTCCAGGTTTTCTGGCAATGCCAGCAGTTATTATAATTGCGTCAGAGTTTTTTATATCTTCATACCTATTTGTACCAGTAATATTGACATTAGATCGATCAATAGGAGATGATTCTGTAATGTCAAGTGCTTTACCTTGTGGTATTCCATCGCTTACATCAAGCAAAATAACATCTCCTAGCTCTCTTAGTGCAATCATATGGGCAAGAGTCCCACCGATATTTCCTGCACCAATCAAAGATATTTTTTTTCTTTGTGCTGTCATTTTCTACTCCTTTATATTTACTTTTGTGGCTTTACTACCTTCCCAAGGGGATAAGCTGTCAAACATACGAAAATCTTGCGGTAAGTCTATAGGATTATATACAACCTTTTTTGCCTCTATATCGTATCTTACTTCCTCGTAGCCAGTGAGAGGAAAATCTTTTAACATTGGATGACCTTTGAATCCATAATCCGTTAAAATCCTACGTAAATCTGGGTGATTAGAAAACTCTATTCCATACATATCAAATACTTCACGCTCAAACCACGAAGCTGCGTTAAATATCTTTGCTGCACTTAGAGGTATATCACCTTCACATAACTGAAGCTTTATGTGCACTCTGATATTGTGCACAAGGCTGAGCAAATTGTATATTAGCTCGAAACGTTTTTTTCTATCTGGGTAATCAACTCCAAAAACGTCAACTAATAATTCAAGCCTACACTTTTCATCATCACGTAGAAAGAGTAAGTGATTTTCAATGTCATTCAAAGCTGAATATATTACAATAGTGCCATCATTTTTCTGAATACATTCACATTTAGTCTTTTTTTGTATGTATTTTGCAGTTTTATCCACGCTATATATTCTTAGTTCGTTTTATTTTATTTTGTAGACATAGCATTCCATATAGTAACGCCTCAGCAGTTGGAGGGCATCCAGGAACATATACATCAACTGGCACAATTCTATCGCAACCACGGACTACTGAGTAAGAATAATGATAATAGCCACCGCCATTTGCACAACTTCCCATAGAAACGACGTATTTGGGGTCCGCCATTTGATCATAAACTTTACGCAATGCTGCTGCCATTTTATTAGTTAACGTGCCAGCAACAATCATAACATCTGCTTGCCTTGGGCTTGCACGAAAGATTATGCCATATCTATCAAGATCATAACGACTGGATGCAGTGTGCATCATCTCTACTGCGCAACATGCAAGACCAAATGTCATTGGCCACAATGAACCAGACCTTGCCCAGTTCATTATATAATCTATTAAATCGCCAAATTTAGTGATAAGAAAACCTTCTTTTTTGTAACGATTCCAGTCGCCATTAGATAAATTTACTCCCATTCCAACGCACCTTTACACCACTCATAAATAAAGCCTATAGTAAGTATTGCAAGGAATATCATCATAGACCAAAATCCGCAATAGCTTATTTTAGATAAAGAAACGGCCCAAGGGAAAAGAAAAGCAATTTCTAAATCGAATATTATGAACAATATTGCAACTAAGTAAAATTTTATGTCGAAACTTTTTCTGGCTCTTGATAAAGGATTAAAGCCACATTCATATGTAGAAAGCTTTTCACCATCTGGGTTACTGACTGCAAGAAACATAGGTAATACACCTAAAGTAAAGGATACTACAATTGATACACAGATAAAAATTAATATGGTTAAATATTCACTCATTTAAAAAACATATAACACTATGAATTTACATGCTTTCCTAATCTTTTACCACCTAAAATATGTATGTGAAAGTGCGGTATAACTTGCTCTCCATCTTTACCGTGATTAGTAACTAATCTATATCCTGTTTTTTCTAAGTTATATTTATGTGCTATTTCTCTAACAGTTTTAAAAAAACTTACTATTTCCTCTTCGGAAGCTTTCAGAACAAAATCATCATATGAAACGTATTGAGCTTTTGGTATAACTAGAATATGAACTGGTGCATCAGGATACTTATCACGAAAAGCTAGCACATTTTCATTTTTGTGTATTTCCTCATAAGACAACTCACCTCTTAATATCTTAGCAAAGATATTAGTGTCATCATAAGCTGTACTACCCATACTTTATTAAATTCCTGGTCCTCTTCTATTTTGCTTATGATTTGGTGTAGAAGGTGGGCTTATTGCTGCTTCGCTAGAAGCATCTTCAAGACTTGAAACGTTTTTTAGCTGTATATCTTGTCCACGTAGAACTGACCCATAGTCCATTTGGTGTCTTTTTGAAAACGTTTCTATTCTATTTGCCCTTCTTGCAGCAATAACTTCTGGTTGTAAATGATACATATCTCCAGGAATAGTTAGGCTATGATACCTTTCCTCTATTTTAACTTCTTTCATAACACTCTCCATAATTTATTTCCCCCTACCTCTTATGCTTTCGCAACTTTCAAAATCTTGTTTAATAGCTTTTTGCCAATTATCTGAAATTTTCTCTGATGACTTTTCTTTATCCATCGGCCTTACAACTTCCTGTGACTTCTGCTTTTTACTATCACATCCACTATACAACTTTTCTGCAATACCATACAGCAATTTCCGATCTGTGTGAACTTTAAACTCTCCACCAGTAATTTTTGCCAAATTTTTAAGATCACAATCAATCTTATTATAAATTCCTTCAAGAGCGTACTTTTTCATTACTTTTCCATCTATACCTGGATTTTTATCTTTTATTTCTTGGATAATCTTTTCAACATCAACTTCAATTACAATTTTGTTTTCTTCTCTAAAAATAGTTATATTTGGCAGATCTTTCCTTATTTTATCTAATTTCTCTGGACTCAAATAAGGTATATCCCCCGTTAAAGTTCTTGACGCTAAAAAACTTACCTTACCTTTTTCTTGTTTTGTTATTTGTATGCCAAGGTACTTACTAGCTTCTGTGGTTTTTATAGGTGGGTCATATTTCTCTTCTTCTTTAGGTACATCACTCACAGCCTTTTTTAATGAAACTTTAGCATCATGCTTCATTTCATCAATTGAAGCAAACGGTTTCTTTATAGGATAAATAAGTGCTTTAGGCACAAGAAAGAACACGCCTTTTATCTTAGCCAAAATAGACTTTTTATTTAACTCATCTTTTGCCATACATACCTCCAAGTCACTTTCTACAATCAGATAGTAAAATACACCCAATTATAGACGAAAATATTTAAGCTTGTATATTTATTATAAGATGAAATTATAGAGATAGCAATCATTATTTGTACATTACCAAAGTATGTAGTATTTTTGCTGCTTTTCTTGTTCAAATTACCTTTAAAGATAAATTATGTTAAAATGGAACGCAAATAATATTATCGATGCTACTGGCGGAAGAGGGGAGGGTGTTTGTAATTCGGTGTATAGCTCAAATATTTCAACGGATACAAGAAGCATAAAAAAAGGTGATTTATTTATTGCTCTCAAGGGAAAGAAATTTGATGGGCATGATTTTCTACATGAAGCATTTTTAAAAGGAGCTGTTGCTGCGTTAGTAAGCGAAGATAAATATAGAAATTTTCCTCTAATTATTGTGCAAGATACTCTAAAAGCTTTGCATAATATGGCATCATATTACATTAGAAATATTCTTGTTAATGCTAAAGTTATCACAATTACAGGTAGTGTTGGGAAAACCACTACAAAAGATATGCTTAACACTGTTTTGTTGCATTATGGAGTATCTCATGTAAATGAAGGTAACTTGAATAATAATATAGGATTGCCTTTTACGATTCTAAAAGCGCCAGAAGAATGCCAGTATTTAATCCTTGAAATAGGAATGAGTAGAGCTGGTGAAATAAAAGAATTATCGGAGATTAGCAATCCGGATATTGCAGTTATTACCAACATTGAACCTGCGCATGTTGAAAATTTTTCATCTCTACTTGATATTGCGCAAGCGAAATTAGAAATTCTACATGGTATGAAAAATAATGGTACTTTGGTTTTGAATAAGGATAATGAACATTATGATTATCTCTTATCAAATGCTAACAGAAATGTAGTAAGCTTTGGTAAGAATGAAAGTGCTACTGTTTGTTTGTTAGACCTAATAAGAGACGATAACGGTCTAAATTTAAAAATCAAACTGAACAGTGGTCAAATTATGAACTGTAATTTACCTGTAAAAGGCGAACATTTTGCATACTCTGCATTAGTTGTTACAGCAGTTTTGCAAAGTCTCGAACTTGATTTATCTAAATTACCACTAGCACTTGAGAATTTTACTGTAACAGAAGGTAGAGGTAATGTTCATCAAGCTAAATACAATGGAAAATTAGTACATTTGATTAACGACTCCTATAATGCTAACCCTACTTCAATGAAGGCTGCAATAAGAACTTTAGGTACATATTCTAATGTAAGAAAAGTGGCACTACTTGGCGATATGTTAGGACTTGGTAATGAAAGCATAGTATTTCATACAGAGTTGCTTGACTCTATAGTAGAACAAAATGTGAATAAAGTTCATACAGTTGGTAAATTTATGTTAGAATTGAATAAACTTTTACCGGAGAATATAAAAGGCATGCATTTCGATGATTCTAACCAATTGAAAAGTAATTTAGCTAATATTGTTCAAGGTAATGATGTAATTTTAGTTAAAGGTTCTCATGGAATGAGAATGGACCTTATAGTGCAGGAATTCACAATAGAATATTAAATAAAACTATTGTATTAATTTAAAGTTAAGTTATTGGAAGTTTTAACTGTGATAAAACGTATAGTTATTTTTGGTGGAACGGGATTTATAGGAAAACACATCGTAAGACGCTTGGCAGCGGCGGGGTATTTAATAAGAATATTTACTCGTGATCAGGAAAAAGCTGCTTGTCTGAAGTTATGTGGAAATTTAGGACAAATATCAATAATTGAAGGAGATTTTTTTAATGAAAAATCAATTTTAGAAAGTATGGAGGGGTGTGATGTTGTTATAAATTTAGTAGGAATATTATATGAAAAAAGAAAATACGATTTCTATGACGTTCATGTTGGAGTAGCTGAAAGAATAGCAAAAGCTGCGCAAATAAAAAGTGTATACATGATGATACATTTTTCTGCCATGGGAATAGAAAATAGTAAGCTGTCAAGATACGCCCACAGTAAATTAGAAGGTGAAAAAGCTGTAACTTCAGCATTTCAGGGAGCAATAATAATTAAGCCAAGTCTTGTATTCGGTAAAGAAGATAGTTTCTTCAATAAATTTGCAAGATTAGCAACAATTCTTCCTTTTTTGCCGTTAATCGGTAGTGGAATAACGAAGTTTCAGCCGATATGTGTAACAAACTTAGCTGAAGTGGTATACCATATTATCAGCTTTAATAAGCAAGATAAAAAAATTTATAATATAGGTGGACCAAAAGTTTACTCTTTTAAAAGCTTATTAAAGTTTATTCTGAATGTGACTAACAGAAAGTGTCTACTGATCAATGTACCTTTTCCAATGGCAAGATTGATAGCCTTTTTCTTAGAAAGTAAAGTTGTTTCTGTGCTGTTAAAACCTATAACCGGAGATGCAAGCCCTATACTTACTCGAGATCAGGTGAAAGTTATGATGAGTAGTTCAATCGAAAAGTCAGATGATCTCGGAACAATGAAAATTAGACCACTAGCAATTGAAAATGTGGTACCAGAATACTTGAAAATTTATAGAAAGCATTGATAGAAGAATGTGCCCGGTAGGATTCGAACCTACGACCCACAGCTTAGAAGGCTGTTGCTCTATCCAACTGAGCTACGGGCACACATCATATATAAAATGCTTCTTAGTACACGTGAAGTCAAGTATTTCTTGTGAATATAATGTTTGTGATAATATCTCAAAACTTTGTCAGTACAGCATGTAACGATAAAACTGAGAAAAAAGAAGCGTGGGTAATAGGAAGTCTAATAGCGCAGTAACACAGAACCCCAGGTCAGGCCTGCACCTATTGAAATCAGCAGTACCAGATTTCCTGATTTTATTTTTGATTCTTGTATTGCATAGTCTAAGGCCAGTGGAATTGATGCTGCTGAGGTGTTTGCATGCTTATCAACGGTATTAATCACTTTCTCTATAGGAAAATCTAATTTCTTTACTACTGCTTCAATAATACGAATGTTTGCTTGATGGGGAATTAACCAGTCAATATCAGCAATCTTCAAACTATTGCATTTTAGAGTTTCCTCTACTGAGGCTGTTAATTTCTCTACTGCATGTTTAAACACTTCTCTTCCATTCATAAGTATCTTTCCAGAATCACGAGTAGAGGATATTCCTCCGTTTGTACATAATAAGTCCACATTGCCATCAGAGTGTAAGTTTGTTGATATAATGCTACTGCTACTCATTTCTGATTTCATTATCACTGCACCAGCACCATCACCAAAGAGTACACAAGTTGACCTATCTTCCCAATCAACAATCCTAGACATTATTTCAGCACCAATAACAAGCGCGTATTTAATTCTATCGTTAGACTTTATAAGTGAATCAGCAACTGTAACTGCATATATAAAACCAGAGCATGCTGCCTGTACATCAAAAGCAAATGCGTTTTTACACTTTAATTTACTTTGTATAATCGTTGCACAGCTAGGAAAAGTTTTGTCAGGTGTTGTTGTTGCAACTATGATCAAACTAATTTCATCTATTGAAATTTTCGCTTTTTCTATAGCATTTTTCGCTGCATTAACAGCTAAATCTGACGTTAATTCTCCTTCATCTGCTATATGTCTTTGAACTATTCCTGTTCTTTGCCTTATCCATTCATCGTTTGTTTCAACTATCGATGCAATTTCGTTATTACTCAAAATTTTTTTTGGTAGGTAAGAACCAGTGCTCAATATGAAACTTTTATTCAATATGACTTACCCCGTTAATTATCTTCTGGTTCAAATTTTCACTGATTGCATTTACTGCAAATTTTATAGCGTGAGCAAAAGAAATAGCATCAGAATTTCCGTGGCTCTTTATAATGATACCATTTAGCCCTAAAAACATAGCTCCACTTCTAATTTTAGGATTAAAACGCTCTAATGCTTTATTTAGCTTGGGTTTCAACAATATGCCGACAAGCATTTTTGTCATCCATGAATTAAATACTTCCTGTTTTATTAGACTGATAAAAGTACCAGCAGTTGCCTCAGCTGTCTTGAGCATTACATTACCAACAAAACCATCAGCAACAATTACGTCTATATTACCATCTAAAAATTCACTTGCCTCTATATATCCTTTGAAGTTAATACTTGGAGCATTTTTGAGTAACTCAAAAGCTCCTCTTACTGAGTCAGTACCTTTCACTTCCTCTGTACCAATGTTTAGCAAAGCAACTTCAGGATTTTCAACTTTTAATGCTATTTTTGCAAATATACTCCCCATTAATGCAAATTGAAATAATGAGTCAGTATTACAGTCAACATTTGCACCAAGATCAAGCAATGCAAAGCTTTTTGTCTTAGTTGGACAGACAGATGCAATAGCAGGACGATAGATATTGGGTAATGTTCCTAAAATAAATCTGGAGATAGCCATCAATGCTCCAGTGTTGCCTGAAGACACCATCCCAAAAGCTTTACCTTTTTTCACTGCTTCAACAGCTGCCTTCATACTTGAATCTTTGCGATGTCTAAGTGCAAAAGAGGGTTTATCATTTGGAAGAACATTATCAGAGCAATGGGTAAATTCGGAGTTATCGCTTACTTTTTTGTATTTTGAAAGCAAAGGAGATATTTCTTTCTGATCTCCATAAATATGAAAAAAAACTTCAACACCTGGGTCAACAAGATTATCCAAGAAAAAACTAGCACCCTGAATTACGGAAAGAGGTGCAAAATCCCCCCCCATAGCATCAAGTGCGATAACTATGTTGTTGTTGACCGTGGGTAACATATCATGAGTTACTCCGCCTTTTGTTTAATGAAAACACGTTTTCCTTTGTAACTATTGTCAACTGCTATGTTGTGAGGCAACATGAATTCTCCAGTTGTTGCACATACCACAATATTCTTAGGCTTAATAGCATGATGAGAACGATGCATATTACGCCTTGACTTTGACTTTTTTCTCTTCGGAACTGCCAAAACTTACTCCAATTCAATTATATAACACAATTTATTAGTAGCATGTTTTTTACAAGAAGTAAATAGCGAAATAAGTAAGGTTTTCTTATACAATTCAGTCTTATAAACTGAAACTCAAGCATTTTGATCAAAGTATATTGAACTTAAGACATATCTTGACTATACTCTGGCGAAGTTAATAAAAATTTTAATAAAATCAGTAAAACTAATTTTAGCTAAGATAAATGTAAAGTGAGTTCCTTTAATATAGACAGCGTTAGAATAATCGGTAGATGCTTTATCAACTTTCTGTTGAGGATTGGTAACGCATTTGTATTTTTTATTCAATCTCTATACCACTGCTTTATTCCTCCATATTATTTTAGCAATGTGGCAAGACAAATTATAGAGATAGGCTTTTTCTCTTTGCCAATTGTTGGGCTCACTGGAGTTTTTATAGGAGCAGTGATAGTTTTACAGAGTAGCTTAAGTGGTATATTGATTAATCAAGAACAAGTAGTACCTAAACTTGTTACGATTACTATCATTAAAGAGTTAGGGCCAGTTTTGATCAGCTTAATAATGGTAGGAAAGGTTGGGTCCTCAATTGCAGCAGAAATTGGCACGATGCGCATCACTGAACAAATAGATGCACTTACAACTTTGGACATCAATCCTTTCAAATATTTAATTGTACCAAGAATTCTAGCGTCAGTTATAGTATTTCCAATACTTACAGTATGTGCAGATCTAATAGGAATATTTGGAGGGTATGTCACCGCAGTCTTTGAATTTAACCACAATTTAAATATATACATAAAATATACAGCTCAATTCTTTAATATGTACGATTTTATTGTTGGGCTAATGAAAGCGACTGCTTTTGGCGCCATAATTTCTGTTTCAAGTTGTTATTACGGTTACCATTGTAGGGAAGGTGCACGAGGAGTAGGTATTGCAACAACATCAACTGTTGTTATATCCTCTATATTGATAATTTTAGCAAATTACTTAATTACTTTAATACATGCATAGCCCCATAATATCAATATTGAATCTAAGCTTATCCTTTGATGATAGAACGATATTAAACAACATAACTTTCAATATATCGAAAGGAGAATCATTAGTCATACTTGGCGGCTCAGGAAGTGGTAAATCTGTATTAACAAAAATAATTATTGGATTACTGACACCAGACTCAGGGTCTATTAAAATAAATAGTAAAAGCAAAAATAAATTTGGAGTCTTATTTCAAAATTCCGCTTTGTTTGACTACGTTACAGTGTGGGAAAATATATCTTTTAATTATAAAAAACGCTTTAATATCAGCATAAAGGAGGCAAAACGCCTAGCAATCGAGAAGTTAAATGACGTTGGACTGGAAGAAAACATAGCAGAAATGTTTCCAGTAGAACTATCAGGTGGAATGAAGAAAAGAGTTGCACTTGCAAGAGCAATTGCACACAATCCAGAAATTATTGTATTGGATGAGCCAACTTCAGGATTAGACCCAATCATGTCAGATGTAGTAAACGATATAATAATAAAATTATCTCAAGATCTTCGTCCTACAATTATCACGATTACACATGATATTCATAGTGCATTTAAAATAGCTGATAAAATAGCAGTATTATATGAAGGGGAGATCATTTCTCACGGAACTGTTCAGGAAATACAAAATACTAACAACGAATATATAAAAAAGTTCATTTATTGTATATAGCTACAGGTTTACAAACGATATTGTGGATGCTGTAACTAGCCTATGACCTTACCCAGAAAAAGTAGACAGAAAGTTAAGACGTTTTTGAAGTAAAATAAAACGTTTTTTCAAAGAGGTGTGGTATGACAAAAAGAAAAGAATATACAGCAGAATTCAAAATTGAAGCTATAAGACTAGTAAAAGAAACAGGTCGGAGAGTAGACCGGCGGAACTTCCCCACCAGTCTCTCGCAGAACTGCACGGAAACCTCTCGGCTTATACAGCTCCCATTATTTAGCCTTTTGATCCTAACCCAAGTGTCCAATGATAGAAAATACTTGGAGACCTCTTTCTCACTTTTCCTAAAAATTGCTTTGCTAGTCTTCCGTGATCACGAAGTTTCTTATATTTTGTCCTGACCCATCTTATGAGGTATCTCTCTATATTCCTGAGAGATGGATACATCTCTGATTTATAAAACCTGCCATAGTACTGAAACCAGCCTCTGACTATTGGATCTATTTTCTTCGATATTTCCTCTAGTGTGGTCCATGTAATCCGATGTATTCTCCATGACTTTATGGTTTTCTTGATCTTCTTCTTGGCTTTGTTACTAATTGCAGGTAGAAATGAGATGAAATAATTCCTCATCTTATTCTTTGCTACTCTAGGTCTAAAAGTATAACCTAGAAAATCAAAGCTTTGTTTAGGAAATTGTTCTTTTCTATCATCATCCTTACTGTACACAATCTGTGTCTTTTCAGGATGTAACTTCAATTTACACTTAGCCAATCTTTCTTCAATCATTACTTTCATAAATCCTGCCTGTCTTTTAGTTCTGCAGTGCACTATCGCATCATCTACATATCTTTCAAATGGTACTGTTGGATAATTTTGTTTCATCCACATATCAAACGCATGGTGCATAAATATGCTTGAAATGATTGGGCTTATTGAACCTCCTTGCGGAACTCCTTTATCCCTTGTTACCCTACTGCCATCTGCTTGCTGAATGGGGGCTTTCATCCACCTCTCAACATACAGTATGACCCATTTGCAGTCTGTGTGTTTCTTGATAGCCTGCAGTGCTAAATCGTGGTCCAGATTGTCGAAAAACCCAGATATATCAAGATCTACCGTCCAATCATTTTTCCAACATCTCTTCCGTGCTGTGTATACCGCATCCAGCGCAGACTTATTTGGTCTATAACCATATGAATCTTCGTGAAATTTCGGTTCTACTAACGGCTCAAGATACATTGTAGCTGCTGTTTGCGCTATCCTGTCGAATACTGAAGGCACACATAAAATTCTTTGCCCTCCTGTATCTTTTGGTATCGCAACAGCTTTTACCGGCTCTGGAAAATAACTTCCGGATGACATCCGATTCCATAATTTGTATAGATTATCCTTTAGATTTTCTTCAAACTTTGTTATCGAGACCTCATCTACACCTGCTGCACCTTTATTTTTCGATACTTGTTTATAAGCTCTCCAAATAAGTTGCTTCGGTATATCAAAAGACTTTGTTTCATTCATTAACTCCTCCCTTTCGGTTGATAAATAATTAAAACTAAATAACTTAGCCCCTTCACTCCATTTCCATTACAGAAACTTCTTCGCTACTACGAGCTAATCCGCCCCTGTTTTTCGCATCGGTACTCTCATCCTCAGAGATCAGCTCTTTGGACTTCTCCCTTTTCATCGAAACGACAGGTTCCCGTAGTTCCATGCAATAGCCTAAAATAGATTCACGCCACTTTTATGCCGGACGCCACCTACCCAGTAAACAAGCTCCCAGTAGATTCATCCCAGGTTAACGACTACCCCCTGGTTTTGACGTCGTCTCTACGCTTTCGACACTTCATCAGTGGTTCACTTGCGTTCGTCTCTCTATTTCATACATGACACATAATTGTGCCTTTTCCATAACGCTCACTACCTTAGCTCTTTACCAAAGCAGCTTATGGCTGTTTGAAGCCTGCTCTTGCAAACCGGCTCCGAGGGGCCCTCCCTCATCTACTGCACAGCTTCAACACTTTCCGTGTTTCTACGGCGCACTGTCATCCCAGTACTCTCCTTCTTGTCATTCCAGTGCGTGACACTGGAATGGCTTTGTTGCATAGCACCTTAAGCAGTGATGGTTTACGACAAATTTATGTAATGATTTCAAATTTAGCCATACCAATACCAGTGAATTTGTTGAGCAAATAGCACTTAATTAGTAATTCTTTTTCACGGTTTACTTCAGATTTATTCCTAAACAAATACTTGCTTCAACCTTGAGAAAAATCCTTCTATGTAAGATCTTTTTCCATAAATTGCTTCCTTTTTCCACTCTTTTACACCATCTTGTCCATATAATTTTATTAACCTAATAGCAGCATTTCTGTCAGACATATAATCTATTTTTGAATGTTCTGCTGCATCCTTTTTTGGTAGAACTTTTGTCTTTATATCGTATTTCTTACACAATTTATAAAGTTTTTGCCTATCGTATGCCCTATCTGCATATAATGCTTTTATTTTGTGCTGAAAATTAACTTCTTCAAGCAAGCTCCATAGTGGTCAGAGTAGACGCCATTACTGTATCTTGCAGCTATAGCTTTTTTACTATTCACACTTAACATAACATGTAACTTTCTTACTTGCTCGTAGCTTCGGTACTTTCTATCTGCACTGTTTTCCTTACTGTGGCCAGGAGTGTTACTGTAAATTTGTACTATCTATGATAATTTCAATATTTTCCATGTTGCTTTTATCAATCCTGCAATCATTTATCTTAATATTAAGTTTTTTTTGATGCTTGTGAATAGCTGATAACTGCCAAATTTTTTCCTATTTGTTGCAGATATCCTTTTACAAACCCTACCGTTTGTCTTAAGCCAATTCTAAAAAGATTAACGATTATATGCACCAAAATCACAACTTTATCACTATAAATATAGTTGCCGCCCTGCATTTTTGGACTATTTTCATACCAATTTTCGATAGCTTCATCGATGTAACGAAAAATATTCCCCCTTTTTTCAAGGAATTTGTTATATTCGTTTTGGTTACTGACTTTCATTTTCTGTGGCATATTTTTTCTTCAACAGTTAAATGGCTGTTTTATAATGAATTTTGTCAGTAGCCACCAGATTTTTTCAGTTGCTATGCAACAAAGCCATCCCAGTGTAACGCACTGGGATGACACCATTTGTTGTAAACTCACTTTTACTCTATGGTTATACTACCTTGCCGCTATCCTGAACGGATACCAATATTTACCCATTAAAAACAACAATATTTTTCCGAATAACTGTAATTTCAGGCTAAATCAACGCAAACTAATTTCTACTTTTTTCAATGATTTCTTTTGCTTTTTCCACATTAGCCCATTCTCCGACTGTTACCGTTTTTCCCTTTTCTAAATCTTTATAATGAGAAAAGAAATGAGCAATTTTATCTAGTAGATTTTTAGGTAAGTCAGAATAGTTCTTTATATTGTCATAATAGCTATCAACACTGGAGATAGGTACAGCTAACATTTTTTCATCCTCTCCTTTTTCATCTTTAGTGAGCAATGCACCCACTGGACGCGCCGATATCAAAACTCCAGGCGCTAAAGGAATTTGAGTTAGCACTAAAACATCCACAGGATCACCATCACCTGCGCAGGTATTTGGTATAAACCCATAATTGCAAGGATAAGTCATTGAGGTAGACAAAAATCTGTCAACTTGTAACAACCCAAGCTCTTTATTAAATTCATACTTTACAGGCTCAGCATTTGCACTTATTTCAATTACTACACTTATTGCATCTGGTTTTGTTGTTATTTTGCTTAAATCCATGGATTACCTCATTATTCAAGAGAAGATATTATATAGCATACACTTTAAAAGTGCTACATTTATCATTTATAAGTAGAGATTCATGAACGCCTGGACTGTATAGGACCATTTGTAAGATCATTAATAATTGCACCATTGACTGCTGAATGTGGCGGTTCTTGAGGTGATTTTAGTAGTTGAAATAAAACATATACTATTACGATAGTAAGCACTGCAGCAATTACTAGATTAGCAAAATTATCCTGTGGTAGGACACCTTTTATTGGATTAAATAATTTTTGCTCCATAAGGAAATAATCAGCAACATATAATCCAACAGACAATACAAACATACCTAAAATAAGTTTACAGACTGTGTTTTTATGATTTTTCTTGCTGAGTATGAAATTTGGCCTACATTTATTCTCTTCTTGCGGTGCTGAATAATGTGTGTTGTTTATTATCCTCTCTTCAAACTTATTGCTATTTTGCTCTTTTAACAGCTGTTTCAAAGTTGGTCCAGCTCTTTTCAGGCATAAAAAACCTTGATTATTATACCTGCAGATGACAATATATTGAATGTTCTGTTTAGACTACCTATCTTCTCACAATCCAGCGTATATTTAGTGGCTCTATTTTGACCTTTCAAATTAATACTTTGCAGTAATCCAATTAAAGCCATTATATATCTGGAAACGACCACGTTATCTATTATTGATAAACTTTCCTTTTTTATAGACTCTTTGTGATGTTCAGAAAGTTTATGATAGTCGCCAAATATAGAAAATAATAATACTACATCCCTTTCTACTTTTATGTCTTGATGAATAGAATAATAGAAATCAATAATGCATTTACTTAAGGTAAATTCTCTGTCATATTCGTTTAATGCATTTTCTTCACTTAGTAACTTTCTAACATCAATAAGCACCTTATTTTCAAAATCTTCTACTGTTTTAAATATTGATTCTCTCTTTGGATTTGCCAAAACGTTAAGTAAATCTAATTTTCTTCCATCTACTATTTCGTGTATGTCTTTACCTAACTCAGACTCCTTAATAACTTTATATATTTCATCTATGATATCTTGAGTGCTCAGATTATTACTCCCGCTTAAAATTTTATAAGCTTGAGTATAAATTAAGAACAACCCTTGTAGACTAAATTGTAAGTTAAAATATTTATCTAATGATTCCTCTTTTTTTCTCACGAATGAAGACAAACCAATATGGTTTCTGTGATCTATTTTACCAGTTAAGTTAGCATGTTGAAAATTGCCTAAAAAAATAAACAAGGCCTCTAATAAACTGCCTTTACCAACAATTTTTATTAATTCTTCAACTTCTTTAACCATCCCTCTAGTCCACAATATAATAATTATCTTTATAGTATAAAGAATATAGGATAAAACAGCAATAAATTTTATTGTATGTTTACATTCTGCATTAAAAAATTAAACCACCAAGTTAGGAGCATATCCAACCTCCACCGATAACTTGTTCGCCCTTATATGCTACACAGGCTTGACCTGGACTGATGCCAAAGTAATCGTCGTTTAAAATTACACATGCTTTGTTCTTTTCGTCAGTTGAATATATTGTCGCTAAGCTTCCTGCATGTGATGACCTAAGCTTCACAGTTACTTCCATGCCTTCTTTTGGTTGTTCTAACCAATTTAACTCTTTGACCAATATCTTTTTTTGCATTAGAGCATTGATCGGGCCTACTACAACTTCATTATTTTCTGTATTAATTCTTACTACATAAAGAGGCTCACTGTGTGCAATGCAGAGGCCTCTTCTCTGGCCCACTGTAAAATTTACTATGCCGCTGTGCTCACCTAGCACTTTTCCATGAATATCTACTATTTTACCTTTCTGTACAGATTGTGGAGCTAATTTAGCTATTGTTTTACTATAGCTTTCGGAAACAAAGCATATATCTTGACTATCCGGCTTTTCAGAGATTTGTAAGCTAAAATATTTTGCTAATTTTCTTATATCACTTTTATAGAACCCACCTAGTGGAAATCGCAAAAGCTTTAACTGCTCCTCAGTTGTAGCAAACAAAAAATAACTTTGATCTTTACTTTTATCAATACTTCTGCACAACTTTACCTCACCATTTTCTTCTAATCTTCTTACGTAATGTCCTGTTATGAGCACATCCGCACCAAGATTTTTTGTGACTTGCAATAGATCACGGAATTTGACTGTTTGGTTACATCTTACACATGGTATGGGGGTTTCCCCACGCATGTAAGTATTCGCAAAATCTTCTATTACTTCCTTTTTAAATATTTCTTCGTAATTTAAAATATAATGAGGAAAGCCAACACTTTCAGCTACGCGTTTGGCGTCATAAATATCTTGTCCAGCGCAGCATGCACCTTTTCTTGCATTAGCATTGCCATCAGTGCCATATAGCTGAAGAGTCACACCTATCACTTCGTACCCAAGGTTATACAGCAGTGCTGCAGCAACGGAGCTATCAACTCCCCCGGACATTGCAACAATAGCCTTAATTTGATGCGGAGCTTTATCTTTTAATAAAGGTTCAATTTCAAATTCTTTTAGCATATAATTTATAAACACAAACCTGGTGTCAAGCACTGGAATCCAGTTTCTATTACACAATTTCATCGAAACAGCATACTTATTTGTAGTCAAGTTCCAGTGTCAAGCGCTGGGATGACACCCCTTCCTGCTGGAAGTTGCCTTTAAATTACTTGGTGCGTGACACTGGGATCTCATTTATATTACATAATTCCATCAAAACAATTCGATAAACTGCCTTCAAAAACAATTTAATCTTGCTTGAATAAAACATGGCCAAAATAGTCCATGTTTTCAAGTACTTTTCCGCTACCTAGGGCAACACAACAAAGTGGATCATCTGCAACACGAACTGGTAATTTTGTTGTTTCACTAATAACTTTACTCAAGTTGCGCAATAACCCACCTCCACCAGATAAAATTATTCCTCTATCAACTATATCAGAAGAAAGTTCGGGTGGAGTACTCTCCAGTGCAGTTCTAATAGCAGAAATTATCTGATGTACAGGCTCTATTAGGCTCTCTGCAACTTGATATTCTGATAAAAGCATTTCTTTTGGCATACCACTCACTAAATCCCTGCCTTTAATTATCATTCCCTCTTTGTTGTTTTCAACTGGCAGACTGGCTGAACCGACGTTTTTCTTAATTTTTTCAGCAGTTGTTTCGCCAATCAATAACTTATGATTTTCACGAATGTATGACTTTATTGCCTCATCCATAATATCACCACCTACTCTGGCAGAACGTGAATAAACAATTCCACCTAAAGAAATAATTGCAACTTCAGTTGTACCACCTCCTATGTCAACAATCATAGAACCTTCAGGTTCGGTAACTGGAAGTCCAGCCCCAATTGCTGCAGCCATTGGTTCTTCAATTAAGAATACTTCATTTGCACCAGCACTTTCTGCTGCATCTTGTATAGCACGTCTTTCAACTGGGGTAGATCCAGATGGAACACATATGATAATACTAGGCTTATTAACAGTGAATCTTGTGTTTGCGCTACGTATGAAATATTTTAACATTTCTTCCGCGCTTTTAAAATCAGCAATAACTCCGTCTTTCAAGGGCCTTATCGCTTCTATTTCTCCAGGTGTTTTTCCGAGCATCATCTTAGCTTTTTTGCCAAAAGCATAAGGAACGTAACTTCCTTTTTCTTTTACTCTTGCTACAACTGAGGGTTCATCAAGCACTATCCCCTGACTTTTCTGATAAACTAAAGTATTTGCAGTACCAAGATCTATAGCAATATCGCTAGCAAATAAACCTTTGAAAGTAAAAAAATTTCTGATTAAATTCTGAACAAAACTCATACACAACTCAAGAAAACCATTTATTGAGACAAATTATACTTTTCAGATAAGTAACTAGTGTAGCACTCAATATCTAAATCCCTACCTGTTACCTTTTTTAGCTGTTTCAAAAAGCCATAATTTGCACTATATACATTTTTAGAGAACCAATCGATAAGTAAACTGAAATCTCCTTTTACTATAGAATCTAAAAATTCGTAATGATTTTTCTTAATGAAAGAAAAAAACTGCACAGCAGCGATTAACGCTATGACTTTAATAGGAAAGTAGCCTATAACACCACTTATCCAATACTCATCTTGAAAATAAGTGTCTAGCTCATTTTTAGCTTTTACTGAAATCTTGTAATGCTTCATACCTTCCAACCATTTATCGTGTAGATCTTTAACTTCTAACGTACCATTTATTAGATCTTGTTCTAATTTAGTTCTTAGCATAATGTGAGCCAATAAACTAAATTCATCCGCATTCTTCAAAAAAGATGAAAGATTTACTTTATTGAAAATCAAATACAAATTTTCAACACTACTATTAATTTTGCCTTTTGTAGAAAGTTTCTCCTTTATGTGTGGTTGAATGAACTCAATAAATTCTCTGGATGTTCCAATGATCCTTTCCATGAATAACCCTTGAGTTTCATACATAATATGTTTTGTAATTGAGCTCTTTATAGAATTTTGCGCTAAACATTTTTGATGAATTGCATAACCAGTATGCCGTAAAAGTAAAAATAAACCATAACAAAGGTCAGATTCATCATAATCGATAGGATCGTAATAAGAAATGGAAATCTCATTTGGTGTAACACTCATTTGCTGTAAGAATAAGGAACCAAGTTCAATCTGTCTCTGAACCGTAACTTTTTGTATATTAGTAACCTTATCCTTCTTCTGCTTTTGAGTTACTTTCTCTACATTTTCACTAAAAAATTTACCTAGCTTAGGAAATATTTCCTTTATGTTCTTTTCTGTGATATTAGAGTCATAGTCAGCAAGCAATGACTCATAGTTTGAGCGCTTTAATTGCTGCGATTTTATAGAAGCTGCTTCACGAGTAAGCTTAATTAGGTTAGTAAAGCATTCTTTCAGCTTTTCTAAGTTACTAATTTCAGAATTAGTTAGCCTCCATAAGTTTTGGCATTCAATCTTAGCTTTGGACAAAGATTTTACTAAATCAACAGGAATAGCACTGCTGCTTTTGTGTATCCCCTCTATTAACTTTAGCTGCTGAATATTAGCACTCTTTTTATTCCTAAGAGCATTCGCTAATGATTCCTTTATTGCATCATGAGAGATAACTTCATGTCTGATTTCCTCTAGAAGACACATTTGTTCAACTTTGTCCTCTACATTCAATTGGCTTTTGCTTAGTAGTTTTAGTGTGTTTTCGATATTCCTTACCTTATGTAATACTTCCTCTAAAAACTTATAAGATCTCATTTTTATTCATTGCTTTGAAACATCTGCTTAATATCGTAATAGATTAATAATAAAGTTAAAAGTATATTTGCTTAAAGTACAATAAAAAATTGTACTTTTATTTTTTTACTGTACTTCATTGCTAAGAATTGAGCATCTTATCAGAAAATTAATTATAAGATTGTAAAGAAAACATTTAGTATTTTATTTCCCTTGACTCTATTCTAGTATAGAGGGATTATTAGTACTAAAATTAAAATTACGCACTATATTTTAAATTTATGGAGGTTTAGTGATGTGGAGTAGACTGATTATAATGTGTTGTTTTTGTTTACTGCTTACTGGTGTAAGTTCTTGCCCTAAAAAAGGAGTAAATACGACAAATAAAATGAATGCTGTTGTTAAGCAGATAGGTGATAAAAGAGTTTTCTTTGGTTATGATGAATCTAGTATCAGTGAAGTGAGTGCAGATGCATTACTTGACGTGATGGAAGTGTTACAAAATAATCCTGACGCAAAGGTCACTTTAACTGGTCATACTGACAATCGTGGTTCTCACGAGTATAATCTTGCACTAGGAGCTAGAAGAGCGGATGCAGCTAAAAAATTTATGGTCAGCTGTACACCTTATCTAGAAAATAGAATAAAAACTGCTTCTAAAGGTGAAACTGAGCCTTTGGTTAATGTAAAAGATGATTCTAGAAATTCTAAATATGAAAAAGAGCATGCTAAAAATCGTAGAGTGGAATTTTCATTTTCTGGAATAAAGAAGTAGTTTCTTGCATTAAAACCTGGATCCCAGTGCTTGACACTGGGATGACAAAAGAGAGCAATTCCGCTGCTTGTTAGCGGGATCTATATATACCACAAATAAGTCGCTGTACAACGTAGAGACTATCTGGCCATCAAGAAACATAATGAAATTAGAGTTATTATTTCAAAATATAGCTAATAGCTTTGCTTTCCATAACCAAATCGCAGTTGCAGTATCAGGTGGTGTAGATAGTATAGTCTTACTGCATTTAATGACTAACTGGGCAAAAAAAAACAAGCTTTCACTTCCTATAGCATTAACAGTAAATCATGGGTTACGTTCAGAGTCTCAAAAAGAAGCTGATTTTGTTATAAGTTATGCAAAAGAACTTGGAGCAAAGGAATCGTTCATATTAAATTGGGAGAAGCAAAATATTAAAGGTAATATTCAGTTACAGGCACGAAAAGCACGATATAAGTTACTAGCAGAGTGGTGTAAAAACAATAATGTTAAATGTTTGCTCGTTGCTCATCACAAAGATGATCAAGCAGAAACGTTCTTATTAAGATTGGAGCGAGGTAGTGGCGTAGATGGATTATCATCAATGGATTACAAATCTTTCTTAAATGGTATTTATATATTTAGGCCGTTGTTAAATTTTAGTCGTAGTGAAATAGAAAAGTACGCTAATCTTCACCGGTTAAAATGGATCGAAGATAGAAGCAATTATGACTTAAAATACAGACGAACTTTATACCGTAACTTACTTAAAGCAAGTGACAATCAAGAGATTTTAACAGAGCGAATATGCCTCACAGCCCTTCATATGAAAAGAGCTGCAAAAGCGTTGATGCACTACACACGCCTTGCACTTAATGACTGCGTTAATATTCATGATCTTGGTTATATTGAAATTAAACTAGATGAACTTTATAAACTGCCAGAGGAAATAGCTTTAAGGCTTCTTCTTTATTCTATAATGGCAATTGTCAACAAGCACTATAAGCCAAGGTACCGTAGCCTTATCGCAATATTTAACAAAATATCGCAAAAAGATAGTGATATTAACTGTACACTCTCTGGGTGCAAAATAAGAAAATATGGAGGGAGCATCTTGATAATGAGAGAATCATCAAAGATACAGGAAATTACTGTACACCTAACATTAAATGTCCCTATTGAATGGGACAATAGATTTAGCTGTACAATACTTAGCAATCAGAAGTGTTCAGTAACTATTGCTCCGCTAAAAAAAACGCAAAAAATTCCTGAATTTCTAAAAGATTACAACTGCTGCCCTGAAATTTTTTACTCTTTACCTGTAGTGCTAAAAGATGGAAAGATGTTTGCTTATCCATGTATGAAACATAATAGTAAGAGCACTAGTGATGACGAGATTAAATATTTTATTTCTAGTATAATAAAGGAAAATTTGCTAAAGTTAACTGATATTTAATTAAGGATTACAATGAGTGGGGCAAGATTTTTTAAATTTGTAATTATTTTTCTAAAGTTTACTACTCTTTTCCAACAGTGAAAAAAATGGAAAGGTGGTTGCTTATCCTGATGTAAATTATAACGGAGAAATACGGTGATGATAAGATTCGATGCATTATTAATAGCACGATAAAACAAAATTTGGTAAGCTTGATTAGTGTTTAATTAGAAATGTAAATGAAAAAATTTTTAGAAGGCTTATTGATCTGGTTAGTGATTATTGTTCTTATTTCAGTTGCTTATATTCAATTTAGCGGAAGTATAGGTAAGAGTAAAACAACCATACCTTTTTCAGAATTTTTAACTAGACTAGAAGATAATGATATAGAAAATATTACAATAAGAAACCAAAGCATCGAAGGGAAGTTTAGGGATGGGTCAGCCTTTAACTCAAGTGGTGTTATATATAGTGACTTAATAAAAAGTTTGCATGATAGGAAAGTGAAGTTCTCCTTTTCAATTGGAGACTCTGCAATAGGTATAATTGGTGGATTACTTATTCAATGGGTTCCGACCCTTATCTTTATCGGTTTATTACTTTTCCTTTTTAAACAAACGCAAGCAGGAGGTAATAGAACTATAAGCTTTGGCAAATCAAAAGCTAGGCTTATGACTACTGGAAAAAAAGTGACATTTGATGATGTTGCTGGGATTGATGAAGCAAAAGAAGAGTTGGTTGAAATTGTTGATTTTCTTAAACAAAGGCAAAAATTTCAAGTGTTAGGTGGGAAGATACCAAAAGGATGCCTTTTAATTGGTTCCCCTGGAACTGGTAAAACTCTACTTGCTCGTGCAATTGCAGGTGAAGCTAATGTACCGTTTTTTAGTATTTCTGGATCTGATTTCGTTGAAATGTTTGTCGGTGTTGGTGCAAGCCGTGTCCGGGATATGTTTGATCAAGGTAAGAAAAATGCTCCTTGTATAATTTTCATAGACGAAATAGATGCAGTAGGTAGGCATCGCGGCATCGGTCTTGGTGGCGGTAACGACGAAAGGGAACAAACATTAAACCAGTTACTGGTTGAGATGGATGGTTTCGAGTCTAATGAAGGTGTGATAATAATTGCTGCAACTAACCGTCCAGACGTCCTAGATCCAGCACTACTTAGACCTGGTCGTTTTGACCGACAGATTACTATTTCTTTACCTGATATAAATGGGCGTGAGAGAATATTAAATACGCATATAAAGAAAATATCGATAGCACCAGATGTAAACGTAAAAACAGTTGCGAGGGGAACGCCAGGTTTTTCAGGGGCTGATCTAGCAAATTTAGTGAATGAGTCTGCGCTTATTGCTGCAAGAAGAAATAAGAAAATTGTTACCATGGATGATTTTGAGTATGCACGTGATAAAGTGATGATGGGCATGGAAAGAAGGTCCTTAGTCATTACAGAAGAAGAAAAAAAGCTTACTGCTTACCATGAAGCTGGTCATGCAGTAGTTGCAGTTAATATGCCTGCTTCTGATCCTATACACAAAGCAACAATTATTCCACGTGGTAGAGCACTCGGTTTAGTTATGAGACTACCAGAAACAGATAGAGTGTCCCTCACAAGAGAAAAGATGCTAGCAGATATAACTGTTGCAATGGGTGGACGTGTGGCAGAAGAGCTAATTTTTAGCTATGATAAAGTCACAAGCGGTGCATCTTCAGATATAAAACTAGCATCAGATTTATCACGTTCTATGGTGACAAAATGGGGAATGAGCGACAAAATAGGTCCGATCTATCATAATCGCGAACAAATCACACATGATTCTGAGACAATTTCTGAAGATACGTTAAGACTTATAGATGAGGAAGTAAAGAAAGTCGTATTTTCTTGCTATGAAAAAGCAAAAGACATTTTAACCAAGCGTAGGAAAGACTTGGAGCTCATTGCTGAAAATCTACTGGAGTTTGAAACTTTAACAGGAGATGAAATAAGAGACATATTAAGTGGAAAAAAAATTGTTAGAAATGAAAATGAAGGTAAAGAAGAGATAAGAAGATCCTCTCTCTAATAAGATCTGGCTTTATTTAACCGCTAAAACAAAAATTTTTAATTAATTAGCTTAAGTTATAAGATCATAGTTAAGCCGATGTATTTTATAAATGGACTTTTTTGAACATTCTTCCAATTTTTTTCTAAATAACTCTTTGCCTATTTAAATAAGTATGTGCAGTATTAGAGCTTTCCAGACCGCTACTAGGAGAAAGATTAGGTTCTTGACCTTTAAACATCTCTATTAGCTTTAATACAGGAGCAGTTCCTGCTACAATAGCTCCTATAACAGCGGTAGCACCCATGATGAGAAGAATCGGTTCTGCAGTGGTGATTACACAAAGCTCAATACATAAACCAGCAATGACCATACCAACCATTATACCAATGAAAGCACCTACAATTATGGATGAAACTACACCAATTAATTGTCCTATTTTTGAACTAAGTGGTACTTCTCTTTCACGTCTAATACGCCTAATATAGCGTGACCTCATTTGTCCTCTCATTATTACATTTTCATCCCTGTTTCCAAAGAGATTCAATGGCGCTTCTCTTTCTCTAATAAAATTTGGCCGCATTTGTTGTTCTCTTGCCCTTCTTCGCTCTCTCATTATTATGTTTTCCTCAAAAAGGTTTAGTGGTACTTCTCTCTCACCTCTAATTCTAACATGATTTAGCTGTGCTTGTTCTACTAATAACCTTATTGTACTTTTTATTTCATTTAGCGGTGCTCTTCCTCCAATATCCTTGATTGCCTTCTCAAATTTTAATAGCGACTTGTTATTTAGTCTGACATTATTCTGAGAATCACAAACAATAACCCAATCTAAAATTGGCTTTTTTTGACCACCATACTCTATATCATCATTAATGTGTTCCTTTAGTTTTTTAATTATCTCTACTGCTCTTGTTTCCATAGCTTCTATGGCGCTATCTTCACTTTCTATGAGTATATTGAAAACAATTCCTAATAACTCCTGTTGTAAATCCTTTCGTTCTTTAATATTCATAATTAGCCTCAACTTTTATATGCTATTTTGCCAAAATAATTTTACCAAATAAGTAATATATATATACAATAATTCTCGTTTAAAAATTTTTTTACATTGGCTTATCTAAGTTATGTTTTAGGATGTAAAAGCTTCTTACTTTAATAATTTATTAAAGTAAACCATATATGGATTGCTATTTAGGAGCAGCTGTTGTACTTTAATCAGAAGGTACAGTAATGTAAGAAGGAGGTACTTTATGTCTTTAAAAAATGAAATTTCTGAATTGATAGAGCAACAGCTTGGCATTAAATATCATGACAATTGCTTAGCTTACACTATCCATAATTCGGCTGCAGGTGAAATATCTGATTCTATTGCTCTTTGCATAGTTGGCTGTGGCGATTGTGAGATTAAGTATCAAGGTATTGCTAATTCATTTAACATAACGAAAGAAGAAATTAACCAAAGTAATATAGAAAGCATAAAAAATAAGATAGAAAGTGAAGCTAGAAAAGAAGGTAGTGAATTTTCCGAGTTGATTTCTAAAATGGATCAATCGCTGAAAGAACAAAGTGAAAAGTCTATTATACAGATTTTAAATTCATCTGCTGAAGAGATGTTAAGGAGTTTTTGTGGTAGTTCTATACAGAGAACAGAGGATAAAGAAGTTAGTCTGTCCTCTGCTTCACATGAAGAGCCTGCTACAGAAGATTCGGAAACTACTATTAATTCTGATCTTTTATCAATTTAACCAGCTCCTCATATAAATTTTTTCTGTACCCAAGCTATATGTTTGTGAGAGGATAGTAAGCACTACATTTTTCTATTTCCATTATAACAGATTCGTCTATTTTCATGATGATCTTACTATTTGTACTCTGTCTAGGACTAAGCAATAGAAATAGTAGGATAACAGTAGTCAACCAAGATTCCAGCATCACGTACTAGGATGATATAAGTATCATGATTCACGATTAGATTGACATAGGGTAAAGAGTAAATTAAAAATTAAATAGATCTTTTAATGCAGAATAAATGCCTATAGAAATATTGATGCCCGCTCTTTCCCCAACAATGAGTAAAACTGGAGGAAAAATTGTAAAGTGGTGTAAAAAAGAACAAGATAAAGTTGAAATAGGTGATGTAATCGCTGAAATTGAGACTGATAAAGCCATAATGGAGTTTGAATCTGTCGATGAAGGAGTTTTGGCAAAAATTTTAGTGTCGGAAGGAACAAGTGGCGTGCCTGTAAATCAACTGATAGCTCTAATGTTAGAGGAAGGGGAAGATAAAAGCGCACTTGATCTAGCTTCTGCCATCAATACCAAGGTTGAGAAGGAGGTTGAAGCCGATTTTTCAGTATCATCCAACCCTTCGATTTCATCTAGCTCTTCAATGTCATCCCAGTGCGTGACACTGGGATCTAAAAAAGAGGATAGAGCAACAGAAAATAGAATAAAAGTAAGCCCCTTAGCTAAAAAAATAGCTCAAAATGAAGGTGTTGATATAAAGCGATTAAAAGGTACAGGTCCATATGGTCGTATCATCAAAGCTGATGTATTAGAATTTTTAGATCAAACTAAAAGCTATGAGAGATTTGAGGAAAATACAACAGTTGAAGTAAGTAATATGCGCCAAGTGATAGCGCAGCGCCTAGTTGAATCTAAGCAAAATATTCCACACTTTTACTTAACTGTAGACTGCCACGTTGATAAGCTAATATCGCTCAAAAATGAGGTTAATTCAGCAAATGAAAACAATAAAGTAACAATTAATGACTTAATTATAAAAGCTGTGGCTTTCAGCATGAAAAAATTTCCTGATATAAACTCATCGTGGATAGATACTAAAATAGTAAGATACTCAAATATAGATATCTCAATTGCTGTAGCGCTTGAGGATGGACTGATTACTCCTATAGTAAAAAATGCTGATGAAAAAAGTGTTTTATCTATATCAAAAGAAGTGAAAGATTTAGTAAATAGGGCAAGATCTGGAAAACTAAAGCCTGAAGAATTTCAAGGAGGAGGATTTACTATCTCCAACTTAGGCATGTTTAGTATAAAAACTTTCAGCGCTATAATCAATCCACCGCAATCTTGCATTATGGCTGTTGGTGAATCTAAAAAACAGCCGGTTGTCATAGGTGAAAAAATAGAGATAGCAGAGATAATGACAGTTACTCTCTCTGTTGACCACAGAGCAGTTGATGGAGCACTCGGAGCAAAATTTTTAAATGCCTTTAAGTACTATATAGAAAACCCTACGGTGATGCTTCTTGAGCCTTTATTATTATAATAAAATTAATACCTCTTAGTTTATACTTTTGTTAGTTAATAGGTTTAGAGGTAAAATATGACTGATAAAAAGATAGAAAACGTTGACCTTACCCAGAAAAAGTAGACAGAAAGTTAAGACGTTTTTACTATGAGAATGATGAATCAAAAAGCTCAGGAATGCAATAGTTAATAGTAGAATGTCTACGCTGTTTATTATAAAAAATTTCTATATATTCAAATATTGCGGTTTTAGCTTGTTGTGCAGAGTGTTGTGAAGTATCAATGAGTAACTCTCTCTTAAGTGAACTAAAAAAGCTCTCTGAAACAGCATTATCATAACAACAACCTTTGTGACTCATACTAGAAGTAATATTTTTTGTACTTAGTAAAAATTGATAATTTTTAGAGGTGTATTGCGATCCTTGATCGCTATGAAATAGTAGATTTTTAGCAGATTTGCGCCTACCAATAGCCATGAATAACGCATCTATAACTAATTGCCTATTTACTGCATTACTCATTGACCAGCCAATCACCATGCGTGAATATAAATCTATTATTGCTGCCAAATATAACCATCCTTCATTAGTTTTTATGTACGTAATATCAGTTACCCATATCTTGTTAGGTTGATCAGCGATGAAATTCTGATTTAATATGTTAGGAGTTATAACTCTATTGTCTATTTGTGGTTTTTTACTTTTAAACTTTCGTCTAAGCTTAGCTTGAATGCCATTTTTCTGCATAACATTTTGCACTGTTTTGATGTTATAATTTTTACCTAAAGCCTTTAATTCAGCGTGAATTTTAGGAGCTCCGTATCTGCATTGTGATGCTCGATATACCTTCTGAATATCTTGTATGAGCTCTTCTCTTATTGATTTTTTGTTGTTTTTTTCCTTAGTAATCCATTTATAATAACCACAAGCAGATACGTTCAAAAATCTGCATGATTCCCGTATTTTATAGCATTTTTTATGTTCTTTTATAAAAGAATATTTTACTCTTTTTGGTTTGCAAAATATCCCAGGGCTTTTTTTAAAATGTCTCTTTCCCTCGTTACTCTTGCCAGCTCTTTCTTTAAATCAAACTTTTCTTTGTCACAATGAGCTACTTTCCCTTTTCCTGGAAACGCATCTACTCCAGACATTCTATCATTGTATGTTTTTACCCATCTGCTTAATGAATCACCGCTAATACCCAAATCTCTTGCTATTTTTGCTGATGATTGACCTGTTTCTTTTACTAGTCTTATAGCTTCAATTTTGAATTCTGCTGTATATTCTTTTCTTTTTGTCATACCACACCTCTTTGAAAAAACGTTTTATTTTACTTCAAAAACGTCTTAACTTTCTGTCTACTTTTTCTGGGTAAGGTCATATTAAATAGAAATTGCTAGCGCATTAATTATCGTACACATACACCGTTGCATGCAGCAACGGTGTATGTGTATAATCAATAGGATTTGTAAGCTCAATAAAGTTTACAACCAATTTGAAAGTTATTTTACTACATGCAAGACTCTGAAATACTAGAAACTCTAAAGATCAAAACATTAGAAGCCGAAAAAGGAGGAGGTCCTGATAGAGTTAACAAGCAACATGAAAAAGGAAAGCTAACCGCTAGAGAAAGGCTGAGTATATTGCTCGATGAAAATTCATTTCAAGAGTATGATAAGTTTGTGAAGCATCACGCAACTAATTTTGGCATGCAAAATGCTGATTTTTTAGGTGATGGAGTCGTAATTGGCCATGGTACTATTTATGGCAGAAAAGTTTTTGTTTATTCTCAGGATTTCACTGTCTTTGGTGGATCACTTGGTGCATCACATGCAAAAAAAATATGCAAAATTATGGATATGGCAATTAATGCCAGGATTCCAATTATCGGACTAAACGATTCTGGTGGAGCCAGAATCCAAGAAGGAGTAAATTCCCTTGCTGGTTACGGAGAAATTTTTCAAAGGAATGTAAATGCATCAGGCGTTATACCACAAATCTCTCTAATCATGGGCCCATGTGCTGGCGGTGCAGTTTACTCTCCAGCGCTAACCGATTTTATTTTCATGGTAAAAAATAGCTCATACATGTTTATAACCGGACCAGATGTAGTGAAAAAAGTTACATACGAGAACGTAAGCCACGAAGATCTCGGTGGAGCAAAAGTTCATACAGGTAAAACAGGAGTAGCAGATTTTGCATTCAATAACGACGTTGAAATGTTGCTAGAGATACGTGAATTCTTTACCTTTTTGCCAGCAAATAATCAAGAGTTGCCAAAACCTGTAACAATCTGTGACTTAATTGATGATGTTGATGAATCTTTGAACACTCTGGTTCCTAATAATCCTAATAATGCTTACGATATGTATGAACTTATTGAAAAAGTTTGTGATGAAAGGAAATTTTTTGAACTAAAACCCGATTTTGCTCGTAACATCATAATTGGCTTTGGCAGAATTGGAGGAAATACTATTGGTGTTGTTGCAAATCAACCTATGCACCTTGCAGGATGCTTGGATATTGACTCTTCAAGAAAAGCTGCGAGGTTTGTAAGATTTTGTGACGCATTTAACATTCCCATCATCACACTTATTGATGTTCCAGGTTTCCTGCCAGGTACAAATCAAGAATACAATAATATAATACAACACGGAGCGAAACTGCTTTACGCTTACGCTGAAGCGACCGTGCCGAAAATTAGCCTTATCACTAGAAAAGCGTATGGTGGTGCATATATTGTTATGAACTCAAAGCATTTAAAAGGTGATATAAATTATGCTTGGCCAACCGCTGAAATAGCTGTAATGGGCCCTGAAAGTGCAGTTGAAATTATATTTAGGCATGAAAAAGACCAGCAAACGTTAATCAAAGAATATAAAGAGAAATTTGCTAATCCATTTTTTGCTGCATCACATGGATACATTGATGACATTATAGTGCCAAGTAAAACAAGGCATCACTTTCACAAAGCATTAGAGCTACTTAAAAACAAGAAAGTAGAAAGAATATGGAAGAAGCATGATAATCTTCCTTTGTAACTTTCCTCTCAGTCTTTATTGTAAGGTCTACAGTGCCGTTACACCAAGACTAGTGCTTGGATTACCAATAACGCTAACTTTTGGATTCTTTTTTCTACAATATATTCTTACTTTAGCTAAAAATTACTTCCACATATTTTAAATCTGATTATAACTACAATTAGAGATACTTTTAGAGCTCAAAAATTTATCTTTGTCTGCAGACTTTTTTTATTAAACTCATAAAAAAATGTAGCGTATCCTCTTCAGCGTATGTGGGTGCATACACACATACTTAATTTCTGTCGTATGTGCTACTACATTTTTTTCTAATCTTTTTTTCACAGGGGGATTTTATGTTCAGAATTCCAGATACTTGACCTTTACTTTAGCTAATAAAAACCAACTGGTACCTGCGGTTTTTATAGCCTCAAAATTTCAATCAAACTTCAACTATCATTCAAAGAAACTTATAGTTATTCTTAGTGTTATTACTATAGCAGCAGTGCTATGATGATAAGAACATAGAAAACCTCTACAACCTTTGTTCTTTTAAACTTTGTAGTCTATTAGAACACTTTAAGTAAAGATACTCATAATTATGCCAGCTAATTGTGAAAAAGACTTTAAGTGAGAGTATATAAGTAAGATACTCACTACTAACAAAGATATACAAATATACAAAAGTTGTCTTTGTTTACTTTGCCAATTAGCAAAAAGCTTGTCTAATAAGTCGTTGTTCCTTTCTTTTAGATCTACCATTCCATCAATTGCAGCGCTGCTGCTTTTATTATCATTTTTTAGAGAGCTAACTAGAACATCTACCATAAAAGAAAAATTACTTTTATATTCATCAAGCTCTATACTTAATTTACTACCCAAAACAAATTCTATTATCTTATTAAAGATGTTCTTGAAGCCCATAACACACCTGTCAAAATAACTGTTCTAAAATTTTTAATAGCATTATTCTCCTGTTAGCCAGAACTTTTTTAGCCCTTCCAATGTTCCATTAAATTTATCTCTGTCACATGGTCCGATCCCTTTTACTGAATGCGGCTCAGGTCCCGTCTGACCATCAGTGTACTGCCACAAAATCCAGTCATTCCATCCTTTCGGTAAAATTGGACTTTCTCCCCATCTTGCTATCCAGAGTGGACATTTCGTTAAAGTTGGCGTTGCAAAATCTTGTAAAAAGTAAGCACTTCCATAAATTAGTGGTAAGCGCCCTGTTGCCTTATGAACTTGATTAACAAAATCTTCTGCCTGTTCTGGCGTTATATTGTTTCCCCCATTTTCTTCAATATCTAGAGCAAGCAGCACTTGGGAAGCATCTCCAATTTTTTCCAAAAAATGCTCTGCTTGATCTTTTCCTTTTTCTCCTACTCCAAAATGATATGCTCCCCAAAGCAATCCTTCTTCTTCAGCTACTTTTCTCCTTTCTTCATATGTTGGATCTACATATTTCAGCCCTTGTGTAGCTTTGTGCATAACTCCTAATATTCCATCTTCTTTCGCTAACTTAAAATCTATATCCTGCTTCCAGTGCGATAAATCTATAACTACATTTTCTACCATTTCTTGCTCCTACCTTAAACCTTATTAATTACTTTACGTCTACAATAACATGAATATAATTCAGTGTGCCGTTACCAAGATTCGAACTTGGGACCTCGTCATTACCAATGACGTACTCTACCACCTGAGCTACAACGGCAAGTTCACGTATTATGATAATGAATAACATGAAAAAAAATAAGGAAAAAGAAGAAGAGAGAAAAAGATTGGCAAAAGCTTTAAAGCAAAATATTCTAAAAAGAAAAAAACAGCAACAGAGTAGACAAGATGCCAGAACTCCCAGAAGTGGAAGTAATCTCTAACTTCTTATTTGATAAAATCAAAAATAAGAAAATAAGCAATGTGACAGTCAATAATTGTAATTTGCGTGTACCGATAACGAAGAATATTGATGATTTGCTAAAGGGCAAAGTTATAAATGATATCAAGCGTAGAGGTAAATATATAATCTCGAATATAGATGCTAGTATGGCTGTAATCATACACCTTGGCATGAGCGGAAAGCTTATATATGCTGAAGACAATCAAGCACAGAACAAACATGATCATGTGATATTCTTATTTTCTGACAACACTTCACTAATCTTTAATGACCCAAGAAGGTTTGGATTAGTGATTGTTTTAAACAGAGAGCAAGAACTAAATTTTTTTAATAACCTAGGAATAGAACCCCTCACAGATGAATTTGACGGACATTATTTACAGAAGTTGCTAAAGAACAGAAAAGCAAATATCAAATCAGTATTAATGAATAATAAGCTAATAGTTGGCGTAGGTAACATATATGCTTCTGAGAGCTTATTTAGAGCTCGCATATCACCACTTAGGCTAGCACAAGATTTAACATATATAGAGTGCGAAAAACTTGCTATCGAAATAAAAAATACTCTGAGTGATGCAATTGCTGCTGGTGGTTCAACACTGAAAGATTATGCACAACCATCTGGATCTGCTGGATACTTTCAAAATAACTTTTACGTATATGGTAAAGTGCAAAAACCTTGCAGAATCTGCAACAATATCATAACACTTATACGACAAAATGGTCGTAGCACTTATTTTTGCAATGCATGTCAGAATTAAATTTTATTTTTGCATATGACACTCTTACCTGAAAAAGATCCTTTTGATTTGTTCTCAAAGTGGTATCAAGAAGTACTTAATTCTCCGTGTAAAGAGTCAACTGCAATGACGCTAGCAACGTGTAGCAAAGACTGCATTCCATCTGCAAGAGTGGTATTACTAAAGGAATATAGTAAAGAAGGTTTTGTGTTCTTTACTAACGTAAACAGTAGAAAAGGAAAAGAATTGACTGAGAACCCCAAAGCTGCACTCGTATTTCATTGGACAGAATTTTCTAGACAAGTACGAATTGAAGGAGAAGTTATTCTTCTAAGCGGCAAAAAGGCTGACGAATATTTCTCTTCTCGAGCACGTGATAGTCAAATTAGCGCGTGGTGCTCAAAACAATCAAGAGTTCTGAAAAATTGGCAAGATTTTGAGCAGGCTATAGAATTGAAAGAGAAAGAATTTCACAATACACAAGTTTCTCGTCCTGACTTTTGGGTGGGATTTTGCGTAATCCCAAAGGTAATTGAATTTTGGCAAGAAGGTGAATATAGGAGACACACTAGATTTAGATATACTCTTGTTGAGAAAAGCAATTGGAAAGTGGAGCAATTATATCCCTAACGTTAGAGAAAGCTACTCTGCAGATCAAAGATAAGGATTTATTGTCATAACAGGACCTGATCAAGTAACTTTTTATGGCTTAAAAACTTGTTGTATGTAACGTATTGTAATACTTACGCAAAATATTTTAGTGCATTCTCAAATATGAGCATTCCATCACCATATTTTGGCATAGCCACTCCTGAACGTTTACATTTTTCTTTTTCAAGAGGCCAGTTATCCTGCTGAGTAAAAAATATTCCTCTCTCTGGGTGAGGCATTAAAGCTAAAACTCTACCACTTTTGTCTGACAAAGCTGCCAGGTCGTATATAGATCCGTTTGGATTGTAAGGAAATTGTAAATTTGCATAGTCACCATTTTCATCAACGTAACGCAGTGCAACGGAATTATTTTCAATCAATTGATTTAAAATATCTTGATCCATAAAAAACCTGCCTTCTCCATGAGCAACAGGAAGATATAGCTCACTCAGGCCCCGTAGCCAAACAGAACTACTCTGCGGATTAACTCTCACTCTAATCCAACGACATTGGTAATTACCTATATCATTAGAGGTTAAAGCTAGATTAGAGAATTCTGGAACTAATTTTACTAATATCTGGCAACCATTACATATCCCTATAATAAGCTTATCCTGAGATAAGAAATTTTGAAATTCGTCTAACAAGTTGTTTTTTATACGCAAAGCAAATGCATTACCAGCGCCAGTATCATCACCATAGGAAAAACCTCCTGGAATTGCAAGTATATTGCTTAATTTCAGTTCACTTGGATTATCTATAATATCATTAATGTGAACGATTTTTACTTCAATATTATTAATACCAAGCTTTCTGCTGCATTCCATAAATGCAAATGCAGTTTCTTTTTCGCAATTTAAGCCATAACCAGATAGGATTGTAATTTTCATGAATCAAAAAACTCGAACTTTCTTTTTACAAAATTTGCTATTAAATTCAAAGCAAATAGCATTAACAATAAAGCTATAATTGCAATGGCAGCAAGCTCAATAAATGCAATTTCAGGACTACTTGACCATATGTATATTTGTACAGGTAAAACAGTTGCCGGATCGAAGAAGGATGTAGGTGTATCAGCAATAAATGCTACCATGCCTATCATAAGTAAAGGGGAAGATTCGCCTAAAATCCTTGCAATTGCAAGCACTGCACCATGTATTATCCGTGGCAACGCAATCGGTAAAGAGTGATCCAATATCACCTTGATGTGAGGTGCACCTAGCGCAAACGCTGCATCTTTTATTGCAATAGGAACGTTTGTAAAGGCATTTTTTGTTGCAATAATAATATTAGGCAGCATCATAAATGAAAGAGTCATCCCGCCAACAAGCGGTGAAGAACGGGGTAAACCAAATATGCCCAAGTAGAGAGTCAGTCCTACCACACCAAATATTATCGAAGGCACTGCAGCAAGGTTATTCATGCTAATTTCTACAATACTGGTTATTAGCCTATTTCTAGGCATAAATTCATAAAGACAGATACCTGACATAATTCCTATTGGCAATGCCAACGCTAAACATACTATAATTGTCATTAATGAACCGATAAATGCCCCTAAAATCCCTGCATTCTCAGGCTCACGAGAATCAGACTTAAGAAACAGAGACTTATTAAAAAATTTTCTTACTCTTCCCTTCTCTTTTAACCAATCAAGTAATTTAGCATAATGATCATTCAAACATTTATTTTTATATAGTGAATTGATCACACTCGATGCGGTAAACCAGATCTCATATTCACCACTATCTTTCACTTTCTTACGAAAAAATTTCTCTAGTTCTTTGTAAGAATTACGACTTAAAATTTCGTCACTGTCTTTAAAATCAGTTTCTTTAAACACCTTACGTAAAGAATCGTTGAGTAAGCCAATGGACTTATACCGCAAATCACTAGGATTATTTGTTAAAGTAAGATCAGCATTTATTTCAACTGGCAATAAAATTTTCGTTACTGTTAAAGCACTATAAGAGTTAACTAATATACTTAGTAATATACATATAGGACACCCAACTGAGACAATCAGTGCTGTAAAAGAGCAAAAGCATAAAATGCTGTTCTTTTTATTTTTTCTTTTTACACGAGCATGTACGCGCTTAGATTGAAGTAACTTAAGGAAGTTTTTCTTTATTATACCCATTTACTTTTCTTTACATGAGGGTTTGAAAAGACTTTCCCCTTTTTCCAGTGCTTGACACTGAGATCTAACAGGCTTTGCCTGCAAATAATTTTTATATTTCTCATGAAAGCACAAACCAAAAGGAGAATCTGGATCCCAGTGTCAAACATTGGGATGACACCACAGCAGGAGGCAAAGTACAGTTGTGCGTCATACATTGGGATAATAAGAGAGGGTTTTGAGATGATACAATTGACATCACTCCCTATTGTATCTACTTAGATTTTTTTTTAACATAAGTAGTACGTTCTTTGATCCTTGCAGCTTTCCCAAATAGCTTGCACAGATAATATAATTTTGCTCTACGGACCTTTCCCTTTCTCATCACTTGTACTGAAATTAATGCAGGAGAGTAAACAAAAAATTGTGACACTATACTTTCTCCATGACTTACCTTTCTAACTGAAAAAGAAGAGTGTAATCCACGATTTCTTTTTGATATACATACGCCCTCAAATATCTGTATACGCTCACCCATACTATCAACTACCTTAAAAGTGACCTTCAAATCATCGCCAGGACAAAAAGCTGGCATCTCTTTGGCTAATCTTTGTATTTGTTGTTCGTTAAATTTTTCAAGCAAGTTTGTCATTTATCATCTCCATTCAACAATTCAGGTCGACGTTCCTTTGTTCTGACATATGACTGTTCCCTTCTCCAATCACTTATTTTTCTGTGATTGCCAGACAACAGAACCTCAGGAACTTTATACCTACTCCACTGCTCAGGCCTAGTATATTGAGGATATTCAAGCATACCGCCACTATAACTAAAACTTTCTTCAGCAACGCTATCGAAATTATTTACTACACCTGGAAGAAGCCTAATACATGCATCAAGAACCACCATTGCAGCTGGCTCACCTCCCGAAAGTATATAATCTCCAATACTTAACTCATAAGGAGTATACACATCAATTACTCTTTGGTCAACACCTTCAAATCGACCACACAATATTGTTACATGAGGAATTTCTGTTAGCTCCTTTGCAATGCTCTGATTAAATTTTGTACCAGATGGAGTCATATAAATAAATCTAGTATTTTTATGAGCAGAAAGCACATTATCAACTGCATTACCAATCACATCTGGGCGCATAACCATCCCTGCTCCACCTCCATATGGAACATCATCCACAGTTGAATGTTTATCTTTAGCAAAAGAACGAATATTTACTATTTCAAGATTCCATATTTTTTTTTCCAACGCTCTTCCAGCAAGAGAATAGTTCAAAAACCCGGGGAACATTTCTGGAAATATGGTTAACACTGTAACACTAAACGTCATTAGCAAATTTGTAGTAAACTAAGCAGCAATTTGATATTATCTTATAGTATACAGCTAAATTAATCATGTCACCGAATAAAATCATTTACGAAGGTAAAGCAAAATCCATTATAGCAACTGAAGACTCGTTAAATGTCATACAGCACTTTAAAGATGATGTTACAGCGTTCAACAAGGAAAAATATGAAATTATTGAGGGCAAAGGAATAATTAATAATCATGTTAGTGCTTTTATCATGGAAAAGCTTGAAGAAGCAGGAATTAGCACGCACTTTATAAACACTCTAAACGAAAGAGAACAGCTAGTCAAAAAACTCAAGATAATACCTCTTGAGATAGTGGTTAGAAACATTGCAGCTGGCAGCTTTTGCAAACGTTTTAATATCAAAGAAGGTGAGACACTTACATCTCCTATAATCGAGTTTTTTTACAAAAATGATGACCTAGCTGACCCAATGGTGAATGAAAATCACATACTATATTTTGGTTGGTTATCCAATAAAGAAATGGAAGAAGTTAAAACTACAACTTTAAAGATCAACAAAATCTTAGTCGACCTATTTTCAAATGCAAATATATATTTAGTTGATCTCAAGTTAGAATTTGGCAAATTGATAAACAACAGCACTAAAATCATTTTAGCCGATGAAATCAGCCCTGATAATTGTAGGCTATGGGATAAAAATACGCATAAAAAGCTAGACAAAGATGTTTTCCGTTTAAATCTAGGAAACTTAAAGGAAGCATACTCAGAAGTTGCAAAAAGACTGTCAGTAAAGTTAGACTAACTAAATACTACTCTATCAAGTGGAGGCTGACATGCTTCATCAAGTTTTCCAATAATCTCAATTTTTTCTCCACGCTTTTGGAAATGGCTTTCCACATCCTTCATATTATCGGGATCTACAATCAGTACTATACCTATGCCGCAATTAAATGTTTTTAACATTTCTCTCTTTTCTATTTTGCCTTCTTCTTTCAGCCATAAAAATATATCTGGCCATTTCCAAGAATTAATATTTATGTCTACAAATAAATTTCCTGAGAGAATTCTTGGAATATTGTCTATTAACCCGCCACCTGTTATATGCGCAATGCCTTTTACCTTTGGCATAATAGGCAACAAAGAATCAACATATATCTTTGTTGGCTTAAGTAATATTTCACCCCAAGATTTATTATTCCATGGAGATATATCATTATAATTTATACCTAAGCTTTTAAAAATATGGCGCACCAAAGAAAATCCATTTGAGTGAATTCCATTTGATTCTAAACCAACTACACAGTCACCTGCTTTCATTATACTACAGTTTGGAAGAATTTGCTTTCGATCAACAACACCAACCACAAACCCTGCAAGGTCATAGTGATTGTTACCATACATTCCAGGCATTTCTGCAGTTTCTCCACCAACTAATGCTATTTTAGATTCCTTGCACCCTTCTGCAATGCTCTGGATTACAGACAATAAAACGTTTTTGTTTAAAACGCCTGTTGCAAAGTAATCAAGGAAAAATAAAGGTGTTGCTCCTTGTGCAAGTAAATCATTTACACACATTGCAACTAAGTCTATACCTATAGTATCATGTTTATTCACCTCTTGAGCTATTAATAGTTTTGTGCCCACTCCATCAGTTGAGGAAACAAGTACTGGATGGTCGTATTTCTTACTCAGCGAAGAAAAGTCAAACAATGCGGAAAATGATCCTACTTCACTAATTACTTCTTCTCCTTTAGTCTTTTCAATAATAGGTTTAACTTTTTTTATTAGTTCGTTATATAGTTTAAGGTCTATTCCAGATTTAGCATAAGTATTCATAACGCCTTCATAAATCTTATAATTATTAATACTACATTAATGCTTTGACACAAAAAGCGCAACGAAACTTTCTCTTAAATTGACTACTACGTGCCTACCAATATAGGGTTAACTTAGATCATTTATACTTTTATCCAATGAATAAAAACATAATGTTGATAACAGAATGCCTATCAGGACGAATTCTTCATGATTTTGCTAGTTCTATGCAAGGAATAGTGGGTGGATTGGAAGAGCTTGAAGAAAACAACCCTAATATGCAAAACGAAGCATTGTCATTGCTTAAAGAAAGCTCCGATGATTTAATATATAAATATAAAGTTATGAAGCAAGCGTATTCTCATTCATCAGATAATTGCAGCTTTGTTAAGACTAAATCCAATATAGAAAATTATTTATTAAAAAAAAAGTAAAGCTTCAGTGGAGAGTAAGTGAATGTCCTACAGAAAACTTAATTGAAAAAATAAATAAGATAATTTCCAATATGGTGATAACTATAATCAGTGCAGTGGCACAAATTGAATTAGTGTCTATTTTACTGACTAAAACAGAAGATAAAACACTACTCACTATAAAAGTAGTAAATGAACATAAATCAATAAGTACATTATTAGTGAGCAAATTAACAAAAAAAAATGATATTCGTTTGGATACAAAAGACATTATTATCTATATGACTTCTTTACTGTTAGAACAGTATAACACTAAAATCAATTGCACTTGTGAAAGTAATTCACTGAATATAGGCTTAACTATAACTTGAGATGGCTGTGCGCCGTAGAAACACGGAAAGTGTTGAAGCTGTGCAGTAGATGAGGGAGGGCCCCTCGGAGCCGGTTTGCAAGAGCAGGCTTCAAACAGCCATAAGCTGCTTTGGTAAAGAGCTAAGGTAGTGAGCGTTATGGAAAAGGCACAATTATGTGTCATGTATGAAATAGAGAGACGAACGCAAGTGAACCACTGATGAAGTGTCGAAAGCGTAGAGACGACGTCAAAACCAGGGGGTAGTCGTTAACCTGGGATGAATCTACTGGGAGCTTGTTTACTGGGTAGGTGGCGTCCGGCATAAAAGTGGCGTGAATCTATTTTAGGCTATTGCATGGAACTACGGGAACCTGTCGTTTCGATGAAAAGGGAGAAGTCCAAAGAGCTGATCTCTGAGGATGAGAGTACCGATGCGAAAAACAGGGGCGGATTAGCTCGTAGTAGCGAAGAAGTTTCTGTAATGGAAATGGAGTGAAGGGGTGACCTTACCCAGAAAAAGTAGACAGAAAGTTAAGACGTTTTTGCTATGAGAATGATGAATCAAAAAGCTCAGGAATGCAATAGTTAATAGTAGAATGTCTACGCTGTTTATTATAAAAAATTTCTATATATTCAAATATTGCGGTTTTAGCTTGTTGTGCAGAGTGTTGTGAAGTATCAATGAGTAACTCTCTCTTAAGTGAACTAAAAAAGCTCTCTGAAACAGCATTATCATAACAACAACCTTTGTGACTCATACTAGAAGTAATATTTTTTGTACTTAGTAAAAATTGATAATTTTTAGAGGTGTATTGCGATCCTTGATCGCTATGAAATAGTAGATTTTTAGCAGATTTGCGCCTACCAATAGCCATGAATAACGCATCTATAACTAATTGCCTATTTACTGCATTACTCATTGACCAGCCAATCACCATGCGTGAATATAAATCTATTATTGCTGCCAAATATAACCATCCTTCATTAGTTTTTATGTACGTAATATCAGTTACCCATATCTTGTTAGGTTGATCAGCGATGAAATTCTGATTTAATATGTTAGGAGTTATAACTCTATTGTCTATTTGTGGTTTTTTACTTTTAAACTTTCGTCTAAGCTTAGCTTGAATGCCATTTTTCTGCATAACATTTTGCACTGTTTTGATGTTATAATTTTTACCTAAAGCCTTTAATTCAGCGTGAATTTTAGGAGCTCCGTATCTGCATTGTGATGCTCGATATACCTTCTGAATATCTTGTATGAGCTCTTCTCTTATTGATTTTTTGTTGTTTTTTTCCTTAGTAATCCATTTATAATAACCACAAGCAGATACGTTCAAAAATCTGCATGATTCCCGTATTTTATAGCATTTTTTATGTTCTTTTATAAAAGAATATTTTACTCTTTTTGGTTTGCAAAATATCCCAGGGCTTTTTTTAAAATGTCTCTTTCCCTCGTTACTCTTGCCAGCTCTTTCTTTAAATCAAACTTTTCTTTGTCACAATGAGCTACTTTCCCTTTTCCTGGAAACGCATCTACTCCAGACATTCTATCATTGTATGTTTTTACCCATCTGCTTAATGAATCACCGCTAATACCCAAATCTCTTGCTATTTTTGCTGATGATTGACCTGTTTCTTTTACTAGTCTTATAGCTTCAATTTTGAATTCTGCTGTATATTCTTTTCTTTTTGTCATACCACACCTCTTTGAAAAAACGTTTTATTTTACTTCAAAAACGTCTTAACTTTCTGTCTACTTTTTCTGGGTAAGGTCAAAGTGCTCTTTTAACTCATTCTAAATAGTATCTGCCAATTAATAATATCTTTATTATTATATTAGATAAGTAATTTAGCATTTATGAATTTGTAATGTGTTGCGTATGGTTCAAAGAAATAAGATTTACTGGTTACGCGCTGCAGCCAATGCCACAACACTAGGATCTATGTTTGTCTGCATGTTAATTTGCGTTGTGATTTTATGGAGGTCTTCTGTTACCTATGCTAGTGAAAATTTGGAGATACAGAAGGTCTTTGATAGTGTTGTCAAGCATATAAAAGCTGATAAAAAATATAAAGATCTTGATGTTCTCGAGAGAAAAAGTGACAAATTTAATATCAAAATTTCGCAGAATTCTGGCAAGAATTTTGACATATACTCTATTTTAAAAAAAGCAAAAGATTCCTTTGAGTTAGGAGATAGTGAAACAGCTACTTCTCTCCTCAATCAGATTATCGCAAGATTTCCTTATCATGAAAGTGCTTTAATTGGACTAGGGAATATCTATTACGCTAACAAAGAATTTAAAAAAGCTGTAGAGATTTACACAAGACTGTTAAAAGAATATCCTAGCAACCCTTATGTATTAAAGAATTTTCTGACGATAATCTCACAATATGATCCTAATTTAGCATTGAGTGAAATGTTGAAATTGTATGATACACTCAGAAATAGCGCCCCTTTATCAGCAAATTTAGGTTTGATCTATATGAAAAAAGGGGATTACGTAAAAGCTAAAGAATATATGAAAGCAGCAATTTCTTTAGATCAAAACAATATTTTTTATACCTATAATTTAGCTGTTATTCTAGATAAGCTCTCAGATTTTAAAAATGCCACAGCATGTTATTCAAAGTTGTTGAACATGTCAAAAAATGCAAGTGAAAGAATACCTTTATACAAGGTAGCAGCAAGACTAAAATTTATACAACTCCATAGTGCGCACCCAGCGATTCCATAAGAGTTGCTTGTATCGCTATTTTTGTTTACAACAACAACATTGAACTATAGAATTATATCTAGAGGGGCAATTAGCTCAGCTGGTAGAGCATCTCGTTTACACCGAGGAGGTCGGCAGTTCAAGTCTGTCATTGCCCATTAGCCTAGTTGAATATTAATATTACAATTATTTCAATCAAAGTATAGAAAATGCAAGACAACATAGTACCAGTTTCAATAGTGAAAGAGCTAGAGGATTCTTATCTCTCCTACGCAATGAGTGTGATCATAAGTCGAGCTATACCTGATGTGCGAGATGGATTTAAACCTGTTCATAGGCGCATATTATACGCAATGTCGAGGGCTGGGTTCGATGCCGGTAAACCGTATAAAAAAGCAGCTCGTATAGTCGGGGATGTAATGGGAAAATATCACCCACATGGTGACATGGCTATCTATGACTCCTTGGTCAGGATGGCTCAAGATTTTTCTCTTCTTTTACCACTGATTGATGGGCAAGGTAACTTTGGTTCGATAGATGGAGATCCGCCAGCTTCAATGCGATATACAGAAGCAAGGCTCCACAGAGTGTCGCATTTTTTACTAAATGATATTGACGAAGATACAGTTGATTTTAGGCCAAACTATGATGGAAATGAAACAGAGCCTGTTGTACTGCCTGCAGAATTTCCGAATCTATTGGTAAATGGTGCAAGCGGTGTTGCAGTTGGTATGGCAACCAATATTCCTTCTCACAACCTTGGAGAAATAATAGATGCTTGTATGTTATATATAGATAATCCTGAAGTTACTTTGGATGAGTTACTTGAAGTGATGCCAGGGCCGGATTTTCCAACTGGGGGAACGATTCTTGGAAGGTCTGGAATAAGATCAGCATTTGCAACGGGTCGTGGATCAATTGTTGTGCAAGGCAAGACTCACATGGAAGACCTGCCACAAGATAGGCAAGCAATAGTGATTGATGAAATACCTTACCAGGTAAATAAAGTAAAATTAATTGAGAAGATAGGTGAGCTTGTAAAAGAAAAAAGAATTGATGGCATAACAGAAATTAGGGATGAGTCTGATAAGTCTGGTATTAGGGTAGTAATTGACCTCAGAAGAAATGCTGAAGCAAGTTTTATACTTAATCAAATATTGGGACTAACTCCACTAAGAAGTAGTTTTAGTGTTAACACTTTAGTCCTCAACAATAACAGGCCTGCTTTGATGTCATTAAAAGAAATCATAGCTGCTTTTGTTGATTTTAGAAAAGAAGTATTAATCAGGAGAACAGAATTTCGTCTAAGAAAAACGAGGGAAAAAGCTCATATATATATAGGGCTCTACATTGCGGTCTTGAGCATAGATGAAGTGATAAAAATCATCCGTGGTGCAAAAGATCCTGCGGAAGCAAGTAGAGAACTTTTAAATAAAGAATGGAAAACTTCAGCTGAGATAAACACAATTATTGGATTAATCTCAGACAGCATGAGCTTTTTGAAAGACGGAGTGTATAGATTAACTGAGCTGCAAACGAAAGCTATTCTTGACATGAAATTGCAACGTTTAACAGGCCTTGAAAAAGACAAATTAGAAGCTGAGCTAAGTTCAATGATCAACCTGATAAAAGAATATATCGCTTTTCTTGGCTCAGGAGAGAAGTTGATGAAAGAAATAAAAAACAATCTACAAGAAATAAAGAACAGATTTGCTGTGCCGCGAAAAACTTCAATAGAGGAATCAGATACGGACATTGAAGCTGAAGATCTAATTCCACAAGAGGATATGGTGATAACCGTAACTATGAATGGTTATATTAAGCGTGTGAAGCTTTCTCATTATAGAACTCAGCGTCGTGGTGGAAAAGGAAAGCTAGGACAAGGATTAAAAGAAGAGGATGTAACCACAAAATTATTTGTTGGGAATACCCATACTAGCCTTTTATTCTTTTCTAATATTGGCCGAGTTTATAGATTAAAAGTTTATAAGTTACCTCTTGCAGAGCCAACTGCACGTGGAAGAGCACTTGTTAATATATTCCCGCTTAGCGATGGTGAAACTATAACTAATATAATGCCATTACCAAGTGAAAATGACGAAAATCAAAACATAGTTTTTGCTACTGCTCATGGGAACATAAGGCGCAATTCTTTAGCGGATTTTCACTATATTCCAAGCAATGGAAAAATAGCAATCAAGCTCGATGAAGGAGATAAGTTAATATCAGTTAAAGTATGCAATGAAATTGATCATGTTTTTCTTTCAACAAGATTCGGCAAAAGTATCAGATTTGTTGTAAGTGATGTGCGTCAATTTAAAAGTCGCAATTCAGATGGCGTAAGAGGTATCAAACTTGCAAAGAATGACAGCGTGATATCCATGACCATATTAAATGGGATAGGTGTAGCAACAGAAACAAAAGAACTTTACTTAAAAGTTCCACTTGCAAAAAGACTGGGGGCTGCGATTAATAACTCCATTGATTCTAAATTGGAAAAGACTTTGAATGATTTAGGAATAGATAACGAATTATTCTTAAAACTTGCAGTGAATGAGGAGTTTATATTAACTATTACCGAAAATGGCTTTGGTAAAAGAACTTCTGCGTATGAGTATAGGGTAACAAATAGAGGTGGTGTTGGTATTACAAATATCCTTACTACCGATAGAAACGGTAATGTTGTTGCTAGCTTTCCAGTTGAACAGGGTGATAATATCATGCTTATTACAGATAAAGGAAAGTTAATTCGTATTTCAGTAAATGATATCAGAATTGCAGGACGTAGCACTCAAGGAGTCACTCTGTTTAAAACAGAGAGTAGAGAAAAGGTGGTGTCAGTAGCGAAAATTGAGGATCCTGATTCCACTGAAGATAGTATTTCCGAAATTGAAAACTCTGTTTCTTCTTAACTATATAGCAAAGGTTAAGCAAATAGTGCAAATTTCTATTGATTAATCTATAGTATTTAAATTAAAATATATGTCTATGTTCAAGTAGAGATTGATGGATAAGAAGTTAACTAAAAATAAAAAATCATTGACGAATGAGAAGAGTAAAAAAACATCTCTTGTCAAAGATTTTGCCAAAAATAGGAGTAGAAGAGATTTTATCACATTAACTACGTGTGCCATGGCAGGTATAGGAGCTGCAAGCGGTCTTTGGCCATTGGTTAAGTCTATGAATCCTTCTGCTGAGGTTTTAGCGATGTCTACGGTTGAGGTTAATCTATCTGATATTCAAGAAGGACAAGGAAAAAAGGTAAAATGGCAAGGTAAGCCAGTATTTATCCGCAAGCGCACAAAACAAGAGATTGAGGCTGCAAGAGCCATAAATGTAGAAAATTTGAGAGATCCTGAATCAGATGAAAAAAGAGTATACAAAGGGAAAGATGAATGGTTAATTATGATTGGAATATGCACCCATCTTGGATGTGTACCAGTTGATCACGCTACAAAAGACGGCAACGGTTGGTTCTGTCCTTGTCACGGTTCATATTATGACACATCAGGCCGAGTAATTGGCGGTCCTGCACCAGAAAACATGGCTATACCTGACTACTTTTTTCCAAGTGAAAATATTGTAGTAATTGGCAAGAAGGCTTAACAGATTTTCATAATTAAAGTAATAAAAGTATATTGCATTTCAAGAAGCACACTGACTTCATAGGCAAAGCTCTTGAAGTCTATCAAGCTAATTTTATACTATGCACATATTCGGGTGATAATTAAGAAACTTGCCTGCCAAATCTTCAGAGTTGACAGCTAAATTTAAAACTTGTTCCTTTGCGTCAGAAAAATTCTGACTAACTTGCTTAAAGTTATTTTCTAACTCTTCGAGGATGGAGCTGAAATTAAAAAAACTTTTCTGCATTTTATCAAGATTTTGAGTTATATAGCTTAATACATAAAGATAGAGACAAGAGGGGAAGAGATATGGTAAAGCAAGAAAAAGCTGAAAGTGAGGGAATAAATGAAGTCACCATGTCAATATGAATTAAGGGAAAGAGTGATTTCAGTGGAATCGGGAGTCGCAATAGTAAAAGTGAAAGAAATCTTCAAAGTAGAACTATCTCCCAAAGCTGCACATGGACATAGAATATCCTTTATCAGGGATGGACGTAAACATTGAAGATCTTCCCCTAGAGCTGGATATAGATATAAAGTCATTTATACCATTCCCTATATTCGAGAAAAATATCACATGCCAAGAACCTTGTCAAAATTATATAATCTATCTCTAGAGCAGGTTATTGAGAATGTCAATCCACATAAAAGAGCCAGGTATTCCTAGCACCACTAAACTCACAAATTCATTTGCTAGAGTTTATAAGTTCTTGTTTATAATAATTTTATTATATCGTAAAACCATCTATATCGGCCTATTTAAACAGTATTTTACTTTCCTTAAGGATTTTTTAAAGATCACCTATTGAATTCTATGATATTATTTTTTGTGAGATTGTTATACACGTTATGGCAAGGAAGGCAAAGAGATTTGTTAAGTAGTTTTTGCATCTATATGAGCTACTTGAATAATGGTTACAATATTTGTACAATTGTACAGCATGAGCTGAGTTCGCTTAGCCCTTATCTACATATTCAGTTCCACCAACAGTTATTGCATCGACCTTGAGTGTTGGTTGACCAACTCCAACAGGCACATTTTGCCCGTCTTTTGAGCACGTACCAATACCAGGATCTAACTTTAGATCATTACCAATCATTGATACTTTTTTTAGCACTGTTGGCCCATCACCAATTAGCGTTGCTCCTTTGACTGGTTGTGTAATTTTACCATTTTTTATTAGGTAAGCTTCCGAAGATGAGAAAACAAATTTTCCTGATGTTATATCAACTTGTCCACCACCAAAATTTACTGCATATAGGCCTCTCTTTACACTGGATATTATTTCTTCTGGTGTATATTTTCCTGGCAACATATAGGTGTTTGTCATGCGTGGCATAGTAACTTCTTTGTAACTTTCTCTTCTACCATTACCAGTTGGATTTACACCCATAAGTTTAGCGTTCATATGATCTTGCATATATCCTTTTAGAATTCCATCTTCTATAAGCACATTATAGCCAGGTAAAGTACCCTCATCGTCTATGCTAATAGAACCACGCAAATTAGGTAGAGTTCCATCATCAATTACAGTAATGTTACTGGCTGCCACTTGTTTACCCATAGAATTTGAAAATGCCGAGATTCCTTTACGGTTAAAATCACCTTCAAGTCCATGACCTACAGCTTCATGCAATAATATTCCTGGCCAACCTGAACCTAAAACAACTGTCATCTCTCCAGCCGGAGCTGGAATTGCCTCAAGATTTACTAGCGCTTGCTCTAACGCTTGGTTTGCAACTTCTTTCCACTTCTTCTCAGAAACAAATTTACTATAAGAGTCTCTTCCACCGTGCCCTGCAGAACCTCTCTCAGCTCGGCCATTTTTCTCTACGATGACTAGTACATTAAAACGTACCAAAGGCCTAATATCGCTTAACCTGTGATCATCTTTTATTATTTGTACAACTTGCCATTCTCCATTTAGAGTTATTTTTACCTGCTTCACGCAGTTATTCTTCGACCTTACATACTCATTAATCTCATTGAGTAGTTTAATTTTTGAGCTCAGATCCATTTCATTTATGGGATTAATCGTTGAATACAGGCTTTTTGCCTCCTCATTTAAGTTTACTGAATTTGTTTTGCTTAAAGATGCTGAACTTTTTACCATAGAAGCAGCTTTACTAATTTCTTTTTCGCTAATCTCAGAAGAGCAAACAAAAGACGTACTATCTTCACAAAAAGACCTTAGACCAAATCCTCTTCTGATATTTAAATCCATATGTTTTAATATATTATCATCAAAAATTAGGGATTCTGATTGGCAAAACTCTAAAAATAGCTCACCACCATCACTATTGCTCAAAGCGTTGTTGACTATTTTATATACATTATTAATATTAACATTGTTCTGAGCAAAAAATATTTGATCTAGATTTGGCATTACCTTTGAGCTAAAAACTATTTGAGTATATTATTTTATTTTAACATAGTAAATCACAAAAAGCCCGGGTGGCGGAATTGGTAGACGCGCTAGCTTCAGGTGCTAGTAACTTTTCAAGTTGTGGAAGTTCAAGTCTTCTCCCGGGCACTCTGTATTGATTTTCAAGTCAATTAATGTTATGAGATAATATGCATTTACTGCTAGGTTCATGAGTTATGAGAAAGAGAGGCTTATTTACAGGAAAAAAAATACGAACTTATTCAAAACGCTTGGTTGCTGCACTATCTATTGCTTCTTTGATGGGGTATACAGCAGCATTAGCCCTAAATATTTCTTCCTTAAGCTTGTACTGTACTATTGTCAGCACTATGCTAAGTGCACTTTCGCTTGCTTTAAATATATGGTCATTAACTGATCATTTTAGGCAGTGTGGCCTTAATAAGCAACTCGATACCTCTTGGCAAGATAAATTAATGAAGATCTGCCTCGACATTACATCTAACGTTTCATTTTTAATAGGAGGAATTACATCTATATTACCTCTTGAATTTCCTATTATCCCCTTTATTTCCGTTGCTTTTTTTATTCTAGGTTGTACCTTTATGGCAACCAATTTCATTCGAACTGTGATTAGTCAGCCGCAAATAGATGAAACCAAAACCTCAAAGTTAGTGATCATTTGAACATTCAATCTGCAATAGCTGCCTAATTATCACATGTTAATAAGTTAGCTTATTTAACTTGACAAATTACGCCATCCCCCTTACTATGATAGTGAGAGTATTTATCCTTGTTTTTAATCTCTGCAGATTTAACAACAAAATTCAGTAAAAAACTCAGATATTTATTGGCAAATTACATAAAAATTATAGCGGCTGTATGTCTTTTAAATTTTTTCTACATTCAGCCAAATCGCGCTTAAAATAAGCGTTAGCACATTATTACAATGCTAATTTACATTATTATAGGGTCAAAACTCACTACAGGGTTTTTTTTTGCCTTTTTTTTTGCTTGGTAAATTTCTTGATATTTATTGCTAAAGTAATTTAAAAAAGGTGTCATTCCAGCGTGTTACGCTGGAATCCAGCTTTTTCATAATCATCGGAAACATTGTATTTTAACATTACTTTTATACTCGTAAATTTAACTAGATCCCAGTGTCTAGCACTGGGATGACAGCATCATAAAGGAATCAATGTCAGATACTTGAATGACATCACTATAAAGTAGATTCCTGTGCTGAAATAGAGGCTACTTAAGTGACAAGATAGATAGAACTGGCATTAACCGGATTTGAGTTACTCAAATGACCAATGAAAACTGTAACCCTAAACATTGAAGCACTATTATGCACTAAATGATAACTTTCATACACTTATCATGGTAGTCGTGAAAGAAATAATTCATACAATAAGCATGAATGAAATAATTGACATGATTTGGAAATTTATATATTATAAAGTATTAATAGTTAGTTAATTTATTAGGTGGGGATATGGGGTATAAGTTAAGAAAAAGAGAATATAATTATAATGAAAGTTTATTTAAAGAGATAGGCATTCAAGTACAAGAAGTAGAAGGTCGTAACTTCTTAGAAATATCTAATATAATAGCAAAAAATTATAGAAGGTTATCAAGAAAGTGTCACCCAGATAAACCAGGAGGTAGCGATGAAAAAATGCAGGCCTTTAACAGAAATAAAGCAGCACTTTTGCAATATATTAAACCACTAAGTGGAAAGAATCAGGGATTAATCATTCCTGAGGAATGGAAAAGGTGTTTACAGTCAATTCAGCAAGGTCAGAATGATAAGCGTACAAAGTATTATTTTGTTTTTAATTTGGTAAGATTCCTACTGTCCGTCTCGTCATTAGTGTCGTATATTTACTTGGGGTTGAAGCTATATAAGGCTGCTAATTTTACTGATGCACCTGGCATTTTGTTTAGTGCGAGCCTAATAACATTTGTTACAACTTTTTTCTTATCTGTTTATTTGATAGCTTCTGTAGTTAAAGAAGCTGTGGATTTGCAAAATTCTCAACGGGAACAAGGTGAAAATTTAGATCAAGAAGAGCTACAAGATGAAATGTTCAAAAGTAAAGCATTTAAATATCTAATTCTTACTTCCCAATTTTCAAGTTATCTTCCTCCTATTTTATTAATAGCAGGTTTGGTGTTACAGTATCAATCTAGTTGCGTAGACAGTAAAATACTCATTGGATTTGCTGCAGTACTAGATTGTAGTTTATTACTACACTTAGCAAGTGAAATCTACGAGAGAAAAGTTGTAAATCTTGTAAAAACTGAAGGAATAGGTGATGAACAAAATGTACCTATAGGAGCATCAACCGAAAAGCCAAGCAGCATTGTAAACCCTGATGGTGCTTTTAACGTCTCGGCTCATCAAGTAGGTTGATTATTCTCCATACTCAAATCTCTGGCTAAAAATAGCGAGCCACAGACTAGTATGGTTTTGACGTTTTGTATAGAAGCTTTTAGTATGTGATTTGATATAGCATCTCTGATTGATTCACATTCAATAGCATTTACTCCTATATTATTAGCTCCTTCTCTGATTAAATCTGTACTTGTTGCTTTAGGTTCAGATTTAACACAAACGGCGCATAGTAGTTTGATGTATGGCTTTAAGTGCTCTAAGAACTCTGCCACATTTCTATTGCGAGTGACACCAAAGATCATATAAACACCTTCAGCAAAATTGTCTTTTATCCACCTAGCTAACACTCTGGCACCATCATTGTTGTGTGCACCATCTAGAAATAATTGCCAATCTTTTGGTAATAAAGAAATTAAATTACCTTCTTTTATAGACTCTAGCCGCGCAGGCCAATAAGTGCTCTGTAAACCTGAAGCAATGTCCTCTTCTCCAATATTAAATCCATACTTCCCACTCAAAATGCTACATGCTGCAATTGCGTTTCCTGCATTGATTATTTGATGATCTCCTTTTAAAGATGGCAAAGAAAATTCTATTGATTGAATAGTCGATTGAAAGACCATCCTGTTATTCTGTTTTTCGCAATTCCATTCAAGTCCTCCTCTATACAGAGGAGATTTCTTATTTATTGCATGATGTTCTAATGTGTTCGTTATAGATTTTTCTTGTGGTGCTATTACGCAAGGAACATTAGGTTTCATTATTCCAGCCTTTTCACCTGCTATGGTTTCTACGGTAGGACCAAGATATTCTGTATGGTCAAGTGCAATGGAAGTGATGATCGTTAGGATCGGATTATCTATAACATTTGTTGCATCAAGCCTTCCACCCATACCCACCTCAACTAAAGTAATATCCGCTTTATGACGAGCAAAAGCTAAGAAAGCTGCAATTGTTGTGGCCTCAAATAGAGTGATAGGTTGTTCCGCAACTGCTATACGGCATTCTTCCAGTGAGTTGTGTAATTCACTATCATCGACATCAGTGCCTGCAACAACTATTCTCTCATTAAAATTCACTAAATGTGGAGAAGTGTACGTATGAACTTTATACCCTGCTGCTTGCATTATATATCTTATAAATGATAGTGTTGATCCTTTGCCATTAGTGCCAGCTATGTGAATTATTGGCGGTATTTTTTTCTCGGGATTACCCAGTTTATTTAGAAGACTTTTTATGCGATCAAGAGAAAAATCCTTTGGCCTACTGCCAATCGGCTTAGGCCAATGAGGCATGTATATCATAAATTATTGTTACGTTTTAATTCATCTATTACACTTGCCATGCCATTCGTGTCGATCTTTTCACTAAATTGAGAACGTTGATTAATAGCAATACTTATTCCACTCATTACAACATCGTTTATTAAGAAAGAACTGTCACTTTTAGTAACTTTAAAGTCAATATTTGTAAATTCCTCATCACCATAAGAAAATCTTGTTCCTATCAGACAAGTTTCATCGTCAACTGCTTTTGTACTCATTATGATCATTTCACTATTATTTATGTATTTATACAAAATTTTAGCGCACAAACGCGCGAGATATACTTCATATTCTTTTAGAAACTCTTCTTTTTCTTTCTGAGTAGATAAATTCCAATATTTCCCTATTACAAATCGAGATATTTCTTTGAGGTTAACATTATTCTGAATGATCTTCCGAAGCTTTTCGTGTATATGTTCTAAATTTTTTCTATTCCCTTTCATAAACGTATTATCTACTTGCTGCTTCATGGCAAGCACAAAAGTTTTGTGACCTATACAACTCGCGTAAGCACTTGAGGATATTAAAATAAAAATGGTTAAGAGCTTAATAACATTCATAAGATATATTTATTAGCTATGATACTAAAAATGCAAAATTTAACAAAGGCAAAATAATAATCGCTAGCTTTAATATATCTATAGACATACTCTATATAAATAATCTATAATTAATTTAGGGTTCTGTGCTATGCGTTATGAGTTAAGTTAAATTTCCCGAGCGATAATTTCTGATCAAGGGAATTGCCTCTGTTAATTTCATTGAAATTAGTACGTGATGCCCACCTTAACTTTAGGTCTCAGGAATCTACTAAGACTGACGGTAGATACGGATCCCTTTTCCATTATTCAGGTTTATGTTACACCAATATAAAGAACAAGGTGTCTTTTTCTGTTCATCTCATAGGGTGTTTCAAGTTGTAATTGACGTTGAGAAGTATCCTGATTTTGTTCCTTGGTGCAAAGCTGTTCATATAAAAGAAAAAACTGATAGCCAAATGACTGTGGATCTCCTCGCAGCTTTTCATGGTATTAAAGGAAGTTACACATCAGAAGTGACCTCCCTTGCTCCAAATGGAATAAATGAAGGTTGGATAAAAGCTGTGTCGTCAAATGGAATATTTAAACATTTATACAACGAGTGGAAATTCACTTCTATGAACGAAAGTAAAACTATGGTAGAGTTCTATATAGAGTTTGAATTTAAATCCAACTTGTTTTCCACTTTATTAAACTCAGTGTATAAATACACACAAAGCAGAATAATTGCTGCATTCAAAGATAGAGTAGAAAGCGTTCCCGAGAAAAAGTTATCTTGACATTATTCATATAAATGCATTATTTTTTTAATAAGTTAAGTGTTTCTATTGTAATGATCTTTAGATTATTGTTTTTACTAATTTTTATAAGTGTTAGTTCTTATGCAGCTATTGAACAAAACTTACCCAACACTCAAAAAACTGATGAAATAACACCAAAAGAACTACTGTCGCTATTGCCTGATGATAAATTATTAGGAGGTCGAAAAGCACCAATTTTAATGATAGAATACGCCTCGCTCACTTGTTATCACTGTTCTCTTTTTCATAAGAAAGTTTTTCCTAAAATCAAAGAGAAGTACATAGATACAGGTAAGATGTTATACATATTCCGTCATTTTCCTCTAGATTACAGAGGATTAAAAGCTGCAATGCTAAGTTATTGTTATGAAAAAGAAGAAGACTATTTTAATTTTAACAAAGCTGTGTTTAATGCAATAGAATCGTGGAACTACTCTAATTTTAGTGATTTAACTATACTACAAAAAATTGCTGCACTAAGCAATTTGAAGCAAGATGTATTTAACCAATGCATTAATGATAAAAAGATGATGGACAAAATTATAAATGATAAATCACTTGCAATTAATAAGCTTGATATCACAGCTACTCCTGTATTCATCATCAAGCTTAACGATGACAAATCATACGTAGAGAATGGTAAAATCAAACATGAAGGATATAGAGAGCTGGAATACTTCACTAATGTAATAGATGAGTTATATGGAAAAGCTATAGTGAAGTAATAACACTTTAGCTTACCATATAAAAACCCTATGCTGAAACAGTATTTTTTGATACTGTTTGTTGCTTTTTACGCTCAAACTCTCTTTTTTTACTGTGCCAAGCATAATAATACATAGCAATTTTATTCTCTATTAATACTATCGTTCCATCATAAAATTGGACCATATCCATAACTTTTTTCTGAGCTTCGTTAAAGCGTTCTTTGTACTTCTCGCGATAAGCTGGATTGTGCAGTAATTTCACTCCTTCATTATTATTAGATTTCTTGCTTAACGTTTCAACTTCGTTAGCAATGTTATAAGACATATAACCCCTCTAATTGATTATAAAAATTACATTTTAAGAGAGATGTAAATAAACGATCCCTTAATTCTAGTATAACAATTGATTGTTATACTAGTTAACCATAGTAAAATATATAATAATCTTTGTCACTTAAAATTTTACTTTATAAAATAACAACTTAAAATAAAAAATTTTATTATTCTTAACTCTATTGTTATCTTTATAAATCTTATATAGATTAAACCTCCTTAGTTTATATTATAAAACTTAATGCGTCATAACTTTAGCAGAAAATCGTTGTACATAAGAAGCTTATTTGCAAAAGAGTATAAAAAAATAGAAGAACATTGTACTCTTGATAAGAAACAACGTATTCAAATCACTCCTGAAGAAGGAAAATTATTAAATTTATTTATCAAAATCCATAAAGTTAAAAGCATAGTTGAAATTGGCACGTTATATGGTTATTCGTCAATTTGTATGGTAAAAGCTTTACCGAAAGATGGTCATATATATACAATAGAAAATAATCCTCAACACTCAAGAATAGCAAAAAAAAATTTTAGTGCTTTTAATCTAAGTGATAAAATTACTCTAATAGAAGGTGATGCACTGGAAAAAATTAATGAATTATCAGCAAAGGCACCATTTGACATGATATTCATCGATGCTGACAAAAGTAGTTATCCTAAGTATTTAGATTGGGCAGAGTCATACATTAAACAAGATGGGCTAATCGTTGCAGATAACACTCTATTATTTGATACAGTATTTTTAAAATCTCCTCCAAAAGAAGTATCAGAAAAGTCATGGCATGCTATGAGAGAGTTTAATGATAGATTGTCAGATGAAAAAAGATATTTCTCCATATTGATTCCTACTGACGAAGGAATGACTGTAGCTTTAAAACTAACGCAAGTTAAAAATCAAGGTCAGCGTAATGTCTAGGGGGAGTTAAGCCAAAAACTCTCTCTAATAATATTTCGCGAAAACAAGGCCTTGATTTAACAATGGAGTACCATTCTTTTAAAATCTTACTTTTTTCCCATGGGAAACTATTTACGTAGTCTATTATAGAAATATGTGATGCTAAAGTAATATCGGCTAAAGTGAACTTATCGGTTGCAAGCCAAACGTTCTGGTTAATTAAGTGTTCGATGTATTCCATATGGCAAGGCAGGTTATGCTGAGCTGCATGAAGAAATCTAGAGTCAGGGCTGCGGTTAGTAATTACTTTTTCATTCATAATATACTTAGTAACTTCATTGTAAAATTTGCTATCGAACCAATTGATTAAAGCGCGTATTTTAGACTTAATAATAGTGGATGAACCAAGTAATTTGACGTCGCTATTGTAAGTCTCTTCTATATATTCACAAATGGCATTACTATCCGCTATTACAAAGTTATTATCTATTAATACTGGTACTTGTCCGATTGGATTGATCTCCATGAATTCATTCCGCTTTTCCCATGGATTTTCATATACCAAATCACAACTCAGCTTTTTTTCCTTGAGAAGAGCTCTAACTTTTCGTGAAAACGGACAAAGAGGAAAATGATATAAAATCATAATATTCCTCTTTTGTTATTCCAATACCTATATGTTGTCATTCCAGTACGTGACATTGGAATCCAGCTTATTTCATTACGGACATTACTTTTAACATATACTCCTAGAATCCATTGTCCATTGTATAATTTCCAAATATTTTTATACTTGGATCCCAGCACAACTGTACGAACATTGTAGTTTGAGAGCAATCCCCACCGGAAGGGTGTCATTTCAGTGATTGACACTTGAATCCAGTTCTTATTATACAACAGCCTAATGTATTCATTTAAAATTAAGTTTTCTGGATCCCAGTGTCTGGGCACTGGGATGACAGAAGAAGAGTATTTTAGGTAACAGCTGTTTACTCCAAAGTAATGTCGCAAAAGGTCTAACATATAAATTATAAGACTAATATAGAATATACCTTGCTAAAAAAAAAAAAAAGTATAACCTTTTATAAGGTATGCAGGCAAAAATTCTGTAACTTGGTCAGGTCAGAAATGAAGCAACCATATCAGAATCTTTTTGGGTTGCATACCTATTTGTACTATTTGTTTTATTCTAGGCTATGAACATAGCATTAAAATATCGTCCTAGTAGCTTTAAAGATTTAGTAGGTCAAGATATATTGGTGCGTATACTAGAAAATGCTTTTACTCTCAACAAAATTCCACAATCTATACTGCTTTCTGGTAGCAGTGGAATTGGTAAAACCACCACTGCAAGAATAATAGCTTTATGTTTGAACTGCTCATTGGGGCCAACTTTTGAACCTTGTGGATCATGTACAAGTTGTCTGGCAATAAAAAATTCAAGCCATCCAGATGTAGTTGAAATCGATGCGGCAAGTCACACTAGTGTTGAGGATGTTAGAGCGATCTTGGGAGATATTTGCTATTTACCAATAAGTTCTAAGTTTAAAGTTTACATTATAGATGAAGTACACATGTTATCCAGTAATGCATTTAATGCATTACTTAAAACTCTAGAAGAACCACCATCTAGCGTAAAGTTTATTCTAGCAACTACAGAAATAAAAAAGATACCAATAACTGTTATTGCACGTTGTCAAAGGTTTGATTTACATAACATTCCTTCAGCTAAGATAATGGAGCGTTTAAATGATATTGCACAAAAAGAAAATTATTTTATTGAAAAAGAAGCATCGGAATTAATTGCGCACCACTGTAGCAATTCAATGCGTAACGCTTTATTTTTGATGAATCAAGCAGTGCTATATAGCAAAGATGGTACAATATCCACTCAAAGTGTTACAGACATACTTGGTCTAGTAGATAGAAACGTTATATTTGATCTACTGGAAGCAGTATTAGACAGTGATTTACAGAAGGCGTTGTCAGTATTTGACAACGCGATAAAGACAGCAGATCCACTCAATATTTTTGAAGATCTACTGCAAACAATCCAGTTAATATGCCGTTTTTTAATTACAAAAGAGATTGATACAGAATGTGAGAAGAGCAGAGTAAAAGATTTGAGTGCAAAGAAATCTTTAATATTTTTTTCGAGATTGTGGAAGGTGTTGCTTAAGGGTATTCAAGATATAAAGGTTTCAACATGCAATGAGGTTGCTGCTGAAATGATTTTAATTAGCCTTTGTTATCTTTCTAATTTACCTTCTCCGGAACAGGTGATCAAGAAAGTTCTTTCGCAGAGTATACAGCAGGGAAATACGCATAATATAGGAAATAAACAGCAACAAAATTATGATTTTGACAAGGTTTTGCAATTATTAAGGCAGGGTAACCAAATTTATCTTTACAAACAACTGTGTAGTAATCTACAGTTAATAGATTGTAAACTTGGGTATTTAAAATTAAAAGCTGTATCTAACTTGAATAGTAATTTTTGTAATGATTTGAAAAATTACTTAAATCAAGCTACTAATCAGGAGTGGGTTATTATAGTTGATATGAGTTATATGAATAGAGAAGTGAGCAATTTAAATTATGCACCTGCAGTTAAGGATGTATTAAATACGTTTAAAGGTGCAAAGGTGGTTAATGTAGAGAATAAGGAGTAAGTTGTGGATTTCAGTCAAATAATGAAGCAAGCGCAAGAAATGCAAAAAAAGCTTGCGGAAGCTCAAGAAAAGTATATTGGAAAAAAGTTTGAAGGTATTTCTGGTGGTGGCAAAGTTTCTATATTAGTGGAAGTTATAAAAATAGGTAGCTATAAAGCTAAAAAGGTAAACATAGACTTAGAGCTTATTAGAAATGAAGAAAAAGACATAGTAGAAGATTTAGTGACCGCAGCGTTTAATGATGCAATTAAAAAAGCAGAAGAAGATATGGCAAATGCAACCTCTGATCTTGCAGGTATGATGGGGTTACCACCTGGATTTAAACTTCCTTTTTAAATTTACTACTGAAGTTTCCCTTGATGTAATAACCAAGCATTTTTCTTTTATTATTTCTAATATTACTATTTCTTGATTTAGCATGTTTGTATTACTGTATGGACGTGAAGCAAGTCATAGTGGTAAAAAAAAATAAAAAGACTAGTGAAGTGAAGGCCAAGAGCGAAAAAAATCATATAATTCCGTTTATTTATTAATAAAGCATTTGTATTCTTCTGAAAAGAAGTTAAGATATAGAATATTTTGTGTTATTAAGATAGCACTTGACTTAACTTTAGTTGTTATTTAGACTGCTAGAGTGGAATTTTAATTTTTTTAACGAGGGCAATTATGCATTATAAAAATTTTTTTTCAGCAGCTGCTTTAGTGACGTTGCTAAGCTTGTCAAACTCTGCTTTTTCATCAGATCCTATTGGTCCAATAAGTGATGAAGAAACTAGCTACTACGTTCGTTTGCAATACAACGGTGAAATTTTACCTCTTTGTACAAAAATTGATGGTATTGACTATAAAAAAGGCAGTGATGCTTACAGTCCTTTTAAAGCATCTTTTATAGCTGGTAGTGGTGCATTTGGTTATAAAATGGATGACATCAGAGTTGATGTTGAAGGAATTTATTCACAACTACGCAAAAATAATGTTGATGGTGCAACACTTACGCCAACAGATGCTATTGCAGAAAATTTAACAGCAATTTCGGGGCTAGTTAATGTTTATTACGATATAGTAATGGAAGATATGCCTATAACTCCATATGTTGGTATTGGTGCTGGTGCAGCGTATATTAGCACTCCTCTAAAAACCGCTGTGAATGATCAAAAAAGTAAATTTGGTTTTGCTGGTCAAGTAAAAGCTGGTGTCAGTTATGATGTAACTCCAGAAGTCAAACTTTATGCTGGAGCTCGTTATTTCGGTTCTTATGGTGCTAATTTCGATAAAAGCACTGGTGGGGAAGACAAAGGAGGACATACAGTTCTTTACAGCACTGTTGGTGCAGAAGCTGGAGTAGCATTTAATTTCTAGTCTACTCTTATTGTTTTGTATCAGTTTTTTCTTGTTGTCCCAGCTTGTGGTGCTGGGATTTAGAAAAAAACATGTGAATATTCCAGTGTTTGAACACTGGAATGACACATTGTTTATTTAAACTATAGCGTTTATCGTTACACGCTAGCAATGTTAATCAGGTAGCTGATACTGAAGTGTATTGCTACTAAGATCTCAATTAGATGTAAAATTGTGCTTTTTTAATTAAAGCTTGAATTTTTCACTGAAAATCAATATATTATATGTATAGAGTTTTAATTTAAGTTATTATGTTGACCCCAGTAGCAAATTTATGTGTTAATAGTAGCACTAATCTCATGCAATATATTGCTGAAGTGCGAAAATTTCCTATGCTTTCCCAAGAAGAGGAAGTGCGATTAGCAAAAAATTGGCAAGAATACCAGGATATTTCTTCTGCTCACAGGTTGATTACTAGCCATTTGAATTTGGTAGTAAAAATTGCAATGAAATTTAAGAATTACGGTCTATTGTTGATGGACCTGGTCATGGAAGGAAATATGGGTTTAATGCATGCAGTGAAAAAGTTCAATCCTGACTTGGGATTTCGTTTTTCAACTTATGCAGTATGGTGGATTGAAGCTTCAATGAAAGACTTTATATTAAAATCTTGGTCACTTGTAAAAATAGGTACAACGCAAGCACAAAGGAGATTGTTTTTTAGTTTACGTAAAATAAAAAAAAGAATTTTACAATACACAAACAGAGAAACTTTGAGTAAAGAAGAAATAAAAGCAATATCAAATGAGCTTTCTGTATCTGAAAAAGATGTTGTACAGATGAGCTATCGTCTGGCTTGTAAGGATCAGTCGTTAAATAATTGTATAAAAATAGGTGAAGACTCTAAAAAGGAGTTACAAGATATGATTCCGTGTAATTTAGTCAATCAAGAATTAGCTTACCAGAATCATGAAGAAAAGGCATTAAAAGAAACAATCTTAAGCAACGCATTAGCAAGTCTTAATGAAAGATCAAGAGACATTTTCATTAGCAGATATTTGTCTGAGAATACTCAGACTTTGGATGAGCTTAGCAAAAAATATTGTGTTTCAAGAGAAAGAATAAGACAGCTGGCTGAGCAAGCGATGAGTAAGGTAAAACAACATATAAAATCAGAGAGTTTGAAATTCGGTTTACATGCGTAGTCTTTTCGTATTTCTAATATTTCTTTCAATAGACACTCTTGCATCGGTTAGTAATGTACAACTAAGCGAAAAATATAAAGACTGGTTTGTGTATACTGCATTGGAAGATGGTGAAAAAGTGTGTTATATTGTATCTCATCCTAAGAAAAAAAGTGAACATTATACAGCCGATCGCAAGCCGTATGTAATGGTCAGTTACGTTGATAAAAAAGCAGATGAGGTGAGCGTCACTTCTGGCTTTCAGTATAATAATGAGCCTGTAGTTCTCAATATCGATAAAAAAATTAAATATCAATTGCCAATAATACAGGGAAGTCTTGCGTGGACAGATGATACAAAAATGGACCAAGATTTGATTCTAAAAATGAAGCAGGGGTTATCAATGGTAGTTAATGGAAAAGTAAAAACAGCAAATGTTGATGATACTTATTCCTTGCTTGGGTTTCAAAAAGCTTACCAAAAAATGCACGACTTATGCCATACAAAGTAAATTATTGATTACTAAAGTATAAGATAGGCTGTTTTTATCTCTCAGATAAAAAGATAAATAGCACTTTACATAGAATGTGGATATCATTTAAAATATACTTTTGAGAATTAGTATGTTAGAGGTTGCAGGTAAAGAGCAAGTTGTATGTGAGCAAATGCGTTTTAGCGTTGGCCGAGCAAGTCTTTTAAATACACTATCCAGAGTGAGCGGGGTGGTTGAAAGGCGCAACGCGATAGACGTTTTAGCGTGTATAAATATCAAAGCACAACATGGCAGCATAAAACTAAAGGCTACCGATCTTGACATTTCAATATTTGCCTCACTTACTGCAAATGTATCAGCAGAAGGAGAAGTGAAAATCTCAGCACATACTTTACATGACATAGTGAAGAAATTGCCAACTAATTTGGATGTCTATTTCGAAATGAATAATCAAGGAAAATTATTGATATCCTGTGGAAATGCAAATTTTTCTTTACCGAACGTAGTTTCAAATAACTTCCCTGTTCTGGAAGAAGGTGATCATCAATACGATTTCACTCTACTAAGTGCAGATTTGGTAGACTTATTGACTAAAACGAAGTTTGCTGTGTCGCTGGATGATACAAGGTATAATTTAAACGGGATATATCTGCATACAGATGAGCAATTTCTGTACTGCGTTGCAACTGATGGCCACCGTTTATCATGTATAAAAAGGCCTAAACCTGAAGATATCAACGGCGAATTTGGGGTGATCATTCCACGTAAAACTATCATGGAATTATTGAAAGTATTGTGTGATTGTAATGAGATTAATATAAAACTTTCAGATAGAAAAATCAAATTTACATGTGGTGAGTATATTCTAATATCAAAATTGATAGATGGGACTTTTCCAGATTACAAAGCTGTCATTCCAACGTCTCAAGATAAACAAATGATTGTTGAGAGTAGTAAGCTTGCTAGCGTTATAGATCGGGTTTCTGTTGTTGTGTCCGATAAAATAAAATCCATTAAATTTTCATTGCAAAAGAATTTATTAACTCTGCATTCAAACTCTCAAGAGTGTAGTGATGCAACTGAGTCTATAGAAGTGGATTACGATGGAGCTCTTATGGAAGTAGGATTTAATTCTCGTTATTTGCTTGATGTTTTATCCTGTATAGAAAACAAGTGTAAATTTAGCTTATCAGATGGTAATAGCGCTACAATTATCACTGATGAAGATGATCCAAGTGCACTATACATAGTGATGCCAATGAGGACTTAAGCTAGTAATCTATCTTTACTAAGTATAAGCCGTGAGGCGGAGCAGTGACCCCAGCGGCGTTTCTTTTGCATTGACTTAATATATTTAACATTTCTTGTGGATTAGTTCTATTTTTTCCAAATTCAACTAAAGTGCCAACAATAATCCTCACTTGGTTATGCAAAAAGGAAATCGCAGATATTTTGATGTATATGTGACTTCCATTTTGTACTATATCAATATCATCGATTGTTCTGACCGGATTTGTAGCTTGACAATCTTTTGAGCGGAAGCTTGAAAGATTATGTTTTCCAAGCAGGTGTCTAGCAGCTTCACGCATGATGTTTACGTCAAGTGGGTTAAATACTTGCCACACATAACCGATTTCCAGAGCTGCAGGAGCGTAGCGATTAATTATTCTATATTCATAATATCTTTTTTTTGCTGAAAATCGTGCATGAAATGCATCATCTACAGCTTCTGCACTAAGCACAACTATAGGAATCGCTTTTAAGTGATAGTTTATTCCATTTCTTATTCTGTAAAGCTCAAATTGCCTTTCCATATTGAAATGAGCAACTTGCCCTAAAGCATGAACCCCTGTGTCAGTTCTGCCACCACAATGCAAAGAGACTCTCTCGCCACTGAAATTAAATATAGCGTTTTCTATGGTTTCCTGAATTGAGTTAGCAGAGTGTTGTTGCTTTTGCCAGCCAGAGAGACCACTACCATTGTATTCTATCGTTATTTTGTATCGCACTACAAAGTCTATCTATCTAATTTTAGGTAACTAACGTTCTTCGTTATTAAAAAACCCTTGGCAGATTGGTTGCGTTCAATTACCATGGAGACTATACAAGTTAATAAATGATCCATGGCACATAATCCAGAAGAAAGAAATAATGATAAGCAAAAAGCACTAGATAATGCAATAAGTCAAATTGAAAAAGCATTCGGTAAAGGTGCAATAATGAAGCTAAAGCAAAACCCTGTAGAAAAAATAGACACGATATCTACAGGGTCGATTGCACTTGATTCAGCTCTGGGTGTTGGGGGATTGCCAAAAGGACGTATAATTGAGATATTTGTCCCTGAGAGTTCTGGTAAAACTACCCTTGCTTTGCATGTAATTGCTGAAGCACAGAAAAAAGGAGGTTTATGTGCATTTATCGATGCGGAGCACGCACTGGATGTTATATATGCTCGTAAACTTGGAGTAAACACCGATGATTTAGTGATTTCACAACCAGACACTGGGGAACAAGCGTTACATATCGTTGAGTATTTAGTATGTTCTGGTGCAGTTGATGTAATAGTTATTGACTCTGTTGCAGCACTAACTCCAAGAGCTGAAATTGAAGGAGATATGGGCGACCAGCACATGGGACTACAAGCAAGACTTCTAAGTCATGGGCTACGAAAGCTCACCTCTGCAGTTTCAAAAGCAAACTGTATATTGATATTTATTAACCAAATTCGTATGAAAATAGGAGTAGTATATGGAAATCCTGAAACTACCACTGGTGGGAATGCGTTAAAATTCTATACTTCTATAAGACTTGATATAAGAAAAGTTGGTGCGATAAAGGATAAGGAGAATATTACGGGTAATGAAACGAGAGTTAAAGTTGTAAAAAATAAAGTTGCTCCTCCATTTAGAGAAGCAAAATTCGATATAATGTACAATGAAGGCATATCAAAATTTGGAGAAATAATAGATATAGGAGCAAAGCTTGGTGTGCTTGAAAAGGCAGGTGCTTATTATTCATATAACAATACGCGTCTTGGCCAAGGAAGAGAAAATGTAAAAAGTTACCTCAAGGCAAACAAAGAAATTGCAAATGAAATAGAAACAAAAATCAGAGATTTATTTAAAAATCATGATAATTCTATTGCAATAGAAGAGGAACGCGAACAACTTCTAGAAGAATCAGTATTCTAATCTAAATTAGTTTGTATTGGGCAGTATTCGTTTGCTATACTAAAGTTTCACTCTCAACCGAGTTGATGAAAGCTGCGTTATCTCCTTGCAGCATTAGGTGTATATTCTTTGCTATTTTTTCCACTAAGAGGATAGCGTTATCAAAATTTTCAAATTTTGATAATACATAATCTGCTAAGCTTTTCCGATTTTCAGGCCTACCTACTCCAAATCTCAAACGCCAATAATCGTTACCAATAAAGCTATCTATAGACTTAAGTCCATTGTGTCCGGCTGAGCTACCGCCCTTTTTTACTTTTATTCTTCCAAATTTCAAGTCAGCATCATCATGTAAGACAATAATATTATCTAGCGATAATTTGTAAAAATTTTTTATTTTTGCAATAGGAATACCTGAATTATTCATAAATGAATAAGGTTTTATCAATATGACTTTATTATTATTAATCATGCTGGAGGTTATCAAATAATCGACTTTCTTAGAAAATGACTGAAAATTCCAATACTTGCAAATTGCATCAATAACTATGAAGCCAATATTATGGTAAGTTAATTCATATTTACTACCAGGATTACCAAGCCCAGCTATTAAATGCACTATTCCTCTGTTTTTGTTTGAGGCTCTTCAACATCACTATCAGCAGCAGAGATTGTTACAATGGTGAAATTTTCTTCCTCATGAGCTACAAATTTAACACCTTCTGGCAATTTTACATCATTGATATGTATAGACTGACCAATCATTTTGCCAGACAAATCAATTTCTATGACTTGAGGTATTTTCTCAGGAGAGCATTTGACAGTAATAGAACGACACAAAACATTAAGCACTCCACCTAATTTGATTCCTGGTGATTTACTTTCATTGATGAATGATAAAGGTATATCTATTTTAATTTCACTACCTTTATCAACAAACTGAAAATCAACATGTTGCACAGTATCCTTTACTACATGCCATTGAATATCACGAACAAGAGCATATTCTTTTTTCCCTGAAATATCTAGTTCTATTAAATGTGCAGAAAGAGCACCTGATTTATATTGTTTAATAAATTCCTTTGCAGACAATGTCAAATTTACGTTATCATGCCCTTTACCATATATAACTGCAGGTATACTTCCCTTCTCCCTCAGAGCCTGCATCGCTTTCTTTTTTTTTACATCACGTAACTCTGCATTAATTGTTACCATTTCTTGCTGTGCCATCGATTACTCCTATTCAGCTAATCCTTTTTATATAATTTAATAATATAACATAAAAATATTTATTTCAAACTTCATTCTTTCACACTAATTCTTTGTGGAAAAATTTATTTAGATATATACTTAAGATTACGTAGTAAGGACTATGAGTATTGACGATCAAGTAGTTTTTAAGATTTATAAGCCAACAAAAACTGCAACACAATCTGGTTTAGGTAATACAAAATTCTGGCACCTAAAAATTGAGCCTTGTTCTTACTATATTGAACCTTTGATGGGGTGGTTTGGATCAAAAGATCCCCAAAAACAGATTGTATTAAAGTTTGATTCTCTTGAAAAAGCAGTATCTTACGCAAAGAAACACAACACAAAGTACACAATTGAAATGCCAAAAGATGTTAAAAGACTGCCAAAATCTTAAGTTTTATCGTAGTGTGTTTATCTAAAAGCCTAAATTTAAGAACATATCTTGAAAGGACTTAAGTGGTTAAGCATATATTAAAGAGTTCTTGAAGTAAGGAGAGCACGCTCATACGTCAAGCAAATAATGTTTACCTAAAATTCTTTGACATTAGCAGTTTTCTTGCCCCATTTTCAGTAACAGTGATTTTGTAATTCTTCTATATATTAGAAAAATTTTTATTTTAATTAGCCATAGGCGCCTATTGGTTTTTAGCTAAAGTAAAGGTCAAGTATCTGGAATTCTGGACATAAAATCCTCCTGTGTAAAAAAGATTAGAAAAAAGTGCAGCGCACATATGACAGAAATTAAGCACACTTACATGTTCTGAAGAAGATACGCTACGCTTTTTGATTAAAAATTTGACTGAAAAGTCTGCAGACAAAGATAGATTTTGAGCTCTTAAAATATCTCTAACTGTAATTATAATCAGATTTAAAATATATGGAAGCAATTTTTTACGTTAATATTTCAAATTTCCCTTTCAAGATAGGTTCTAATTGTTACTCTAGGTTTTAAATTGTGCTAACGCACTGCGGCTATTTAGAGAGTTGAACCTGGCTAGCTAGTATCAAAGAGTTATTTTTTTATATATTTCTCCATAAGCTTTACAAGCCCCTTTTGGATTACTCAAATAACTTCATTCTGCTTGAAGAACTTTTATGTTGCTTTGCACTAAATTAATTTCACGTTTTATTTGTGTTAGCTATTTATTTAGTGAGTGGACATGTAATTTTACCTTAAATAACCCTATAATAAAAACATAGTTATTGAAATAATACAGAAGGTTCTCATGACAACCTCTGTATAGCTCTTAATTTTGCTGAACGCGCACGCGGATTTGCATTTATTTCTTCCGCACTTGCTTTAATCACTTTTTTGTTTAAAAGGGAGAATGTCTTGGTAGGTCCTGGTTCACACAAATCTTTAAAAAGGGTTTTAACTATACGATCTTCTAGAGAATGAAAGGTAACTACAATTAATTTGCCGTTTTCACTTAAAATCTCAGATGCAGCTTTAATACCCTTTTCAAGCTCTCCTAGCTCATCATTTACCCATATTCTGATTGCCTGAAATGTTCTAGTTGCAGGGTCAATCTTGCTTTTTCCACGAAACACTACAGAACGTACAATATCCGCAAGTTCAAATGTAGTTTTGATAATTTTCTTCTTCCGCGCATTTACTATCGCTCTTGCGATTTTACGAGAATGACGCTCACCCCCATAATTATATATAGTGTTCGCAATCTCTTCTTCACGTAAAGCGTTAACAAACGTCGAAGCATTCATATGAGAATAGTTATCCATTCTCATGTTAAGTGGGCCATCACGTAGAAATGAGAATCCTCTATCTCCATTATCAAGCTGCATAGATGAAACTCCAACGTCGAAAACTATTCCATTGATACCTTTAATATTATTACTATCTAATAAATTTTTAATATTACTAAATTTCTCAATAAATAGATTTATTCTATCAGGGTATTTAACGTTCAGATCATCATAAAATTTGGTAACTGTTTCATCCCTATCAATTGCATACACTTTGCAATCAGCGGATTCCAATATTGCTTTGCTATATCCTCCAGCTCCAAACGTGGCATCCACATATATACCACCACTGTGTGGTGACAATTGCAGTATCATCTCTTTTAACAAAACTGGAATATGTGTCATATCAAGAGACTTTGTGCACTTAAATTAAAATAACTTTCTCGCCAAAAAATATATGGAAATATATAGGTATAGTATAAGAATATTTAAATATAATCAACGATATAAAAATTTAATAAGATAATATTATTAATATAACATTTACATAATTCACGTTTGAAAAAGTAAGTAATATTACTATAATATCAAACAAATTACGGAAGATTTCGTGCAACAAATAACAAAAGTAATACTATCAAGTTTAATTTGTAACACTTTGTTGTGGTATGATCACATGCTTTTCAGCCATCTAATAAGCATAATCGGAGATGTGTTTTTTCCATCAGACGACAAATTAGTCAGCATACTTAAAGCTTTTGGAGTGTTTGCAGTGGGTTTCTTAATAAGACCAATTGGTGCTGCTATATTTGGCCACATTGGCGATAAATATGGAAGAAGGATTGCTCTATTTCTCTCTATCATATTGATGACTCTATCAACCGTACTTATTGCATTTGTTCCAGGGTATCAGAACATTGGGGTACTCGCATCAGTACTGGTGGTATGTTTAAGATTATTGCAGGGTATATCTCTTGGAGGAGAGGCAGGAAATGCTCCATTTTTAATAGAGCATGCTCCTAAAAATAAAAGAGGATTCTTTGGCAGTATTGAAGTATTGAGCGCAATTCTTGGCTCAATATTAAGTCTTATAGTGGTGCTTATATGCAAAAAAGTATCCGATTTTGAATCTTGGGGATGGAGATTGCCTTTTATTTTCAGTTTTGTAATAGGATTAATCAGTATATATATGAGATATATACTCGATGAAAGCCCAGAATATAAAAAGCAGGAAAAGCCACATGAATTACCGTTAAAAGAACTGTTAAATGGCTATAAAAAACCTTTTCTAATATCAATTGGAGTTGACATAGTTGAGAATGCATCTCTTTACATATATTTAGTGTTTTTTAATCTACTTGCATCAACAATAAACACTCACTTTAATCACGCAGTAGAAATATTGAATCAGGTTGCACTTGGAGGATTGACTATACTATTTGCAATACTTTCTGATAAGGTAGGGAGAGAAAGAGTCATGAAATTTGCATTTGTGACTTTTATAGTAGTAAGTTATCCAGTTTTTTCAATGATACTAAGTGGTAATAATTTGCTCACCATAATGGCGCACGTTCTTTTTATAATCCCAATAGCTGCTTCTCTTGGTCCTGTTAGCGCGTTTATGTGCGAATTATTCCCAATAAAGGTACGGTACAGTGGATTTGGTTTATCAAGAAATATAGCTTCGGGATTTTTTGGTGGTCTTGCACCATTTATATGCACAACTATTATCAAAGTTACAGGACAAGGAACTTTAGCAAGTTTTTACATGATTTTCTGTGCACTAATTGGGTTAGTTGCTATATCACAAGTTAAGAGTTAGATTTTTTCAAAAACCAAGTGTTTAAAAAATCTAATCATAAGGTGGAAAATGCCAATTTTTAGGTGATAGTGTAAATATTTCAACTCCATCTTTTGTGACTCCAAGCGTATGCTCAAACTGTGCAGAAAGTGAAAGATCACGTGTTGTCACTGTCCAGCCATCTAGCTTGCTGAGCAGAGTTTCATGTTTTCCAGCATTGATCATTGGTTCTACCGTAAAAAACATGCCTTCTTTTAAGATAAGATCCTCACCTTCATCATAAAAATGTACAACATTTGGTGGAGCATGAAAAACCTTTCCTATGCCATGTCCACAATAATTGCGTACGATAGAATATCCAAAATCTTCAATATATTTTTCTATAGCAAATCCTATTTCATTTAACTTATTGCCGGGCTTAACTTGTTTTATCGCTTCCATTAGCGCATTGTAGGCAGCATTACACAAACGCTTTGCTTTTATTGAGGGTTTACCAGTCCAAAACATGCGACTTGTATCACCATACCAGCCATTTAAAATCACTGTAACGTCAATATTTAAAATATCTCCATCTTTAAGAGGTTTATCATCAGGAATACCATGACATACAACAGCATTTTTCGAAGTACAAATTGATTTCGGATATCCCTTATAATTCAGTGGTGCTGGAATTGCACCTGCATTGATTATAAAATCATGACATAGATCATTTAATTCATTAGTTGTTACGCCTACTTTGACGTATGGTGCAATAAAATCAAGGGTTTCAGCTGCAAGCCTGCCAGCTTTACGCATAAAGTCAAAATCTTCTTGTGAATGTATAGTTATGTTCATGTTTCTTACGTTTTTATTGTAATTTTCTGCTTCTCTTACGGATACATCAGTGTAATAATACTATAAAAATAAGCTCCTAGATCAAGCCATTTGTATATTAAGAGATAAAGACAAAAATCTAGACTGTGACTTTTGATTTAACCCAATGGTATAACTTACTTATTTTGCCATCGTGACCAAGCATTCCAGAATTATTTCTATAAAAGGTGTCAACTATTAGCTTTATAGAGCCTAAAGCAGCAGAAAATACAGGATTTTTGTCGTATTCGCCATCGAGACCGCTACAAGATTCAGGGCATCCGATACGGACTTGTTTATTGAATATATAGCTTGCAATTTCTTTCATGCTTGTGAGTTGACTGGTTCCACCTGTGATCACTACTTTATTAATTGGATCTTTCTGTTCTTGAAATTGTTCTCTTATCAGCTCAAGTATTTCCTCAATCCTTGGTCTTATGATGTTAACAAGTTCAGACTTAAACACTTGAGTTGGTTCATCGCTTTCATTACTTTGCACTGCAATACATTCATTCTCATCTATTGAAGTTACAATAGTGCTACCGTATAGTATTTTTATGCGTTCAGCATGCTCTATACTTGTGCATAGTCCATAAGCTATATCTCGGGTAATGTGAATGCCACCAATTGGAATGCTGCTTGTGTACACAAGTTTTCCTCTCTTAAAAATTCCAATTGCAGTGCATCCACCTCCTATGTCAACAACGGCAGTTCCTAGCTCTTTTTCATCTTTACTTAGACAGGCAAGGCCTGCAGAATATGCAGAAGCAACACAACCAGCCATACTTATCCCACTATTATTAGTTATACAATTTTCGATATTGGTAAGCGCTGGACGCGAAGCAGTGACAACATTAACATCAGCAGATAATCTTTTTCCATATAATCCACTGACTTCCTTTATGTCAGTCATATCATCTAAGTGATATTTCAGTGGTATATTGTGAATGATGACATTTTCTTCGATATATTTCTCAAATGTCTGAAAGACTACACGTTTTATGTCTCGGTCTGAAATTTCGTGATTAGCTGCAATTATTTCGTTATGTACGTAAAAAGATGAGATTCCACATCCGGCTACATTCACATATATCTGGTCTATAGTCTCTTCTGATACTTGTTCAGCTAAACCTACAGTTGATGAAATAGAGTAACTTGCATGCTTTGCGTCAGTTATTGATCCGCCACTTATACCTTCTGCACTTTTATAACCCGTTCCTATTATTTTATAGCTGAAATTGCTATTGATCTTAACGATGAGGCAGATAATTTTTGTTGTACCTACGTCTAAAACAGCAAAAACATTCTGCTTTGGTTTTGTTATTACTGCAGAGTACATTAGTTGACCTTATGATGCGATTCCATTTAAATTGTAGCTTCCCTGAATGAATTTATATTTCTATCATAAATGTAGCAACATTTTAATATACCTAGACAAAAAGAAAAATAAAACACAGAATTACAATTTTTATGTCTAAGTTACCAATTGTAATTGCCCCTGACGAAAGATTAACTACACGCGCCAGTGAAGTAATAGATATAACCGATAAAATTAAAGAATTAGTAAACGACATGTTCGAAACTATGTACGATGCAGAAGGTCTTGGTCTTGCTGCAGTACAAGTTGGAGTGCTGAAGAGAATTTTTGTCATGGACGTTCAGCCAGAAAAGGCTGGAGATGAGCTAGCAGGGTATGACTCAGTTGGCAAGTTTTGTATGATTAACCCTGAAATTAAGGAATTATCTAATGAACAAGTCATTATGAGTGAAGGATGTCTTTCAATTCCGGAGCAAAGCCATGAAATCAAGCGTCCAAAATATTTAACTGTAAAATATAAAAACTTAAATAACGAAGAACAGACGCTAAAAGCTAGTGGTTGGCTTGCAAGGTGTATTCAGCATGAATTGGATCACTTAAATGGTATATTATACATTAGACATTTATCTAGGTTGAAGTATGATTTGGCTATGAAAAAAGCACAAAAGGTTAAGAGGCACTATGAGCAATGAAGATCTAGAATTGTTGAAGTTCTATCATGAAGTGGGAGTTGATTGCACACTAACTGAAAGTGAAGAGGAAAAAAAAATGGAAAATGAGAGAGCTGCACAATCTTCTGTCATCGAGCAGAAAAAAGAACAACAAACCATGTTCCCAAGTGACTGGATCATTGAAGCAAGGAAGCTTGCAAGTCAATGTAGTAGTGTAGATGAACTAAGAAGTGCAGTTAAGTCATTTGAGGGTTGTGAAATAAAAAAAACTGCAACTAATACTGTTTTTTCTGATGGTAATCCGAATGCAAAAATCATGCTTATTGGTGAAGCACCAGGAGCAAATGAAGACCTGAAAGGCATACCATTTTGTGGTGCAAGCGGAATGCTGCTCGATAAGATGCTCGGTGCAATTAGTCTGGACCGCACTAAGGTGTATATAAGCAACGCGGTGTTTTGGCGTCCACCAGGTAATAGAAAACCAACTGACCTAGAGCTTGATATGTGCAGACCATTTGTTGAGAAGCACATTGCTCTTATTTTACCGCAAATTCTGATTTTTGTCGGAGGAATTGCATGTTATAGCCTTCTTGATAACACAAGGACTATATCGAACTTGCGTGGCAGATTTCATACTTATACTAACCAATATTTATCTCATTCAATTACTACAGCCGCTATATTTCATCCAGCCTATCTACTTCGTCAACCAGCACAAAAACGCTTAGCTTGGGAAGATTTGAAGAAGATTAGGGAATATCTTGATAATACCAATAACTACACGGATGTTTAGCTTACTACTCGTTATCATCTTAGTACCGGCTAATTGAATTAAATATTGAAAAATCTACTAAACAGAGAAAAAGGCAAAAGAAAATCTATCAGCTACTACCTATTTTTTTAATTGGCGTTTTTCATTGTGTTAAATCCTTTGATAAGCGCATTTTAGCTTATGTGGGTAAAAGTTTTATAAAGACATGGAGTGCACATAGTGCAAAAAATTAAACATCAAGTATATTGAGCTTTTTGTCGCTTTATCTGCACAGACTGAAGATAAATAATATATCTTCACCCTTATTTTAAGGAGAATGGCGGAGTCCGTCAAGTAACTCTTGCCGTTGCTATAGCTGCTTGAGTTCCTATAATCACAATGTTGGTGCAATGCACGCATGGAATTTTATTTACTCTATAATATGTTGGTTTATAGTAGTACTAATGCAGAAATAAATGGAGGAGACATTGGAAAGCAATATAAAAAAATTGAAAGGAAATTTTTTAGAACAAGCAATTAGAGTAAATCATGCTGGCGAATATGGAGCCATTTGTATTTATTCTGGTCAAAAATTTATTCTTAAAAAATCTTCTATAATTGACAAAATAATTGAAATGGAGGAGCAGGAAAAAAAACATTTCCACTATTTTAATGCGAAAATCAAGGAGCAAAGAGTTCGTCCTACTGTTTTGTTGCCAATTTGGCGTGCTTTAGGGGTGTCACTTGGTGTTGTAACTGCTATGATGGGTAAAAAAGCCGCTATGGCTTGCACTGCTGCAGTTGAAGAAGTGATCGGAGAGCACTACAAGGAGCAAGTCTTACATTTAGAAGATGGGGAATTAAGAGAAACCATAAGTAAGTTTCGTGATGAGGAGTTAGAACACAGAGATATTGCAATTCAGCACAATGCCGAAAGCGCACTTGGCTACAACGTTTTATCTTTGTTCATAAAAACAAGCTGCAAAGCTGCTATTTATCTCTCTAAATTGATTTAATCAATCACTATTTGACAACCAACCACATTTGCCTTTAGTTCTTGTGCTAATTGCTGCCCCATATCCTCTACTCCAATCGAATGCGTATGAATGTTTATAATTAATTTCTTAATTATTATCCTAAAAATACATTAATTTAATTCCCTATTAGAGTTTTCTTGTTGTTGTAAACATGTTTGCATAAGACTAGTAGATGGAACGTTTTTAATAGTCTGAGTTAACTCCTCAGGAATATTTTCAAAACTCTTGCCCATAACTTCTAAAACACTTTTCCCCTGTATAAGACAATTCCCTCCAAAGCTTGATTTGTTTTCTAACTTGCTAAATCTTATTTTGCTTTTCTCATCAATTTCTACTACCATTTTGTTACTATCTTTCCGTAGATAAATACTAATCTCCTATGATTATTGTCCAGTAAAAATTTCAAATTTTGTAAAATCTTTAAAAACCCAGTTATTTTTAAGAGTGTAGAAAATAGTTATAAGAAATTTCCTAGCAGTAGCAGTTATAGCCTTAGCAGAACCACGCTTCTTTTTTATATGTTCATAAAAGCTTTTCAAGTAAGGACTGTAACGTACAGCAATCCAAGTACATTGAACTAAAGAAGTACGCGCTATTTTTGACCCTCGTTTGGTAATTCTTCCAATTGTACATTGCTGATTAGATTGAGAAACTCTTGGCACAACTCCAAAATATGCAGTAAGTTTCTCAGGTCTACGGAAATCATTAATGTCTCCAATTGTTACAATAAAAACAGCTGCAGAAATTGGACCTATTCCCTTTATGCTGATAAGATTGCTGAACCCAGGAAGTTGTTTAGCGAAAGCTATAATTTCCTTTTCAAGCTTTTTAAGGCTTTCTCGGATAGCTTCTAAATGATAGCTAATCACTTCAATTTCAACTTTTTCTAAAGGATCCCAATTATGCTTTTGAGTAGCACGTTCAAATCCTACTTTAGTTGTAAGTACTTCTTTTTTAATTTTTATTCCATGGTAATTAAAAAGACCATGAACTTTATTGATTAAAGATACCCGTGACTTTACTAACTGATCTCTCATTTGAAGAAGAGAAGCTAACTGCTGGCATTGTTTGTTTTTGCACCTTGCCTCAGGCAACATATCTTTGCTGAGAAAGAAAGCAATAGCTCGTGCATCATGCTTATCTGTTTTGTTCACAGAGCGACGAACAACTTCAAACTGCCCAGGAGCAATTATTACTATGCGTTTAACGTAAGGTGAAACTGCATCATAAAAGAAACAGCTGTTACCTGTTGCTTCTATGGCTACTTCATCTGTTTCTTGAAGATCTTTGGTGAAATTATCCAAGTCTTTTAAGCGAAACGTTTGAATATGCTCAGGTTTCCCTTCCTGTAAGGAACAAACAGTAAAACTATTGGTATGTAAATCAACTCCAATGTGACGCATATTTTTTCCTCCAATTGCATATTTCAATATATCAGAGTAGAATATTGCCGGTTGTTCCAAACTCCTATACGAGGTCATCACATTTTGTGAGCCTCACGATGATTTTCGGTGGCAGGGGCAGTTAATCTCCCCTACGAAGTCTTCTTTCTACTCCCTGAGCAGAAAGTGCTTCAGAAAAATATCCAACCTTCCACCTATCCACTCTGAGAAGTCATTATCTTCTCTTGCTTCCAACCAAGCAATACTTATTCATACCATCTCCTATTTTAGTAGTAAAAAATATTTCAATACCACCTTTTAAGATATCTGTGTAATTTCTTTTTCCATCTTGTGTAATTTCAACTTTTACTATACTTTCCTCAATCTGAAATATGCCAACTTCTAAATCCTTAGCTTTTTCATTATTTAAAGTTCTTGCAGTTTCAACAATACTACCTTGTGGATACTTAATATAAAAATATTTATTATCTACTTCTACTTCAAGATCATATTTATCAATTTGCTTGTTATTTTCTTTCACAATACCTTCATATGCTAGACCCTCTAGCATTTTTTTCTTACTCTTACATTGTTCGTTAAGATCATTTAAATAATTAGAGCCGTAATATCCGCCTTCAATATCGCTATAAAAAGATAATCCTTTTTCTACCCCACCTTTTAACACTAAATTACGAGTGATCTTTTGTATGATATTTTTTGTAGTTGAATTGTGTGGATTTGCATGAAAGCGATTAATTAATTCTTCCATTTTTTCAAATATAAAATTTGTTACAGTCTTATTATCCTTACCGTAATATGAGTTTAATCTTATTCCTTGATTTAAATAATCCTCTATTATGCGTTCCATGTACTTTAAAACGCTTTCTTGCTCATCGTGTTCTGTTATACCTTTTATCATCTCATCACAAAATTTTTTAACTAGAATTTGTTCATCTGTAGTCAATGGTATTTGCAATTTCGTAGAAGATGGGTCTCGCTCAAAAAGATAAATTATTGACAATTCCTCTGCTCTTTTAATAAAGTCATAACTCCTTAGATATTCTGCAACATCTTTGTTTTTTGCGTACCTTTTCTTGGTTAAATCCATATGCCTATCTTTACGACTTATAGTCGGTAATTTTGGATTTGATGAACTACTCTGTTGACTATTGAAGAAGCTGTTAGAGAACTGTTCAGGCTCTAAAATAAGATTACTTTCACCTTGTTTACCTACTTTCTTAGACATATTATATACCATAACCACTAAAACTTTTTAGTGATTACTTCAATACATAGATAAGTCAATAAAAATATCTTTTTCTCTTCAGTGCTAAAAAATTGTCAAAAATCTCAAAATTGGTTAATTGCATATAACCTACTTTCTGGTATACATCAAAACTACCGTAGCAAGCTTCAAATTTGAAAGGGATTAACAAATAAAATTCTTGTACTTTGCCTCTACTAAAGTACAATCAGGCTTTATTTAATATTTTTCATGCTTGATGAAGTACATGAGGAGTGTGGGGTATTTGGCATAAGTTACAATCAAAGTGCTGCTTTTAACTCTATACTTGCTCTCCACGCTTTGCAGCATAGAGGTCAAGAGTCTTTTGGCGTAGTAACCAGTAACAACGATAAGCTGCACTCTTATCACTTTCAAGGCCAAGTGAGCAGTGTATTTGATGATATAGATGAAATAAAGAAATCCTTACCTGGGGATTGTGCAATAGGTCATGTTCGATACTCAACAAGTGGTAGTAAATTTGGAGTGCAACCCATGTTTGGCAAAAGTGGCAAATTTGGGGATTTTGCCATAGCACATAATGGTAATTTAATTAATATTTCTCCGATACGCGAACAATTAATTAAACAAGAGTGCGTTTTTCAGTCAGATATTGATACAGAAGTAGTAGTGCATCTGACAGCAAGCAGTGAAAAAGATAGCTTTTTAGAGAGTTTTATATATGCATTAAAGCAAATACAAGGTGCTTATTCTTTTGTGGCAATCAATCAAGAAGTAGTTATTGGAGTACGTGATCCATCTGGAATCAGGCCTCTTGTTTTAGGAAAGTTAAACGGTTCTTACGTTCTTGCATCTGAAACTTGTGCTCTTGATATAATAAATGCAGAGTTTATTAGAGAAATAGAACCAGGCGAATTAGTTACCATCAGTTCGGATAGTAAGCTAGCCTCAATGTTTCCTTTCCCACAGCAAAAATCAAGTTTTTGTATTTTTGAATACGTTTACTTCTCGAGACCAGACAGCATAATGGAGAAGAGGTCCATATATGATATAAGAAAAGAAATAGGAAGAATACTTGCAGAAGAGAGCCCACCAAAAAACAATGTAGATATGGTTGTACCAATACCTGATTCTGGAATACCTGCAGCTATTGGATATGCAAAGCATTCAGGATTACCTATGGAACTGGGGATAATTCGTAATCATTACATAGGAAGAACTTTTATACAACCCACCGCTGAAGTACGTAAAGTTAGAATAAAATTAAAATTCAATGCTAATAAGCACACTTTGAAAGGCAAAAACATAATTTTAATAGATGATAGTATAGTGCGTGGTAGTACGCTCAGAAATATAATAGTTATGCTAAAGGATGCGGAAGTAAAAGAGATTCACCTCAAAATTTCAAGCCCACCAATTAAGCATTCTTGTTTTTATGGAATAGATACGCCAGAGTGCAAAGATTTAATTGCTGCAAATAAATCTGTAGAGGAAATTAAGGAAATTATAGGAGTAAATAGCCTAGCCTTCTTGAGTATTGATGGACTATACAGGGCTGTTAAAGAAGAAAAACGTAACAACGCTACACCGCAATATTGTGATGCTTGCTTCACTGGTGACTACCCAATTGGTAAGTAATCTATTATTAATGAAGGTGAGGTTTTTTCTATGTTATATTAACAGTTTTAAAAATAGATTTTTTGCATAACCATATAGTTTTTGCCTGGGCGTCATTTGAGTAAAAACTACTTTACAAATTTCGTCATTCCCTTTACTATGATACTAAGAGTATTTATCCTTGTTTTTGACCTGCAGGCTCAATTACAAAATTCAGTAAAAAAAACTCAAATATTTATTGGCAAATTACACAAAAATTATAGCGGCTGCATGTCTTTTAAATTTTTTCTACATTCAGCCAAATCGCGCTTATTTTAAGCGTTAGCACATTATTACAATGCCAATTTAAATTATTATAGGGTCAAAACTCGTTACACGGGGACTTTTTTGCCTTTTTTTTGCTTGGTAAATTTTTTAATATTTGTAGCTAAAGTAATTTTAGAGAGGTGTTATGTAAGTAGCTGATACTGGGATCCATCTCTTAATACAGCCTCATCAAAAATGTTGTGTTTTAACATAAAATTAGCTGCTTTTATGCTCATAAACTTAATATCCAATCAAATTCCCTGGATCACAGTGTCAAGCACTGGGATTACAACATCATAAAGGGATCAGTGTCAGCTACTCGGATGACAGGCTAGCCTGACGACCGTCACCCCGCTGCTTGTTAGCAGGTATCTAGAGATACCGTGACGGTATGCGGCGGCATGACGATAAGTCTTGTCATTCTAGCGCGTGACGCTGGAATGGCTTTGTTGCATAGGTCAAATAAAAAGAACTGGCAGTTACTGACAAAATTCACTATAAGACAAGCATTTAACCTACTAAAGAAAAATATGCCACAAAAAATGAGAGTCAGTAACTGCCATGAATATAACAAATTTCTCCAAGAGAGGGGAAATATTTTTTATTACGTCAATGATGCCATAGAAAATTGGTACGAAAAAGGTCCAAAAATGGCTGGTGGCAACTATATTTATAGCGATAAGGTCGTGATTCTGGTTCACATAATAACTTGTTTATTTAGAATAGGTCTGAGACAAACAGCGGGATTTATAGCAGGGTACCTTGAGCAAGTAAGGAAAAACTTGCAAGTTATTAGCTATTCCCAGGCCTCAAGAAGGCTTAAAAAACTTAACATCAAAATTAATGATCGAAGACATGATAAAAATAATACAGAAGATATTGAGATTGCCATAGATAGTACTGGAATAAGCATCTACAATAATATTCCAGGTCATAGCAAGGCAAATGGTACAGATAGAAAGTATCGCCGCTATGAGCAAACAAGAAAACTGCATGTAATGCTAGAGATAGGTAGCAAAAAAGTTATAGCAGCAAAATACAGTGGCGGAGTTTATTCTGACCACTATGGAGCATGTGATCTTATTGCAAGGATTGATGTTAAATATAATATAAGCACACTATATGCAGACAGGGCATATAATCGAAAGAAGTTATACAAACTGTGCGATGAGCTTGACATAAAGACAAGGATTCCTCCGCAAAATAATGCAGTAGAGCATCCAAAGTTGGATTATATGGATGAGAGAAATTCTACAATCAAGCTCATAAAGTCATATGATGAAGATGGTATGAAGAGGTGGAAAAAAGAGATAAATTATGGGAAGAGATCTTATATAGAAAGTTTTTTCTCGCGACTGAAGCAAACATTTGGGTTTAGTTTTAGAAACAAATCTGAGGTTAATCGTGAGAGAGAACTGCTACTCAAGTGTTATTTGCTTAACAAATTTACTGATATAGGCATGGCTAAATTTGAGATAGCTTCATGAATTTATTCCACGTTACCTACTATCCGAAGAGTGATGCAACAAAGCCTGCTGGAATCCAGAAATCTTTACTACAAATAAGCATATTGAGCACAAAATTATGCTAAAACACAACGTTTTTGGTGAGATTATGGACAAACTTAGTCCCAGTATCTGGGCACTAGGATGACAAGAAATAGGCTGCTTGAATAACAACAAAAGGTTATTTGGATGATAGCCGCACTTCCAGTGTCAGCTACTCGGATGACAAGAAAGAGGACACTGGCATGCTGAACCATAATGTTCGTACAGCTGTGCAAGAATCAGTGGGTGTGACTTGCCAAATTTTTAAATTACGGACAGCACCAAGTAACGCACAAGTACAGCGTCTATACCAGTTACTGTTGTACCTTATTTCTTTCTCCACAATACATTTTACCTGATAAGAATAGAGCTACTATAAGATAAATAAGATTCCATGTTGCTAACGAAACACCAAAAATATAATGAGGTCTGTCACAAGACGGAGAGTAGTTAGGGTTTAATAGATTATTTCTTAGCTCTTCTATGCTAACGTTACCACTTGCTTGCTCTGTACAGCCTAAAACATCATGAAATAAGTGGAGTTCAAGACCTACATGATAAAAAGATATTATTGCACCAATGAGATAGCTGCAAAACATCGCATAGATTAGGATTTTGTTGTCTTTGAACATGTACGCAACTGCAAGTAGCCCTGTAACATAGTAAACTACTCGCTCGTATATACATAACTTACACGGTATCATATTGAAAAAATACTCTAGCACATATGCAAAAATTAAAGCGACAGCGCTTGATAAGAGAAAAATTATAGAACTGTTATTTACATCTGACATAGTTAATGAATTACTACAATATCTGTGAAGAGTCAACTCTTGTTTGACAACATTTCATGTAACGATAGAACACTAAGTACTATGTTACTACTTTGACACCCTATACATATGCTCGCCGTTGTATATTGGTTCAGTAATCAGCCCTTTCATATCAGTTGCAACTCTAGTATCACTATCTATTTTTGCAATTTCTTCTTTGGTATACAATTCATCCTTGTTTTTCGTCCAGCTATTGTCATATTGAATATCAACTTCTCCTCCATTGGTTTTGAAGCCGAATATTTCTTCTATAACTGATTTTTTGTCAAATAAGTATTCATGAGAAAGACTGTTAAGTATTATACCATCTGTAATTGTGTAAACATAAGATGGTGCTGATCTAAGCGTAGGATAACATGTTTTAAATCTTCTCTTAACTTCATTATAAATTTCCGTAATCTTTATTCTACCAGCATCACTTACAGCAATGATAGCGTTCTCAATATTTATCATACCGCTGTAGCTGTGGCCTGTTCCTTCATTTTCAGCAAGTAGAAAGCCCTGTTTAGCATGAATCTCACAAATTTTCTTGTCTTCTGTAGGTAAGATATCAAAATCAAGATAGATCATAGGAGACTTCAGTGCCAACAACATAAATATACGCATGCTGTCTATCTCAACACCAAAAGATAATCTTTCATCTTCTGGAATAGAGTATAGATCTCTAAAATATTGAGACACCTTGTATAAAGGACATTTAGATTTTTCAATTTGCCACATTTTTTGTAAATGAAAGCTAAACTCATATTCCCCTAAATCCAGCTCATTAAAGTCTATAAGTTCTATATTTTTATTTGGGTTAAATTCTCTGCTTGATATTTTATTTTCCAACTCTTTACGTTGCATAGGAGTAAAACCAGATCCATTTATTACTAATTTCACTACACGTGTACTTTCCCTCTTTGCCCATTCGCTCAATCTCTCTACGTATTTTTCTGGGATTAGATATCCATATTTTCGGGGAAGCCACTGAAACACTAAGGGTGTATCAACCGTGAAAGTATGTGGAGATCCAGACTGTAAGTATTGACCATTGTACATAATAGTATTCAGCATAGTAATTTTATTAGGTAAAGTAATATTATATCAATTCCAGCTAAAGAAACAAGGATAAGTAATAATGGAAAAGAGCCATGCTGAAGAAAGTAAGAAATATATTACAAAAAAACTAAATGCTGTAGTTGCAGCAAAAAAGCATAGTATAACAGCTGTAGCAAAAATATGTTGCATTTCAAAGAAGGCACTTAACTGAATGACCTAAAATTTGAAAGAGAAGAAAAATTATTTTAAGAAAAATCTCAATGAAACTATTGTTATCCATTATGAAAAGAGCTATTTTCTTCGATGAATTGCGGTTTAGTACACATTCAAAAGTTCTATTTTCAATTATACGGTTAAACAACTCCGCAATGCTTCTTACTTGTTCCATTCATAATGAGAATTTGCATTACTTTATTCAACTACTTACTTATTAATAATATTAATAAGATAAAAACTATATTGTTAATAAAACAAGATTACCTACTTTACATAGGGATTTTTGTTCTTTTTCAAAAGTAATCTGACTGGTACGCCTTCAACAAAGAAGTTTTTTCTAAGACCATTAGTCAAATAACGTTTATAACTCTCATCAACACTTTCCGGGACGTTGCATACCAAAGAAAAAGCTGGAGGTTTGGTGCCAATTTGAGCAATATACTTCATTTTAATTGCTCTACCTTTTATAAGTGGGTGAGAATGTTTTTCCACAGCATCTATTAGCCAATTATTCAGTTTTGCAGTGCTGATCTTCTTGTTTAAGGATTCACTCACTTCAAGACACTTATCTATCACATCACCACAGCGCATACCTTTCAATGCAGAAATTGTTACAGTTGGCACTTCCAAAAATAACCGAGTCACTTCCTGTTGTTTGACAAATTTTATTAACTTACTTCTGTCATCCTTACCTATTAAATCCCACTTATTTAAAACAATGATAATTCCCTTCCCCCCTTTAATTGCAGCTTCAGCAATTGATAAATCCTGCTGCTCAACGCCAAGCAAGGAATCTAGCATTAAAATCACTACATGAGAGCGCTTTATTGACTCTATACTTTTTTCAACAAATCTTGATTCTAAGTTATCAACAACATTTGCCTTTCTGCGGATTCCCGCAGTATCGATGAGAGTGATTAATTTCCCATTATGGTCGTATGAAATATCCACAGAGTCACGCGTGGTACCAGGTTTTGAACTTACTATTAGTCTATTTTCTGCAAGTAAACTGTTTAAAAAAGTTGATTTTCCAACGTTTGGGCGACCGATGATTGCAATCCTCAGTCTAATGGACTCACTTTCAGGCAGCTCAGTTTTTTTGTTAAAATCTTCAATAACACCAGCTAATACATCATAAAGATCAATCATACCAAGATTATGTTCGGCTGAGATGTACACCGGACCTATGAAGTTGAAGAACTGCAAATAATCAACATTTTCCGATTTATGACTTTCACATTTGTTTGCTATTAGTATTACAGGTTTGTTCGTTTTTCTCTTCAGCCACTTTGCAAACTCTTTGTTCTGCTCGTTTTGCACTTTTGCATCAACAAGAAAAAAAATTACATCTGCGCTTAATAAAGAAAACTCTATTTGTTCAATAACTTGTAGTGAAAAACTGGTTTGGTCATTCCATCCTCCTGTATCTATAACTTTAAACTCTAAATCACTAATTCTTCCAATTCCTTCACGCCTATCTCTCGTTACTCCTGGAATGTCACTAACCACCGCTGCTTTTCTTCTTACTAGCCTATTAAATAGAGTTGACTTGCCTGCATTTGGAAGGCCTATTATGACTATTTTCAGCATAGTTTAAGAGCGTATTTTATACATAGTAAATTATAATCAAAATTTTTTAATTTAACTATTGACTTGATAGATTATATACCTATCCTAAAATTAGGATATTTTATCTTAAGTTTATTATGTAGAATTGGAGGCGCTATGCATAATGAAAATGAAACCTTAATAATGAATTTCGATCAAGTTGCTCAATTAACTCCTAAAATTTATAAATTAGGGACACCTTATAACAACAGGACACGTATATATCACTATATAACTTTAGCTAAAGCATTGGAGAATCTCAATGATCCATCCCGGTCACATGCAAATAAGGAGCTTTTTTTGAGTGACAATGATGAAGAAACTAAGAAATTTCTGAGTGTAATTCGAAAAGGAATTGCTGAATATAAGGTAATGATTCTATAGATGTGAGGTTGAGAGGAAAAGAAGATAAATCATTTACTGCATGGGTATCGTTAAAAGAAGGCAGAGGTGAGTTAGAATTTGATAACTCATTTCCTGGTAAAGCCTTAAAGGATAGTAATCCAAAAATTGGAGCTTTTACATTGGTATCTCCAGAAGATAAAAGGTTGGTGCGTGTTTTACAAAGTGATGATGGTGTAAGGCTTTATCAAATACTAAATGAGTCTTGTATAATTAAATTTAACTGGAAAGTGGGTGATAGAGATTGCAGTATTGCTTTAAATATTAGTGGAAATGGTAACGTATTTTGTACTGATTTAAGTGATAATATAAGTCCTGAGGACTTCGAGGAAAACAAAGCTGTAAAAATAAAAATTGGCTATTATGAGAATAAGAAGATGGATAAATATAATGACATGACTCTAGCAAAATTGGTCTCATTGGCTTCAAACTTACAAGGAATTGAAAGAGAAGTTATAACAATTAATCCATCAACAGGTGTAACAAGTGCAAGTGCACAGAATGTTAGTGAGTCTCAGCATTCTCAAAATATTGACCTTACCCAGAAAAAGTAGACAGAAAGTTAAGACGTTTTTGCTATGAGAATGATGAATCAAAAAGCTCAGGAATGCAATAGTTAATAGTAGAATGTCTACGCTGTTTATTATAAAAAATTTCTATATATTCAAATATTGCGGTTTTAGCTTGTTGTGCAGAGTGTTGTGAAGTATCAATGAGTAACTCTCTCTTAAGTGAACTAAAAAAGCTCTCTGAAACAGCATTATCATAACAACAACCTTTGTGACTCATACTAGAAGTAATATTTTTTGTACTTAGTAAAAATTGATAATTTTTAGAGGTGTATTGCGATCCTTGATCGCTATGAAATAGTAGATTTTTAGCAGATTTGCGCCTACCAATAGCCATGAATAACGCATCTATAACTAATTGCCTATTTACTGCATTACTCATTGACCAGCCAATCACCATGCGTGAATATAAATCTATTATTGCTGCCAAATATAACCATCCTTCATTAGTTTTTATGTACGTAATATCAGTTACCCATATCTTGTTAGGTTGATCAGCGATGAAATTCTGATTTAATATGTTAGGAGTTATAACTCTATTGTCTATTTGTGGTTTTTTACTTTTAAACTTTCGTCTAAGCTTAGCTTGAATGCCATTTTTCTGCATAACATTTTGCACTGTTTTGATGTTATAATTTTTACCTAAAGCCTTTAATTCAGCGTGAATTTTAGGAGCTCCGTATCTGCATTGTGATGCTCGATATACTGACCTTACCCAGAAAAAGTAGACAGAAAGTTAAGACGTTTTTGAAGTAAAATAAAACGTTTTTTCAAAGAGGTGTGGTATGACAAAAAGAAAAGAATATACAGCAGAATTCAAAATTGAAGCTATAAGACTAGTAAAAGAAACAGGTCAATCATCAGCAAAAATAGCAAGAGATTTGGGTATTAGCGGTGATTCATTAAGCAGATGGGTAAAAACATACAATGATAGAATGTCTGGAGTAGATGCGTTTCCAGGAAAAGGGAAAGTAGCTCATTGTGACAAAGAAAAGTTTGATTTAAAGAAAGAGCTGGCAAGAGTAACGAGGGAAAGAGACATTTTAAAAAAAGCCCTGGGATATTTTGCAAACCAAAAAGAGTAAAATATTCTTTTATAAAAGAACATAAAAAATGCTATAAAATACGGGAATCATGCAGATTTTTGAACGTATCTGCTTGTGGTTATTATAAATGGATTACTAAGGAAAAAAACAACAAAAAATCAATAAGAGAAGAGCTCATACAAGATATTCAGAAGGTATATCGAGCATCACAATGCAGATACGGAGCTCCTAAAATTCACGCTGAATTAAAGGCTTTAGGTAAAAATTATAACATCAAAACAGTGCAAAATGTTATGCAGAAAAATGGCATTCAAGCTAAGCTTAGACGAAAGTTTAAAAGTAAAAAACCACAAATAGACAATAGAGTTATAACTCCTAACATATTAAATCAGAATTTTATCGCTGATCAACCTAACAAGATATGGGTAACTGATATTACGTACATAAAAACTAATGAAGGATGGTTATATTTGGCAGCAATAATAGATTTATATTCACGCATGGTGATTGGCTGGTCAATGAGTAATGCAGTAAATAGGCAATTAGTTATAGATGCGTTATTCATGGCTATTGGTAGGCGCAAATCTGCTAAAAATCTACTATTTCATAGCGATCAAGGATCGCAATACACCTCTAAAAATTATCAATTTTTACTAAGTACAAAAAATATTACTTCTAGTATGAGTCACAAAGGTTGTTGTTATGATAATGCTGTTTCAGAGAGCTTTTTTAGTTCACTTAAGAGAGAGTTACTCATTGATACTTCACAACACTCTGCACAACAAGCTAAAACCGCAATATTTGAATATATAGAAATTTTTTATAATAAACAGCGTAGACATTCTACTATTAACTATTGCATTCCTGAGCTTTTTGATTCATCATTCTCATAGCAAAAACGTCTTAACTTTCTGTCTACTTTTTCTGGGTAAGGTCACTAACTTGAGATATCGACAACCTTCGGTCTGTTACTAGTGTAGTGCTACGGTGGTATAGTGTGTTAGCTATAAAATAGCGCATTAAATATAGATAAAGTAACTTGTATCAATTTTTATTATCATGCCAATTCCAACTGAAGAAATTTATTGAATTTATTACTTCACGCTAAAATAATATACTTTACTATTCAACAGCAATTACAACTGATGATTTTATTTCATTCCACTACCTGCTGACTTACTTTCTGCTTAGCATATCCATCAAATCAGATTCTTTGAGTTTACTATGGTCAACTTTACTGAACTTATTCACCATAGAGCTCATTTGATTATACTGCTTAATTAGAAGATTAACGTCAGTTACACTTGTTCCGGACCCCTTAGAAATTCTAAGTCTTCTTTTGCCATTTAAAATATCTGGATTTTGCCTTTCTTTTTCGGTCATTGAGTTTATGATGGCTATATATTTTTTCACTTTATTGTCATCTGGCACACTGCTACTTAGCTTTTTTGTGAATGAACTAGGGATGAATTTCATTATGTTGCTAATGCCATCCATTTTACTTAGAGTTTTTAACATTCCCACTAGGTCGTTTAGGTCGAATTTACCCTTTTTTACTTTCTTTTGTAACTTATCAATTTCTTCCTGACCAACAATCTCAGCAGCTTTTTCAACCAATGATACAACATCACCCATGCTAAGTATCCTTTTTGCAATTCTATCGGGGTAAAAATCATCGAGGTCACTTAATTTTTCACCACAAGCAATAAATTTAATTGGACAATCGGCGATCATTTTCATAGAAAGAGCAGCACCACCACGTGCATCACCATCAACACGGGTAAGAATAATGCCGGTTACACCTATTGCCTCATTGAATGATTTGGCAATGTTGACCGCATCCTGGCCTATCATTGCGTCGGCTACTAAAATAACTTCTGCAGGTGAAGCTATTTCCTTTACGACTTTCAACTCATTCATCATATTATTGTCAATATGAAGCCTGCCTGCGGTGTCTAGTATTAATACATCACAATTATCGTTCTTTGCTGCTGCCAGTGCCCTTTTTGTAATTGCAATAGGCCCCTCATTTATTACTATAGATAAAGTTTGTACGTCTATTTGTTTACCCACCACCTCAAGTTGTTTCTGGGCAGCCGGCCTATAAATGTCTAAAGAGGCAAGCATCACTTTTTTCTTTTGCTTTTTTAGCTTTAAAGCAAGCTTTCCTGAGGTAGTTGTTTTACCTGCACCTTGTAAGCCCACCATCATAATCACAGCAGGGGGTTTAACTGCTAGATTTAAGTCACTTTTCTCTGATCCGAGAACTGCAACTAAATTATCCTGCACAATTTTAATTATCATTTGTGCTGGAGAAACACTTTTTATGACTTTTTCCCCAATCACTTTATCTTTAATGTCATTGATGAATTTTTTCGCAACTTCAAGTGAAACGTCAGCTTCAATTAAAGCTATACGTATTTCACGCATGGCAAGATTAAAATCACCTTCAGAAATGATTGACTTTCCTCTCAGTTTACTAAATACAGAATTTAAACTTTCAGTTAACGATTTAAACATAATAGCGTTAGTAGAATACTCATTAAAAAGAGAGAAGAAGCTGAAACAAAACTCACTGAGTTATAATCCAGCACTTCTTTAAGTTTAGTAATATTATTAAAGTATAAACCAGCAAGTGAATTAGTCAAGTTTTGCACTATGCTGGCAAACATTTCTCTAGTTTTAGAGACTAACTGATTGAACAGCAAGACAATATAGGGTATGAAAGCTCTAAAAGTCCAATCAACATCCATTTTAAAATTTATTCTCGGGTAAAATAACTTGCGTAAAGGAATAAACAATAAAGTGGTACATAATAACAAATTAAATTGCGACAAAATATTTTTTGTGTTGTACACAAAATCGAAAATCGAAGATTTATTGTAAATAGGCAAGTAAGGATTGCCAGTGATTACGCATATAAATGCTAAAATGATCATAGTCGTTTTGCCCCCCCTCTCTGCTAAAGGTTTTGACTTACTTTTTGCAATAAATAAGTAATAAAGAAACTTTAGCCCCACGCTTAAATAAAGCAGCAAATTTAGAACCTTATATAAATTTTTATACCCTTTTAAGGCAACAGTGTTCATTTCAATTTCAGCTGTGATATATGATTTACTGATAAATCCAGCGGTTCCAGGAAATGCAGCCATTGTAAGTATTGCGATTATAGCACACATGCCTTCCACTGACATCAGTTTACCCACTCCATTAAAACTAATTGTTTTTGTTTGTAAGATAATCGAATTACTGACCACAAACAATAATGATTGATAAACAAGAGAGAAGATTATATGCAGTATCAAAATTGGTATTGCTTTTTCCGAAGGACTGAGCAAACTTCCTGCAATAATCAGCAAGCCCATTTGTCCTACAACGTTATAGCATAAAAATCTGCGAATATTTTGCTCAAGAGAAGCAAATATAATGCTGTAAATTGCAGTGATGGCGCCTACAAGCGCTAATATTTCAGTACAATCTTGCCATAGGTTATAAGTGTGTAAAAGCATCACTAAAAAAGAGACTTTAGTGGTAAATAAAGAGAGATATGTGGTGCCATGTAGCGATGCAGCAGGATATGCATCAACAATCCAAAACGAAAAAGGAAAACAAGCGCAGTTTATCAATAAACCCAAAATTATCAGGTTAGTGCTTTGAAGTGCCAATCCTGCTATTAATATAACTCCAACGAAAAAGTGTACACAAGCGTACCTTATTGCAGGTCCACTATCTCTACAGCCAGCTGCGATAGTAAAAAATGCACTGACAGTCATTAATTCACAGAATATTATAACCAATATCATATGTTCAGATAAAACTGCATAAAGTGAACTAATAGTGTAAGCAGCAAAAGATAGCATCTCTGAAAAAGTCAAATTTTGTGCTGGTAGAACAGCTAAAAATGCAACTGATAAAAAAGATATTAGTACGATACGAAAAGATAAATCAAAATTTAGAACTGGATGAGAGCAATTCAGTGTAGTACCTAAATTTTCAGGTAATATTAGGACTATCACTATTAATGTAGTCAATAGAAATAGCAATAAAAATTTATAAAGTTGCACAATGATGTAAAACAGTATGGTTTATGCTACCTCAACATACAAATAAAATCAATTTGCATATTAACCACTAGTTAAGCTAATTACCATATAATTATATCAGGGTTTAGAAGGTTATAGAGAAACCGGTCAGATTAGGTTTTTAATCTAATCTGACCGATAGCTTTAATAGTGAGGTAAGCTTTAATATAGCACTCCTAATTCACAGTGCTACACTCGTGCATAATTTATTTTTAATTTGTGCACGAGCGTTAGTAAATTATTTACTTTTTGAAATAAAGTTTGGCATCACTTTAATATCTAGAACTTCATTAAGTCTGTCAGTTGAGAGTTATTTACTCGCTTTCTCTTCAGTATTTGCATAAATATAATGGAGCTGCCAGTTTTTAATGCACTCATTCGACTTTTATGCTCTTCGCAATATCTGATTCTATTAAAGAATTCTTCGTTAATTTAGTTTTTTATGTTTTTTGGATAATGATATAGATAGGTTCCGCTAACACGTAGTGGAATATTAAATTGTTTATCTATAGATCCCTGTATCAAGCACTGTAATGACGGCATTCGAGTAGAGATAATGGAACCAAGAGAGCTCTGAGTAGCTGTATAATGAAAATTAGATTATATAAAAACCTCTGACAACACATTCTGTGTTGTATCATTGTCCATAACTGTGTAATCAATATTATATTTATCGAATTCATTGCGCATCCTAGTTAAATGTCCTTTATCATGATCCAAAAGAACACTTACGTAGCTCAAGCTATCATTAAAAAGATCATTATAAATTACTGGAAATTGAACTGTGTAGGATGTTGTACACTCATCTTGAACGTTATTATCTTTACAAAGGGACATTTTTCCTGTTTTGCCAGTATCATCTTTAGTAGAAATAAGAAATTTCATACCTACGTCTTCGTTTTTTGCTATAAACTCCTTACACTTTCTACTTTTTGCAGAACATGGTCCTATAGCTATAGAGTAGCTTTCTTTTGGAAGTGTGAATATTAACTGATGTGTCATAATACTACCTTAATAAAAATCATTATTGTAGTATAGATTTATTAATAAATAATATACATTATGGTATAATTAGTACAAAATAGGTTTAACCAATCTCAGTAGGACTGCCAGTTGGACCCATAAGAATTATTTGTTCACCTTTTTTAAAACATTTACATAAATTAGTGGAACCGCCAGTTTCAAGCACAATAGTGGAAATAAATCCTTTTTTTTTGTCTACTTCAGTGCCGGTTACTGCTATACCTTCCATAGCAAGGTTTGTATTATTGGCTTTTCTGCTATTGGTTTCAAAATTTTGCAACCTAAAGAATTGTCCAGGTTTAAAATTCTTTGCCGCAAGTGGTGCTTTGATCACTATTTCCACAACTTTGTTTGTTAAATATTGAACTTTTATAACCTTTGCAGTGAATTGCTCTTTGATTTTATTGAAAAATTCTTTGTTAGCTAGGTGTTCTGATATTATTCCAGCGCGTGACGCTTTAGCGTGCAAATGCTGCAATTTGTAGGTAATTCGCATAGCAGATGGTGTCGTGCAAATAGCTGACACTGGAATCCAGTTCTGACTATACAACCATCTGGTGTACTCATTCAAAATTAAGTTTTCTGGATTCCAGTGTCTGGGCACTGGAATGACATCTTTTTTGGTGAAAGTTACTCTTATATTACAACATTCATACAATTGTGCATATGACTCCGAGATTCTAGCCGGAGTGACATAAATGAAGCTATTAACTCTATTCAAAAGCTGAGAAATGATAGGGTAACCATTCTTAGCGCTTGCCATAGCTTTGACTACACTGCCGCTATACGAGGGATGAAGATCACCAAAAAAGCTAATTGTTTTATTGCCTTCCTTATATACTAATATTCTATCTTTATCTCGCATCTTAGGAGAAAAGATAGGATCTATTTCTTTTCCCGATGAATTCAAATGAGTAAAATATCCGTTACTTAATTTAAAATGCTTTTTATCTTCTGTTGCAATAACTGTATTTGGCTCAGTACCTGCTGCTATAAAAATAGAACGTGCTTTTATATGCTTGATTTCATCAGATTTTGTGTCTATTAGTTTTATTGATTCAGCGTGGTTATATTTATCTGTTACAACTTCAATCGGCTCTAAGTTTTCAATAAAGTAAATCCCTTCTGATAGTGCATTTTGCACCTCTTCGCTATTTAATCGATAACTTGGTGAATCTTTTAGCTCTTTTCTATATACAATTTTCACTCCCCCTAGACTTTGCATTAGTTCCAATATTTTTGCTTCTCTATTCTCTTTTTTTGCTGATTCTTGCTCTTTTCGGATCAATTGTGCATGCGATATCAGCTCATTTGCAAGTTCATATTCCTCTTCTTTCCAATCTTTTTCGACATATTTCTTTCCATACTTATCAACCAATATTTCATAACGAAGAAGAAATTTTTCTACTTGAATCGGATAGTAAGCTAAAACTTCAGTAGCAGTATCAATTGCAGTGAGTCCTGCACCTATGACAACTATCGGCATACGAACTTGCAGATTTGCTATAGAATCAAATTTAAGAGCGCCAGTCAGTTGTAACGACATAAGAAAGTCAGATGCCATGCGCACTCCACGGGCTAGTATGTTTTTTATTTTGATCATTCGTGGCTTACCAGAGCCAAGTGCCAAGGCAATGTGATCAAAACCCAAGTTAAATGCGTCATCAACAGTTATCGTGCTGCCAAAACGAATGCCTCCATAAAGTGCAAAATTCTCACGTCTTTCCAGCAGTAATCTAATAATCTTTAAGTAATTTTTATCCCACCTAGAAGTAATGCCGTATTCTGACACTCCACCAAACCCATCTGCCGTGCGTTCACTCAATTTTTCGTGTTCAAAATCTTTAATTAGCTGTAAATTATCGATCAAAGGTTCAATCTTTAGTCCATCAATGGCGATAACGTTATGCCCATCGTTTAATAAATGATGAGCTAAATTAAAACCCGCAGGACCAAGGCCTACAACTAGGACGTTTTTTCCAGTGTTTCCTTTTGGCAATGGACGCTGAAAATTTAAAGGATTCCAACGGCTAAGCAGAGAATATATTTCAAATCCATACGGTAAACTAAGCACATCATCTAGAATCCTTGTTTCAATTGCTGGCACATTTACGGGTTCTTGTTTTTGATATATGCACGAATTCATGCAGTCATTGCATATTCTGTGTCCAGTAGCCGCACATAATGGGTTATCTATCATCACAATTGCAAGACTTGCTATGCTGTACCCTTCGCTTTTTGCTAAATTCATTTCTGATATTTTCTGCTCTAGTGGGCAACCGTGCAGCTCAACCTTGAGTGGGAACTGTTTAAAGGTATTGTTGTTATTAATTAGCCCCTTTGAACAACTGTCCTTATTTTGCATATGACAAAATATGCAGTAGTGAGCATTATCTAGTGCTTTATTTAAACTAGCCTTCTCGTTTGTTAAGTCAAACCCGTATCGTCTTTTTACTTCATTTGAATACAGCACTTCAACTTTGTCTACTTCTTTTTTAGAAAATGGTATGAGGTTTTCGTGGTCGATTTTTTTATGAATACTGAATAATATACTCTGTTTATTTTTCACTCTCCACACTGCATATTGTGCCGCAAGTTCTATTTCTTCTTTGTGATCCTCTTTATTTTTAAGCCAACTCATTACCTGCTCAGAAAAGTTTTTTTCTGTTGTCGGTAAAGTAATGAAACTATTTAATTTGTTAGTGATATAATCAATATTTGCTACATCAGTGTATTTCTTCAATGCATAACGCTGAACAAATAATCTTTTGCATCTGTATATTACAGCAAAGTCATTGTGTTTTTCCTTTAACTCTTCTACTTCTTTTTCAATATTGAAAAATTTTGCAATAAATTCATCAAGTAAATGTGAGAGATCCATTATTAACTGGCTATTACAACCATCTTTCATCCAAGCTGGAATCCATCCTTCTTGTTTTCTGGATCCCAGTGTCAAGCACTGGGATGAACACTGGGATGACATCGAAGAAGAAGCTGCTTTTTCTCTTGCTTCAACTAATGAATAAAACAAGCTTTCATCGCACGATTTTGTGTAATCCAAAAACGCCTTATCTAACTTTATTAATTCACTACGAGTGTATAAGTTTGAAAATGAGATTTTGAAATTCAGTTGCATCTTTATACTATACAGTGTACATACTGTTTCTTATAGATGAAGATTTTATTTATCTTGCAGTTTTGCTAAGATTGTTGCTCCTGCAACCTCTTCTTTTCCAACAGATGCAACACACTTAAATTTGTATACACCTAAACGCAAACCTTCAAAGTTAGATTGAAGAATTAAGGTATCTCCTGGAGTGACTGGCTTTCTGAATTTTGCGTTTTCAATGGACATAAAGTATACAACTTTATTTTCTACTGTTTTTTTACCGAGAACACATATAGCAGATGCCTGAGCTAAAGACTCAATTATCAAAACTCCTGGCATTATCGGATGGCCAGGAAAATGACCAATAAAAAATTGCTCGTTGAAAGTCACATTTTTGATTGCTTTTATACTTTTACCAGGTTCGCATTCTATAACCCTATCTACTAAGAGAAAAGGATAAGAATGTGGTAGTATTTTTATAATATCATTGATATTACATTGCATAAGCCTACTCAATGCTTTGCAAAGCAAATTCAGGTATTTCCTTGTTTACATTTTTTAATACCACATCCGATAAATCGACTTCATCCATGGAGTATAAAACTTGATTCTTTTTTGAAATAAATAGTACTAAATCTATATTGTTTTTTTCTGCCGTTCTTTTAGCAACTTCTTTTATCTTGTTAAAGACACTTTCTACTGCTTCTCTATAATTTTCTTCTAAATGTGACATTTTCTTGGCGTAATTATCCCTAACGCTTACAGTATGCTTACTAAATTGTTCCGTCTTTTCTTTTTTTGCTTCTTCTGACAAAAGGTCAAATTCTTCTTTCGATGGCTTAAATTTTTCTAACTCATTTTCAAATTCTTGCTGTAATCTAGAATTCTGCTCCTTTATTTGTTGTTGTATATTTTGCAGAGCCAGAGATTCATTGATAACTTTGTCACTATCAATAATGGCAGCCTTTGTATTAATCGCGCTCTGAGGTTGATACCCTACAAACTTATACCCCACAAATAAGGAAATAATTAAGGCAATAACTGATGTAAATAACTGTATATATTTCATTTAAATCCCCGCTTCAATAGAAATTTTAACGTTTGTCGATGGTATTATGTCATAAGCTTCCTTTACTAAAGGAAACCCAAAATCTAATCTCAGCCTACCAAAAGGAGAAGGCATTGAAAAGCCAAAACCTGGTGATACTCTTATAAGCTTACTATCGTAATATTCTCCACTATATCCCTTTTTTTCATCTAAACCAAAAAGTGTTGCATAGTCAACAAATAGTGAGCCTTTGATACCAGTGTAGTCGTATAATTTAGGTAATGGAAAATCTACTTGCTGTGTTAAATTAAAATAAGTTTTGCCTCCCAATGAGCTATCATTTTTATCTTTTGCTCTTGGCCCAATACCAGAGAGGTCAAATCCTCTAATTTCATTACCACCTTTAAAAAAGTGCTGGCCAATGTTTAGCTCTTTATCGGTATAAGAGAAAATATGACCTGCTGCTACTTTAAAGCGCAGTGTTATATCATCATCAATTTTGCTTAATATAGGGTGTGTATAAAAAGATAAGAATTCAGATTTTAGGAAATTTACATTTCCTCCCAATCCTGAAATATCCTGATTTAAGCGCAACAAGTACCCCTCCTTTGGAGTATATAGGTTATCCAATTTATTGTACGCTAACGTGTATCCCACTGATGAGATCTGATACTCACCTTTTTGATCTCTTATTATATTAGATATATCCTCATCTTTTCCACCCTTATTGTCCATGTGTATGTGATTATACTTATAAGAATATTGAAAGGAATTGGTTAGATTTTCTGAGATTTTATATGATATTTTTGCTACTCCTCCCCAGTTGCAAGTATCGAAAGTAGTGTTTGGTTTGTCTTGTTTTTCATAAAAAATACTCATGCCTAGTGAAGTATCAGAGTCGTTAAAATTATTTTCAACAGCGTCTATACTAGTAGAAAGAACATATTGACTTTTTTCAAGAGCAAAAGATACCTCTTTACCACTACCAAATAAATTACGATCTGTGAAATCGGTTTTAACAAATACTCCACCAGGAAGAGACATACCACCTGTTAAAGATAACGAGGCAGTTCTTTTTTCTTTGACATTTAAATCAAGATTTACTGCATTTTCATCCACTGTATAACTATTTATTTTTACTGTTTCAAAAAAGTCACTGTATATCAATTTTCTACGTGATTTTTGAATCTCAGATGTGTTATATGCGTCACCTTCTGCCATGCTGAGTTTTCTTCTAATTACTTTATCTAAAGTGCGGTCATTACCATCAATAGTAATTTGGTTTATATAAATCTTTTTACCCGGTAGCAATTTATAAGTTACATCTATAATATTGTTACGTTGTTTATATTCTGGATTAACTTTTGCAAATATATATCCTTTTTCGTTTAAATGTTTACTTATTTTTTCTGCTGTATTGTTAATTTTAACTCTATTAAATATTTGATTATTTTCCTCTTTGATAAATTCTAATATTTCTTCCCTTAAACTTAAATCCTGAATCTCAGTTTCAATATCAACTTCGTTATTTCCAAATAAGTATTGCTGCTTTTCATCAATCAAAAAAGTTAACTCTATTTGGTTGTTATTATCAACCTCAACAATTGGTTGGATATTATTTTGAATATATCCCTTAGATGAATAGAAGCGATCAAGCAGTTCTGTATTAATCAGTAGATATTGAGGTGAATAATGAGTTCCGCTTTTAAAAATGGCTCTAAATAACTTACTAAATATATCATTGCTATGCCTTTTGATAACTTGCTCTAGCTCATTTGCTGAAAAGTTTTTATTACCTATGAATCGTAAACCCTTAATTTTAGACGTTCTTCCTTCTTTTATCTTAAAAATTAGGTTTATCCTATTGCTACCAAGCTTATCTAGCTCATATGCAATTTTAACACCAATTTTACCACTGTTCCTATAAAGAGTAGCTAGATTTATTAAATCGTTTTGTAATTTTGTTTCAGTGAAAATAGTTAGTGATTTTGACTGGATAACGTTATTTAGCAACTCTTTACTGTTAAATAACTTATTGCCTTTCAATATTACTTTGTTAATCAATGGATTCTCATGAATTTTTACTACTAAGTTTTTTTCATCATCGATATAGGCGTTAATACTAGCAAATAACTTTGTTTTGTATAAATCTTTTATAACTGAATCTACATCATCATCATTTATATGACTACCTGGTTCTAATTTTGTATAAAACCTTATTGTTTGATCACTTACTCGCTCATTGCCAATATACTTAATATTTTTTATCTGTACTTTTTCTTTATTTTCTAGAGCAACAAGTAGAGTGGGAAAAGAAATAAGTATTATTATTAGTATGTGAAATAACTTTTTCATATGTATCTTAAAAAAGATGCCTAATATCATTTGTGATTGCAACTGCCATCAACAAAAACAGTATGGTAGCACCAAAAGTGACTGCATATTTTTGATATTTCAAACTCAAATCTCTACGTATAACTGCTTCTATAATATAATGAAATAAATGCCCACCATCTAGTAGTGGTATTGGCAGCAAGTTAATTGCAGCTAAATTAGCTGAAATAATTGCCATAAAATATAGAACCATCATAAGTCCCTTTTTAGCTGATTGCCCTGAATATTTTGCAATTTTTATTGGCCCACCTATTTCATTTATACTCCTTTTACCAACAACAATTTGAAAGAGTGCTTTGATTGTTAAACACATAGTGTGGTAGGTTTCATTCACTGATAGGCTAGCAGCTCCAAGAAAAGATGACTGTTTTAATCCTATCATATTAATTGGGGTAATTCCTATAGTTTTTCTTTCTATTATGTTACCAAAGACATCTCTATCCTCAACTGTAAACGGAGTTAGAATAGTTCTGTACTCTTCGTTATTTCTGCTATACTTAATTTCTATTCTTGTTTCAGGGTTGGACATTATCACGCGTGAAATATCTTCAAAGTATTTTATTTTGTACTCATTGATCTGTGTAATAGTGTCACCTGGTAATAGGCCAGCTTGCTTTGCTGCACTTTCTTCAATTACATTACCAATTACTGGTGGAGTACGATAATAACCTGCCACGCTGAAAAATATTGTGAAAGCTATAACGGTAAATATCATGTTTGCAAAAGGCCCTGCAAAAACTATTGCTGCTTTTTGATATCGAGGTTTTATATGGAATGAGTATAATTTTTCTTCTTCAGTTAATTTTTGTTGATCAACAGGAACGCTTGCTGCATTAGTATCCCCTAACATTTTAACGTAGCCACCCAATGGAAAGGCACTTAATTTCCATCTAGTTCCAGACTTGTCGTTAAAACCAAAAATTTCAGGACCAAAGCCTATAGAAAAAGATTCAACTTTAACCTTGCATGCTTTAGCGACAATATAATGCCCACATTCATGCACGAATACTATGATAGAAATTATTAAAGAAAACGATAAAAAATAATATATTCCAGCGCTAAGTTGATGAGAAATTAATTCCACCTATGTTTTAAGTCTTAATCAAACGTTGAGTATATTAAAATGCGCCTTGCTTGACAAGTATTTAGTTTAGTCTTTAAATTAAAAAAAAAGTTTAATGACAATGATAGATATCTCCTTATTAAGAAGAAAACTGATGTATAGGAGTTGGCATAGGGGTTGTAAAGAAACTGATATACTTTTAGGGCATTTTGCATTGAAATATCTTGATAAATTTTCCTTCAGTGAACTAATTGAATACGAAAAAATAGTTGATCTTGATGATTGCGAATTATATTGTTACATAACTCGTAAGAAACTTCTCCCCCCTGATTTGAGTAGTGAGGTAGTCGATTTGATTGCTTGCTTTAATCACTTATGCACCCAATAATCTTGTTTACCCTATCTAATACTTCAGCATATTCTACTCTTTTTTCCTCCCTATACTTTTTGCATTCTTGATTTATTTCGTCTAATCGCTTTGTTAATTCTAAAATTTTGTCTTCGAGAGTCAATGCTGCAAGTAAGAAATTTAATGCATCTGAGCCCTTACCTCCAGTTCTTTGAGATATGGAGCTAACTAGCTTGTTGAAGCTATTAGCAAGTTGTAATAAATGGTCCTTCTTTTTACTTTCGCAAGATATTTTATATGTGTTATTACGTATAACTATTTCTACTACTTGCATATGATGCTATATTGTACAACTTTCAAATTTACAATATAGATTTTCATTCATTTATCAAGAGGGATAACTTTTTACTGCTACGAAAATAAGTTTTAAAGTATTGATGTTTTGCAACCTTCTGTGACGTCAAATTACTTGCTTCTTTCAAGTTATAGCTTCTAATTGAAAAAGAACCAAACCCCCTGATTTCAACTCTATTATGATATTTTAACGTGTTTGAAAACACTCGAAAGAAACTATCAACTATGTCTGCTATAATGACCTTATCTAACAAAAGGTGTTTTTTTGCTACTTTTGCTATTATATCAGATTTCGTTGCCATTTGTATGAAGCACAAGAAGTTATTTGGCAGATAATATTATATTATATTTTTCAACACCTACTACTTCAACTTGTATTTTTTCTGATATAGAAAACTTTTTATTTTCTGGTAAATGCTCTTGATCTACTAAAAGGGTTACATTGTTCTCAACCTCAACGATTAGACCATTTTCCTCTCTCTTACTTACAGTAACCTGAATTTTATCCCCTACTTTAACTTTCTCTATCAGTTCTTCAAGAGGATCATACTCTATTTGCTTTACTCCAAGATAAATTCTTGTCCGATCTACGTTAGCCCTTATCACTTTTGCTTCTATTTCATCACCTACATTATACTTTTTTATCTCATCTGAATTGTTTTTCGACCAACTTAGATTTTGCATATAAATTGTTCCTTCTACGTCCTCAGATATCTCAGAATTATCAAAAGTCACAGATATTTGCGAACCATTGTTGCTTTTAACTTTACCAGAAACAATAGAACCAAGAGGATATTTATCAATAAATACTTGCCAAGGATTCTCTACGCACCTTTTTGTGCTTAAACTCATCTTATTTTTAATAATGTCAATACCGAGAATTTTTACATCCACTTCTTGTCCTATTGTTACAAAACTACTGATTGGTAAATTACTCTTGCTCCAAGTTATTTCTGATGAGTGTACCAAACCCGCAATCCCAGGTTTAATCTCAACAATGAATCCACAATCTTTTATACCCGTTACACATCCTTTGTGTACGCTGTTAATTGGACATTTTGACTCTAGATCTTGCCAAGGATTATCTCCTAATTGTTTTACACCAAGGGAGATTTTTCCATTTTCTCTATCTATTTTTATAATTTTAGTTTTTATATGCTGACCACAAGAAAAAATTGCAGATGGATGACTTACATTACTCCAAGAGATATCTGTAATATGTAGCAGTCCATCTATAACTCCCACTGTATCTGATTCATGAATGCCAACAAATGCACCGTAGTGAGTGATGCTTTTTATTTTGCCTTCTACTACATCACCTTCATTTAAAGATTCTAAAAACTTAATTTTTTCACCAGCATGCAATTTCTCTAATACCAGCTTCCTTGATACTACAATATTCCCCTGCTTCTTATCCATTTTAAGAACGATGAATTTTTGTTCAGTTTCAATAAGGTGATTAGCATCTTTTATTTGCTTCAAATCCACATGACTCAGCGGTAAAAACGCACTTATTCCATCACCAAGATCAACAATAAAACCGCATTTAATTGAGCGTTTAATGATTCCTGTTACTTCATCTTTTGTAACTGCGCTTTCTTCCAATTTATTCCATTTTTCGTCTCTGATTGCTTTCTCACGACTAAGAACAACATTACCATGGTAATCTTCAATTCTTTCAACATAAACTCTAATTTTCGAGCCAACAGTGATATCATCATTACAACTGAGCTCCTTAATCAGAATTCTTCCATCTGACTTTAAACCAACATCAACCACAATGTCATTAGAATTTCTTCTTGTGATTATACCTTCTACCACATCTCCTTCTTTGATTTTGTTAGCAAAAGAATCTTCACAAAAGTCATTGTCTTGATTATCAAATTGATCTTGAAATATCTCTTCTATGAACCTATTTGATGATAGCTTCTTGATAGCAACTGTACTTTCCATACCTTTTAATTTTAACTTCATTAGAACTTATATATTATATAATATTAATAATTAGTAACAAGTAAATTCTCATTAATTCATTTCGAGAATTGTTTAAGCTATAAAAGATTAAGTTATGTAAGATATGTTATCTAGGAATAATAATTGGATTAGGTCATTTTCCAGAAGATCTAGGTTGAAGTTGAATGTTTTGGAGAAGTATTCTATTAAAAACAGCAAGGAATCTATAAAAAAGATCGTAGACTTACAAAAAAGAATACGGGTAGAAATAGGTTTCGGTAATGGTGAAAATATGCTCCATCAGGCATTCAATGAATCTGATCTATTATTTATAGGATGTGAGCCTTATTTAAAGGGGGTCTCTTCCTTGCTAAAAAGCATAGAAGCACACAGCATAAAAAATATTTTAATATGGACAGAAGATGCAAGAGAATTAATTGTTAATTTTCCTGACCACAGTGTTGAAAAATTCTTTATTCTCTTTCCAGATCCATGGCCAAAAAGAAGTCACAACAAAAGACGGTTAATTAATACGGAATTTTTAAATTTATTAGCAAAAAAAATACTTGTCACAGGGGAAATATTTATTGCAACTGATCATCAGGATTATGCAGAGTGGATAGAGTTACATATAAAGCAGTGTAATTTTTTAACCTATAAGGAAGATAGTTTTGCAAGTTATACCCCAACAAAATACCACAGAAGAGCGCTAGAATATCAGCGTAAAATAAAGTTTTTTAAAGTAAATGTTATATCTAAACTGACTTAGATTTACCTCTGCTTGTTAGTACAGATGTGTACATGACACTCTATAGTGCAAGTAGCCTACCATATACTGGGAATAACAGTTTACTGAATTCTTTAATCTCACAAATAGAAAGATCAATAAACTTGATAAACATCAACATTATCAGCCAGCATTGCTTTTGCAACTTCAATTCTACCTTTTTTATGATCGGTTTGGATAATTTTATAACCTATAGCATTTTGTCTAGCAACCAATCTGGTGCTTCTCTACCTTTTTCCCACTTAGCAAATCTCATCTTTTCTTTTAGGTAATATTCTCTATATGCTTCTATTGGGTTACTACATTTATATCGATCAGGTAACGCTTGTGTAAAAGCTTGTATATCAGCTGATCGAAATATTAGCAAATCCTTGTTATTATCGCACCAATCTATAACTTCTGCGGATTTATGCGTTCTTTTGTATCGCAAGCTATATTCTATACACAATTCTTTTCCATGTTTTATTAACCAATCAAAGTTTCCTTTTGATTGTCTAGCCCATAAAGAACAAGGATGGTTTTTGTGAGTAAGTTTATATGGAACTTCTATATTCTGGTTTGTAATGCTGACTAAAGGATTTGGCTCTTTTAATGCTATTGAAAAAACACTGCTAAGCAATTGAGCAGTTTCTAGCGGCATTTTTACTATGTGCTTATCGCATAACATTTGTGCTGCAGTTACAGGATTTTCGTCTAATATAAAGATATTCATCTAAGCACCCAGAGATAGAATTTTTGTGTAGTATTTATTTCAATAAACCCTAAAATATCATTCAGAAAATGGATAAGTTAAATAAGCTCAGTTAAAAAGATTATACACAATTCCGAGGAACCTTTTCAAGCTACAATGAACGTATAGCTACCACTCTAGCAATATTATTTCTCACCCACTGAAGATATTGCACGGTACTGTCTACTTGATCGTCGTGACGGGTTTCTGGAAACATTAAAATCTCATACTCAAAGTCGCTAAGCCATACTGCTTGGTTAGGGAGAAAAACCCGCTCAGATTCTATAATTGGGACAATTCGGTGAAATCGAGTTAATTTGTCATCATGTGGTACTATTTGAATAATAGGTAAATCACTGTTTTTCCCGAGCTCCTGAACCAATTGCTGACCGCTTGCTTTTGCTTCGATTAAAATTGCGTGTGGCTTCCACCTTGCAGCCAGCGATAGAACTTTCTCTTTAAGTTTTGGATATTCAAGTTTTGCGCGATATACATCGAGTAAATAGAATGTATTATCTACTTTTGTCCAGGTAGTGCAGACACTAAAGTCACTTGTATTGTTTGTTGAAATTGCAGTATCCCAACTTTGTGTTACATGCAAGAGGCTATCAGGAAAATTTTTATAGCGCTTCAACCACTCTCGTTTAATTATAGCACTTGAAAGTGGTAGAGGGTTTTGTTGGTATTGAGCAGCAAAAACATAACTCCCAAGTTCAGCTTTTATCATCTCAATTTCTTCTTTTCCTTCAGTTAGGGAATACAACAATTGACCTTCTTTTCTTGAGTATATTTCCTGTTCATGCTCTGGAATATGATTATTAACTGAATAAATAATCTCCTTATCTTCAGCTATTATTGGTAAACAGACATGATGCCATATGTTTCTTGGTTTACAGAGGAGGTGACCAGTTAAATCTTCTAAATGGAGTCTGTGCATCACAAGAACGATAACTCCTTTTTTTCTGTCGTTGAGCCTGGTTACTAAAGCCTGATCAAACTAGTTTGAAGCACGCTTTCTAAATGTTTCGCTCAAAGCTTGTGCGGGACTTAGTGGATCATCCACGATAATGAAATCTCCACCTTCACCGGTTAATGTTCCCCCAACTGATGTTGCAATCCTACATCCTCTTTGCACTGTTTGAAATTTATATTTAGTGTTTTGATCTTTGCATAATTCTACTTTCGGAAATAGCTTTCTATACCAATCAGATTGCATTATGCACCTGGTATCGAGTGAGTGCTTTTCGCTAAGCAACCGAGAATAACTTGCAACTATTATTCTTGCAGTTGGCTGATTTCCAAGTATCCATGCGGGCCATGCAACACTTACACAAATGGACTTCATTGAACGCGGCGGCATATTGAATATTATTCTTCTTGCTTCACCAGTGCTTGCTGCTTCAAGCCTGTCTGCTATGACTTTTATATATTGATAATCATTATACTCACACCCCGGCACTACCGTTTGAAAGCATAATTCAATGAATTTGAGAAGGTTTATATTGTTCATAAATTAAGGTTTGTTGATTTTTTTAAGATTTTGTTGTATAATTAAATCAGCATAGTGAGAGTTAAAATATGAAAGAAATAAGAGAGCAAACTGAAAGAGAATTTATAAAAACTCAAAACGGGATGACAATAGAGACAATGACGCTTCTTGGTAAAAATCAAAACAATAATCGAGGTGAAAAACATCTGATATACTTTATTGGTGGAAATAGAGCGTTAAGCCCTGGTAAAGATTATTTCCAAAATTGGAATTGGGCTACAGAGCAAGGAATTACTGTACATCTCTTTAATTATCCTGGACTTGGTTTAAGTAAAAATAACTCATTGATACGTAGCAATAGAGTTAAATCTGGTGTAGCAGTTGTAACTAACTTATTGGAAAAAGGTATAAAGCCAGATGATATCATATTGTTTGGAGACTGCCTAGGTGGACATGTGGCTGCAGAGGTTCATAAAAATTTTAAGTATAAGGATATACATTTAAGATGCATCGTTAGCAATGCTGCAAGTTCACTTAAACAAGCTTCTCTTTATTATTTTGGATTCATAGCAAAATTAAAAATTTTTCTTGCTCCGATAATCAAATTGGTACTAAAGATTCTTGGCTGCCACTGGAAGACATATAAAATCGTAAATTCAATTACTCCTTATACAATGTACTTTAATCGAGAGGGAGATAAAACGATAAAACAGCCAGCGCAACTTGCAACAGAAATAGAAAAAATAGATCAAAGCGGTAGAAGGAAAGATTATCAAAAAAAGAAATATTTGAAGATTTTGAGGAATATGAAGGCTTTTTTAAGCAGCATATAATATTAAGAAAAAATGATAAATGTATTGATTCTAAAAAAGCTGATAAAGATATACATAAATTGCCAATTACGTGTTTAAAGTCTTCCAACAAAACTGATTACACTTTTCCTGAGTTGATTAGTTTATATATTCACATTACAGATGAATATTTTTCTAAATATGGCTCATTAAATAATGAAGAGAAGATTAAAGCATTTAAAGAAAGTAAATTTTATAAAGATTTTTCAAGCTGCAAAAATTCAAAGGACTTTTTGCATAATTACATGAAGAAGCAAGAGCATCCTTCGATGTCATTTCAGCATGTGATAATAGGATCTGGGGAAAAAAGACCTTTCTTGACAAGTCAAAGAAGGCTAGGGTAAAACTTGCTCTTAACTTGACGCGTATGCTTTCTTCAATATTTTAGCCATCTGTATCTATTCAGATGCATGCAAATATTGAAACCAGTGTTTCTTTTCTTATCATCCGAGCACTGGGATCCAGAAGAATTAATTGTGAACAAATAGCTATACGATATTTTCAATAAAATTACAAAAAAGATGGATTCCAGACTGGAATGACACCGTCATAAACTGCTAGAGGTCTTCATAATGTCATTCCAGTCCTATAGTGTCATCCCAGTGTCCTCTTTCTCTTGTCATCCCAGTATAGCTCTTTTTACAATAATCCGAACAGATCATAATATGCTACTGCTCTACCATAGCCATAAGCACATATCTTATCCTATTCGGACTATTGCGAGAAGTGCTATACTTGATACTGGGATCCAGATGCATGGCTAATGCTGAAACCAATACTCCCTTTTCTTGTCATCTGAGTACTGGGACCCAGAAGACTCAGGTAATAAGAACAGATTCCAGCGCCACGCGCTGGAATGACACCGTCATAAACTGCTAGGTCTTCATAAGGAGAGTAGACCGGCGGAACTTCCCCACCAGTCTCTCGCAGAACTGCACGGAAACCTCTCGGCTTATACAGCTCCCATTATTTAGCCTTTTGATCCTAACCCAAGTGTCCAATGATAGAAAATACTTGGAGACCTCTTTCTCACTTTTCCTAAAAATTGCTTTGCTAGTCTTCCGTGATCACGAAGTTTCTTATATTTTGTCCTGACCCATCTTATGAGGTATCTCTCTATATTCCTGAGAGATGGATACATCTCTGATTTATAAAACCTGCCATAGTACTGAAACCAGCCTCTGACTATTGGATCTATTTTCTTCGATATTTCCTCTAGTGTGGTCCATGTAATCCGATGTATTCTCCATGACTTTATGGTTTTCTTGATCTTCTTCTTGGCTTTGTTACTAATTGCAGGTAGAAATGAGATGAAATAATTCCTCATCTTATTCTTTGCTACTCTAGGTCTAAAAGTATAACCTAGAAAATCAAAGCTTTGTTTAGGAAATTGTTCTTTTCTATCATCATCCTTACTGTACACAATCTGTGTCTTTTCAGGATGTAACTTCAATTTACACTTAGCCAATCTTTCTTCAATCATTACTTTCATAAATCCTGCCTGTCTTTTAGTTCTGCAGTGCACTATCGCATCATCTACATATCTTTCAAATGGTACTGTTGGATAATTTTGTTTCATCCACATATCAAACGCATGGTGCATAAATATGCTTGAAATGATTGGGCTTATTGAACCTCCTTGCGGAACTCCTTTATCCCTTGTTACCCTACTGCCATCTGCTTGCTGAATGGGGGCTTTCATCCACCTCTCAACATACAGTATGACCCATTTGCAGTCTGTGTGTTTCTTGATAGCCTGCAGTGCTAAATCGTGGTCCAGATTGTCGAAAAACCCAGATATATCAAGATCTACCGTCCAATCATTTTTCCAACATCTCTTCCGTGCTGTGTATACCGCATCCAGCGCAGACTTATTTGGTCTATAACCATATGAATCTTCGTGAAATTTCGGTTCTACTAACGGCTCAAGATACATTGTAGCTGCTGTTTGCGCTATCCTGTCGAATACTGAAGGCACACATAAAATTCTTTGCCCTCCTGTATCTTTTGGTATCGCAACAGCTTTTACCGGCTCTGGAAAATAACTTCCGGATGACATCCGATTCCATAATTTGTATAGATTATCCTTTAGATTTTCTTCAAACTTTGTTATCGAGACCTCATCTACACCTGCTGCACCTTTATTTTTCGATACTTGTTTATAAGCTCTCCAAATAAGTTGCTTCGGTATATCAAAAGACTTTGTTTCATTCATTAACTCCTCCCTTTCGGTTGATAAATAATTAAAACTAAATAACTTAGCCCCTGACCTTACCCAGAAAAAGTAGACAGAAAGTTAAGACGTTTTTGAAGTAAAATAAAACGTTTTTTCAAAGAGGTGTGGTATGACAAAAAGAAAAGAATATACAGCAGAATTCAAAATTGAAGCTATAAGACTAGTAAAAGAAACAGGTCAATCATCAGCAAAAATAGCAAGAGATTTGGGTATTAGCGGTGATTCATTAAGCAGATGGGTAAAAACATACAATGATAGAATGTCTGGAGTAGATGCGTTTCCAGGAAAAGGGAAAGTAGCTCATTGTGACAAAGAAAAGTTTGATTTAAAGAAAGAGCTGGCAAGAGTAACGAGGGAAAGAGACATTTTAAAAAAAGCCCTGGGATATTTTGCAAACCAAAAAGAGTAAAATATTCTTTTATAAAAGAACATAAAAAATGCTATAAAATACGGGAATCATGCAGATTTTTGAACGTATCTGCTTGTGGTTATTATAAATGGATTACTAAGGAAAAAAACAACAAAAAATCAATAAGAGAAGAGCTCATACAAGATATTCAGAAGGTATATCGAGCATCACAATGCAGATACGGAGCTCCTAAAATTCACGCTGAATTAAAGGCTTTAGGTAAAAATTATAACATCAAAACAGTGCAAAATGTTATGCAGAAAAATGGCATTCAAGCTAAGCTTAGACGAAAGTTTAAAAGTAAAAAACCACAAATAGACAATAGAGTTATAACTCCTAACATATTAAATCAGAATTTCATCGCTGATCAACCTAACAAGATATGGGTAACTGATATTACGTACATAAAAACTAATGAAGGATGGTTATATTTGGCAGCAATAATAGATTTATATTCACGCATGGTGATTGGCTGGTCAATGAGTAATGCAGTAAATAGGCAATTAGTTATAGATGCGTTATTCATGGCTATTGGTAGGCGCAAATCTGCTAAAAATCTACTATTTCATAGCGATCAAGGATCGCAATACACCTCTAAAAATTATCAATTTTTACTAAGTACAAAAAATATTACTTCTAGTATGAGTCACAAAGGTTGTTGTTATGATAATGCTGTTTCAGAGAGCTTTTTTAGTTCACTTAAGAGAGAGTTACTCATTGATACTTCACAACACTCTGCACAACAAGCTAAAACCGCAATATTTGAATATATAGAAATTTTTTATAATAAACAGCGTAGACATTCTACTATTAACTATTGCATTCCTGAGCTTTTTGATTCATCATTCTCATAGCAAAAACGTCTTAACTTTCTGTCTACTTTTTCTGGGTAAGGTCACAAGCTCCCAGTAGATTCATCCCAGGTTAACGACTACCCCCTGGTTTTGACGTCGTCTCTACGCTTTCGACACTTCATCAGTGGTTCACTTGCGTTCGTCTCTCTATTTCATACATGACACATAATTGTGCCTTTTCCATAACGCTCACTACCTTAGCTCTTTACCAAAGCAGCTTATGGCTGTTTGAAGCCTGCTCTTGCAAACCGGCTCCGAGGGGCCCTCCCTCATCTACTGCACAGCTTCAACACTTTCCGTGTTTCTACGGCGCACTATCATCAGCATGAAGGTTATACGCGTACCCATTTGGGCACTTAACTTTCACTTCTCCATCCTTACCTAGATATTTCATTCCAAATGTGTAAACAGGTGGCTTAATATCTAATTTATTGCACAGAGATTCATTATCCCAAATCGCACCCGCCCACTTATTTTCTTGAGCCTCAACATATCTACCTACAAAATGCATACCACCAAGCCCCAATCTATCTGGTTCACCACAGAAAATATGCCCAAATCCTACGGTTCCTTTTTCAACTCCACTATTTGTAAACCAAATCTTAGTCAATTCATCTTTAAATAACTCCAAGTCTGCACTAGGTGTAATCACCTGATGATCAAGCTTATCGTATATCTTTTTCACCACTTCTTGATGCTGCGGACAATCAAGCAAAATTCTGAAATCTTCTTCATCAGGCTGTGTTCCCCAATCTCCACAAACCCTTAACACTCCTCTATCAAAATCAGTCAACTCTGGAAGTGGTGGAGCGTAGTCTGGACCTGAAGAATCTGTTTTGAAAAACGGCTCAAAGCTAATTTGTGAATTTGTATCGTTGAGATAATGCTCCTTAATGTAAAAAACAAATCCGATTGCTGGTATTATCAAGCACAAGATTAACTTAGCTATTTTCGACATAATCACATTCATAAAAAAGCTAGGGTATAAGTAACAACTTAAAAAAGTTTTAATCTAATGTCGACCGCAGTCCTGGCATCTCATCACCACTTAGCCAACTTAAAAACGCTCCCCCACCAGTTGAAATATATGTAAAATCTTTATCAGTAAGACCTGCAGCATTTACTGCAGATAGGCTATCTCCTCCTCCTATTACACTGGTTAATTTTCCTTCGTGTGTCAAATTACTTACTACTCTCATCACCTCTACTGTACCATTTGCAAAAGCTGAACGTTCAAAAACACCAATAGGTCCGTTCCACAGAAGAGTTTTACTGCTTGCTATTATACCGCTTATTGTGCTTAAAGTTTGAGGTCCGATATCTAAAATTATATCACCGTCCAAAATGGATTCAGTTTTTCTTAAAACGCCAGTGCTATAATCAGAATTTACTGCAACCAAAACATCTTCTGGCGCAACTATTTTGCAATTGTTTTTATTTGCCGTCTTAACAATATCGTGCAGAAGATCATCAACGCCATTTTGAAAAAAAGACTTGCCTATATTAACTTTATTAAATAACAAAAAATTATTAGCAATTGCGCCGCCCAGAATAAGGTAATCAACCTTTTCTGCTAGTTTTATAAGCATTTTTATTTTAGTGGATATTTTAGCTCCACCAACTATCGCAGTAATAGGTTTAGCATCAAACGATATGGCTTGCTCAAGATATTTTAGCTCATCTTGCAAGCAAAATCCTGAATAAGAAGGTAAAAATTCCGTAATACGTGAAATAGAAGTGTGAGCTCTATGAGAGCAAGAAAATGCATCATTTACATATATATCTGCTAGAGATGCTAATTGTTTAGCAAAATTTGAGTCATTCTGCTCTTCTTCTTTATAAAACCTCAGATTCTCTAGCAATATTACATCTCCTCCACTCATCGCATTTATTACTCTTTGTACTCTCTCACCAATACAATCATCAATAAATTTCACTTCTTTGCTTAGCAGCTGCGATAAAGCTTCAGCTACGTTTTTTAGCGATAAGTTACTGTCTTTGGCTTTTGGACGCCCAAAATGTGAGATAATAATAACTTTTGCACCCGCATTTGCCAAATACTGAATGGTAGGTAGCGCTCTTAAAATACGAGTGGCATCACAAATTCTTTCATTTTTTATAGGAACATTGAAGTCAACCCTGAGCAGAACATTTTTATTGTGAAAATCACAACTCTCTATGCTAAGTACATTTATCATAAAATTAAAGAGCTATAAAATCACTATACAATAGTTTAATCCAAAGTAAAGAAAGGAAATTTGAATGCTAAATAAATTAATAAATAGGAAAATTACTACAAATCTTTTCAACTTTATTTTTTACTGCTCTTTCAATATCAGGACTATTTCCATTGATCAATCCCTGAATTATTTCATTTATTAGATCAGCTATCTCTTTAAAATCTTCTCTCTCAAGTCCACGCGTTGTCTCAGCAGCGGTACCAAAACGTAGCCCTGAAGTAATGGTTGGCTTTTCCGTGTCAAATGGCACAGAGTTTTTATTGCAGGTAATGCCAGCTCTCTCAAGGCTATTTACAACGTCTTTTCCCGTCAACTTCTGTGATCTTAAATCAACTAGTACAATATGAGAGTCAGTGCCACCAGTTATAATGTTTATTCCATGTTCTTGCAGCGCTTGAGCTAACACTTTTGCATTTTCTACAACTTTTTTACTATAAGTTTTAAACTCTGGCGTTAATGCCTCCTTAAATGCAACAGCTTTTGCAGCTATCACATGCATAAGCGGCCCACCTTGCAACCCTGGAAAAACCGCAGACCTAATTTTTTTATGTAATGCTTCATCATTTGTCATTACCACTCCGCCACGAGGACCACGTAGAGTTTTGTGAGTTGTAGAAGTCATAACATGCGCATATTCAGCAGGTGATGGGTAACAACCTGCAGCAATAAGTCCTGAATAGTGAGCAATATCTGCAAGCAGATATGCACCAACTTTATTCGCAATTTTGCGAAAGCGCTCGAAATCTATTTCTCTTGGATAAGCAGAAGCACCAGCAATGATTAGCTTCGGTTTATGCTCCAGCGCTAGCTTTTCTACCTCGTCCATATCGAGTAGATAAGTATCTCTATTAACTGTATACTGAATCGACTTAAACCACTTACCAGAAAGGTTTGGTGCTGCACCATGAGTTAAATGTCCACCACAATTCAGTGACAATCCAAGTATAGTATCGCCCGGAGTAAGCAGCGAAGCAAACACTGCTTGATTTGCCTGAGAACCAGAATGAGGTTGAACATTTGCAAATTTAACACCAAACAGCTTACAGAGCCTCTCCATAGCTAGACTTTCAATTTCATCCACATACTCACAACCACAATAATATCTCTTACCAGGATAACCTTCTGCATATTTATTAGTCAGAAAAGAACCTTGTGCTTCCATCACTGCTTTACTCGCAAAATTTTCTGATGCAATCAGTTGCAACTGTGATTTTTGTCGCCGCAGTTCTTTCTCTATAGATTGATAAACTTCATCATCAAAAGACTTCAGACTACTTTTAGAGTCACAAATTCTTTCTGAAACACTTGTCATAAGAACTTTTCTTTAACCACATAAATCCAAAAACAGCTAAAAGCAAACATATAGGAATAATTGATATTGCTTTTACTAGTAACTCAGTACCATACACAGGATTTCCTTGTACTACCATTCCATTCCAACATAAATCTATTATTTTTGCAATTCCTGTATGAAAAAAATAGCCAAAAACCATAACTATCATGTTTGATATGGCTGTGGCCAAGCCTACCAAGTTATTGTTCACATAACTTATTGCTTTGTAAATAGTAATTACCTGATAACCAGACGCAAAGCCGATAACAAGAAGTGCAGGTAGTGCAATATATAAACCTCCAGCTTGTATAAAAAGCAAGATAAAGCTAGCAATCATTGCAAAAGAACAGGCAATAATTGCCTCGTAATGTTTGTCTGGGTATTTTTCCAGTAAATAAGCTAAAAAGAATGATCCAGCTCCCATACCTATAAACATAAGGGAAGAAAGCGAAGATGCCAGATCACCGGTCATTTGATATGCTTCACATAAGAACGCTTTTGCCCAACCATCAGCAAAACCTTCTAATGGTCCAACCATTAAGCCACCAAAAAAGCTGATTAGAATGATATGTTTATTGAAAAGTACAGTCTTTAAATCTTGAAGTATGTTGTCATTTCTACTCTCCTCTATGTTACTTTTTGGCGTTATTAAAAGCAACAACAGAGCAAGCAAACAACCAAACGCTGAGAAAGTATATATAACATAATTCCAACCAAATTTATTGAGCAAAAAGTCTAGAGGTAATCCACCATAAATAGCTCCCAGTAACCCTATTATTATAGATAAACTAGCCATCCTTGCTGATTTTTCTTGTAAGAAATACATACTTGCAACTTTAAAGAGCCCAATTGCCGAAGCAGATGAGCCAACTCCAACAATCATTCTACCAAGTATTGAGTAATACCACTCATCAAAGCATATTAGTGGTAATGTCCCAGCAAACGTTAAGACAATACATGCAGGCAAAACAAACTTTGGCCCAAATCTATCAAGGGCAAGACCAACAGGTATATGAGCAAGCGTATAACCTATATAATACAGCCCACCAAATTGACCAACATCTGTAATACTTATGTTAAATTTTGTTATTAATTCAGGCGCGATTATATTTGGAATTACGCGCAATATATACTGGTATGCATAGAATAGTGATGCTAGCAACCATATGAAAAAGTTTCTCTGCAATGCTAATATTACCTAAAAAAGAGGATTATAGGTATTTTATCAGCAAGGAGCAACACTTTTGTAAATAGCTACTCTAATCCGAGTATCTTTCTTAAAAGAGACCTTTTAGCATATCTATAACTGGTTCATGGATAAGGTATATGAAAAAAATTATACCACAGATGATAAGGATTTTTATAATTTTACCCTTGTTCATCTTAAGCTTTATTTTTTTTACTATAAGTTTTAGTTTTGTTACAAAATTCATTTTACTTACGCTTTTATTTCGTGATAACAATTATATTTTAAATAATATAATTTTTAGTAAAACTTGGCTTTAGAGACGTCTAAGTTAACTTAATATTAACCTTTTCGCGTGTAAAATATAACATAAAAGCAAGGTGAGTGAATGAACATAGGTACAATAGACAATACGCTACAAAACTACATAACAAAATACATTGAACAAACATTTGCCGCACACACAGGCAATAGATACGACAAGTTATACAGGGAACTTTTAAGTAGCGCAGAAGAAATAATAAAACTTACTGTAAACGAAGCAAAACAATATGATAAAAGCCTAGAAGAACTACATAACAATTCAATATTTCACGATAAGAAATTTATTCAAGCTGTTGCTAAACACCAGATATTAGAATTTCTGAATACTCATCCAAAGAAGAAAGAAATCGTTGCAGAATTTAAAAATGAACATCATATCAACGAAAGCGATTTAAAAATTTTAAAGGAAGGAAAAGATTTAGTGAATAAAATAAACGACATTAACTTAACTCAACAAAATGAGAAAAATGAAATATTGAACATTAGAAAGGTACTTTCTAAATCAATAGGAATGCCCTCTTCGAGAACTGAAAAATCCAAAGCAACTTTAGTAGAAAGTCCTGAGATGGTAAAATAGACGTACTTAACTTTTCCTAATTGGAAAATACTTTTAATCCTATGATACCCAGCACTACCAAAGCAAGGGAAAATAAACGCCCAAAATTTACTGGGTCATTAAAAAACATTATTCCTATTATCGCTGCACCTATAGAGCCTATACCAGTCCAAACTGCATAAGATGTTCCAAGAGGAATAGACTTCATTGCTAACGATAGCCAGTAAAGACTCACAGAACCGCTAACTAAAATAATTACTACAGGTATAACACGAGTAAAGCCATTGCTATATTTCAGTGCTGTGGTCCATATTATTTCAACCAAACCAGCTAATAGCAAATACACCCAAGCCATAAATCAACTCTATCTTACTGAAATATTATATATAGGAATATTAAAAAGTTAACTTAGCATTTCGCATGCTTTAGTAATACTATCACATCCAATTTCTAATTGTTCCTGAGAGGTTGCATAAGAAATTCTGATAAAATTTTTCAGACCAAATGCAATTCCTGGAACAACAGCAACTAAATGATCTTCTAATAAATATTCGGCAAAATCAAGATCACTATTTATTACTTTACCACTTTTCGTACTCTTACCCAATAAACTTTCACATGAGACAAACAAATAGAATGCACCTTGTGGAATAGATGCTGACAAGCCTGAAGCAGAATTTAGCTTTTTTACTACAAAATCTCTACGGTCCCTAAAGATTTTTGTTCTTTCTTTCAAAAAACTATGATCACCGTTTAACGCTTCAACTGCTGCTGCTTGTGCTATTGAATTTGGGTTAGAAGTACTTTGAGACTGCAGTGTAGAAATAGCTTTTACTATATCACTCCTACCTGCAATATAACCTATTCTCCAGCCAGTCATTGCATAGGCTTTTGATACTCCATTGACCACAAAAACTCTGTCATAAAGTTTTGGCTCAATCTTAGCAATGGTAAAAAACTTTTCGTCGTATATTATGTGCTCATAAATATCATCTGTCACAACATTCACATGTGGATGTTTAAGCAATACTCTCGCTATGCTTTTCAATTCATCATATGTATAGACAATTCCTGCTGGATTGTTCGGTGAATTAAGAATTAACCATTTAGTTTTCTCAGTTATATTGCTTTCCAGTAACTCCGGTGTAAGCTTAAAGTTTTGTTTGCACTCTACAATAACTGGCAGTCCGCCAAAAAGATTTACCATATCAACATACGAAACCCAATAAGGAGCTGGTATTATAGCCTCATCTCCAGGGTCAATTGTTGCCATAAATAAGTTGAATAATACCTGCTTAGCGCCTGCGCCGACACAAATTTGGTTCAGTGTATATTCTAGATTGTTATCCCTTTTTAACTTATTGATTATCGCCTCTTTAAGCTCATGAGTTCCATCAACAGCAGTATATTTAGTTTTGCCTTCATTTATCGATTGAATAGCTGCCTTTTTTATATGATCTGGAGTGTCAAAATCCGGCTCTCCCGCAGCTAAAACGCAAATTTTCTTTCCTTCGCTTTTTAATCTGTTTGCCTTATCGGTCACAGCAATTGTAGGCGACGGTTTTATCAGAGACATCCTCTTTGCAAGGTCTGGCATAATCTCACTAAAGTTAAATAAAAATGATAAACTCTACACAACAAAAAAGCTAGAAGTTTTATTATTTTACATAAAGGTTGGTATTTTTGTATTCTTAAATATATATTGGAGAGTAGACCGGCGGAGCTTCCCCACCAGTCTCTCGCAGAACTGTACGTAAACCTCTCTATTTCACACATGACGCATAATTACGCCTTTTCCATAACGCTCACTACCTTGGCTCTTTACCAAAGCAGCTTATGGTTGTTTGAAGCCTGCTCTTGTAAACCGGCTCCGAGGGGTCCACCCTCATCTATTGTACAGCTTTCGCACTTAGTTTGCTCTTTCCTGAACATTCCTTGTGTCTCTACGGCACACAAAAAGCTTAATAAATTGAAAAAGGCAAATAAATCCCTGTATAGCGAGTTTTAATAATGTAAATTGATAATGCGCTAACAAGCGCGATTTAGCTGGATGTAGAAAAAATAAAAAAGACATGCGGCCGCTATAATTTTTTGTAATTTGCCAATAAATATTTAAGTTTTTTTACTGAATTTTGTCGTTGAGCCCAAAAACAAGGATGAATACTCTTATCGTTATAGTAAGGAAGAGAATGAGGTTTGTCAAGTAAGGTTTTCATTCCACCCTCATAAAGGCTTTTCATACAAGAGTTTTAGTAGTTTCTTACTAGGTCCACTAATGCAGCAATATTTTCAACCGGAGTATCAGGAAGCACTCCATGTCCAAGATTAAATATAAAAGGTAACCCTCTAAAACAATCTATTATACGCTTTGCTTCTTCAATTGCTTCTGACTTATTGTAGGCCAAAAGACTAGGATTAAGGTTCCCTTGCAGAGGAATTTTTAGATTTTCTTTCGCCCATTCTATTGGAACATTATAATCTATACTTACTGCAGATACGCCTGTTTGTTCGCAGTAATCTGTATAAAGATTTTCAGCAGAGCGCGGAAAACCTATTATTGGAAAATTGGGAAATCTACTCTTTATTGCCGAAACAATTTCCTTTGTTGGCTTGATGATGTATCTTTCAAACAGTTTTTCCTTCAATACGCCAGCATTGCTGTCAAATAACTGAATAACATCTGCTCCAAACTCTATCTGTTTGATCAGATAAATAATTGTCGCTTTCGTTATTTTTTTTATTATTTCCTCTAGTGCCAATGGACAGAAATTTAGCACCTTGGAAAAAGTTTTACTACCACCGCCCTCTATGATGTACGAACCTACCGTCCACGGCCCTCCAGCAAAGCCTATAAGCGATTTTTCTTCTGGCAACTGGCTTCTTACTTCTTTTATAGCATTTAGGATTGGTAATGTGTTAGATTCAATTCCTTGTGGACTCTTCAATTCTTTAGCACTTTCTATAGGTCTTATTATTGGACCCACACCTCGAATAAAATTTACATTACAGCCTAAAATGTCAGCTATTATCAAGATATCAGAAAAAATTATCGCTGCATCCATGTCGAACCTTCTTATTGGTTGTAACGTTAACTCTGTTACCAAATCTGTGCTATAACATATCCCCATGAAATTATTCATGTTTTCCACTGCCTTCCGATACTCAGGAAGAGACCTACCAGCCTGACGCATTAACCAAATAGGAACTTTTTCATCTGACTCGTTCTGGCTGATGATTCTTGCTATTTTTGCTTTACTTCTTTTCA